>CAWGVH010000001.1:0-579255 GCA_963825995.1 uncultured Chloroflexia bacterium
CGCGGCCCATCCTGCTGCCCAACGAACCGGGCATCTCCACCACGCTGGCGCTGGGTAGTACGCAGGATGGCAAGGTCCGTGAGCTGACCGACGAGATCGCCCGCGCCGACGTGCTGGTCACGCTGGCAGAGGCAGCGGGCAGCGAGCCAGCCTGGCGACTGGACGTCGCCTATCCGGACGAGTCTGGAGGGGCGGGACAGAATCGCGAGCCGGACCTCTCGGCACGGGCCGTGGCCACCGTCAAGGACCTCTGGTACTCGTCGGCCGCGGCTCCCGAGCGGGAAGTGGCGGTCACGCTCAGCAATCCCTTCACGTCTCGCGAGCAGACCACGCGGACCATCACTGAGGTGCTCGTGAACGCCGCACTGGTGGCGCTCGTCGTGGCCGTCATCGTGGCCCTCCTGCTGGCGCAGTGGCTGGCGCGCCCCCTGCGCCGCCTGACGCAGACCTCGAGGCTGCTGGCTGAAGGGCACCTGGAGGCCCGTGTGGCCATCCCCTCCAATTCGCCACCCGAGGTACAGGAGCTGGCGGGCGCCTTCAACGAGATGGCCGAGCGGTTGCAGGAGTCGGTGACCATCATCAGCGACGATCGTGACCGTAGCCGCGATTTCGTGGCGGACGTCAGCCACGAGCTGCGCACGCCTATCGCCGCCTTGCGCACCTTCAACGAACTGCTGCTGGAGGGGGCGGCCGAGGAGCCCGAGACCCGCGATGAGTTCCTGCGCGGCAGCCGCCAGCAGATCGAACGGCTCGACTGGCTGGCAGCCAACCTGCTCGAGCTGTCCAAGCTCGACTCCGGGTTGGTGGCCCTGCAGCTGCGCGACGAGGACCTGCGCGCTGTGGTCGAGGATGCCGTGGAGCACGCCATGCCCATGGCCGAGCGGAAGGGCGTCAGCCTCACCACCCACGTACCGCCCGATGCCATCATCCAGCCCCATGACCCGCCGCGGCTGGGCCAGGTGCTGGGCAACCTCATCGGCAACGCCATCAAGTTCACGCCGGCGGGCGGCCATGTCGAGGCCAGCGTCGAGCCCACGGACGAGGGCGCACGCTTCACCGTGAGGGACGATGGCGTGGGCATCGATCCGACCGAGCTTGAGCACGTCTTCGACCGCTTCTACCGGGGCACGCGTCGACCGGAGGAGCGAGCCGGCGGCTCTGGCCTGGGGCTGGCCATCGCACGCTCGATCGTGGACATGCACCAGGGCCGGGTGGCCATCTCCAGCACACCGGACGTGGGCACCGAGGTCGTGGTGACGCTGCCGCACCAGATATCGCTTTCTTCACCCGGCGACGCCCAGCCATGAACCGTTCATGGGATACCGTTCGCCACGCTTGATCACTGGTGCCCTTGATCGGAGTCTCTAGAACCGGATGGCCGACCGGCCCGACGCTGACCATCCCAGTCAGCCAGCTTCCTACAGCCCTCCACCTCTCCGTCGGCCCGCGTGGCTCGGACGTGGCTGGCGCAGCGGCGCGGGCGGAGACCCTGAGCACGGCGTGCGTGGCGGCTGGCCCGCGGTGCCGCCAGGTTCGGGCGGCTGGGTCGGGAGCCGGGACGCGCCACCGTCGGGCGTGAACAGCCCGCAGGGGCCCCGGTCGGGTGGAACGCGCGGGCCCACATGGTCGAGCATCGTCGTCGCCTTGGTAGCGGCGGCAGTCGCCTCGCTGGGAACATACGCCCTGCTGCTCAGCGGCGGACATCTCGACCGCCAGGTCGTCGTCTCGGAGTCGCCGGTTCGACAGGCCAGCAGCGGGCGCCTGGCCGAACCGGACGTCATCCGCGTCGTGGAGGAGAGCGCCATCACGGCGGCCGTGGACAAGGTCAGCCCCGCGGTGGTCACGATCATGCCGCGTGGCACGAGCGGCGGCTTCAGCTACACGGAGGGCGTGGGGTCCGGCGTCATCTTCGACGCGGACGGCTGGGTGGTCACCAACCGCCACGTGGTCTGCGATGCGGTGTCGCTGTCGATCCAGCTCGCGGACGGCCAGCGCTACGAGGGCACGGTCCACGGCCTGGACACGCTCACGGACCTGGCCATCGTCAAGATCGACGGCAGGGATCTTCCGGCCGTGGACATCGGCAACTCGGGCACCCTGCGGGTCGGCCAGCACGCCATCGCCATCGGCAGTCCGCTGGGGACCTTTACCAACTCGGTTACCACCGGCGTGGTGAGTGCCATCGGCCGCCGCATCGACGTGGCGGACAGCTGCAGCGACACTGGCCAGCTGGAGTCCCTGCGCGACCTCATCCAGACGGACGCCGCCATCAACCCTGGCAACAGCGGTGGTGCGCTGGTGGACGTGGACGGCACGCTCATCGGCATCAACACGGCCATCGCCGGAGACGCGCAGGGCATCGGCTTCGCCATCCCCATCAATCTCGCCCGACCCATCATGCAGCAGGCCATCGAGGGCGAAGCGCTCAGTCGCCCCTGGCTGGGTATCTGGTACACGGCCCTGACCCCCGTCGAGCAAGACCAGCGGGGCCTGCTCCTGGGTTATGGCGCGCTCATCGAGCCGCCGGAGGGCCTCGCAGGCAATGCCGTCTTCCAAGGTAGTCCGGCGGATGAGGCCGGCCTCAAGGTGGGGGACATCATCACGCACGTGGACGGTACGAAGGTAGACGGCGACAACCCGCTGGATGGCATCCTGACGCAGTACCGGCCCGGGGAGACGATCAGCCTGCGGGTCCTGCGGAGTGATGAGATCCTGGACCTGACGCTCGTGCTTGGCACACGGCCAACCCCCCAGTAGCGCTCGGCTGGAGCGTTCGCGCCTCAGCGACGTTCGCGCCTGATCTCCACCTCGGCGTGATCCATGTCCACGTCCATGGGTACGGCGAGCTTGCGCACCCGAACGGTCACGGCTGAGATGCGCGCTGAGGATTCCAATGCACCGCGCGCGATGGCCCCAGCCAGCCCTTCGAGCAGGCGGTGGCTGCCGCTCTCGACCGTGCGGGTCGCGCACTCCACGAGGGGACCGTAGTCCACCGTGTCGGCCAGCTCGTCCGACTCGCTGGCCGCGGAAAGGTCAGTCTCGACCTCGAGGTCGACCTCCAGGAGCTGTGGGAGTGCCCGTTCCTCCTCACTCACACCAAGACACCCCTCGAGACGCATCGAGCTCAGGATGATGCGGTCCATGCGCGACGCCTCCTCAACCTGCTGCCGGGTCATGCCACCCGCCCCGGATGATGGCATCACTCATGCGGGCGGCACGGACGTTGGCGGCCACGTCGTGGACGCGCACGATATCGACGAGCGCGGCGATGCCCAGCGCGGTCGTGGCCAGCGTGCCTTCCAGACGCTCCGATACGGGCACGTCGAGGACCTTCCCGATGGTGGACTTGCGGCTGGTGCCCAGGAGGACCGGGCAGCCGAGTTCGTGGAGCGCGGCGAGGTTGCCCAGCAGGTGAAGGTTCTGCTCGGCCGTCTTGCCGAAGCCGATACCCGGGTCGACGATGAGTCGTCCCTCGGCACAACCCGCCTCGCGAGCTCGTCGAAGCGCAGCGCGCAGGTCCTCGACCACCTCGCGCACGACGTCGTGGTAGACCGGCACCGCACGGCTGTGCATGAGGATGTAGGGCGCGCCATGTGCCGCCGCGACGCGGGCCAGCGCCGCCCGGGCGATCACGGCCGTGACGTCGTTGACGATGTCGGCGCCCGCCGCGATCGCCGCCTCCGCCACCCTGACCTTGCTCGTGTCGATGCTGATGGGCAGGTCCGGAGACCGGGCGCGGAGAGCAGCCACCACGCGAATCAGGCGAGCCAGCTCCTCCGGTTCGCTGACCGGGTCGTGGCCGGGGCGCGTCGATTCAGCACCGATGTCGATGATGTCGGCGCCCTCCCCGACCATGCGCATGGCTTGGGTCACGGCAGCCTCAACGGCTGCCTCAGCGGCGACGGCGGTCGCGACTGCTGGCACGGCCCCACCGTCCTCGGATAGCAGTCCATCGCCGCTGAAGGAATCGGGCGTCACGTTGATGATGCCCATCACGTACGTGCGCGAACCGAAGCGCAGATCGCAGCCACGGATCCGCAGTGGCGCGGGCAGCGGCCGAGTGAACGCGTCAGCCGGCATCGACGTCAGGCACGAGCCGGGCGCGCATGTGCCCCACGAGGTACAGCGAGCCCGTGATGACCAGGAGACCACCGGCCGCCTCGGCCAGCTCGCAGGCCCGCTGGAGGGCCTCATCAGCATCGTCGATGGCATCCCCGGTCGCGCGACCCGTAGCTGTCGCCCATGCCGCTGCCAGGTCGGAGGCGGGCAGCGAGCGATCGGAATCGGGCACACGCGTTGCCAGGCAGCTCGCCTCACGCAACCGTTCGGAGGTCGCGAGCGCCGAAGCCACCTCGCCCACGGCCTTGTCGGCCATGATCGCCAGCAGCAGCGTGACCGGGCCCGGCGGCAGGTGTGGTGCCAGCTCCTCGATCGCCGCGGCCAGCGCCGCGGCACCATCGGGGTTGTGAGCGCCGTCCAGCAGGACGGTCAGGCCATCGTGTTCCAGCACCTCCAGCCGGCCGGGCCAGCGCGTGCGCGCCAGGCCGGCCACCACGGCCTCGTCGGGGACCTCGGCCACGCCGGCCGCGGCAAGTGCGGCCACGATCCCCAGCGCCACGGCGGCATTGGCAGCCTGGTGGCGACCCAGGAGCGGCACCTGGAACCTGCCCAGCCGCGGCGCCTGCAGGATCAGGCCGGAGAGGTCCATCCCAGCCACGTCCAGCGGATGGCAGACCGTCAGTGGGGCTCCGACCTCCCGGGCACGGGCCTCGATGACCACCAGCGCAGACCCGGAGGCCCCGGTCACGGCCTGACAGCCGGGCTTGATGATGGCCGCCTTCTCCGCCGCCACCGACTCCACGGTGCCACCCAGATATTCCTGGTGGTCGAGGCCCACGCTGGTGATGGCGGCCACCTGCGCAGACCACGTGTTCGAGGCGTCGAGCCGGCCGCCAAGGCCGACCTCCATGACCAGGACGTCGACGCCCCGGCGGGCCGCCCACAGCCAGGCGGCTGCGGTCAGGAGCTCGAACTCGGTGGCCGGACCGTGCGTCGGTTCGCCCGGGGCACTGGCGCGCAGGACCTCTTCCAACAGGCCGTCCAGGTCGGAGTCGGCGATGGGGCGGCCGTCGACGAGGATGCGTTCGCGGTAGCTGGAGAGGTGCGGGCTGGGTGACTGGGCGGTGGAACGGCCGGCTGCCTGGAGCACGGATGCCACCATCGCGGCCACGCTGCCCTTGCCGTTGGTGCCGCCCACGAGCACGCCTCGCAGGGCCTGCTGTGGGTCGCCGAGCTCGGCCAGGAGGGCACTCATGCGCTCCAGGCCCAGGCGGATGCCGATCGGGCCGCGGGCGTGGATGCGGGTCAGTGCGTCGGCCGGCACGTCAGAAGGCCGCGATCTCTTCCTCGTAGAAGACGCACTGGTTGAAGCGTGCCGAGAGGCAGACATCGGTGACGTAGCCGGCGTCGAGATGAACGCCGCCGCGCACTTGACAGCGTGCGACGGTGCCCTCATGCCGCATGTAGGCCTTGAGCAGGTGAGGTGTCTGGACTGGGATCGTGCCACGGGGTCCGGTCATGTAGTAGTGCGGGCAGACATTGCGCCGCAGGTTGGGCAGGCCGAAGGGGATGGTCGGTCGAAGGACGGCCAGCTGGGTGGCCGTCGCCATCGCGCGTGGCATGCTCGGCACAACGCGCGCGATGGGGCCCGCTGGCGGACGCGGCGGCGCGCTGCCGACCGAACTCGAGCGAGACCCGCGGTCGCGGTTCGATGGCACCCCACGCTCGTCTGGGTTCACGCGTTTCCCTCTCCAGGCCCCCACCGAAGTGTTCCACTCTAGCGTGCCACAATCTGAAGGGATGGACGAAGCCACTTCACGGGCGCTCCCGCCGACCCGCAGGATGGCGTCAGCGAAGCCCCCGTCGGTCGTCCGCGGACGCTCCGGCACCGGCCCAGCCCCGGGTCCCGGCAGGAGCGACGGGGATGAGATCTCCCGCGCTCGCTGGGCCGGCGTGGCGCTCGTCATCGCCGCGCTGCTGGGTGCCATCAGCCTGGCCATATTCAGCCCCAGTGAGGGCGCCCTCCCGTCACGGCCGGGATCCACGGCCGTGAGCGCCTCGGCTTCTCCGCAGGCCACCACCCTGGACAACCGCCTGCCCTCGACACAGGCGGAGATCACGTCACCCAAGGCGGGCTGGATCATCGGCGAGTGGTACGTCGACGTGGCCGTGGCTGTCCCCGAAGAGACGCTGCCCCGGCGACTGCTCTCGCTCGTCGTGCTGCGCGACGGCACAGAGGTCAAGAGCCTCGATCGGCCGGACGTCGGACGCACGGTCACCGTGCCTGACGTGCCACTGGCGGCCGGCCAGAATGTGCTGACGGCCGCGCTGCGCGGACCGGGTGGCCTCGGTCCCGCGTCGGAGCCGGTGATCGTGACCCAGGACCGTGATGCGCCGGTCCTGCGCATCACCGCTCCCAAGACTGGGCTCGAGACGATCGAGTCAAGCGTCACCGTCACCGGCACTTCGGAGCCGGGCGCATCCGTCAGCGTGGCCAACACCGCCAACCGCTGGGACACAGACATCGGCGTTGGACCCAGCGGCGACTTCGAGGTCAAGGTGCCGCTGGCCATGGGCCGCAACCGCATCGCTGTCAGCTCCACCGACGCGGCTGGCATGGAGCAGCGCGACGCCATCGCCGTCGTGCGCAAGGACGGCCGGCCCGTCATCAAGATCACCGCACCCAAGCAGGTGGCACGATCAGAGCTGCCCAAGCTGATCCGGATCGCTGTGGACGTCACCGACGCGGATGGTGCCGAGCTGCAGGATGCGACCGTGTCGTACACGCTCGGCGGCCCCGGGTGGACGGCCCAGGACTTCGAGGATCAGACCGACGCCGATGGCCGCTCGTCCTGGGAGGTCGAGCTGGTGGCTGGGGACTCAGGCAGCGATCCCACCCTCGGGGTGGAGGTCATCGCTCCCAACGGCGAGAAGAACCAGGCCAGCCGGGTCATCGAGATCTCCTGAAGGCGGCTTGACCTGCCGGGGCCCGCTCCCGGCGCGTCGGAGCTTGGCTCCCCGTCAGCCGTGATCCTGTCCAGAGCGGCGCCGCAGCTCGGAGACGAGGGTGCCCGCGGGGGCCACGTGCGGCGCCTCGACGAGCCGGCCCCGACGCTCGGAGCGAGCCTGGTCGACCTCGCCATCCACAGGCTGCTGGACGGACCGGAGCGCGGACACACCAGCCGGTGCGCCGGGCGCTGGCACTGCCGTGGCCACCGTCGAGGGCGACAGCAGGGCGTCCAGGAGGCCGCCGTCGGGCCCGGAGGTCGCGCCGAGGCTCACCCAGCAGGGACGGACCTCGTGCCCCCCGAGGGGTTCGCGGGTCGGGTCGGTGGCGCAGAAGGCCAGGGCGCCCACGAACGAGGGCCGGAAGTAGTGGCAGCTGGCGCACGACACGGCTGCGCGAGAGCAGCCGCGGCAGCGCGAGGTCTCAGGCTGCAGGGTGCGGCAGTGCGGGCAACGCCAGGTCGGAGCATCGGGGATGCGTTCCACGGGGTCGAAGATCGACATGGTCAGTCGCGTTGGGTGGCCGGCAGGCGCCCTACGGGCAGGCCGTCTGCGGGTCGCCGAGGACGAGATCGACGTTGGAGCCCACGGGCA
The DNA here is from genome assembly GCA_963825995.1 of uncultured Chloroflexia bacterium. Classification (GTDB taxonomy): domain Bacteria; phylum Chloroflexota; class Limnocylindria; order Limnocylindrales; family CSP1-4; genus JAFMJV01. The sequence goes on from CAWGVH010000001.1 coordinate 7,660, forward strand.
CCATCGCGCCGGCTTTCGGCAATTGGTCGTGCACAAGCCAGGCGTCGCCTGGCGCGGGATCGCTCGGGATGACAGCCCCAACGAGCAGCTCGGCCTCCTCGATGTGGCCGCGCGCCTCAGCCAGGGTGAGGCACAGGAAGTCACCCACCAGCGCCGACTGCTGCGACGGGAAGGGCGAGGGCGTGACACGCGGACGGAGCGTCGGCACTTGTCGCGGCGTGGAGGCCGGCGCGGCCGTCGCGCCCAGGCCGCGGCCAGTGGAGATCACGTAGTCCACGGCCGAGCCGCGTGTCAGCGATCCGCCGGGCCCGGGGTCCGTGGTGATGACGTAGCCCTCGGGCAATAGGTCGTCCGCGATGTAGCGCATGCCCAGCTTCAGGCCCGCAGCTTCCAGCAGGGCGATGGCCCTGTCCTCCTTGATGCCGTGCACGTCAGGCACCACGACGGTCTCCACCTCCGTGCCGACCGTCACCTGGATCAGAGTGCCGCTCGGAACCTGGACTCCGGGGCCGGGCAGCTGATCGATGACCAGGCCCACCTCGTTGTTCGATGCAACGTAGTCGGCCTCCACGACGAGGCCGCGTCGCCGGGCGACGTTGGCTGCGTCGCTCTCCGTGCGACCAACCAGCTGTGGGGTCCTGACCAGGGCCACACCGCCCGTGGCTGTCGGGCTGGGCGCCGCGGCGCTGTCGCCGATGCCGCTGAAGAGGATGAAGAGCAGGATGCCGGATGCCACGATGACGAGCAGCCCGAGACCCGCGGCTGCCCAGGCCAAGGGGCCAGACCTGGAATGACCATGAGCCGCCGCTGCGGGCTGTCCCACCGACCCGGGGACGGATCCCCTGGACGCGACGCTCCCAGGGATGGGGACTGGGAGGCTGGCGCCTGGCGCGGTGCCCGCGGCAGCGAACGCCGACGCCCCTGACGGATCGGCGACGAAGCGCGTCAGGGCCATCGAGAGCTCCGACGCGGAAGGCCGCGCGGCCGGATCGATGGCCAGACACCAGCGCACGATGGCGTCCAGGGCCGGTGGCGTGTCAGCTCGCACCAGCGTCGGCGACGGCACGCTGCCGCTCAGGCGCGCCACGGCCACGGCGGCCGGCGAATCACCGGAGAATGGACGCTGGCCGGTGAGAAGCTCGTACATCACGAGCCCCAGCGAGTAGATATCGGAGGCCGGGCTGGCGGTGTCCCCACGTGCCTGTTCCGGGCTGAAGTAGAGAACGCTGCCGAGCGTGATGCCGGTCGAGGTGACGGGTGAGCGGGCGGCAACGTGGGCGATGCCGAAATCGGCCACCTGCACCCGGCCGTCCGGCGAGAGCAGGATGTTGCTGGGCTTGATGTCGCGGTGGATAAGCCCCCGAGCATGCGCCGCCGCGAGAGCGTCGGCCACCTGCTGGCCGATGCGCGCCACGGCGGTCGGGGGCAGCGCGCCGTGCTCGCCGAGCGCCACGGAGAGGTCGCCGCCGGTCACCTGCTCCATGACGATGTAGGGTCCGGCCGGGTCGGTCCCGAAGTCGTAGACCTGCACGATATTGGGATGGCTGAGGGAGGCGGCCGCCCGTGCCTCGTGTCGGAAGCGCTCGACGAACTGGGCGTCGCTGCCGTACTCCGGGCGCAGCACCTTGACGGCCACCTCGCGCCCGAGCTTGCTGTCCGTGGCGCGGAAGATGGTGGCCATGCCACCCTGGCCCAGGACCTGGTCCAGTCGGTAGCGGCCAGCCAGGACCCGGCCGAGCTCAGCCACGCTGCCTGCCCCCCGGAAGACCTGCGGGACCGATGGGCTCGGCCGACGTCACCGCAGGTCGAGCCCCGCCAGGTAGGTGCGGAGCTCGGAACCGAACTCCTCGCGATCCAAGGCCAGCTCCAGGGACGCCTTGAGCCAGCCCATCGTCGTCCCGGCGTCGTGTCGCGTGCCCTCGAACGCGTAGCAGAAGACCTCTTGCTCCTGCATGAGCGCTTCGATGGCATCTGTGAGCTGGACCTCACCGCCGGCGCCGGCCGGCGTCTGCTCGAGCTTGGCGAAGATCTTGGGCGTCAGGACGTAGCGCCCGATGATGGCCAGGTTGCTGGGAGCCCGGTCCGGCGCAGGCTTCTCCACCACGCCCCTGATGCGGCTGAGGCGGGCATCATCGTGTTCCCAGGCGGGGTCCACGTCGACGATGCCGTAGCGATGGGTCTCGTCGTGTGGCACGGGCATGACGGCGAGCGTCGAGCCGCCCGTGAGCTGATAGGACTCCACGAGCTGGCCGATGCAGGGCCGTGGACCGGTCACGACGTCATCGGAGAGGATGACTGCAAACGGTTCGTGGCCGACGAGCTCCTTGGCCATGAGCACCGCGTGGCCCAACCCAAGCTGCTCCTTCTGGCGCACGTAGCTCACCTGCGCCATGTCGCCGATACGACGCACCCGGCGCAGCATCTCGATGTCGCCGCGCGCCTCGAGGAGCGATTCCAGCTCGAAGCTGTGGTCGAAATGATCCTCGATGGCACGCTTCTGGCTGCTCGTGACGATGATGACCTGCTCGATGCCGGCCGCCACCGCCTCCTCGACGGCGTACTGGATGACCGGCTTGTCGACCAGGGGCAGCATCTCCTTGGGCTGCGCCTTGGTGGCGGGCAGGAAGCGTGTGCCCCAGCCCGCGGCGGGAAAGACTGCCTTGCGAACGCGCATCCATCCTCCATGGGCGCTGGCCGGTCCGAGCCCGGACCAGGCGGTCGGCACGGGCGTCCCCAACGGGAGTGGCCCCGAGTGTAGCGCGGGGCGTGGCGGCTCGGCCGTGCCGGTCGGCCGGGCTCCGGGGTGCCGGTGGCCCATCTCTCAGGCGGGCTGCGTGCTCGGCAGTGGGGCCGGCTGGCGGTGCACCTGGGCCAGCAGGCTGCCGGCTAACACGAGCGCTCCCCCAACGAGCTGCACGAAGGCCGGCCGCTCTGCGAGCAGCATGGCAGCCAGCAGGACCGCGACGACCGGCTCGAGCAGCATGAGGATGGAGGCCCGCGTGGGACCAAGGCGGCGGTAACCGGCCAGGACCGCTGCGGTCGGGATGGCCAACCCGATGGTGGCCGCCAGGACGAGCCAGATCCAGGCGCCTTCGGCGGTGAATGGCTCGGCCAGCATCGAGGCCGCGCCCGCGAGGAGCGCGACGCCGACGAACCCGATGGCCTGGATGACCGATAGAGCGGCGGCCGCCTGGGGGGCCGGGAGCGACGAGTAGCCACGCCCTGCGATGAGCGAGTGGATGGCCTGGGCGACTGCTGCCAACAGGCCCAGGAGCAGTCCGATGGCGGACACGTCGGCGTCCCCCTGGCCCAGCATGGGGACCACGACGACAAGCACGAGGCCGGCCGAGGCCAAGGCCAACGCCGCCACCCGCAGCGCCGTGAGCGGCTCATGGTAGACGCGCGTGGCAGCCACGGCCACGATGACCGGGTAGGTGTAGAAGCAGATGAGCACGAGCGCGATGCTGGCGTACTCGAAGCCCGTGAAGACGGCCAGGTTGATGACCACGTTGAGGATGGCCACGGTACTGATCTGGAGCCAGTGCTTCGGCGGCACGCCCGCGAAGCGCACTGAGCGGATGAGGCCCAAACCCAGGGCCAGGGCCACCGAAACGACCAGGATGAGCGCCCCGAGTAGCGCGCGCCAGGTCACGAAGGTGATGGTGGAGATGCCTGCCTCCGTCGCGAAGCGCGAGAGCACCCCGAGCGTGCCATAGCCGACCGCGGCGATGACGATCAGCGAGGCGCCGGCGGCATTCGAGCGATTCAGCGTTCGGTCGCCTCGGCCTGCTCGCTCCGGGCACCACGCAGGACGATGCCGGTGAAGGGCACGCGGATCTCGCCGAAGGTCTCCGTCGAGACCAGGAAGCCAGCCAGCAGCAAGAGCGCCCCAAGGAGCTTGCCCAGCTGGTACCACTCGGTCGAGCCGAACCGATTGAGGCTGTCGGTCAGGGCGGGGATGAAGGCGCCCAAGGCGATGAGCAGGGTGGCCGGCACGCGGCTGTTGATCTTGCCGGTCACCAGGGCCCGCACCGCGCCGGGCAGCGAGGCCGCGAAGTTCACGGTGATGGCGATCGGGGCGATGAGGAGATTGAAGAGAAACTGGTCGCCCGGCTGTCCCGGGTCCAGCGAATAGGCCAATACGCGGCGCTTGGGCATGAAGACATAGGCTGAGAAGAGCGCTCCGAGGATGAGCGCGAAGGCGCCGCTTACGTTGAGGAACGGAGTCAGCAGGCGCAACTGGGGCGGCAAGATGGCAGCCGTGGGCACGCCCGTCACCGGGTCCAGTGAGTAGCCCGGCGCAGGCAGCGTGGCCATGGCCATGAGGACGATGGACAGCAGCGTCGCTCCGCCGACGGCTGCCAGGGCCATCCAGGGCCAGCGCCAATTCTGGAAGTAGGTCTCCACGGCCACGGCCAGCGCCAGCACCCCAGCGACGAGGAAGTAGAGCATGGCCACGGTGCTCGCATCGGCGTAGATCTCGGGGTTGCGGCGCGCGGTCAGGAAGGTGAAGAGGCCGGCCAGGAAGAGGCACAGCGCGAAGCCGAAGCCGAACCGGGTACGACCCAGCAGGAAGGCCGTGCCCAAGCCCAGCCAGCCGGCCGTCCAGACCGCGCCGGTCAGGTACCAGAGCTGGTAGAGGGGCTCGCTCCAGCCGGCGGCCGCAGCCATGGCCTCACAGCCCACCGCGAGCGCATAGAAGGCCATGCCCAGCGCCCAGATGAGCTGGTAGCCACGACGTCGCTCGCGCCACTGGTCTACGAGGAGCAGGGCGAAGACGCCCGCCAGCACGGCGGTCACCGCCGGGATGACGACGTTGGCATCCATGTCGAGGGGTGGCGGCCGGTCAGGCCGGCTCGAACGCGTGATCCTCGCGATGGTTGCCGTCGCAGAGGCCCCAGGCCGGAGGATCGACGGGCAGCGCCACCGGCCGCATCAGCTCGCGCACGTCGGAGAGCCGGCACAGGTAGTGACCACGGCGCCCCGCCCAGGCGCGGAAATGAGCAGCATCGGCATGGAACTGGTGGGGGCCAGGGTTCAACGGCGCTTGTTCAGCCCAGCTCGGTGCCACCTCACGCGACACGTTGTCCAGGATCGTGACGCGAAAGGGCGTGCCCAAGATGGGCTCGCCGCAGCCGGCGCAGCGCTTGGCGTCGTTCTCCGAGAAGACGGTCGGGATCCGGATGCCCATGATCCGGCCGCCGCGGAAGCGGGTGGCGGTCACGGGCCGATCGTAGCAGAGGGGTACGTCGATCGGTGCCCGGGGAGAAGGGTAGAAGCGTGGACGCCCTCGTCGACGAGCTCGTGGATGGCTGCTTCCGTGTCATCGATCTCACCAGTGATCAGGTCGACGAGCAGTGTGTCCGGCGGCCCCGCACGGACGCCGCACGTCATCGCGACTCATTGTCTATATTGTCGCCTACACATATAGGAAATATGGGGTAGTCGCTTGGATCTCGGGTACATCGTGCTCCTCCTGCTCATCGGGTTTGTTGCCCAGTTGGTCGACGGCTCGCTGGGCATGGGTTACGGCGTCACCTCGGCCACGCTGCTGGCGACCATCGGGTTCGCCCCGGCGGTGGCCTCCGCCACGATCCACGTGGCCAAGATCGGCACGGGCATCATGTCTGGGACCGCGCACTGGCGCTTCGGGAACGTCAACTGGCGAGCCGTCTTCATGCTTGCTATCCCCGGCACGGTCGGGGCGTTCGCGGGAGCCCTGGCCATCAGCTACATCGCTGCAGACGTCGCCGCGCCGTGGGTCAGCGTCATCCTGGCCGTCCTCGGCATGGTCGTGCTGCTGCGGACCGTGTTCAACCGCAAGGCGGCCATCCACTTCCATGAGCCGCGCACCCGGGTGCTCGGCCCACTTGGCCTCGTCGGAGGCTTCATCGATTCGGTCGGCGGCGGCGGCTGGGGCCCGGTCACGACCTCCACCCTGATGGCTGCCAACCGCATGAGCCCCAACCAGGTCATCGGCACGGTCAGCATGTCCGAGTTCATCGTGGCCATCGGAGCCAGCGCGGGCTTCCTCGTGGCCCTTGGCAGCGAGTCCATCGAGTGGGGGGCCACCGCGCTGCTCCTTCTTGGCGGCCTCTTCGCGGCACCCATCGCCGCCTGGCTGGTGAGCCGCCTTGACCACCGGGTGCTGGGCGGCCTCGTGGGCGGCATGATCCTCGTCTACAACGCCGAGAACGTCCTTCGGCTGTTGGGCGTCGTGGGCCCCGCGGTCCTGGTCGCCCAGGTCGCCATCGTGGGCATCTCGCTGGCCATCTGCGCCTGGGTCGTGCGTGGCCGCCGCCAGGAGCGCGATGACACGCAGGGAGCCGCGCAGCTCACCGGGGTACCTGAGCCTCAACTCGAACAGGCACCGCTTGAACTCGAGGGGACTTCGTTGCCGAACCCAGCCGACAGAGACCCTACATCCGTGATCCCCGTGCTCACGTCCGACGTCAGCGCCCTCGTCAGTCCGACGTCGCCGCGGTGAAGCGTTCGGTGCGGATGCTGGTGGCAGGAGCTCCCATTCCCATCAACTGAACCTCGCAGTCAGCGATCATCGAGGGATTGCCGCAGAGATAGGCGACCATCCTGTCGCGCGTGAAGCCGTGGGCCGCGAGGAGGTCCCGCAGGTGATCTCCGACTCTCCCCGTCAGGCCGCGCCAGCCGCCCTCGTCCCGCGGTCGCGACAACACGGGCCGGTAGGTCAGCCACGTGCCGTCGAACCGGGAGAGCAGGGCGCGCCCTGCCAGCTCCTCCTCGATCCGCACTCCATGGAGGAGGACGGTCCGCGGCGGCCTGGAGCAGGCGCCGAGCTCGGCCGCCATCGAGAGGAGTGGCGCGATGCCGCTGCCGGTCGCGACCAGGAGATGGTCGCGGTCGTCGTCGGGCTCCAACCGAAACCGACCGGCTGGTGCGCCCACGAAGAGGCGAGACCCGAGCGGGAGCCCGAAGAGTCGCGGCGTGACGGCGCCCCCCTCGACGAGGGAGACCACGAGCTCGATGTCCCGTGCGCCTGACGGCGAGGCGATCGAATACGGACGCAGCGGCGTCAGGGGATGCATCGATCGGACCGGGACGTACTGGCCGGCGACGAAAGGCATGCTGCCCCGATCCGGGCGTACCGTCAACGTGGCAAGCGTCGGCGTCAGCGGGGCACGAGCCACGAGGCTCGCATTCGCGACGTGGGTCGCCCTCGGACGTGGTGCGATCGCGGTGAGGTCGGGCCTGCTGAACGCGGTGAGTGTTGGGGCGGTCACGACGCCAACCGCCGAGGCACCAGGCCATCCACGACGGCCCGAGCAGCGCCAACGTCACGGTACCAGGCCATGTCCGCCCAGGCGAAGTCGACCCAGGCAGGAGGCAGACGGTCGGCACGGAAGATGGCCACGTTCGGACAGACGGTCTCGCAGATCCCGCAGTCGATACACTCGTCCGGGTCGATGTAGAGCTTGCGATCGACGCCGTCCTCCGAGTCGATGGCTCCCACGGGACAGGCCTCGACGCAGGCGCGGTCCATGTGATCCACGCAGGGTGCCGCGATGGCATAGGCCATGATCCGTGTCCTCCGTGCAGCTGGCTGCAGCCCTTCGGCTGGCACACGCAGCATGGAGGACGAGGTCACCCAGGTCCTGTGATGACCGTGATGGCGGGATGAGAAGAGACCAATGTTGTCGCTCGTTCGTCCCCCCGGCCGTTTCGTCGCGGAACGTCGCTCTTGGGAGCGACGGCGATGAAGCGGGTCCGACGAGACAGTTGCGAGGTGCTGGTACCCCCAACCGGATTCGAACCGGTGATCTCCACCTTGAAAGGGTGGCGTCCTGGGCCTCTAGACGATGGGGGCCGGAGACTCCGGGAGTGTACCCGAGGCGGCCGCTGGGTCCGTCCGATGCGGGGCGCCCTCGGCGCTCTGCTCAGAGCCCCGTGACGATGGCGAAGATGGAGGCTGCTGCCAGCGACATGGCGGCACCGATGGCGCAGAGGCCGCCAGCGAGGCCACCGAGGAGCGCTCCGCCCGTGCGTCCCCGTCGCGCATCGGTCAAGGCGCGTCCCAGGAACCAGGCCGCCACGAACACCAGGCAGAGACCGAAGACGAGCAGCCCGATCACGGTGAAGGTGATGTTCTGGCCGGAGCGGTCCAGGACCAGGCCATAGAAGGCCAGGACCCCGGAGAGGACCAGCAGGACGATGACGGCGATGCGGGCGAGCGTCACGCCGCGAGTATAGGTTCGGCCCGCTGGGAGGAACGCCAGGCCGACTCCAGTCGGACGATCCCGCCGTGGCGGGCCGGTAGCTCGACACGGAGCCGGCGGTCGCCCACGAGCCGCGCGTGGCCACCCTGGCGTTCAGAGCGAAGCGGCACGAGGTCCGCGGAGGTGAAGCCGACCGGGACGTCGAGGTCCAAGGTGAGCGGTCCGTCAGCGGCGTTCAGGACGCACACGAAGGCATCGTCCTCGTGCTGGCGCAGGTACGCCAACGCCAGGCCGTCAGCTCGGAGCAGCCCCAGTCCGCCATCCCGGAGCGCGCGGCTCGAATGGCGCAGGGCCACCAGGTCGGCCAGCCAGTCGGCCGGCTCGCGGTCCCAGGCGGCCGGGTCGGAGGGGAAGGCACGACGGCAGTCAGGATCCATGAGCCCCTCCATGCCGATCTCGTCGCCGTAGTAGACGCAGGGCGCTCCGGGCAGCGTCATCTGCAGGAGCATGGCCAGGCGAAGGGCGTCCATGTCGCCGCTGCAGAGCGTGCGATAGCGCGGCGTGTCGTGGCTGCCCAGGAGGTTGAGCTGTACGGCCAGGCGCTCCGGCCCGTAGGTGCGGGCCAGTCCATCGATGCGCCCCCAGAGCCCGGCGCCGTCGAGGGGGACGACCTTGCCCTGGTACTCCCAGGGCAGGTCGATGCCGGACGCCAGGCGGTGCTGGGCCGTGAACCCCAGGATCGCCTCGGTCAGCGGGTAGTCCATGAGCGCATCGAAGGTATCGCCGGTCAGCCACTGCGGCATGACGCTCCAGATCTCGGCCACCAGGTAGGCGTCCGGCTTGACGGTCCGCACCCGCGCCCGGAACTCGCGCCAGAAGTCGATGCCGATCTCCTCGGCCACGTCGAGGCGCCAGCCGTCGATGCCGAAGTGAAGCCAGTGCTCAGCGACATCCAGGATGAGGGCCCGCAGATGGGGCTCGTCGAGGTCGAGCTTGGGCAGGGCCGCCAGATCCCACCAGGCTTCGTAGCCGAGGACCGCCCGCGAGGCGGCGCCACCGGGCGCGCCCCTCGCGCGCAGCGCGTCGATGGCGGCCTGTTCGTCCGCGGTCGGGAACGCGGTGAGCGGGCGCCGGCCTGCGAGGACGCTGGGGTCGAGGTGGAACCACTGGCGATAGGGCGAACGGGCACCGTTCTCCAGCACGTGATGGAACGGCCAGAAGCCGCGACCGCAGTGGTTGAAGACACCGTCGAGGATGACGCGCATGCCGCGGGCGTGGGCCTCGTCGAGCAGCTCGCGCATGGCCTCGTCGCCACCCAGCAGGGGGTCCACGTGGAAGTAGTCGTCGGTGTGATATCGATGGTTGGAGGCTGAGGTGAAGACAGGGTTCAGGTACAGCGCAGTGATGCCGAGCCTGAGGAGGCGGTCGAGGTGGGCGACGACACCGTAGAGGTCGCCACCCTTGAAGCCGTGTCGCGTTGGTGGCACCTCCCAGGGCTCCAGGTCGCCTGGAGCCGGGACGCGACCACTGCGGGCCAGGCGGTCTGGGAAGACCTGGTAGAAGACGGCGTCACTGGCCCAGGCGGGGATGTCGTAGTGCATGCCCGACAGGGTATCCGCGGCGAGCGATGGAGACCGTGCCCGCCCGCCCAGCGATCCCTGTCGGACAGCGGCCGTGGGACAATCGGACCCGATGCTCCAGCTCATTCGCCAGATGCCGCCGGGGGTCCTGCTCTTCCTGGCCTACGCCTTCGTCGTCCTCTCGATCATCGGCCTGACCATGCCCGTCGTCATAGACCAGGCCGTGCAGACCCCCGTCACCTTCATCGGCCTCGTCTGGATGGGCCTGCTGGCCTACCTGATCTTCACCATGACCCTCGTGCTGCAGCGCAAGCAGGCCGCCTACGGGCTTTCGCTGGGTCTCACCACGCTGCTCCTGCCGCTGGCAGCCATCGTCCTGTTCGGTGCTGGTGGCTGGATCCTCTCCGCGTTCCTGCTCGTCACCTTCGGGGCGATCGTCTGGGCGCTGCGCCGGCCGCGAAGTCGCGAGTGGTTCTGCGAGCTATGACCGCCGCCGCATGACCGGAGCGGGGTCACGCTGGGTCGTGCTTGACGTGGGCGAGACGCTCATCGATGAGTCGCGCATCTGGGCAGCCTGGGCGGACGTATTGGGCATCCCACGCACGACGTTCATGTCCGTCTTCGGCTCGCTGGTGGAACGCGGCTTGAACTACCCGCAGCTGGCCGACTACTTCCCGGTCGACTGGGGTGCCCACCGCGACGCCGTCGAGCGGTCCATCGGGGGATTCCGGCCTGAGGATCTGTATCCGGATGCCCTGCCGGCCCTGAGGTCATTTCGTGAGCAGGGCTATCGAACGGCCATCATCGCCAACCAGCCTTCTCAGCGGCACCGCGAGCTGCGCGAGCTGGGGGTGGATGCGGAAGTCATGGCCATGAGCGACGAGATGGGCGTCTCCAAACCTGATCCGGCCTTCTTCGTCGCGTCACTGGCTCTCCTCGGCGCTCCCGACCCAGGCAGCGTGGCCTATGTGGGCGACCGCATCGACAACGATGTGCTGCCCGCGGCGGCAGTCGGCATGCGCGCGGTCTGGTTGCGGCGCGGGCCGTGGGGAGTCATCCCGCGTGAGACGCCGACGCAAGCCCACCTCGTGGTGGCGTCGCTCGCGGAGCTCGCGGAGCGCATCGACGAAGCCTGGGGCTAGGGTCCTCAGTCGCGCCGCCCGGTGAGGTCGGGCAATGGGTCGGAGATGCCGGCCAGCTTGACGACCTCATCCCAGAGCCAGCGCCGCTGGGCAGCGGACAAGCGCGTGGAGGGCAGCCGATCGAAGGGCCGCTCCCGCCGGTCGAGGAAGAGGCGCCCGCCGCCGAGACCGGCCTGGGGATGGCTGGCCAGCCAGGTGACCGTGTCGATACCCTGCGCCGGCGTGCGCAGGAGCGGGCCCACGAGACCGTAGAAGCGGGGCAGCGATTCGGCCAGGCCCGGCGTGTCCGCCCAACCCGGATGCATGGCATTGACGCGGACGCCACGACCGCGCAGCCGCCGTCCCCATTCGCGAACCAGGGCTGTGGCTGCCCGCTTCGCCCGCGCGTAGGCGAGGGTGCCGTTGTACTCGCCCCGTTCGAACTGCAGGTCGTCGAGCGGCAATGCCTGGCCATACATGCCACCTGAGACGACCGTGATGATGCGACCATCGCCGCTCGTCTCCAGCATCGGCAGCAAACCGGAGGTGAGCACGAACGGTCCCACCACCATGGTGGCCAGTGTTGCCTCCAACCCTTCCTCAGTGACCGTGCGCGCGGCGTGGATGGCTCCGGCGTTATCGACGAGGATGTCCAGACGCCGCTCTGAGGCCTCGATCGCAGCCACGGCCTCGCGCACGCTGGCCAGGGAGGACATGTCGGCCACAACGACCGGGAAATGCCCCGCGCCACCATACCGTTGCGCCAGCTCGGCAGCCGTGGCTGACAGGCGTTCGCGACTGCGACCGACGAGGACGACCCGGGCACCGAGCGACGCCAGCGACTCTGCGGTAGCGCGGCCCAACCCGGACGTCGGCCCGGTGACGAGGGCTGTGCGGCCGGCCAGTGCCGCGGGTTCCCCATCGAACCACCGGTAGAGGCGCCGACGAGCCTGGTAGCCGAGGCGGCTGAAGCTGCCCACGATCGTGATCTCGAGCGCGTCATCGACGAGGTAGCGCAGGTCCATGGGGAGGTCAGCCTTCGCCGGCGTCGGGACCGGTGGCGCTGGCATCGGCCGCACTGACACCAGCACCGCTCGCGGCCAGCGCGTCCAGCTCTCGCTTCATGCCGGTCACGGCACCCTTGGCGATGCCGGCAAAGGCACGACCAAGAAGCGGCTGGATGGCCCCCAGCAGCCCGGAGAGCCTGATCTCGGCCACGTAATCGACGCGGGTACCCCCGGGTGCCTCGCTGAAGGTGATGCGGTCCTGGCTCCAGACACCGGAGCCCTCCCCGACCAGCACCACCTGGGTGGGTGCCTGATACTCGGTGATGCGGTACTCCATCGGCGTTGTCCGGGCACCCATCTTGACGTTGAGGGTGAAGCGGGCGCCGACACCCAGTTCGCCATCGTCGATGCGCCTCGATGAGGCGGTGTTGGGATCCCACTCTGCTTGGTGGGAGAAATCGGCCACATAGGCGAAGGCCGCCTCACGCGCCAGGGGGGTCGTCACGTGTTCGGTCAGCGTGGTCATGGTCTCAGCCTCCGATCGGGGTTGGGTAGACACTGTACAAACATTGTACTATCCTTCAACAGGAGGCGTGACTGAGGCGCCCATCGCAGCGGGGGAAGGTCGAGCGTCATGGACATCGCGGTCATCGGGTCAGGCATCAGTGGTCTGTCGGCAGCCTACGCCCTTCGTAACGACCACCGCGTGCGGCTCTACGAGGCCGAGCCTGAGCCGGGCGGTCACGTCAAGACCGTGAGCGTTGGCACGCCGGGTGGGCAACTCGCCGTGGATATCGGCTTCATCGTCTACAACGAGCCCACTTATCCGCGCTTCACCAGGCTGCTCGCCGAGCTGGGCGTGGAGACACAGCCAACGGAGATGTCGCTGGGTCACACCTGCCGCTCATGCAGCCTCGAGTTCAGCTCGCTCGGAGCGCGTGGCATGTTCGCGCAGCCGTCTAGCCTCCTGCAGGCCTCCCACTGGCGCATGATCGCGGACATCCGGCGCTTCTACGGCGTGGCGCGGCGCCGCCTCGACCACGACCGCTGGACGCGCGAGACCCTGGGCACCTTCCTCGACGACGGCGGCTACGGCATCGCTTTTCGCAATCACTTCCTGGTGCCGGTCGTCTCGGCTGTCTGGTCGACCTCGGCGGCCGAGATCATGGACTTCCCCGTCGACTACCTGCTTCGCTTCCTGGACAACCACGGCCTCATCGGGTTCGGGCAGAGTCATCCCTGGCGCACCCTCAAGGGGGGCTCGAAGACCTACGTGGAGCGCATCCTGGAACGGCTGCCCGAGGGCTCGGTCCGCGCAGGCGACCCGGTGACCCGCATCCTGCGGCACGAACAGAGTGTGACGGTGGTCACCGAGAGCGGCGCCAGCGCCCGCTTCGACGGCGTCGTCATGGCCACCCACGCGGACGTCACGCTGGCCTTGCTGGCTGATGCCGATGACGAGGAACGCGACGCCCTCGGCCTCTTCGAGTACACCATCAACGACGTCGTTCTCCATACGGACGAGACGATGCTGCCGCGTCGCGAGGGGGCGCGGGGATCCTGGAACGTGGATACCGTGGACTGCCACCGCCCTGGTCAGCAGTTGACCATGACCTACTTCATGAGCCGCCTGCAGCACCTGCCCGGAGAGACGCTCTACTGCACGTCTGTCAACCCGGGCGACCTGGTGGACCCCGCGAAGGTCATCTTGGCGCGATCCATGAGCCACCCCAAGTACACGTTCCGCACGCTGGACGGGCAGGTCGCCCTGGGCCGACTGCAGGGACATCGGCGCACCCTCTACGCCGGAGCGCACCTCGGCTATGGTTTCCACGAGGATGGCTGCCGGTCCGGCTACGAGGCTGCCGAGCGGATCGCTGGCGGCATCCTAGCGATCGCCCCCACGGGCTCTGGGGACGTCGCCGGGCCAGAGGTCGCCTCCGTCGTCCCGGCAGGCGCGGCATGACAGCGGTCGCCTCCAGACCGCGCTCGACAACGGAGCCACTGGCATCAGGACCGCACCCGATGCGCTCACACCTGCTGCACGGCAAGGTCCGTCACCGGCGCTCACGACCGCTCGAGTATGAGCTCGAGCACGACGTCTTCTACCTCGCGCTTGACCTCTCCGAGATGGATGCCGCGATCGGCGGCGTGCGCCTTCTCAGCCGCAACCGCGCCAACGTGCTCACCTTCCGCGACCGCGACCACTGGCTCCCGGCAGCGACCGACCTGGCGGCCTCCGTCCAGCGGCACCTGCGCGAGGAGGGCCTCGACCCGACCGGCTGGCGCATCACCTTCATCGCCACGCCGCGCATCTTCGGCTACCAGTTCAACCCGGCCAGCTTCTACCTCTGTCGCGACAGCGAGGGTGCCCTGCGCGTCGTCATCATCGAAGTGCACAACACGCATGGCGAGCGGCGCCTCTACACGCAGCACCCGGAGCGGCACGGTTCCGGCTGGGTCGATTCGATGGACAAGGACTTCTACGTCTCGCCCTTCATCGACATGGACGCCCGCTACAGGGTGCGGGTCCAGGACGACCCGCGGATCCTGCGCATCGCGATGTCGGAGACCGAGCACGGATCGCCCCTCCTCACCGCAAGCCTGGTGCTGCAGCGGGCACGGCTGACCGACCGGATGCTGGCGCGGCTCCTGCTGCGGATCCCCTTCGCCACGCACAAGACCATCGCGGCCATCCACCTGCACGCCTGGCGGCTGTGGCGCCGGGGCCTCCGTTTCCATCGCCACTCTGAGGTGACCCGTTGACGGCTCCCACGCGCCTGGAGTGGCTGGCCGGCCCGCTCGATCCCCTCCTGACGGGCGTTTCGGGTCGCATCGGGCTGGCTGCCGCCTCGCGCATCCGCCACGGCTGCTTGACGGTGCATCTGCCGGACGGCTCGCGACGGGTCTTCGGCGACCGCGACTCCGAGTTGCGCGGCGAGATGCGCATCCACGACCTGGAGGCCCTGCGGCGCCTCTTGCTTGGGGGTGAGATCGGCGGTGGTGAGGCCTACGTGGACGGTCTCTGGTCCAGTCCCGACCTCGTGGCGCTCATCTCGCTGGCCGTGGCGAACCGGACCGACCTGGCCCTCTCCAAGGGCTGGTGGCGGGTGCCCGCCAAGGTCGGTCGGACCGTCGCCCATCGCCGCAACCGCAACACGAAGGCCGGTGCCCGGCGCAACATCACCGCCCACTACGACCTGGGCAACGACTTCTACCGGCTCTGGCTGGACGAGACCATGACCTACTCGAGCGCGCTCTTCGAATCGCCCGAGCAGTCGCTGGCCGATGCTCAGCGCAGCAAGTACCGCCGCATGGCAGAGCTGGCTGGCCTGGAGCGTGGCCAGCACGTGCTCGAGATCGGCACCGGATGGGGCGGCTTCGCACTGTACGCGGCAGGCGAGCTGGGCTGCCGGGTCACGACCATCACCATCTCGCGATCGCAGCACGACCTGGCTCGTCAGCGTGTCACGGAGGCGGGGCTCGCGGGTCTCGTGGACGTCCAACTGCGCGACTACCGGGACCTGGAAGGCACCTACGACGCCATCGTGTCGATCGAGATGCTGGAGGCCGTCGGCGCCGAGTACTACCGTGACTTCTTCGCGGCCTGCGGGCGAGCCCTGAAGACCGGAGGCCGCTTGAGCGTGCAGGTCATCACCTTCCCCCACGATGCCTACGAGGCGCAGCTGCGAGGCGCCAACTGGATCCAGCGCTACATCTTCCCAGGCGGCGTGCTGCCCTCCCTGGCGGCAATCGAGGCTTCCCTAGCCCACACCCAGCTGCTGGTGACCGGGGTGCACGACATCCGCGACAGCTACGCGCGCACGCTGCAGACGTGGCGGACCAGCTTCTTCGGTCACCTCGATGAGGTTCACGCCATGGGCTTCGACGACCGCTTCATCCGCATGTGGGACTACTACCTGTCCCTCAGCGAGGCAGGCTTCCGCACGGGCATGACGCAGGACCTTCAGATCGCCTTCCAGAAGCGCCGCGGCGTGGTCTGAGCTGGTGCAGCCGATCACGGGCGATCCGTCGACGCTGGTTCGATCAGCCGACCCCATGGCCGGCCCTGCAGCCGTGCCGATGCGCATCCTGATCGTGGGCGCCAGCGGGTACGTCGGCGGACGCCTGGCAGCACGTCTCATCGAGCGCGGCCACCACGTGCGGTTGGCCAGCCGGGATCCGCGGGGTCTGGCTGACCGCTTCCCGACGGCAGAGGTCGTCCGCCTCGATCTCCTGGACCCGGCAACCCTGCCGGCTGCCCTCGAGGGTGTCGAGCTGGCCTACTACCTGGCCCACTCCATGGCCGGTGGCGAGGCCGGCTTCGAACAGCGCGACCTTGCCGCCGCCCGCGCGTTCGCACGCTCCGCGCATGAGGCTGGCGTGGGCCACGTCGTCTACCTGGGCGGGCTGGGTGACCCCTCCAGGGAGCTCTCCCCGCACCTCACCAGTCGCCAGCGGGTCGGGGCAGAGCTGGCCGCCCATGGCGTGCCGGTGACCGAGTTCCGGGCCGCCATCATCATCGGCTCGGGCAGCGCCTCCTTCGAGCTGTTGCGCAGCCTCGTGGAGCACCTGCCGGTGATGATCACGCCGCGCTGGGTGCGGACGCTATGCCAGCCCATCGCCGTCCGTGACGTACTCGACTTCCTCGTGGGAGCGGCCGGTCATCCGGAGCGCGCGGGCATCGTCGAGATCGGCGGGCCGGATGTGCTCTCCTACGCCGAGATGATGCAGACGTACGCGCGCCTGCGGGGCATGCGCCGTCTCATGATCCCGGTCCCGGTGCTCACGCCTCGGCTCAGCTCCTACTGGTGCAACCTGGTCACACCCGTCCCCGCCTCGATCGCGCGGCCACTCATCGAGGGACTCCGCAACGAGGTGGTCGTGCGCGAGCCCGGGCCTGCGGTAGCCTTCGGCATCGAGGCCACGCCCTTCGAGCTGGCCGTGCGGCGCGCCATCGAGCGTACCGACGGCCACGACATCGAGACCACCTGGTTCGATTCGATGGGCGTGCCCGGTCGGCCGGACCTGACCGAGGTGGGGTCACGCGAGGGCATGATCGTGGACCGCCAGCGCCGCTCGGTCCATGCCAGTGCCACCGTGACCTTCGCCGAGATCGAGCGCCTCGGTGGGACCAGCGGCTGGCCGTTCGCCAACCTGCTCTGGGCGGCCCGCGGTCTGCTCGACCGCACCGTCGGTGGGCCCGGCATGCGCCTGGGTCGTCGGGACCCTGATCATGTCCGCGTCGGCGATGCTGTCGACTTCTGGCGCGTGGAGGCGGTGCGCTGGCCCGAGCTGCTGCGTCTCCGTGCCGAGATGAAGGTCCCCGGTCGCGCCTGGCTGCAGTACGAGGTGACCGAGTCAGCTGCAGGCAGCCTCATCACCCAGACCGCCTTCTTCGAGCCAAAGGGTCTCAGCGGCCGGCTCTACTGGTACCTCCTGCTGCCCGCGCACTGGCTGATCTTCCGCGGCTCCATCCGCAAGCTGGTGCAACGCGCCGAGCGAGCCGAGCGTCTCTGACGCAGCGTCGGGTCCTCAAACGTCGGCACCCTCCCCGGCCCCGGCGGCCGTGACCGACCGGAAGGCAGCCAGGGCGCGCTCGCGCCCGGCCTGCAAGTCCACGATGGGCCGAGGGTAGGAACCACCGAGGTGGACGCCCGCCTCCGCGGACACAGCGGCAGACATCTCCCAGGGCGCGTGGATGTGGCGTGCCGGGACCTTCCCCAGCTCGGGCACCCAGCGGCGCACCCAGTCACCATCAGGATCGAAGCGCTGCCCTTGCAGGACCGGGTTGAAGATGCGGAACCATGGCTGCGGGTCTGCGCCCACGCCCGCCGTCCACTGCCAGCCACCTCTGTTGTTCGCGACATCGCCATCGATCAGGTGCCCCATGAAGTGACGCTCGCCGACGCGGTAGTCCATGAGCAGGTGCCGGGTCAGGAAGGAGGCCACCACCAGGCGGGCCCGGTTGCCCAACCACGAGGTCGCCGCCAGCTGGCGCATGCCGGCATCCACGGCCGGGATGCCCGTGCGTCCTTCGCGCCAGGCAGCGACCGCCTCGGGGTCCTCCCGCTCTGAACGAAAGACGGCCATGAAGGGGCTATCAGCCGCGGGGTCGACGGCCGCGCGTCGATGGAAGAGCAGGTGATGGTAGAACTCCCGCCAGGCGACCTGGCGCACGAACGGCTGGGCCGTCTCGCCGACCTCAAGGGCGGCGCTCTCGACCTGGAGCGGCGAGAGCGTGCCGAGGTGGAGGTCGGGCCCCAGCCGCGACGTGGCCTGGCCGTCAAGGCCGTCACGGCCGCGACCGTAACCGGAGAGCCCTTCGAGCACCCAGGTCCGGAGGCGCTCCTGGGCGGCCGATTCGCCCGCCTCGGGCGTGCCGGGATATGGTGCCTCGCGATCAGCCAGCGCAGCCGTGACCGCCATCGACCCAGCCACGAGGTGCGCCGGGGTGTGGATGGCTCCGATGGCTGGCAGCAGTGGCCGCCGGGCGGCCTGCTGCAGCGCTCGCCAGAACGGCGTGAAGACGCCGTACGGCCGGCCAGAGGCGGTGAGCATGGACTCAGGCTCGGCCAGCAGCAGACCGGGCTGCAGCTGGAGGCGACGGCCGTCGCGCTCGAGCGCGGCAGCCACGGCCTGGTCACGTCGATGGCTGAAGGGCGTGACGTCCCGGGTCGCCAGGATGACGGCAGCGCCGGCCTCATGCGCCAGCCTCGGCACGACCTCCTCGGGGCGACCGGTACGCAGGAGCAGGCCGCTGCCACGCACCCGCAGGGAGGCGTCGAGCTCGGCGAGCGTGCGCATCAGGAACCACGTCCGTGCCGGCGCGGACGTGGAAGCGTCCAGGAGTCGCTCATCGAGCACAAAGAGCGGGATCACGGCGCGCCCTCCAGCCACCGCCATGCTCAGGGCCGGATGGTCCCTGATCCGCAGGTCGCGCCGAAACCAGACGATGGCGGTGTCCATGCTCTCCTCCACCCTGCTCCTCTGGTCGATGTCTTGGTCGGCGCTCCAGAACCCTGTACAGCCGCCAAGAACATTGTACAAGTGGTTGACACCTGAGGGTGATATCCGTATCCTGAAACTCTACAAACATTATACACATGGGATCCGAGGCGATGACGAAACACACGCTGGACAGCACCCACATCGTGAAGGCGGACCTGGAGCGCGTGTGGGATTTCTTCTCCCGTGCCCGCAACCTGGGACGCATCACCCCCCGCTCGATGGGCTTCGACATTCACACGCCCGACCCGGTGACGGAGACCGGCGCCGTCATCGATTACACGGTGCGGCCGCTGTTCGGCATCCCCACCCACTGGCAGACGCACATCGATGAGGTGGAAGCTCCCCTGCGCTTCCGCGACGTGCAGGCCAAGGGCCCCTACAGGTCGTGGGTCCACGAACACCGCTTCACTCCTGTCACGGACGGGGTCCGCATGGACGACCACGTCGAGTACGAGCTGCCCCTCGGGCCGCTCGGCACCCTGGGACACCGTCTCGTGGTGCGGGCCCAGCTCGAGCACGTCTTCGCCTTTCGTGCCACGGCCATCGACCAGATCTTTGAGCCGGCCGGCGACCGGGCGAACGGGCGACCGGGTACCATCGCCGTCGCCGGCGGGACAGGTTTCGTGGGTGGTGAGATCGCCCGTGAGCTCCGCCGCCGCGGGCGGCACGTCGTCGTCCTCTCCTCTCGGGGCGAGGGTGCCCGCGGGCAGTTGCCGGACGACATCGAACTGCGGTCGGCCGACGTCCGCGACCCCGCAGGCCTGGGCGCCGCGCTGGAGGGCGTGGATGAGCTGGTCATCTCACTGGCCTTCCCTGGCCTACCGGTCGAGCAGCCCAGCAAGGGCTACACCTTCATGGAGGTCGATGCCGGCGGCACGCAGCGGCTCATCGCAGCCGGCCGGCAGGCTGGCGTCCGCCGCGTGGTCTACCTCTCGGGTGCGGGTGCTGGTCACGACGCCCAGCGTCACTGGTTCCGCGCCAAGGCCGTGGCGGAGGACGCCGTGCGCGGCTCAGGGATGGCCTGGACGATCCTGCGACCAACTTGGGTCTATGGCTCCGGCGACGTCTCGCTCAACCGCTTCCTCGGGTTCACACGCTCCCTGCCCTTCGTGCCTCTCACGAATCTGGGCCGCCAGCTGCTGGCCCCGGTCTTCGTCGGCGACGTGGCTCGCCTGGCGGCGGATTCACTGGAGCAGGATGCTGCCGTCGAGCAGGTCTTCGAGGTCGGTGGCCCGGAGGCCATGTCCATGCGCGAGGTCATCGGACGGGCCATGAGCGTGGCGGGCCTTCACAAGCCCCTCATCCCCGGCCCCGCTCCACTCCTCAAGATGGCCGCCTGGCCCATGCGCTTCCTGCCGAACCCGCCCCTGAGCCCTGACGCGGTGGATTTCGTCAACCAGCCGGCCACCGTGGACATCGAGCCCCTCTTGCGATCCATGCCGCGCACGCTCACGCCACTGGAGGCCGGCCTGGCGACGTACCTGGGCCCGCGGCACACCTCGACCACGATCATCGACGGACTCACGGAGGGTGTGCGGACGCCCGCCTGACGGTGCGCCTGTAGCCGGACACGACGCCATGGTCGAGAGGCGCATCCCCCACGACGACGTGCCGCACATCCACGGCGGCACGATCCGCATCGCATCGGCGCCCCGCTGGCTACGTCAGCCTGCGACACGGTCTTTCGGGCTGGCCTCGTCGCTCGACGCTGTGCGGCGCGCTCCGACCATCCTGTCCGCTATCCGTCTCGCCCCGCAGGTCCGCGATGCAGCCGGCGCCGCCCTCCGTGCTGGCACCCGTCCGGCGCTCCTCCTGGAGCCGCTCGAGGAGGCCATCCGGGACGCCAGCGACACGGTCACGGCCGTGGCCGCCATCCACGCCCTGGGGGAGGTCCCGGGCCGCCTCGCCGAGCGCGAGATGGCCCAGATGCTGAGCGAGGGCGTGAACGGCTTCGACGCCCACGCCGCCTGGACCGCGAGCCTGCGGCCGGCGTCGCCCGCGCTCATCGAGCCACTCACCAAGACCGTTGCACGCGGTGGCCTGGCCGGCATGCACGCCCAGCATGCCCTGGCCCGTTGGGCGAGCCAGGACGCCGGCATCGCGTCGGCTGTCCTGGTCGCCCTCGACACGGCGCTCCGGGAGACAGGCGTCGCGACCGCGCGCCGCTACCTCGCCGAGGTCGCTGGCCTCGTGCCCGGTCCCGTCGGCCGACGACTCCTGGAGCGGCTGGCCACCGATGCCTCGGAAGCGTCGGCCGTGCGAGTCGAGGCTGTCGCTTCGCTGGGTGACCGGGTCGGCGAGCGGCTGCCGCCGAGCGTCACGTCCCTGGCCTCGCAGGGCGGCCCCATCGGAGAGGCGGTTCGACAGGCGCGGGCACGGCAGGTGCTGGGGCGCCGCGGCCCGCGCCGCAGCCACACCCGCGAAGACGGCCTGAAGATCGCCCAGGTCCACCTCGGCGCCGTCCTGGACGCCGAGGCGACTCGCGCCGGTGTGGGTGATGCTGGTGGCGTTGCCACGCTGCTGCCGAGGCTGGGGGCAGCGCTGGCGGCAGAGCCGCACATCCACGAGATCATCAGCGTCGGCCGGGCGCTGCCCGGCGTGCCGGCGCGAACGCGGCTGCACGAGCAGCCCACGATGGGCGGCCACTGCTTCGAGAACGTGGCCCTGGAAGAAGGCGAGGGTGCCACCTTCGCGGGTGACTGGCCCTCGCTCGTGGCGGCCGAGCGCGGCATTCGCGCCGCCTTGCTGGCATCAGGCACGCCGGACGTCCTCCACCTGCGCATTGCTGACCCGGGCAGCCTGGCCGCAGCACGTGTGGCCCACGAACTCGGCATCCCGACCGTCTTCACGCTCGCTCCTGATCCGCACGGTCCCATCGCGGCCGCCGAGCGCCGGGGCACACTCGACCGTCGGACCTTCGGGACGGAGGACGCGCGGTCGGCACTCTGGTATCGCGTCGGCCTCGTGGCACGGTTTGCCCACGAGGCCCGCGAGTTGGTCCTCTTCCCGCGACCCGACCTGCCGCGACAGCTCGCCGAGCTGGTGGGCATCGACCTGGCTGCCGGGCCGCCTCGTCACACCATCGTGGCCGAGGGCGTGGATACCCAGCAGGCCGACGAAGCTGCGGCAGCACGTGCGGCCGGCACGAGCGCAGCCGTCCTGGACGACCTGGTGCGGGCCATCGAGCGCCTGCCTGAGGAACGGCAGGGGCTGCCCATCGTCGTGAGCGTCGGCCGGCTCCACGACGTCAAGGGCATGGCCCGCATCGTCGAGGCCATCGCCCGCGACCCATCGCTCGGCGCGGGGGCGAACCTCGTCCTCGTCGGCGGCGACCTCGACCATCCAAATGCCGGTGAAGCGGCCGAGCTGGCGCGCATCAACGTGCTCTTCCACAGGCATGCCGGCCTCAGCGATCGGGTGATCCTGCTCGGACACCGTCGGCACGCCGAGGCTGGCCTGCTCCTCGCGGTCGCGAGGCACGGCTGGGGCGACTGGGTCGCGCCTGGTGGCGCCTACGTCTGTGGCAGTCCCAAGGAGGAGTTCGGGCTCGCCATCCTGGAGGCCATGGCCGCGGGCCTGCCCGTCGTGGCGCCGCTGACTGGCGGCCCTGCCACCTACATCGAGCCCGGGGTCACCGGCGCGTTGGTGGACACGACCGACCCGCGTGCCATCGCTGCCGGCATCCACGAGGCGCTGCACCTTGCCGCGGATCCGGCGACCGGCGAGCGCACCCGGTCCGTCGTGGACGCGCGCTTCACCCTCAGCCGGATGGCCCACACGCTGGCCGCTGTCTACCGCATCGCGGCCGGCGCCAGCACGCTGGCCCTGACCGTGGAGGAAGGCCGGGCGGCGTGACCCTGTTGGTCGTCAGCCCCGACTACGTCTCACACGCCATCCCGCTGCTCACCATCGCGGAAGCCTGGGCCGCCAAGGGCGAGCGGGTCGTGGTGGCCACAGGGCCGGCCATCGCCCCGATCGTCGAGGGGGCCGGCTTCGAGCACGCTGAGCTCATCATGTCGCGTGGGTCTAACGCGGGCGCCGCCGTGGCCGAGCGAGGATCGCGCGCCGAGGCACGCTCACTGGACGCCTTCTTCATGGCCACTCGCCGAGGCATGCTCCAGACCCTGCGCTTCCAGGCGGAGGCTCGCGCCATCGACCTGCTGTGGCAGCCGCAGCTCGTGGCCCGAAGGACGATCCGCATCGTAGAGCGCGTGCGCCCCGACGCCATCCTTGTGGACCACCTTGCCTTCGCGGCCACGATCGGCCTGCGGGCCATGGGCGTGCCGTACGCAGATGTCGTCGTCGGCCACCCAACGGCACTGCCCGTCGGCGCGGAGGTCTATGGCGTGCCATCGGCGTGGCCGTCCGCCATCACAGCCGACCAGGTCCAGCTCGCGACGCTGCGGGCCATCGCCCGCGGGGTCAGCGAGGCCTTTGGCGATGCCTACGATCGCGTCCTGCGCTCGCTGGCGCCGGGGACCGAGCCTGTCGGCGATGCCTTCGCCGCCCACGGGGACCTGGTCCTCTACGCCTACCCCGAGGATCTGCACGAGGCGACGCGATCGGCACTCCTGCCGCGACACGCCTTCCTGGGCAGTGCCGTCCGCCACGAACCGCCCGACGACGAAGCGGCGGCCTGGCTGGCATGCGCCGATGGACGACCACTGGTGGTCGTATCCCTCGGCACCTTCCTCTCTGCGCGCAGCGACGTCCTGGCGCGGGTCGCCGCAGCACTGCGCAAGGTCGAGGCACGCGTGGCAATCGCCATCGGCGCCAACGACCCCGGGATCATCGGTCCGCTCCCCTTGGACTGGCTCGTGCGTGCCAGCCTGCCGCAGGTGGCGCTGCTGGGGCATGCCTCCCTGCTCGTGACGCACGGCGGCAACAACAGCGTGACGGAGGCCCTCACTCACGGCGTGCCGCTGTTGGTCATGCCCTTCTCGAGCGACCAGTTCGACGGTGCCGCGGCCATCGAACGGCATCTGGCCGGTGTGGCGCTGGACCCGAACCGCGCCAGCCGGCCACTCATCGCCGGGAGCGTCCGCGGCCTGCTCCAGTCCCCACCGACGACGCCCGGACGCATCAGCGAGAGGCTCCGGGCGCTGCCAGGCTCTGAGATCGCCTATGCGGCGCTGTCTGGAGGCGGCCATCTCGCGCCCCACCCGACCCCCACGGCGACACCCACGGCGAGAAGCAGCGTCGTGACGACCTCCGCCTGACGGAGCTCTCAGGGACACCGGGGCGCTGGACCGCCCTGCCCTGACCATCCACCAGGGCCACGGGAATCGAGCGAGCCGGCCCCCGAAGGGACCGGCTCGATCGGCAGGGGGAGAGGGTGGAGGAGCGGTCAGCTCAGAGAGGGCGGCAGCATGACCTTCTGGATGACGTGGATGATGCCCTGGTCGCTGGCGCGGATGTCCGTGGCCAGGATGACCGCGTCGTCGATGCGCAGCTTGCCACCGCGATCGGTGATGGCGGCCTTGTCGCCGTTGAGCATCTCGACCTTGGAGCCGAGTGCAGCGGTGGCCGTCTTGGCGTTCACCTTGCCGTCGACGACGTGGTAGGCCAGGATGTCGAGCAGGACGCCCTCACCCAGAAGGCTGTCGACGCTGCAGACGTTGCTGGGGTTGAGGCCGGCCTTGCCAAGGCCGAGGGCATCGCCCAGGCGGCGGAAGGCCGCATCGGTCGGGGCGAAGAGCGTCTTGTCCGGAGAGGACAGCACGTCCACCACGGCACCATCGAGGTAGTCGCAGGTGGCAGCGGTCAGGAGCGTGTCGTAGTTGCCGGTTCGGCTGTTCACGGCGATGGCCTTGTCCACGATCGTCGTGCCGGGGGCGGCCGAGGCGGCGGCCGGGATGATGGCCGTCACGGAGAGGGCGGCCAGCATCGCGCCAGCCATGATCTTCTTCAACATCAGGGGTTCCTCCTTGTGGTAGTCCGTGTCAGTGCTTGAGGTGGACGGAGGCTTGGGAGCGGATGGAAGATCGTCCCCCAAGCCTCCAGTCGTGGCCTAGTTGGCCGACGCGTCCTCGACGAGGATCACGTTGAACGAGCCACCGCTGAGCTGGCCAATGGCCATGGCGCTGTAGCTCTTGCCGGCCTCGAGCGTGAGGGGTTCGATGTCGAAGGCGGCCTTCTTGGCGCCGGCGGGACGGACCTCGAGGTCGTACTCACCCGCGGGAACGGTGGCGTAGCCC
The DNA here is from genome assembly GCA_963825995.1 of uncultured Chloroflexia bacterium. Classification (GTDB taxonomy): domain Bacteria; phylum Chloroflexota; class Limnocylindria; order Limnocylindrales; family CSP1-4; genus JAFMJV01. The sequence goes on from CAWGVH010000001.1 coordinate 32,765, forward strand.
TTGGCCTTGCCGTACTTGAGGTTCTTGAAGATGGCGTCCTTGACAGCGCTGCCGTCAGGGGCCACGTCGACCTTGGGCGCGTCGGCGCTCAGGTGCACGACGCGGATCTGGGCCTGGTCGGCGACCGGGGCCGGCTTGTCCGCGACGATGACCGGGGTGATGTTGGCGAGCTCGTTGGTGGCCGCGACGGTCGTCAGGGTGCCGCCCTCGAAGGTGAGCGGGGCATCGATGACCACGGGGCCCTCCTCGAGCGAAGCGCCCGCGGGAACGACCTGGATCTGATAGGTGCCGGCCGGCACGAAGAGGTAGTCGGAGATGGCGCCGAAGGGGACGTCCGTGAGGATGGCCCCGCCGTTGGCGTAGACATCGACGTTCGGAGCGTCGGCCGAGAAGTGACCGACACGCACGCCCGCCAGGGCGGCATCGACGGCCGGCACGACCGTGAAGCTGCCGTCCTCGAGGCCGCCGACGGCGAACACGGAGTAGCTCGTGCCGGCGTCGAGGGTGACCTCGGGGATGTCGAAGGCGACGGTGTCCGTACCCGCGGCGCGGATCTCCAGATCGTAGGCGCCAGCCGGCAGGTCGACGTAGCCGGTGTTGTCAGGGAAGGCCAGGCCCTCGATGAGGGCAGCCTCGCCGTCAGGGGCGATGTCGACGGCCGGGGCGTCGAAGCTGAAGTGGACGACGCGGACCTGGGTGCCATCGGCGTTGGGAGCGGGGGCGTCGGCCAGGACCTGCGGGATGATCGCGGTGGCAAGGCTGCCGGTGGCGGCCACGGTGGTCATGGTGCCGGCATCGAAGGTGAGGGGTGCGTCGATGACGACGGGGCCCTCCTCCAGCGTGGCGCCGCTCGGCACGACCTGGATCTGGTACTCGCCACCGGGGACCTCGAGATAGTCCGTGATGCTGGCGTACTCGAGGCCCTCGACGACGAGGTTGCCGCCGGCGTACACATCGACGGCCGGGGCATCGCCCGCGCCGTGGAGGACGCGAACCTTGGCCATCGCATCGGCCATCTCGTCCTGGGCGCCGACCGCGGTCGGGACGACGGCTGCGGCCGAGAGGGCAGCAGCGATACCGATGAGCGCGATCTTGCGCCCTCGGGTGGTTGGCTGAGACATCTGGGTGACTTCCTTTCGGGTTGCGACGGTCAAAGATGTGGAGCGGGCCGGCAGTGGCAAGGGGAAGCGCACTGCCGACCCGGTTGGATCAGTGAAGGTTGGCTGGGCTAGGCCGCAGGGGACTCCTCGGCGTCCATCGACTCTTCGGCCATCATGTCGTCGTCAGCCATGAGGCTGGCGTCGACGGCCGGCAGCACCGTGAAGGAGCCGTCAGCCAGGGAGCCGATGGCGAAGACCGTGAAGCTGTTGCCACCTGCAAGCGCCAGCGGGTCGATGTCGAAGGCGACGTCGGTCGTGCCGGTCGGGCGGATCTCGAGGTCGTACTCACCCTCGGGCAGGTCAAGGTAGCCGGCCGCGTTCGGGTAGGCGAGGTTCTCGACCACCACGTCACCACCGTCAAGGGCGATGTCGACCGCGGGGGCGTCAGCGCTGTAGTGGACGACGCGCACTTGGGCGATACCGTCCTGCGGGTTGGGTTCGTCAACAAGGACCTGAGCCTCGATGGAGGCGAGGGCGTTGGTCGCGGCGACCGTGGTCATGGTGCCAGCGGCGAACTCGAGGTCGACCGGGCCGATGACCGCGCCGTCGGCGGGATCAGCGCCTGCAGCCACGACCTCGATGGTGTACGTGCCACCGGGAACCTCGAGGTAATCAGAGAGCACGCCGAAGGGGACCTCGGTGAGGATGGCGCCACCGTTGGCGTAGACGTCGACCGCGGGCGCGTCCGGGCTGAAGTGCCCGACGCGGACCTTGGCCATGTCGGCCATGTCGTCCTGGGCGGCGACGCCGACCGGAAGGACGGAGATGGCCGCAAGGGCGGCAGCTGCACCAAGGATCGAGAGCTTCGTGGTTCGCATGGTTCGTTCCTTTCCATGAGTGTTGGTCACTGATGTGAGCCTGTGGCTCGAAGCGGCGAGCCTGGAGGCCCACCGGCGGGGCGGTCGAGGCGCGCTGCGCCCCTTGCGTGGGCCCCTAGCGGGACCACCTGTCGGTCATGTCGTTGTCTCCTCGCTCTGCTCTCCTGTTCAAGGTCTGTTGACCTGATGGAGCAGACGATACCCGTGGTGTCCATACCTTGTCAAGTGTTTGTCTGACCTTTTCAGCGTGCGGCTGTCACACAGGCGTGATATGGTCAACAAAGCATGTACAGCATCAAGCAAGCTTCAATCCGCTCTGGCGTCAGCGTTCCGCTCATCCGGGCGTGGGAGCGCCGCTACGGCGTGGTCAGCCCTAAGCGCACGCCATCCGGCTACCGGCTCTACGACGACGAGGCCATCGCCACCCTCGTGCGCGTGCGGGAGCTGACCGATAGCGGGTGGGGTGCCAGCGAGGCCAGTCGAGCCATCCTGGCCGGCGAGGTTGGGGTGATGCCCATCGTCCAAATGGCTCCCGTCCCCCTGGGCGACGGGTCCGCACGCACGCGTCAGGCAGACCTCAACGGGCGGTTCCTGGCAGCCGCAACGGCCATGGACATCGCCGGGACGGGCGCCGTGCTTGACGAGATCCTCGCGCAGGGATCGTTCGAGTCCGTCGTCGACGATCTGCTCATGCCGGCCCTCGCGTCACTCGGTCTGGCCTGGACGGAGGGCCGGCTGGACGTCGCGGCGGAGCATGCCGCAAGCGCCGCTGTCCATCGCCGGCTGTCTGCACTGTACGAGGCGGCCGCGGTCATCGGTGACGTCAGCGTCGTCGTTGGCCTGCCGCCAGAGGGCCGCCACGAGCTGGGTGCGCTCGCGTTCGCCGTGGCGCTGCGGCGCCTGGGGGTCGGCGTGCTGTACCTCGGTGCGGACGTGCCCGCCGCCAGCTGGGTGCACGTCATCCGGCAGCATCGTGCTCGTGTCGTGGTTCTGGCTGTTGTCCAGGATTCCGACCAGCGTAGGGCGCTCGAGGTTGCAGACGCGCTGCGCGCCGCAGGCCAGAGCCTCGTCTTCGCGGTCGGTGGCCGCAGCGCCAGATGGGACGGGACGCGGGAAGCCGGTATCGTGGTGCTGCCGGACCGCATCAACGAGGCGGCCGCGGTGACGGCCAGGCTCGCAGCAGGGTCAGTCGCGGCACGGTAGGCTGCCCGGACGGGGTCATCGACACCCAGATAGGACGGGGAGCACAGAACATGAGCAGGAGCAGCCACTCGCTGCGTGCGTGGGCGTGAGGCTCACCGTCCTCGGCTCGTCAGCCGCGTGGTCCGAGCGCCCCGGTCGACCGTCGTCGTCCTATCTCGTCGAACTCGCGGGAGAGGCGCTGGTGCTGGACCTGGGCCAGGGCGCCATGGGGGCGCTGTTCGGGCATCGCGAACCGTCGACCATTCGAGCCCTGGTGATCAGCCACATGCACGCCGACCACCACGTCGACCTGATACCGCTGCGCCACCACCTGCGGTACCAGTTCGAGGAGCCGCGCAGCATCGAGCTGCACGTTCCCGACGAGCTCAGGCTCCGGTACGACGCCTTCTGCGGCGAAGCGGATTTTCTGCGTGATCTCGTGGGGCCGGAGCTCGTGGCAGGCACCAGGGAGATCGGACCATTCAGGCTGGAGGTCCAGCCGGTCCTCCACTCGGAGCACAGCTACGCTTTCCGTGTCGCAGCGGTGGACGATCCGGGTGGTCCGGGCCTGGTCTACAGCGGCGACTGCGGCCGCGCGGAGGACCTGGCGCCGCTCATCCATGAGGGTGACACCGTGCTCTGCGAGGCCTTCTGGTCGACGCGGACACCCGAACCTGGGGCCAATCACCTCACCGCCGTCCAGGCAGCGGGCGTGGCGCAACGCGGGCATGCCGCCTGCCTCGTCCTGACCCACATCCTCGAGTCCAACGACCCGCAGGCCGCCCTGGAGGCCGCTGGGCAGGTCTTCAGCGGTGCCGTGGGCCTGGCCGAACCTGACGGGATCCACCACATCGGAGAGCAGCCATGAACGGGATGGCCGATCGCAGAAGCCCGGCCCCGTCGGTGCGGACCCGCGTGCAGGGACTCATCGAGCAGGCGCTGCGCCACGCTGTCGAATCGGGTGCCTTGCCGGAGCCAGGGCCCCGGCAGGCGCCGGAGGTGGAGGTCGAGCGGCCCGCCAATCCGGAGCACGGCGACCTGGCCACCAACCTGGCCATGAAGCTGGCTCGGCCGATGCGGCGGTCGCCACTGCAGATCGCGGAGGCGCTGGCGGCCAGCCTGCGTGCCCAGTCCACCGGTATCGCCATCAACGACGTGCAGGTGGCCGCGCCCGGCTTCCTCAACTTGCGCCTCTCGCCCACCTGGCTCGAGGCCGTGCTTGACGAGGCTCTGATGGCCGGACAGGACTTCGGGAGAGTCCGGCCGGAAACCCCGCGGCACGTGAACGTGGAGTTCGTCTCGGCCAACCCCACGGGCCCCCTGACCGTCGGTAACGCACGCGGCGCCTTCGTCGGCGATCTCCTCTGCCGCGTGCTGGAAGGCGGCGGTCATCGCGTCACCCGCGAGTACTACTTCAATGACTCGGGCCGCCAAGTCCGGGTGCTCGGCGCTTCCGTGGTCGCCCGTCGGCTCGGACAACCGCTGCCAGAGGAGGCGTACCGTGGCAGCTACGTGGACGAGCTGGCCGCGGCCATGCCGGACCACGTCTGGGAGGCCGCCTCAGCTCCGGGCGTCGATCGTGATGCTCGCATCGGCGACTGGGCTGGGTCCCAGATCCGCGATGGCATCGAAGCCAGCCTCGAGCGGCTCGGTGTGCACTTCGACGTCTGGAAGAGCGAGGCGAGCCTGTACGGGGAGGGCTGGGTGGAACGCGCCGTGGCCACGCTGCGCGAGGGCGGCCACGTCTTCGAGTCGGAGGGCGCCACGTGGTTTCGCTCGACGGCATTCGGCGACGACAAAGACCGCGTCATCTTCCGCTCCTCTGGTGAACCCACCTACTTCGCGTCCGACATCGGCTACGTCTCGGAGAAGTTCAGCCGCGGCTTCGACAAGCTCATCTACGTGTGGGGTGCCGACCACCACGGGACTGTGGCGCGCGTCCGCAACGCGGCGGAGGCCTTGGGCTTCGACAGGGAGGCCGTGGAGATGCTCATGGTGGCCTGGGTGCGCTTCGTGCGCGAGGGCCAGGAGATCCCCATGAGCAAGCGATCCGGTGAGTTCCTGACGCTCGACGAGCTGCTCGAAGAGATCGGGGTTGACGCCGCACGCTGGTCGTTCGCCTCCCGATCGGCAAGCTCGCCCATCGACGTGGACATCGAGCTGGCGCGCCGCCAGTCATCCGAGAACCCCGTCTACTACGTGCAGTACGCCCACGCCAGGATCTGTTCGATCCTCTCCAAGGCGACAGCGGTGGGTCTGGCGCGAGCCACGTCGTTCCGCGGCGTGCTGGCTGACGACGACGTGGCGGCCGGACTGGCACGCGACCTGCTGCGGTTGCCCGAGGTCGTGGAGGACGCGGCGCGCTCGGAGGAGGCGCAGGGCGTGACCGCGTACGCCACGGAGTTGGCTACCACGTTCCATGCCTTCTACCGAGACCGTCGAGTCATCGACGTCGACGACCCGGCCACCTCGGCTGGCCGCCTGGCGCTCATCGACCTGGCGCGCTCGGTCATCGGCAACACCCTGGCCCTGCTGGGCATCTCGGCACCAGCGGCCATGTGAAGAGGCCGGCGTGGGGCCCAGCCTCGAATGATGCGCTGACGCCGCTCCGGCGACAGGGTCGCCGCTGGGGCTAAGGAGCCAGCCCGAGGGCAGCCTTCACGTTCGCGAGCGTGTTCGGGTCGCTGGTCAGGAGCACCAGCGCTGGATCGGAGATGCCGGTCGAGACATCGGCGGCGATCACGGCATGGGCTCCTGGCAGGTCGGCGATGGCGGCATTGGCCGCCTCCACGAACTGGCCCACGTCCTCGGGGCTGTCCCACTTCGTCTGCCAGACGATTGCCCACGTTCCGTCGGGGCCGTCGAGGCTGACGAGGCGGTCACCGCCCCAGCCGGCCGCGGCGTTGGCCTTGGGCAGCTCGATCGGAGCCTTCGGACCTTCCTGCGTGCCCGGCTGGCCATCGGCCAGCCAGACGGCGATGCGGAGCTCGCCCATCGTCTCTCGCCAGGCCTCCACCCAGCCTGCTCCGAGCCGACCGGCGAGGTCGCCGAGGTCGATGGACGTGGGTCGCTCACCCGGGTAGAGCTTGGGATGCAGGATCTGCTCGGTCGATTCTGGTGGGCTGGCCCAGGCGTTATTGACGCTGGCCCAGCCACCGGCTTCCCGAAGCCGATCAACGAAGAGGCGACCTTCAAGGAATGGGAGGTTGTACTCCCGCTGGAGGATCTGCGGCAGGGAGGCGAGGGTGCCGTCGTCGCCCGGTACGATGACATCTTCTACCTTGGACTGGTTGCCTGGCGCGATGTTCGAGGCCGCCCAATCAAGCATGACGGCGGTGCCATCACCCTGCTCGAGGGCCAAGCCGGCGAGAGCCTGGTCGCCCATGGCTGGGTCACTCACGCGGACGCGGCTGATCCCGATCTGCTGGTCGACGGCCGTGCGGCCGAACTCACGCGCCGCGTTGGCCTCGTCGCCGATGGTGAGCTTCTCGAGCGAGTTCAGGACTGTCAGGTTGCCACCTCCGGCCTGGTACGCGACCGAGAGCTCCTGGCCGTAGAGCCGGTCGAGCAGGGAGGCCAGATCGTCGCCTGGTCCGAGCAGGCCGAGGCGCTTGAGCGTCTTGTCTTCGCCGGCGACGGAGGCGGGGTCATGCACGATCTGCGAGCGAGGGCTGAGCAGTGCCTTCTGGTCAGCGTTGCCGACAGCGTCATATGGGACGGCTCCCAGCGGGAGCTCACGGACGGTCGGGATGGCCGCCGCCGCCGCATCCAGCTGGCCGCTTACGGTCGGGTTCTGGAGGGTGCCGCCGGCACCCAGTGGCTGGATGGGCGGGCCCAGCGAGACAACGTAGGCGACCGGGCTGTCCTTGATGACCACGGTGCCCGGCTGCGGATCCTGGGAGAGGACGACACCGTTCGGAACGGCTGGGTCATTGACCTCCGACCGCGCGCCCGGTGTGACCTCGGCAGCCGCAAGCGTGGCCTGGGCATCCGCCTCCGCGAGGCCCACGATGGCGGGCACGCTGACCTGCTTGGGACCCTTGCTGACGGTGAGGGTGACGGCCGAGCCGGTCTGCACCTCGCTGCCCGCGGCGGGCTCGGTCTTGACGGCCTGGCCGGCGGGGACCGTGGCGTTGGTCTTCTGCTCGGTGGCGCCCACGACGAGGCCGGCGGCCGCGATGGCGGCGTTGGCGTCGGCCTCAGCGAGGCCCTTGACCTCGGGCACGAGGGTGAGCGGCGGGCCGGAGCTGACGCTGTAGTTCACCGCGCTGCCCGCGGCGACCGTGCTGTCGGGTGGCGGATCCTGGGCGAGGACGGTGTTCTTGGGGCTGGCGTCCTCGACGACGGTCGAGGTGCCCACGCTGAGCTCGGCAGCCTCGATGGCGGCCTTGGCGTCGGGCTGCAGGAGGCCCACGATGGCGGGCACGCTGACCTGCTTGGGACCCTTGCTGACGGTGAGGGTGACGGCCGAGCCGGTCTGCACCTCGCTGCCCGCGGCGGGCTCGGTCTTGACGGCCTGGCCGGCGGGGACCGTGGCGTTGGTCTTCTGCTCGGTGGCGCCCACGACGAGGCCGGCGGCCGCGATGGCGGCGTTGGCGTCGGCCTCAGCGAGGCCCTTGACCTCGGGCACGAGGGTGAGCGGCGGGCCGGAGCTGACGCTGTAGTTCACCGCGCTGCCCGCGGCGACCGTGCTGTCGGGTGGCGGATCCTGGGCGAGGACGGTGTTCTTGGGGCTGGCGTCCTCGACGACGGTCGAGGTGCCCACGCTGAGCTCGGCAGCCTCGATGGCGGCCTTGGCGTCGGGCTGCAGGAGGCCCACGATGGCGGGCACGCTGACCTGCTTGGGACCCTTGCTGACGGTGAGGGTGACGGCCGAGCCGGTCTGCACCTCGCTGCCCGCGGCGGGCTCGGTCTTGACGGCCTGGCCGGCGGGGACCGTGGCGTTGGTCTTCTGCTCGGTGGCGCCCACGACGAGGCCGGCGGCCGCGATGGCGGCGTTGGCGTCGGCCTCAGCGAGGCCCTTGACCTCGGGCACGAGGGTGAGCGGCGGGCCGGAGCTGACGCTGTAGTTCACCGCGCTGCCCGCGGCGACCGTGCTGTCGGGTGGCGGATCCTGGGCGAGGACGGTGTTCTTGGGGCTGGCGTCCTCGACGACGGTCGAGGTGCCCACGCTGAGCTCGGCAGCCTCGATGGCGGCCTTGGCGTCGGGCTGCAGGAGGCCCACGATGGCGGGCACGCTGACCTGCTTGGGACCCTTGCTGACGGTGAGGGTGACGGCCGAGCCGGTCTGCACCTCGCTGCCCGCGGCGGGCTCGGTCTTGACGGCCTGGCCGGCGGGGACCGTGGCGTTGGTCTTCTGCTCGGTGGCGCCCACGACGAGGCCGGCGGCCGCGATGGCGGCGTTGGCGTCGGCCTCAGCGAGGCCCTTGACCTCGGGCACGAGGGTGACGCTTGTGCCCGCCGAGACGTACAGCGCGACCTCCGAGCCGAGCGAGATCTCTTCATCGGCAGCCGGAACGGTCTTGATGGCGTCGCCCACAGCGACGTCTTCATTGCTCTGCTCGATGGTTTCTCCGACGACCAGCCCGGCGTCCTCGATGGCCGCGACCGCATCAGCCTCTGAGAGGTCACGCACCGCGGGGACGGCCACGTTCGGCTCGACGCCCAGGCTCACGAGGTAGCTGACGGTGCTCCCCACGGCCACGCTGCTGCCGGGCTCGGGATCCTGGCTCACGACGTCACCGGCGGGCACGTCGGCGCTGTAGGCCTCGCTGGGGGCGCCGCTGAGGCGGGCGTCGGCGAGGGCCTGCTCGGCCTCGGAGGCGGGCGCGCTCGTGAGGTCGGGCACCGTGACCTGCTCGACGCCCAGGCTCACGAGGTAGCTGACGGTGCTCCCCACGGCCACGCTGCTGCCGGGCTCGGGATCCTGGCTCACGACGTCACCGGCGGGCACGTCGGCGCTGTAGGCCTCGCTGGGGGCGCCGCTGAGGCGGGCGTCGGCGAGGGCCTGCTCGGCCTCGGAGGCGGGCGCGCTCGTGAGGTCGGGCACCGTGACCTGCTCGACGCCCAGGCTCACGAGGTAGCTGACGGTGCTCCCCACGGCCACGCTGCTGCCGGGCTCGGGATCCTGGCTCACGACGTCACCGGCGGGCACGTCGGCGCTGTAGGCCTCGCTGGGGGCGCCGCTGAGGCGGGCGTCGGCGAGGGCCTGCTCGGCCTCGGAGGCGGGCGCGCTCGTGAGGTCGGGCACCGTGACCTGCTCGACGCCCAGGCTCACGAGGTAGCTGACGGTGCTCCCCACGGCCACGCTGCTGCCGGGCTCGGGATCCTGGCTCACGACGTCACCGGCGGGCACGTCGGCGCTGTAGGCCTCGCTGGGGGCGCCGCTGAGGCGGGCGTCGGCGAGGGCCTGCTCGGCCTCGGAGGCGGGCGCGCTCGTGAGGTCGGGCACCGTGACCTGCTCGACGCCCAGGCTCACGAGGTAGCTGACGGTGCTCCCCACGGCCACGCTGCTGCCGGGCTCGGGATCCTGGCTCACGACGTCACCGGCGGGCACGTCGGCGCTGTAGGCCTCGCTGGGGGCGCCGCTGAGGCGGGCGTCGGCGAGGGCCTGCTCGGCCTCGGAGGCGGGCGCGCTCGTGAGGTCGGGCACCGTGACCTGCTCGACGCCCAGGCTCACGAGGTAGCTGACGGTGCTCCCCACGGCCACGCTGCTGCCGGGCTCGGGATCCTGGCTCACGACGTCACCGGCGGGCACGTCGGCGCTGTAGGCCTCGCTGGGGGCGCCGCTGAGGCGGGCGTCGGCGAGGGCCTGCTCGGCCTCGGAGGCGGGCGCGCTCGTGAGGTCGGGCACCGTGACCTGCTCGACGCCCAGGCTCACGAGGTAGCTGACGGTGCTCCCCACGGCCACGCTGCTGCCGGGCTCGGGATCCTGGCTCACGACGTCACCGGCGGGCACGTCGGCGCTGTAGGCCTCGCTGGGGGCGCCGCTGAGGCGGGCGTCGGCGAGGGCCTGCTCGGCCTCGGAGGCGGGCGCGCTCGTGAGGTCGGGCACCGTGACCTGCTCGACGCCCAGGCTCACGAGGTAGCTGACGGTGCTCCCCACGGCCACGCTGCTGCCGGGCTCGGGATCCTGGCTCACGACGTCACCGGCGGGCACGTCGGCGCTGTAGGCCTCGCTGGGGGCGCCGCTGAGGCGGGCGTCGGCGAGGGCCTGCTCGGCCTCGGAGGCGGGCGCGCTCGTGAGGTCGGGCACCGTGACCTGCTCGACGCCCAGGCTCACGAGGTAGCTGACGGTGCTCCCCACGGCCACGCTGCTGCCGGGCTCGGGATCCTGGCTCACGACGTCACCGGCGGGCACGTCGGCGCTGTAGGCCTCGCTGGGGGCGCCGCTGAGGCGGGCGTCGGCGAGGGCCTGCTCGGCCTCGGAGGCGGGCGCGCTCGTGAGGTCGGGCACCGTGACCTGCTCGACGCCCAGGCTCACGAGGTAGCTGACGGTGCTCCCCACGGCCACGCTGCTGCCGGGCTCGGGATCCTGGCTCACGACGTCACCGGCGGGCACGTCGGCGCTGTAGGCCTCGCTGGGGGCGCCGCTGAGGCGGGCGTCGGCGAGGGCCTGCTCGGCCTCGGAGGCGGGCGCGCTCGTGAGGTCGGGCACCGTGACCTGCTCGACGCCCAGGCTCACGAGGTAGCTGACGGTGCTCCCCACGGCCACGCTGCTGCCGGGCTCGGGATCCTGGCTCACGACGTCACCGGCGGGCACGTCGGCGCTGTAGGCCTCGCTGGGGGCGCCGCTGAGGCGGGCGTCGGCGAGGGCCTGCTCGGCCTCGGAGGCGGGCGCGCTCGTGAGGTCGGGCACCGTGACCTGCTCGACGCCCAGGCTCACGAGGTAGCTGACGGTGCTCCCCACGGCCACGCTGCTGCCGGGCTCGGGATCCTGGCTCACGACGTCACCGGCGGGCACGTCGGCGCTGTAGGCCTCGCTGGGGGCGCCGCTGAGGCGGGCGTCGGCGAGGGCCTGCTCGGCCTCGGAGGCGGGCGCGCTCGTGAGGTCGGGCACCGTGACCTGCTCGACGCCCAGGCTCACGAGGTAGCTGACGGTGCTCCCCACGGCCACGCTGCTGCCGGGCTCGGGATCCTGGCTCACGACGTCACCGGCGGGCACGTCGGCGCTGTAGGCCTCGCTGGGGGCGCCGCTGAGGCGGGCGTCGGCGAGGGCCTGCTCGGCCTCGGAGGCGGGCGCGCTCGTGAGGTCGGGCACCGTGACCTGCTCGACGCCCAGGCTCACGAGGTAGCTGACGGTGCTCCCCACGGCCACGCTGCTGCCGGGCTCGGGATCCTGGCTCACGACGTCACCGGCGGGCACGTCGGCGCTGTAGGCCTCGCTGGGGGCGCCGCTGAGGCGGGCGTCGGCGAGGGCCTGCTCGGCCTCGGAGGCGGGCGCGCTCGTGAGGTCGGGCACCGTGACCTGCTCGACGCCCAGGCTCACGAGGTAGCTGACGGTGCTCCCCACGGCCACGCTGCTGCCGGGCTCGGGATCCTGGCTCACGACGTCACCGGCGGGCACGTCGGCGCTGTAGGCCTCGCTGGGGGCGCCGCTGAGGCGGGCGTCGGCGAGGGCCTGCTCGGCCTCGGAGGCGGGCGCGCTCGTGAGGTCGGGCACCGTGACCTGCTCGACGCCCAGGCTCACGAGGTAGCTGACGGTGCTCCCCACGGCCACGCTGCTGCCGGGCTCGGGATCCTGGCTCACGACGTCACCGGCGGGCACGTCGGCGCTGTAGGCCTCGCTGGGGGCGCCGCTGAGGCGGGCGTCGGCGAGGGCCTGCTCGGCCTCGGAGGCGGGCGCGCTCGTGAGGTCGGGCACCGTGACCTGCTCGACGCCCAGGCTCACGAGGTAGCTGACGGTGCTCCCCACGGCCACGCTGCTGCCGGGCTCGGGATCCTGGCTCACGACGTCACCGGCGGGCACGTCGGCGCTGTAGGCCTCGCTGGGGGCGCCGCTGAGGCGGGCGTCGGCGAGGGCCTGCTCGGCCTCGGAGGCGGGCGCGCTCGTGAGGTCGGGCACCGTGACCTGCTCGACGCCCAGGCTCACGAGGTAGCTGACGGTGCTCCCCACGGCCACGCTGCTGCCGGGCTCGGATCCTGGCTCACGACGTCACCGGCGGGCACGTCGGCGCTGTAGGCCTCGCTGGGGGCGCCGCTGAGGCGGGCGTCGGCGAGGGCCTGCTCGGCCTCGGAGGCGGGCGCGCTCGTGAGGTCGGGCACCGTGACCTGCTCGACGCCCAGGCTCACGAGGTAGCTGACGGTGCTCCCCACGGCCACGCTGCTGCCGGGCTCGGGATCCTGGCTCACGACGTCACCGGCGGGCACGTCGGCGCTGTAGGCCTCGCTGGGGGCGCCGCTGAGGCGGGCGTCGGCGAGGGCCTGCTCGGCCTCGGAGGCGGGCGCGCTCGTGAGGTCGGGCACCGTGACCTGCTCGGGTGCGATGGCGACATCGACGTCCACCCTGGACCCGCCCAGCACCATCGTGCCCGCTGCCGGGTCCTGATCGAGGATGGTGTTGGGCTCCACCTCGGTGGTCTCCAGAGAGGTGGTCCCGAGAACTAGACCCAGGGAATCCGCTTCCGTCTGGGCGTCCGCCAGCATCATGCCCTCGAATGTCGGCACGGCGACCAGCGCGGGGCCCGAGGAGACGACGTAGGCGACGGCCGAGAGGCGGGCCACCTCGGTGGCGGCCACGGGGTTCGAGCTGATGACGTTGCCCGCCACGATGCTGGCGTCGCTGGCTTGGGTGCGGGTGCCGGCCGCCAGGCCGGCGTCGGCGAGGGCCTTGAGAGCCTCGCTCTCGGGCAGGTCGATGATGTCGGGCACGGCGACCAGCGCGGGGCCCGAGGAGACGACGTAGGCGACGGCCGAGAGGCGGGCCACCTCGGTGGCGGCCACGGGGTTCGAGCTGATGACGTTGCCCGCCACGATGCTGGCGTCGCTGGCTTGGGTGCGGGTGCCGGCCGCCAGGCCGGCGTCGGCGAGGGCCTTGAGAGCCTCGCTCTCGGGCAGGTCGATGATGTCGGGCACGGCGACCAGCGCGGGGCCCGAGGAGACGACGTAGGCGACGGCCGAGAGGCGGGCCACCTCGGTGGCGGCCACGGGGTTCGAGCTGATGACGTTGCCCGCCACGATGCTGGCGTCGCTGGCTTGGGTGCGGGTGCCGGCCGCCAGGCCGGCGTCGGCGAGGGCCTTGAGAGCCTCGCTCTCGGGCAGGTCGATGATGTCGGGCACGGCGACCAGCGCGGGGCCCGAGGAGACGACGTAGGCGACGGCCGAGAGGCGGGCCACCTCGGTGGCGGCCACGGGGTTCGAGCTGATGACGTTGCCCGCCACGATGCTGGCGTCGCTGGCTTGGGTGCGGGTGCCGGCCGCCAGGCCGGCGTCGGCGAGGGCCTTGAGAGCCTCGCTCTCGGGCAGGTCGATGATGTCGGGCACGGCGACGGTTGGCGTCGCCACAGCGACGGACAGCTCGATGGTGGACCCGACAGGCACGGCTTGGCCGGGAGGCGGTTGCTGACCCAGCACCGTGCCGGGCTCCACGTCGTCGTTCTCGACCGAGACGACCCGAACGACGAGCCCGTAATCATCGGCCGTGAGCTCGGCCTCCTCGAGGCTGAGGCCCTGGAAGTTGGGCGTGTCGACCACCGCTTCAGCCGACGGAGTCGCGCTGGGGACCTCGGTCACGACCGGCGAGGGTGACAGGGTCACGTCCGGCGAGCCGGAGTCGAAGGGGCGGAAGAGGAGGATGACGATGGCGAGCGCCACGATGAAGGCGCCCACGAGGATGCCCCCCACGAGCAGCACGGGCGTGCCCTCGTCTGGCGGCTCGCCGTCCATGCCGGGCGGTGGCAGAGGCGGGCCGTCAGGCGGTTCGATCGTCACCTCTGGCCTGGCGGCCAGCGCAGCCAGGGCGGCCTCAGTGGCTTCCGGGTCGGGGGCCACGGGCGTCGTCGTCCAGGCTGCGACGCCAGTCGCGGCGGCCATGCCGGCGCCTCCATCAGCAGCCAGGCCGGCCTCGTCCGCCAGATCGTCGGCAGGGTCCGGCCCAGCGGCCACGGCGTCCGGGTCCGCGGCCCCAGCCTCGAACTCTCCGGCGTCCTCGTCAGATCCGACGACAGCCTCCGACGGGTCCTCGTTATCTGACAGAGGGGGTCCGGCATCTGGGCCGGACGGCTGACCGGCGACTGCCTTGACCTCCGTCGGGTCAGACGCAGCTGCAAGTGGATCAGTGGAGGCAGTGGGGTCGCCGGGGTCCGGCCGCTGATCAGTCATGGCAGGCGGACCTTAGGTGACTTCGGCTCTGCGTGCGAGCACCCTGCGTGAGTCGATTGGGTCGTTCCCGGCACAAGTGTCCGAATTCTTCATCGTCCGCCGCTCCTCGCTTCACGTGCCCACAGGCCGACGGATCAGGGCAAGACACCAAGGGCCGTTTCGACAGTATCGAGCGTCGCGTCGCTGTCGGCCAGCAGGACAAGTACTGGAGAGGATAGTCCTCCGCTCAGGTCGGCATTCGAGACTGCCTGGGCCCCGGACAGATCTCGCATGGCATCGCGGGCGGCTTCCTTGAACTCCCTGGCGTCAGCCTGGCTGTCCCAGTCGGTCTGCCAGACGACGGCCCAGGTACCTTCCGGCCCATCAAGGCTCACCAAGCGGTCACCACCCCAACCGGCGGCCGCGTCAGCGCGCGGCAGGCGGGGCGGCAGGACCGGGAAGAGCGACCGCGCCTTCTGACCATCCGCCACCCACACGCCGATCTGCATCTCGCCCAGGGTCTGCTCGTAGGAGGTCGTCCAGTCGGGGCCAAGCATTGCTTCCACATCCGGCAGTGCGACCTCGATCGGGGTCTCGTCGGGGTAGAGCTCAGGGTGCATGATCTGCTCGGTCGAGACCGGCTGTGCCTGCCAGGCCTCATCCACGGCCGGCCAGTCGCCACGGCCCCGGATGGCATTCACGAAGGCGAAGCCGTCGATGTAGGGGAACTCCAACTGCCGGCGCATCAGGACCGGCATCTCTCGCAGCACCTTGCTGTCCTGCCTCGTGAGCGCGCCCGCGGACACGGCCAGCAGGTCGGCCAGCTTGAGTTGGCGGGCCGCCCAGTCGTACATGATGGCGGTGGCATCGCCCTCGACCAACGCCTGCTGAGCGAGGATGGCGTCCGACTGGTCCAGCTGCCTGATGCGGCGGGCCTCCAGGTCGTATGCCGCGTCCTGGAGGGCGTGCTCATACTCGTGGGCGACGACGACCAATTCGAGCGCCCCGATCTTGCGAGCCGGGCCGATGAGCGAGAACGTATCCGACCTCGGGTCGTAGTACGCCAGCACCTGGGCGTCGTACAGCGAGAGGGTCAGCTCACCCAGGTCGTCGTCCGGATCGATCAGCCCGAGGCGTGTGAGGGCAGCATCCTCGGCCGCGACGTCGGCGTCCGTGTATTCCTCGCGGAAGAGAGCTTCCAGTTCAGCCGTGAAGGTGCCGGCGTCGATGACGCGGTACTTGACGCCGTCGGCCGGCGGGAGGCCGCGGATGGGAGGCACGGAGTCGATGACCGCGTTCACCCGCCTGACCATCCTGGCGTTGAAGCCATCCGGCAGCGACGCGGCCTCGCCCGAGGAGGCCGGCGTGGACGCATCCTGTGCTGAGGCGAGGCCTGACGGGGCGAGCGCAAGCAGGGCGAGGGACAGGGCCAGTGCGGCGGGGCGGGCGAGCCACGACCGGCGCAGCGCCGACGCGGAGCGACTGACGATGGCTGTCATGTCGCGCATTCTGACAGCGTTGGCGCGAGGCTCCTTGGGGACCGCCCCCGGCACCCCCAGGGGGTCTGTGCGAGGTCACCCGTGTGGGCGCCGACAGCCGGTGTGCGTTTCTTCATCGTTCGAGGGCTGGCGCCTTCATCGTCGAGGGCTACTCTTTCGCTCACGGAACCGCGAAGCATCCCTTCACAGTTCCCTCTCCCTCCCTCTGGAACGAGGGGCGCCGATTGGGCAGGCGCCCCTCGTTCCCTTTATGTGTCCTGCGTGTGGCACCATCCATGGTCATGGAGATCACCTGGTTCGGCGCGTCGTGTGTTCGACTGAAGGGTCGAGAGGGAGTCGTCGCGGCGGATCCATTCCGTTCCATCGTGGGACCGACCGGTCGCGGCATCACGGCTGACATCGTCTCGTACGGCTACCCCGACGAGTCAGAGGTGGTCGGGCGCGGCGCAAGGTC
This sequence comes from uncultured Chloroflexia bacterium, assembly GCA_963825995.1. Taxonomy (GTDB): domain Bacteria; phylum Chloroflexota; class Limnocylindria; order Limnocylindrales; family CSP1-4; genus JAFMJV01. The sequence continues at coordinate 49,176 of CAWGVH010000001.1, forward strand.
CAAGGCCGACGTGGTCTCGCGCCAGCTGGGCGTGCCGCTGCCGAGCAGCCTCGAGTCGGCGTACGTCCTCAATTCGCCGGGTGAGTTCGAGGTGCACGACGTGATGGTCATCGGCGCCCGCACCTTCCGGGACGCCGAGCGTGGTGGCAGGCGCGGTCCGAGTACGGCGTTCGTGTACGAGCTTGATGGCATCTATACGGCGCACCTGGGCGACATCGGGCACGTGCTCGACGCCGACACCATCCGCGAGATCGGCCACGTGGACATCGTCTGCCTCGGGATCGGCCCACAGCTCAGCGCGGCCCAAGCCGCAGAGGTCATCACCCAGCTGGACGCGGCCATGGTCGTGCCGATGCCCCTGACAGACGCCGCGGCGGCCACAGATGGCGACCTGGCACGGTTCCTCAAGGAGATGAGCACCAGTCACCCGCAATCTGTCCCACGGCTGAACGTGACGATCTCGTCGCTGCCGGCCGAGACCACGATCGTCATGCTGGAGCAGCGCGGCAAGACCTGAGACCCATCGAACTCCGCGGGCCATCTGTCGTCCGTGGATCGTGGGCGCTTCAGTGGGTCGAGCGCGCCGAGGCCAAGCGAAGCTCGAGCACCATGCCGGGCTCGTAGCGCCGTATGCGCAGCCAGCCGGCCGCCTCGCGGACGCGATCCTCGAGCAGCCTGCCGGTAGCGACGCCGATGTGGTCGGCCACATCGAGCAGGGCCGATGCGGGGGCAAGCCCGATGAGTTCTGAATCGAGCATGCTCACGCCTTCGTTCCGGGCCAGTCGATCGACCGTCTCCCAGATGTGCCACATCGAAGTCCTGGCGTGGTCGAGCACGTTCATGGAGAGCTGAACGCACCCCTGCGACGCAAGATCGATGCCCAGCGCCTGCACCGCCGGCAGCCCGCCATCGCGCTCTCGGACCTGGCTGGCCAGTCGTCGCGCGACCACCACGTCCGTGGTGGACAGCTGGATGTTCCAGGCGATGAGGAAAGGACGCGCGCCCACGACTGTCGCGCCGGCCGTCGGGTGTGGCGTGGCTGGCCCGAAGTCCGGCTCATGGGCCTTCTGGCGCATGGCCGCCGCCAGACCCTCGAACCCGGGCCGTCGGATGTCGGCCAGGACGCGCCGGTCGGGGCGGATGGCGGCCTCGGCATAGAGGAAGACCGGCAGGTCGAACCGCTCCGCCAGGGTGGCGGCGAAACGGCGCGCACCCTCGACACACTGCTCCATGGTCGTGTCGCCGAGGGGCACGAAAGGGATAACGTCCACTGCCCCGATGCGCGGATGCTTGCCCCGCTGCACGCGCATGTCGATGCATCCGATGGCCACCTCGACCGCACGTTCCATGGCCGCCATCACGCGGCCCGGGTAGCCCGCGATGGTGTAGACGCTGCGCTCATGGTCCGCGTCAGCCGTGCGGTCCAGGAGCCATACACCGGCGTGGCTGCGGATGACCTCAGCGATGGCGTCCAGGGCCTGGGTTCTGGAGCCCTCACTGAAGTTGGGGACACACTCCACGAGGCTTTCCATGCCATCCGTCCTAGTGCAGCTCGATGCGCATCACGGGGTAGCGCTCATCGGCGATGGCCATGATGAAGCCGCAACGCTCCCAGAAGCGCGGGTGGGCCGTGGATGCCTCGTCAACGGCAAGTGTCAGGTCCGGGTAGGCCTCCGCAGCCGCGAAGCCGCGTGAGGACAGGTCACTGGTGACTGCGCTGACAAGCTCTGCCCCCAGACCCTCTCCCCTCGCCGCGACGACGGTGGCGACGCAGGTGATGACCGCGGGCAGGGGCGAGCTGGGAAGAGCCGGGTACAGATCCCGGATCTGCTGAGCCCGCGGATAGGCGGACAGGGGCCCGAACTGCGCATAGGCCATGGGCGACCCGTCGATCATCAGGACCTTGGCATAAGTGCCGAAGACCGCAAGGCCTCGGGTCAGGAGGCGCAGCTTGCGCGGCGTGTCGGCAGTTGGCCGCCGATCCGCTGTCGACTCGGGCAGGAACGGATTGACGGTGGGCGTGGTGACGGTATCGTCTGCGCCCGCGTCGACCAGGAACGCACGCGGGTCGGCCGACGTCCCGCCAGGCGCGGGAGCGAAGGGGTTGAAGGCAGGCTCCCTGTGCGGGGCGGGGGCGAACGGATTGTCAGCCATCGCTCGTGGGGTCCCGCCGGATGCGGGGGCAGGACTCGCCTGCCACCAGGACGCCCTCGCCGTCTTCTGACCCCGGACCCCGTCTTCCCAGTAGTCGCAACTGCGGTGGTCGAAGCGCGGGTCGGCGCAGGGAGGCAGGAGCGCCAACGAGGCTTCATCGACGATATCGACGATCTCGACGCCAGGGCGCGTGCTCACCCGCTGAGTCTAGGGCCGTCAGACCCCGAACCGGAGGCTGGCGGCGATGGCTTCGAAGATGGCCTCCGCGTCCTCGAAGCCCTCTTGCGACGCCACGAAGCAGACGAGATACGCGTCACCACCGAAGCGGAAGAGGTACGAGCGCACCTGGATGGCACCAAGGTCCGGGTCCTCGAGGCTGAAGTCGAAGCGCACGCCCCTGGCAGTCGGCAGCGTCACGTCATCGCGGAAGGGACCGCCGCTGAGACCCGGCAGGCCGGAGATCTGGTCCTTGACGAGCGACTTGACAGCATGGGCCTGCTGGTCGTCGGTCGGCTGCGCGAGGACGATGAGAAGTGGGGGCAGGTCGCCGAGCGCACTGGGGTCGCCAGCCACGGCGCTGACCCGTGAGTTGGTCGCGTCCAGGACGTCCTCGATGCGCAGCGCGAGGTCCGGGGACGACACTGAGACCGCGTCCACCAGCTCGCTTGTTTGGGCGTCATCGACGGCAGCGCCACTCCACCCCGAGGGCAGCACCATGGCATACCCATCCGGATGGGGCCACCAGGTCGGCTCGCCGGTGCCTGCGATGGCAGCGGGAATCTCGACGACAGCCCCGGACGGAGACGCGGGCGCCCCGAAGGGGTCGAGCAGAGCTTCGAACACGGCACCCGTTGGGGCGCTGCAGCCTCCTGCGATGAGTCCGACCAGCGCCACGACGAGGATGCCGACTGGGGTCGTTCGGCTCGTCATTCCGCAGCAAGGATGCCCCAGAAGCGAAAGACGTGCAGGCTAACCATCTGGCCCTGCGCGCGGTGACCAATGCCTCAGCGGGGATGCTGGGAGCCGCTGCTATAGTCGAACGACAACTAGCAATAGCACGCCTCACCTTCGGGGTCGGGTGCAATCCCCTACCGGTGGTCGGCAGACGGGCCAGGGTGGCCACTGCCAGCCCACGAGCCGCCGCTAGATGCGGCGGTCGATCCCCTCACAGGGAGCCGACGGTCACAGTCCGGATGGAAGAAGGAGAGAGGCGACCGCCGACGTTCTGTCGGTGCATGTCGCTCGTGGCGCGGTCGCCGGCAACTGTCCGGCCGCGTCCGTCCCTCTCCGGTCGATCCCGACGGCGGGGCGGGAGGTCGCAAGACTGGACGCCATCGAGCTCCGCGGGATCAGCCGCAGCTTCGAGATCACGGGCACCCGTTTGGTCGCCTTGGACGGGCTTGACCTGCGCGTGGCCGAACGCGAGGTGGTGGCGATCGTGGGCCCCAACGGCTGCGGGAAGTCGACGCTCCTGCGGGTCGTGAGCGGCCTGCTCCCTCCCGATCGCGGCACCGTCCTCTCCTTCGGCTCCAGCGTGGCCGGTGTCGACCCACGCGTCGGGCTGGTCTTCCAGGAGCCACGCTTGCTGCCGTGGCGGACCGTGCTGCAGAACGTGGCGCTGCCCCTGGAGCTGGCCGGTGTGGCTCGCATCGATTGCGAGACACGGGCCCGCGAGGTCCTGGCCCTGACCGACCTCGAGTCCTTCGCCGGAGCGATGCCACATCAGCTTTCGGGAGGCATGGCCCAGCGAGCCGCGCTGGCCCGCGCGCTGGCACCTCGGCCGGATGTGCTGCTGCTGGACGAACCCTTCAGTGCCCTCGACGCCATGACCCGCGAGCGACTCGACGCCGAGCTGCTGGACCTCTGGAGTCGCACGGGCACGACCATCGTGCTCGTCACGCACAGCATCTCGGAGGCGGTCTTCGTAGCCGACCGGGTCCTCGTGATGTCGCCTCGTCCCGGGCGCATCGTGGCCGAGGTGGTGGTTCCGGTGCAGCGCCCGCGCCGCATCTCCGGCAGCGACGCCGCCACGTTCAGTGAGGCCGCCGACGAGGTCCGCTCGCTGCTGGCCCAGGACGAGCTCGAGGGCCCACGAGGGGCGGCCGCCTGATGGCGCCGGCACGCACCCCGTCGACCCAGCCGCCTGGCGGTGGCGTGACCACGGGGGCCACGGTCGCGGTCGACCAGCCGAAGGCGGATCAGGCCGGCCGCAATCCGGCGCCGGCATGGCGTCGCCTGCTCCACGATATGGTCCCCGTCGTGGCCGCGGCGTCCATCTTCATCCTCGCCTGGCAGCTCGTCGTCATCGTGGGCGACTATCCCCACTTCATCCTGCCAGGACCCCTCGCAGTGGCCCAGCGCTTCGTGGGCGGCTGGACCGATGGGATCATCGGGCCGCACTTCCTGACGACCCTGAGCGAGGTCCTGCTGGGGCTGGCTGTGGGAGGCCTGGCCGGCCTGCTGACCGGCATCCTGCTGGCACGCTCTCGGCTGGCCGCACGCATGCTGTCTCCCTACATCGTGGCCGCGCAGGCCACCCCGATCCTCGCGCTGGCGCCCCTCATCGCGCTCTGGTTCGGCACGGGACTGGCCAGCCGACTGCTCATCTGCGCGCTCATCTGCTACTTCCCCATCGCCGTCGGGACCATGGTCGGTATCCGCTCGGTCGACCCACGCCTGATCGAGATGGGGCGCAGCCTGCGGGCGACGCGCTGGCAGATCCTGAGCACGATCGAGGTGCCCTCGGCATTGCCGCAGATCCTGGGCGGCCTGCGCATCGGCGTCACGCTGGCTGTCGTGGGCGCCATCGTGGCCGAGTGGGCGGGCGGCGACCAGGGCCTGGGCGTGCTCGTCAACCTCGCGCGCGGCAGCATGTTCGATATCCCGCTCATGTTCGCGACGCTCATCACCATCGCCCTCCTCGGGGTCGGGCTCTACCTCATCGTCATCTCGATCGAGCGCCGGCTCGTGCCGGCGCGCGGCTGAAACCAGCGGAAAGGCAGGCGCGCATGTCGACCCCTCATCCTGGACCAGCGGCCCGGGCGCGAGCTGCGTGGCCGCCTCACCTCGCGCTACCCGCTTGGGTCGCGGTCCTCCTCCTGCTGACGGGCCCGGCCAGCAGCCTGGCGCAGTCCGAGGGGTCCAGTCCCGTCCCGGAACCGATCAGCCTGACGGTGGGCCTGGGCTACATCCCGAGCGTGCAGTTCGCACAGTTCTACCTCGCCGAGGAGGCAGGCTACTACGCCGATGCGGGGCTGGCCGTGACGTTCCAGAACAAGGTGGATCCCGAGCTCATCACGCTCGTCGGGCAAGGTGCGGTGGATATCGGCATTGGTGATGGGACGAGCATCATCCCGGCAGTCAGCCAGGGCATCCCGGTCCGCTACGGCGCAACCATCTACGGGCGCTTCCCCAACGTGCTCTTCTCGCTCGAGGAAAGCGGCATCGAGAACGCGGCGGACCTGGCCGGTAGGTCGATCGGCATCCCCGGCCGCTTCGGCTCATCCTGGATCGCGCTGCAGGCCCTGCTGGCATCCGCAGGCCTGACGCCGGAGGACGTCGAGATCGTGACGTACCCGGACTTCGGGCACGGTGTCGCCGTCGCCGAGGGCCAGGTCGACGCTGCCATCGGCTACCTCAACAACGAGCCGGTCCAGCTGGCCCGCGAAGGGCTGACCGTGAATGTCATCCACGTCGACGACGTGGCCCCGCTGCCCGGCCCGGGTCTCGTGGTCGGGACGAGCACCCTGCAGGCGAAGGGTGACGCCCTGCGGGCCTTCACTCGTGCCACGCTGCGGGCCATGGAGGACATCGCGGCCGACCCGCAACGGGGCCTCGATGCCACGTTCGTACGGGTACCGGAGCTGGCTGCCGATCCCGAGACGCAGCTGGCCATCCTGGAGGCCACCGTCGACGCCTGGCAGAACGACTACACCCTCGTCCACGGCCTTGGCAGCATCGACCGGGCGACCTGGGCGTCAGCCGTGGGCATCATGACTGCCCTGCCGGACTCCGTCGTGACGAACCCTCCGCTGGTCGATGATCTCATCACGGATGAGCTGGTGCCCTGACGATGTCCGATACTGGACCCATGTCCGATGCTGACCATGTCCGATGCTGATCCGGGATGACCATCGCTGCGCCAGCCCACGACAGCCACCACGATGACGCTGGCGACCACGACTCCGGCCACGGCCATGGCCACGGACACGAGGGCGCGGCCGAGCCGCTCGGGCCACCGGATCTCATGGCTTGGGCGTACGCCGTCGCGGGTGGAGCGGTGGGCCTCGTGGCGGCTCTCGCGCTGTACGTCGCCGCGCACGACTGAGCGAACGCCCACGGCCATCCTGAGCCGTGGCCAGCAGCCGGTCGAGCCCCTGTCCGGTTCAGCGCCCCGGACCCCAGCGGCGCCGATCTGGACGGCGCTGAGTTGGCGGGCGCCTCTACGCTCCTAGAAGAGGCCGACGATCCGCCCATCGGCGTCGATGTCGACGTCCTCTCCGGCCGGGTGGGTGGGTAGCCCGGGCATCGTCATCATGCTCCCGCAGTAGGCAGTCACAAAGCCGGCGCCCGCGAAGAGCCGTGCGTCCCGGATGGGCAGACGCCACCCGCGTGGCCGCCCCTTCAGCGCCGGGTCATGAGTCAGCGATGACTGCGTCTTGGCCATGCATACCGGCACGCTGCCAAAGCCGAGACGCTCGATGGCATCCAGGGAGGCCTCGGCCTGCGGCGTGAGGTCGACGCCGTCGGCACCATACACGCGGGTCGCGATGTCCTCGATCTGCTCGCGCAGGGAGGCGCCGTCACGTGACAGGAAACGGAAATCCGGCGCGCCTTTCTGGGCGGCCGTCCAGACGGCGCGTGCCAGATCCATCGCACCCTCTCCGCCATCCGAGAAGTGGCGCGAGACCACGACGGCCTCAGCGCCGGCCGCCAGCGCGGCCTTACGGGCGGCCTGGAACTCCGACTCGTGATCCGTGGGGAAGGTGTTGATGGCGACGACGGCGGGCACGCCGTAGTTGGCCACGATGGCGAGGTGCTGGGCGAGGTTCTCAGCCCCGCGGCCGACCGCCTCCGGATCTTCCGCGAGCAGCACCGGGTCCAGCGACTGCCCGGCCACGACCCTGCCGACACCGCCGTGCATCTTGAGGGCCCGGATGGTGGCCACGATGACTGCTGCAGACGGGCGCAGTCCGGAGAGTCGGCACTTGATGTCCATGAACTTCTGGAGGCCCATGTCGGAGGCGAAGCCGCCTTCCGTGCAGACGGCCTCGTTGAGCTTGAGTGCGACCCGGTCAGCCACAACGGACGAGTTGCCGTGGGCGATGTTGGCGAATGGTCCGGCGTGGACGAAGGCCGGGCCGCCCTCCGTGGTCTGGACGAGGTTCGGCTTGATGGCGTCCCGCAGCAGGACGGTCATGGCGCCTGCGACCCTGAGGTCCTCCATGGTCACGGCCATGCCATTCGTGGTCTCGGCCACGATGATGCGACCGATGCGGCGGCGAAGGTCCTGCAGGTCGGTGGCCAGGGCAAGCACCGCCATGACCTCCGAGGCTGCCGTGATGTGGAACTCGCCGCTCGCGCTGCAGCTCGACCGCCTCCCCGATGCCGAGGCGTACGTGCCGCAGGATGCGGTCATTCAGGTCGAGGACGCGAGGCCAACGGATGGTGGCCAGAGTCGATGCCCAGCTGGTTGCCGCGCAGAAGGTGATTGTCCAGGAAGGCTGCCCCAAGATCGTGGGCCGCGGTGACGGCGTGGATATCCCCGGTGAAGTGGAGGTTGATGTCCTCCATGGGCAGCACCTGGCTGTAGCCGCCGCCGGCGCCACCGCCCTTGATCCCAAAGACCGGGCCGAGCGAGGGCTGCCGAATGGCCACTGCCGCACGGACGCCCAATCGGTTGAGCCCTTGAGCCAGCCCGATCGTGGTGGTCGTCTTGCCCTCGCCCAGCGGGGTGGGCGTGACCGCCGTGACGATGATCTCCTTGCCATTCGGCCGGTCCGACAGACGATCGAGCACCTCCAGGCGGATCTTGGCCTTGAAGCGGCCGTAGAGCTCGATCTCGTCGGGCAGGAGGCCTAACTCGAGGGCGATGTCGGCGATGGGACGCAGCGTGGCGTCCTGGGCGATCTGGAGGCTGCTGGGCATGCGCGTCAGGATGCCACGCTGCCGCCGCCCTCGCCGAGCCTAGCTGTCACCAGCAGCTAATCGGCAGCCAGCTGCATGTGCGCGGCACGAGCGAGATGACGCATGAGCACGGCGTTGGTGACGGGACCGACTCCGCCAGGTACCGGGGTGATGGCACCCGCCACCGGCAGGACGGAAGGCCGGTCGACGTCACCCACGATGGTGCCGTCCGCCAGAACGTTGATGCCGCAGTCGATGACGGCCGCACCTGGCTGGATGGCATCACCACGGATGAGTCCGGGCGCACCGGCGGCCACGATGACGATCTCCGCCTGCCGGACCTGGGCGTCGAGATCCTGGTCTTGCGATGGCAGACCGTCACCGTGGCATCCTCGCCGATGAGGAGCAGTTGGGCCGGACGACCCACGACGTTGCTGCGCCCCACGACGACGGCGGGGCGACCGGCCATGGGGATGCCCGCGCGCTTGAGGATCTCGATGGCCGCCTCCGCGCAGGAAGGCGCGAAGCCGCCGGAACCGCGCGAGATGCGCCCGGCGTTGACGGGGTGGATGCCGTCGAGGTCCTTCCGCGGATCGAGCGCATCGATGATGCCTGGCGAGTTCGAGGCCGGCCGGCAGCGGCAACTGCAGGATGACACCCGCCACGGCGGCATCCAAGCTGAGTTCGGCCAGCCTGGCGCGCACAGCGGCGGAATCGACATCGCCGGGCATCGTCAGCAGCCGGCCGGCCGAGCCCACCGACTCGGCCGAGCGCAGGATGCGTCTCGCGTAGACGGCAGAGGCGGCATCGTCCCCCACCAGGAGCACTCGGAGCTCCGGGATCGACCCACGTGACCGGGTCAGATCAGCGACCTCTCGCTTGGTCTCTTCGAGCATCTGCCGGGCCATGGCCCGTCCGTCGAGAAGTTCGGCACCCCGACCGACTCCCCCCGCGAAGCTCATGCGGGCTCAGGATCACGCAGCCGGCCCGAGGCCAGCAGATCACGTATCCGGGCCGTGGCGCTCTGTACTTGCCGGAGGTGCTCCTCCACCAAGATCCGCGCCTCGTCAGCGAACGCCTCATCTCCGACCGCGGGCAGGTTGACCAGGACGTTCGCGGCTGCCGCCCGGGCCGCGGCTTCGAGCAGCAGGGCGGCACAGTCGAGGTCGCTGGAGGCATGCGGGTTGGTGCGGCCGACGAGCCGCTCGACGAGCTCGATCTGATGAAGACAGGCTTCCACGAGGGCCAGCGGAACAGCAGTGGAGCTTCGGGCTGCGGTACGCGTGGCGGCGTCCCGGCTCGAGATCTCTGCCGCTGTCGCGCGCGGCAGACGGCGAGCCTCCCTGTAGGCTGCATACGCGGCGGCGTCCTCATCCGCCAGCGCCAGGAAGCGCGCTCGGGCGGCGTCCGAGTCGAGCAGCGCGACCCTGTGCAGGAGGGCGTGAGCCTCGTAGGCGGGTCGCTCGAGTGAGAGTCGCACGACCATGCTGGCGAGGCTGGCCGCCAGCGAGGCCGTCACGGCGGCGGCGCTGCCACCACCGGGTACCGGCTGGCCCGACGCCAGCGCCGCGGTGAAGCCTTCCACCGTCATGTCACCGAACGGTTCACGCCTCTCGATCATGTCGGGCATTCTCGCACGCATGGCAGGTGGGGCCGCTCGTCCATCTGGACCGCCGGGGAGTCCGGATGGCAGGTCGCTCCGCCCTCAGGCGGCGCGTGTCAGATCCGCGTCGCGGGCGGGGAGTTCTTCGATGGTCCAACGGCGCTCACCCAACAGGTGGACGAGCCGGTAGCGGCGCTCGTGTGAACGGACCACGAAGACCGTCCGCGGGCCAGTCTGCAGCGGGTAGGCAGAGGTCTCGTCGCGGACCGCCTCTACGTCCGTGACTCGGCGGCGCTCGCCTGCCGCACGGATCTCCACGGGACGGCCGGAGCGGCCATCCACGGCCACGACAGCGCCTGGCATCAGGGTGTTGAGATCGAACATCGGCAGAGCCTCCTCTCCGAACCGCCTTGCTGGCCGAGGGTCACGTTTCGGACTACTCGAACATCCGTTCTATCGCGGGCCCCGGGAATCTACTAGAACACCTGTTCCATCGTCAAGAGCCCGCTCGGATGTGCCGATAGGCTCACGCCGGCTCGTGCCAGCTCGCCTGGCACGACGTGGGACGGCGCCGGATCAGCTGCGCCGCGCCGTGTCGTCGCCGCGCGCCCGGCCGATGCTGCCGTCGTCCGGGGAGCGCAGCGGGTCACGTTCGAAGGGCTCGGCGACGCCGCTGTCGAGGAGGCGTGCGCGGCGGATGGCCCGGGAGCCGAAGCGACGCCTGATCTCATCGGCGGCCTCCGTGGCCCGGCGCCTACGGTCGTCTGCCTCGTGGAAGAGGGCCAGCTGCTGACCTTCCTCGAGGTGCGAAGCAGCGACGCCGAGCAGTCTCACCTTGATGCCGCGAAGCTCGGGACGTGCCAGCTCGAGAGCCGCCCGGAAGACGACCTCCGTCTCGTCGCTCGGCTCGGGCAGCGTGCGCTGGCGGGAGATGGTGGCGAAGGATGCGTCCCGGACCTTGACGGCCACCGTCCGCGCCCTCACGTGACCTGCCCGCAGCCGGCCCGCGACCCCCTCCGACAGCGCCAGGAGCGTGCGCTCCAAGAGCTCGGGGTCGGATGTGTCCACGTCGAAGGTGTGCTCGTGGCTGACCGATCGCGCAGGCTCCGCACCCGAGACCGGTGACGGATCGATGCCGCGTGCGCGTGCGGCCAACACGGGTCCCTGCTTGCCGAAACGACGGGCCAGCAGGTCATCCGGCAGGGCTGCCAGATCGCCGATCGTGCGGACGCCGTAGTCGGCCAGCTGGGCGGCCGTGCGCTCACCCACGCCCCACAGGCGCGCGATGGGAAGCGGTGCCAGGAAGGCAGCCTCGTGGCCCGGCTCGACGATCACCAGGCCATCCGGTTTGTCAAGGTCCGAGGCCACCTTGGCGACGAGCTTGGAGGTGGCCAGGCCGACCGAGGCAGTCAGCCCGAGCTCGTCACGGACGACCGCCTTGATGGACCGTGCGATCTGTGCAGGGCTGCCGTGGAGGGCCTCCGAACCAGCCACGTCGAGGAAGGCCTCGTCGATGGAGATGGGTTCGACGGCCGGCGTGAAGCGACGCAGGATCTCCATGACCTGGCGACTGACGGCCGCGTACTTGCGGCCGTCGACGGGCACGAAGACGGCCTCAGGGCACAGCGCAGCGGCCGTTCGCAGGGGCATGGCCGAGTGGATCCCGTAGCGCCGAGCCTCGTACGAGGCGGCGCTGACGACTCCGCGATCAGTGGGAGCGCCCGCTCCCACGATGACGGGCCGGCCCCGCAACTCGGGGCGATCCCGCTGTTCGACGGACGCGAAGAAGGCGTCGAGGTCGACATGCAGCGTCGTGGCGGGTCTCACCCCGCCATGATGCCGCGGCGGGCAAGCCCGGCGGTGCTAGCCCTTGGGCTCGACCGCGACCGTGACCTCCGAGGTCATCTCCGGAGCGACGCGGATGGCCACCTTGTACGTGCCCAGCTGACGGAGCGGTTCATCCAGGTCGATGCGATGGCGGTCGATCTCGATGCCGCGGCGCGCCAGCGCGTCAGCGATGTCCTTGGCCGTGATGGAACCATAGAGCTTGCCGCCCTCGCCGACCTTGACGCCCATCGTCAGCGTCGTGCTGCTGATGCGCTGGGCGGCGATCTCGGCCTCCTCGCGCTCGCGCTTGCGCTGCTCCTCGCGGCTGGCGATGTCGTGCTGCCAGGCGCGGAAGGCCCCGCCCGAGGCCGGCACAGCCAGGCTCCGCGGAATCAGGTAGTTGCGAGCGTAGCCGTTGGTCACATCCTTGAGCTCACCGCTCTTGCCCACCGACTCGACGTCCGCTGTGAGGATCACCTTCACGGTCTCAGAAGCCTCCTGGTATCGCTACGTCTTGATGATGCCGCGTTCAGCCAGCTCGACGCGCAGGACGCTGGCGCTGGCTTCCATCAGAGCCGGCAGGCGGCGGGCGAGCGACCGGACGGGCATCGGGAGCAGGCGCCGTGCCGCTTCCATATCCCGTTCGAGCTCGCGGCCATCGATGCCGAGCGCGTACATCTTCTCCATCATCAGGTCTCGCGGGACCCCCTCCAGGAAGAGGTCCAAGGCGATGATAGTGACCATCACGTCATCGAACCTGCTGATGATTGGGATCCAATCGGGGATGACGTCGATGGGTGCCACGATGTAGGCCCCCGCCATCCCCAGGATGGCCTTGCGCGACCAGGGCACCCGTCCGTCGAGCGCAAGCTCGATGAGAAGCCGTCCGTAGATCGGCGCTCGCTGCAGGAAGGGCAGGAACGGCCAGAAGCTGAGCGCGGTCAGCCCCAGCCGGAAAGTGGTTCGCAGGGCCATCGGGAGCGCGAGTCTAGCACCCGAGCCGCCTGCGGCACGCGTCGCGAACCAGCCAGACACCCGCCCGGCTTTGGCGTTGGTCGGTCGTCGGCGTGCGCCGTGTCGCAGCAGGATGCGTGCCGTTCCGGCTCGGATGTCTTGACATTCGAACAGGTGTTCGGTAGCCTTCACGAAAGGAGGACGCGTGACCAAGCACGACGCGCTGCGCAGACAGCGAATCATCGAGTACATCGCCACCACGGTCCGGCGCAGCGGCTATCCCCCGTCCGTCCGGGAGATCGCCGCGGCCGTCGGGCTGGCTTCGACGTCCGCCGTCCATCACCATCTGTCGGCACTCGAGCGTGAAGGCCTGCTTGAACGGGACGCCACCCAATCCCGGGCCCTTCGACTGAAGCCGGCGGCACTCCTGGGAAACGGCGGTACTGACATCCTTGGAGCGGATGAGCGTCGCTACCCCATCCTCGGTGAGATCGCCGCAGGCGGACCGATCGAGGCTTATCAGGATGCCAGTGAGACGATCTCTATCCCAGACATGATCAATGCCAGCACCGCCACCTATGTCCTACGGGTACGCGGTGATTCGATGGTCGATGCCCACATCATGGACGGCGACCTGGTTGTCATCCGCGAACAGCAGACGGCGCAGGATGGCGACATCGTCGTTGCCCAGGTCGAGGAGAACGCCGTCACGCTGAAGCGGTTCTTCAAGGAACACGACCGGGTGCGCCTGCAGCCTGCCAATGACCGTTATGAGCCCCAGTACTACGACGCCGTGCGCATCCAGGGCAAGCTGGTGGGCGTCATCAGGCGGGTCGACTAGGGTTGTCCACGGCTTATCCACAGTGCTCGTGGAGAGTCACTGCGGACGACCTGCGGACAGGCCCGCGATCGTTGGTGGAGATGGCGCTTGCGTGCGCCCACCAGGACCATGAACATGCCGAGGGCGTGAGGTGATGCCCAGCTGAGCCACAGCCACCCTCTGGAGAGAAGCGTGTCCATCGATCGTCTGCCACCCCAGTCCATCGAGGCCGAGCAATCGGTCCTGGGTGCGCTGCTGATCGACCGTGATGCGGTCATCGAGGTCGCAGAGCTGCTTCAACCGGGTGACTTCTACCGCCAGCACCACGGCACCGTCTACGCGGCGGTCGTGGATCTCTACGAGCGGCGCGAACCGGTCGACATCGTCACCGTCAGTGAGACGCTGGAGCGCCAGGGACGCTTGGATGAGGTCGGCGGCACGGCCTATCTGACGAGCCTCATCAACCTCACCCCGACGGCTGTCAACGCAGTTCACTACGCGCGCATCGTCGAGCGCAAGAGCGTGCTGCGGAATCTCATCAGCGCGGCGGGTCGTATCGCGGGGCTGGGCTACCAGGAAGATGGAGACGTCGGAGAGGTCATCGACCGAGCCGAATCTGAGCTCTTCGCGGTCAGCGAGAAGCGCGTTCAGTCCGGATTCGCACCTCTCAAGACGCTGCTCCACGACGCGTACGACCGCCTTGACTATCTCCACCAGCACAAGGGTGAGATCAGCGGCATCCGCACCGGGTTCGCGGACCTGGACACCATGACCACCGGCCTCCAGAAGTCGGACCTCGTCCTCGTGGCGGCGCGGCCTTCCATCGGCAAGACGAGCCTGGCGCTCAACTTCGCGGAGCATGCCGCCGTCAACGAGGGCAAGGTCGTCGGCGTCTTCAGCCTCGAGATGAGCAAGGAGCAGCTGGTGCTCAGGCTGCTCTCGTCGGTGGCTAACATCGACTCGCAGCGCCTGCGCACCGGTTTCCTGGAGGAGATGGACTTCGCGCGGCTGGCGCCTGCCATGAACAAGCTGGCCGAGGCGCCCATCTTCATCGACGACACGCCGAACATCAGCACCATGGAGCTGCGCACCAAGGCGCGGCGCCTGCAAGCCGAGTCGGGCCTGGACATGATCATCGTGGACTATCTGCAGCTCATGCAGGCGAGCGTGCAGACGCGGGAGGCCAACCGCGTCCAGGAGGTCAGTGACATCTCACGGGGCCTCAAGGCACTGGCCCGAGAACTCGAGGTCCCGGTCGTGGCCCTGTCTCAGCTGTCCCGGCAGACCGAGACGCGCGAGAAGGGCGAGCCCCGGCTGTCAGACCTGCGGGAGTCGGGCGCATTGGAACAGGACTCCGACCTGGTCATGTTCCTCTGGCGCGACAAGGAGCGTGGCACCGATGACCAGGAGCGCGACGGAGAAGTCATCAACCTCAGGCTAGCCAAGCACCGCAACGGCCCGACCGGCGAGACGAAGCTGTGGTTCAGGAAGCGCCAGACCCGGTTCGTCTCCTATGCCGAGGAGGAACACTACGCAGACAGCTCGTACGCGTAACCTCTCCGCTGGGCCGCGTTCGCGTGCCGATGGCAGCCCCGACTGCCTACACTCGATGTCCCGGTCGAGAGGTCCAAGCGAAGGAGCGCAGCATGGGTGTCATCATCATCCGCGAGATGGTCGGCAGCAGCCCGGATTCGTGGAGCGCTGCAGCAGCTGACGCCGTGTCGCGCGCTTCCCATACGGTGCGCAATATCCGCCAGATCGAGGTCGTGCGCCACACCGCTCGGGTCGATGAGGGGCGCATCGTCGAGTTCCAGGTCGAACTCAAGATCCACTTCGAGTACGAGGGTGCTTAAGGGCGGTTATCCACAGCCTGCTTAAGTGGCGGTTGAGACCGAGACCGGATGATGCGGGCATGCCGAGCGAGCCGCTGACATCCGAGACAGCCACCAGCGCCCCCACGTCACCCGCAGCGGATCCGCCTGTCACTGCTGACCGACCGGGCGATCCGGCGGGCCATCCCTCCGGGCTGGCCATCATCGCCAGCAAGATCTCACCTGCGATCGAGGGCCGCCTCGTACTGACGCGTGCGCGGCTGGTGGGCTGGCTGGAACAGCAGTCGCACGCCCGGGTGATCCTGCTGACGGCAGAGGCCGGCTACGGCAAGTCGACGCTGCTCAGTGACTTCGCCCGGCGTTCGGACCTGGCGTGCATCTGGTATCGCCTGGAAACCTCGGATGGCGACTGGATCACCTTCCTGAGCTACATGGTGGCCTCGCTGCGGGGTTCCGTACCGGGCTTCGGCCAGGCGACGGAAGCACTGCTGCGCAACGTGGCGGCCATGGGATCGTCGAGGGAGCTGGTGCTGGCGCAGTTCCTGTCCGACCTTGGAGAGGTCGGCAGCAGAGAATTGCTCGTCATCCTCGATGACTACCACCTGGTTGGTGAGTCGGCAGACGTGCGCATGATCCTGGGTCGGCTGATCGACCGTGCTCCGGCTGGCATGCGCTTCGTGCTTGCCGGTCGTGGTCGCCCCAACCTCGCACTCGGGCGCATGATCGCCCAGGGACGCGTGGCAGAGCTGACCACTCACGACCTGCGGTTCTCACGGCCAGAGATCGAGGAGCTATTCGCGACCGCCTACCTGCAGCCGCTCGACCAGCGGGCACGCGAAGTCGTGGCCGAGCGGACCCAGGGCTGGGCGGCCAGCCTGCAGCTCGTGGCGGCGTCGATCGCTGTCAGTCGCCCGAGCGAGGTGGCTTCGTTCATCGAAGCGCTGAGTGGGGCCACGGGACCCATCTACGACTTCCTTGCCGAAGAGGTCCTGGCCCGCATGGCGCCGCTCACGGAGCGCGTATTACTGCAGGCCTCTCTCCTTGACCGGGTCACACCCGAACTCGTCACGGCTGGGCTCTCGGTGAGCGACGAGCCCATCGACCGGGACACGGTGGCCGCCCACTTGGAAGACGCGCGTTCACTGGGTCTGCTGGGAGAGGCCGAGGCTGAGAGTGGCGGTGCGCGCATCCATCCCCTATTCCGGGAGTTGCTGGAGCATCACCTCGGGCAACTGACGCCGCCCGAGCACATCAAGGCCATGCATGCTGCCATCGCCCGGAGCGCTGAGAGCACAGCCTGGCTGGCGTCCGCCAAGCACTACGCCCTGGCGGGCATGGAAATCGAAGCTATGCGAGTCCTCGGTTCGGCGGCAAGCGAGGCCCTCGGGACCGGCGGATGGGGCGCTGTCGTGGAGGTCGTTGCGCTCATGCCCGACGCCACACCTCCTCCCGCCGTCGAAGTGATCAAAGCACGAGCACTTCTTTCACATGGCAAGACGCCTGCCGCGCTCGAACTCCTAAGGGCAATCGACCGCAGACACCTGACCCCGGAAGAGCGTGGATTGGTGGGTCTAACGTCGGCGACCGCGTTCCATCTCGACGGCTCAATGCATGAGCTCGAAACCGAGGTTGAGTTCGTTGCCAAGGACGAGTTGGTTCCAGCACCCCTCCGTGGGGTTGCACTGTCCTGGCGGCAGATGCTGATCGCGAACCACGGCGGAAGCATTTCAACTGCGGTGGACCTTCTCAGCGAATCGGCGAGACACCAACTCCGATCGGGCCTTCGGTACTTCGCGGGTATTACGTTGCACAACACGGCGAACGCCGAACTCGCTCGCGGCAACTACCAGGAGGCGCGCCGGTTGGCACTAGAGGCGGTCGAGCAATTGTCACAGGTCGAGGACGGGGCAGGGGTTGTCGCCTCCTCACGATCCATAGCTGCCGTGGCGGCCGCTGAACGTGGGCAGTTGACGGATGGCCTTCGTGAGGCGACTGCCGCCGCAACGGAGCCCGGGGCAACAGCAGACGCAATCGCAGAGGCCGCCTACATAAACGCTGTGTGCGGCAGACCCCAACGCGCAGAGTCGCTGCTGGCCAGGTTCGATCGAGGTGATGCACCGTGGTCCAAGGAACTCGCGTCGCGTGCTCAGGCATGCCATGGGCGGGTTGCGCTGCGGCTGTGTGAGGGCGACCTGCGCGGCGCGCGCTCAGCGTGGGACGAGATTGTCGGCATTGAAGCTTCGGACATAGATTCGGTATCGCGAGGAGCACTGGTCGACTCCGCCTTGGCGCTCCTGGAAGGAGCAGAGGGCGCCCTGGAGTTGGCCAGAGATGCAGTTGCCAAGGCTGCGAGTCAAGACGCATGGCGATGGATTGCACGCGCCCGCATTCTCGAGGCCGCGGCCGACCGCAACGGCCGTAAGCTCGCACTCTGGATTGGCGAAGCAGAGCGCGAGTCAACGCTTGCTTTGCTGGAGCTTGCCGATGTGATCGCAACAGTCATCGACTTGCTGTCCCCTGTGCCAGAGGCGCTGGAGCGGTCAATCATGCAAGCCCCCGCCCGATGGCTACCGGTCCTCCGACGACAGCTGTCAGAAGGTGGGAACGCGTCGGCCAATGCGGCGGCATCGCTGGTCGCCAAGTTCGGCACACTCGATGACGCCTCCCTGCTCAGGGCCCTCAGTCTGGACGGGTGCGGCAAGGCCCGCCGCCGGGGCCACGCCGCCAAGCTCATCCGAAGAGTCAGCCCGACCGTTCGACTTCACGACCTGGGACCGACCAGTTACGAGATCGGCAATCGCGAAGTCGTCTTGACTGAGACGCGACGGAGCGGAGCCATGCTCATGCTGTACTTGGCGACGCGCTCTCGACTCATCGCCGCCCGAGATCAAGTGCTGGAAAGCCTGTGGCCAGACCAGACCCCCAAGTCCGCAGTCAACAGTCTGCATCAGACGCTCTTCCACCTTCGGCGAGACATCGAGCCTTGGTACGACGAAGGCTGCACTGCCGCCTACGTACGCATGGAGTCGGACATGGTCTTCCTCGACGCCGAGATGTTCCAGATAGACAGCGTGGCATTCAATCGGCAGGTAGCTGACATCTTGAAGTCAGGCACAGCGCGAGACCGCGGACCGGAGATGCTCCGGCTATATCGAGGCAGGTTCGCGCCGGAGTTCGAGTACGAAGAGTGGGCCGAAGCATGGCGGACCCTCCTCCACGGAGCGTACCTCCACCTAGCGCACAGCACGACGACGGCCCTGGTTCGCGAAGGCCGGTACTCCGAGACCGTCGAGATCCTGCTCCCGGTCATGTTGGTTGATCCTCTGGCCCTTGACCTCCGTGGAACTCTCATTGCCTGCTTCGCAGCCATGGGCTCCAACGACGCGGCACTCGCTCACTACAGGAGCCTCGCCCAGTTGCACATGCGCGATCTCGGGGTCCCAGCGCCGACCTACGACGAAATTGTGTCGAGGCTAGGCCAATGACCTCCGGCTAGTACGCACTAGTACTCATAGGGCATGGATTCATCCCTTCGATAGCGTCTGCACAGGTCACAGCCGCTGGTTGGACCGCAGGCACGAGGTGCAGGGTCAGTCGTAGACCGCAAGAGCCGAGAGGGTCTCGGGCGAGTACGAACCCCAGGCGCCTCCAAGAACAAGTCCCAGCCTGACCATCGGTCGAGGCGGGGATATGGAGGGTGGACCGAATGGATCCGAACGCCGGCATCAAGCCCTGGTAGTTGCTATGCCACGCTACGCAGTGACACGACTCACGTTCCTCGTGAGTCTTGTCTTGGCACTTGTCGTAGGCGGGGGGGCGGGGATTAGGCCCATCTAGCGGGGCCACTCCGCTCCTAGTACCAACGTTGGATGGGGAGTCAGTATCGTCGGTCGCGATACTGACTCTCTCCATGCTGGTTCGAGAAGCTGCACCCCATTGAGAACGAGCCTTCGCGCACTCCTCACGGTGGCACCTGCTGTGGCTGCAGCCGTGTTCGTCGCGAGTTGGCTGGCGTGGCCCATTGATGCCTTCGCTGGGCCAATGCCTCCAGGTGTCGCCGTTTGCTTCTGGGTGGGGGTTGCACTGGTCGCGTCGGGCTCGCCGGTGCACGTGCCGAGAGGGTCGCTGGTGAGCGTGTCGGCCGCGCCGGTGGTCGCAAGCGCAATACTAGGAGGACCGACGGCAGCGGCCATCGTTGCGGTAATCGGGACGGTTGAAATCCGAGAACTCCGCGGCAGGATTCCATGGTACGGGTCGGTATACAACCACTCCTTCATCGTGCTTCCGGCTGTACTCAGCGGAATCACATACTCCGTCGTGGCGGGTTCGCTGGACAGCTCCGCAGTCAGCGCGGTGATGACGCCGGGCGGATTGGTCGCTGGGGTTGCAGCAGGGGTCACGTACGTCCTCACCAGCACAGCCCTATCGTCTCTCGCGGTGGCCCTAAGAGAGGACCGCGCGTACAGCGCCGTCCTTCAGTCTGATGTGCGCTCGGTCGGCCTGACGATGGTTGGCCTGACACCGATCGCGTGGCTGATGGCGTTGGCCTACGTGTTCATCGGGCCACTCGTGGCCTTCGTGTTTGCGCTTCCTCTGTATACGACGAGAGCCGCGTACAAGGCCGTCGTGGAAATCCGCAGCATGTTCACGCAGACGGTGCGCGCGCTGGCTTCGGCTATCGACGCCAGGGATCCCAGCACGCGCAGACACTCGGACCACGTTTCGGGAATCGCCGTCGAGATCGGCCAGGTCATGAGCCTCAGCGAGCCTGAGATCGAGCAACTCGAGTGGGCCGGCCTCCTCCATGACATCGGCAAGATCGGCATCCGCGATGCCGTCCTGCTCAAACCTGAGCGTCTGACGCGCGAGGAGAGGATGCTCATGAACGAGCATCCCGCCAAGGGCGAAGAGATCCTCAGGGACGTCGATCAGCTTGCCAAGGTGCGTCCGCTCATCCGCCACCACCACGAGTGGTACAACGGGTCGGGCTACCCGGACCGGCTCATCGGGGAGGAGATCCCGCTCCTGGCGCGGGTCCTGCATGTTGCCGACGCCTTCGAGGCCATGACCGCGTCACGCCCGTACCGCCCCGTGCCGTTGAGCGCAGCGGAGGCGCTGGCTGAGCTGCAGCGATACGCGGGCATCCAGTTCGATCCATTGGTGGTGGACGCTTTCAGTCGCACCCGAGTCGCCGGTCTAGATCGCGCGGACGACGATCAATCGCAAGGCGAACCCGAGCGAACCCGCGCCGCAGTCCCGACGCTGGGCCAGGTCGCTGCAGTCCGCTCTCGAGGTGCGCTGCCGTCCAGCTCAGCCGTGGCTGAACCCTAGTCCTGGGCCTCCGAGCACATGGCGGGCCTGATCCCGCGAATGCCACGCCCGCTCGGCCCTGAGGGAAAGCAGCCGGGTGCCAGGTTGACGCCGTGCTGCTGATCGCCGGCGTCCTCGGGATGGTGGTCGGCGTGCTCGCAGGCGGTCGCCTCAGCAACCTCCTGTCCGTCAAGCTGCGCTATGGAGCCCTCATCCTGCTGGCGCTGGTCCTGCGCTTCGGCACACAGTGGCTCATCGAACAGGACGTCGACATCGTGGACCAGCTGCGCGTCCCACTGTTCGCCCTGGCGTTCGGGATGCTCGTGGGAGCCCTCTGGCTCAATCGATCGCAGTCGGGCCTGTTGCTGGCGATGGTAGGCGTGGCTGCCAACGGACTGGCGATCCTGCTCAACGGCGGGTACATGCCCGTCTTCATCCCGGCAGTCGAAGTCGCGGGGCTCACGGCCGCGGACCTCTCGCCCACGTTCCACGTCGCGCTTCCCGGAGAGCTCGGCGTCGAGTTCCTGCTCGCCGGGGGCCCGCTGGGAGACATCCTGCCCATCGTTCTCCTCTCCCTGTCCAACGTCATCAGCCTGGGCGACGTGCTGTTGGCTGCGGGCATCGCCTGGTTCCTCTTCTCAGCTGTCGCCAGGGGATCCTCAGACCCGGACACCGGGGTGGTGTCGCTGTGGCGGGGTCAGCCGCGGACTGGCCCTGTTGTGAGCGACACCAGAGGAACGATGGCCATGGATCGCCCGGTCGTCCTCGGCAGCGGGATGGGTCCCGGGCGAGGCATGTCGGCAGCCGGCGAGGCGACAGCGGCCGCACTGCCTGCGGCAGGAGCCGCCGTCCCTGCTGCCGCGCTCGACCTGGGCGAGCGGATCCGCCGGCACCCTTACGTCAGCCTCGCCCGAGACGCACGATTCAGCGCCTTCTGGCTGGCCGGCACCATCAGCCTGTTCGGCGACCGCCTCCACCAGATCGCCCTGGGCGTCATGGTCCTCTCCATCACCGGTTCGGCGCTGCAGACCGGCATGGTCTTCCTGGCCGCCACCCTGCCCAATCTCCTGCTCGGCCCGCTGGCGGGACCCTTCGTGGATCGCTGGGACCAGAAGGTCGTCATGATCGTGAGCGACCTGATACGAGCCGGTCTCGTCCTCGTCATCCCGTTCCTTGTGGAGGCGAACGTCCTGCTCGTCTACCCACTCGTCTTCGGGGTGACCACCATCAGCCTGTTCTTCCGACCGGCCAAGGCTGCCATCCTGCCGCGTATCGTGCGGCGCGAGGACCTCACGCCCGCGAATGGCGCCATCTGGACCGGCGAGACCGTGGCTGACATCGCCGGCTACCCGCTGGCGGGCGTCTTCGTCGCCTTCCTGGGCACCAACCTGGCACTGGCCTTCTGGGTCGACTCGGTGACGTACCTCGTCAGCGCCGTGCTGTTGGCCGGCCTGATCGTGCCGCCGGTCGCACGGGAGGTCGGGCCTCGAGTGGCCGGTGCCATGGCCGCCTTCACCGTCGAGCTGCAGGAGGGCTGGCAGTTCCTGCGACGCGAGACAGCGCTCTTCCAGAACACGTTGGTCAGCGTCCTGGCCCAGCTGTCGATCGGCGCCACCCTGGCGCTGATGGTCGTCTACGCCGAGCGCTCGCTCGACGGCGACACCATCCCCTATCCAGAGAACTACGCGGTCATCGAGGCGGCCATCGGTCTGGGCAACCTCGTGGGCGGCTTCGTGGTCGGTGCCATCGGTGCGAGGCTGCGCAAGGGATGGCTGGTGGTGACCGGCTTCCTGATCATGGGCCTGGCCACCGTCGCACTCGGCCTCACATCCAACGAGGTCCTGGCGGTAGTGGCCGCCATCACCATCGGCATCTTCAACCTCGTGTACGTCATCCCCAGCCAGACACTGTTCGCGGAGCGTACGCCTGCCGGTCTCATGGGACGTGTAGTAGCCATCCGCTCGAGCATCGTCATGGGCGCGCTGACCGGGGCCATGGCCGTGAGCTCCGTGCTCGCGGACCACATCGATGCGGGTCTCATCATCGCGGCGACAGGCCTGCTGACCATCCTGGCGGCCGGATTGGCCGCCGTGCTGCCCGCCGTCAGGGATGCCTGAGCTGGCAGCCCGGAGCCGCGCGGTCATTCGACCCGCGAGCGCTCGACACGAGGCCCGCACAGGCAGGGCGCGTCACCGCGATAATCGAGACCACAGCGTCCTGCCCGAACCCGCAGTACCGCGTCCGGGATCGCACCAGGGGCCGCCACAGGACCGCCGACGGCCGACCAGGGAGAGCCACGCCGCATGACCGACCAGAAGACACCGGATGGGGCCGCACCCGACGAACCTTCGTCGAGCGAGCCGGCCGCGGACGCCGCGATGCCACAGGGGCTCGAGTCGAACGAGGAGGTTGCGGACGCCATTGAGATCGCCGGGGCGCCCGTGCTCGAGCCGGAGGACCTGTCTCCTGCCGCCGGCGCTCCCGCGCCCGCGGCCGGGGCTGCAACACCAGCGAAAGCAGCGTCCACATCTCAGGTCCCTGCCAAGTCGGCCAAGGGTCGTCCAGCCGCGGCGCCGACGGCGACCCCCGAAGGGTCCGACCAGCAGCACTACGTGGATGACCCAGTGAGCAAGTGGTGGGTCGCCATCATCGTCGCGGTGTTCGCCCTCATCTTCGCCTGGGCCATCCTGTTGGGTGGCAACGGACTCCTGGGTGGCGGGAACGACGAGCCGGTGGGTTCGCCCTCGCCGAGCTTGGCCGCCAGCCCGGCCGCGTCGGCGAGCTTGGCCGCCAGCCCGGCCGCGTCGGCGAGCCCGGGCTCCACGGCAGCTGTCACGAGCGAGCCCACGGCAGCCGCCACGCCCGAACCGACAGAGGCCACCACGCCGGAGCCGACCGCGTCCACGATGCCGGAGCCGACCCACGAGCCCACAGCGCCGGCCACCCCTGGACCGACGGTGGCACCGACTCCCGAGCCGACCACGGCTGCGACGGAGGCTCCCACTCCTGGCGCGAGCGAGACGCCCTCCGGGCCGTCGGCCAGCCCAGCCGGATAGTCCACCGCACGGCCGTGCCGTGAATCCTGACGGGAGCCTCGTCGAGGGCTCTGATCGTTTCGCTGTCGCGAGAGCGCGGATGGTCGGCGAGCAACTGGCCTCCAGAGGCATCAGCGACGGAGCCGTGCTGGCTGCCATGGGGCTCGTGCCACGAGAGGCGTTCGTGCCTGCCGGCAGGCTCGATCGCGCATACGACGACGGGGCGCAGTCCATCGGTCGCGGACAGACCATCTCGCAGCCGTACATGGTGGCGCGCATGACGGAGTCGCTGGCCCTCACCGAGACCTGGCCCTGGTCCGATGAGCGGCCGACTGTCCTCGACGTGGGCACCGGCTCCGGGTACCAGGCGGCTGTGCTGGCACAGATGGGCGCGCGGGTCGTCTCCATCGAGCGCGACATCAGGCTCGCCGATGAGGCACGGCGGCGGTTGGCAGCACTGGGCTATGAGGTCGACGTCGTGGTCGGTGACGGCAGCCTCGGCTTCGGACCTTGCGCCCCATACGCCGGCATCGTGGTGGCGGCCGGCGCACCGGCCGTGCCTGCGGCACTGGTCGATCAGCTGGCGGAAGGGGCCCGATTGGTCATCCCAGTAGGCTCGCGGCACACACAGCGCCTCACCGTCGTGCGACGCAGGGCCGACAGGGTCGACACGCTGGTCGGGGAAGCCTGCGTCTTCGTGCCACTCGTGGGCGGCCAGGGGCACCCGGATTGAGCGGGTCGGTCGACTCGCTCGAGCCGATGCTATCCTCGCCGGCGTGACGCACGTCTTCGTCGCCCCCCATCCTGACGATGCCGCCCTGTCCTGCGGTGGTCTGATCGCCAGCCTGCGCGAGCTGGGTCAGTCGGTGACCATCCTCACGGTCTACTCCGGCGGCGAGGCCACGGGCATCGACCTCTTGGACTACCAGCGAGCAGTGCTGGGCTTCGGGACGAAGACTCTGTGGCCCAACAGCGAGGCCTTCAACCGCTCCAATATCGCGGCTGAGTACCCGGTGACGGCGCATGTCGGATCGGGCGCACCGTGGGAGGCTGACCCGGCACGCATCGTGGCGACCCAGGACCGTGCCAACACGCAGGCCCGCCAGTTCTGGCAGCGCGCCGCCTGGACCCGAAGCGCCAACATCACCAACGACGCGCACGAGGGCCGGCCGTTGCGAGACGACGTGCCTACCCAGGGCACCCTCATCACATACGATCTCGATGCCGCCGATGTCGCCACCAGGCGCAAGGTCGAGGATGAGCGCTACGCCTACTTCGTCGAGGCGGCCCTGGTGGACCTCGGCCTGCCCGACGCGATCCACCGCGGCTATGAGGGCGACGAGGCTCTCCTCGGCCCGCCCCTTGAGGATGACGAGCCCCCCATCGACATCCTGCGTCGTGAGATCCTGCGACTCGAGCCGCAGCAGGTCTACGTCCCCATGGCCGTAGGCGGCCACGTCGATCATCGCCTCTGCAGGGACGCCGTCCTGTCCCTGCTCGCCGAGGGTGAGGGCTGGGTCATGCCGAGCCCGAGCCTCGCGGGCAGCCTCTCGTTCTACGAGGACTTCCCGTACGCGTGGTGGACGGGCCTGTCCGGTCCAGAGGCGGTGGCCGACCAGGGTGTCGAGTTGCCGGCCGGCCTGGTCATGGAGGCCCGCTACGCGGACATCAGCGACCAGTTGGAGCGCAAGCTGGCCGGGTTGCGGCTCTATGCCAGCCAGGTCAAGCGCCTCTTCGAGGACGAGCAGAGCATGCTGGACGCCGTCACCAGCTTTGCGGCCCGCATCGCCAACGACGGACGCGTCGGCAACGGCGCCGCAGAACGCTACTGGGCCGTCGTTCGCAGCTGACACCGCACCGTGCGCGTGAAGCGTGAGGCATCCCCGCTCAGGAGTTCGTTGCAGGCTCGATGACCAGCCGGGTCAGGCGCACATCGCTGGCGCCCCACTCGTACTTGTAGGCCTCGTCGCCACGCAGGAAGTCGAAGCGTCGGTCCCCCCGGTCGATACGGTCACGAAGATAGGTGGCCGTGCCCACGATACCCGGCGAGAGGTCACGAGCATCAGGGTCCATCCCAGCGTTGTAGAAGTAGCACGTGCCCCCGCTGGCAAAGCCCGCCAGTGCGTGGACCGCATGGCCTCCGACCATGACCTCGCCAAGGTGGAAGCGAGCCTGTGGCCCCTCGGCCGCTTCGAGTTCCGCGAGCCGCCGCAGGAAGAGACGGTTGCGGTCGCCGTCCTCACCCGCCGCGAAGAGGCCGGCTGATCCCCAGCGCGCCTGATGCAGACGGATGAAGCGGTCGGCCGACTGTCCGTCCAACGGCAGGTAGCGGAGCTCCACGGGGCCCTGGCGTTCGGCGCGGCGGAGCTTGCGCCGGACCTCGTGCCGCGTCTTCTTGTCAAGCCGACCGAGCTGTGCGTGCCAGTCGGTGGCGAGGTCAACGACGGGGCAGACGTCTTCCGGTTCCAGACGCACCATCGCCTCGTGATCCGGCCCCAGCTCACGCCATGCCACAGCGAGGAGGTCCAGGGCCGGGTCGGTCTCCGCGAGGCGACGCAGGTCGATGGCGTCACAGAACCCAGCCGCGAGCTGCTCAGCGAGATGTCGGGCCAGGCTGGCCGCGACGGCAGCGAGGTCGGAGTGCGATGCCAGCAGGGTGGCGTAGTCAGCGTGATGGGAGGCCGCGAAGTAGAGCGTGCGCAGCGACCGACCGCCGTTGCGCCGGAAAGAGGCGGCAGAACCGTGGCCGAGGCCTGAAGGAGCGTCGGTCGGCGAACCCTCCGACTCGCGCATCATCAGGGGCACGATGGCCGAGATGGCCGCCCCACCACTGCCGCGCGCCGACAGCACAGCGCTCGCGCTCGAGCGCAGGACGAGGTAGTGCTCCTCGGCGCTCGCGGCGAAGGCATCCCACCAGGCGCGGTGGAACGTCCAGGCTGAGAAGGGCGTGGCGGCGGGCGTGACCGCATGGAGGCGATCCCAATCGATTCGCGGGATGTCGCCGAAGGGCAGGCGGAGCAGACGCGAGGGACTGTTGTGACGCAGGATCGGGGGCACGTCGGCGGAGATCATGTGGCGCCCGCAGTGTAGGCACAGGTGTCGAGGCGCCGTCGGAGCGGTCCGCGACCGGTCGGGCCGCGACGCGGGGAGCCGATGGGTGACGCGTCGGGATGATCAGCTGGCGGGCGGGATCGACTGGCGGCGCACGTCGCGGTGCACGACAGGGATGCGCAGCAGGTCCCACAGCACGCCCAGCGCCAGGCGAGGGCGCACCCGCATGCGCGAGCCACGGATGTCATGCCACATCACCGGCACGGCGACGTGACGGTAGCCGAGGCGGCGGGACAGGAAGATGACCTCGGCATCGAACGCGATGCCCCCCGTTCGCAGGCGGCCGAAGATGTCGCGGCCCGCGTCGCGTCGGAAACCCTTGAAGCCACACTGCGTGTCCGGCACGTCGCCGGTCACCCAGACGCCGGCGATCGACCGGTAGACACGGCCCAGCAGGCGCCGGTAGATGGGCTGGCTGGCGCGGCGGTCCGACCCGTCGGGCTGGATGCGACTGCCGAGCGCGAGATCGTATCGCAGGAGCGCCTCCGTCAACAGCGGGATCTGGTCGGGAGGCGTGGCCATGTCGGCGTCGGCGAAGATGATGAGGTCGCCGGCGGCGGCGAGGATGCCCGCCGTGACGGCTGCCCCTTTGCCACCGTGTGGCCGGCGCAGCACGCGCAAGCGCACCAGGCCGCCGTCGTCGGCCATCGTGGAGACCTGCGCCTCGGGCCGGGCCTCCACGATGGCGACGGTGTCGTCGTCGGAGCCATCGTCGACGACGAGGACGTCCCACTCCCCCAGCTCGTCCGAGGATCGACCAAGGGTGCGTGGTTGTCCACCGCGCCGAAGCCAGCCGAAGAGCTCGTCGAGAGCCGGCCCGATGCGATGCGCCTCGTTGTAGGTCGGCAGCACGATGGTGACGCTGGGATGGACCGGTGTCATGTCGGCTGCCGGTCGGTCAGCGCGAAGGTCGGGCATGGACAGGTGGAGCATCGGCGAGGCCAGCGTAGAAGGGTGGCTCCGGCCAGCGGATGACCCGTTCGTCCCATCACGAATGTACCCCAGCACACCCCATGCCACCACCATCGCCCCGGGGCATAGCCCATCCGTACCCCCCGGGTTCACGAACGAGCGTTGCTACTGTGGGGCGGTCATGGCGGTCCCGCTCCTGCTCTTCGGCGTCGCCATCGTGGCACGCCTGCTCGTGGCATCACTCTTCGCCGAGCCGGCCTACCCGGATGCCTACTACTACGCGAACGTTGCCCGCGAACTCGCCGCCGGGCACGGTTTCCAGGTCGACTACATCTGGAACTTCGTGGAGGTGGGCGGCCGGCTGCCGGCCGAGGGTGTGCTACCCATCCCCTCGAACGCGCACTGGATGCCGCTGGCGGCCCTCATCCAGGTGCCCTTCATCTGGCTCCTGGGGCCGACCGCCACCGCCTCCGCCTTGCCCTTCTGGCTGGCATCAGCTGCGGTAGCGCCGCTGACCTGGATCATCGGCCGTGATGCCGGGCTGCCACCTGGCAAGCCGCCCTGGCCGGCCTTCTCGTGGTCGTGCCGGGTGGGGTGGCGCCATACCTCGGTCAGCCTGACAACTTCGCCATCTTCATGTTCCTCGGCGCGCTGGCCCTCTGGCTCTGTGCCCGAGGGCTGCGAGGCGACCGGCGTTCGTTCGCCCTGGGCGGCCTCGTGGTCGGCGTGGCGTTCCTATCGCGCAACGACGGCATCCTCCTGGGAGTGCCCTATGCGCTGGCCTTCGCCGCGGACCTGCTGCGTCCGCCACGACGGTCCCGCATCGGATGGTGGCCGGCGCTGGCCTGCGCGGCCGGCTTCGTGCTCGTGGTGACTCCGTGGTTGGTACGCCAAGCCGAGGTCTTCGGGTCCTTGTCGCCGTCGTCGGCAGGTGGCCGGATCCTCTTCATCCGCGAATATCGAGAGCTCTACAGCGTCAGCTCGGAGACGACGCTGTCGTCGTTCCTGGCGCAAGGACCCCTCGCCCTCATCGGCAGCCGGGTCGACGGGCTGGTCGGCGCTCTCCGGACCCTGGCTGCGTCACCGTTGCTCGTATTGCTCGTGCCACCTCTCGCGGTCGGCGCCTGGCGGCGGCGGCGCGCTCCCGCCTTCCTGCCCTGGTCGGTCTACGCTCTTGCGCTCCTCTCCTTCAGCGCCCTCGTTTCCGCGGTCCACGTGCCCTACGGCACCTTCCTCCACTCAGCCGTGGCCATGGTCCCGCACGCCTATCTCCTGGCCATCGTGGGGATCGCGGCGATCGTGGGCTGGGTCGCCGCCCGGCGGCCCTCATGGGAAGCCGCGACCGCGACACGGAACCTCACCCTGATGGCCGTAGGCGTCATGCTGGTGGTGTCGGTGGCAGCGACCCTGATCACGATCCGGGCCTGGGACCGCGAGCAGGGTGCTCGCACGGACATCCTGACCGCGTTGGCCGTGCATGGCCGAAGCGGCGACGTGGTCATGAGCCCCGACGCCGGAGCCTACCGCTATCACGGCGGCTGGTCGGGCATCGTCACGCCGGACGATCCGCTGCCGATCGTCGAGGAGGCCCTGCGGCTCTACGGCGCTCGGTGGCTCGTGCTCGAGCGCGACCACATCACGGCCGGCCTGCGACCCGTCCTGGCCGGCGAGGCGCAGCCGCCATGGTTGTCCGACCCGATCGTCACGGTGAGGCCTGATGAGGCCGACGCGATCGCAGGCGGCACGGGCGCCGACCCTGAGGCCTCGACCCTGCCGACTGCGGCACTCTATGCCGTCTGCCTGGCGGATGATGACGAGCGCTGCTCCTCGTGAGGGCCACAGCACTGACGGGTCGGGACACCGCCGTCCGTGGCGCCATGCGGGGCGTCCTGGTGATGGCGGGCCTGTACCTGCTGGCACTCGCTATCAGGCTGGTAGCTGCCGGTCAGATCCCCATGCCGGGCACGGAGCCGAGCGCCTACTACGCCGACGTCGCCGAAAGCCTCGTGAGCGGCCAAGGGCTCGTCAGCCACGCGGTGTGGAGCTATGCCACGGGCCCCCTGATCGTGCCCAAGCCGGCCTTCGAGCTGTGGCTGCCGATGAGCAGCCTGGTATCGGCCCTGTCCATGACCTTCCTGGGACCGACCTGGTGGGCAGTCCAGGTGGGCGGCGCCCTGCTGGGCGCGCTCGTGGCGCCGCTGACCTGGGCTGTCGCGCGTGGCGCAGCACGAGGCGCGGGGCTGGACGCCCGGCGCACCGGGGCTGTGGCCATCGCCTCTGGGGTCTTGGCGGCCATCCTCGGTCCGCTCGTGCTCGCGTCTGCCGTTCCCGACTCGTTCCTGCCGTACCTGGTCTTCTCGCTCATGGCGGTCCTGCTCATCCCGCGCTGGCTGGGAATCCTTGACGGCGCGCCAGCGTCACCGGCCAGGGCTCCGACCCGAATCACTGGCATCGGCCTCGGCGTCCTGATGGGCCTCGCCTATCTGTCGCGCCAGGAGGCCATCTGGTTGGGGATCACCGTGTTGCTGATGCTGGCGTGGGGCCTGCGGTCGAGGCCGCCCAGCACCCGCCTGCGGGAGGCCATCCGCCGACTCGGGCCCGTCGTGGTCGGCGGCCTCCTCGTGGTCGTCCCCTGGCTGGCCCGTAACACGCTCGAGTTCGGGAGCCCCTTTCCTGGTCAGGCAGTCGAGAACATGGTCCTCGTCCGCAACGAAGACATCTTCGCCTTCGCCGACCGACCCAACCTGGACAGGTACCTCGACCAGGGCCTGGCGACCGTGCTCTGGAACCCCGTATCCGCGGCCTGGGCCAGCTTCCGCGATGCCTTGCTGTTGCCAGCCTTTCCGGTCGGCATCGTCGGCCTCGCGGCATTGCTGGGGATGCACCGTTCGTCGGCCCTGCGCCGGCCAACGGCGCTCGTGGCGCTCCTCGCGAGCGGCGCCCTGACGTTCGTCAGCACGGCGCTCCTGTTCCCGGTGGCGACACGCTGGGGGACCTTCCTGCATGCCTCGGGGCCACTCCTGGTGGCCCTCCTCGTCATGGCCGTGTTGGGCAGCGACGCCCTGCTGGCTCGAATCTCAAGGATGCGAGCCTGGCGCCAGGCCAACGTGGTGATCGGCCCCATCACACTCATCGTCGTCGCCACGGTGCTGGGCAGCCTGCAGCTCGGCCTGGTCGCCGATCAGTCAAGGGGGCGCCAGGCACGCTACGCGGCCCTGGCGGGCGCCATCGGGTCAGTCGCCGAGCAAGAGGGCCGATCAGTACCGGCCACACTCATCACGGACCACCCCATGTGGATCGCCGACGCGTTGGACCGTAACGCCATCGTGCTGCCGGACGAGGACCTGACGTCGATCATGGAGCTGAGCCGTCGCTTCGAGGCCCCGTGGATCGTGGTCGTAGACGGGCGCGGACGCTACCCGGCCGACCTGCTCGCACCGAGCGCTCAAGGCTGCCTGGACGGGCCGCCAGTGCCCCTCGAGCAGGGCCAGGTGACCGCATGGCTCATCCGGCTGCCGGCGGCATGCCCGGAGACGTGAGACCGAGCGCGGAGGCGGTCCCGCCAGCACCTATACTCGGACGCACACGGATCGTCGTGACGCAGCCGGATGGCTCGCCATCGGAGAGACTCGTGCGCGTCGGCAGGCGGGCACGAGCCTTCTGCACACGACCCGAGATGGCTCGAGCAGACGCAGGCATGGCCAAGTCAGGCGCAGGCACGATGATCCGCCTCGCGTCGAGCTC
The DNA here is from genome assembly GCA_963825995.1 of uncultured Chloroflexia bacterium. Taxonomy (GTDB): domain Bacteria; phylum Chloroflexota; class Limnocylindria; order Limnocylindrales; family CSP1-4; genus JAFMJV01. The sequence goes on from CAWGVH010000001.1 coordinate 80,604, forward strand.
CAGGGAGAGGAGAGTCGCATGACCCCGGGCGAGTACACAGGACCAGATCGGCGCCGAGGCGGGCCGGACCGGCGGACGCCCGGCCTGCGAGTCAAGATCCTGCTCGTTGATGACCATGCCCTGTTCCGCGTAGGGATGCGGCAGATCCTCGAGGCGGAGAGCGACTTCGAGGTCGTGGCCGAGGCATACGATTCCCGATCGGCTGTTGACGCGGCCAGCGAGTCCACACCGGACGTCGTGCTGCTGGACCTGTCGTTGCCTGCGCCCGGAGGCATCGAGACGACCCAGCGCGTGAAACGCGAGGTGCCCAGCGCCGGCATCATCGCGCTGGCTACGACAGAGGATGAGGACCAGCTCTTCGAGGCCATCAAGGCCGGTGCGGCCGCGTTCCTGCTCAAGGACATCTCGCCCGATGACCTGGTGACCATCATCCGGCGCGTCAATGGCGGCGAGTACCTCATCAACGACAAGGTATTCGCTCGCCCCTCGGTCGCAAACCGCGTGCTCAAGGAATTTCGCGAGCTGTCCATCTACGGCCAGGAGGCAGCGCCCATCTTCGCGCCGCTGTCACCGCGCGAGGTCGAGATCCTGGACAACATCGCCAAGGGCATGACCAACAAGCAGGTCGCCTATGCGCTTTCGATCAGCGAGCAGACGGTCAAGAACCATATGAGCTCGATCCTTCGCAAGCTCTCGGTGAACGACCGCACCCAGGCCGTCGTCTACGCCATGAAGCAGGGATGGATCAGGATCCCCGAGGATTGAACCCGCCTGGGTCGCCGCCCGGCACTCCGCCCGACCCCCCGACTGGCGGGCTGCCGCGGCCGGGCGTGCCGCCGATCAGGACCGTGGGTGGAGAAGCCGTCGGCGTAGCCAACCTGCGCGCTGAGCTCGAGGCCGACATCCGCCGCATCGAGGGCGAGAACATCGAGATCGACATGCTCATGGAGCAAGTCCTCGTCGAGATCGAGCGTCACGAGGGCCGTCGCGCCAAGATGGAGGCCGATCTGGAGAGCCTGGGAGGCTCAGGGACGCCCGACACGGGACAGCTACTCGAGACCCAGTCGAGTCTACTGGCGCTGACGCGTCGCGAGCTGCTCTTCGATGCCCAGCGCCAGGTGCTGGAGGGTAAGCAGCGCGTCCTCGCACGCTTCCTGCAGCGTCTCGTCGAGATCGACAACAGCCTCGCTGCCCTGGGGAGTACGACGGGCCGGCCAACGCCCGTGGCCTCGGTTGGCCTCCGCCCACTGGCCGTCGCCGCGAGCGCGCGCAGCCCCCACGTGGATGACCAGCCCATGCTGGCCCTTCGCAGCCAGGAGGTGCTGCGCCGCGACATCGTCCGGCAGCTCCACGATGGTCCCGCCCAGTCGATCGCCAACATCGGCCTGCAGGCCGAGATCGTCGAGCGCCTCATGAACAAGGGCGACCCGCGGGCCAGGGACGAGATCGAGGCCCTGCGACGTCTCGTGCAACAGGCGCTGGATGCCACCAAGGAGTTCATCTTCGAGATCCGGCCCATGGTCCTCGACGACCTCGGCCTGGGCCCCACCATCCGGCGCACCGCCAGCGACCGTGGCCGGCGCTCGGGCATCAGTGTCGATTTCGCATCACAGGGCATCGAGGGTCGGCTGGATCCAGATGTCGAGAGCGTCGTCTTCCGCAGCATCGACGAGGCCATCGCTGGATACCTGGCGCTGCGGCCACCGTCGGTGATCGTCCGTCTCGACTGGTCGGAGCGCGAGCTGGCGGTGACCGTCGCGGGTACCTGGCCGCTGGTCCGGCCTGATGGCGGGGCCGAGGCCACGTCGGCGACCGGCTCACGGACCACCGAGACGCCGCCGGTCCTGCTGGCCATGATGGAGGAGAAGCGCTCTCAGGATCGTGACGCACGCACGGTGGCCAGATCGCTGCCCGCAGATCGCGTGGCTGAGATCAGTCTCCGCGCCCGGGCGATGGGTCTCGCCCTGAGCATCCGCGATGATGGGCAGACGCTGGAGCTGGTGGCCCCGCGAGGCCGAAGGCCCTAGGCGACTCGCGAGCGACGACGGGCCGCGCGTCAGCCGAGGTCGCCGAAGTCCGGCCAAAGGGAGAGGTCGATCTCCTGCGTCAGCTCGAGAAGGCGCCGGACCTCCGGGCGATAGTAGTGACGCAGCAGCTCGAGGTGCTCCTCGGGCACGGCGACCTTCTCCAGCTTGGCCTGGTTCCGCGGTCGAGCCAGCTCTTCAGCTGGCAGCCGGTGCGGAGCGAGACCCAGGAAGGCGTAGGTCCTGGCGAGCTGCCCAGCGGCGTCGTTGGCGCAGCGTTCGTACTGCAGGACGAGCAGGCGGTCCGCCGGGTAAGCCTCCAGGAGCCACTCGAGCTGGGTCGCGTACATGCCTCGCGAGATGGCATCGGTGACGACGCGCAGGCGGTCGCCGAAGGCTCGCTCGAGGCCGTCCTCCTCGTCGACCATGCCGCCGCGATCGTAGTGACTGAGGCCTGAGACGTACCGCGCCACAGGATCTCGCAGCAGAACGATGGCCAGCGCCTCAGGCGCTGCCAGCTTGACCATGGGTGGTGCCCATGGGCAGGACAGGTATTCAGGCGTCTTCTCGCCGACGAGCTTGCCCGGCGGTCGCGGGAAGTAGCGGTGGTAGCGATCGATGGCCTCGTGAGCCGGCCACTCTGCCCAGAGACGGTCGAAGAAGTGGAGCTCCGGTCGCTGGTGGGCAGGCTGGACGACGCCGGGATGTTGCTCGATGAGACGGAACCACCAGGTGGTGCCAGACTTCTGGGCTCCGAAGATGACGAAGTCCGGGGCACCGGTCCGCCAGCCGTCAGGGCAGGCTGGATAGGCGGGCAGGGTCTCGAAGACGCTGCGGCGCTGGCGGATGCTGGCGGAGTCCATGGGCTTTGGCGGTGGAGCCGGCGGCTCGTAGAGCCCCAGACGTCTGCGCAGCTTCCGCAGTCTGATCTGCGGCATGCGAGGACCTCAGGCTGGCGTGCTGGGCGTGTGCGAGGAATGATAGCCGGGCGCCGCGCTCGCCATTGCTCGATGTTCGTGGAGCGCTTCGACGGGTGGCCGCGGACCCGCACCTCCTATGCCGAGTAGCCCGATAGTCATGTCGCCGGACCCGGGGGTGGTGCCTAGGATTCTGGTGACACCTGTCACACACCAGTTGGGAGCCTGCACGTGCTGTCAAGCCTCGGTCGACCTGCGCCCGGACACCCGGGTGTCCTGCCCAGTGATGGGCGGGCTGGCCAAAACGGCGCGGCCGGGCTACCCTGTGGCACCCGCAACGGCTGAGTCGTCGCCGCGGCCATGAGGAACCGAGCGTGAGCGAGCAGATCCGCGTCGTCATCGTCGACGACATCTCCGAGACCCGAGAGCATCTCACCAAGCTGCTCTCGTTCGAGAGTGATATCCAGGTCGTCGGAACGGCGTCGTCGGGTGACGAGGCCGTGGAGCTCGCGGGCAAGCTGGCGCCGGACATCCTGCTCATGGATATCAACATGCCGGGCATGGATGGCATCGCCACGACGGAGCGCGTCTCAGCGACATTCCCAGCCACGTCCATCATCATGATGAGCGTCCAGGGTGAGGCGGACTACCTGCGGCGCTCGATGCTGGCAGGCGCACGGGAGTTCCTCGTCAAGCCGTTCAGCTCGGATGAGCTCACGACGTCCATCCGCCAGGTGCACGCCCGCGAGAAGCTGAAGCGCAGCCGCATGGTCATGACCATTCCGGGCGTGCCCGGCGGTCCTGGTGATGCGGGCCGGAAGGACGGCCGGATCGTCACGCTCTTCGCCCCGAAGGGCGGCGTGGGGCGCACGACGCTGGCGGTGAACCTGGCCGTGGCCCTCGCCGGCGAACAGCGCCAGACCGTGACGCTCGTGGACGGCTCGTTCCAGTTCGGCGACGTCGGGGTACTGCTGAACCTGAACCCCAAGAACAAGTCCATCATCGATGTCGTCGCCGACCCCGGAGCCACCGACGAGGAACTCGTCGATACGACGCTCATCAGTCACAGCACGGGGATCAAGGTGCTCCTGGCGCCGCCCAGCCCGGAGATGGCCGAGCTGGTAACGGTCGACCAGGTGCGCCGCGTGATGAACCGCCTGCGAGCCACCAACGACTTCACCGTCATCGACCTCTGGCCGCACTTCAACGACGTGACGCTCGCGCTGCTGGACACCTCGGACGTCATCCTCACCATCCTCACGCTTGAGATCTCGAACATCAAGAACATCCGGCTCTTCCTCGAGGTGGCTGAGCAGCTCGGCTACAGCGAGCGCATCAAGCTCGTGCTCAACCGGGCCGATTCCGCCTTCGGGATCCGCGTGGCAGACGTCGAGTCCTCCGTCGGTCGCAAGATCGACCATCAGGTCGTCTCCGATGGCCGGACCGTCGTCTATGCCCTCAATCGTGGTGTGCCCTTCGTGTGGAGCAACAGCCAGGCGCCGGTGAGCGAGGACATCCTCAAGATCTCGCGCGCACTCGTCGCGGAGGCTGCCTCCACCGAGGTCGAGGCAGAGAAGGAGAAAGCCCGCAAGCCCCTCTTCGGACGGCGGTGACCGTCGTCATGGATCCTCGCTAGGGAGATGTCGTCATGTCGCTGCTGAAGCGCATCGAGAGCGCCAAGCCTGCCCGCGAGGGTGGCCCCACCGCGGGCCCACCCGTCCCGCCGCCGGGTATGGCACCGCCGCCGGGTATGGCACCGCCGCCGGGTATGGCACCGCCGCCGGGTATGGCACCGCCGCCCACGTCCTATCCGCCGCCTCCGCCGATGCCTTCGCGGATGATGTCGCAGGTCCCGGTACGCGAGTCATTCCGTGACACCAAGTACCGCATCCAGCAACGGGTCATCTCGGACCTCGATCCCAAGCTCGACCTTAGCAACCAGGTCGAGGTACGCCGCCAGATCGAGGAGGTCTTCAGCATCGCGGTCGACGAGGAAGGCCTCGCCCTCACGCGCGCCGAGCGCGTCCGCATGCTGGAGCAGATCACCGACGAGATCGTCGGCCTCGGGCCCCTCGAGCCGCTGCTCCGGGACGAGTCCATCACGGAGATCATGGTCAATGGTCCGCGACAGGTCTACATCGAGCGAGCCGGCAAGCTCGAGTTGACCAACCTCGCGTTCCAGAACGACGACCACGTGATGCGCATCATCGACCGCATCATCAGCCCCATCGGCCGTCGCGTGGACGAGTCCAGCCCCATGGTCGACGCCCGTCTGACGGACGGCTCTCGCGTCAACGCCATCATTCCACCATTGAGCCTGGTCGGGCCGGTCATCACCATCCGCAAGTTCGCGGCCTCGCCGTTCACGGTCGACGACCTCATCCGCTTCGGAACGGCCACGCCCGAGATGTTCGATTTCCTCAAGGCCTGCGTCGAGGCGCGCCTCAACGTCTTCGTCTCCGGCGGCACCGGCTCGGGCAAGACCACCACGCTGAACGTGCTCTCCTCGTTCATCCCCAACGACGAGCGCATCGTGACCATCGAGGATGCCGCCGAGCTGCAGCTCCGCCAAGAGCACGTTGTCACGCTCGAGTCGCGCCCGCCCAACATCGAAGGCAAGGGCGCCATCCCCATCCGGGAGCTCGTGCGCAACTCGCTGCGCATGCGTCCCGACCGCATCGTCGTCGGCGAGGTCCGGTCCGGCGAGGCCCTTGACATGCTGCAGGCCATGAACACCGGTCACGATGGCTCCATGTCCACGGGCCACGCCAACAGCCCACGCGACATGCTCTCGCGCGTCGAGACGATGGTGCTCATGGCCGGCGTGGACCTGCCCCTGCGTGCCATCCGCGAGCAGGTGGCATCAGCCGTGGACCTCATCGTCCACCAGTCGCGCCTCAAGGACGGCACCCGCCGCATCACCAGCATCACCGAGGTGCAGGGCATGGAGGGAGACGTCATCGTCATGCAGGAGGTCTTCACCTTCGAGCAGACGGGCGTAGTCGAGGGTCAGATCCAGGGTCGCTTGAAGCCTACCGGGATCCGGCCAAAGTTCACTGAGAAGTTCGAGGTGATGGGCATCAGCCTGCCACCCGCGCTCTTCGGATACCGCAGCTAGGCCAGGCCATGGAACCTGCCGTCATCGTTGCCATCCTCGCCGCCGCCGCGGTCATGCTGCTGTTCTTCGGCATCTTCGGCAGTCGGCGTGTGTCCCCCACGGAGCGCATCGAGCAGGTCACCCAGGCTGCGGTGCAGGCCCGCGACAGTCGGTCTCCGGGGCGCAAGACGATCCGCGCCAGCATCTTCGGTGGGCGCGCCGCGGCCGGCGTCGATCGCGTCGTTGAACGGCGCGACTGGGGCGCGGACATGGCCCGCGAGCTGGCCCGAGCGGACCTGCAGCTACGGCCGTCTGAGTACCTCGCCCTGCGGACAGCTGCCGTGATCGGTGCGCCGCTCGTCGCCTTCCTCCTCGGCAAGACCCTGCTGCCGGGCCTGGACAACCCGCTGGCCCTTCTGGCGGCCGTCATCCTCGGCTGGTGGGTGCCGCGCTATTGGCTGAACCGGCGCAAGTCCAAGCGCCTGCAGGCCTTCAATGACCACCTCGCGGACACCATCACCCTGGTCGCCAATGCCCTGCGCGCCGGTGCCTCGTTCTTGCAGGCCATCGAGCTCGTGGTGCGTGAGACGCAGCCGCCCATCTCCACCGAGTTCAATCGCGTCATCCGCGAGGTGAACCTCGGACTGCCCTTCGAGCAGGCCCTGAACAACATGGTCCGAAGGGTCCGCTCCGACGACCTCGAGTTGATGACGACCGCCATCAGCATCCAGCACCAGGTGGGCGGCAACCTCGCGGAGATCCTCGATTCGATCGCCTTCACCATCCGCGAGCGCATCCGCATCATCGGTGAGATCCGTGTCCTGACCGCGCAGCAGCGCATGTCCGGCTACGTCGTGGCGGGGTTGCCCATCTTTCTCATGGCCATCCTCTCAGTCATCGCTCCCAGCTTCATGGAGCCCATGTTCCAGGACCCCCCGGCCGTGATGGGGATCCCCGTCGGCGTGATCCTGCTGATCCTCGGCGGCGTCCTCATGTTCATCGGGTTCATGGCCATCCGTCGCATCGTGGACATCGAGGTCTAGCGAGATGGGCATCCCGCTCCTGATGGCGCTGCTCGCAGCGGGCGGCGTCTTGCTGATCCTTTGGGCTCTACTGGGGACGCGCATCTCCGACCCTGTCCAGGCGCGCCTCACACAGCTCGGCACCCTTGAGGGCATCACCAGCCTGGAGGAGATCGAGCTCCAACAGCCCATCATGGACCGCACCCTGCGGCCACTGATGCGCCGGCTCTCGGGCATCGGCACGCGCCTCACCTCACCTCAACGCATCGGTCGAACCGAATCGAAGCTCGCCGAGGCCGGCTACCCGTACGGCCTGCGGACGCTGGACTTCATGGGCCTCAAGGTCGTCGTGGCCCTGCTCATCAGCGGCTTGGCCTTCCTGTTCTTCGGTATTGCCAGGGGCGAGCCTGGGACCGGCGTGCTCCTCGCCATCGCCGGCCTCGCACTGGGGTTCTTCGTGCCTGACTACTGGCTGAGCCGACGCATCCGGGCGCGCCAGAAGGCCATCCTGCTGGCCATTCCCGACACGCTTGACCTGCTGACCATCTCCGTCAAGGCCGGCCTGGGCTTCGATGCCGCGTTGGGCAAGGTCGTCGAGAAGACACAGGGTCCCCTGACGGACGAGTTCCGCCGCACGCTGGCCGAGGTGCGCATCGGCAAGGCCCGCCGCGATGCGCTCCGGGAGATGGTGGGGCGCACCAATGTCCCAGCCCTCACCAACTTCATCAGCGCCATCATCCAGGCCGAGCAACTCGGCGTGGCCATCGCCCGCGTCCTCGAGGTGCAGTCCGAGCAGCTGCGCATCCAGCGGCGCCAGCGAGCCGAGGAGATGGCGGCCAAGGCGCCCATCAAGATGCTCTTCCCGCTCGTGGGCTGCATCTTCCCGTCGATGTTCATCGTCATCCTGGGGCCAGCCCTGATCCTCATCATGACGAACATCGGCGGCGTTGTTTGACCGACAAGCGGCAGGATCGGCCGAGGGACAGGTGACGTGCAGGCACGCCGGCACGCCGACGGCGCGATCGTGTGCCGCAGCCTACGGTTGGGCGAGTCGTTCAGCCAGCGCTTCATGGGCCTCATGGGACGGGCGTCTCTGGCCGACGGCGAGGGTCTCTACCTGCCCACGTCCAGTATCCACATGTTCTTCATGCGCTTCGCCATCGACGCGCTGTTCGTGACCGCCCCGCGGGCGGATGGAACCCGCCGCGTCGTGGGCATGCGCGAGCACTTGCCCCCGTGGCGCGGGATCGTGCTGCCCGTCCGGGGCGCCCAGGGTGTCATCGAGATGCCCGCCGGCACGCTGCGCGCCCACGGCATCCAGGTCGGTGACGAGGTGATCTTCGAGCCAAACGGGGCAGACCAGGGGGAGCTCAGCGCCGCATAAGCCACTGCTGCCACCATGACGCATGGTGCACGCCCTGCTGGACCTGCTGGTGCCGCCACGCTGCCCCGGATGCGGGCTGGAAGGGCCCGTGCTCTGCGGGATGTGCCGTCGTCCACTGCAGCGGCGCCTCCACGAGCCGCCGGGTGGCCCGCTGGGCATGCCCGCCGCCATGCCAGCCGGTCTCGTACAGGTGGAGTGGTGCGCCACGTTCAGCGGCCCGGCTCGGGCGGCCATCCATGCCCTCAAGTACCGCGGTGAGCGTCGCCTCGTGGAGCCACTGGCGGTCGCCATGGCCGATCGCTGGCGGAGAGCTGCCGCTGGCGGCGGTCTGCTGACCTGGGTGCCGGTGCATCCCTCACGGCGCCGCGAACGCGGCTTCGACCAGGCTGAGCTCCTGGCTCGTGCCATGGCGCCGCTGGTGGGGTTGCCGGTGGTCGCCTGCCTGGAACGGCGACGGCACACCACCGCGCAGCACTCGCTCGGCCAGCTCGAGCGCGCCGGCAACCTGGCCGGCGTCTTCGCCGTCCCGGAAGTCGTGCGCGATCACGTCACCGACCGCTGGGTCGTGGTCGTGGACGACGTCCTGACCACCGGGGCGACGCTGTCCGGCTGCGCCAACGCCCTCCTGGAAGCTGGGGCAGCGGCTGTCTCGGCCATCACGGTCGCGCGCGACCGGTGAACCCGCGTGAGGGCCGTCCGGCTGGCTCCGTCGTCGGTGCTGGGGCGCTGGGCTGGCTCCCGCGGCAGTGGCGCCCGACATAGAATCGGGCGATAGCAGAGGAGATGCCGGTGCGAACCACGATCAGAGGCAAGAACCTGACAGTCTCCGAGAAGGACAGCGACTACATCGAACGCAAGCTGCAACGGCTCGAGCGCATGCTGGACGAGCGCTGTGAGGCCGACGTCGAGTTGCGTCTGGAGGGCAATCGCAAGGTTGCGGACAGCCACATCGTCGAGGTGTCGCTGCTCATCGACGGCCTGTCCCTGCGGGGGGAGGGGGCGGCGTCCACCTTCAGGGCCGCCACCGACGAGGTCGTCGACAAGCTCGAGCGCCGCACGGTGGATGCCAAGGAGCGGCCGCGCGACCGACGCCGTGCCGAGCAGGTGCGCTTCGAGGCTGCCGCCGGGCCCGGGCCTGGTGAGGAACTCGAGACGGGCGAGGAATCGCGGGTCGTCAAGGTCAAGCGCTTCGCCATCGAACCCATGTTCGAGGAGGACGCCATCTCCCGGATGGAGGAGCTGGGCCACACCTTCTTCATCTTCGTCAACGCCGAGAACGAGCGGGTCGCCGTGCTGTACCGGCGCCGCGATGGACGCCTCGGGCTCATCGAACCGGTCATCGCAGGGTCCTACCGCCCGTCCGAATGACGCCGCGCCCGTAGGTGCGGCCGGGTCTGCGGGACCTGGCGCCATCGGGGCCCCGTACGAATGGACCATTCCTCCGGCGCATCCAGGCACCGATGATGAGCCCTGCCGCCGAACGGTGGCTGCACCGGGACACGGACCGGGTGCTCGGATGATTCGGTCGGGGAGCCATGAGCGTCCAGAACCCACGGGCCTTCAACGAGTGGCTTCGAGCGCAGCTCAAGGCCAAGAAGATGTCCCAGCGCCAGTTGGCGTTGCAGTCCGGAGTCGATCACTCCACCATCTCGCGACTGCTGCGCGGTGATCGGACGCCCTCGCTGGGCACGGCCACCAAGCTGGCACGCGGCCTCCGCGAACTGCGCGACGACAGCGATTCTCCCCAGTACTTCGGTCTGACGTCATCTGCCAGCACGCATCCCACGGCCCGCGTCGAGTACGCCCTCCGCTCGGACGACCTGATGAGCGAGCCGCAGGTCCGGCAGGTGATGGAGTATTACCTCGCGCTGCGCATGCGACGCCTGTCGATCCGCCAGACCGGTCGCTATGCTCCGGTGCGCCCGGTGGCTGCCGTCCGCTCGGTGGCATCGGCCGGCCCGCTCGACAAGAAGAACTGATCCTGCGGCGCGCGCCGCTGCTCCTCCGGACTTCCCCATGGCGAGCGCTGAAATCGCGCTTGGACGTGAGGCTCACGTTCGGACGGATACCGTGATGCGCGGGTCATCACCGCTGAGAGGACCCCAGGGTCGGCCCCTGCGTCTCCACGGCCGACCCTGGCCCCTTGACCTTGGGTGACAGCAGGTAGGCGATGAATCCCAGGATGACGACCGAGAGGACACTGATGGCGCGGTCGACCAGCGCGATGGCGGCGGCCTCGGTCGGGTCGGCATGGTAGATCACCGTCAGCAGGCCGACGATGCCGGCCTCGACGATCCCCAGTCCGGCCGGCGTGAACGGCACGGCCGTCAGCAGCGAGGCCACCAGCGCCACGAAGAAGGCGCCGCTGATACCCAGCGAGATGTCGAATCCGAGGGCATCGACGACGAATAGGAGGCGTAGCGCCTCCGTCGTCCAGATGAGCGCGGTGAGGAGGCCGACCAGCGGCACCTGGCGCCGGTCGACGGAGAAGACGCCCTCCTCGAAGCGCTCGTAGAGGAGCACGATGCGAGCCGGCAGCGGGAGCCGATGGACGAGGCGCTGGCCAAAGTTGCGCAGCGTGAAGAGGGCCAAGGCCAGCCCGAGCACGACGACGACCCCGATGCCCATGATGACTCGGACCGTGTCCGAGAGACCGTCGCGGAACGACCAGAAGGCGGCCGCCAAGCCAAGCACCACGATGGCCACCAGGTCGAAGACGCGCTCGATGAAGATCGTGCCGAAGGTCGCTGAGAGCGAGACCGGGAAGTTGATCTTGAGCAGCCAGGCACGATAGACGTCACCCAGCTTGGCCGGGACGACGCTATTCACGAGCCAACTGACGAAGATGATCTCCGTGGCGTCGCGCACCCCGACGCGCGCGCCGATGCCGCGCAACAGGATCGACCAGCGGTAGCCGCGCAGCGGGAAGCCCACGTAGTAGACCGCGAACGCCAGCAGGAGCCATGCCGGGTTCGCGCTGAGCACGTAGTCGATGAGGACATCGAACTGGAAACCGGGCAGCGCCACCACGAACAGGAGCAGGACGAGGACCGGAACGATGATGGAAGCCTGCGTGCGCCGGTCGCGCAACCTCTTGCCGATCGGCACCGCTCCCGCCGCCAGGTCCTCCTGAACGAGCGGGTAGTCGACGATGGGCTCGGTCTCGAGACCCGGACCGACCTCGAGCGCCGACACCAGCGTGGCCCCCTGCCCGCCTGCCTCGGCGGGCTGACCCGGGTCGGGCGGCACACCCGGATCCTGGGGACCCATCGCGCTCACGTCGTGCCCGGAGCCCGTGGGGTCGCCGCCTGGCTCGAGTCGATGCGGCCGTTGCCGCGCAGCCGCTGCACCAGCTTGGCGGCGGGCGTCCAGAGGCGCACGTAGTACGAGGCGCGACCGGGCAAGGCCTGTGCCTGCGGCAGCAGCGCCAGCAGCTCACTGGCGCTGGCAAAGGGACCCGGGAGGACGGTGCTGGCGATGCCCACCTCCATGACGCTGTGGGCATCAGAGGACGCCACCCCGGGCAGTGAGTGACGGACGGCGAAGGCCGCTGCCTGCGGGTTGGCATCTCGGTAGGCACGGGCGTTGTGCGTTTCCACGTAGTCCACGAGCGCGGCCAGCTCCTCCAGCCTGCCCGAAGCTCCCCCGGTCTTGCTGCCCCCGGAGGAGCGGAAGCCATCGAAGGGATGCGGCAGTCCAACGAGGCCGCCCTGCTCGTGGATGGCCGCCGCGGTCTCAGCAGCGCTCATGCCCGGTGCCACGGCCCGTTCGAGGAAGAGCCCGATGAGGTCGCCGTCCCGGGTGCGGACTTCCTCGCCCACGATGACCCCCAGGCGACCACCGGCCAGCTCGACGGCACGCTGGGCGCCGTCGATGCGCTCGTGGTCCGTGATGGCCAAGTGGGTCAGGCCCAGGCGCAGGGCCCGCTCCAGCATGGACGTTGGGTCGGCGAGTGAATCGAACGAGGCCCGGCTGTGGGAATGGAGGTCCGCGAAACTGCGCGTGCCGCTGGCCGGGCTGCCGGCCGCCAGTCCCATCTGCTAGAAGCGCTGGACCAGGGAGTTCTTGAAGAACTCGAAGTGCTCCATGGCGAGGCCCGTCCCGAGAGCGACGCAGTTGAGGGCATTCTCGGCGACGTGACATGGCACGCCGGTGACCTGCGTCAGAAGCCGATCGATGTTGCGGAGCAGCGATCCGCCACCGGTCATCACCATGCCCTTGTCGATGATGTCACTGGCCAGCTCCGGGGGCGTCTCCTCGAGCACTGCGCGCACGGCGGTCACCACCTGCTGCAGGGGCTTCTCGATGGCCTCCATGATCTCGGAGCTCGTCAGGGGGATGGTCCGTGGCAAGCCGGCCACGAGGTCGCGGCCGCGAACGTCGAGCGTCAGCTCACGCTCCAGGGGCAGGGCCGTGCCGATAGCGATCTTGACCTCCTCGGCCGTGCGCTCGCCGATCATGAGGTTGTACTTGCGGCGGATGTAGCTGGCGATGGCCTCGTCGAAGCGGTTGCCACCCACCCGCAGCGAACGGCTCACGACGATGCCGCCCAGAGCCACGACGGCGATCTCGGTGGTGCCACCGCCGATGTCGATGACCATGTTGCCGGAGGCGCCGGAAATGGGCATGTTGGCCCCGATGGCGGCCGCCAGCGGCTCCTCGATGAGATATGCGTCGCGAGCGCCAGCCTTGAGGGCGGCGTCGCGCACGGCGCGCTTCTCCACGCTCGTGACACCCGAGGGCACGCAGACCATGACCTCCGGCTTGGTGAAGCTGCGGCCGGCCTTGCGGATGAAGTAGCGCAGCATGGCCTCGGTGATGACGTAGTCGGCGATGACACCGTCCTTCATGGGCCGGATGGCCGAGATGTTGTCCGGGGTCCGGCCGATCATCTCACGCGCCTCTTCGCCCACAGCCAGGATGTGGTGACTCTCGCTGACGGCCACGACCGACGGCTCGCGGATGACGATGCCCTTGCCTTTCACGTAGACGAGCACGTTGGCGGTGCCGAGGTCGATGCCGATCTTCATGCCGTATCAGGTCCCCCCACGGCCGCAGCGGGCACGATGTGCGCGCCGAGGTCGAGCAGCTTGCGCTCGATGTCCTCGTAGCCGCGCCGCACGTGGTGGACGCCGCTGATGGTGGAGGTGCCTTCGGCAGCCAGTGCGCACAGGATGAGCGAGGCGCCGGCGCGCAGATCGCCCATCTCCAGGTCCGTGCCATGCAGGCGTGATGGACCGGTGATGGCGGCGTGATGGGCATCCGTGACCTCGACCTGCGCCCCCATGTGGCGAAGGTCGGTGAGCCACTCCAGGCGGTCCTCGAAGATGGACTCGTGGACGGTGCTGCGGCCCCGGGCCTGGGTGAGCAGCACCGAGATGGGTGGCTGGAGGTCCGTGGCCAGACCAGGGTAGGGCTCGGTCTCGATGTCCGTGGCCCGATAGGTGCCCCTGCCGGGTTCCGCGCCACGCACAGTGACACCCTCGGCAGCATCGCTGACCTCCACACCCACTTCCTGCAGGACGTCGAGGAAGGCGCCGATGTGGGCCGAGGGAGCGCCGCGCAGAGTGACCTCGCCGCCGGTGATAGCGGCAGCCACAGCGAATGTGCCGGCCTCGATGCGATCGGCGACGACGTGATGCGTGGCGCCGCGGAGGCGGCGTCGGCCCTCGACCTCGATGACGTCGGGTGCCGTGCGCTGCACGTCAGCGCCCATGGCCTGCAGGAAGCTGATGAGGTCGTCGACCTCGGGCTCGCGGGCTGCTGGATGGATCGTCGTGTGGCCGTCGGCCAGGGTCGCCGCCAGCATGGCGTTCTCCGTGCCCATCACGGTGACGTGCGGGAACTCCACGTGGCCACCCCGCAGGCGGCCCGGCGCCTGCGCGAAGTAGTAGCCGTTGCGGTAGCCGATGGTGGCACCCAGCGCCTGCATGGCCTCGACGTGGAGATCCACCGGCCGCCGCCCGATGCGGTCGCCGCCGGGGTTGCTGATGATGACGCGGCCGAAGCGTGCCAGGAGAGGGCCGAGCAGGATGAAGCTGGCACGCATCTTGGCGGCCGCCTCGAGCGGCACGAAGAGCCAGTCGACATCGCCCGCCGAAACCTCGTAGACGCTGGGCTCGGGATGGTCCACCACGACCCCGAGGTCGCGCAGGAGATCGACCATGAGCACGACATCCGCGATCTCAGGCACGTTGGTGAAGCGGCATCGCTCGCCGGTCAGGGTGGCTGCCGCGAGCAGCTTGAGGGCCGCGTTCTTGGAGCCGCTGATAGACACTTCGCCGCGCAGCGGATGACCGCCCTCGATGCAGATCGTCTCACGGGGCACCGGTGGCGCCTGGTACTCCCAGTGGAAAGGACGTGCCTCGGCCATGCCGGTCAGGGCCGCTGCCGCGGGCCCTCGCGGTGCCGGCGTTCGGCGACGCGGATGCGCAGCAGCGCGCGCTCCATCGAGGCCCGTGCCTGCACCAGGTCGGCCGGTTCATCGAAGCCCTGCTGGATGGCCCGCTGGGCCTCGTTGCGCGCCTCTTCGGCGGCTTCCAGGTCGATCTCCGAGGAGAGGTCGGCCAGCTCGGCCATGATGACGACCTTGTCCGGGCGGACCTGGACGAAGCCGCCGGCGATGGCGAAGAACTCCTCCTGCGCGCCCTTGCGGATGCGCAGCTCACCCAGGCCCAGCATGGAGAGCAGGGGGGCATGGTGTGGCAGGACACCCAACTCGCCCTCGACACCTGGGCAGAAGACGGCGTCCACCTCGTCCGCGTAGGCGAGACGCTCGGGCGTGACGATCTCGAGCAGCAGCGGCATGCCTACCCTCCCCCGCCCGTGCCGCCCACGGTCAGCGGGCCTCCAGGCGGGCTGCGTTCTCGCGCACTTGGTCGAGCGTGCCGGCCAGGAAGAAGGCCTGCTCGGGCAGGTCGTCGGCCTTGCCCTCCAGGATCTCGCGGAAGGAGGTCACGGTGTCGCGGATGGACACGTACTGGCCTTCGCGGCCGGTGAAGACGGCCGCCACGAACATGGGCTGGCTCGCGAAACGCTGCAGCCGGCGGGCCCGGGCCACCAGAGCCTTGTCGTCCTCGGAGAGCTCATCGATGCCGAGGATAGCGATGATGTCCTGGAGGTCACGGTAGCGCTGCAGGACGCGCTGCACCTCGCGGGCCACGTCGTAGTGCTCCTGGCCCACGATCAGCGGGTCGAGCACGCGCGAGGTGGAGGTCAGCGGATCCACGGCCGGGTAGATGCCCAGCTCCGTCAGGTAGCGCTCCAGGCGGATGGTCGAGTCAAGGTGGCCGAAGGTCGTGGCGGGGGCTGGGTCGGTGTAGTCATCAGCGGGCACATAGATGGCCTGCAAGGAGGTGATGGAGCCCTGCTTGGTGGAGGTGATGCGCTCCTGCAGGCCCGCCATCTCGGTGGCGAGGTTGGGCTGGTAGCCCACCGCGGAGGGCATGCGACCGAGCAACGCGGAGACCTCAGAGCCGGCCTGGGTGAAGCGGAAGATGTTGTCGATGAAGAGCAGCACGTCACGGCCTTCATCGCGGAAGAACTCGGCCATCGTGAGTCCCGTGAGGGCCACGCGGAGGCGAGCGCCGGGCGGCTCGTTCATCTGGCCGAAGGCCATGACAGTCTTGGACATGACGCCCGACTCGACCATCTCGGCGATGAGGTCGTTGCCCTCCCTGGAGCGCTCACCGACCCCGGCGAAGACGGAGTAGCCGCCATGCTCCTGCGCAACGTTGCGGATGAGCTCCTGGATGATGACCGTCTTGCCCACCCCCGCACCGCCGAAGACGCCGATCTTGCCGCCCTTGGCGAAGGGGCAGATGAGGTCGATGACCTTGATGCCGGTCTCGAACACCTCGGTGGCGGTGGCCTGTTCCTCGAACGAGGGGGCGGCTCGATGGATGGGGTAGGTCGTGGCCGTCGTCACCGGGGCCTTGCCGTCGATGGTCTCACCGAGCACGTTGAAGACCCGACCCAGCGTCTCTGGGCCAACGGGTACGCTGATGGGCGCCCCGAGGTCCACGGCAGGCGTGCCGCGCGAGAGACCGTCGGTCGTGCTCATGGCCACCGAGCGCACCCAGTTGTTGCCGAGGTGCCGCTGGACCTCGCAGACGATCGGAGTGCCGGCGGTGTCGATGCGCACGGCGTTGAAGATGGCCGGAAGCTGCCCGGCCGGAAACTCGACGTCGACGACCGGCCCCGTGATGGCGATGACGCGGCCGACCGCACCTGTGGCCGCTCCGGGCTTGCTTGTCGTGGGTTCCGCCATGGGGGTCGCTTCCTCCGTGACCGGACCTGTCGGTCCGGGTGTCATCTGGTCAGGCATTGCCCGCGCCGGTCGCGATCTCGATCATCTCGCGCGTGATGTTGGCCTGGCGCACCTTGTTGTAGGTGAGGGTGAGGTCGTCGATGAGCTCTTGGGCATTGTCCGTGGCGTTGCGCATGGCCACCATACGCGCTGACTGCTCAGAGGCCGTCAGCTCGAGGACGGCCTGGAACAGGCGCGTCGCGACGTAGCGCGGCAAGAGCTGTTCGAGCACCTGCCTGGGGCTGGGCTCGAAGATGAACTGCCGGCCGGGGATGGCCTCGTCATCCGGATTGGGCTTGATGGGCAGCAACCGCTTCATCTCGGGCCGCTGCACCAGCGTCGAGACGAAGGCTGGATGGACGAGATGCACCTTGGCATAGGTGCCGGCCAGGAAGTCGTCAGAGATGAGCCGGGCCAGGGGCAGGATGTCGGCGAAGGCGGGTTTGTCGCCAAAGCCCTCGAACGAGGCCGCGATGGGCACGTGGGCGCGACGCATGGCAGCGGTGCCCTTGCGCCCCACGGTCACCACGCTGAGGTCACCGCCGGAGGTGGCGATCTCGCGAGCCGCGAAACGGATGGTGTTGGTGTTCAGCGAGCCGGCCAGCCCGCGATCGGTGGTGAAGAGCACGATGAGCCGCG
The DNA here is from genome assembly GCA_963825995.1 of uncultured Chloroflexia bacterium. Classification (GTDB taxonomy): domain Bacteria; phylum Chloroflexota; class Limnocylindria; order Limnocylindrales; family CSP1-4; genus JAFMJV01. Next base: position 97,995 of record CAWGVH010000001.1, read on the forward strand.
CCCCGGGCCGCTCCTCGGCCAGGAGCGGATGATGCTCGTCATCAAGCACGGCCGCGACATCCGCGAGCACTTCGTCCAGCTTGTCGCTGTACGGCCGCGAGGACAGGGTGGCGTCCTGGGCGCGCTTCAGCTTCGAGGCAGCCACGAACTGCATGGCGCGGGTGATCTGCTTGATGTTGCCGACCGATCCGATGCGACGTCGGATCTCGCGTTGGCTTGGCACGAGCGGGTGCCTTCCTCCTGACTAGACGGTGAACGTTTCCTTGAAGGCCTCTGTCGCACTGCGCAGCGAGGCGGCGATGTCGTCGTCGAGGGCCGACTTGTCGGCCAGCGAGGCCAGGACCTCGGGACGCTCGGCCTCCAGGAAGCTGTAGAAGCGGGCTTCGAAGTCGCGCACCCTGGCAGCTGGGACGTCATCGAGGTAGCCGTTCGTGACGACCCACAGGATGGCCACCTGCTGCTCGACGGCGAGCGGGCTGAATTGGGGTTGCTTGATGACCTCGGAGATGCGCTCGCCGCGAGTCAACTGGTCGCGCGTGGCCTTGTCCAGGTCGGAGGCGAACTGGGCGAAGGCGGCCAGCTCGCGATACTGCGCCAGGTCCAGCTTGAGCGGTCCGGCGACCTTCTTCATGGCCTTCGTCTGGGCCGCTGAGCCCACGCGCGAGACGGAGATGCCAACGTTGAGGGCAGGCCGCTGGCCGGCGTTGAAGAGGTCCGATTCGAGATAGATCTGGCCGTCCGTGATGGAGATGACGTTGGTGGGGATGTAGGCCGAGACGTCGTTGGCCTGCGTCTCGATGATGGGCAGCGCTGTCAGCGAGCCCCCGCCGTGCTCCTCGTTCAGGCGCGCGGCGCGCTCCAGGAGCCGGCTATGCAGGTAGAAGACGTCACCGGGGTAGGCCTCGCGGCCGGGCGGGCGGCGCAACAGCAGGGCCATCTCGCGATAGGCCCAGGCGTGCTTGGTGAGGTCGTCGTAGACACACAGGGCGTCCTTCACGAGCTGGCCGTCGATCTCGACGCCCACCTCCATGACGTACTCGCCCATGGCCGCACCGGAGTAGGGCGCCAGATACTGCAGCGGTGCCGGGTCCTCGGCGCCAGCCACCACGACGATGGTGTGCTCCATGGCCCCGAACTGCTCCAGGACGGCCACCGTCTTGGCCACCGTGGAGAGCTTCTGGCCGATGGCGACGTAGATGCAGACGAGGCCCTTGCCCTTCTGGTTGATGATGGCGTCCACCGCCACGGTGGTCTTGCCCGTCTGGCGGTCGCCGATGATGAGCTCGCGCTGGCCGCGGCCGATGGGGATGAGGGCGTCGATGGCCTTGATGCCGGTCTGCACGGGCGTGTCCACCGACTTGCGGCTGATGACGCCGGGAGCCACGCGTTCCACGGCGCGAGTCGCTGCGGACGTGACGGGCCCCTTGTCATCGATGGGCCGCCCCAGGGCGTCCACCACGCGGCCGATGAGCCCCGGACCGACCGGCACCTCGACGACGGCGCCGGTGGTCTTGACGGTGTCACCTTGCTTGATCTGGGTGTAGTCGCCCAGGATGACCGCGCCGACCGTCTCTTCCTCCAGGTTGAGCGCCATGCCCTTGATACCACCGGGGAATTCCAGCAGCTCGGAGGACAGAGCACCCTCGAGACCGTAGATGCGGGCGATGCCGTCACCGACCTCCACGACGGTGCCGACGGAGCGCGTCTCGATGCCCGAGTCGAACTCGTCGATGGCGGACCTGATGATCTGGGTGATGTCGTCGGAGCTGATGGCCATGGGGTCTATTTCCTCTGGATCGTGGCGTCAGGTGGCGAAGGTGGAGAGCTCGGTCCGGAGCCGCTCGAGGCGACCGCGCACGGACCCGTCGATGAGTCGGTCGCCGATGCGGACCGAGACACCGCCCAGCAGTCTCTGGTCAACGAGTGGCTGCAACTCCACGCGCTTGCCGGTCAGCGTCTCGAGGCGCTGTCGGAGGGCCTCGACGTCAGCCGTCTCCATCGCCGAGGCAGTTGTGACGGTGGCCTCGACGATGCCCTCGCGCCGGAGGTGGAGTCGCCTGAACTCCCGGCTCACGCCAGGCAGCTGCTCGAAGCGGCCGCGCCGGACCATGAGCGCCAGCAGGTTGCGTGGCGCGCCGCGGACATCATCGCCCAGCAGGCGCCCCAGTACCTCGATGCGCGAAGCAGCCGGGATGGCCGGGTTGGACAGCAGGCGCATCGCCTTGGGCGAGGTGAGCCGCTCCTGGGCGATGGCCAGGGCGGCCAGCCAGGCATCCACGGATCCGTCGCGCTCGGCGATCTCGAAGGCCGCCTCCGCATAGCGACGGGCCGAGCTGCGGGTCAGCGGCATGATGGCCTCAAGGTCCGTGGCGACATCAGTTGCGCTCGCTTCGAGAGGGCGCCGGGACCGAGACCTGGGCCAGGAACTCGTCCACGAGACGCTTCTCTCGGTCGCTGCCCATGGTCTCGCCGACGACCTTGCCGGCCGCCAGCAGCGCCAGGTCGGCGACCTGGCCACGGACGTCGGACAGCGCGCGGATGCGCTCGGCGTCGATGTCTGCCAGGGCTCGCTCGCGCATGCGGTCGACCTCCGCCTGTGTCTTGGCGACGCCGGTCTCGCGCAACTCCTCGGAGAGCTTCTGGGCGCGCGAGACGATCTCGCTGGCTTCGCGTCGCGCCTCCGCCAGGACGACGGCGCGCTGGTCCGCCGCGGCCTCTCGATCGCGACGGGCAGCATCGGCGTCCTTGAGGCCCTGCTCGATGCGATCCCGCCGATCGCTCAGTCGACCCCCGACCGGTACCAGAACGACCTTCCACGCGATGTAGAAGAACACCGCGAAGTTCATGAAGCTGACGAGGACCCAGAACCAGTTGATGGTCAGCCCGCCCGACTCCCCGCCTTCCGAGGCGAGCGTGACGAGTTGGCCGGTCAGCCCCTGTGCGATGGCCAGGACTTCCACGGCTGGTGTGCTCGTGCTGGCTAGGCGACGAAGACGAGTGCCAGCGCCACGACGAGCGCGATGACGCCGAGTCCCTCGGCGAACGCCGCCATCAGGACCGCGAGCCCGCGGATCTGCTCAGCGGCGTCTGGGTTGCGCCCGATGGCACTGGCTGACATGCCGGCCAGGATGCCGATGCCGAGGCCGGGACCGATGATGGCGATGGCTGCAAGCCCGGCGCCGATAGGTGCGACGTCCATGTTGTTGCGAAACCTCCTGCTTCTGCTTCCGTGTGCTCCAGTGGATGGACGCGGGCTGGCGGCCCGGTCCCGAGTACCGACTAGGTGGTTGCTGCTGCGTGCCTCGTCGAGCCCTCCAGTGCGTCGATCGCTCCCTCCCCTGCGTGGCCTTCCTCGTGGTGATGGCTCTCGACGGCGGCCAGGATGAACATCAGCGTGAGCGTGCTGAAGATGAGGGCCTGGACGAAGGTCAGGATGATCTCGAGGCCATACAGCGCGACGGGGATGAGCGCCAGCGTCAGTCCGGTCACGACCGCGAGGGCTACCTCGCCCCCGAAGATGTTGCCGAAGAGTCGCATCGACAGCGTGACCGGCTTGACGAATTCGAGGATGAGCTCGACCAGGCCGACGAAGAGCGCGATGAGCCCGGCGCCGATACCCTTCTTGAACTCGTAGAAAGGGAAGAACTTGGACAGGTAGCCGCGCGTCCCCAGCCGCCTGAAGCCCTGGTACTCGAAGTAGCCGAACGCGAAGAGCGCCAGGCCGATGGTCACATTGAGGTCACTGGTCGGTGCTCGAGTCCACGGCAGGATGCCGATGCCCGGGATGAGCCCGCTCCAGTTGAAGGCCAGGATGAGGATGAAGGACGCCGCGAAGATGGGCATGTAGCGCGCCGCCCGCGAGCCGCCCATGCCGATGCCCCAGTTGCTCAGCGACTCGTAGGCCCACTCCGAGAAGTTTTGGAAGAAGCCCGGGACGGCCTTCCCCCTCCTCGTCACGGCCGCACTCAGCAGCAGTACGACGATGGTGATGATGATCATCGTGAACAGGGTGTCGGTGAGGCTGACCTGGAAGGTCATCAGACCCGTGGCCGGCTCTTCACCACCGGCCACCCAGACCTCGTGAGGGCGCGGGATGTGCAAGGTGCCGTTGACGTAGCACACCGGGTACGCGCAGTCGGCACCCGGATCGGACTTGTTCGTCGGCGGCACGAGCAGGACTGGCCAGCAGGTCCACCACGAGCAAGAGCCCGATGAGCGCACCGAGGACGCGCATCGAGATGCCACCACGCTTGTCGGCGATGAACGCGATCCGGTCTTCGGGCTCGCTCAGCGGCTCCAGGGGGTCGGTCGCCACCGCTTCGTCAGGCACGCTTGCTCCGTGGGGACGGAGCACACGAGCCTCCGTCAGGGTTTCGTATTCTCAAGGAACCGGCTGATGAGGCGCCAGTCCGCCACCGCTCCGATCAAGATGCCCAACAGGAACCCGAGGATGACCAGCACGGGATTGGTGCCAAGTTGCTGATCGAACCAACGGCCGACGAGCAGCCCGCCGAACGTGGTCACGAAGAGGACCAGCCCTATCTCCGAGAAGAGGGCGAAGTAACCGAATGCCTTCCCGTCACCGTTCATCGGGTCGCTCGTCACGGGCGGCTAGGAGTATAGCAGCACGATCGTGCTGCACGATGGGACCCCCTCATCGCCGGGAGCCCGTGCCCACAGGATGAGGGTTGCTGGGGCCACCTTGGTCGGTGTCGCCACGACCATCGTCGGGCCCCGCGGCGGATGACGGCGCCGCCTCGCCATCGGGATAGGAGCTCGCGACCAGTGCCTCGTCCGCCCCGCTGCGGAACGTGATGAGGAGCAGGAGCAGCCCGGAGGCGATGACGACGGCCAGGAACGCATACAGCGGACCTGAGCCACCGGCCAGCACGATGCTCATGACCGCCAGCGCCGCGCAGATGGCGTAGATGAGCAGGACGGCGCCCCGGTGCGTGAGGCCCAGGTCCAGCAGTCGGTGGTGGATGTGGCCGCGGTCGGGCGTGAAGGGCGAGCGGCGGCTTGCCAGACGTCGCGTGATGATCCAGAAGGTGTCGATGATGGGCACGCCCAGCACCAGCAGTGCAACGGCGACCTTGGCTGTTCCCAGGATCGACAGGACTGCCAGCGCGTAGCCCACGGCCATCACGCCGGTGGTACCGATGAAGACCCGGGCGGGGTGGAAGTTCCAGGGCAGGAACCCGGCCAGTGCCCCGGCCAGAGCCGCGCAGAGCAGCGCCACCATCGGTGCATAGGAGCCCACGCCGCTCGGTCAGCGAGATGATGCCCAGGGTCAGCGCCGCGATGAGGGCCACGCCCGTCGGACAGGCCGTCGAGGCCGTCGATGAAGTTGATGCTGTTGATCATGCCGACCACCCAGAGCCCGGTCACGAGCGCCGGCGCCGAGACCGGCGAACGTGATGGTGGTGCTGTCCAGGATGCCGCCCAGGAACTCGAGCGGGTTGGCCACGAAGGTGATGGTGACCCCCAGGGCCACGGCGACGGCCGCCAGCAGGACCTGGAAGATGAACTGCCAGCGAGCGCGGATCTGCCAGCGGTCGTCGATGAAGCCCAGGGCCGCGGCCAGCAGCGAGCCGCCCAGCAGGGCCATGAGCTCGTCACGTCGGACAGCGTCACCGCCCCAGACGTAGAGCTGCGGGAAGGGTCCGGCTGAGCGGCCTGACACCGATGAGCAGCATGGCGACGACGCCCACGCCGACGAAGGCGACGACGACTGCCAGACCGCCCGCCCGCGGGATGGGACGGCTGTGGACGCGCCGGCCGGCGTCGGGCTCGTCGATGGCCCCGCTGGCCGCAGCGAAGCGCATCGCCAGCGGGGTCAGCAGGAAGGATGCTGCCGCGGCGGCGCCCAGCGCCAGCAGGATGAGCGGCAGCTCCTCCAGTCTCACGCGTCGGGCAGTCCCGGCACCGGGAAGCGAGCGCAGATGGCCCTGCACCTCGCGTGGATACCTCGGCCAGGGCTGCCGGCGTCGTCCGCGCTTGCGCAGGGCGCGCACGAGCAGCTCACCGACCTGGCGCATCTCGGCGCGCGCCGAAGCCGCGCGTCGTGGTGGCCGGCGATGCCCACGCGGATGCCGGACGCCGTGTTGGGCGGCAGCGGGTCGAAGGGGATGGCGTTCTTGTTGACGGTGATGCCCACCTCGTCGAGGAGGTGCTCGGCCTCCGCGCCGGTGACGCCGAGCGGCGTGACGTCGACGAGCATGAGGTGGTTGTCGGTGCCGCCGGAGACGAGCGCTGCGCCGTGATCGCGCAGCGTGTCGGCCAGCTCGACGGCGTTCTCCAGGGTGCGCTGCTGGTACTCGCGGAAGTCCTCGCCCTGGGCCTCGAGGAGGGCCACGGCCTTGGCCGCGATGACGTGCATGAGCGGCCCGCCCTGCGTGCCCGGGAAGACGGCACGGTCGATCTGCTTGCCCAGCTCGGCGCGACCGAAGATGAGGCCGCCGCGCGGCCCACGCAGGGTCTTGTGGGTGGTCGTGGTGACGATGTCCGCGTGCGGGAACGGGCTGGGGTGCAGGCCGGCGGCCACGAGTCCGGCGATGTGGGCCATGTCCACGAAGAGGAGCGCCTCCACGTCGTGTGCGATGCGGGCCATGCGCTCGAAGTCGATGATGCGCGGGTAGGCGCTCGCACCGGCCACGATGAGCCGCGGCCGCACGTCCGCGCGCTTGCCGCTCGAGGGCGTCGTAATCGATGCGGCTGTCGATCTCCGAGACCCCGTAGCGTGGACCTCGAAGTTGCGGCCGCTGAAGTTGATGGGGTGGCCGTGGGTCAGGTGGCCGCCGTGGGCGAGGCTCATGCCCAGGATGCGGTCGCCGTGCTCGAGCACCGAGACATAGGCAGCGATGTTCGCCTGCGCCCCGGAGTGGGGCTGCACGTTGACGAACTCGGCGCCCGGGAAGAGGGCCAGGGCGCGGTCCTCGGCGAGTCGCTCGACGACGTCGACGTACTCGCAGCCGCCGTAGTAGCGCTTGCCCGGCTGGCCCTCGGCGTACTTGTTGGTGAGCCACGAGCCCGGCCGCCTCGAGCACCGCCCGCGAGGCGTAGTTCTCGCTGGCGATGAGCTCGATCTTCCAGGTCTGCCGCTCACGCTCCGCGACCATCGCCGCCCACAGCTCGGGGTCGACGACGGCGATGGGCTCTTGCGCCCGCTGGCCGTCGGTGATGACGCTCATGCCTGCTCCGCTGCTCGTCCTCTCCGCGTGCGCCAGTGTACCCGTGCCGCCTGTCCCGGCCTCGTCATGCGCCCCGGGTTCGAGAGGCGGCCCTGCGCACCGTCAAGTCTTCTCCCCGAACATGGCGTCGATCATGCTGCGCTCGATGGCACCCTCTCGGAGCACTGCCACCCGGCCTGCTGCATCGACGGCCACGACGCTGGAGGGCACGCCGCCACGTACCGGGCCGTCGTCGATGACGACGGCCAGGGAGGGCCCCAGCGATGCCACGAGCGCCTCAGCCGTGCGGGCATCGGGCTCGCCGGAGCGGTTGGCCGACGATGACCGCGAGCGGTCCCAGCTCCCGGGCCAGGGCGCGCGGCACGGCATGGTCGGGGACACGCAGGGCCAGCGTGTCACGTCCGCCGGTGAGCTCGTCGGCTGCCAGCGCGGACTGCCGGAGCGGCAGCACCAGCGTCAGTGGGCCTGGCCAGAAGCGCTCCGCCAGCCGGCGGGCCGCGACTCCGACCACGACGAGGCCGTCGCACCTGGTCGAGGTCGTCGATGAGCAGGGCGATGCCCTTGTCGGCGGGTCGCCGCTTGGCCGCAAGGAGCGCCCGCAGCGCCTCCGGCCGCGGGAGCACGCCGACCCCGTAGACGGTCTCGGTGGGTATGCCCACGATGCTGCCAGCCGCGAGGGCCGCAGCGGCCACGGCCAGCGACCGGTGATCCGAGGCGCGCAGCACCACGGGCCCGCGCGTCTCACTCACCGGCCCGCTCCAGCTGGGCCACCCGTGGGCTGCCACCCAGGTCGGCGTGGATCTGGCAGCTCCAGCCTGGCAGGAGCCTCCGCGGCCAGTCGGCCCAGCGCCACCGACTGGTCGCCGCCGATCTCCAGCAGCGCCGCGCCGCCATGTGCCACGGCCGAGGGCAGGGCCGCCAGAAGGCGACCGATGACCGACAGGCCGTCCGGACCACCGTCTAGGGCGAGCCGGGGTTCGAAGCTCGCCGCCACGGGCAGGTCCCGGATGTCGCCAGTCGGGACATAGGGCAGGTTGGCGACCAGCAGGTCGACCGGCCGCGGCGTCGGCAGCACGTCGGTGAGGTCACCCTGCGCGAAGGTGAAGAGGTCCGCCAGACCCTGGGCGACGGCGTTGATGGTGGCCATGGTCAGGGCCTCGGGGGAGATGTCGCTGACGACGTAGCGCACGGCGTCCCCATAGCGGCGACGGCGCAGCTCGAGACCGATGGCCACGGCCACGGCCCCGGAGCCGGTGCCCACGTCCCAGACAAGGTAGGGCCCGGCCTCTGCCGATCGCGGGCCGGACGTCAGGTCGGCACGCACGCGGGCGACGCGCCAGTTCCACGAGCGTCTCGGTCTCGGGACGCGGGATGAGCACGCGATCGTCGACCATGATGGCAGCCCCGTAGAACTCCTTGAGGCCCCGGATGTAGGCCACCGGCTCGCCCTGCTCGCGGCGCCGCAGGCAACGCTCGAAGGCCTCGGCCTGGGCGCTGCCCAGCGGTGCCTCAGGGTGCGCCGCCAGCGTGCTGCGGTCCACACCCAGCACGTGGCCGAGCAGGACCTCGGCATCGAGGCGCGCGGTCTCCGAGCCGGCCTCGTGGAGGCGCGACGGATGCACTCGCCAGTGTCTCGCCGACCTTGCGTGGCGGCATCTGGCTGGCGGTCATGCTCTGGTCGGCTACCAGGTCGGCCCGGCCTAGCCGCGGGCCGGTCGCGAATCCAGGGAGGCCAGCCGCTCGGCCTGGTCCGTCGTGATGAGAGCGTCGATGAGCCGGTCCAGGTCGCCGTCGAGCACGCCTGGCAGGTCGTGGATGTCAAGGCCGATGCGGTGGTCGGTGATGCGGTCCTGCGCGAAGTTGTAGGTGCGGATCTTCTCGGCGCGCTCACCGCTGCCGACCATGGAGCGACGGACCTGGTCTTCCTCGGCCTGGGCCTTGCGTTGCTCCATCTCGAGCAGCCGCGAACGAAGCACGGCCAGGGCCTTGGCCTTGTTCTTGTGCTGGCTCTTCTCGTCCTGGATCTCCACCACCAGGCCGCTGGGCAGGTGCGTGATGCGCACGGCCGAGTCGGTCGTGTTCACCGACTGCCCGCCAGGACCCGACGACCGCTTGACGTCGATGCGCAGGTCCCTGGCCTCGTCGATCCGGATGTCCACCTCGTCGGCCTTGGGCAGCACGGCCACGGTCGCCGTCGAGGTGTGGATGCGGCCGCTGGCTTCCGTCTCGGGCACGCGCTGCACGCGGTGCACGCCGCCCTCGTACTTGAGGCGGCTGTAGGCACCGTTACCGCTGATCTCGAAGATGACCTCGCGCAGGCCACGGACGCCCGATTCGCTCGTCGAGAGCGTCTCGGTCTTCCAGCGGTGACGCTCGGCGTAGCGGGCGTACATACGGAACAGGTCGGCCGCGAAGATGCTGGCTTCCTCGCCCCCCGTGCCGCCTCGGATCTCGATGATGACGTCGCGCTCGTCGTTGGGATCGCGTGGCAGCAGCTGGAGACGCAGCTGGGCCTCCAGCGCGGTCTCCTCGGCCTCCAGCTCGGCAACGACCTCGCGGGCCATGTCGCGCAGCTCCTGGTCGCTCTCGGAGTCACGTTCTCGGCGGGCAGCCGCCAACTGCTCGCGGACGCCGCGCAGGCGGCGATGGCTGTCCACGACCGGTGCCAGCTGGGCCAGCTCTCGCCCCAGCACCTTGCTGCGCTCCGGGTCGGTGGCCACCTCGGGCCGCGACCATTCCGCTTCGATCTCCTCCAGGCGACGCTCGATCTCGTCAAGCCGAGCCTCAAGGCTCATGCGCCCTCCGCGTCGCCCTCAGCGGCGCCGGGCTTGCCGGTGTCCCGCTCGGCCAAGGCGGCCGCCTCGATCCCGCCGGTAGCGTCTCCCTCGGTCGCCGTTTCGCCCTCGGTCGCAGCCATGCGAGCTTCGACACTCCGCGCCAGCTCACCCGCGTCCGGGATGGGCTCCCGAACGGGGTCCCAGCTGCCCTCGGGCGCGAAGTCACCATTGGCCGCCAGGGCTTCCTGCATCGAACAGATGGCGACCTCGATCATGGAGTCGTCGGGCTGCTTGGTCGTGATGGCCTGCATCCAGATACCAGGCAGGAAGAGCCAGCGCCAGACGGAGTGATCACGGCGCTTGGCGCCCCACTTGAGGATCTCGTAGGAGACGGCCGCGATGACCGGGATGAGCAGGATGCGGCCCAGGAGGGCCACCCACAGCTCGACGCCCGCCAGCAGGCTGAAGAGCAGGATGCTGACGAGGATGAAGATGACCAGGAACTCCGTGCCACAGCGCGGGTGCGCGGTCGGGAAACGGCGCACGTTCTCCACGGTCAGGGGCAGGTCCGATTCCAGCGCATGGATGGTCATGTGCTCGGCGCCGTGGTATCGGAAGACGCGACCGATCTCCTGCGAGCGGCTCACCAGGAGCAGGTAGCCCACGAAGATGGCGACCCTGATGAGGCCCTCCAGGAGGTGGACGAAGAAGGCCTCCGGTCCGCCGCTGACTTCGCCGAAGAGGAGCGAGACGCTGCCCTGGGCGACCAGCAGGGGCAGGAGCACGAAGAGGCCGACGGCGAGCCCGAGGGTGACGAGCAGCGTCAGCGCCACGGCCTTGCCGCCGAACGCCACTCCCTCCCCTGCGGCGGCCAGCGAGCCGGAGCGCATCAACCACTTGGTCCCGATGATGAGGGTCTCGTAGAGCACCACCACGCCGCGGAAGAACGGGGCGCGGGCGAAGCGGTTGCGGTGGAGAACACTGTCCAGCGGCTCCTGGCCCGCGAAGATCTGACCCTCGGGTCCGCGCACGGCCACACCGATGGCGCTCTGGCCGCGCATGTAGACGCCCTCCATGAGGGCCTGGCCGCCGTAGGCGAAACGAGCCATGTCAGTCAGCCCCCGGGCCTGCTCGACGGACCGCGCTGACGTCGCCCTGCCCGGCCGCCGACCGACTCAAGGGTCAGAGCTTCGCCGAGCGCTCGAGGCGCTTCTGGAAGCGCTCCACCTGGCCGGCGGTATCCACGATCGTCTGCTTGCCGGTGTAGAAGGGGTGGCAACTGGAGCAGATGTCGAGGCGCAGATCCTGCTGCGTGGAGCCGACCGTGAACTGCGTGCCGCATGAGGCGCAGCTGACGTTCGCCTGGTGGTACTTGGGATGCGTATCGGTCTTCATGTCGGATGTCCTTGCTGTCGTCAGCCGGCGACCGGCGCCTCTGCCTCGATGCGGACGCGCTTCTTGTCGCGTCGGGCGTGCTCGTAGTGGACGCGTCCGGTGACGGTGGCGAAGACGGTGTAGTCACGACCGAGGCCGGCCCCCGGGCCGGCCAGGAAGGTCATGCCACGCTGCCGCACGATGATCGAGCCAGCCGGGACGAGCTGGCCCTGGCCCGCCTTGACGCCGAGGCGCTTGCCGACGCTGTCACGGCCGTTCTTGGAGCTGGAACCTGCCTTCTTGTGGGCCATCGGTCAGTCGTCCTTCCTGGTGTCGGTCTCGGCGCCTTCGAGCTCCGCCTCTGCGGCGGCCTGAGCTTGAGGCTCGGCAGCCTCCGGCTCAGCGGCAGCCTGGGCTCGAGCTCGGCAGCCTCGGGCTCAGCGGCGGCCTCGGGCTCAGCGGCGATCTCGGGCTCGGCCGGCTTCTGGCTCTTGCGCGGCGCTCCCTTGACCTTGGAGGCTGCGGGCGTGGCGGCCTCAGCGGCGACCTCTGCTGTGGCCAACTGGGCCGCCAGCGCCTGGTCGGCGGCGGCCTTGTCGGCGGCGGCCTTCTCCGCTTCCTTGGCAGCCTTGGCCTGCTGCGACTCACTGGCCTTGGCATCCTTCGCAGCGCTCTTGCCACCGAAGGCGATGTCGGCGATGCGCAGGCGGGTCAGTTCCGCGCGTGCACCCTTCTTGACACGGGTGCGGGCCTTCGGCTTGTACTTGAAGACGATGACCTTGTCACCGCGCTCTTGGCGCAGCACCTCTGCCGAGACACTGGCGCCGTCGACGACTGGGCGGCCGACCGCCGTGGCCTCGCCGTCGGCGACGAGGAGGACGCGGTCGAGCCTGATGGAGTCGCCAGGCTGGACATCGAGCCGGTCGACCTGGATCTCAGAGCCGAGGTCGACGCGGTACTGCTTGCCGCCTGATTCGATGACTGCGTACATGAGGGTTCCTGTCGGTTAGTCTGGCGTTCCGTGGATCGATAGTTGGGCGCGGGTGGCGAGTCGCAGGCGAACACGGCGCGACAAGCCTCGGGGCGCGAACAACGATGGTAGCCCGAGAAGCGCTCGGGCGTCAATTCCGGCGGCGCGCGAATCTGGCGGCGCGAGTGAGTGGCGTCATGCGTGGGAACCCGATGCCAACAGGCGTGCGACATCACGTGTCCGGCACAGGAGGAGTGCGCCCATGGCTACGGTAGCCATGTTGAACGCCCGACGGTCCGGCACTCACACCACTTCGCTCCGGCACTCGCCAGTTCGCTATCGTGAGCGTGATGGCCCGCACCCTCTACGACGTGCTCATGATCAGCCCTCGGGCGGACCGCTCGTTCATGACCGTGGCCTACCGTCACCTGGCGAAGCGGTACCACCCTGACGTCGATGCCTCGCCGGAGGCTGCGACACGCATGGCCGAACTCAACGACGCTTACGCCATCCTGAGTGATCCGTCCACGCGGGCGGCCTACGACCAGACCATCGGCCTGCGCCATGGCCTCTCGACACCCAGCACGAGAGACGAGGCCGTCGACCGCAGCGCCAGCACTCCGCAGCCGGCGCAGGCTGCCCATGGCGAAGCCGGGCCCCCGCCCGCCAATCCGGCCCCCGCTGGGCCGGAGCTCACGTTCGGTCGCTATCGCGGCTGGACCCTCAACCAGGTCGCCCGCTTCGACCGTGACTACCTCGAGTGGCTATCGCGCACGACCATGGGTCGCAACTACCGGCGCGAGTTGGACGCCCTGCTGCGTCGGGGCTGAGCGGCTCACGGGCCTGCGAGCCTGACAGCAGCGACAGCGCCGGGCAGCGCTTGATCAGTTCGACCTTGAGCGCCTCATGGCCAGCGACTCGAGGATGCCCAGGCCGAGCGCTGCGCTGAGGAGCGAGGCGCCGCCGTGCGTCACGAAGGGCAGCGGGATACCGGTGATGGGCATCACCCCCAGGACCATGCCGACGTTGACCACCAGCTGGAAGAGCATCATGGCCGCCAGACCGCCGGAGAGCGCCAGCGTGAAGGTCTCACCGGAGCGCCAGCCCACCAGCAGGATCCGCCAGATGAGCAGGGCGAAGAGCGCCAGCACGACCATGCCCCCCAGGAAGCCCAGTTCCTCGCCGACGCGGGCGAACACGAAATCCGTGGCACCGACGGGCAGGTTCTCGCCGATCAGGCCATTGGTCAACCCGCGCCCCAGCAGGCCCCCCGAGCTCACCGTGATCTGCGACTGCTGCAGTTGGTAGCCGGAGCCCAGGGGATCGGCCGTGGGGTCCATGAACGAGACGAGGCGCTGTTTCTGGTAGTCCTTGAGCACATAGGCCCAGACCACGGGCACCAGGGCCATGACACCGATGACCGAGACAGTCAGCCAGCGCAGGCTGGCGCCAGACACGAAGAGCGCCCCGAAGACGATGGCGCCGAAGACCAGCGACGTCCCCAGGTCCGGCTGGATGAGGACGAGGCCCAGCAAGGGCAGTGCGATAAGTCCGGCACCGACGATGGTCCGCGGTTGATCGATGACGGCAGCGCGGGTGGCGAGGTAGTGCGCCAGCACGACGGCCAGGAGGATCTTGGTGAACTCGGAGAACTGGAACTGGAGCCCTAGGACGGAGACCCAACGTGACACGCCGCCGGTGCCCGAGCCCACGGCCAGGGTGACCAGCAGCAGGAGGATGGCGAAGCCGTAGATGGGCCAGGCGAACGTCCGCAGCCAATGGTGGTCGGCGGCCGCGGAGGCGACGAAGACCACTGCCGCCAGGGCCAGCCAGACGAGCCCGCGCGTGAAGATCGAGCCCGGCTGGAGGGGGTCTGTGCCGCTGTTGGTGAAGGCCATCAAGAGTCCGATGACGACCAGCGACAGGGCGTAGATCGCCAGCTGCAGGTCGAAGCCGTACCAGCGACCCTGGCCATCATGGGCCGCCAGCGTCCCCACGCGCGCTGGTTCGAGTCGCAGTGTGCTCATCGATCAGCCACCATAGAAGTTCGCTCGTTCCAGCACCCAACGCTGGCGCAGGTCCACCGACAGGCCGTAGTGGAGCTGCAGGAAGTACTTGACGATCTCGGTCGCGGCGTTGCCCGCGGTGCGCGTGTCGTGCGCATAGGCCAGTACGACGAGATCGGCGTCTTCGCGCTTCACGGCCTCGATGCCTTCCGGGTCGGAGGCCGTCTTGCGCGCCTCCTTGGGCACGAAAGCCACGAACCAGTTGCTGAAGGGCAGGCGGCCCTGCTTGTCCCGAACACCGAACTCGGCGGTGCCGGACTTGCCGGCCACGACGATGGGCAGGTCCACGAGGTTGTACGTGTGCCGGACCGTGACCACGCGGCGGGCGGCCACACGCATCGTGCGCAGGACGGACTTGTCGATGTCCAGCTGGCGGATGACCTCTGGCGGCACGCGCTCCACGACGTTGCCCTCGGGATCCAGGATGCGCCGCACCAGCTGCGGCTTGAAGAGCGTGCCCCCGTTGGCCAGGGCGGCATAGGCGTTGAGCATCTGGATGGCTGTGCTCACGTTATAGCCCTGGCCGATCCCCGCCTGGTAGACCTCTCCGGTGTAGTACTGCTCGTTCAGGGTGCGACGTTTCCAGTCGTTGGTGGGCACGATCCCTGAGACCTCGCCCGGGAGGTCGATGCCGGTGGGCTTGCCGAAGCCCCACTGGTGGGCCCAATAGGCGAGGCGATCGATGCCCAGCATGCCGGCCAGGCGGAAGAAGAAGGTGTCACTGGAGTGGGCGAAGCCGCCGTAGATGTTGACCGGGCCGAAGCCCTCCTTGTTCCAGTCCCAATACTTCCAATCGCCGATCTCGATGAAGGGTTCGGTCTTGATGACGGTCGTGGGTGTGATCTTGCCGTCCTGGAGGGCGCCTGAGCCGGTCACCAGCTTGTAGGTGGAGCCGGGTGGATTCTGTTCGCCGATCGCCCCGTTGAGCATCGGCCGTGCGGGGTCGCGCAGGAGCTGTCGGTACTCGGCGTTGGAGATGCCCTGCGCGAAGGCGTTGTTGTCGTAGCTGGGGAGCGAGACCATGGCCAGGATCTCCCCGTTCTGCGGGTTCATCGCCACGACCACTCCGTGATCGATGCCCACCGCCTCCATGGCCCAGCGCATGGCCTTCTCGGCGTTCTCCTGGGTCCTGGTGTCGATGGTCAGCTCGAGCGACTCGCCAGCCATCGGCTCCTTCAGGATGCGTGGCGCGTGGAGCTCGCGGCCCTGTGAGTCGAGCTCGACCTCCTCAAGGCCGTACTTGCCGCGCAGTACGTCCTCGAAGGTCGCCTCCAGACCGGCCTTGCCGATGAGGTCTTCGGGCCAGTAGCCCTGGTCCTTGAGCCGCTCATACTCGGGCCCCGAGATCCGCCCGGTCCAGCCCAGCACGTGCGAGAGCAGCGCGCCGCTGGGGTAGTTGCGGTGGGCTTCCAAGTCGATGCGCACGCCGGGGTAGGACGCGGGATCCTCGGTGATGATGCGCGCGGTCTCGGTTTCCACGTCCGCGATGCGCACGGGCTCGAACTGCGAGCCGATGTGGGCGTCCAGACGCTCGATGATCCGCCGCGCAGGCAGGTCCGTGAGACCGGAGAGTCGCTCGGCCACCTCGGGGCGGATCTCGAAGGGCAGCTCGGCCGGGACGATGCGCAAGACGAAGGTGGGCACGTTCTCTACCAGCAGCCGGCCGCGCCGGTCGTACATGAGCCCGCGCGAGACCGGGATGGGCCGGGTGGTGGTCTGACCGAGGGCCGTGCGCGGCTCGAATACCGAGGCCTGCGCCAGCTGCAGCTGGAAGAGTCGCAGACCGAGTCCGCTGACGGCCAGGATGATGGCGATGCCGAAGGCCAGCAGGCGCGGCGTGAGGCGGCGCGTATCCGGGGCCCGCTGGGAACCTCCGGCCGTGAGCGTCGGTGCGCTCATGGCCTCACCATGCCAACCGCTCGCGCTCGCCGAAGCGCAGGTCGATGGCCCGCACGACGACCACTGCCACGGCCGTGATCGCGGCATCGAGAAGACCGACGAGCACGAGATCGGTGAACGAGAGACCCAGGAAGGCGACGTTCTCCGTCATTGCCAGGAGGCCCAGCAGCAGGACCTGGTAGGCGAACGACAGCCCGAACGAGGTGGCCGCGATGACGACGAGGCGAGGCGGCCAGGTGACGCGTGCCACGAGCAGCGCCATGGCTGTCACGAGCACCAGTGTCAAGGCCGTCGAGCCGAGGGACCGCCCCGGCAGCAGGAGGTCCAGCGTCAGACCGCCCACGAAAGCCCAGGTCATGCCGCTCTCGAAGCCCAGGACCATCGCCAGTGCGACGCCCACGGCGAACACGAGGTCGGGTCTGAGGCCGCCCACCTGGAGATGGGTCAGCACACTCGACTCGACGATGGCGGCGATGACGGCTCCCACGGCAGGAGCCAGAACGCTCATCTGATGTGTCGATGACTCTGGGGTCCACGGCTGACGTGGCCGTGCCCGAGTCGCCCCTCGCGCTCCGAACCACCTCCGGCCAAGTATAGCCCAGGCCCATCTGGGCGCCCCACCCCACCCAGGGCGATCAGCCCGAGCACTGGGATGGCGAGGGCGCAGGCGACGGCAGAGCCCACTTCTGACGAGCTCACGACGACCCGTGGGGTGGGCCATCCGAGCGACAGTTCACCCCATGTCGGGTGTATCCATGGTCCTTGCGGCGGTCGACTTCGTTCCACGTGGAACCATGAGCTGGCGTGCGGACCTTCCGGTTCACCTGGCCTACGCGGCGCCTGCGCGGCGTCTCTCGCGGAATCGTGTCTGGAGTGGGACGCGGGCGCGGCGGCTGTTCGGGCTGCTCGGGTCTGCTCGTGGACTCCTCTCCCCTATCGCCTCGAGGTGGCCCCAGTCTGGAGGCGGCGTGCCAAGGGGGCGTGATTCGAGACGGGGCGATCTTGCGACGACGCCGGCGGGCTGCCGAGCACATCGATTCGCGTCGCAGACTGGATGGACGAATCGACAGTTCCACGTGAAACACGCAGCTCACCGGCGGCACCGCGCTCCGAGTAGGTCGCGAAACCCACGACCCCAGGAGCGACTGGATGCGTTGTCGTCATGGTTCCAGACTCGGTAGGCGCTCGCGTGGACAACTGGCAAACAACCCGCAGGCAAGCACCCGCGAAGCAGCCGTGGCAGCGAGCGGCCGGTTCCATGCCATCGCACCGGCGAGCGACGTCTGCCCCACGACGAAACGCGAGACCGGCTGCCGAACCCGGCTCGGCGACCCGATTTGGCACAAGCCGTGAGGGGCGCAGGATCGCTATCAGCGAGCCGTTCGAGGTAACATGCGTGCAGTGCGACGCGATCGGTACACCGGATAGTGGGCGAGGTCATCGCTTGCGCAAACCAGAAGGGCGGAGTGGGCAAGACCACGACTGTGGTCAGTCTCGCTGCGTATCTCGCCATGGACGGGCGCCGTGTTCTCATCGTTGACATGGACCCGCAGGGGAATGCCACAAGCGGCGTCGGTATCGATAGGGATCAGCTGGCTGCGTCGGTCTATGACGTCCTTCTGGCCGGTGTTGAGCCCTTGGCCGCGATCGTGCCCACCTCCATCGAGAACCTATCGCTGCTGCCATCTGATCGGAGCCTCGCCGGTGCGGAGGTGGAACTGGTTCCCGTCACCGGACGTGAGCGCCGACTGAAGCACGAGTTGAGCAGTCTCGTCGACGCGTTCGACTTCATCCTGCTCGATTGTCCGCCCTCGCTGGGATTGCTGACCATCAACAGCCTCACCGCCGCACAGAGCGTGCTCATCCCGCTGCAGTGCGAGTACTACGCGCTCGAAGGGCTGAGTCAGTTGATGGCCACCATCGAGCTCGTCCGTGATCACCTGAACCCCAGTCTCGCCCTGAAGGGGGTGGTCCTGACCATGCACGACGGCCGTACGAGTCTGGCATCCGACGTGACAGCCGAGGTGCGTCGTCATCTGGGCAGCCAGGTCTTCGAGGCTGTCGTACCGCGCAGCGTTCGCCTGGCAGAGGCCCCGAGCTACGGGCGGCCCATCGGTGTCTACAGCCCGAGCTCGCGCGGCGCCCAGGCATATCAGGCAATCGCGCTCGAATTCCTGACGCGGAGTGGGTGCCAGCCGGGCACCTCGCTGCGCGATGCCATGGTGCGCTACCTGGGGCCCCGGACGGATCACGACATGGAGGGTGCCGACGATGGCGCTTGAGACCAGGCGGAGCAGTGGTGGTCTGGGTCGCGGGCTGGCCGCCCTCATTCCCCAGTCGAGTCCGGGCGTATCGCACACCAGGGATGTGCCCGTGACATCCATCCAACCGCACCCTGATCAGCCGAGGCGCAACTTCGACGCCGAGGGGTTGCAGCAGCTCGCGGATTCGATCGCCGAGTTCGGTCTGCTGCAACCCATCATCGTCACCGAATCCACGGGGGGCTTCACGCTCGTGGCCGGGGAACGTCGATTGCGGGCTGCCATCATGGCCGGCCTGGAGACGATCTCGGTGACCGTTCGCAACGCTAACGAAATGGAGCAACTGGAGATCGCGCTGGTGGAGAACATCCAGCGCACCGACCTAAACGCCATCGAGGAAGCACGAGCCTTCCAGCACCTCATGGATGCCTTCGGGCTGACGCAGGAGCGCGTCGCGCAGCGTGTGGGTCGCTCGCGACCAGCGATCGCCAATACGCTGCGTATCCTTGAGACGTCCCCGCGAGTGCAACAGGCAGTCATGGATGGGGCGCTGAGTGCCGGACACGCCCGGGCTCTGGCCGGCCTCGACGACCACGCACAGCAGGAGGCACTGCTCGCCACGGTCGTGACTCGTTCGCTCTCGGTACGCCAGACCGAGGGCCTCGTGGCCATCGCCAAGGACGGGGTGGCTGCCGGACCCGGAACCCGATCGCGGGCCGTGGACCCTGACGTCCAGCACATGGAGGCCCAGGTGCGCGAGGCCCTGGGCACCAAGGTGACCATCAGGCCCGGACGCAAGGGCGGGCACATCACGATCGCCTGGTATGACGACGAGGACCTCGGTCGATTGGTCGACCGACTCACGGCGCTCGACCGATGACGGGAGGAACCGCATGACCGATCAGGCCACGCCCGAGGGATCGGAGCCTCGGAGCTCGAACGGCCGGAGTGTGAGCACCTCCGCCAAGCCGGGTGCGTACACCGCGGACTCCATCCAGGTCCTCGAGGGCCTCGATGCCGTGCGTCGCCGACCTGGCATGTACATCGGCTCCACCGACGCTCGTGGCCTGCACCATCTCGTCTGGGAGGTCGTGGACAACTCCATCGACGAAGCCATGGCCGGGCATGCCACCAGCATCGAGGTGACCATCCTCGCCGACGGCTCGATCCGCAACACGGATGATGGACGCGGCGTGCCCGTGGGCCGCCAGAAGCAGACAGGCAAGGATGCCCTGGAGGTCGTGCACACGGTGCTCCACGCCGGAGGCAAGTTCGGCGGCGGCGGCTACAAGGTCTCCGGTGGACTCCACGGGGTCGGCGTCAGCGTCGTCAACGCGTTGTCCGAGGCACTGACCGTGGAGTCCGTGCGAGACGGCACGGTCTACACGCAGTCGTACGTGCGCGGCAAGCCCAGTGGACCAGTCACCGCCATCGGCAGTGCCCGGGGCCGCATGGGTACGACGACGATCTTCAAGCCCGACCACGAGGTCTTCGAGACCGTGGACTTCAGCTTCGATGTCATCACCCAGCGCTTGCGAGAGTCGGCCTACCTGACCAAGGGGGTCTTCATCCGTCTCGTGGACGAACGCGTCAGCCCACCTCGCGAGAAGTCCTTCCACTTCGAAGGCGGGTTGGTCAGTTTCGTGCGCCACCTCAACAAGGGCAAGGACGTCCTGAACTTCAAGCCGATCGCCGTGGAACGACGCGACGGCCCTACGCAGATCGAGGTCGCCATCCAGTACAACGACAGTTTCAGCGAAACTGTCCTTGCTTTTGCTAACAATATCAACACGGTCGACGGGGGGACCCACGTCACCGGATTCCGGGCTGCGCTCACCACGTCGCTGAATGACTGGGCTCGCCGACAGGGAGTCATCAAGGAGACCAAGTCGAACCTCTCCGGAGACGATGTCCGCGAGGGCCTGACCGCCGTCGTCAGCGTCAAGCTGACCGACCCGCAGTTCGAGGGCCAGACCAAGGCCAAGCTTGGCAATGCCGACGTCAAGGGCCAGGTGCAGACGGCAGTAGGGGAGGGCATCAGCCAGTTCCTCGACGAGAACCCGGCCGATGCGCGGCGCATCATCGACAAGTCACTGACGGCCGCTCGCGCCCGCGAGGCAGCTCGCAAGGCCCGCGACCTCGTCATCCGCAAGAGCGCCCTGGAAGGATCGGCGCTGCCGGGCAAGCTGGCCGACTGCCAGGAGCGCGACCCTGTGCGCAGCGAGCTGTATATCGTCGAGGGCGATTCGGCCGGTGGCTCGGCCAAGCAGGGACGTGACCGGCGCTCGCAAGCCATCCTG
This sequence comes from uncultured Chloroflexia bacterium, assembly GCA_963825995.1. Taxonomy (GTDB): domain Bacteria; phylum Chloroflexota; class Limnocylindria; order Limnocylindrales; family CSP1-4; genus JAFMJV01. The sequence continues at coordinate 118,832 of CAWGVH010000001.1, forward strand.
CCGCTCTTCGGCAAGATGCTCAACGTGGAGAAGGCGCGGCTGGACAGGGTCCTCTCGAGCGAGAAGATCCGGCCCCTCATCATCGCCCTCGGAACGGGCATCGGCGAGACTTTCGACCTCTCCAAGCTGCGCTACCACAAGGTCATCCTGCTCGCCGACGCCGATGTCGATGGCGCCCACATCCGGACACTCCTGATGACGTTCTTCTATCGCAACATGCTCGAGCTCGTGGAGGCCGGGCACCTCTATATCGCCCAGCCGCCGCTCTATCGCGTGAGCACGGGCAAGGTGACCCGCTATGCGACCGACGAGAAGGATCGCGACCGGATCATCAAGGAGATGAAGGTCAAGAACCTCACGGTGCAGCGCTTCAAGGGCCTCGGTGAGATGAACTCGGACCAGCTCTGGGAGACGACGATGAACCCGGCCACGCGGGCGCTCCTGCAGGTCCACCCTGACAATGCCGCCGAGGCGGACCACATGTTCACGACGCTGATGGGCGAGAAGGTCGGTCCTCGCAAGGACTTCATCCGCGCCGAGGCGACCAAGGTGCAGAACCTGGATGTCTGACGCGGGTGGTCGCCGGGCCAAGGGTCGGCAAGCATGAGTGCTGGAGCGCCCGTGCGTGGGGCGACCGTCGCGGCAGGCCACCACGATGCGGCGACAGCCCTGGGCCATCGCCTGGCCGACCTCGTCGACGACCCGGACGTGTTCACGGAGACCCTCGCGCGAGGCCTCGCCGAGCTCTCCGAGCCCGCCTATCGGGCCATGGTCGAGGCGGTCAGCCCGGAGATCTCCGCGGACTACGCTGTGCGGGGCGCGCTGAGGGAGGCCGTGGTCCGACCGCTGCGCGCTGCGCTGCGGCACGGTTCCAGCGGCAGTGCCCTCTACCTGGCCCAGCGGCTGGCCGCCTCTGGTCACCGCGACCTGCGGCTTTACGCGTTGCCGTGTCTGCGGCGCTCACTGCCGGATGACCCCGAGCGATCCTGGCAGCTCTTGCGCAGCATGGCAGCGGGCGCCAAGGACTGGATCGAGGTCGATAGCCTCGCTGAGGTGTGGGCCGTAGCCATCCTCGCAGAGGCGTTCCGCTGGGCGGAGCTTGAGCAGCTCGTCTACTCGCCGCGGACGTTCGAACGGCGGTTGGTGGGGGCCACGCTGGCCACCCTGCCCTATCGCGTGCCGGCGGCCCGCAGGGGAGAGCTCCGGGATGGGTTGAGCCACCGCTCGATGGAACTCCTGGGGATGCTCATGGGCGATGCCGAGGAGATGGTCCAGAAGGCGCTGTCCTGGGCCATCCGCAACTGGACGCGCTTCGACCCGGAGATCGTAGCGGACTTCCTCGAGGCGGAGACCGAGAGGGCTGAGCACACCGCCGATGGGGCCCGCGCGTGGGTCATCCGGGACTCGCTCGCCCACCAGCCCCCCGACCGCGCGACCGAGCTGCGCGCCCGTCTGGCCGGCCTTCGGCGCGACCGTCAGGCCCCATCGACCTCCCTCGCCGCGAGCCGCTCCGCCGGGTTCGCGGCGCTCATCGAAGCCCATGACTCGGCTGCCCACCAGGGTGACCGCACCACGAGGAGTCGCGCATGACCGACCCAGTCGAGAACGTCCGCTCGGTTCCCATCGAGGAGGAGCTCAAGTCGGCGTACCTCGACTACGCCATGAGCGTCATCGTCAGCCGCGCGCTGCCGGACGTCCGCGACGGCCTGAAGCCCGTGCACCGCCGCATCCTCTTCACGATGAGCGAGATGGGCCTCGCCTCCACGGCCTCCTATCGCAAGTGCGCCGCCATCGTCGGGGACGTCATGGGCAAGTACCATCCCCATGGCGACCAGGCCATCTATGACGCGCTGGTGCGCCTTGCGCAGGACTTCTCGCTGCGCTTCCCGCTCGTCGATGGACAGGGCAACTTCGGCTCCGTGGACGGCGACCCGCCGGCGGCCATGCGCTACACCGAGGCGCGTATGACCGCCATCGCCGCGGAGATCCTGGCCGACATCGACAAGGACACCGTCGAGTTCGTCGAGAACTACGATGGCTCGCGCATGCAGCCGTCCGTCCTGCCGGCGAAGCTGCCCAACCTGCTCATCAATGGCTCGGCCGGCATCGCGGTGGGCATGGCCACCAACATCCCGCCACACAATCTGGGCGAGGTCGTGCGCGCCACACAGGCCCTCATCGACGATCCGGACCTCTCCACGGCCCAGCTCAGCGAGTACCTCCTCGGTCCCGACCTGCCCACTGGCGGCATGATCTTCCGCTACGACCGCCGGCGCAACCCCGTCACCGGGCAGTGGGAGGAGGTCGACGCCATCCGCGACATGTACGTCCACGGGCGTGGCCGTGTCGTGATGCAGGCCCAGGTGGCCTTCGAGGAGACGCGCAGCGGCCGCACCGCCATCGTGGCCACGGCCATCCCCTACCAGGTCAACAAGGCGGCCCTGCTGGAGAAGATCGCCGAGCTCGTGAAGGGCGGCAAGATCGACGGCATCGCTGACATGCGCGATGAATCGGACCGCGACGGCATGCGCATCGTCATCGAGTGCAAGAAGGACGCAGCGCCCCGTAAGGTGCTCAACAACCTCTTCAAGCACACGCCCCTCAAGATGGCCTTCAACGCCAACGTCGTGGCTCTCGTCGACGGCCAGCCCCAGACGCTGCCGCTCAAGGCCCTCCTGCAGCATCACATCGAGTGGCGCCGGATCGTCGTGCGGCGGCGCACCGAGTTCGACCTGCGCAAGGCCCGCGACCGGGCTCACATCCTCGAGGGCCTCAAGACCGCGCTGGACAACCTCGATGCGGTCATCCGCACCATCCGCGAGTCGGCCGACGTCGACACCGCCCGCGCCAACCTCATGACCCGCTTCGGCCTCTCGGAGATCCAGGCCAACGCCATCCTGGAGATGCAGCTGCGCCGCCTGGCGGCGCTGGAGCGCCAGAAGATCGAAGACGAGTACGTGGCCGTCATCCAGCGCATCGCCGAGTTGGAGGACATCCTCGCCAACCCCAAGCGCGTGCTCCAGATCATCCGCGACGAGCTGGGCGAGTTGGACGTCAGGTTCGGCCAGGACCGCCGCACGCGCATCGAGGGCAGCGCCGACAAGGAGCTCTCGGACGAGGACCTCATCGCCGACGAGGACGTCGTGGTGACCGTCTCGCGGCGCGGCTACATCAAGCGCCAGCCCCTCGTCACCTATCGACGCCAGGCACGCGGCGGCAAGGGCATCATCGGTGCCCGGACCGTCGAGGAGGACGCCGTGGCGCACCTCCTCGTGGCCAATACGCACGACTGGGCGCTCTTCTTCACCGACCGTGGCCGCGTCTTCAGCTCCAAGGTGCACGCCGTGCCGGACGCCTCGCGACAGGCCAAGGGCATGCCCATCATCAACCTCGAGGGCGTCCAGGTGGAAGCCGGCGAGCGCGTCCTGGCCGTCATCACGCTGCCCGACTTCGAGCCCGGCCACAACCTCGTCATGGCCACCGTGCAGGGCATCGTCAAGAAGACGCCCATCGACCGCTTCGAGCGTGTGCGCTCGACGGGCATCCGGGCCCTGACCGTGGGCGCCGACGACGCCCTGGCCTGGGTGGCTGTCTCGTCCGGGTCGGACGACATCATCCTGGCCACGGCACAGGGCCGCATCGCCCGCTTCCACGAGCGCGAGGTGCGACCCATGGGCCGCGATGCCGCCGGCGTCATCGGCATCCGGCTGGCGCGCAAGGGCGACCGCGTCGTTGGCATGGGTGTCGTGCAGCCCGGCAACGACATCCTCGTGCTCACCGAGACCGGCTACGGCAAGCGTGTGGCGGCCTCGGAGTTCCGGCCCAAGCATCGTGGCAGCCAGGGCGTCCGGCTCATCTCGCTGGAGGGCACCAAGAGCGGACTGGTCGCCTCGGTCGAGCTCGTCGACGAGAAGGACGAGGAGCTCCTGCTCATCTCCTCCGAGGGCCAGGTGGTGCGCACCGGCGTGACCTCCATCAACCGCTACGGCAGCGCCGCGCGCGGTGTCATCGTCATGCGTCTCAACGAGGGCGACAGCGTGGCCGGCATCGCCGTCTTCCGTGAGGGCTTGGCGGAACTGCGTTCCGTCGAGGACAATGACGACCCGGGGGCAGCTGAGAGCGGTCCCGATGACGACGGAGTGGCGCTGACATGACGGAGCAGACGGGAACCGCGAGGTGAGCGCCTTCGGCCAGGTCGAGCGCGCCCATCCGGGCGACGCGATGGGCCTCTATGCAGGCAACAGCAACCTGCTGCTGGCGAAGCGGATCGCGCGCTACCTGGGCATCGAGCTGGGCTCGTCGGAAGTCTTCGAGTTCGCCAACGAGAACATCTTCGTGCGCATCCTGGACAACGTGCGCGAGAAGGACATCTTCCTGATCCAGCCCACCTGCCGGCCCGTCCAGAAGTCGATCATGGAGTTGCTCATCATGATCGACGCCTTCAAGCGCGCCAGCGCCGGGCGTATCACGGCCGTGGTGCCCTACTACGCGTACGGCCGATCCGACAAGAAGGACCAGCCGCGAGTGCCCATCACGGCACGACTCATCGCCGACATGATCAGCGTCGCGGGGGCCGACCGGCTACTCACCATGGACCTCCACCAGGGCCAGATCCAGGGTTTCTTCAACATCCCCGTGGACGAGCTGACGGCCGTCCACCTGCTCTCCAACTACTGGCGCCAGAAGGACCTGGAGAACATGGTGGTCGTCACGGACCTCGGCTTCGCCAAGCGGGCGCGCACCTTCGCCGAGCTCCTCGGCGCACCGCTGGCCATCATCGAGAAGCGGCGTGAGGCCAACGACGACCGGGCCCGCGTGATGAACGTCATCGGCGACGTGCGCGGCAAGCGCGCCATCATCGTCGATGACGAGGTCGACACCGGGGGCACCCTGATGATGACCTCCCAGGCACTGGAACGGGAAGGCGCCATCGAGGCCTACGCCTGCGCCACGCACGGCGTCCTGTCCGGCCCGGCCATCGACCGTATCCGCGACTCCAGCCTGCGCGAGGTGGTCATCACCGACACCATCCCGCTGTCGCCCTCGCACCAGCTCGACAAGGTCAAAGTGCTCTCCGTGGCTCCGCTCATCGGCGAGGCCATCACCCGCATCCATCGCGGTGAATTGGTCGGCGCACTGTTCTCCGCGGATGCCCAGCGTACGCAGGCCATCCCCCTCTGGGTCGATCGCGAGGGGTCGGGCACGGGCGTCTCAGTGGGCGGAGCTCGAGCGCCACATCACGGGGATCCCGGGGAGCACACGGCATGAGCGAGACCCCGAGCCCGTCGACTCGTCGACCTGGCACCAGCGGCGTCCTGCCGGGGCCGGTGGCGGAGGGCGCCGCCGAGACGACACCGGCCAGCGGCGACTACCGCGACGAGCTCGCATCGCGCCGCTGGAACGCGGCTCCCCTGCGCAATCCTGAAGTAGGCAAGACGGACCCGCGCATCGCCGTCGCGGCCATCCTCATCCTGGCCGCGCTGACGCTGCTCGTCCTCGTCGCCGGCTATGCCAGCGGCTTCTGGGAGCTGCCCACCAGTGGCGCTGCCTCAGGCGCCGTGGCAGCGCTTGAACTTCTTGCCTGACCCACACCAACAGGGGTCGTTGCGCCCGAGGTGAGAGACGTCCGCGGGCTGGGTCGCGGCCCCTGACGCGGACGCGGTACCGATGGTCTCCTCGCCGTGCTGCAGGCGCATGGGCCGGGCGGCCTGGCTGGATGGTGGCAACGGCGCCAGCTCGGCCGAGGCGAAGGCCCCGCTCGAGGAGGTGACGCTCCCGCCCGAGGCGATGGCGGCCGCGGCCGGCCCACGCGCCTCCGCAGCGGCACCGGCCTTGAGCTTGGCCAGCTGCTCCGGCGTCAGGGTGGGCATCTCCGCGGGTTCCGCCGGCGCGGCCGTGCGGCGCTGCACGCTCACTCTGAAGATGGTGGCCGCCACCTGGTGGCGGATGAAGCCGCGCAGCTCGTCGTAGAGCTTGAACGCCTCGCGCTTGAATTCCACGAGCGGGTCCGTGCCGCCATAGCCGCGCAGACCCACGCCGCGCCGGAAGTCCTCGAGCTCGGTCAGGTGATCGACCCAGAGCGTGTCGATGGCGCGCAGCAGGACGGCCCGCTCGACGAGCGCCCAGGTCTCCTCCCCGAACGTCGTCTCACGCTCCTCGAGGTTCGTCGCCGCGAGGTCGACGAGATGGTCGCTGATGGCCGTCTTCGAGGCCAGCTCCGCGAGCGCTTCGGCCTCGAGGTGCTCATCCCGCAGGCCCAGCACCTTGACCGATTCGACGAGGCCTTCGAGGTCCCAGTCTGCCGTGGACTCGCCGAGGTGGGCGTCGACGGCCATCTCGAGCTCCTGCTCCACGAAGGCCAGCACGGTCTGACTGAGATCCTCGTTGTGAAGGACCTTGTCCCGCTCAGCGTAGATCCGCTCACGCTGCTTGTTGATGACGTCGTCGTACTCGACGACGCGCTTGCGGATGTCGAAGTTGTGGCCCTCGACGCGGGTCTGCGCATTCTCCACCGTCTTGGAGACCATGCGCGACTCGATGGCCACGTCGCCCTCGAGACCCATGCGCTCCATGAGACTCGTGACGCGATCGCTGGCGAAGCGCTTCAGGAGAGCGTCCTCCAGCGAGAGGTAGAAGCGCGACGATCCCGGGTCACCCTGGCGGCCGGACCGTCCGCGGAGCTGGTTGTCGATACGTCGGGCATCGTGGCGCTCGGTGCCGATGATGTGCAGTCCGCCCGCAGCCACGACCCGGGCGTGATCTTCCTCGCACTCCACGAGGGCCTTCTGGTAGACGTCCTGGTAGACGTCCGGCTCCACCTCGGCGGGGTTGAGGCCCTGGTTGTGGAGCTTCTGCGAGGCCAGGCCCGCGGGATCGCCGCCCAGCTTGATGTCCGTGCCGCGACCGGCCATGTTGGTGGCGATGGTGACGGCGCTGCTGCGGCCGGCCTGGGCCACGATGACGGCTTCCTTCTCGTGGAACTTGGCGTTGAGCACCTCGTGCCTGATGCCGCGCCGCTGGAGCATGCTGGCGAGCTTCTCGGACTTCTCCACTGAGACGGTGCCCACCAGGATGGGCCGGCCCGCCGTCTGGAGCTCCGCGATCTCGTCGATGACGGCGTTGAACTTGGCGTCCTCGTCGCGGTAGACGAGATCGGCGAAGTCGTCCCGGACCATGGGCTGGTGTGTGGGGATGGCTACCACGTCCAGGCCGTAGATCTTGTAGAACTCCTCCTGCTCGGTCATGGCCGTGCCGGTCATGCCGGCCAGCTTCTCGTAGATGCGGAAGTAGTTCTGGAAGGTGACCGTGGCCATGGTCACCGACTCGCGCTGGACGCGCACCCCCTCCTTGGCCTCGATGGCCTGGTGGAGGCCCTCCGACCAGCGCCGGCCGGGCATCTGGCGGCCCGTGAACTCGTCGACGATGACGATCTCGTCGTCCTTGACGATGTAGTCACGATCCCGCTTGTAGAGGGCATGGGCGCGCAAGGCCTGTTCGAAGTGGCGTGGCAGGCGCGGGTCCGTCTCGACACCGTAGAGGTCGCGGATGTTGAGAAGTCGCTCGATCCGGGCGACACCGTCCTCGGTGGCGGAGACGGCGTGCTCCTTGAGATCCACGAAGTAGTCGCCACCCTCCAGGGCGTTGTCGGGCCGCGGCTCGAGGCGGGGCACGAGGCGCGCGAAGGTGTGATACAGGTCCTCCGATTCGCCGGCCGCGCCACTGATGATGAGCGGCGTGCGCGCCTCGTCGATGAGGATGTTGTCGACCTCGTCGACGATGCCGAAGAAGCGGTCGCGTTGCACTCGCTCGGCGAGGTCCTGGACCATGTTGTCGCGCAGGTAGTCGAAGCCCAGCTCGTTGTTGGTGGCATAGGTGACGTCCGCGGCGTAGGCCTCGGCCCGGGGCACCGGGCGCAAGTGCAGGAGCGTCTCCTCCTTGGGCCGATAGGTCGGGTCGTACAGGAAGGCCGTGTCATGCTGGACGATGCCCACCGAGAGCCCCAGGCCGTGGTAGATGGGGCCCATCCACTGAGGGTCTCGCTTGGCCAGGTAGTCGTTGACGGTGACGACGTGCACGCCGCGCCCGGACATGGCGTTGAGGGCGGCCGCTAACGGTGCCACGAGGGTCTTGCCCTCGCCCGTCTTCATCTCGGCGATCTTGCCCTCGTGCAGCACGACGGCACCCATGAGCTGAACGTCGAAGGGACGCATGCCCAGCTGGCGCCGGCTTACCTCCCGTGCCGCCGCGAAGACGTCCGGCAGGACGTCGTCGAGAGCCTTCTGGATGCGCTGCCGATCGACTCGCTGACGTTGTCGGCGCAGGTCCGCCCGACGTTCGCTGTCCGTGGTCTGGAGCTCCTCCTCCGTTGGCTCGCTGGGCGGGGCAGCCTGACGCACCTCCTCGCGCGCCTCGGCCATCTCGGCCCGGATCTGCTCGTCGCTGAGGGCCGAGTAGTGGGACTCGAGCTCGTTGATGCGCGCCACGATGGGGCGCAGTCGGCTGAGATGGGACTCGTTGCCGCCGCCGATGAAGCGGCTGAGGATGCTGCGCATGGAAGGCAGAAGTATAGGGCGCCGAGCGCCGGGACCCGTGGGCGGGCCCGCCGGAGCGCTCGGGCAGCGCGATTTGTGGCCACCCCTTGTGCGGCGGCCGGGTCAGTGGGTACACTCGCCCGAAACGCCGGAGGCCGCCCTCCGGCGTCGCCTGTACACGGCCGCCGCGGGAGAGCATCCGGCTGCGGATCGATGAGGGAGAGGGAGATTCGTGAAGGCGTTTTCGGTGGAGCCCGGAACCGAGATCGGAGACCCGTCGTTCACCGACCTGATCGCCTGCGAGCGTGACTGTCGCAACTGCAGCTACGCCGCCTGGCTGGACTGTGACGGCAACTGCGGCGAATGTGTCCACCACGCCTACTGCCCCTGTGTGAACCCCGTGGTGGCCCGCAGCAAGACCGCGCTCAAGATCATCGAACTACGACCCCTGCTCCTGCAGGGATTGCGCTCACGAAGCTAGGCCGGACGGCCCCGACAGTCGATGGATCACGCGCTCATCCGCGAGTTGGTGTCGCGCGTGCACTCGACGTCGGGGCGTCTTTGACCTCCCCGCCAAGGCCGCTGAGCTCGCCGCTCTCGACGAGCGCGCTTCCCAGCCCGACCTCTGGAACGACTCCCGCGAGGCCCAGCGCGTCCTGCGCGCCGCGGACGGCCTGCGCGAGGAGCTGGGAGCGTGGAACGGCCTGATCGCCCGGGCCGACGACCTGGCCGAACTGGCAGGGCTGACAGATGGCGCCGCTGACGCCGAGCTGGAAGCCGGCGTGGATGCCGAGTACGAGTCGCTGCACACCGACTACGAGAGGCTGCGCACGACCCTGCTCTTCTCCGGCGAGTACGACGACGGCGACGCCATCATCACCATCAGCGCCGGCGCCGGTGGCACCGAGGCCACCGACTGGGCCGAGATGCTCGTGCGCATGTACCTGCGCTGGTGTGAGCGGCGCAGCTTTCGAACCGAGATCCTCGACCAGCTGGAGGGTGAGGAGGTCGGCTTGAAGAGCGCCACCGTCGCCGTCGGCGGCCGGCGTGCCTATGGTTGGCTCCGTGCCGAGCGGGGCGTCCACCGGCTGGTGCGCATCAGCCCGTATGACTCCCAGAAGCGTCGCCACACCACGTTCGCCCTGGTCGAGGTGCTGCCGGAGGTCGAGGACACCACAGAGGTCGGCGAGATCCCGGACGAGGAACTGAGGATCGAGACCTTCCGCTCGCAGGGCGCCGGCGGCCAGCACGTCAACAAGACAGACTCGGCGGTGCGGCTCACGCACATCCCCACGGGCCTCGTGGCGCAGAGCCAGAACGAGCGCTCGCAGCACCAGAACCGTGAGTCGGCCATGAAGATCCTGCGCGCACGCCTGCTGGAGCGACGCATCACCGAGCGCGAGGCCGAGATCGCGGAGTTGAAGGGCGAGCATGTCGGGGCCGGTTGGGGGAACCAGATCCGCTCCTATGTCCTGCACCCATACCAGATGGTGAAGGACCATCGCACGGAGGTGGAGACCAGCAACACGGGTGCCGTCCTGGACGGCGATCTGGATGCCTTCATGCAGGCCGAGCTCGAGCGCGTCGCTACCGACGGGGAGCGCGGCACTGCCTGAGCTGCGCGAAGCCACTCCAGGAGACGTTCCGGGCATGCTGGACGTCTTCTTCAGGGCCATCGAGGACCTCGACCAGAAGCGCGGGCGCAGACACCAGCCCAGCGACCCCGATGCCCTGGACCGGCATCTCCGCCACCTTCTCCTGACCGATCCACGGTCGTGCTTCGTGGCCGATGACCGTGGGCGCGTGGTCGCCTTCGGCCTGGTCATGGTGCGCGAAGGCGATGCCTTCCTCTCCTTCCTCTTCGTGCTGCCGCCGTGGCAAGGGCGGGGCCTCGGCCGGACCATCGTTGCAGCCTGCCTGGACGGCGCGGGCACCACGGTCCGGCTGGCGACCTGCGCGGAGGCCGACCAGCCCGTCTCGACCGGGCTCTACGCCTCGCTGGGCCTGACTCCGCGCGAGCTCGTCTTCCTGCTCCGCGGCACGCTGGACGAGGAGGCTCTGCCCCAGCTGCCCGTCGCCGTGCTGGCTCGTCCGATCGGCGCCGAAGCACTCTCGCCGAGCGGCGCCGTGAGCGAGCTGGACGTGCGCCTGCTGGGCTACCGGCGACCCCGCGATCATGCCTTCTGGGCCGCCGGCGGGCGGCTCGGCTGGCTCTTCGAACACGAAGGTGGGCCGTTCGGCTACGGCTATGCGCACCGGAGCGGCCGCATCGGCCCCGTGGCAGCGGAGGATCCGGACTGGCTGCCGGCCATGCTTGGCCACCTCGTGCGCAGCGTGCCGGTGCTGGAGGGCCGCCAGGCCGTCGTGCCCGGCGTCGCCACGACCGCGCTTCTGCCCTTGCTGTCCGCCGGCCTTCGCCTGGATGGCACGCCCGCGGTCTACTGTACGGACCGGCCGGGCCCGCGGCTCGACCGCTATCTGCCCATGAGTTTCGCGCTGCTGTGACCGTCCGGTGGCGTCCACGGGAGTGACCAGATGACCACGACCCTCGTCCTTCCCGACCCGACGTCCGAGCTGGGCGGCGCGCTGGAGGTGGCCCTGGCCGCCTGCGACGCTGCCGACGCCATCTCGATGGCCTCCTTCCGGAAACCCATCGCCGTGACGGCCAAGCCCGATTCCTCCTTCGTCACGGCGGCCGACACGGCGGTCGAGCGCGCCATCCGGGAGCGCATCGCAGCCCGCTTCCCGGATCACGGCCTGGTGGGCGAGGAGTACGGCGAGCAACCGTCGGGCAGCGGCCGGCGCTGGTTCATCGATCCCATCGACGGCACCCACAACTACATGCGCGGCGTGCCCCTCTTCGCCACGCTGCTGGGACTCGAGATCGACGGCCAGCTGGTCGTGGGCGCCGTCAGTGCCCCGGCGCTGCATCGCCGCTGGTTCTCGTGGCAGGGGGGAGGGGCCTGGGCGGCCGATGTGGCCCGGAGCAGCTGGGACCGCGACTCAGCGACGCCCATCTCGGTCTCAGGCGTCGATGACGTGGCGGCTTCGTCACTCGTGTATTCATCCCTGCCCAGCGTCGTGGCCTCCGGTCTCGCACCGGGCTTCGTGGACCTGCTGGGCTCCGTCTGGCGTGACCGTGGCCTGGGCGACTTCTATGGCTACCTGCTGGTCGCTGAGGGCGCCGCTGAGGCGATGGTCGAGGCCGAGCTGAAGGCCTGGGACCTGGCCGGGCCGCGCGCTGTGCTGGAGCACGCCGGCGGCCGCCTGACCGACCTCACGGGCGGCACGGACATGCCCGCACGAGGCGTGCTGGCCACCAACGGCCTCCTGCACGACCGCGTCCTGGCGCGTCTCGCAGGGGCCGTGAAGGAGGGCTGAGCGAGGGCCTGTGCTACGCTCCCGGCCGATGAGCGACGCCGCATCCCGGGCCGTCGCCGGGCCGGGCAGCGGAACGCCTCGACCCGCCCGGGCACCAACCCCAGCCGTGCCCGGCCGCATGCCGCCCGGGCCCCCTGCACCTGTGCCCGGCTGGCCGGGCGCACCACTCGTGCAGCCCTCGACGTATGGGGGCCCGCACATCAGCGAGCCCGTGGCCCCCGCCCCTGTGCCCGAGGTGCCCAACTCCGTGCGCCTCTCCGGCGTCACCAAGACCTACCCCAACGGCAAGGCCGCGCTCATCGACGTCGACCTCGTCATCCCCTCGGGTGACTTCGTCTTCCTGGTGGGCCCCTCGGGCGCCGGCAAGTCGACGCTCATCAAGCTCCTCGTCCGCGACGAGAAGGCCAGCGAAGGAAGCGTGGAGGTGGCCGGCTTCGAACTGGGGCGCATGCGCCGCAAGGAGGTGCCGCTCCTGCGGCGCCGCATCGGCATCGTCTTCCAGGACTTCCGCCTCCTGCCTCGCAAGACGGTCTACGAGAACGTGGCCTTCGCGCTGGAGGTCACCGGCACGCCGCGTAGCCTCGTGGAGCCCTCCGTGGAGCGCGCCCTGGCGCTGGTGGGCCTCACCGAGCAGTCGCGACAGCGCCCCGACGAGCTCTCAGGTGGCGAGATGCAGCGCACGGCCATCGCCCGGGCCATGGTCCATGACCCGCGGCTCATCATCGCCGACGAGCCCACCGGCAACCTGGACCCGCTCATCTCGTGGGAGATCATCCAGCTGCTGCTGCGCATCAACGAGATGGGCACCACGGTCATGATGGCGACCCACGACGCAGAGGTGGTGACCGCCCTGCGACGCCGCGTGGTGGCGCTCGAGGATGGGCGCATCGTGCGTGACGAGGTGGGCGGCTACCACCGTGAGTACTGAGGCCAGCGCCTGATGCGCTTCCTGCGCTTCTCGGTCCGCCAGGCGCTCCAGGGCCTCTGGCGCAACCGGGTCATGAACATCGCGGCCACGGTGACCATGGTCCTCATGCTCATCCTGCTCTCGACGCTGGTCATCCTCATCTCCGGGGTAGAGGCCGGTCTGGCGTACATCGAATCCAAGGTCGAGGTGCGGGCCGAGCTTCACGACGGCCTGCGGACGGAGTCCGTCACCGAGTTCCAGCAGCGGCTGGAGGCCTTGCCGGAGGTGGCCTCCATCACCTTCGTCAGCAAGGAGCAGGCCCTGGCCGACTTCCAGGCCGCGCGCGCGGAGCAGGGCCAGGAGGACCTCAGCGACCTCTACACCGACTTCAACCCCTTCCCGGCCTACTTCGCCATCGAGCTGGCGGACCCCCGCGAGTCGCGCCAGGTGACGGCCCTGCTGGAGGGCGAGACGGGCCTCGTGCGCACCGTGCTGGGCCAGCAGTCCGGCATCGACCGTCTTGTCAACCTGACTGCCCTGCTGCGCAACCTGGGCGCCATCGTGCTGGCCTTCGTGGGTCTCACCGTCCTGCTCATCGTCATCAACAGCATCCGCATGGCGCTCATGTCTCGTGCCGAGGAGATCGAGATCATGCGTCTCGTGGGGGCGTCGGATCGCTACGTGCGCTGGCCATTCATCTTCGAGGGCGTCTTCATCGGTCTGGCCGGCGGCGTCTTCACGCTCCTGATCCTGCTCATCGCCTCGCGGCCCATCAGTGATCTCGCCAGCGAGATCGCCGGCCAGGTGCCGCTCGGCTTCGACCGCTCGCTGACCATCCAGATCATGACCATCGTCATGGGCGCTGGCCTCGGCCTCGGAGGACTGGGGGCCTGGATCAGCGTGCGGACCTACCTGCGTCGCTGACCGCCGGTCGCGTCCACCCGCCATGCCAGACTCCCCGGACCCCGTGACGCCTCCACGGCCGGCCATGCCCGGACCCGAAGGCCCCGTGGCAGCCCCGGAGATGGCGCCACCACCGGCCGGCTCGGCGCAGGACAACCACTCGTCGAGCGGCGCCCAGGCCGTCGTCATCGCGGCCGCGCTTCTGGCGCTCAGCGGTACGGTGCTCTTCGCGGCAGGCCTGAGTCTGGGCGGCGCGGGTGTCGGGCGTGACGAGGACGAGCAGGCCGCCGTCGAGGCCTTCGTGGAGACGTACCGCCAGATCACGCACGAGTTCGTCGGCCAAGCGCAGCCCGGCCAGTTGCTGGAGGGCGCCATGCGGGGCATGTTCGAGACGCTCCACGACCCCTACTCGGCTTATCTCGGCCCCGACGAGTTCGCCACGACGCTGGCCGACATCAGCGGCGAGTTCGAGGGCATCGGAGCGCGCATGAGCGTCGAAGATGGCGCGGGAAGCAGTTGCCCGGTCATCGAGGAGGCGTGCGCCCTGCGCGTCATCGAGGTGCTGCCGGAGGCCCCGGCGCTGGCAGCCGGGCTACTCGCGGGAGACGTCGTCAGCGCGGTCGACGGGCGACCCCTGCAGGGTCAGACCCTCGAAGACGCCGTGGGCCTCATCCGCGGGCCGCGTGACAGCGATGTCAGGCTGACTATCGACCGCGACGGCGAGGTCGTCGAGCTGGCCGTCAGGCGCGGCGTCATCGTCAGCCAGGACGTGCGCTCGGCCGTGCTCGAGCACGGCCGAATCGGCTATCTGCGCGTGGACAGCTTCAGCAGCGGGGCGGCCGACAGCTTCGAGTCGGCACTACGCGAGCTGCGCGAGGCCGGCCTCACCGAGTTCGTCGTGGACGTCCGCGGCGACCCAGGCGGCTTCGTCGACGCGGCCGTGGACATCGCCAGCCAGTTCATCGCTGATGGGCCGGTGTTCTGGGAGGAGGATGCGTCGGGCGCGCAGCGGGCCATCGATGTCGGCGGCGGCGGCCTGGCGGTCGATCCGGCCATCGAGATCGTCGTGCTCGTCGACGGCGGGACCGCCTCGGCCAGCGAGATCCTTGCCGGAGCCCTCCAGGACGCCGGGCGGGCGGAGTTGGTCGGGGAGCCCACCTTCGGCAAGGGCACCGTCCAGGAGTGGACGCAGCTACCCGGCGACAACGGCGGGTTCCGCCTGTCGGTGGCCAAGTGGCTGACGCGGAACAAGGCCTGGGTACACGAAGTCGGCCTCAAGCCGGACGTCGAGGTGGCCAGTGGAGAGGAGCGCTTCTGGCCCGCATCGAGCGATGCCGAGGTCGACCAGGCCGTGGTGGCCGCGGACGCTCAGCTCCAGCGCGCCATCTCGCTCCTGGTCGACGAACCGGAGGCTTCTCCAGGACCGGCGGCTTCTCCAGGACCGGCGGCTTCTCCAGGACCGGCCCAGCCCTCGGGATCAGCCGCTCCGAACGAGCCGCAGCCTCGCACCTCGCCCGCCATCACGCCTCGAGGCTGATAGGCGCGCATCGCGCCCATCGGGGCACACATCCGTGCTTGCGGTGCCCGGGCTGTTCTAGTACTGTTGCCGGCAACGAAAGGAGGTGGTGTGCAATGCAAGATCACTCACGTAGCTGCACCGCCTCGGAGGTTCGGCTCTAGTCGAGCCCGCCGAGTGTGGTGCGAGCCACGACGACGCCGGCCCTCGTCGGGCCGGCGTTCGTGCGTTCTGCCTCCTCGGAGGACGGCGCCGGCCGTTGAACTGACACTCCTGGCACCCTCGAGGGAACCCTTCCATGGGCAAGACCATCGCCCAGAACCGCAAGGCCCGCCACGACTACATCATCGAGGACACCCTCGAGGCGGGCATCGCCCTGACCGGGACCGAGATCAAGTCGATCCGAGAGGGCCACGTCAATCTGCAGGACGCGTACGCTCGTATCGATCGCGGTGAGGCCTGGCTGGTGGGCGCCCACGTCGCGCCGTGGTCGGGCGGCAATCGTCTCAACCACGAGCCGCGGCGCGACCGCAAGCTGCTCCTGCATCGCACCCAGATCGACCAGCTGGTCGGCCGCGTCAGGAGCAAGGGCCTGACGCTCGTGCCGCTGACCATGTACTTCAACGACCGCGGACGAGCCAAGGTGGAGTTGGGCCTCGCGCGTGGCAAGAAGTCCTACGACCACCGCCGCGACATCGCCGAGCGGGACGCGCGCCGCGACATGGACCGTGACCTGGCCGACGTGCGCCGCGGTCGCTAGCCGGATCGAGCCCAACAGGCGAGGGCCACAGGGCTCTCGCGACGGCTCGACGTGCTCCTCGCTCCAGGTCTGGCGGGGCCGAAGGCCAGCCCGGCTGATATGATGTGTGGTCCGTGGGGATGCGTGGTCTCGACAGGGCCCGAACCCCGAGGAACGCGAGCCGAGGTGCCGTCAGGCCTCGCTAAACAGGCGGCAAAACGAAGTAACTGGCAACCGCCAGCCTGCTCTCGCCTACGCGGCCTAAGGCCGCTACGTGAGCGTGGAAGCAGCCTCCTCCTCGCGGGCTGTGGAAGCGTCATCAAGCGAGGATGCGCTCCAGGTCAGCGTCGCGTAGCCCGGAGTCAAGCCCGCAAGGGGACGTGACTGGATCACGGGCCACGGTGCCGATGCCGGGGCCTGGGATCGAGGACAAAGCATCGGACACGCTCGTAGTGGGCTTCGGCAGAAGGTTTTGGACGGGGAGTTCGACTCTCCCCCATCTCCACCAACCTGGTTCCAGCGCGACCCCGTCCCAGTGGGCGGGGTCGCCTTCGTGTGCAGCCAAGCCGCGGCGTGAGCGGCGCGGCGGCGTGAGCAGGCCCCCGTGATCTGGGCCGCGGCAGCAGCCCAGATGGTCGCGCCCAGGTCGGCCTTTAGGTCGGCAGGACCACCACGCGGCGCATGGGCTCCTCGCCGATGGACTGTGTGGTGATGCCTTCCACGTCGCGCAGGGCCAAGTGGATCCATCGCCGCTCAAGGGCGGACATGGGCTCCAGTTGGAGCATCTGGCCGGTCTCGCGGACATGCTCGGCCGCACGGCTGGCGACCTCGACGACCTGGCGTTCGCGGCGCCCACGGTAGTCCTCGACGTCCACGAGCACGCGGGTCCAGGTACCCATGCGGCGCGAGAGCATGAGGTTGACGAGGTGCTGCAACGCTGAAAGGCGCTCGCCCTTGCGGCCGATGAGCGCACCAAGGGCTTCCTGCTCGCCATCGTCAGCGCCGTAGACGGTGATGCGCGCCGTGGGTCCCTGGCTGACCTCGACGCGGGTCCGGTAACCCATCAGCTCGACGAGTCGCTCGAGGATCTCGCGCCCGGCAGCCAGCGCCTCCGGCGACGCCTCCACGTCCGGCGAAGGCTCGCGGCGGGTGGTGGAGCTGCTGGCGGCCACGGCCGCGGCGACCTCCGCCGTGGCCGGACCGCTGACGTGGCTCGGCTCCCGAGGCCCGCTGCCGCTGCGGTCATGGCGACGCGGTCCGCGATCGGGCGCGGCGTCGCGTGCACCGCTTCGGCTGCGGCGATCGTCACGACGCTCATCCCGACGCGGGCGTGGCTCGAGCGGGCCCTCCTCGCGGGGGCTGGCCGGGGGCTGAGGCGTCGGGACCACGCTGGCGGCTTCCTTCTTGGGTGCGGCGCCGCCCAGCGCCGACCTGGGGGCGGCGATGATGCGAGCCGGCTCCGCGCCCATGCCCAGCACGCCGCGGCTGCCTTGCGTGAGGATCTCGAAGTCGAGGTCCTCAAGGCCGCCGACACCGAAGGCCTCGCGCGCGCTGCGGATGGCCTCCTCGACGGTCTTGCCCGTGAACTCCTGGTATTCGCTCATCGACGTCTCCCTCGCCGGCTGCTGCGTCGCCTGGCCGGCCTGATGGTGCCCGCTGCGCTGTCGGTGGTCGAGCGCTGGGTGGTCTGGGTCGAGCCGCCGCTGTCAGCAGCCCGCGGCTTAGGCTCCGGCATCCTCACCGGGAAGCGCGGAGTGTGGTCCACGGCGAAGCGTGGCGTCCAGCCGAAGAGCGGGAAGAGCCCACCGTAGCCGTTGATGAGGAACTGCTGGACGATGCTGAAGAGGGTCGTGGTGATCCAGTAGATGAAGAGGCCCGCTGGCAGGATGGCGCCGTAGAGGAGCGAGAAGAGCGGCAGCAGCATGAACATGCGCTGCTGGGTGCGTTGCTGCGGGTCATCACTGCGCGCCGTCATCATGCGCGTCTGAACGAGCTGCAGGAGCGATGAAGCGAGAGCCAGCAGCGAGAGGCCGAAGCCGAGGATGACGACGACGAAGATCTCCGGAGCGTTGGCCGGCAGACCGCCCGGGTAGCCCGGGATGATGGGGCCATCGCCCACGAGAGTGGGCACCCAGGCCAGCCAGGGGATGTCGGGGTTGATGCAAGGCGCCGAGAGGTCCGTGGTGGATTGGCAAGTCACGTTCACAAGCGTGATGCCGAAGGGCGACAGCATCGAGCTGATGTCCGGCGCCTTGAGGCCCTGGCTGAAGACCTGATACATGGGCATCAGCAGGACCAGCTGCAGCATCGAGGGCAGACAGCCCGAGGCCGGGTTCACGCCGCGGTCCTTGTAGAGCTGCATCTGCTCCGCCGAGATGCGGGCGCGGTCGCCCTTGTATTTCGCCTGGATGGCGCGCAGCTCCGGCTGCAGCATCTGCATGCGCCGCTGCGACACGATCTGGGCCCGGAAGATCGGGATGAGCAGGATGCGGATGAGGATCGTCAGCAGGATGATGGCGATGCCGATGTCGCCCGTGATGCTGTAGAAGAACGCCAGCCCCAGGAAGATGACCTGGAAGATGGGGGTGAAGACCCAGGACAGGAGGGCCAGTGGATCGGCGCCGTGGGGCTGTGCCGGGCAGAGGTTGGGCGGCGGGGCCTTGGGGTCCCGCGTGGCCCCAGGCTCCGGCGCGTAGGGGTCCGGGCAGGGGTCCTGGGTCGAGTGGGCGCCCGACGCCAGCGAGGGTGAGGGTGCGGGCGATGCTGCAGCCGCGGGTGATGCCGCAGCCGCGGCTGATGCTGCAGCCGCGGGCGAAGCTGTTGCGGCCGCGGGCGAAGCTGCAGCCGCGGGCGAAGCTGTTGCGGCAAGACCCTGGGTCGGAGCGACCGTCGAGGTCTCCGCGGCCACGGCTGGCGAGGGCTGGGCGCTCTGGTCCTGAGCGAGCACCGGTGCGACCACCAGGCTGAGCGCCATGAGCGCGATGGACAGCGCGGCCAGGAGGTCGATGGCCAGAAGCTGGAAGGGCGCCGTCAGCGCCGAGCGACGGGGCATCACTTCACCGGGTCGTAGCCGCCGGGCCGCCAGGGTCCGCAACTGGCGATGCGCTTGGCGCCCATCCAACTGCCTCGCAGGAGGCCGTACTTCGTGATGGCCTGCTCGGTGTACTCAGAGCACGAGGGCTCATAGCGGCAGGAGCCTGCAAAGAGCGGTGAGAGTGTCCGGCGGTAGACATGGATGAGGCCGATGCCGAGGCGCTTCGGGAGGCCGCCGATCCCAGTCACGAGGAGGCCACCAGGGAGCCTCGCACGGAGGCCAGAAGGCGCTCCAGCGCGGCACGTAGCTCATCGAAGGACGCCGACGTGCCGGCCGGCCGAACCACAACGAGGATGTCCCAGCCTTGAGGAGCACCGCGCGGGGCTGCACGCAGGATCTCACGGATGCGGCGGCGCACTCGATTGCGCACGACGGCGCCCCCCAGGCGACGTCCTGTCGAGATGCCGAATCGATCATGCTCACGGGTATTGGCGACGAAGTGGACGACCAGCAGCCGATCCGTGCGGGTGCGGCCGCGCGCGCTGAGGCGAGCGAAGTCCGCCTTGGACCGAAGCATCGGCACCGTCCCCCGTGGGGCCTGCCGGGCGTCAGGCGCTGAGCTTCTTGCGACCACGCGCGCGCCGGGCGGCGAGCACGTTGCGGCCGCTCCTGGTCTTCATGCGCGCACGGAAACCATGCTCCTTGGCGCGGTGGCGCTTCTTGGGCTGATACGTCTGCTTGGTCACTGGGCCTGGGCTCCTCTGGGCAAGCGGTCGGGCGTCTCGTTGGGACCGGCTCGCCCCTGCGGATGAGAACGATGCGCGCAGCGCCCGGCCGGCCGGCGGCGGCCGCCCTGGGAGGACGCGTGGCGTGATGCAGGGCGGATTATACGCGACGGGCTTCGGCCACCGGGGAGCGGAGATCCCGAGCGTCCCGCGACCGTCGCCCGGGTTCCCGGCGACGCCCCTCTCAAGGCACCGCCACGAGGCCGCCGAGGCCGCCCGGCCGATACTCCCCCCGCCAACTGGTGATACTGCCCCTGAGTATGTCGGGTCGGCGTTGCAGGATGGCGAAGGGCGGTGCTAACGTATGCCGCCCCGGCGCCCTTCGGAGCGCCAGGGCGCCCAGGGCGGGGGAGCCGCGACGACGACCCGAGCAGGGATCGGTGCAGCCCCCCAGGGAGGTCGAGCGCGCTGGTCAGGAGTGCCGGGACCGTCACTCAGGGGCGCGGTAGCTGTGCACAGTACGGGTCACGTTGCCATCGATGGACGCGAAACAGGTCTGGCGAGCCGCCCTCGGTGAGCTCCAGGTGTCGCTGTCCCCGGCCAACTATGAGACGTGGCTCAAGGACACCACCCTCGTCGACGTCGACGGGGACCGGTTCTGCGTCGCAGCCCCCAACGGCTTCGCCAAGGACTGGCTGGAGAACCGCTACCGCTCGCTGATCGCGCAGACCCTGGCCCGCATCGTGGGCTACAGCGTCAATGTCGAATTCGAGGTGCGTGAAGGGGGGCCGGAAGCACCCCCAGAGGAGACGCAGCCGGAGGTCGTGCGGACGGCCGGCCCCAAGGTGCGGCTCGAGCCGGGCCGCGTCGGGGGCGAGGGTGGTGGCGTCAACCTCAACTCGCGGTACACCTTCCGGACGTTCATCGTTGGCTCAGCCAACCGCCTCGCCCACGCCGCCAGTCTCTCTGTCGCAGAACGCCCTGGCGAAGCCTACAACCCGCTCTTCCTGTACGGCGGAGTAGGCCTCGGCAAGACGCACCTCATGCACGCCGTCGGCAACGCCGTGGTCGCCCGGTTCCCGCGCAAGCGCGTCGTCTACGCCACGAGCGAGAAGTTCACCAACGACTTCATCACCAGCATCCAGCAGGGCCGCATCGACGACTTCCGCGCCCGCTACCGCAAGATCGACCTGCTGCTCATCGATGACATCCAGTTCATCGCCGACAAGGAGCGCACGCAGGAGGAGTTCTTCCACACCTTTAACGCCATCCACGAGGACGGTAAGCAGATCGTCCTCTCCAGCGACCGGCCGCCCAAGCAGATCACGACGCTGGAGGAACGCCTGCGCAGCCGCTTCGAGTGGGGCCTCATCGCCGACCTGACGGCCCCCGACCTGGAGACGCGCATCGCCATCCTACGCACCAAATCAGAAGAGCAGGGCGTGCGCGTGGACGCCGAGGCCCTCGAGTTCATCGCCCGCAAGGTGGTTTCCAACATCCGGGAGTTGGAGGGTGCCCTCAATCGCATCGTGGCCTACGCCAGCATGCAGGGCATGCCCATCAACGTGGATCTTGCCCAGGCGGTCCTGTCCAACGTGCTCTATAGCCCGCGCAAGCGCGCCATCACACCCGAGCGCATCGCCATGGCGGTCTCCGACTACTACGACGTGGGCCTTGAGGCGCTGCGTGGCCAGAAGCGCGATCGGGCCATCGTGGTGCCCCGCCAGATCGCCATGTACCTCATGCGCGAGGAGACGGACGTCTCGCTCCTGCGCATCGGGGCAGAGCTGGGCGGGCGCGATCACTCCACGGTGCTGCACGCCTGCCGGAAGATCGACCAGGAGGCTGCGCGCAACGAGGAGTTGCGCCGGGAGCTGGCTGCCGTGCGGGAGGCCATCTACTCCGATTCCTGAGGCCCCGGTCCCGCGGGAGGCTGTGGGTAGCCGGTGGACAGATCGCCGGCACACGCTGGCCGCCAGTTTGGCCTGGGGGTGGATGGCTGGGGTCGCCGCGGGGCTGGCTGTGGATGACTCGGGGGACCGTCCACAGGGGCGCTTCAAGGACGAACGCCCTGCACACCGTTCCTCCGCCGGCCCCGCGGCGGGGAGACACGCTCGATCTGTGCAGCGGCCAGACAGCCTGTCCGCACAATCCACAGCATGAAGAAGATGATGAGATGAGAAGATTAGATTCACCCGTGTTCATTCCGCAGGGAGCGCGCCGTCCGTGAAGCTGTCCTTGATGCAGGAGAACCTGGCCCGGGGCCTGTCCCTCGTCAGCCGGGCCGTGAGCAGCCGGGCCACGTTGCCCGTCCTGTCCAACGTGCTTCTCAAGACCCAGGACGGAGGTCTTCGCCTGACGGCCACCAACCTCGAGATCGGCATCTCCGCCTGGGTGCCGGGCAAGATCGAGGTCGATGGCGCCATGACCGTGCCGGCCCGCCTCCTCACCGATGTCGTGAGCGGCCTGCCGGCCGGCGAACGTGTAGATCTGCAGATGGAGAAGGACAACACGCTGCTCATGCGCGCCGGTGCATACAAGACCCACCTGCGGGGCATCGAGGCCGAGGAGTTCCCGGTCATCCCCAGCGCGGGCGAGCGGCCCACGACACAGGTGAGCCAGAAGGCCCTGCGGCGGGCACTGGGTGAGGTCGCCTTCGCTGCTGCGGCAGACGAGGCAAGGCCGATCCTCACTGGCGTCCTGACGCGCTTCTCTGGCGAGACGCTGACCCTGGCGGCGGCGGACAACTACCGCATCGCCGTGAAGACGCTGGCCCTCTTGCGCTCAGTGGAGGAGACCAGTGTGGTCATCCCGGCCCGCTCGTACGTGGAACTCATGCGCATCCTCGGCGACACGGAGGAGCCGGCCGATATCATCCTCGCCCCGGCCAAGAGCCAGGTCATCTTCCGGGTCGAGTCGACGGAGGTGGTGAGCCGCCTCATCGACGGCCAGTTCCCCAACTACCAATCGGTCCTGCCCACCTCGCACAGCACGCGCGCCCTGGTCGACAGGGACGACCTGCTCAAGGCCGTCCGCCTCTCGGCCCTCATCGCCTCGTCCGCCGCCAACGTCGTGCGCCTCGGTTTCGGCGAGGAGGAGGACCCCTCGGCGGTCAGCGTGGCCGCCGCCGCAGATATCGGAGATGCCGAGGGCCGGGTGGAGATCCAACTGGAGGGCGACCCGGTGACCATCGCCTTCAATGCCCGTTACCTCGTCGAGGCGCTCCAGAACCTGGCGGGGGAGCAGCTCGCCATCGAGCTCAGCGGGCCCCTTTCACCCGGCGTGCTGAAGCCCGTGGACGACCCCGCCTACGTGCACGTCATCATGCCAGTGCGAACGCCGTCCTGAGCCCGGCCGCATCTGGGCGGGCTCCTGGCCCACCAGGGTCGCCTCAGCTGCAGCGGCCAGCCGCATGCCCGTTCAGACGCTCTCGCTGACCGACTTCCGCAGCTATGGGCGGCTCGACATCGAGCTCGTGGGCGGCCCGCATGTCGTCGTCGGCCGCAACGCCGCCGGCAAGACCAACCTGGTCGAGTCGCTCGTCCTGCTCTCGTCCGGCCGGTCATACCGTGGCGGCGCAGACACCGAGATGGTGCGCTGGGGCGGCGACTTCGCCCGGGTCGGAGCCGTCGTCGAGGCGCATGGACGCCCCGAGGAGCTCGAGGTCGTCATCTTCGCCTCGTCGCACGGAGGCGGGGCGCGCAAGCGCATCCGGGTGAACGGCATCAACCGCCGTGCCTCGGCCTTGGCACCCGTCCTGCGCACGGTCCTCTTCGCGCCGGAGGACATGCTGCTCATCATCGGCTCGCCCTCGCTGCGCCGCAACCTGCTCGACGACTTGGTGGCACAGCGCGAGGTGACCGCCACCGCGGTGCTCTCTACATATGCCCGTGCCCTGACACAGCGCAACTCACTGCTGAAGCGCATTCGCGAGGAAGCCGCGAGCCGCACCGAGCTGGCCTACTGGGACGGCGTCCTCTGCGAGAGCGGCAGTCGCATCCTCGACTGGCGCCATGCGGCTCTCGCCGCGCTGGCGGAGCCGCTCGCCGCCGCACACAGGGAGATCGCACCGGATGAGCCCTCGCTGAGCCTGCGCTACGTCTCCAACGTGATGCCACGCGAAGCCGAGGGCCGCAGCGAGGCCCTGCGCCGGCGCCTTCACGAGACCGCGGACAAGGAGATCTGGAACGGTGCCACGCTGGTCGGGCCCCACCGGGATGACATCGCCTTC
Source organism: uncultured Chloroflexia bacterium (assembly GCA_963825995.1). GTDB lineage: Bacteria > Chloroflexota > Limnocylindria > Limnocylindrales > CSP1-4 > JAFMJV01. The sequence continues at coordinate 142,799 of CAWGVH010000001.1, forward strand.
GAGGCGGCCGGCCGTGAGTACACGCTCTTCGCGTCGCGCGGGCAGCAGCGCACCGCCATCCTGGCCCTCAAGCTGGCTGAGTTGGAGGTGCTCACGCAGCTCGACGGCGGCCCCCCGCTGCTGCTCCTCGACGACGTCTTCAGCGAGCTCGACCCGGTGCGGCGGGCACACCTGGTGCGGCGCATCGGGAGCCTGCCCCAGGCTGTCGTGACGACGACCTCGGCCGATGACCTCGACCCGGCGTTGGTGGCGGCCTCGAGCCTCTGGCAGGTGGAGCCTGGCACGGCCCGCCCGGTGCTGCGACCCGGGCAGCGGCACCACGCCCCGGCACACGCCTCCACGGACGACGAGGGGCCCGGCTCGTGAGACACCCGCGGCGGCGGCCTCCGCAGCGCATCGGTGAATTGCTGCCGGGCCTGGCCTCTCGCCTCGGCCTCGACGAGGAGCTGAGAGCTGCGCGGGCCATGTCTGCCTGGCGCCTCGTCGTGGAGGAGCACGCCCCGGCCGCGGGTGTCTCACGTCTCATCGAGGTCCGCCCGCCTGCCCTGGTCGTCTCCGCTGCCGACGCCGCCAGCGGCCAGGAGCTGCGCCTCTGTTCGGCCACCCTGCTCGACGCCTTCGCTCAAGCACCCGGCGGCACCCGGCTCCTGGAACTCAAGGTGGTCGTGCGCCCTCCCCGTACAGGGCCTTCGGAGCAGCCGCGCTAGACTGGACCGCCCATGGCCAGTCGACTTGAGATCACGCACGGCCTGAGCGCCGAGCGAGACCGCCTTTCGACATCGAGTGACACCCTCAGCGTCACTCGCCCCACGACCGGCTCCAAGACCCGCACCAAGGGCGTGCTCTTCGTCGTCGCGGGCTCGTCGGCCCCCGGACCCCGTGTCCGCGAGGCGACGGCTCTCGTGGCGGAAGCCATCCGGCACGAGTACTACTACGACGAGTCGGCTGGCGTAGCCGCCTGTCTCGAGCGCGCCGTCCGCAACGCCGACCGGCGCCTGCGAGGCAGCCGCGAGGGCGCCGGCCTGCCGCCCGGCACCATCGGTGTCGCCGCCGCCGTGGTCCGCAACGACGAGCTCTACCTCGCCACGGTCGGGCCGGTCGAGGCCTACCTCGTCCGCGGCGCTCGCCTGTTGGTGCCCGATCGCAGCGCCCCGGGCGGCCTGCCCCTCGATGACAGCCGGCCGGTGGAGGTCTGGCGGGGCGAGCTGGATGTCGGCGACGCACTCCTTCTCGTGTCGCGCAATGTGACCGAGACGGTCGGCACCGAGGAACTGAAGTCGGCGGCCCTCACGCTGCATCCTCAAGCCGCGGCCGACCATCTCCATCACCTCTTCGTGGCCATGGGCGGTGACGGCTCGGATGGCCTCATCGTCATCGAGGCCAGCGAGCAGACGCGCACGCACCGCCGCGTCAGCCCGGCCGGCGCAGCGATCGCGGACGACGACCTGCGCGGAGCCGCCCCGCCGCTGGTCGGGGCGGCCCCTGGAGGCGTCGGGTTGGGCGCCTGGTTCGCCGGACTCCGAGAGCGAACCTGGGAAGCCATGCCACGACGCCAGCCTCGGCCCAACCAGGTGCGCCCCCAGGCCTCGCGCGCGGAGGCGCAGCGCCGCGCTGCCATCGGTGCCATGGCCATCGTCGCCGTAGTCCTCCTGCTGGGCCTCTTCGTCATCCTCGTGCCACGCGGCGGGGACGCCGGGCGCATCGAGCAGGTGGCCAGCGGCGATTCAGCCCTGTCCGTGGCGCTCGACCGCACCAACCGGGCCGACAACCTACTGGCCACGGAGCCCGAGGCGGCCCTGGACTACTACCGGGAGGCATGGGCCGAGGTCGAGCGCGCCCGCAACACGGGCCTCTCAGCGCCGGCCCTCGACGATCTCGAGCGCCGGGTCCGCGCCGGGCTGGACGACCTCTACCAGGCGCGCACCCCGGTCACCCAACGCCTCGCCTCGCTCCCCGACGGAGCCGACCCGCTGGGGCTCGCGGAGGACCTACGCGGCGGCGCGTACTACATCGACCGCGCCTCGTCGGTCGTGACCCGCGTCAACACGTCCACGGGCAGGCCCTCCGACGTCGTCCACGAAGGCGACGCCCCGGCCGCCGGGGGCAGCTCGAAGATCGGTAAGCCCGTCCAGATCGAGGCCGGTGGGCCGGATATCGTGGTCGTCGACGATCAGGCGCGCCCGTGGCGCTGGCGGCCTTCGAACTCGGCCGGAGCGGGCACGCTCAACCGTCTCACGTTGCAGGGCGTCCCGACCTTCGGCGAGGACCACGGGGACGTAGCCGCTTACTCGCCATCGACCGGCGGCTACCGGCTCTACGTGGCGGAGCCGTCGCGCAACCAGATCATGCGCTACCAGCAGACGCTCGACGGCAGCGCCTTCTCGCCGCCCTCGACCTACCTCGCCACACCCAGTGCCGAGGTGGCCGATTTCGGCCAGATCTACGTCGACTTCGACGTCTACGCGCTCCTTGACAACACCCTGCGGCGCTACCGCCTCGAGAAGTACGACGGTGGCTTCGCCCTCGACGAACCGCCTGACTCCGAGGATATCCGGCCCGGACACGACTACCGGCTGGTGGCCGGCTCGGGCAGCGCTGCGACGGGCGGGCGCGCCTACCTGTACGACGCGCTCCACGGCCGCGTGGTGGGCTTCCAGAAAGAGGACGGTGCCTACATCGGGCAGTGGGCCCCGGGCCCGGACGAGCCCCAGATGGAGGACGTGCGGGGCATGTACGTCGTCCCCGGCAAGGTCGTCAAGAAGCAACGTGACCCGGACACCCTGGTTTGGGTCACCCCCCAGGGCATCTACTCGTCGGTCCTCGCCACCGCCTGAACAGCCCTGACGGCCCTTGGCCGGCCGCTAGAATCGGTGGCATGCCCCAGGGGATGCGGGAGATGGTCGTCGACAGTGTGCGCGTGCACATGCTGTCGACCCAGCACGTGGTCATCCTGCGCGAGGCGGACCGCGAGCGGTACCTGCCCATCTGGATCGGCAGCTGGGAGGCCCAGGCCATCGCCATGAAGCTGCAGGGCGTCGAGGCCGAGCGGCCCCTCACGCACGACCTGCTGGTGAGCATCCTCGGCGAGCTCGGGGTCCGGGTGCGTCGCATCGTCGTCTCCGACCTCGCCGACGAGACCTACCGGGCCCGCGTCGTCCTGTCGCGAGGCGAGGACGAGTACGACATCGATGCGCGGCCCAGCGACGCCATCGCACTCGCCGTGCGCGTCTCGGCCCCCATCTTCGCCACGGATGCCGTGCTCGATCGGGCAGCCGTCATGCCGGAGGCGGACGAGGAGGAGCGCCTCAGCGTCTTCCGCGATTTCGTCAATTCACTCGACGCAGATTTCGGCCCACCCGCGGGCGAGGGCGGCTCCGGCCCGGGGTCGTTCGACGTCCCGCCTGACGACCGGCCCCGCGAGGATCGGCCGCCGGGCGAGCGGCGACCGGACGAAGGGGCCTAGGGGCTAGGACCCTGCCCCGTCCTCTTCCGGGATGATGGCAGCGCCGCGCCGAAGCGCACGCCGCGGGTTTGCCCAGAGGCGCAGGCGCAGCGCCCAGAAGTCCCGCACCGCGCGGGCGACCACGCGCAGGTCCGCCCCCGATGCCTTGCCGGCGGTGCGCGGGTGGTGTGGCACTCCCTGCTCCACGATGCGCCCACCTCGCGCGCCGATCTTGATGAGCAGCTCGGCCGACAGGAAGGCGCCGCCCGACTCGACGCGCACGCCCGCCAGCGCGCTACGGCGGAAGAGCTTGCAGGCGCAATCGGGGTCGCGCACGGTCAGTCCGAAGAAGAGCCGCAGACAGGCTCGATAGACGCGCGCGTAGGCCAGCCGGATGGGTGGGTCGGCACGCCGGATGCGGAAGCCGGCCACGACATCGGCCGGCGCGCCTGAGGAGTGGCCCTCCTCCAGGCGGTACAGGAGCGAGGCCAGGTCAGCCACGCGGAACTGGCGATCGCCGTCCGTGAAGCACACCAGCGGATAGCGCGCTGCCGTCAGCCCCGAGCGCACGGCCGCACCATACCCACGGTTGACGCCGTGGTGGACGACGCGCACGACGTCGGGATGCTCGGCCGCCAGGCGGTCGGCGATCGTGGCCGTGCCGTCGCGGCTGCCGTCGTCGATGCAGACGATCTCGAATAGATCTGCCATCGCGGGCAGCTCGCTGAGGGCTTCCGCCACGAGCGCTTCGATGTTCTCGGCCTCGTCGTGGGCCGGAAAGAAGTAGCTGAGCGCGGGAACACGGTTCGTCTCAGTCGGGCGGCCTGGCTCGGGCCGTGGGCCGGCGGTCGCCGGCAGCGGGGTTGCGGTCATCGGGTCGGGCACGCCCTCATCCTATGCGCACCGGCCTCATCCTTCCGTGCGCCGCCCGATGACGCGGTAGAGGTCGCCGGGACTAGGCACTTCCTCGACCCGCTCCAGCTCGTACTGACCGGCCAGGGCGGGCAGATCCCGCTCGAGGCGGATGACGTAGACAGGCCCGCGGTCCATGAAGTGGTCGATGGCGGCCTCCGCCGTCCCGTAACCAGCCTCGCGGATGTCGTGGTCGTCCACGATGACGATGTCCGATCGACGCCCCTCCACCCAGCGGCCATACCAGAGCGGGGTCGAATAGGACCACCACGAGATGACCGTTGCACGGGGTGGCAGGGCGGCGAGGGTCGCCTCCAGCCAGTCGCGCCCAAAGGTCTCGTCCGAGGCATCGGCGCCGGCCCGCCGGTCTGGCAGCACGGCCAGGCTCGTCGCCAGCAGGATGGCCATGAGGCCGAAGGGCAGGGCGCGTGCTACCACGCCTGTCGACCGGCCCCGCGCTGGGACAGTGTCCGGGCTGGGCGACGGGCTGGCATCAGGGTTGGGCGCCCGGCTGGTTGCCGCAGGCGGCGGCATCCTGAGGAGGGCCAGGAGCGCATCCCAGGCGACGTCCGCGGCGAGGGCCACCCAGGCGGCGGCGGCCATCAGGGGCACGAGGTAGTAGCGCTCGATGGAGGCGTTGGGGTAGCCCAGCGCGAAGAGCCAGGTGCAGACGAACCAGAGGCCGGTCAGGGCCATGAGGCGCGGGTGGCGGACGGCGCCGAGGATGGCCCCGGCCGGCACCAGGATGGCCAGGGGTCCGAGGTTGCCCACGACCATGTCCCAGGCCCGGGTCACGATGTCCGCGACCGGCGGCAGCCCACCCACGGAGCCCTGGAACTGCTGCCCCAGCACCACGTACCAGAAGCCCCTCCATGTCTCAGTGTCGGCATAGTCGAGCGGTGGGTCCATGGCCGAGCGCAGTGGCAGGTAGGCGTAGACGGCTACGGTGGTCAGGGCCAGGACAGCCAGACAGCCCAGGACCAGGTGCCAGCGCTGCCACAGGATGCGTGGCGCCACGAGCAGCACGAAGGCTGCGATACCCGGCGCCAGGAGCAGCGACAGAGCGTGGTTGCCAAGCGCCAACCCGTAGACGAAGGCTGCCGCGATCAGCCAGCGCCCAGCCCGCGCGTCACCGCGACCCTGGTGCTGCTGCCAGCTTGCCAGCAGCACCAGCACGAGCGCCGCCAAGAGGGCATGCAGCGCGTGCGCGTCCGCCCGCGTCGAGAGGCGCCAGGCGATGGGCGTGGCCATGAACACGACGCCGGCCAGGACGCCCAACGGCCAGCGCCGTGTGGCCTGCACGACACGGACGGCGAGGAACCCGGATGCGGCGGCCATCAGCAGCGCCGAGAGGAGGTTGGCCCGGAAGGCCTCGTTCCCGACGGGCTGCAGGACGACCGACGCCAGCCAGGCCAGGAGGGTGTAGGCCGGGTAGCCGGTGGGATGGGCGATGCCCAGTACCGGCCCGATGGCCTGGAACTCGGCAGTGTCCCAGGTGCCCACGTCGGGCATCAGGGTGGGCACGTAGAGGAGCAAGGCGATGCCCGCCACGAGGGCGAAGGCCAGTAGCGGGCGACCTGCTGCCGGGCCGACGTGACCCTGCGCATCGCTCCCTGCGCTTACCATCCCAGCGTCACGCCCCAGTAGACGCCCCAGGCGTTGGCGGCGATCGAGAGAGCGACCAGGCCCAGGCTGACAGCACCCACCCCGAGCCTGGCGATGCCCAGCGCCACGAGGACGACCGCGAAGGGCGCGAAGTCGTTGCTGAAGCGGTAACCGAACTGGACCCAGCCCTGGCTGAAGTGCATGAGGTCGATGAGGGCGATGGAGAGCACAGCCAGGGCACTGCCGGCCACGATGCGCCGGCGCCACGAGCGCAGCAGCACCGGCAGCGCCAGCAGGTAGGCGGGACTCGTCAGCAGCAGGCTCATGCCCAGTGGGTCGGGCCGGATGAGCGGGCAGTCGCGGTCAAGGAGCGCGCCGACGTCGAGCGGCCGACCCGCACAGGCCGGATCGTCGAGCAACGGGCGTTCCGGTGGCCACGCCAACATGACGCCGACGTTCTGCGGGATGTAGCGCGGGTCCTCGATCCCCCAGGCGGGGTTGACCATCTCCGGACGCGGTCGGTACTCGACGCGGTAGAGGTGCTCGTAGGCGGGGTGGAAGAGGTGGCCCGTGGTGGCCACGTTGTAGAGGAGCAGCAGCGCCACGGGGACGAGGGCGGCCGCCCCGGCAGCCCCGCCTCGTCGTAGCCACGAGCCCCCGCCGCCGACGAAGACGAAGAAGGGTGCGCCGAAGAGCGTCGTCAGGCGGGCCAGCCCGGCCGTGCCGAAGAGCAACCCAGCCAGGAGCTGGCGGCGCAGTCCGCGGCCACGACCATCGATCCTGGCGCGCAGCGTCTCGCGGTCGGCGCGCACGGCCACGCCGATGGCCAGGAAGAGGAACGTCGATGCCACCACGTGGGCGAGGAACCAGGTCGTGCCCAACATGGCCGCGTACCAGGCCACCGTCCCGAAGCCGTAGAAGAGCGTGCCCAGCAGTGCCGCCGAACGTCGCGGCGTGACCCCCAGCAGCATGACCCAGCAGAGCACGACATTGACCGCGCCCAGCACGGCGGCCACCGCGGCGCCGTTGGTGCCGAGCCCGAAGACGGCCACGAAGGGCAGCAGCAGGATGGCGGGCAGGGGAGGGAACGGGATCTGCGCCAGGCCCCCGTCCAGCGGCAGGACGTCCTGGAAGTAGTCGTTCCGGTACGGCCCTTCGGTGACCGGGTACGCGATCTCGGCCCGCCCGTGGAGGAAGGCGTCGGCCTGCCAGACGAAGTGATCGTAGACGTCGGTCCGCTGGAGGTTGGAGCCCACGTAGACGACGAGCGACAGGGCGAAGAGCGCCACGCTCACCCAAACGGGGTCGAGGCGCTGCAGCAAGTCCTCAAGCCGCCCCTGGGGGGCGAGGTCATCGTCGTCCGGGCCGGGCGGAGGCGCGACCGCGGCGGGGGTGCTGGCGGGGCCCGTTGATATACTCGCGATCACCTCATCGCTCTTTCCCCAGGAGGCAGGACGTCGCCGGTGACATCGACCCTGGCGCAAGGGGTCGGCCGCATCCCCGGGGAGTCGGTCCGCCCCCTCCGAGCGCTCGCCGCGAGCCCCGCTCTCATCATCCTCTTGCTCGGCGGGTTGGCACTGCGGCTAACTATCGCATACGTGCTCTTCCCGTCTTCGGGCTTCGAGACGGACCTGGCCACCTATGCCTCGTGGGCCCTGACGCTGGGCGAGCACGGCGCCGACGGCTTCTATGCCAACGCCGGGTTCGCTGACTACCCGCCCGCGTATCTCTACCTTCTCTGGCCCATCGGCCTGCTCGCGAGCCAGGCCTCCGACCCTGCGGCCATGGCCTCGGATCTCATCAAGCTGCCGCCCATCCTGCTTGACTTGGCGGTCGGGTACGTCATCTACCGGCTCGTGCTGGGCTGGGCCTGGCCCGGCCGGCGTGCCGAGGCCATGGCGCTGGCGGCGGCCGCACTCTACGTCTTCAACCCCGTGTCCTTCTACGATTCGGCCCTGTGGGGCCAGAGTGACGCAGCTGGGGCCCTCGTCGTCCTGCTCGGCGCAGCCGCCCTCATCCGCGGCAACAGTGAGGGCGCCGCAGCCCTGGCGGCAGCCGCCGCGCTCGTCAAGCCCCAGTTCGGGGTCGTGCTCATCCCCCTGGTGGCGTTCACGCTCATCAAGCGGCATCTCGTACGGCCCGGCTCGGGGCCGCGGCACGCGCCCTGGGCGCCGCACACGCTGGCGTCCTGGTTGACGCGCCACCAGGGCCCGCTCCGGCTGCTCACCGCCATCCTCGCCGCCTGGGTCGCCTTCTTCGCGCTGGCGCTGCCCTTCGGCATGGGCCCCTATGAGTACCTCGAGCGTATGCTCGGAACGGCCGGCGGCTATGCCTATCTGAGCGTCAACGCCTTCAACGCCTGGGCTCTCGTCGGGTCCGGCGGCGCGCCGTCGCTGGCCGAGTCGCTGTCCTGGTCGGATGACAGCGTGCCACTGCTGGGGCCGATCCCCGGAGTGGCGATCGGCGCCGTGCTCCTCGTGGGTGGCTTCCTCTGGGGCGTCATCCGGGGCGCCGTCCGCGATGACCGTTGGACGTTGCTCGTGGCGGTCGCCTTCCTGGCCATCGCCTTCTTCGTCTTGCCCACCCGCGTCCATGAGCGGTACGTCTTCCCGGCTGTGGCCCTGCTCCCGATCCTGGCCGTCGCCTCGGGCCGCTGGGGCGTCGCGCTGCTGGTGCTCAGCACGGGCGCCTTCATCAACTTCCACGCCATCCTCACTGTGCCGCTCTACGGCACGGACAACGTGACCGACCTGCCCCTGGGTGAGTGGTTCCGGAGCACGCCGCTGGTAGCCGCATCGGCCCTGCTGCAGACGGCCGTGGGCCTCTGGGCGGCTTGGCAACTGCGGCCCTCGCTGCGCAGCAGCCCGGACACCTTCGACGAGGTCGCGCATCCGGCCACGAATGCCATCGGGACGCAGGCGCCCCGGACGTGGCCGGCGGCGGGTCCCGCGGAGACATGGGTGGGCTCGACGGGAGCGTGGACAGCGCCCGCTACGTGGGGTCCGGCGACCAGCGATGGCCAACCCGGCGCTTCGCGGCTACCACCGCCCTTCATGGGTCGCGGCTACCCTGCCCCGGCGGTCCACGCGGAGGATCGAGCCGACGCGGGCTGGGGGCGCGGGCCGAGCGCCCTCGACTGGATCGTCCACCGGCTCTCGCGACCGTCCATCCGCGCAGACCGCAGCGCCTCGCTGGCCGGCGAGCGCGGCGGGCGCCTCGACCGCTACGACGTGCTCATGGTCGTCGGTCTGATCCTCGTGGCCGTCGTGATCCGCGGCTACCGGCTCGAGCAGCCGGTGGGTATGTACTTCGACGAGGTCTACCACGCCCGCACGGCGACCGAGTTCCTGCAGGACTGGGAGTACGGGCAGCCGCACGCCATCTACGAGTTCACCCACCCCCACCTGGCCAAGTACGCCATGGCCTGGGGCATCCGACTGGCCGGGGGCAACGAGGTCACCGCCACCGGGCAGCTGGGCAGCCCCGTCCTGGATGCGGTCATCGAGCACGCCTGGTCGACATCGGACGGGGCGGCGCCGAGCGCGGGCGACCGCCTCTACGTGGCTACGGGCTCGGCGCTACGCATCTACGACCTGGCCAGCGACGCCCTCGTCAAGGAGTTGCCCATCGCCGCCACGGCCCTCGCCATCGACGAGGGCAGCCACATCCTCTACCTCGCCGACCCAGCCGGCGGCCTCTTCCGCCTGGACACCCCGGATCTCGAGGCGCGCCTCGATGACCAGGCCGACGATGGCGGTCCGGAGGCGTTCTCGGCCGGCCCCGGCACCCCGGTCGAGCAGCTTGTCATCACCGACACATCGCTGGTGGCCGTCAGCGCCGGCTCCATCAGCACCTTCGACACCGAGAGCGGGGCACCGCTCTCGGAACGCTTCTCGTTCGCCGCCTCGGACGCCCTGGCGCTGCCCTGGGAGGAGCGTGTCGTCGTCGATACCCGCCAGCTTTCTGACCCGCCGCAGACCGCCCGGCGCCTGGCTCGCGCCCTCGCTGGCGTGAGCCAGGCCGGTGGATCGGGGGCTGCGGAGCCATCGGCGACGGAGCCGGCTCCCGTCGGCGAGGTAGATCGCCTTGAGCGACTCTTCAAGGCAGAGGGCTTGGTGGTCGCAGACGCCTACCTCGATGACGAGACGCTGAAGCGTGTCCAGGAGGCCATCGACGACGGCGGCCTGGAAGGAACGAGCATCGAGTCGGCGCCCCTGCTGGCAGTCGCGGACCACCGCGGTATCTCCATCCTGGATGCCTGGACGCTGGACTTCATCGCCGAGGTGCCCACCGAGGATGCGGTCACCTCGCTGGCGCTCGTCGAGGACGGCCTTGATGAGCCGACCCTCTACGCCGCCGCCGGCGACCGCCTGGAGATCGTGGCGCTGCTGGAGGGCGGGCCCGGGCTGCCGGACGAGCTGACGATGCCGGGCGCGGTCCGCCGGGTGGCCTGGAACGAGCCGGCCAACCTGGTCCACGTCCTCGGTGATGCCCCGGCAGGCGGAGCCACGGTCTACGTCGTCGAGCCCCACGGCAACGCGGTGTTCGCGGACGTGCCGCTGCCCGCAGAGCCGATCGCTCTGCTCGCCGACACGCAGCCCGAGCACCCCGAACGCGACCGCGGCGAACTCATGGCCCTGACGGCGGACGGAGGCCTGACCAGGATCGGCATCGACGGCAACGCCTTCGGCTGGCGGCTGCCGGGCATGCTCATGGGCGCCCTCTTGGCAGGCCTGCTCTATCTCCTGGCGCGTGTCCTCTTCGCCCGGCGAAGCATCGCCGTGCTGACCGCGATCCTGGTCGTTGCCGAGGGCATGCTCTTCGCCAACGCGCGGATCGGCATGAACGACGTCTACGTGACCACCTTCCTGGTCCTGGCGGCGCTACTCTTCGCGCCGCTGTACCTGGGGCCCCGGCGTCCATGGACCGCCGTCGCCCTCCTGGTGGGCGCCGGCATCGCGCTAGGTCTCGCTCTGGCCTCCAAGTGGGTGACCCTGTATGCCATCGGCGGCCTGGTGCTGCTCGTGCTGCTGCGTTCCGGCCTGGGGCGCATCATCGCGCTGTTGGGCATGATCGCCCTGACGGCGGTGCTGGGCGCCATGGCCGTCCGCCCCGCGCCAGTGGATGACCCTGCCCGTAACTGGGTCTTCCTGCTGCTGATGCTGCTGCTCACGGGCCTGCTGGCAGCAGCCATGGTGCGCCGGCCCCTGCCGGTCACGAAACCCGAGCTGCGCCTGGCCATCGTGGGGCCGGTCGTCGTCGGCGCGATGCTCCTCCTCGTCGGCCTTCTGGCGTCCGCCGCCTGGTCGGGGCCGACTGCCGAGGGCAGCGGTGCGCTGGGCGAGATCATCGGCGCGGGTGGCGGTCCGGCTCTCGATTCGGCCCGGCTCCTCGTCGTCGGCAGCCTCGCCATCCTGGTCGGGCTGGGGGTGGCCGTCATCGCCTGGCTGGCCGCCCGCGCGGGGCGCGGGCCGTGGGCGCCCGAGGTCACGACCCTGGTCACGGGTGGCTCCACCATGGATGGGCCCGCCGGAGGCCCGCGGACGAGCCGTGTTGCCGCCGGCACGTGGCTGCAGCCCGGGCGATATGGCGGACTGCCCTGGCTCTTCACCCTGGCCTGTCTCATGATGCTGCCGCTGGGTGTGTACATCGTCTCGTATGCGCCGTGGGTGGAGCTCGGCAACAGCTGGGGGCTGCCTCTCATCGGGAGCCTCCCCTTCATGCCCCAGGGCGGAGACGGGGGCCAGACGCTGGCTGAGCTCACCAGCTCCATCTATCGGTACCACGACAGCCTCAGGGCCTCTCATGCAGCCTCGTCGCCCTGGTGGGCATGGCCGCTGGACCTCAAACCCGTGTGGTTCTTCTCGGAGCGGTACGCGGGTTCGTCGACCGGGCTCATCTACGACACGGGCAACCTCGTCATCTTCTGGCTGGGCATGGCGGCGATGGGCTTCAGCAGCTGGGCCGCCTGGCGCCGTCGGAGCCTGTCGCTGACGCTGCTGGTCATCCTCTGGGCTGCCCTCTGGCTGCCCTGGGCGCGCATCGACCGGGCCAGCTTCCAGTACCACGTCTACGCCAGCCTGCCGTTCGCGGTCCTCGCGCTGGGCTACTTCCTGGCCGAGCTATGGCACGGTCCGAGCCTGCGGACCTGGTTCCTGGCGCGGGCAGCCGCTGCGCTGGTCATCCTGGGGCCGATGCTCTTGTGGCTCTTCCGGACCCCACTGTGCATCCTGGCCGGGACGGCGGAAGTCCACGCAGGGGGCGCAGCCTGCGCCTCGGAGGTGACCCGGACGGCGCAGCTCAGCCAGGGCGGCGTGGCCGCACTCGCCGTGCTGGCCGCCGGGGCAGCCATGGCCGTGGTGCTCGGCTGGCGCTCCGCGCGCCGCTCCACCCGCGACCCAGCCCGTGCGGCGCGTCCGGCGACCCCGCTGGCCTGGCCGGTCGTGGTGGCACTCCTCACGCTGGGCGGTGTCCTCGCCGCCCTGGTCCTGCTGGACACGACGACGACGACCTCCGTGACCCTGACATCCGACCTCCTGGCGCTTCTTGGACTGGCGGTCCTGGCCCTGCCCGCCTGGCTGGTGCTGCGGGCTCGCGACCCGCGACGCTTCTTGCTGGGAGTCGTCGGGGCGGCGTTGCTCTGGCTGCTGCTCTTCTACCCGAACCTCTCCGGCCTGCCGATGCCGTCGGATCTCGCCACCCTCTATCAGGGCCTGTTGCCGACCTGGAACTGGGACTTCCAGTTCGCCGTCAACACCGACCCCGCCACTGCCGGCGGCGTGATCGATGCCGGAACCCTCGTGGTCGGTGTGGTGACGGTGGTCTTCGTCATCGCCGTCGCACTGCTCGCCGTGCGCTGGGGTGGCGCGACCAAGGGGTCGGATCCTATGCGAGCAGCCGCACCCGGACAGCCGGGACTCCCGGGTGGCCCAGGCTCACCACCGCGCTAGCAAGCGGGCCCTCGCCCGCCGCGCCGCGTGCCGCTGGCCACGTCCTCGTCCCGATGGGCTACGGAGAACCGGACCAGAGTCCCGGCGTCGGCAACGGCCGGCTCGGAGCCTCCGGGATGTCCGCACGGAAGCCGGACGGCAGGGCCTCGGCGGACGCGAGGCGACGGATGACGAAGCCGTAGTACTCCTCGACCTTGGCGGCCACGGCCTCCCAGCTGAACTGGGCCGCCCGCGCGCGACCCGACTCACTCATGCGCTGGCGCAGAAGGGGGTCTCGCAGGAGGGTGCCCAGCGCGGCCGCGAGGGCCTCCACGTCACGGGGCGGCACGAGCACGGCCTGCTCATTGCGCCGCACCACACCCTTGTACCCGTGGATGTCGCTGCAGACGATGGGCACCCCGGCGGCCATGGCCTCCAGGAGGACGATGCCGAAGGATTCCTGCCCGGTCGCCGGCGAGGCGTAGATGTCCGCCGTGGCGAACGCCCGGGCCTTGTCGTGCTCGGAGAGCCGACCCAGGAGCTCCACACCGCCCAGCCGCCGTGAGGTGATGTAGCGACGGACCTCGCTGAGCTGGGGACCATGCCCGACAACGAGGAGCCGGCAGCCGAGGCCCTCCAGGCGCAGCTGGTAGTAGGCCCGCAGCAGGTACATGAGCCCCTTGCGGCTCTCGAAGCGCCCCACGAAGAGGATGTTGGGGATGCCGTCGCGCCAGCGCGCGAAGGGCGGCACGCCCTCGAACTGGGCGAGGTCCACGCCGTTGGGGATGACCTTGTACTCGCCGGGGAAGTAGCGGCCGATGAAGTGGCGCGCAGCCGCGCTCACGGCGATGCGTCCGTGGAGGCGCCGTGCGAGGCCTTTCATCATGCGCTGACCGAACTCATAGGACGGGCTGAATCCCGAATAGGCGTGGAAGGTGGCGACATTCACGGCCCGCGAGTGGCGCAGGATCTGGAGCGAGAGGAACGGCACGAAAGGCTCGTGGAAGTGGATGACGTCGAATCGCTCGCGGTCCAGCATCTCCGTCACCAGCTGGCCATAGCGATGCGAGACCGTGAGAGTGCCGATCGAGCCGTTGGTGGGCACGCTCCAGCCGTAGCCGAGGCGGATGATGTCGCCCTCGCTGGATCGCTGCGGCCCGTGAGTGCTGCTGATGATGCGAACGTCGTGACCGCGCTTGACGAGGCTCTCGTAGAGATAGCCGACGTGTGCGTTGACGCCGCCCGGGAGGGGGAAGATGTAGGGGGTGACCAGCCCGATCTTCATGCCTCCGGCTCCTCAGCCAAGCCGGCCGCGGCCCGGTCGAAGCGCACCGGCCGCGAGCGGCCGCCAGGGTACCCCAGGTCGCGACCCGTGCCGTCGCGGAGGACCTTGCCGCGCACCTCGTCCCGGACGGCGGCCGCGTTCTTGCGCTGCTGCCGGCCGAACATGTGCAACTGCTCCTGCCAGCTGTAGGCCCGACCGTCCCAGGCCGTGTCGCGGGCGGCCACGGCTGCGCGCAGGTCGGCTGCCGAGCGGCCGCGGAAGAGGGTCACGGCACTCCCCACCTTGGTGGCGACGTGAGCGTCCGATCCGGCCACGGCGGCGATGCCCAGCTCCTCCGCCAGCGCGGGCGCCTTGCGACTCCAGCGCATCCGCGCCGTGGTGGGGTTGAAGCCCTCGAGCGCATCGGGGTGGTAGATGGGGTCGGCCTCATCCATGAGCCGGCGGACGGTACCCTCGCTGGCGCAGAGCGGATAGGGCGGCAGGGGGTGGGCGATGATGGCCAGCCCGCCCTGCTCGTGGATCATGGCGATGGAGCGCTTCATCGAGTGCCAGGGCCGGATGCGCTTCGTCAGCCAGAGGCCCACGAGGTGCCCGTTGCGCGTCGTGACCTCCTCGCCGACGACCACGTCGATGGGCAGGCCACGCCCGGCGGCGATGTCCCGTGCCGCCAGCGCGGCATCGATGCGCTCGTGGTCGGTGATGGCGATGGCGTCAAGGCCACGAGTGAGGGCTGCCTCGAGGACGGCCTCCACGTCCGAGATGCCGTCCGAGGCCAGCGTGTGGATATGCGGGTCCATGCGCAGCAGGGGGGCTCCGGTGAGGCTCGGGATGCCGATCGTCGTCGACCAAGGATCAGCCGGTCGATCAGCCGTCGCGGCTTCTGGCCCAGGCAGGGCTGCCTCAGACCCGGACGCGGCCCCTTCCGGCTCAGGCACGGCTGCCTGGGGCCCGGACGCCAGTGGGGCACCCTCGTCGTTCACCGCTCTCCCTCGTCGCTCCAGATCGGGAAGAACAGTGTCGTCCATTGCTCGGGTGCTCGTGCGACGATGCGCTCGAAGGTGCGCGCCTCCTGCTCGATGATGGATCGCGTGGCTTCCCGCCTGGACAGCCCGGGGCTGGGCCGGATGCGCACGGTGTGGCCCAGCCACGCCCCAGGCCCGGTCCGCTCGATGGCCTGCAGGTAGATGGGTGCCCCGGTCTGCACCGAGAGCACGGCCGGCCCGATGGGCAAGCGGGCCGGACCCCCGAAGAGCTGCACCTTCACGCCGCTGCCCACGATGTTGCGATCGGCCACGACGCCCACGGCCTCGCCGCGCTCAAGGGCTGCGATGAGCGATGTGGCAGCGTCATTGACGGGCACGATGGTGACGCCCAGCTCGAAGCGCACGTGGTCGAAGTAGGCGCGCCCCAGTGGTGACGTCACGAACTCCATGGGCCCGGTCACGGGGAGCTGCCCGACGCGTGCCCCGTAGAGTGCCGAGAGGTCCACGGAGCCGAAGTGCATGGCCATGTGGATGAGCCCGACCTCGCCCGGAGGGCGGGCCGTCATGGCCTCGCGGCTGGCCTCCGGATCGCTGGGCACGAAGCGCGCCTTCAATTCGGGGCCGCTGTAGCGAGGCCCCAGGGCAGCCTCAGCGTAGCCCACCGCCCAGTGCCCGAACGTGGCCCGCACGAGCCGGTCGAGGGCACGCGGATCGCGTGTGGCAGCCGCCACGCGAGGGACGGCCATATCATTGGCGACCAGCCAGGCACAGACACGCTCCAGGTTGTGCCGCACCTGCCCGCGCCGCTCGGGCATCAGCAGCGAGAGGCCGGCTCCGATGGCGAAGGCGATGCGATAGAGAGGTCGGTCCGGGAGTCGGCGGGCGACCCAGAGCACGCCCAAGAGCGCCCGGAACGCCATCGACTGGACCAGGCTCAGTGGTGGTGCGGGTGGGATGACCGGCTGCTGCGCCGGCGTGCCGCTCATGCGGCCCTCGCCACGTCGCCGGCCCGGGCAGCCAGGTCGGCGCTCTCGGCTGAGCTGGCCGGCCACATGGGCTTGAACGTGTACCACTGCGCGGGGGCTGCCGTGATCATCTCCTGGAGCGCGTCGGCGATGGCCTGGGTGGCGCGGGCGAGCTCCGCCGGGGAACCGTCGGCGACCTCGATGGGGTCGGACACGATGGGCCGGTATCGCCCGTCAGGCTCACGGCGGGCCACGACCGGCACGATGACGGCCCGCGTGCGCGCGGCCAGCAGGGCGGGACCGGCGGGCAGCGTCGTCCAGGCGCCGAAGAGACGCACCGGCACGTCATCCGGCCGGTAGCCCCAGTCCACGACCATGCCCAGCGTGCAGGGCTGGCGCATGACGCGGAAGATGTCGCGCAGCCGGCGCCAGGGGATGATGGTCACACCCCAGCGCGCACGAGAGCGGTTGAGCAGGTCGAAGAGCTCCGGGAAGGCCGAATCGTCGGCCAGGCCGTAGGTGGGGATGCCCTGCAGGGCGTAGGCGCCGGCGAAGACCTCGATGCTGCCGATATGGCCGCTCACGGCGATGATGCCGCGCCCCTCTGCCTGGCAACGCTGCCAGAGCGCCATGAGACGCTCATGGTGCTGGCCCTCGCTGCGGAGCAGGCGCCGGGGCTCGTCCGCAGGCAGGCTGGGCAGCCGCATGAGCTCCAGGGCGAAGCGCGAGTAGGTGGCGTAGATGCCGCGCGCCAGCCGCGCCACTCGGGGATGGCTCGGCGGCAGCCCCAGGACGTGCGAGGCGTTGGCCAGGATGATGCGGCGTTTGGCTGGCCAGAGGTGGTAGCCGGCCAGGAAGAGTGCCCTGGCGACCGGTTCCGAGAGGCGCAGCGGCACCCGGGCCAGCAGCCACGAGGCGCTCCGATAGAGCGCCACCACCACGCGCTCCCAGGCTCGCGCCAGGACGTGCCTGAACCGACCCGGCTGAGAGCGGCGGTGCGGCGCGTAGTCGACGCCCGACACGTGGCGCCTGTCCGTGCGGTCGGATCCGGCCTCCGGGCTCACCTCGGGCTCAGGACTCCCGTGGTTGTGCGGTGACGAAGAGCACGCGCTGGATGACCGTGATGGTCGCCAGCACGGCGATGAGAGCCAGGCCGGCGGCCAGCACAAGCGTGCCGAGATCGGCCAGGTCGGGGGTCACCCCACCCAGGAGACCGGCCCCCACGACGGCGATGCCGAGGATGACCGTTCGCACCTCGCGTGGTGCGAAGCCGATGGCGGCCATTCCGGTGCCGCTGGAGAAGCCCAACCCCTCGCTCTTGGCGCGGGTGTAGCTGACCATGAAGGCCGAGACGAGCGCGGCTGCAGCGAGCCATGCGCCGAGGTCGAAGCCGGCCAGCGTGCAGCCGATGACGATGCCCACGTAGACCACCCCCTCGCCCCAGCGGTCGAAGACGCTGTCCATGAAGGCACCCAGGCGGCTCACGGTGCCGGTGGCGCGTGCGACAGCGCCGTCGAACATGTCGAAGCCGGCGCCGACCGTGGCCACGATGCCGGCCAGCAGCCACCACTCGACCGCGGCCAGGACCCCGCCCAGCGAGGCGATGCCGAAACCGATGAGTGTCAGCATGTTGGGAGTGAGGCCCACCCGCGCCATGGCCAGGGCCAACGGCTCGACCTTGGCGCGGATGCCGGACCGCTGGTCCGGCGAGACGAACGACCCCTTGCTCATCACGATCCTCCAAGTCCAAGGAGCTGTCGCTCCTGCTCGTGGAAGCGACCCAGCACTTCCCGTCTCAGGCTGCATACGACTTCACGTCCCGCCCGGCGCGTCTCGAGCAGGCCGGCCACCCTCAGGCTTCGCAGCTGCCCATGGCTCTGTGGACCACGGCTACGGCCCGGGCGCGCGTCCACTCCGCGGTCGCCGGGATCACCGATCCGCCCGCCGACCTTGAGTCGAGAAGTCCAGACTCGGTGATGCTACGCCGGCGACGGATCGCCCGTCAGGCAGGCCCCAGTCGGACTCGTTACCCGTCCCGCTCGGAGAAGCGCCGCGCGTTGCCCATGGCCGGCCAGACGAACGACTGACTCGCGGCCAGCATCTGGGCGAGGTGCTCGCGATCGTGATGGACCCACTCGTGCAGGAGGTCTGAGACGCTCAGCTCTCCGACCTGTGGGTGGAGGCCCACCCGAGCGCAGGTAGCTTCGTCCAGCGACGCCACGAAGCGAAGGCCGTCCTCGCGCCCGACGAGGAACTCGGCCACGAGGCCCTCCGTATCGCGCTCCTGGTCTCGCCTGGCGGCTGCGACCGCGGGCTGGTCCCACGGCTCGAAGGTCGGGCGATCCTCGTGCACGACGAGGCGCACGCGACCAACGAACCCGCGGCGGTCGGCCTCGATGAGGTGACCGAGCACCTCGCTGGCGCTCCACTCGCCGGGCGCCGGGGGGATCCTCGACCGATCGCCGAGGGCGCGGATCTCGGCCACGGCCGCATCGCCGGAGGCACGCACGAGCGCAGCGATCTCCGTCGGAGCCATGGGTACGCGGTCGCTCATGTGCCGATCCTCCGTGGGCCGAAGCGGTGAGGCGGGTGGCCATGGCACCAGAGAGAAGACCCGGCCCTCTCGCTGTGCCGCCCGCCGCCATGGTGTCACGGCCGGCCCTCCGATGCTCGGGCTCACCGTTGGCCGTGCCGGGCTGGTGCCCGTGGGCCCTGCGCCTCGGGTCGCCCTGGCCCATCATTGGCGCATGACTAGGATCCTCCGAAGTCGCAGCATCGTCGCCGTGGCGGTGCTGGCCGGCCTGCTCCTGGCCGCCCTGGTCGCGCTGGCCCTGGGTGCCGACGCGGTCAGCCTCGCCCTGGGCGCCGCTGTCGTGGCCGGCGCGTTCGCCATCCTGGTCGTGGTCGGCAGGGCTCCCACGGGCGGGGCACGCCGCCGGACCCGGCGTCGCGGCGCGGCGGGTCGCTCGGGCGCCGTCGGACGCGTGGGAGCAGGGATCAGCGGGCAGGGCGACGGGGCACGCCGTCGCGGCAAGGGCGGACCGCACGCCGTGGAGCGCGAGGTGCGCATCCAGGGCCGCCGGACCATCGACGCCATCGAGGCCGCGGAGGCACGCCTCTTCAGCCAGCTGGAGGCCCTCGATTGGCTGCACGCCGAGCTCCGGCTGGCGCATCCGCTGCCGGCCACGCGCGGGTACGCCGCCGCGCCGGACGCCCTGGTGCAGCTCGTGCGCATCATCGACCAGGTGGCGCCGGCACAGGTCCTGGAGCTGGGCAGCGGCGTCTCCACCATCGTCATCGCGCGGCGCCTGCAGCAGTCGGGTCGCGGTCACCTCGTCGCGCTCGAGCACCTGTCTGGTCATGCCGATCGGACGCGTGCCGAGCTGGCCGCCCAGGGCCTCGCGGACGTGGCCAGCGTCGTCGACGCTCCCCTCGCGGACGTTTCCGTGGGGGCCGCCACCTGGAGCTGGTACGAATTGGCTGCGGGCGTTCCCGGCGTCGTCGACGCCCTGTTCGTGGATGGACCGCCAGGGGACACGGGTTCTCTGGCCCGCTATCCCGCCCTGCCGCTGCTGCGTGACCGCCTGGCGCCGGGAGCCACCATCTTCGTGGATGACGGCGACCGCCCTGACGAGCGCGAGATGGTGCGCCGCTGGCAGGCCGAGGTCGATGGCCTGCAGGCCGCCCACCTGCCCCTGGTCAAGGGCGCCTGGCTCCTGAGGATGCCCGGTGCCTGACCGCCCGGCGCCGGTCGGGCGCTCCGCGCGTCCCTGCTGAGGGCGCTGCCGACCATGAGCCCTGCCTCCCGCGCGGTCATGCTGGCGGCGCTCTGCCTGGGCGTGCTGCTGGTGGGCATCGAGCTCTTCATCACCGCGGTGGCCTTGCCCCGCATCATCGTCGACCTCTCCGGCTGGACCGACCTGCGCCGGGCCTCGTGGGTCATCACCGCCTATCTCATCGCCTACATCGCGGCCACGCCTCTGGCGGGCCGAGCCGCCGACCGCTTCGGGCTGCCCACCCTCATGATGGCCTCGCTGGCGCTGTTCGGGCTGGGCTCGCTCTTCTCTGGCGCAGCCCAGAGTCTCGAGCAATTGGTCATCGCGCGTGTCATCCAGGGCGCCGGCGCCGGCGCCATCGTGCCCCTCGCGACCGCCGGTGCCAGCCACCTCTACAGCGGCCATGCGCGGTCCAGGGCACTCGGCTTCGTGGGTGCCGCGACCTTCCTGGGCATGGCCCTGGGACCGGCCCTCGGCGCCCTCGTCCTGGAGCACCTGCAGCTCCGCGATGCGCTGGCGTCGATCGGCATCTGGGGCGGCACCCTCATCGATGCTTTGGCGCCGAGCTGGCGCTGGATCTTCTACATCACCGCGCCGCTCTCAGCCCTGGCGCTCATCTACATCTGGGCCGCGTCCCCGGGCTGGAAGGTCGAGCCCGGGCGCTCGAGCATGGACGCCATCGGCGCCACCCTCTTCTCGATCGCCCTCACGAGTGGCCTGCTGGCCATCACGCTCGTGGGGGAGCAGACGGACAGCGGCCTGCCGCTGGTCCCCATCGCCGCCGGCATCGCACTCCTGTGCGGGGCACTTGCCGGCTGGCGGATGCTCCACACCCCGGAGCCCTTCCTGGACCTGCGTCTCTTCGTCGACCGCGTCTTCTCGGGGGCGGTCCTGGTCAGCTTGCTGACGGGCTACGCGCTGGCCACGGCCATCATCGGTGTCGCCACCTTCGTGGACCGGGTGCGCTTCGCGGGGCCCGAGGAGCAGGGCCTCCTGCTCGGCCCGCTGGCCCTGGCCATGGCGCTGGGCGCCTTCGTCTCGGGTTTCGCCGTGCGGCGCGTGGACGGCATGATCGTGACCATCATCGGCCTCGGCACGAGCATCCTCGGCCTGCTTCTGCTCTCCACCGTGCGCCTCGAGACCGACCTCCTCGTGCCGATGGCGGCCGTGTCGCTCTTCGGCCTGGGCTTTGGCCTGACCGTCACGCCTCGGACCACGGCCGCCGTCGAGGCAGCCGGTCGGTCCGCTTTCGGCATGGCCAGCGGCACCGTGACCGTGGCCCGCATGGTCGGCATGGGCCTCGGCATGGCCATCCTCACGGCCTTTGCCACGACCCGCATCGACGCGGTCTCGGAGGCCATCGAGGACCAGGCCTTCCGCGACACCATCCTGCCCCCCGAGCTGGTCGGCGCGCCGCTGGGTGATCCGATGGTGCTCGATGCGCTGGAGCGCTGGGCGTCCGCCGAAGCGGCCGACGTTCTCGGTCAGCTCTTCATCGTGGCGGCCATCGTGCTGCTCGTGACCGCCATCCCGGCCTGGCTGATGCACGGCCGCGGCAGGCGGACTGGCCGCCCGGTCGCCGCCGAGGGCGGGACGGCCGCCACCGGGAACAGTGCCGAGGATGCCGAAGAGGGGGTCGCCGCTGGCTTCTGAGGACGAGCTCCCGGTCCCGGCACCCTGGCTCGCGCGGCGCGTCCTCTCGCTCGCTGGGGATGGTGCGATCCTCGTGGCCAGTGATTTCGACGGCACACTCGCGAGCCTGGTGTCCGATCCGTGGGGAGCCACCATCGTCCCGGCTGCCCGACGCGCCCTGCGAAGGCTGGCGGTGGCTCCCGGCGTGCAGGTCGTGCTCCTCTCCGGACGCACCGTGCTCGACCTGGCCGGTCGGGCTCGCGTCGGTGGCATCCGTTACCTCGGCGACCACGGCGCCGAGTGGGCCACAGCCCCACGTGGCTTCCGGCCCGGCGCGCTCCAGGTCCAGCGCGAGCCGGCCAGCCCGGACCAGTTCGCCATGGTCGAGCGCCTCCGGGTCGAGGTGCCACAGACCCTCGCCGAAACCTGGCTGATCGTCGAGCCCAAGGGATCGGCGCTGACCTTCCATTTCCGGGCCGCGCCGGACATCGATGCCGCTCGCGCCCGCATCGTTGCGGCCACGGACGCTGTCGATCCCTCTGGCGTACTCGCCCGCTCGGGCGGCCGTCGGTCGCTCGAGCTCCGACCGGCGGGCGCCACGGACAAGGGCACCGCGCTGCTCCGGCTCATCGCGGAGAGTCGGCCACGCGTGGTCGTCATGCTCGGCGACGATCACACCGATGCCCTGGCCTTCGATGCCCTGCGCCGGGCGCGCTCGCGCGGGACGGTCGACGGGCTGGCTATCGCCGTGGCCGGTCATGTCGACACCCATGCCCATGTCGCCGCGCGCGCCGATCACGTGCTGTCCTCCCCGCGTGAGGCCGCCCGCTTCCTGGGACTCGTGGCCAGGGCCAGGCCTGCCGGGCCCTGGCGTGGGAACTAGATCGAGGTGAGGGCCGCGGCCGCGGCCTCCGTCCAGTCCAGCACCACCTGCGTTACCGGCGGGACCAGTCCGATGGCGATGGTGAAGGTGGCTGCCAGCACGAGCCCAGCGCGCGTGGGCAGGCCGATGCTGACCGGGCCCGCGTCCTCCGCCGGCTTGCGCATGTACATCACGACGACGACGCGCAGGTAGTAGAACGCGGCGGCCGCGGCGTTGAGCATCAGGATGATCGCCAGGAGGGACGTGCCGCCGCCGACCTGCAGTGCGCCCAGCACCACCAGCGCCTTGGCAAAGAAGCCGGCCAGAGGCGGGATGCCCGTCAGCGAGAGCAGGAAGACTGCCATCGTCAGGGCCAGGACCGGGGCCCGGTAGCCGAGGCCCGTGAAGGTGGCGATCTGGCTCGTGACGCCCGGTCGCCGTTGCAGCGCGGCCACGACGGCGAAGGCGCCCAGGTTCATGAAGGCGTAGGCGACCCCGTAGAACAGGACGCTCTGGACGCCCGCCTCGGCCACCGCCTCCGTCGGTGCGGTGGCGAAGACGACCAGCCCGACCATGATGTAGCCGGTGTGGGCGATCGACGAGTAGGCCAGCATGCGCTTGATGTTGTCCTGGCCCAGGGCGGCCAAGTTGCCGACGGTCATGGTCACGGCCGCCAGCACGCCGATGATCAACGCCCAGTCGCCGCGCAGTGGCGTCAGGGCCTCCACGAAGAGGCGCAGGATGAGCGCGAAGGCGGCGATCTTGGGACCCGTGGAGAGGTAGCCGGTGACCGGCGTCGGCGAGCCCTGGTAGGCGTCCGGTGTCCAGTAGTGGAAGGGTACGGCGGCGATCTTGAAGAGCACCCCCACCGCCAGCAGGCCCAGGCCCATGGCCAGTGCCAGAGGCAGCGGCTGGCTGCCATCGACGATGGCCGACAGCTGGTCCGCGATGCCTGTGAGCTGCGTGGAGCCCGTGAAGCCCAGCACGAAGGCCAGGCCAAAGAGGAGGATGGCGCTGGAGAACGACCCCAGCAGGAAGTACTTGATGGCGCCCTCGGTGGAGAGGCCGTCCCGCTTGGCGAAGCCTGCCAGCAGGTAGCCCGGCAGCACCAGCAACTCCAGGCCCAGGAAGAGGATGAGCAGGTCCTGTCCGCCGGCGATGAGCATGCCGCCGCTGACCGCGAAGAGGAGCGTGGCCGTGAACTCGGCCAATGGCAGCTTCCGCGGGGCCAGGTAGTCCGGCGCGAAGAGCAGCGTCAGCAGGCCGATGAAGATGAGGAGGACATCCATGAGGACGGTGAAGAGGTCGAGCGTGTAGAGCGACGGGTCGCCGATCGTGCCCGGCTCGCTCAGCCAGCCCCAGCCGCCGGGCAGCGGTCCGATGGCGAAGCTGGCCACGAGGGCCAGGACGAGTCCACCCAGGCCCACGGCCATGACCAGCGGGTCACGCCGCGGCCAGAAGAGGTCGACCAGGATGACCAGCAGGGCGCTGGCCACCACGAGCGAGAAGGGCAGGATGGTGAGCACGTCGTCCCAGGTCATGGCAGGAGCGCCGCCGTGCTATCCACCGCGGCCTCAGCCGCGCCACCGACGACCTGCAGGATCTCGCTGACCGGCAGCCGGATGAGGTCCAGCACGAGGGCCGGGAAGAGGCCCAACAGGACGGTCAGCACGACCAGCGGCGCCAGCGTCATGGCCTCCACGCGGTCCACGTCGGTGAGCTTGCTGCCGAGGCTCCTGAGAAAGTCGCTGAGCTCGCCGAAGACCGTGTTCTGGACCATGAAGAGCAGGTAGACGGCCGCGAAGATGATGGTCAGGGCGGCCACGAAGCCGACGACGGCCTGGTAGTCGACGGCGCCCAGCAGCACCAGGAACTCCCCCACGAAGCCGGCCAGGCCGGGCAGCCCGGCGGAGGCCAGGCTGAAGAAGACGAGCAGCGTGGCGAAGACCGGCAGGCGCCCCCCGAGGCCGCCCATCCTGGCGATCGTGCGGTCATGGGTGCGCTCGTAGATGACGCCCACGAGAAGGAAGAGGGCGCCCGTGATGACGCCGTGGGCCACCATCTGGAAGATGGCGCCCTGCAGCCCTTGCTCGCCGAGGACGAAGATGCCCAGCGTCACGAAGCCCATGTGGCTGACCGAGGAGTAGGCGATGAGTCGCTTGAGGTCCGGCTGGCGGATGGCCACGATGGCGCCGTACAGCATGCCGATGATCGACAGCGCGATGACCAGCGGGGCGAGGTCCTGAGAGGCGTCCGGGAAGAGCGGCAGGTTGAAGCGGATGAGGCCGTAGCCGCCCAGCTTGAGCAGGACGCCGGCCAGGATGACGGAGCCGGCCGTGGGTGCCTCCGTGTGGGCGTCGGGCAGCCAGGTGTGGAACGGCCACATGGGCACCTTGATGGCGAAGGCCAGGAAGAAGCCCAGGAAGGCCCACAGCTGCAGCGTGGGCTCCACGCCTTCGACCAGCAGCGTCTCGTAGTCGAAGGCGCCCACCCAGCTGCCCGTGGCCTGCTGGTAGGACCAGGCCACGGCCAGGATGGCCACCAGCATCAGCAGCGAGCCGATCAGCGTGTAGATGACGAACTTGATGGTGGCGTAGATGCGGTTGGTGCCGCCCCAGATGCCGATGATGAGATACATGGGCACGAGGACCACTTCCCAGAAGACGTAGAAGAGGAAGAGGTCGAGGGCCAGGAAGACGCCCAGCATGCCCACCTCGAGCACGAGGAAGGCGATCATGTACTCCTTCACACGCGTCCCGATGGGCCCGAAGCTGGCCAGGATGCTGATGAGCGTCAAGACCGTCGTGAGCAGCACCATCACCAACGAGATGCCATCCACGCCGACCTTGTACTGGATGCCCAGGAAGGCGATCCAGTCGGCCTGCTGGACGAGCTGGAAGCCCGGCTGGCTGCTGTCGAAGCTGACCGCCACCAGCAGCGTGATGACGAAGGCCATCGCCGCCGTGCCCAGCGCCAGATAGCGGATGAGCGTGACGCGCCGCCCGGGCACGAAGCCCAGGATGATGGCGCCCAGCAGGGGCGTGGCGATGAGCAGCGAGAGGAGGTCCGGCCGGGCCAGGAAGTCTTCGAGCATCAGCGCGCCAGCAGGATGAAGAGGGCGATCATGACGACCAGGCCGATGGCGATGCCGAGCGCGTAGTTCTGCACGCGCCCGGTCTGGATGTGGCGGACTCGCTCACCTGTCGCCTGGGTGACGCTGCCGGTGCCGTTGACGATGCCGTCGATGATGCGCACGTCGAACCACATGACGGCGTTGGCCAGCAGGCCACCGAAGCGGTAGAAGAGGAGCGAGTAGAGGTCGTCGAACCACCACTTGTTGAAGGAGGCCGTGTACAGGGCCCGGGTCACGCGGTTGCGCTGGGCGGTGCGCTCCACCACGTCGGGGCGGCCGCGACGCCCGAAGAAGCCGAAGAGCCAGATGCCCACGCCGATGCCCAGGGCGGCCACGGTCACCGAGGCCAGGATGAGCGCTCCATCGATGCCGAAGAGCTCGTACTCGTGGGGATGGATGCCCAGGATCTCATCGGCCTGCCGGAAGATCGGCTCCAGCCAGCCGAAGATGCGCGAGTCGGTGAGAGACTCCAGGACGGGACCGATGAGCATGCCCAGCACGACGGTGGGGATGGCCAGCAGGATGAGGGGCACCGTCATCGAGCGGGGTGACTCATGCACATGTGGCTCGACGGCCGGGTCCACGTGGCTCTCACCGTAGAACGTCTTGCCCATGAGCCGGAACATGTAGAAGCCGGTCAGGCCGGCCACGATGAGGCCGATGACGAACACCCAGCTGTAGCCGAAGAGGAACGACTCAGCCAGCACGGCGTCCTTGGAGAAGAAGCCTGCCAGCGGCGGGATGCCCGCCAGAGACAGGGCACCGATGAGGAAGGTCCAGTGGGTGATGGGGATCTTCCGTCGCAACGCACCCATGCGGTCCATGTCCTGCTCGCCGTCGACGGCGTGGATGACCGATCCGGAGCCCAGGAAGAGCAGGCCCTTGGTGAAGCCATGGGCCATGAGGTGGAAGATGGCAGCCACGAAGGCGCCCACCCCGAGGGCCGCGAACATGTAGCCCAGCTGGGACAGCGTGGAGTAGGCCAGCACGCGCTTGATGTCCTTCTGGGTCAGGGCGATGCTGGCCGAGAGGATGGCCGTGAAGATGCCGATGGCGGCCACGATGAGCATGGCCTGCTGCGCGCTGGCGAAGAGCGGCGAGGTGCGAGCCACGAAGTAGACACCGGCGTTGACCATGGTGGCAGCGTGGATGAGGGCCGAGACCGGTGTCGGGCCCTCCATGGCGTCGGGCAGCCAGACGTGGAAGGGGAACTGGGCCGACTTGCCGGCCGCGCCCACGAAGAGCAGCAGGGCCACGATGTTGCGCACCAGCGGGTCCACGGTCTGGAAGGGCGCGAACGAATCCAGGATGTCCATCGTCCCGGTCAGCAGGAAGACGCCCATGATGCCCACCACGAACGACTGGTCGGCCACGCGGTTGACCAGGAAGGCCTTCTTGGAAGCCAGCGCCGGGGCGCGCCGCTTGTACCAGAAGCCGATGAGCAGGTACGAGGAGAGGCCCACCAGCTCCCAGGCCGCGAAGACGACCAGGTAGCTGGCCGCCAGCACCAGCAGCAGCATGCTGAACATGAAGAGGTTGAGGTAGGCGAAGAAGCGCCACTTCCCCGGGTCATGGGCCATGTAGCCGATGCTGTAGATGTGCACCAGCGTGCCGATCCAGGTGACCACGATGAGCATCACCGCGGTCAGGTTGTCGAAGAGGAAACCGAACTCGACCTGCAGGGCCCCGGCCGGGATCCAGGTGTAGAGGGTGAAGCCCACGGCCATGGGCTCCGAGCTGGTCAGCGCTCCGAAGGCCAAGACGGTGGCGACGGCCGCCGTGATCAGGATGGCCGTGACGGCGATGAGCCAGGGCCGCTCGCCGAGGCGGCGCCCCAGCAGCCCGGTCAGCAGGAAGCCGGCCATGGGCAGCACCAGCAGCGCCAGGATCGCTGCCGCCTGCTCGGGGCTGGCCTCGGAGAGGTGCAGCGCCTCTTCAGCCCCCTCCGCGTAGAAGATGCCCATCCGCGGCGCTTAGTCGTGCATCGACGCGTACTCGTCGACGAGTGGCGTCCTGCGGTTGCGGTAGATGGCGATGACGATGGCCAGGCCCACGGTGGCCTCGCCGGCGGCCACGGCGATGACGAAGAGCGCGATGGTGGAGGCCGTCGCGGCCAGCTCCGGCGTGAAGGCGCCGAAGGCCACGATGGCCAGGTTCACGGCGTTGAGCATGATCTCGATGGACATCAGCATGGCGATGGCGTTGCGCTTGGCCAGGAAGCCGAAGACGCCGATGCCGAAGAGCAGCACCGATAGGACGAGGTAGGCCTCCAGCGAGTGGCTCACGCAGCCTCCTCCTCGTCCACGGGCGCGGCCGGGCCCGTCGACAGTCCGCCGGGGCCGCCGAGTCGGTTGGTCTCCGGCATGTCCGGGTCACGGCGGGCCAGGTAGAGCCCGCCGACGACGGCTGCCAGGAGGAGCACGCCCACGACCTCGACCGCGAAGAGGTAGTCCCCGAAGAGCAGCAGGGCGATCTCCCGAGCCGGCTGCGGCACGAGCTCCGTGGCCAGTGGGAACGTGGTCAGGAGGATCGCGCTCAGCAGCAGGCCGACCAGCACGACGGCGGCGATGGCGGCCGCCCACCACTGGCGCTGGAAGACGAGCTGGCTGGGTCCTGCCTTGGACTGCGTGATCATGATGGCGAAGAGGATGAGCACGCTGATGGCGCCGATGTAGACGAGCACCTGCGTGAGAGCCATGAAGGTGCTGCCCAGCAGGGCGTAGATGCCGGCCAGGCCGGCGAACGAGAGCACCAGCCAGAGACCGGAGCGGATGATGTCGCGGCCCAGCACCACGAGCAGCGCGGCGCCCAGCATGACACCCGCCAGCACCAGGAAGATCAGGTCATCCCAGCGCCACTCGAGGTACGGAACCGTCTGCGGCAGCTCCACGCTCTCCCTCTGTCCCCCCGTGCTCTACCTGTGGTGGGCGTGCCCAGGACCGGCGCCGGCACCCGCGCCGGCGCCGTTCGAGGCCGTGCTTCCGTTCGTCTTCACCAGGCCCGGCGGCAGCATGGGCAACTGCCGCTCGGTCGGGATGTCACGGCCCTGGGCCTGTGCCCGGGCCAGCCAATCGCGCTCCCGGCGCACATAGCTGATCTCCGTGTCGCGCTCCAGGGCCGCGATGGCCATGAGGTCGATCATGGGTTCCTTGCGCGACTCGTGCGCCAGCTCGAAGTCCGGCCCGCAGCGCAGGGCGTCATAGGGGCAGGCATCCACGCAGATGCCGCACAGGATGCAGCGCGACTCGTCGACCTCGTACTTCTCCAGGACGCGCGGCTTGGGCATGAGGGCGCCCGTCGGGCACGTCTCCGCGCAGCGTCCACACGACACGCAGGGCGTCGTGTCGAGGCTCATGTCCAGCGGCGTCGTCACCAGCGTGTCGAAGCCGGTGCGCATGAAGTCGTAGCAGGCCGCGCCCACGATCTCCTTGCAGACGTTGGCACAGCGGCCGCAGTCGATGCAGCGCGACGGCTCGCGCAGGATGAAGGCGTGGCTGTCGTCGCGCAGGTAGTCGTGATTGCGGCCCGTGAAGCGGTTCTCCGTGACACTGCGCACGGAGAGGCCGGTGCGTGCCGGGTCCAGGGTCCGCAGCGTCGTGCCGTACTCGATGCCCTGGCGGCGCAGGTCGCAGTAGCCGATGGCCTCGCAGGTGCACTGCAGGCAGCGCGCCGACTCGCGCATGGCCTCGGCCTGTGTGTAGGGGATCTCGTACTCGACGTACGACGTGCTGCGCTCCTCGGCCGGCATGGCTCGCAGCCGGAGTCGCGGCTCCTTGACCTCGCTCGTGAAGGGCACGATGGAGAGGAACTCCGGCTGTGGTTCTGCCAGCGTCTGGCGGGTCTTGATGGCCTCCAGGTCCTGGCCCTGCAGATAGGCATCGATGGCGTACGAGGCGCGGCGACCCTCGGCGACGGCGGCCACCACGGTGGCGGCACCAGTACGCACGTCGCCCGTACCGAAGACGCCAGGACGGCCCGTGGCGAACGTCACGGCGTCGGCGTCGAGACGCCCTCGGGAGCTGGCCCGCACGCCCTCCGAGCCGTGGTCCAGCCAGCGCAGGTCCGGTCCCTGGCCGATGGCCAGCAGGACGCGGTCGCAATCGATGATGAACTCGGTGCCGGCCACGGCCTCCGGCCGCCGCCGCCCGGAGGCATCCGGCGCCCCCAGGGCCATGCGCTGGAACTCCACGCCGTTGACCTTGCCGGTCGCGTCCACCACGACGCGCGTGGGTGAGGCCTGGAAGATGGCGCGGGCGCCCTCTTCCAGCATCTCGTGGACCTCGTTGGCGGCCGGCATGTCCTTCATGTCGCGGCGGTAGACGAGCGTCACCTCCGAGCAGCCCTGGCGCACCGAGGTCCGCGCGCAGTCCATGGAGGTGAAGCCACCGCCGATGACGACGACGCGCTTGCCAGCGTGGTCGGGATAGGGCAGGCCCAGGGTCGCGATGCGCAGATACTCCAGCCCGTCGATGACACCGTCGGCGTCCTCGTCGGGGATGCCCAGCGTATTGGTGTCGTAGCAGCCGATGGCCACCAGGACGGCGTCGAAGCCCTGGTTCTGCAGGTCGTCGACCGTGAAATCCACGCCCAGCTCGGCGTTGGCGACGAGCCCCACGCCGAGGTCCCAGACAGCCTCGTACTCGGCCTCCAGGACCTCCACCTTGGGCAGGCGGTACTGCGGGATGCCGTAGCGCAGCATGCCGCCCGGCTCCGGGTCGCGTTCGAAGACGGTCACCTCGTGGCCGCTCAGGCCCAGGTAGTAGGCCGCCGACATTCCCGCGGGGCCGGAGCCGATGACGGCCACCCGCTTGCCCGTGGAGGCCTGCTGGTCGAAGGGCCGTGGCGGCCTGGCGCCGGCCGCCTGCGCCTTCAGCACCTGGTCGCCGGCGTAGCGGTGGCTGTCCCGGATGGCGATGGCCTCCTCCACCTCGTCGCGGCGGCAGTGCTCCTCGCATGGCGCCGGGCAGACCCGGCCGAGGACCGAGGGGAAGGGGATGGTGCGCTTGAAGATGCGCGCCGACTCGACGAAGTCACCCTCGGTGTTGGCCTTGAGGAAGCCTGGGATGTCGATGTGGCTGGGGCACTTGTTCTGGCAGGGCGGCAGGCAGTAAGCGTTGTGGTCGCTGAAGATGAGCTCCAGGTTGGTCTTGCGGATCTGACGCAGGCGCGGCGTCTGCGTCTGCACCGTCATCTCCGGTTCCGCCTCTCGCGAGCAGGAGATGGGTGGCGTCTCCTCGCCCTCGACCTCCACCACGCACATGCGGCAGGCACCGAAACCGGGCAGTTTGGGCTCGTAGCAGAGCGTGGGGACCTCGATGCCGTTATCCCGGCAGACCTCCAGGATGGTCTGCCCGGCACGTCCGCTGACGGTGCGGCCGTCGATCTCGATGCTGAACTGCGGCGTGACCTGGGGCCGCTGCGGCGACTGTGTCGTGAGCAGCCGTTCGACGGCCTCGTCTGCTCGAGGCTGGTCGGTCGGCGGCGGGCTGATCTGCGGCAGGGTGTCGGTCATAGCGCCTGGGAAGCTCCGAGCATGCCCCCCGCTCGGGTCAGGGTGATCATCGGGCCGCGCCCGCGAGCGACATGGGCTGGCAGACGCCGGCGGGGCAGTGACCACGTACGGTGTGGTCCTCGAACTCCGCGGCGAAGTATCGCATCCCCGAGAGGAGCAGGTTCGGGGTCTGGGCCTCCAGGCCGCAGAGGGCCGCATCACGCATGTCACGCGCGAGGTCGTCGAGCAGCGCGGCATCCGTGGGCCGCGCGCGGCCATCGCAGAAGGCGTCACCGAGCTCCGCCAGGCGGCGCGTGCCGATGCGACAGGGGATGGTCTTGCCACAGGCCTGGTCGGAGAGGTAGCGGGTCATCAGCGTGGCAAGGTCCACGAGGCAGGTCGCCTCGTCCAGGGCCATCAGGCTGCCCGAGCCGACCAGGGTCCCCGCGGCGGCCAGCGCTTCGTAGGTCAGCGGCGTGTCCAGCGCACCGGGGGCCAGGAAGCCCCCCGTGGGACCACCCATCAGGAGGGCCTTGAGGGTGCCCTCCACGGAACCAGCCGGCCCATCGAGCACCTCCCGGAACGTGGCCCCCAGCGGCACCTCCACGATGCCGCGCCGGCGTACGACGCCGCCCACCTGCAGCAGCGTGGTGCCCGGCGACTCGGGCGTGCCGATGGCCGCGTAGGCGCCGGCGCCGTGGCGCACGATCCAGGGCACAGAAGCCAGGGTCTTGACGTTGTTGACGATGGTCGGCTTGCCCCACAGGCCGAGCCGCGAGGGGTAGGGCGGACGCTGGTCGGGCTGAGCTCGGCGGCTCTCCAGGGCTCGCAGCAGGACGGTCTCCTCGCCCAGCACGAAGGAGCCCGACAGCTCGCGCACCTCGATGTGCACGGATCGGCTGCTCCCGTCGCCACGGGCGCCGATGTGGCCGCGCGCCTCGGCTTCGGCGATGGCGCGTCGCAGGCGGGCGACCGCGGTGGTGGCCGATGCCCGCACGGCGATGACGGCCTCCTCCGCGCGCACCGCGAAGGCGGCCAGGGCGACGCCCTCGACGACCGCGTGAGGGTCAAGCTCCATGAGCGTGCGATCGACCTGGGCACCGGGGTCCGCTTCGAAGCCGTTGGCCACGACGTAGCGCTGCTGCACCGGCTGGCTGGCGCAGTCCCGCCACTTGCGGCCCGTGCCGAAGCCGGCCCCGCCACGGCCCCGCAGTCCGGACTCACTGACCAGCGCGACGACCGCCTCGGGCGAGAGTTCCGTGACCGCGCTCGCATGGGCCTCCCAGGCGCCGGCAACCTCAGCCGCCTCGATGCCGGCCTCCGGGTCGACCTGTCCGGCACGCTCGAGGAGCACGGAGGGCCAGTCGTGCCCGCCCTGCAGGATGGGCAGACTCATGCCGCCTGCCCCTGCGGCACGTGGGCGCGGAGGGCGACCGCGATGCGCGCGGCATCCTCCGCCGAGGAGTGCGGCAGGACCTCGCCGTCGACCTCCACGTGCGGGCTGGCGGACGACTCACCGCGGCAATCGGTCGTCTCGAGGCGCACGGCGCCGTCCGGGCTCATGCCGCCGACGTCCGTGCCGAGGTGCTCGCGGAAGGCGGCCAGCACCCGGCCCCCGCCGAGCAGCACGCATTGCGTGCAGCGGCAGACGCGCACGACGTGGCTGCCGGGCGGCTCGAAGCGCAGATGGGGATAGGAGCTGGCGATGCCGTAGAGCTCGCTGTAGCCGGCGCCCGTCTGGTGGGCGACATGCTGCAGTGCGGCCACGGGCAGGTGGCCATAGACCTCCTGGGTCCGCTCCAGGATGGCCAGGGAGCGGCGCGGCCGGTGGCCCTCCTCCGCCAAGATGACATCCAGTGGCGCCAGGTCGATCGGTGCGAAGGGGTCCCAGGTGCGGTCCGGCACGGGGCGCCCGGAACGCCTCAGGGCGCTCTCCTCGCGGCGCTCGGCGTACTGCTCAGCGGGGCCCCAGTGGACGTGGTAGCGGTCCCGGGTGTCCACGCCGCCCATGTCGATGCACTCGATGGGGCAGGCTGCGGCGCACTGGAAGCAGGTCTCGCACTTCAGTGTGCCGGCCTCGTCATAGAGCAGGATGAGGCGGCCGCGGTGGCGCGGCGCGATGGGATTCTGGACCTCCGGGTACTGCACCGTGAGCTTGGGGCGCAGGACCTGGCGGAAGGCGAACCACACGCCCTTCACGAGAGCCAGGCCCGGGACGCGGTCGGTCCTCACGCTCCCAGCTCCCGGGCGATGAGGATGGCGCCCGCGGTCACGAAGATGTTGAGCAGGGCCGCCGGCATCATCCACTTCCAGGCGAAGCCCATGAGTTGATCCATGCGCACGCGCGGGAAGGTCGCTCGCATGAGCACGAAGAGGGCCACCAGGGCGAAGGACTTGCCCAGGAACCACGTGATTCCCATGAGGGCGTCGAAGCTGAAGAGGGCCCAGATACTGAGAGCACCCACGATGAGCAGGTTGGCCAGCACGAAGCCGACGAGGAGCGACGTCAGGAAGCCCCACGAGGACTTGACCATCCAGACCAGCGCTGTCAGGCCCATCACCAGGAGCGGCAGCACCAGCACCGGGATGGCCATCAGCCACGGTCCCAGCGAGCCGACGTCCAGGGCCAGCGAGACGGGCGTGGCGATGCCCACCGATTCCAGCAGCGGGTCGATATCGAAGAGGCCGTTCCAGCCGCCCAGGAAGAGCGTCACCGTGAGCGCCGAGAGGATGAAGACGTTGACGTACTCAGCGAAGAAGAAGAAGCCGAAGCGCATACCGCTGTACTCGGTGGCGAAGCCGGCCACGATCTCCGAGTCAGCCTCGGTGAAGTCGAAGGGGGTGCGCGAGGCCTCCGCGGTGGCGGCGATGAAGAAGATGATCAGCGCCAGCGGCTGCTGGAAGGCGTACCAGTTGAGGAACCAGCCCGACTGGTTCTCCACGATGGTGCCCAGGTTCAACGTGCCGGCCAGCAGCACGATGCCCATGACGCCCAGGATGAGCGGCAGCTCGTAGCTGATGATCGCCGCCGCCGCGCGCAGGCCACCCAGCAGGGAGTATTTGTTGAAGCTGGACCAGCCGGCCATCATCAGGCCGATGACGCCGAGACCGCCGATGGCGAAGAAGTAGAGGAGCCCCAGCTCCATCTCGAAGCCCACCATGCCGGGCGCGAAGGGGATGACCAGCAGCGTCAGCACGGCCGCCAGGTACACCACCGCCGGGGCCAGCGTGAAGACCGGCACGTCCACGCCGCTGGGCGTGTAATCCTCCTTGGCCAGGACCTTGAGCCCGTGGATCGTGGAGCTCAACGTGCCCCACGGGCCGATGCGGTTGGGCCCGATGCGCAGGTTCATGAAGGCGATGATCTTGAGCTCCATGAAGATGATGACGAAGGCGGCCGGCACGGTGAAGAGCAGGACGCCGGTGGCCGCCGCCAGGAAGCGCAGGGTCTCGATGTTGGCCGCCGCCGTGTCGATGGCCAGGTCAGTCACGACGGGCCCGACACCCACCACCCAGAGGACCGTGAGCGCCACCACGCCCAGCACCAGCAGGGCAACCAGCGGCAGGATGATCTTGCCGCTGGTGCTGAGGTGCTTCCAGGGATCTGAGAGGCTGCTCACTTGTCGATGCCGCCCATGATGGGATCCAGGCTGGCCATGATGGCCATGATGTCAGCCACGAGGTGCCCTGGTGTCAGCAGGCCGACCGCTTGCAGGTTGAAGAATGAGGGGTCGTGGATGCGGAAGCGGAAGGGTTGGTCCGTGCCGTCGCTGATGGCATAGGCGGCGTACTGGCCGCGCGGGCTCTCGAGGGCGATGTAGGCGCGCCCCGGCGGGATCCGCAGCAGGCGCGGCAGCTTGGCCATGACCGGGCCATCCGGCATGCGCTGCAGGACCTGGTCGATGATGCGCAGCGACTGCTTGATCTCCTCGATGTGCAGCAGGTAGCGGGCGTAGGAATCACCCTCGCTGCGTACCGGGACGTCGAACTCGAGCTCTGGGTAGACGCTGTAGGGATGGGCGCGGCGCACGTCGTAGGGCACGCCGGAGGCGCGCAGCGGCGGGCCGGACATGGCCAGCCGGAGGGCCGTCTCACGGTCGACGACGCCAAGGCCCTTGGTGCGGTTGACGAAGATCTCGCTCTCGTTCATGAGCGTGGCCTGGCCGTCGATCTGCTTGCCGGCCCGGCCCATCCAGTCCCCGAGGCGGCTCAGGAACTCGTGGTTGAGATCCCCGTTGACCCCCCCGATGCGCAGGTAGTTGAAGAGCAGCTTCTGGCCCGTCAGGGCGGCCAGCATCTCGACGATCTCGTCGCGCTCGGCGAAGCCGTAGAGGATGGGCGTCAGGCCGCCCAGGTCCAGCGCCAGCCAGCCGATGAAGAGCGCGTGGCTGGCGATGCGGTTGAGCTCCCAGGCCAGGACGCGGATGTAGTCGGCGCGGCGCGGTACCTCCAGGCCCAGCAGCTTCTCCGCCGTCAATACGGGCAGCGCCTCGCTGAACATGGAGGCGGCGTACTCGAGCGGGTCGCAGTTGCTGATGGCGTGGTGCCAATCGCCGTACTCGCAGATCTTCTCCACGCCGCGGTGCAGGTAGCCCAGGACCGGGTCGAGGTCGACGATGCGCTCCCCGTCGATCTTGAGGACGACGCGCAGCACGCCGTGTGTGGAAGGGTGCTGCGGCCCCAGGTTGACGAACATCTCGCCGTCGCCGAGGGTGTAGAACTCGGCCTCCCGCTCAGTGCGTGGCGTCAGTGGCGGGACAGCGTCATAGATGGTGGCCGGGGTCGAGACGAGCACCTCCGGGTCGTCGAGCGAGCGGATGCGCGTCGGCTCGGTCCTCATGCCTCACCCCCGCCGCGCCCGGCCGCGATGGTCGCTGTCGCTCCCGGCCCCACGCGCAGGCGCTCGCCGCCGGGCCCCAGGACGGCGCCGGCCCCGGGGCTCATGCGCAGCGCGCCGCTCGTGCGCACCTCGGCCGGACGGTGCGGCGTCTCCATGGGGCGGATGCCCTCTCCCGGCCCGCGAGAGGCGTCGTCCGGGAGGGCGAAGTCCTTGCGCAGCGGGAAGCCCAGGTAATCGGGCGGCATATAGATGCGGCGCAGGTCCCGGTTACCCTCGAACTCGATGCCGAACATGTCGTAGGCCTCGCGCTCGCCCCACTCGGCGCCGCTCCACAGGAAGGTGATGGAGGGCAGGCGGGGGTCCTCGCGGGAGAGGCCGTCGGCGATGACCCGAAGCCAGTCCGAGCTCAACGGGGACCACAGGTGGTAGACCACCTGCATCGTCAGGCCGGTGTCCACACCACAGATGTCGGAGAGGATCTCGTAGCGCAGGTCGGCGTCCTCGCGCAAGGCGCGCATGACCGGCGGCAGCGAGGCAGGTCTGATGACGACCTCGATGGTGTCGCCCAGGCCGGCGGCGGGCACGAGAAGATGCTCGACGAGGCGTTCATCGATGCGGCGCAGCTGCAGCGTGTCCGTGGCCCTGGCTCCCGATCCCTGCTAGACGCCCGCCGGGACCGACGGCCCGACCCGGCGCTCCGGCCAGCTGCCGCGCCGTTCCAGGATGAGCTGCTGCAGCTTGAGCATGCCGTAGATGAGTCCCTCCGGACGCGGTGGGCAGCCGGGGACGTAGACGTCGACGGGCATGAGGCGGTCGATGCCCTCCACGGTGGAGTAGGAGCGCTTGTAGCGGCCGCCCGAGCAGGTGCAGTCGCCCATGGCCACCACCCACTTGGGTTCCGGCATCTGCTCCCAGAGGCGGATGAGCGGACCGGCCATCTTGGTCGTCAGCGTGCCGGCCACGATGAGCACGTCCGCCTGCCGGGGGCTGGCCCGGAAGGGGAACATGTTGAAGCGGTCCATGTCGTTGACGGGCGTCGCGGCGGACATCATCTCCATGGCGCAGCAGGCCAGGCCGGAGAGCAGCGGCCAGAGGCTATTGGCGCGGATGTAATCCAGGACGTAGTCGGCGGTGGTGGGCACCACGTCCAGGGCACCCCAGCGCGCGTTGTCCGACTTGTCCCCGAGCTCCAGCTCCTTGAGGTGGTCGATGCTGGCCGGCAGGCCGCCGTAGGCGCCCGGGTCCGCCGGGACCCACGTCGTGTTGGGTACCACGATAGGCGCGCGCGGACCGGACGCGGACGACGCGACGCCGGCGCCGGCAGGGACCGCTGCGCCGGCAGGGACCGCTGCGCCGGCAGGGACCGCTGCGCCGGCAGGGACCGCTGCGCCGGTCGCTCCGGAGCTCTCGGCCGCGGCCGTCTCGGCGGCCGCGCGCAGGCCGCCTACTTCCATGTCAACAGGCCCTTGCGCGCTGCGTAGAGCACCGAGATCTCCATGATGAGCACGAAAAGGAGCATGCCCAGGAAGCCACCCAGCAACAGGTCGCTGAAGACGAGCGCCCAGAGGGCGATGAAGAGGATCTCGATGTCGAAAGCGACGAAGAGCAGCGCGTAGAGGTAGAAGGACAGGCCGAAGCGGCCCCGCGTGTCTCCGAAGGTGTCGATGCCCGACTCGTAGGGCAGGCCCTTGTGCCGGTCGCCCTTGTGGCGATGGGTGATGAGCCAGGACGCGCCGATGGTCACGAAGACGAACGTGAAGCCTGCGAAGGCGAAGCCGAGCACGTACCAGAGCGGAGCGGTCACATCGATTCCTCTTCGAGCCGAGTGTCGGGCGTTCGCTCACTAGCCCGAAGCTGACGCGCTGTGGGAGGGAGCTGAGCGCAGCCCGAGTGTACCCCAGGGAGCACCTGCTCCACCCCCTGCCGGACGCACCGCCAGGCTCACACCGTGTGCATCATTGGCCCGTGCACACGACGGAGCTGGCCGCCATCGGGCTTGGTGCCAACGTGGGTCCTGCTCGCGGGACCCTGGTCCATGCCGTGTCCGCGCTGCGAGCCATGCCCGGTGCGTCCCTGGTGGGGGTCTCACGGCTCTACCGCACGCGCCCCGTGGGGCCCGTGGCCCAGCATGACTTCTGGAACGCGGCCGTGACCCTGCGCGTCCCAGCCGGCCGTTCGCCCGAGGAGGGCGCCATGGCCCTGCTCATCGCGCTCAAAGGCCTCGAGCAGGCCCTCGGCCGGCAGCAGCGCGAGCGCTGGGGACCGCGTGAGGTGGACCTCGACCTGCTGCTCTTCGGGTCGCATCGTCTGCGCGTCGAGCGCGATGCGCGGGCGCGCAGTGAGGACCCGGCCCGGGGCGACGCGCAGTGGCTGGCGGTCCCCCACCCCCTGGCTGCCGAGCGGGCCTTCGTCCTGGCGCCCCTGGCCGAGCTGCTCCCGGACGAGGAGCCACCCGGCTGGGGCCTGAGCGTGACGGACGCCTGGGCACGTGCGCGGGCCCGAGAGGGTGAGGAGGCGGTGCGTGCCGTGGCCGACTGGGACGCGGCCAGCGCCTCATGGCACGACCTGGATGCGGAGCTCAGTGGCGGAAGTGGCGACGCCCCGTGAAGACCATGGCCAGGTGGTGGCGGTCGGCGATCTCGACGGCCATCTCGTCACGGACGCTGCCACCGGGCTGGATGATGGCCGTCACGCCGCGCTCGGCGGCCAGTGCGATGGCGTCGCCGAAGGGGAAGTAGGCGTCCGAGGCGAGGACGCTGCGGGGTGCCCGGTCGGCCGCCCGGTGGAGGGCGATCTCCGTGGCCGTCAGGCGGCTTGACTGGCCGGCGCCGACGCCCACCAGCGTGGCCCCCTTGGCCACCACGACGGCGAGGCTGGTGATGTGCCGCACGGCCCGCCAGGCGAACATGAGGTCGGTCAGCTCATCGAGCGTGGGGCGTCGCTGCGTCACGACGTGCAGCTGCGCGTGGTCGATGTCCAGCCGGTCACGCGTCTCCACCAGCAGCCCGCCCTCGATGCGGTGGAAGTCGAGCTCGGCGATACCGTAGTCGGGCAGGGTATCTGCGGCCAGCACGGGCACGGCCAGGACGGCCAGCTCCGTGCGGGTCGCCAGCAGGGCCTTGGCGCCCTCGCTGAAGCCGCTGGCAACCACCCCCTCGAAGGGGTTCAGCACGAGCTCGCGAGCGATGGCCTCATCGACCTCGCGGTTGAAGGCGGCCACGGCACCGTAGGCGGTCACGGGGTCGCCCGAGAGCGCCCGCCGGTAGGCTTCACGTCCCTCGTCGTGCGAGGCCAGGCCCACGGGGCTGCGCTGCTTGACGATGGCGCAGGTCGGGGACGCGAAATCGGCCGCCATGCGGTACGCGGCATCCAGGTCGATGAGGTCGTTGAAGGTGGGCTGGGGACCCTGCAGCTGCTCGGCATCGGCCAGGGACCGCGTGCGGTGCGTGGTCTCACGGTAGAGCGCGCCGCGCTGCTGCGGATTCTCGCCGTAGGGCAGGTCGCGCTGCTTGCGCAGGACCAGGCTGAGCTGCTCGGGAAAGCGCACCCCGCCGATGTGGTCGAGGTAGGCAGCCACCTCGCCCTGGTAGGCGGCGACGCTGGCGAAGGCCTTGGCGGCCAGGCGCTGGCGGACCTCCGCCGAGACATGGCCGTGCTGCGCGCAGCTCGTCGGCCAGGAGCCCGTAGTCGATCGGGTCGCAGACCGCGGCCACGCCGCCGAAGTTGCGGGCCGCGGCCGCGAGGAGCGAGAGCCCGCCCACGTCGATCATCTCGACGGCTTCGTCGATGGGCACGCCAAGGCGGCCGACTTGGGCTGTGAAGGGTCGGACGTTGATGACGACGATGTCGATGGCGCCCAGGTCGCGTTCGACCAGGTCAGCCATGTCGGCCGGGACGTGGCGGCGCGCCAGGATGCCGGCGAAGAGGGCGGGGTGGAATGTTCGGACCTGGCCACCGACCACAGCGGTCTCTCCGGTCAAGTCCGTGACGGGCCGCGTCTCGAGACCGGCCTCCGCGAGCACGCCGCGCGTGCCGTCCGTCGCGTAGACCTCGATCCCTTGGTCGAGCAGGTCCCGCGCCAGGTCGGCGATGCCGGCTCGATCCGCGACCGAGAGCAGGGCTCGCACTCGGTCCTTCTCCTCCCTCGTGAGACGCGCCCGGATGACCGTCGGCGCGGGTCTCCGAGTATATCAACGCCCTTGCAGGGAACCGCTGAGCGGACCCCCGATGGTCTGATACCCTCGCAGCGTGGACATCGTCGGATCGCTCTTCAAGGATGGCGGTTTCAGCCCGCAGAACTTCGGCGACCTCTTCTATCCGGTCGCCGTGGCCGCCCTCGTGTTCCTGGTGGGCAGCGTCATCCTGTACAACGTGCAGACCCGGCGACTGCACCACCACCCGCCGCTCGTCGCGCTCCAGGAGTGGCTGCTCTGGACCGGTCTGGCCGTCTTCGGCCTGCTGTTGGTCTACTGCATCTTCAAGTTCTACTTCGTCTTCGTCCTGGTGACGCTCATCGTGGGCTTGGCCGCCTTCATCTGGATCCGCTTCTTCCGCTTCCCGCCCATCATCGCAGCCTACAATCAGACCCTGCGTCGCGAGCGGTTCCTGAGCCAGAAGCGCTACCGGGATCCTGATGCCACCATCCGCCGCTCCAAGTCCAAGTCCAAGACCAGCGCCCGCAAGCGACGCTGACCCGCGGCCGCATCTCGCCGGCGTGGAGATCCTGCGCTTCGGTCCCGGCTTCCGGCGCCCTGAGCCTTCGGTCGCCGCACGGGGGCTTGAGGGCCAGACCATCTGGAGCGATCCACGGGCGCGGATCACGGAGCTCGCATTCTCCCGCCGGGCGCACATCGCGCCCCAGTCGAGCCCGGACCACGGACTCTTCATCGTCGTCGCCGGTGGAGGCTGGGTGCAAGTCGCTGACGAGCGCGCGGTCATCAATCATGGCGAGGCCGTGGAGTGGCCACCCGGCCTGCGCCACGCTGCCTGGACGGATGGCTCGACCATGCGCGCCATCCTCGTGGAGGTGCCGGACGTGGCCGTCGAGGGCCGCCACCGGCGGCTGGCGGACCAGCCCGTCGTCGAGGACGGCCGGCCAGCCCTGCCTGGCCAGGTGGCGCGTGGTGGGTTGGCCGTCCGCGAGACCCGCCCAGAAGACCACGACCCGGCCGAAGGCGAGCCCTGGTAGGTCGCGGATGGCTGGCTGTCCGGCCGTCAGCGAGCGTTGCGATCGGGTCCCGCCCGCCTACTCGATCCCGAGCAGCGCACCCAGCTGACTGAGGGCTCGGGCTGTGGCGCCCCAGACCCGGTAGCCCGGCACCGGGTACGCGCCGTAGCGCAGGCCCCAGCCGTCGCGCTCCTCTTCGACCACCTCCACGGGGGCGTCGGGCAGGAAGTGCCGCACCGGCACGCTGAGCAGCGCCGCCACCTCACGGGGATCGGCCACGAAGGGAGGCTGGCGCTCCACCACGGCCACGACGGGCACCATCAGGAATCCGGTGACGCGCACGTCCACCACGTCCAGCCGGCCCAGCACCCTCACACCGGCCGCCGTGGCATCCAGTCCGATCTCCTCGCTGGCCTCGCGCAGCGCCGTGCCGACGGGATAGTCATCGCCGTCCTCGCGCTTGCCACCCGGCAGCGCCACCTGGCCGGCGTGGGCGTGGTCGTCGTCGGGCCGCACCATGAGCACGATGTGTGCCTCGCCCGTCGCGTCGGGGTAGAGAAGCACCAGGGCGGCGGCCTCCCGGACGGGGCTGGCCAGGCTGCGGCGCACGGTCTCCGGGACGGCCCCGCGGCGCAGGACGTGTGCCTCGATGTCCGCTCGTGGCGGTGGCAACGGCGTAGGCAGATGGCTGAGACGCTCGCGGGCGACGTCGAACCGCATCGACGGATGCTAGACGGCCGCGTCGAAACCCGGCAGCGGCGGTCGTGGTGGCACGTCGCGGCCCCAGGCCAGCACCGCGAAGGCCCCCAGGTGGCGTGGGTCGAGGAAGCGTGCCACGGCGCTGCGGGCGTCAACGTAGGCCAGCAGGCCGGTCGCCGGGTCACGGCCGAGCTCGGCCAGGAGCTCGCCAAGGCCGAGGCCCACCAGGAAGCGCGCCTGCGTCGTCTGGCCCAGGTGGGCCAGCCCGGCATCATCGGCGGCCCGCCGCAGCGCGCTGATGTCCACGTGGGCGGTGATGTCGCCGCGCCCGACGGCCAGGAAGGGGTCGTCGGCCACGGCATGCTCGCGGTAGGTCAGCAGCGAGCCGGCCATGCGGCGCCGGCCGTAGAGCTCGGCGGCCTCGTGGCCGTAATCGATGACCAGCAGCAGGCCACCCTGGCGTAGCGTCCCGGCCACCTCGGTCACCCAACGCGGCGCCGCCAGGCAGATCTCCGCTCGCTGCCCCTCGCGCAACTCGATGCCCGCCGCGACCAGG
Source organism: uncultured Chloroflexia bacterium (assembly GCA_963825995.1). Taxonomy (GTDB): domain Bacteria; phylum Chloroflexota; class Limnocylindria; order Limnocylindrales; family CSP1-4; genus JAFMJV01. The sequence goes on from CAWGVH010000001.1 coordinate 185,076, forward strand.
TGAGCCGCGAGGGCCGCGTCCGAGGGCTCAGCCAGGATCTCGGAGAACCAGCCGTCCTGCCAACGGACCCAGGCCTCCTGAAGGCTGCCAGCCTGCCTGAGGCGATGGACGGGCAGTGCGTCGAGGTACTCGTTGGCCAGCACCAGGTCGGCCGGCTCTTCCGTGGCGGCGGTGCGGCCGGGTAGGTCCACGGCTTGCCAGTCCACGCTGCCGGCCAGGGGTGATCCGTCGGCCAGCAGGCCGGCCATGGCGCTCTCGCGCAGGGCGCCCCGGCCGGCGCCGTATTCCCGCACCAGGTAGCGGCTCGGTGACCCGGCGCCGCGCCACGCTCCCTCGATGAAGCGTGCCAAGCAGCGGCCGAAGAAGGGGTGCAGCTCCGGCGCGGTCAGGAAGTCGCCGCCTCGCGTGGGTCGCAGCTCGCTACTCGCGTAGTAACCGATGCCAGGCTCGGTCAGGACCCGCTCCATGTAGCGGGCGAACGTGATGCGCCTCCGGGGAGCCGCCAGGATCTCGTCGCGGATGGCCGCCACCAACTGCGGCTCGCTGCTGTCCCACCGGTCGTCCCGATCCGGGGTGGTCTCGGCGACCCTCACGCCGTTGCTGCCCTCACGCGATGAAGCCACCGTCGATCGCAAGCAGCGCGCCGGTGACCCAGCGGCTTTCGTCGGACATGAAGTAGACGACCGCGTGTGCGACGTCATCGACGTGCCCGAGGCATCCCAGCGGCGTCGCCTTGACGATCGACAGGGCAACCCCATCTTCGGCGAGCATGTCTCGGTTGATGTCCGTCTCGATGGTCCCTGGCAGGACGGCATTCACGGTGATGTCGTGCGGTGCCAGGGCGACCGCGGCCGCCCTGGTGAACATGTTGACCGCTCCCTTCGAAGTGCAGTAGGGCACCTGTCGCGGGTCGGTCGCCTTCAGCCCGGATATGGAGGTCACATTGCAGATGCGGCCGGGACGGCCGGCCTCGATCATCGTCCTGGCGACGCACTGGGTCATGAGGAACGGACCCTTGGCGTTGATGGCCATGATGTGGTCCCAGCGCTCGCCGGTCACGTCCATGAAGTCGACGAAGGGGCCGATGCCGGCGTTGTTGACCAGGCCGTCGACCACTCCGAAGGCATCGATCGTGTCGTGGACGATGCGTTCGGCATCTGCCTGGATGGAGATGTCCCCCGTGACCGCGATCGCGGGCCGGCCTGTCGCCTGGATCGCCGCGAGCGTGTCCTGCAGGGCACGCGTGGCCGTCCGGCCATGGAGCGCGACTCTGGCGCCTGCTTCCGCGCACCGCATGGCGCAGGCTCGTCCGATACCCCGGGAGCTCCCGGTCACGATGATGGTCTTGTCTTCCAGCCGCCTCCTCACGGCGCGCCTTCTCCTTTCCTGGAGTCGGCATCCGCGATGCCGGATCTCCCAGAGACCCCGGGGCCCGAGCTGGGAGTGATGATACGGCGGGCTTCCGGGTCAGCAACTCAGGTTACGCTCTTGCGGGAAGCCCTCGGAAGGCCCGGCGGGCATTGGCAGTCGAGGTAGGACATCCGGATGGCTAGGTACTCGCTCGGCGACGTCATCCCCACTCGTACGGCTTATGGGGAAGCGCTGCGCGACCTGGGGTATGTGAATGACCAGGTGGTGGTGCTGGAGGCGGACATCGGGAAGTCCACCAGGAGCGCCCTGTTCGGCGCGGCCCACCCCGAGCGGTACTTCAACGTCGGCGTGGCCGAGCAGAACGAGATGGCCGTGGCAGCCGGGCTGTCGAGCTGCGGCAAGATCCCCTTCGTCTCCACGTACGCCGTCTTCGCCAGCATGCGAGCCTGCGAGCAGGTTCGAACCTTCGTGGCCTACCCCAGGGCCAACGTCAAGATCTGCCCCAGTCACGGAGGGCTCACTCCCGGGAGTGACGGCCCGACGCACCAGGCGACCGAGGACATGGGCATCATGCGGACGATACCGAACATGACCGTGTGCATGCCGACCGATGCCACGATGGCCTACAAGGCCGTCTTCGCTGCCGCTGAGTGGGATGGGCCGCTGTACCTGCGTCTCACCCGCGACGGCGTGCCGGTCATCTATGACGATGACCTGGTCTTCGAGTTCGGCAGGGCCATCGTGCTGAGGACCGGAGCCCATGCCACGATCATCGCCAACGGCGACATGGTGACCCAGGCCCTGGATGCAGCGTCCGCCCTTGCGGCCAAGGGCGTCGAGGCGACCGTCATCGACATGCACACCATCAAGCCGCTCGATGAGGCCTGCGTCATCGAGCACTGCGCGGACAAGCGCTTCGTCGTCACGGCCGAGGACCACCAAGTCAACGGAGGACTGGGCAGCGCCGTGGCCGAGGTGCTGGTGGAGCATCGTCCGGTGCCCATGAAGCGCATCGGCTTGCGGGACACCTTCGCTGAGTCGGGGCCCTATCTGGAGCTGCTCAAGAAGTACGGGATGGATGCAGCAGCCATCGAGCAGGCCGTCCTCGCAGGCCTCGCCGACCATCCGTGAACTTCGCGGGCAGGACCGTCCTTGTGACAGGGGCCGGGCGGGGCATCGGCGCAGCCATCGCGCGCACCTTCGCGGAACGCGGCGCGAGCGTCGCGGTCAACGACCTCAGTCAGCCTGCTGCCGAGAGGACGGTCGGGGAGATCGTCGCGAGGGGCGGTCAGGCCGCCCCTTTCGCGGCCGACGTGACCTCCGAGCCGGATGTACAGGCCATGTGCGAGGGCATCGTCGAGGCCTTCGGTCCGCTGGACATCCTGGTGAACAACGCCGGGATCATCGGCACCTCAGGCACTGACGCACTGGCCGTCCATGACTGGGAGCGGACGCTGTCGGTCGACCTCACGGGACCGTTCATCTGCTGCAAGGCCGTGCTTCCGATGATGAAGGCACGTCGGTACGGCAAGATCATCAACATCTCATCCCTGGCCGGGGAGAGTGGCGGGATCATGGTGGGCGCGGACTACGCCGCCGCGAAGGGTGGACTCCTCGCGCTGACCCGGAAGCTCGCGCTGGAGGTGGCGGCGTTCGGCATCAACGTGAACGCCATCGCTCCGGGGACCACATGGACCCCCATGATCGAAGCGCTGCCCGAGGCAGACCGGGCAGTCCTGGTGGCGAGGATCCCGCTCGGGCGGTTCGCTGTGCCGGAGGACGTCGCCTACGCCGCCTGCTTCCTGGCGAGCGACGAATTATCCTTCATCACGGGCGCGACACTCGACGTCAACGGTGGGCTCTTGATGCGTTAGACCGACGGGACTCCACCGTCATCGGTCGACCGACCCACGATCTCCAACTCGGCCATCGCCTGCTCGAACTGCTCCTTGTCAGGGACCATCCCGTGCCATTCGAACCTGTCTTCCATGTATGAGACGCCCATGCCCTTCACGGTGTTCGCGACCAGCACGGACGGCCGACCCTTCGCGTCGCGTGCCTCGGCCAAGGCCCTTCGGATCGCCGCGACGTCATGGCCGGCGCACTCGATGACATTCCAATCGAACGACGCCAACTTCGCGCACAGGTCGCCCATGGGCATCACGTCATCGTTGTGGCCGTCCAGCTGCAACCGGTTGTAGTCGACGATGGCGCACAGGTTGTCCAGCCCGTACTTCGCGGCCGACATCATCGCCTCCCAGACCATCCCCTCCTGCATCTCTCCGCAGCCAAGCAGGACGAAGGTTCGGTAGCTCCTGCCGTCCAGCCTGGCAGCCAGCGCCATGCCCACGCCGATCGAGAGGCCGTTGCCGAGCGATCCGGTCGTGTAGTCCACGCCAGGCGTCTTCTTCATGTCGGGATGACCCTGCAGGATGCCGCCGATCTGCCGCAGTCTGGCGAGGTGCTCCATCCCGAAGTAACCCTTCATCGCCAGCACGGCATACAGCACCGGGCAGGCATGTCCCTTCGACAACAGGAAACGGTCACGATCAGCCCAGGTCGGGTTCGCCGGGTCGATCGTCATCTCGTCGTAGTAGAGGACGGTCACCAGGTCGGCACAGGACAGTGCGCTGCCGGGGTGCCCGGACCCGGCCGCATAGATCATCTGCAGGATGTTCCGCCGCAGGATGGTGGCGGTTCGCCTCAGCTCGATCGAGACCATCGGAGCAACGATACCCACTTCACCCACGAGCGTCCGGCCTGCGACGGGGTCATCTGAGGGAGTGCTCGGCGTGCGAGGTGCGGTGCGACCCTAGTTGAGGCGCTCCTTGCGCTCGTCCGCCGGCTCGGTCGGGGGCAGGTCCATGAGGCTCGGCCGCAGCCCGGAGCCGACCGTCGGTCCGGCGCTCCGCGGGTCGCGCCGCTCGCTGGGCCCGCTGACCATCGTCTCGCCCTCCGAGCCCGTGCAGACGATGGTGCCGCTGACAGGGTCGGCATCGGCCGTGATCGTGCTGCCCGGTGTGAAGCGGCCCTCCAGGAGGGCGCGTGCCAAGGGGTTCTCCAGGAGGCGCTGCACGGCGCGCTTCAGTGGTCGTGCGCCGTACTGGGGGTCGTGGCCCTCCCGGCCGATGAGCGCCTTGGCTGCCGGCGTCAGCAGCAGCGTCAGGTCCTGACCCGCGAGGCGATCCGCGAGGTCCGCCACGAGCAGGTCCACGATGGCGCTCAGGGCGGTCTCATCCAGGCTGTGGAAGACGATGATCTCGTCGATGCGGTTGAGGAACTCGGGCCGGAAGGTGGCCCGCAGCGCCTCGCGCAGACTGTGCTCGAGCTGCTCCTCGGAGAGCCCGGCAGCACGCTCGCCTCCTGTCAGCTGTGAGCCGACGTTGCTGGTCATGATGAGCACGCAGTCCTTGAAGGAGACCGTGCGGCCCTGGCCGTCCGTGAGCCGTCCGTCGTCCAGGACCTGCAGGAGCACGTTGAAGACATCGGGGTGGGCCTTCTCGATCTCGTCGAGCAGGATCACCTGGTAGGGGCGGCGGCGGATCGCTTCGGTGAGCTGGCCGCCCTCCTCGTAGCCGACATAGCCGGGCGGCGCGCCGATGAGGCGGCTGACCGCGTACTTCTCCATGTACTCGCTCATGTCGATGCGAGTCATGGCCGATTCGTCGTCGAAGAGGAACTGCGCAAGCGCCCGAGCCGTCTCCGTCTTGCCTACTCCGGTCGGGCCCAGGAAGATGAAGGAGCCGATCGGACGGCGCGGGTCCTTGAGGCCGGCCCGGGCGCGGCGCACGGCATCAGAGACGGCGACGATGGCCTCGTCCTGCCCGATGACGCGTTCGTGCAGGCGCTCCTCCATGTGCATGAGCTTGGCCTGTTCACCCTCCATGAGGCGGACCACGGGGATGCCTGTCCAGCTGGCCACGATGCGCGCGATGTCGTCGGCGTCGACCTCCTCCTTGAGCAGCCGGCGATGGCCTCCCGCGCCACCCGAGAGGGCGGCCTCCTCTGACTTGAGTCGCTCCTGCAGCTCCGGGATGCGCCCGTAGCGCAGCTCGGCGGCACGACCGTAGTCGGCGGCCCGCTCGGCCGTCTCGACTTCGTGCTGGGCCTGCTCGAGCTCCGTCTTGGTGGCGCGCAGGCCGGCGATGGCGTCCTTCTCCTGCTGCCACTGGCTCTTGAGGGCGCCGGCCCGCTCGGAGAGATCGGCCAGCTCGCGCTCGAGGACTTCAAGGCGGACCCTCGCGGCATCATCCTTCTCCTTGCGCAGGGCCTCGCGCTCGATCTCAAGCTGGATGCGACGGCGCTCCAGCTCGTCGAGCTCGACGGGCATCGAATCCATCTCCATGCGCAGCCGACTGGCGGCCTCGTCGACGAGGTCGATGGCCTTGTCGGGCAGGAAGCGCTCGCTGATATAGCGGTCGGAGAGAACGGCCGCGGCGACCATGGCCGAGTCGGTGATGCGTACGCCGTGGTGCACTTCGTAGCGCTCGCGCAGGCCGCGCAGGATGGAGATGGTCTCCTCCACGCTGGGCTGGTCCACGTAGACGGGCTGGAAGCGGCGCTCCAGGGCGGCGTCCTTCTCGACGTGCTTGCGATACTCGTCGAGCGTGGTGGCACCGATGGTATGGAGCTCGCCGCGGGCCAGCATGGGCTTCAGCAGGTTGGAGGCGTCCATGGCGCCCTCGGCAGCGCCGGCGCCGACCACGGTATGCAGCTCGTCGATGAAGAGCACCACCTGCCCGTCGGAGTCCTTGATCTCCTTGAGGACGGCCTTGAGGCGCTCCTCGAACTCGCCGCGGAACTTGGCGCCTGCGATGAGGGCGCCCAGGTCGAGGGCCACCACGCGCCGATCGCGCAGCCCGTCGGGAACGTCCCCGCGGACGATGCGCTGGGCGAGGCCCTCCACGATCGCGGTCTTACCCACGCCAGGCTCGCCGATGAGCACCGGGTTGTTCTTGGTGCGGCGGCTGAGGACTTGGATGACACGGCGGATCTCCTCGTCGCGGCCGACGACCGGGTCGAGCTTGCCCCCACGGGCGGCCGCGGTGAGATCCTGTCCGTACTTCTCGAGGGCCTGGTAGGTGGCCTCCGGGGTGGGAGAGGTGACGCGCTGGCTGCCGCGCACGGCCTCCAGCGCTCGCAGCAGGGGTTCGTGGCCGGCAGCGGCGCCCTCCAGTAGACGCTGCGCGTCCCCTCCGGCTTCCGATGCTGCCAGCAGGAGGTGCTCGGTGGAGACGTACTCGTCAGCCAGGCGCCGGGCCTCCTCTTCCGCCCGCTCGATGAGCACCCGCGCGCGGGGGTCAAGCGAGAGCTGCCCGCCCTGGATCCGGGCCCGGCGCGAGAGCACCACCCCCAGCTCCACGGCCACGCGGGCCGGGTCCGCGCCCAGCTGGCGCAGCGTCACGGCCGGGATGCCCTCGGGGTCCTCGAGCAGGGCGGCCAGGATGTGCTCGGCATCGAGCACGGGACTGTCTGCTTTCGTGGCCAGCTGTTGTGCGGCCAGGATGGCCTCTTGGGCCTTCTGGGTGTAGCGGTCGAGTTTCATGGGGTTCCGTTCCCTGTCGCGATGCTCACGTTCAACGCCCGGGTGCCGCGACAGCGCGCGGGTCGGGTTGGGCGATGTGGTCAACAAGGGCGCGTGCCCGGCGCACGCCCTCCTCGTCGAGCGACTGCGGCATGACGATGCTGGTGCGGACGCGCAGGTCGCCCGGGCTGCCGCCACCGAAGTGCGGCAGCCCCTGCCCGGCCAGTCGGAAGAGGCGCCCGTTCTGGGTGGCCGGCGGGATGGTCAGGAGCAGCGTGCGGCCGCTGAGAGCCTCGATGGTGACCTGCGCACCGAGCAGGGCCTCGCCAAGCGTCAAGGGCAGGTCCATGCCTAGGTTGTCGCCATCGCGGGTGAAGCCCGGGTGTCCGGCGACGTGGACGGTGATGTACAGATGGCCTCCGCCCTCCGCCTTGCCGGAGAGGCGGATGCGCTGGCCATCGATCACGCCCGGCGGGATGCGGACCTCCAGCCGCTTGCCGCCGATCTCGACATGCCGCTCGGTGCCGCGGAGCACCTCCTCCAGGCTGATGGTCGCGTCCGCCGTGGCGTCGGCCGGTGCGCGATACGGTGGCCGGCGAGTGCCGCGCGGGCTGCCGGTGCCGAAGCCGGACGCGGCGTAGCCGGCTCCACTGTCGCCGCCCAGGCCGCCGAAGAGCGGCTCGAAGTCCAGGCCACTCGCGGGGCCACTCGCCGGGCCGCTGGAGTTGCTGGCGGCCCTGGTGCCCCTTGCCGCCCCACCCGTTGCCGAGGACCTGCCGCCCCCGAAGAACGTGCGGAAGAAGTCGCTGAAGCCGGACAGATCGGCGGCATCGCCGCGGAACTCGAAGCGCATCCCGCCCGGGCCGCGACCACCGGCCGCTCCGGCGAAGCCGGCGAACGGGTCTCCCTCGGCCCCGCCGGCTCGCTGGTAGGCAGCCCAGTCAGCGCCTAGCTCGTCGTAGGCCGTGCGCTTCTGCGGATCGGAGAGGACCTCGTTGGCCTCGCTGATCTCCTTGAAGCGCTGCTCGGCGGCCGCGTCACCCTTGTTGACGTCCGGATGGTGCTTGCGAGCAAGGCGACGGTAGGCCTTCTTGATGTCGGCCTGCGTGGCGCTCTTGTCGACGCCGAGGGTGGCGTAGTAGTCGCGATACTCCATCCGGTCTCCGAGGCTCGCTAGGCCACCGCCGGCGGTTGCTGGGGCGGGAAGAGCGGCGTCTTGGTGCCGGTGGCGGCATCCGTGCCGCTGTCGTCCCGAGCCACCGGCTTGACGGGCGAGGCCTTCAGGGGGCGGGGCTTGCGGCGCAGCGCGGCGGCCAGGACCTGGTCCATGGACTCGACGAGGATCAGCTTCATCTGGCTGCGGACCTCGTCGGGGATGTCCCGCAGGTCCTTCTCGTTGCGTTTGGGGATGATGACGATCTTGGCGCCCGAGAGGTGGGCGGCCAGGATCTTGGACTTGAGACCGCCGATAGGCAGGACACGGCCGCGCAGGGTGATCTCTCCGGTCATGGCCACGTCCTTGCGCACCGGGATGCCCGTCAGCGAGCTGACCATGGCCGTGACCATGGTGATGCCGGCTGAGGGGCCGTCCTTGGGGATGGCCCCTGCGGGCACGTGGATGTGCATGGTGTTCTTCTCGAACTGCTCGCGCTCGATGCCCATCCGGGAGGCGTTGGCACGGATCCATGAGAGCCCGGCACGGGCCGACTCGCGCATGACGTCGCCAAGCTGGCCGGTGAGGATGAAGTCCTCCTTGCCCTCCATGCGGGTGACCTCGACCGCGACGACATCGCCGCCGACCTCGGTGACGACCAGTCCCGTGGCCGCGCCGATCTGGTCCTCGGGCTCCAGTTCGCCGTACTCGAAGCGCGTGGGCCCCAGCAGCTCGCTGATCTTGCGCGTGGTGACGTTGGTCCGCGTGGTGCGACCCTCGGCCACGGTGCGCGCGATCTTGCGCATGACGTTGGCGATCTCGCGCTCCAGGTTGCGTACGCCGGCCTCGTGTGTGTAGGACTGCACGAGCGTGGTCATGGCTTCGTCCGTGAACGCCACGTGCTTCGGCTTGAGGCCGTGGTTGACCATCTGCTTGGGCACCAGGAAGCGCTTGCCGATCTCGGCCTTCTCGCGCTGGGTGTAGCCCGGAAGCTGGATGATCTCCATGCGGTCGCGGAGTGCCATGGGGATGGGGTCGACGAGATTGCCCGTTGCGATGAAGAGCACCTTGGAGAGGTCGAAGGGCACCTCCAGGTAGTTGTCCGCGAAGGTGTTGTTCTGCTCGGGGTCCAGGACCTCCAGCAGGGCTGAGGATGGGTCGCCCCGGAAATCCATGCCGATCTTGTCGATCTCGTCGAGCATGAAGACCGGGTTGTTGGAGCCGGCCGTCTTGATGTTCTGGATGATGCGGCCGGGCAGTGCGCCGATGTAGGTGCGGCGATGGCCGCGGATCTCGGCCTCGTCGTGGATGCCGCCCAGGCTCATGCGCACGAACTCGCGACCCATGGCCCGGGCCACGGACTTGCCCAGCGAGGTCTTGCCCACGCCGGGGGGACCCACGAGGGCCAGGATGGGGCTGCGGATGGTGTCCGCCAGGGAGCGCACCGAGAGGTACTCGAGGATGCGCTCCTTGACCTTCTCGAGTCCGGAGTGGTCCTCGTCGAGGACGATGGCGGCCTGCTTGATGTCCAGGTTGTCCTGCGTGGACTTGCCCCAGGGCAGGCTGATCAGCCAGTCCACGTAGGTGCGGATGACACCCACCTCCGGCGAGGCCGTGGGGATGCGGCTCATGCGGTCGACTTCCTTGAGCGCGCGCTCCTTGACCTCCTCGGGCATGCCGGAGGCCTCCACCTTCTCGCGCAGCTCCGCGACCTCGGCCTGCTGCGGGTCGTCCTCGCCGAGCTCGCGCTGGATGGCCTTCAGTTGCTCGCGCAGGATGTACTCGCGCTGGCTCTTGTCCAGCTCCGACTTGACCTCGGACTGGATGCGCCCCTTGAGCTCGAGGATCTCGATCTGGCGGGCCAGGAACGCGGAGACTGACTTGAGGCGCTCGACGACGTCCAGCGTCTCGAGGAGCTCCTGGCGCTGCTCGGTCGTCATGTCCGGGCTGTAGGCGACCATGTCCGCCAGCAAGCCTGGCTCCGAGATGTTGCGCGCCGCCACGGCAGCCTCCGGTGGCACCGGGGCCCCCGACTGCACGTATTGCTCGATCTGGCCCTGCACGGTGCGCACGAGCGCCTCGACCTCGAGGTCGGTGGACGTCTCGTCCTGCAGCCCCTGGATGCGCGCCGAGATGTAGCCCTCAGTCGACTCGAAGCCCAGCAGGCGGACGCGCTGCTGGCCCTGGACGATGGCCCGCACGGTGCCGTCCTGGGCCTGCACGACCTGGGCGATCTTGGCCAGGGTGCCGACCGCATACAGCTCGTCGACGTTCTCGATGTCCTCGCGCTCGGCCTGGCGTTGCGTGACCAGGGCGATGAGGGAATCCGCCGCCACGGCCTGGTCCAGGGCCTTGACGGACTTCTCGCGCCCGACCTGCAGCGGCACGATCATCTCCGGGAAGATGACGGTCTCGCGCAGGGCCACGAGGGGCAGGACCCGGGGCTCGTCGACCGTACCGGGCGTGCGTGTCTTCGCAGGATCGGCGGCCTTCGTGTCGGCGGCCTTGGCGCCGCCGGCCGCCTTCGTGTCGGCGGCCTTGGCGCCGCTGGCGGCCTTCGTGTCGGCGGGCTTCCTGGTTCGGCTGGCCATCAGGTCTCCTTGGTCTGGTCGGGTCTCTAGAGGCGCCGCTCACCCACGGGCTGCTCGCCCACGGGTCGTCCGGCGGTTTCGTCGTCGTGGCGGTGGATGGCTGCGCGTTCGCTGTAGAGCTGCTCCAGGATGCGCATGCCAAGGCGCGCCTCGAGCTCGAAGAGGACACGCACTCCGGCCAGGTTCACGCCCAGGTTCTGGGTCAGGTGCCGGATCCAGAGGATACGGCGCAGGTCGTTCTCCGAGTAGAGGCGGATGTTGGTGGGGGTGCGGGCTGGACATACCAGCCCCTCACCCTCGTAGATGCGCAATGTCCGCGGGTGGACGCTCACCAGCTCAGCGGCCACGCTGATGACGTAGACCGGCCGGCTGGCGTCCCGCCCGGCCGGGCGCTCTGCGGCGTCCGCCCGTTCGCGCACCGGATCAGGCCTCTTCGGCCGAGACTGTGCCTGCGCCTACCTCTGCCGTGGGGGCCTCGGCAGGCTGGGTGTGCGACTCCGTGACCACCGTCACGGGGATCTGGCGCGGCTTTGCCTGCTCAGCGCGTGGGATGTCCAGGCGCAGCAGGCCGTTCTCGAACGCTGCTGTCGCACGGTCGATGTCCAGCCCGGACGGCAGCGTCAGCGTGCGGCTGCCGCTGTGGCGGCGGACCTCCCGATAGACGCGCTCACCCTCGCGGGTCTCGCGCTCGGCCTGGTCCTTGACGGCGATGGTCAGCGTGTCCTGGTGGACGGTGATCTCGACGTCCTCGGGCCGGATGCCGGGCAGAGCCGCCTCGATGCTGATGGCGTCCTCCGTCGACGTGATGTCCAGAGGCAGTCGCGACTCCGCGAAGTGGCCCCATGTGAAGGGCCGGTAGGTCGCCTCGTCGAAGAGGCGGTCGAAGGCGCTGCGGAAGGTGCTGAGGTCGGCCCCCGGGACCGCCCTGCGGATGATGGTCATGGCGTGGTTCCTCCGTCGTCTCGTGTCACCTGGCTCGGGCACTGCATGCCAGTCTCGGCGGTCGGTGACTTGTACGTGTCGGATGCTAATACCATGACAATGTCATTGTCAAGTCTGGTAGCTCGAGCGTGTACAGACATCATGTCATCGTTCTGTCATGTGGGGGACGCACGGCAAGGCCTTGGCGCGGCCGGACGCGGTTCGTCGCGCACTCAGACCCATCGTTCGACTGTCCGATGATGCGGAGTGCCGGCTCAGGCGCCGAGCATCGGGGCGGCGCCGATGAGCTGGCGACGCAGGTCGGTCTCGCACTCCGTCCTGGAGATGGCGATGACCTTGTCGCCCTCGGCGAAGATGGTGTCCGGCCGGATCGCCTGGGCCTTGTCATCGCGGATGAGCACGAAGAGCGTGCAGCCATCGGGCAGGTCGATGTCCGATGGTCGCCGGCCGAGGGCAGGCGAATCGCCAGCGATCTGGGCCTCGATGAGCTCCAGCTCGCCGCCCTCCAGCTGGGCCAGGTGAAGCAGCTCGTGAACGGGGATGTCCTGCTCGATGGCCGCCAGGACCATGCGTGTCGGGCTGATGATCTCGTCCACGCCGAGGTGCCGGAAGAGGACCTCGTTGCGCGGGTTGTTGACGCGCGCGATGGTGCGCGGCACGTCGAAATGGTGCTTGGCCATCTGGCAGACGACGAGGTTGTCGGCGTCATCTCCCGTCACCGCGGCCACGATGCTGGCCCGGTTGGCGCCCGCCTCGGCGAGGTGCGTGCCCTCGCAGCCGTCACGGTTGACGACCACCGCGCCGAGATCGTCGCGGATGCGCTCCGCGCTCCGGGGATCCTTCTCCATGAGCACCAACTCATGACCTTCGGCCAGCAGCTCCTTGGTCAGGTAGAAGCCGATGCGTCCGCCACCCACTACGATCACGAACACGTCAACGTCCTCCCGTCCCGTCGACCATCAGGTCGTCGGCTTGCTGGCCGGCATCCACGGCGCTCGCGGGGCGCGACGCCGCCCGCGTGACGTTCGCGGCGCCCGGCATGGCAGGCCGACCCATGAACCGACCGATGGAGTCGATCATCATCATCGTCCGGTCGACCGTGTTGACACCAAGGGTGGCATAGGCCTGCGCACGCACCGGGTCGTTGATCTTGCAGACGACGTGCGGGATGCTGAAGGTCTTGGCGGCCAGCTGCGCCGCGAGGATGTTGCGGTTGTCGCCGTTGGTGAGGGCCAGGAACCAGTCGGCCCTCTCGGCGCCAGCGCGGCGGAGGACGGATTCATCCGCGCCATCGCCTCGCAGGGCCTGCCCGGGGAAGGAGGGCGAGAGACGTCTGAAGGCCTCGTTCGACTGGTCCAGGATGACGACCTCGTGGCCGTCGTCCGCCAGCTGGGTGGCCAGCCCGGCGCCTACGCGTCCGCAGCCGACGATGATGGTACGCATCGATCAGAACCTCTTGGATAGGGCTTCACGCGTCTCGCTCTTGGCCACCGGCTCACGGATGACGAAGACGCGACAGGGCGCGTTCTTGAAGACATAGGGGATGGTCAGGCCGATGGCGAAGTCGCCGCCGAAGCGGACCTTGTAGGGCAGGCCCAGGACGATGGCATCCGCGCCAAGGGAGACAGCCTCGTCGACGAGGGCGGCCCCCACGTCGCGAGCCTGCAGGAGCTGCGTGTCCAGCCTGACCTTGGCCCGTTCGGCGAGACCCTCGGCCAGATCGAGCGCCCGCGATGCGGCCTCGCGCTCGACCTCAAGGTCGTCGTCGAGGTCGTGGCGCCAGTCCACCTCGACGACGTAGACAGCCACCAGCTCGGTCCGATCGGCACGGGCCAGCTTGCAGCCGAGCTCGATGACATCGCGGTCGACGGGGCTGCCGTTGAGATGCAGGACGGCGCGCTTGACAGAGTCGGATTGGGCTCCCGTGGACACGGCCGAAGCCTAACACCGCCGCTCTGCCGATGGCTCGGGCGGTCGGCCGTCCCGCCGGGTGCTAGTGCCGCCCGTCCTCGTGGATCTCGCGCTCGGCGCCATAGGGCACCTCGACCACCACGGTGTTGTGCCGGCCGATGAGCGCCTGGCGGATGCGCTGCGCCTTGGGGTTGTGCAGGAAGCGATCCCACCAATGGCGCGGCACGTATTCGGGCAGTACCACGATGGTGATGGTGTCCGGTGGCGTCGGCGCCATGACGTCGAGGTAGTGCAGGAAGGGCACCACGAGCGAACGGTAGGGGGTCTCGATGAGGATCAGCGGCACGCCCGGCAGCATGTGCTCCCAATCCTTGCGCAACTGCTCGGTGGACTCGGAGCTGATGGTGATGTGCACGGCGCGCACGTCATCGGACAGCACCCGGGCGAACTGGACCGAGCGGATCACCGAACGACTGATGTTGGGGATCGGGACGATGACGCGCGTCCGCTTCTGTGACTTGCCGAAGACGCGCGTCGGGTCGATATAGAGCTCACTGGCGGCCGTGTCGTACTCGTGGTGGATGAACCACATGACGGCCACGATGATGGGGATGATGACCGCCACCAGAAGTGACTGCGGGGCCTTGCTGACGAGCACCACGACCAACACGACGCCGGTCATGACGGCGCCGATGGCGTTGATGCTGAGGCGCCAGCGCCAGCCGTTCACGCGGTCGCGCAGCCAGTGGCGCACCATGCCGCCCTGGCTCAGCGTGAAGGCCATGAAGACGCCCACCGAGTAGAGCGGGATCAGGGCATGCGTGTCGCCGTTGAAGCCGATGAGCAGCAGGGCGGCCACCGTGGCCAGGACGATGATGCCGGCCGTGTATGCAAGTCGGTCGCCCAGGTAGGCGAAGCGTCGGGGGAAGAAGTTGTCCTCGGCCAGGATGGCGGCCAGGCGCGGGAAGGCGGCGAAAGAGGTGTTGGCGGCCAGGATCAGGATGAGGGCGGTGAAGGTCTGGAAGAGGTAGAAGCCGATCGTATCTGCTCCGAACACGGTACCGGCCACCTGCGCGACCACGGTCATGTCGTCGTTGGGGACGATGGCGAAGCTGTCGGCCAGGAAGGTGATACCCACGAACAGGACGGCCAGCAGCGCGGCCATGACCGTCAGGGTCGTGGCCGCGTTGCGCGACTCCGGGGGCTTGAACGCGGGCACGCCGTTGGCCACCGCCTCGACGCCGGTCAGCGCCACGGAGCCGCTGGCGAAGGCGCGCAGCAGCAGCAGCACGGTGACGGCCTGGAGCGGGGTCGGGGCGCCTGGCATGGGGTTGACCGCCTCGACCCCGGCGCCCTCGAAGATGATGCGATAGGCGCCGATGCCGATCATGAGCAGTGCGCCGCCCACGAAGAGGTAGGTGGGCAGGGCGAAGATGTTGCCCGACTCCCGCATGCCCCGCAGGTTGCCGAGGGTCATGATGATGATGAAGAGGACACCCAGGGGCACCGTCCAGGCCAGCAGATCTGGGCAGCGCGGAGGTGATCTGGGCCACGGCCGATGACGTCGAGACGGCCACCGTGAGGATGTAGTCCACGAGGAGCGCGGCCGCTGCCACCAGCGACGCGTAGCGACCCAGGTTCTCCTTGGCCACGGCGTAGGCGCCGCCACCGTGGGGGTAGGCGTAGCCGATCTGGCGGTAGCTCGTGGAGACGAATGCCAGCAGGATGGCGATGGCGATGGCCACCTCGAGGCTGAGCGTGAAGGCGACCGCCCCAGCCACGACGAGTACGCGCAGGATCTCCTCGGTGGCGTAGGCGCTCGAACTGATGGCGTCGGAGCTGAAGATGGCGAGGGCCTTCGTCTTCGAGAGGCGCTCGCCGATCTCCTCCGCCGAGGCCAGGGGGCGCCCGAACAGGGTGCGGCGGCCAGTGGCCCGGAAGCGGCCCAAGGCGCCCTTCTCCTCGTGGGCCTTGGGCCGCGCCTCCAGCGCTCCAGTGGGCGTGTAGCGGAAGTACTGGCTCTGCGGCCGCTCGACGCGGATGCGTCGGTCGCCCGGCTTCTGTCCACGCAGCTCGCGCGGGACGCTCGCCTCCGCGGTCAGCTCGGGGGGCGGCGCGGCTGCCGATCGTCGCAGGCGGAAGGACCGCTTGGAGGGCTTGGTGGGTCGTTCGTCGGTCATCGATCTCGAACTGCGCTCAGGGCGCCGCGACGGCGGTCCTCCGTCCCGTGGACCGCGTGTGTGCGCTCATCGGATTCGTCACTAGGTCGCCCGTGCGCCCTGGGATGCGGGTCGGCTGCGCACGTCGGTGGTAGGGAGGAGCATACGTGCGTCCCCGGGAAGTCGTGCGCATCGCGACGCAGCCTTTCGCCCTTCCCGGCAGGCCAACGGCCAGCCCGGCAGGCCAACGGCCGGGCTCCCAGGTCGGGCTTCAGCGCCCCACCATGAGCCGATCGGCCAGGCTCACCGGCAGCGGCAGGGCCCGGATGGCTCGCTGGGTCTCCGCCACGGGGTACTCGACGCGGTGCCACTCGACCTCACGGGTCTCTGTGTCGAGCAGCATGGCGCAGGCGCGCGGGTCGCCGTCGCGTGGCTGACCCACGCTGCCAGGGTTGAGGATGCAGCGCCGCCCATCGAGCTCCAGGCGGACGCCGTCGCCAGCCGGCAGCACCTCCACCTGGCCGCTGTCGTCACGGAAGGTGAGGGGCTGGTGCGTGTGCCCGACCAGGCAGTAGGGCGTCGCGAACGCAGCCAGGTTGAGCCGGGCCACCGGGATGGAGATGAGGTATTCCCAGAGGGGCTCGCGCGGGCTGCCGTGGGCCAGTGTGAAGTCGCTCTCCACCCGGGTATCTGGCTGGGCCGCCAGCCACGCCCGCGTAGCAGGGGAGATCCTGCCGGCGGTCCACTCGACCGCATAACGCGCCTGGGCGTTGAAGGTGCCCGTGGGGATGCGGCCCAGGACTGCCGCGTCGTGGTTGCCCTGCACGGCCAGCGCGCCCACTTCGCGCAGGCGTGCCACCACCTCGTCGGGGTGCGGTCCGTAGCCCACGGTGTCGCCCAGCGCCCAGACCTGGTCGATGCTGCCCAGGCTGGTCATGACGGCCTCCAGGGCAGGGGCGTTCGAGTGGATGTCCGAGAGCACGGCGACGCGCATCGGCTGGAGCGTAGCAGGGCTCCACGACACGAAGTCACGTGCGACAGCGCCGCGACGGCCATGCCCAGGATCGTCCGTCAGCCTGGGCGGAGCCCTCGTGCCCGATGATCGCGCCGGCGACGCGCGCCCGTCGGCCGTGGGTAGCTGGCCGGGGTGGGACGCTCCTTGGAGACGATGACCAGCCGATGGCCGAGCAGGCCAGCTGCCTCGATGACCACGACCTCCGGTCGGCCGCCGCCGGTGGCGCGGATGATCGAGCCAGCGTCGCGCAGCTCGGCTCGCAGGCCACCGTGCTCATCTTCGCGCTTCCAGGCCACCACGATGCCGCCCTCGCGGGTGAGCGGCATGGCCAGCTCGAGCACTTCGGCCAGCGACCCGACCGCACGGGCGGTGATCATGTCCCACGCCCCCCGGTGCTCGGGGTCCTCGGCCAGGTCCTCGGCCCGTTCTGCGATGGCCTCGATGAGCGGCACCGGCGCGTCGGCCCTGGTCCCATCGCCCCCGGATCGCCCGACGGCCTCCGCGGGCAGCTGGACGGCCCCCGGAGTGACCAGGGCCCCGTGGACCACCGTCGCCGCCACGGCCAGGAAGCGCGCCTTCTTGCCCACCGAATCGAGCAGTCCCACGCGGCCCAGTGGCAGGGCAGCGGCCAGCGGCAGGCCCGGGTAGCCCGCGCCGCTGCCGATGTCCAGGAGGGTGGCGCCCGGCCTCACGAGGCGAGCCAGGCGAGGCACCGCACTCAGTGAATCACAGACGTGCCGCTGGGCGACCTCCGAGGGTTCCCGGATGGCTGTCAGGTTGATGGCAGCTCCCCACTCGCGCAGCAGCCGGGCGTGGAGCTCGTAGCTCTCCCTGGCCGACGGCATGCCCGCGGGCCCGTCAGCGATGCCCAGCTCGTGCAGGCCGGCCTCGAGCGCGGCCGTGAAGCCCTCGCCCATGGGCGCCAGGGCCACGGCATCGGCAGGCAGCTCGCGGCGTGGCGCGGTCTTCCCACGACCCGCTGTGCCGGTCGCACCCGGACTCTCGGAGCGCTCCTCCGGCTGGCCTTGTCTCCGGGCTGCCCCGTCTGGATCTTGGGCGGCGCTGTCAGGCACCCCTGCCTCCCCCTCGGACCCGCTCCGGCCCTGGACATGGAAGTGCGCCGGAAGCGACCCTCCTCGTGGCCGGCTCGCGGTCGTCGTCGCGAACACGTGTCCCGGGCCAAAGCCGCTCCCGGCGCTGGAACGTTCCTCGCACCCTCGGCGTTTCAGTCTTCCGCCGCCCGGATGGTCGTCGCGCGCAGATCTCTCTACGCAACATCCCGGCAGCGTTACCGTACTTCGCCTCTGCACGACACCACGTAGGGCACCGCGTGGTGCAGGGGCGCGCAGTGTCGAGGGCCCAGGAGTCGTGCGTCAAGCCGCTTATCCACCAATGCCGGTGCGCCCAGGCACCGTTGTGGATAACCCGGAGGTGGTGCGGTGGAGAAGCGCCGCTTGGCAAGGCGCGTGTCACGCTGCACGTGGGCCGCACGCTCTCCGGCGCTTCGCTCAGGGCTCCGGCGCGACCCGGGCCACTCGTCCCGGCCGGCCCATGCCGCGCCGCAGCACGTCCATGACCTCGTCGGCCACGGCCTCGCCATCACCGGACGTGGCGGCCCTGGCCAGACAGCCGTGCACGTGATCCTCCATCACCAGCATCGTCACCGAATCCACCGCAGCTCGCAGGGCGGCCGTCTGCTGCATGACGTCGAGGCAGGGCTCGTCGCGCTCGATCATGCGCGAGATGCCTCGCACCTGGCCCTCCATGCGCGCCAGGCGTCGCAGGAGCTGGGCGCGATCACGCGCGTACGGCCGCGGCTGGCTAGCCGAGCTGCGCCGCCGCGCCGCGCTGCTGAACTGGTCGCTCACACCTCACCTCGCCGTCGTCATATACTCGGAGGGAGTATAGCCGTCCATCTTGGCTGGGCTCGCCCCGGCTACACGGCGACGCGGCCACACGGCGACGCGGCTACACGGCGACGCCAGCCCTAGGGCGGGCTCGGGCGCTCCGCGAGCAACTCGAGAAGACCCCAGGTCACCACGGCCATGCCCGTGATGGCCAGCCACAGGCCTGGCGCATCTCCGGGCGTCAAGCTGCTGCCCTCCGTGCCCAGGAGTCGTGCCATCACGCTGGCCATGCCTCCCATGGCCAGGAGCCAGCAGGCCACGTAGGCGATGGGTCGGTCAAACGCGGTCCGGCGGTCTCGTCTGGTGTAGGGCAGCACGATGAGGGCAAGCATGGCCACGCAGGCCACGAAGATCAGCAGGCCGGCGCCCTCGAAGCCGCTGGCCGTCTCCGCCGAGAGCACGACCCCGCCCACCCTGAGCCATGCCAGGGGCATGGACGCGATGGTCACGACAGCGCCGCCGGCGATGAGCCATCGCCCGCGGCCAAGGCCCCGCCTCACTCCCCGCCGTAGACCTCCGGCCGGAGCACGCCGATGTAGGGCAGGTTGCGGTAGATCTCGCCGTAATCGAGCCCATAGCCGATGACGAAGCGGTCTGGGATCTCGAAACCGAGGTAGGCGATGTCGATGTCCACCAGCCGACGCGCCGGCTTGTCCAGGAGCGTGCAGATGGCCAGGCTGGCGGGGTCCTTGCCGCGCAGGTACTCGGTCACGTAGTGGAGGGTCAGGCCGGTGTCGATGATGTCCTCGACGATGAGGACGTCCTCGCCGACGATCGAGGAGGAGAGGTCCTTGAGGATGCGCACCTGGCCGGACGTCTCCGTGGCCCCGCCATACGAGGAGACCTCCATGAGGTCGATGCGGACGGGCAGCGAGATGGATCGCATCAGATCGGCCATGAAGGGCAAGGCACCCTTGAGGACGCTCACCAGGGTCACCTGCCGATCGTGGTAGTCGGCCGAGATGCGAGCGCCAAGCTCGGCCACCTTGGCCTGCAGCGTCGTCTCGTCGATGAGGATCTCGGCGACGTCCTTCTCGAGTGATGATGCCGGCATCCGTGGTGCTCCTTCGTGCGTGTTGGGCGGGCTGGTCAGTCGCCGGCCGAGCCGCTGCTGACCAAGCCGCTGCCGGCCGGCGCGAGGCCACCCGCAGCGCCGCGCGAGCGGTCCTCGGCCGGTGCTGCCTCCCTGCGCCTGGGGGGCGGCTGGCCGTCGATGCCGATCAACGAGGCGGCCGCATCGAGGCGACCGTACTTGAGCATGAGGGCCCGGAAGTCGCGAGCATAGAAGAGCTTGATGCGCACCATCGGGTACAGCTCGCGGAGGTGGCGCAGCTTGCGGTTCTTCTTGCGCACAAGGCTCTGCTTGAGCGTCGTGAGCTCGATGTGGAGCCCCAGCTCGGGCAGATAGAAGTCAGGCGCGAAGGACTCCACCACCACGCCCTCGCTGTTCCAGCGGATGGGGAAGACGTGCGGCTCGTACTGCCACGCGACCTTGTAGTAGTCCAGGATGCGCGCCAGCTCTGCCTCGCTTGCGTGGGCGAAGCGAGGAGCCTCGTTCAAGGCCGCCCGCCGTCGAAGCGGGCGATGAGCTGGTGCACGTCACCCTCGAAGTCGCGTAGCAGGACATGGGCGTCGATGACGTCGTCCACGCTCACCGCCGGCGGGTCCAGGGAGCTGTCCCGGTCCTCCATCGCGGCCTCGAGCGTCTCGCCGCCGATGCCGTCCATGGTCGCTCCGTCGACCTGGACGGTCACGATGGCGACCGCCTGCGAGCCGCAGTGCGGGCAGGAGAGATCCACGAAGTAGAGCTCCTCGCGCCGGGCGAGGAGGCGGATGTGGGCCTCACCGTAGGGCTGGCCACAGGCCGCGCAGGCGAAGGAGGCCAATTCGCTCGTCAGCCAGCCCTCGACGTCCATGCGGCCCAGTGTAGATCGAGCGGCAGGCAGGCGGCAGCGAGCCAGCGGCCGATCCGAGCGAGGAGGGGGCAGTATCGATCGCGCACGGCGGTGGTCCTCAGACGATCATCGACCGTCACCTCCGCGTGACCCGGAGGCGTCGAGGACAGGTCGCACGCGGTTGCCACGCGTGGTATACCGATGCGACCCACAGACACATACGAGGAGGGGCGTTCGTTCGATGGGCACCAACCGGCGAGCCATCACCATCAGCGCAGCAGCACTGCTCGCACTCAGTCTCGTGGCACCTGCCGCCGCGCAGGATGCAAGCCCGGCCGTCGCGGACGGGCAGCTGGCCCGCATCCTGGAGGCCGGCGTCATCCGCATGTCCACCGACCCGGCCTACCCGCCGCAATCGTTCCTGGAGGTCGACGGCAGCTATAAGGGCTTCGACATCGACGTCGGGACGGAGATCGCCAGGCGTCTTGGCGTGGAGATCGCCTTCGAGACGCCGGACTTCGCGCTCGTCTCGGCGGGCGGCTGGTCCGATCGCTGGGACTTCAGCGTGGGCTCGGTGACCATCACCACGCCGCGCCAGGAGGTCCTCGACTTCACGCAGCCCTACTACTACACGCCGGCCCAGTTCGCCGTGCGTTCCGACAGCGGCTTCGACAGCCTGGATGACCTGGCCGGCAAGACGGTGTGCATGGGCGAGGGCACCACCTACCTCGACTGGTACAACGGCGAGCTCGACTTCGGGACGGAGACGCCGGACACGGTCCCGCCCGAGGGCTCCGTGGCCACGACGCTGCCGACCGACCGCAACTGCGCCGAGTCCTGGGCGGCCGGCCGCAATGACTTCGACGGCTGGCTGACCGCCGCGCCCACCGTCCAGCAGGCCATCGCCGAGGGTCTGCCCGTCGTGGCCATCGGCGAGCCGGTCTACTTCGAGCCCCTCGCCGCCGCCTTCGACAAGAGCGTCGAGGACAACGATTCGCTCGTGGCCGCCATCGACGCCATCATCGGGGAGATGCACGCCGATGGCACACTCTCCCAGATGAGCCAGCAGTGGTACGGCATGGACCTCACCACTTCACCGGCGGAGTAGCTCCCGCCACCTGACCCGTGGCGGGGACCACGCGTCCCCTCCACCAACCAGAGGGCCGCGCCTTGACCATGGCCGCTGACGGACACGATCCCGGCACCCGGGCCCTCGTCCCTGCGCCGGAGGTCGACGCCATCGTCGGCCAGATCTCGGCAGCCGATGCCCGCCGGAAGGTGCGTTTCCGGCTCATCTTCGTGGCCACCTGGGTGCTCGTCATCGGCGGCCTGGTGGCCCTCCTGGTGGCCGGTGGGGCCGTCGACCTGGCGTGGCTGCAGCCGTGGTGGTGGTTCATCCTGGGCGGCGTTCCCATCACGATCTTCATCGCCATCGCGTCCATCCTCCTGGCCATCGTCTTGGCCCTGCTGGGTGCCATGGGCCGCATCTCGACGGTGGCGCCGGTCTACGCGCTGGCGACGCTCTATGTCTCGCTCGTGCGGGGCACGCCGCTCATCGTCCAGATCATCTTCGTCTGGCTGGCGCTGCCGTCGATCTGGCCCGCTGCGTCCGCCATCGACCTCATCTGGCTGGGCATCTTCGCGCTGGGCTTCAACTACGGTGCCTACATGACGGAGATCTTCCGGGCCGGCATCCAGGCCGTGCCACGGGGCCAGCGCGAGGCCGCCGCCGCCCTGGGCATGACGCAGCGGCGCATCATGGCCCGTGTCGTGATGCCGCAGGCCGTGCGCATCGTCACGCCGGCCGTGGGCAACGAGTTCATCGCCATGATCAAGGACACCGCGCTGGTCTATGTCATCGGCGTGCAGGAGCTCATGTGGCGGGCCAGCACCGTGGGCAAGTCCAAGTTCCACAACTTCGAGACGCTGCTGTTGGCGGCGGCCGTGTACTGGGTGCTGACCATGATCTTCTCCTACTTCCAGGAGCGCCTGGAGCGGCGCATGGCCCGAAGCGACCGCTGATGGTGGCCCTGGGCGACGTGGTCATCGAGGCCACCGACATCGAGAAGTACTTCGGCTCGACGCACGTCCTGCGCGGCGTCAGCCTGGCCGTCCGGCAGCACGAGACGGTCATGCTCATCGGCCGCTCCGGCTCCGGCAAGACGACGTTCCTGCGCTGCCTCGACTTCCTGGAGGAACCCACCGCTGGCCACGTGCGCCTCGGCGACCTCCGCGTGGACGCTGACCCGCTCCAACGCGAAGGCCGTGCCCGCCGCTCGCAGATCCGCCGCATCCGCACCCAGATGGGCATGGTCTTCCAGGGCTTCAACCTCTTCCCGCACATGACCGTCCTGCAGAACTGCATCGAGGCGCCCATGACCGTCAAGGGCGTGCCGCGCAGGCAGGCCATCGAGACCGCCGAGCGGTTCCTCGAGAAGGTCCAGATGATCGACAAGCGTGACGACTACCCAGCGCGCCTGTCCGGTGGCCAGCAGCAGCGGGCGGCCATCGCCCGGGCCCTCAGCATGGAGCCCAAGGTGCTCCTCTTCGACGAGCCCACGAGCGCCCTGGACCCCGAGCTCATCGGCGAGGTCATCGTGGTCATGGAGCAGCTCGCCCACGAGGGCTCCACGATGATCGTCGTCTCCCACGAGATGGCCTTCGCGCGGGAGGCGGCTGACCGGGTCATCTACCTGGAGGGCGGCGTTGTGGTCGAGGAGGGACCTCCGGAGCAGGTCCTCGACGAGCCTCGCCAGGAGGCCACGCGGCAGTTCCTGCGCCGATTCCTCAGCGAGGGCGCCCGGGCGCCCACAGCTGACGACCCCCACCCGGTGTCCCCGTTCTGACCCTGTGGCCGACGCATCGCCCGGCCCTGGCCGCGCCCGGATGTGCGAGGCGCGTCACCCCGTGATCCCAGGATCAGGAGGTCCGGACGTCAGATCTCGCCCAGGTAGGAGCGGCGCACGTTCTCGTTGGCGGCCAGCCCGGCGGCCGAGTCGGCAAGGACGATGCGGCCTGTCTGCAGCACGTAGCCGCGATCGGCGATGGCCAGCGCCTGGCTGGCGTTCTGCTCCACGAGCATGATGGCGGTGCCCGCCCCGTGGATAGCCACGATGGTCTCGAAGATGAGCTCCACCAGGTTGGGGGCGAGTCCCATCGAGGGTTCGTCCAGGAGCAGGATGCGGGGCGTGGCCATCAGCGCACGACCCATGGCCAGCATCTGCTGCTCGCCGCCTGAGAGGGTGCCGGCCACCTGGCCCGCGCGTTCCTTGAGCCTCGGGAACATCGCGTAGGCGCGCTCGATGCCGGCCACCACGGCCGCCTTGTCGTTCACCGAGTAGGCGCCCATGCGCAGGTTCTCCTCGATGGTCAGGCGGGCGAAGACGCGCCGCCCCTCCGGGACCTGGACGACGCCCAGCGTCACGACATCATGCGAGGGCACGGTGGTGAGGTCGCGGCCGTCGAACGTGACCGATCCGCTGCGCGGCCGCAGCAGCCCGCTGATGGTGTTGAGCGTGGTCGTCTTGCCGGCCCCGTTGGCGCCGATGAGCGTCACGATCTCTCCCTCGTCCACGGTGAGGGAGATGCCCTGCAGGGCACGGATGCTGCCGTAGTAGGTATGCAGATCGACGATCTCGAGCAGGGCCATGGTCAGGCTTCGCCGGCGGCGGCAGCTGCGGCGGCAGCCGCTCCGGCTGCCTTGCCCAGGTAGGCTTCGATGACGCGCTGGTCGCGCTGGATCTCCGCTGGCGTGCCCTCGGCGATGCGCTGACCGTAGTCGAGGACCGTGATGCGCTCGGAGATGCCCATCACGACGCGCATCTCGTGCTCGATGAGGAGGATGGTCGTGCCCCGCTCGTCGCGCAGCCGCTGGATGAGCGCGGTGGCCTCCGCGGTCTCGTTGGGGTTCATGCCGGCCGTGGGCTCATCGAGCAGCAGCAGGCGGGGTCGCGTGGCCATGGCGCGGGCGATCTCCAGGCGCCGCTGGTCGCCGTAGGGCAGGCTGGAGGCCTGGATGTCACCCTTGCCGCCGAGCCCCACGAAGGCCAGCAGTTCCTCTGCCTCCTGGACGGCGGCGCGCTCCTCGGCCTGCTGGCCGCGGGTGCGGATGATGGCGCGGACCCAGCCTGAGACGAGGTGCTGGTGCGCGCCCACGAGGACGTTCTCGAGCGCCGTCATGCCCTTGAAGAGGCGGATGTTCTGGTACGTCCGCGCCAGACCCAGGTGTGCGATCCGGTCTGGGCGCAGCTCGTGGATGGGGAGGCCGCCCAACGTGATGCTGCCCTCGTCGATCTGATAGAAACCCGCGATGCAGTTGAAGAAGGTCGTCTTGCCAGCGCCGTTGGGACCGATGACGCTGACGATGGCGCCTTCGTCCAGGGTGAATTCCAGGGCGTTGACGGCCAACAGGCCGCCGAAGCGCTTGGTGGCGTGGGTGACTTCGAGGAGCGCCATGATCAGGCCTCCGTCGCTTCCAACGGCAGGGCTGCCGACGTGGCTTCCTCCACGTGCATCTCACGACGGCCGATGCGAGACGGCCAGAGCCCCTCGGGTCGGAAGCGCATCATGAACATGAGCGCGACACCGTAGAAGAGGTAGCGGTACTCCGAGAATTCGCGGAAGAGCTCCGGCAGGCCGATGAGCACGACGGCGCCGACGATGACCCCCGGGATGCTGCCCATGCCGCCCACCACGACGACGGCCGCCACGTTGATGGAGACCACGATGTTGAACGTGCTCGGGAAGACCGAACCGAGAAGCCCGACCAGGATGGCGCCGCCCAGACCCGCGAATGCGGCGCCCAGCATGTAGGCCAGGGTCTTGGACTGCACGAGGTTCACGCCCAGGGCCTCCGCCACATCCTCGTCCTCCCGGATGGCCAGCCAGGCGCGACCCAATCGCGAGGCGCGTAGCCGCCAGGCCGCGAATGCGATGACGGCCGCCAGCGCAAGCGCCACGTAGTAGATCTGGACGGGGCCGTAGAGGAAGTCGGCCGGCTGCGTATCGATGGGCGGTGGGATCTCGGTGATGCCCTGCGGGCCACCCAGCCACGGCTTCAGGATGTCCGACTTGATGAGGATGGCGATGATCTCGCCGAAGCCCAGGGTCGCGATGGCCAGGTAGTCGCCGCGGATGCCCAGGATGGGCAGCCCCAGGAAGACGCCGAAGACCATGGCCGCCACGACACCGAAGGGCACCGCGGCCCACCAGGGCAGACCCAGCAATCCGAAGTCACCGCCGGACGTCAGCAGGGCCACGGTATAGGCACCGACCGCGAAGAAGGCCACGAAACCCAGGTCCAGCAGTCCGGCAAAGCCGAGCGTGATGTTGAGCCCCAGGCCCATGAGGATGTAGAGCGCGATCATGGCCACCGTCTGGGCCACGAAGGCGCCGCCCAGCCAGGGCATGGCCAGGACGAGCACCAGGGCCAACACTGCCAACGGGATGACCGCGACCCTCCGCCGCTCCGCGGGCATGGTGCGCACACGGGAACGCACACGCAGGCCGGTCCAGGCCAGGTAGCCAAGGGAGGCGACCGCCATCGTGAGCAGCGCTCCTGCGACGGTCAGGCCCTTGGAGGCGAAGATGGCCCGCGTCTGGTCCCCGATGTCGCCGAAATCGCCACTCAACATGCGCTGCCGTGCCAGGCCGGCGAAGAGGCCGAGGAGGAGGAGGGCGGTGAGGTTGACGATGACGAGCTCACGGGCCCGGCGAGGCAGGAGCGCCAGGGCTGCACCCAGGACGCCACCCAGGACACCGGCCAGCATCGGGATCCAGAAGCCGGCCACGACCGGGTCGCTGCCGAGGGTCAGGACCTCGAAGAGATCCGGCGAGGCGTTGGGCAGGAAGGTGCGCAGGTTGACCGCGCCGCTCAGGAGGATGAAGGCGGACAGGAAGGCACCGCTGATGAGCCCCGCCAGCGCGCCGGCCAGGCCGCCCGGCACTGGCCCGCGAGGCCCGCGCCGGGCCGCTGCGAAGCCGGCCGCCAGGAACGTCACGACCAGGGACAGCTGCCCCAGCGAGATGACGTCCACCACGAGCGGCTGATTGCTGAAGATGGGCACGATGCCCACCAGGCACAAGTACACGACCACCGCCCCGGCGATGAGCCCGACGCTGATGACCCCACGCCAGGCATCGCGGGTCCTGGACGCGGCTGCGGCGGGTATCGTGCTGGCGGTCACGCGCGGGTCCTCGAGAGGCGCTCACCCAGGATGCCCTGGGGTCGGAAGATGAGCACGAGGACGAGCAGCGTGAAGGCGATGACGTCCTTGAGCTGGGTAGGCGAGGGCACCCCAAGGCCGTCGAGGAAGAGGATGGGGCCCACGGACTCCACCTCACCCAGGAACATGCCACCGACCATGGCGCCCGGGATGTTGCCGATGCCGCCCAGCACCGCCGCCGTGAAGGCCTTGATGCCGGGTAGGAAGCCGCTGTAGTAGTTGATCTGGATGAACATCAGGCCAAAGAGCACGCCGGCCACACCCGCCAGTGCCGCGCCGATGGCGAAGGTCATGACGATGGCCCGGTCCACGTTGATGCCCATGAGGGCCGCCGTGGGGGCGTCCTCCGAGACGGCCCGGATGGCCGTGCCCAGCTTGGTGCGCTGGACGAAGAGGTACATGCCCACCATCATCAGCAGCGCGGAACCCACGACGACCACGTCCAGCCACTGCAGGCGCAGGTTCTCCGCGATGGGCAGCATCACGGGCTCCGAAAGGATGCTGGGCACGGGGTAGGCGAAGACGCCCACGCCAACGATGCCCTTCATGGTGTACTGCAGGAAGTACGAGGCGCCGATGGCGGCGATGAGCAGCACCAGCCGCGGCGAATTGCGCAGTGGCCGGTAGGCGATGCGCTCGATGCCCACGGCCACCAGCGCGGCCACGATGGCCGCCACCAGCATCATGAGCGCGATCGAGATGATCGATGCGATGGGGCTGGCGTTGAGGAAGCCGATGTTCTTGAGGAACGTGGCCGTGAAGTAGCCGGCGAAGGCGCCGATCATGAAGACGTCGCCGTGGGCGAAGTTGATCATGCGCAGGATGCCGTAGACCATCGTGTAGCCGAGGGCGATGAGGGCATACATGCCGCCCAGCGAGGCACCGCCGACGAGCAGGTCCACCCAGACGTCGATGCTGTACTTGCCAGACGAGAGGGTCAGGTACGAGCCCACGACGATGATCAGGACCACGATGATGCGGAAGGCCCACAGGAACGCGGCGATGGCCGCATCGAGGGCGCGTTCGTTGGCCGTGGTGCGCGTGGCGGCCCCGTAGTCTCTGGGCATGGCCTGGCCTGTCATCGTGCGGCCGTATCTCCCCTGGATCTGCGATGTCCTGGCCGATCCGTCATGCGCCTGCGCGCTGGCTCAGCCACCGGCCACCGGACCGGCATGTGACTTGGATGATTCGCAGCGAGCCGGGCGGATGCCCGCCCGGCTCGCCAGCTTGTCCTGGGTGCTCGCGCAGCAGGCCTTAGCCGCCGTACGACCAGATTGGCGCGGCGGGCGGCCAGGCGCCATCGACCTCGGCCTGGCCGAGCTGGTAGACGGCGATGAGCTGGGCGCCGCAGTCACCCGTCGGGGTGCACGTCAGCGAGCCGGTCACGCCCGGGAAGTCCTTGGTGGCGAAGAGCTCGTCACGCAGGGCGCCCTTGGGCACGTAGAGGGTGCCGTCCTCGCCCTCCACCGAGACCTTCTCGATGGCCGCGAGGAGGATGTTGGCGGCGTCATAGCCATGGGCATGGAAGGCCTGCGGCGGGTTGATGCCGAACTTGGCCATGTACTTGTCGAGCAGGTCCTGATAGCCCTCCTGGAAGGCGCTGAAGTCAGGGCTGGAGAGATACATGCCGTTCGCGGCCGCACCCGCGCCCGCGACCATGTCTGCGGAGAACATGCCGTCCGAGCCGATCAGGGCGACATCCTCGAGGCCCGAGACTTCCTTGGACTGGGCGGTCATGAAGCCACCCTCAGCCGTGAAGATCGGGTAGTAGATGACCTCCGGGCCGGCCGCCGCGACCGAGGTCAGGACCGGCTTCATGTCGGTCTGGCCGACCTGGATGGCCTCCGAGGCCACGATCTCGCCACCCAGCGCGGCGAACTCATCCTCGAAGACGCCCACGAGCGCCTCGGCGTAGGCCGAGCCGTCATGGACGGTGGCAGCCTTGGTGAGGCCCAACTCGTTGTAGAGGAACGCTGCGACGGCCTTGCCCTGGGAGGCGTCGTTGAAGGCGGTGCGCAGGTAGCCCGCGTACTCGGGTCCGCGGTCCGGCGCGGTCAGGGCCGGGCGCGTGTTGGACGGCGAGATGGTCGTCAGGCCGGCGTTGGTGATCGCGGCGATGCCGCCCACGGTCTCGTCCGAGCAGGCAGAGCCGATGAGGCCCACGAGGCTCGGGTTGGAGGCCAGCTTCTGGGCTGCCGACGCGCCACCCTCCGGGCTGCAGCCGGCGTCTTCGGTGATGACCTCGATGGGGTGACCCTTGAGCTCGTTGCCGCGGTCATCAGCCGCGATCAGCATCGAATTGACCCAGTCCTGGCCTAGCGAGGCGTTGGGGCCGGATAGGACGCCCCAGCCGGCGATGACGACGGGCTCACCCGCCGGGATCTCGACGACGCCGAGCGGGTCCTCCGGCGCCTGTGCGGAAACGGGCCCTGCCACAGCGACGGCCAGCAGGCCTGCCGCGGCGAAGACGCCAAGGCTCTTCCTCATCATGGTTCCTGGTTCTCCTCCTTCGTGCCTGCCCGCGCCATGGCGACGCCGGTCAGTCTTGTCCACATCGTGCCGCTGCCCGAGTCGTCGGTGGGTCAAGCACGGCGTCCACCCCCGTGGCCGGCAGCGTGGCCGGCCGGCGGGCCCCCGGGACATGCCCCTCCGTCGCGCGGACCGCGTACGTCGTGGTCGCTCAAGCGTTGCGACATGATAGACCGCCCCACGGTGCCTGCAAGGTGGCCACGCGGCTGCGATTCGGTTACGACGCCAGCGTGCACACGCTGGTGCCCGGGTCGCTGGCGCCCGGCCGTTGACAGGACGCACCACTCCGGCGCCCGCACGCCCGGTCCCTTGGAGCCCTCGCGGGGTCGACGCGTTCAGCCGACAGCCGCCTCGTGTATGCAGCTACCCGATCGGTCATGATCACGACAGGCGCACCTCAAGTATCATGGGCATGCGTCGTTCGAATGCAAGACGCCCCGAGCGCCCCGGGCGCGTGCGGACTGTGGCCCCCCAGCGGTGGCCCTGGAACACCCGGTGCGGCGCGCTCGAGGTCGGTCGGGACGCCTCTTGGCGAGACGGCCGCTTCCATTCGGAGAGGTTCAGTCGCGATCAGACGCCAGTGCCACCTTCGGCCGTTGGCTGTCACAGGAGACCGACACATCATCACCGACCGGACACGACACCCGCGATGCGCGATGGGCATAGCCCCAGGACGCGACCGTCGCGCCGAGTGTCCCCCCACGCCGAGCCGCTCCCTGCGGCTCGCCACACACAGGAGTCCTGCGTGAGCAAGAACGTCGCCGTCTTCGTGGACGTAGCGAACATCTTCTATGCGGCCAAGGCCGCCGGCGTCGACATCGACTATGTCACCCTCCTCAAGTCGGCCACTGCCGGCCGTGACTTCGTGCGCGCCTACGCCTACACCGGCCTGGACCCGGAAAACGAGAACCAGAAGCAGTTCCACGGATTCCTGGCGCGCAGCGGCTACAAGGTCGTCAGCAAGGACATCCGCAAGTACGGTGACGGGCGGGTCAAGGCGAACCTTGACATCGAGCTCGTCGTGGACCTCATGCGCATGGCTGAGAAGCTCGACGTCGCCGTCATCATCTCGGGTGACGGAGACTTCGCCCCGGCCATCTACGCCGTGCAGCAGCAGGGCGTGCGGGTGGAGGTCATCAGCTTCCGCGGCAACACAAGCAGCGACCTCATCGAGGCCGCGGACATCTTCATCGACATCTCCACCGTGGCCAAGGTCGAGAAGGGCGCTCGCAGCGGACGTCGCGTCGCGGCCGAAGGCGACCTCTCCATGACCGAGGTGCCCGACAAGGAATCCGGCGTCACCCCGCGTCGCCGCCGGCGCGAGAGCGAAGAACGACCCGAGCGTGCCGAGCGGCCCTCGCGCCGCCGCGGCAGCCAGGCCGCCATCCCGAGCGAGGCAGAGGCAGCAGCGCCCGACGTGGCGCGCCCCGCCGCTGCACTCGTGGCCCTGCCCGGCGAGCGGCTCTCGCGTGGCCCAGTCCAGGTCATGGCACCGGTCCAGGCCATGGCGCCGGTCGAGGTCGATGTCGAGATGGACGCTGCCGAGATCCCAGGCGAGACGCAGCCTGATGAGGGTCGTCGCCGTCGCCGTCGCCGCGGCGGCCGCGGCCGCGGACGTGGGGGCCGCGGTACCGAGGTCGGCCAGGTCGGCGAGGTCGAGGAAGTCGGCGACACGTCGCCCGACGAGTTGGATGCGGACATCCCTGAGTTCGCCGACGAGGTCCTTCCATTGCCGCAGCACTCGGGCTTCGGCTCGGTCTGGGACAGCCAGATCGGCGTGGCGCCTGAGCGAGGCTCCGTCCCCGCCCCGTCACCACGCGGCAGGGATGCCGCCGACGATCTCGAGGCTGAGGGAGAGCCCGAGGTGCCCGAGTACCTGCTTGCCGAGCGGCGCCAGCAGGACCGCAATCGCGGCGGACGTGGTGGTCGCACCGGCGGCTATCGATCGGCCATCGACCGCGAGCGCTACGGCGCCGGCCCCAGGCCCGGCTACCAACGCGGCCCGGCTCGTCCCGGCAGGAGCGCCCGACCGATGAGCGGCGGCCGCGCCTCGGCGCAGGCCATGGAGCCGATCGAGCAGACGCCGGGCGGGGATTCCTGGAGCGAGGTTCCGCCGGATGTCCAGGCGATGCTGCGCGCCGAGCTGGCACGGCGGCAGGCTGCCAGCGGCCAGGCCGCGGGTGGACGGCAGTCAGGCGGCAAGCGCACCGGCAGTGCGCAGGCGCCGGTTGCCACGCCGGACGCCACGCCCGTCGCGACGCCCGTCCCGGCGCCAGCGCCGGTCGAGGAGGCTAAGCCCAAGCGCACGACGCGCAAGCGCACCAGCAGTGCTGCAGCGGAGGCGGCCACGCCGGACGCGACGCTCGTCGCGGCGCCAGCGCCGGTCGAGGAGGCCAAGCCCAAGCGCACCACGCGCAAGCGCACCAGCAGTGCCGCAGCGGAGGCGGCCGACGCCCGTCGCGGCGCCAGCGCCGGTCGAGGAGGCCAAGCCCAAGCGCACTACGCGCAAGCCCACCACCAAGCCCGCTGAGGCGAGCGAGGCCTAGGTCCCTCTGATGGACGGCGCCGCCGAGGCGACGACGCACGGCGGCCTGCTCCTGACCCGGGGCCACCCTGGGGCGGTCGCGGCCATCGCGCACGCCGTTCGCGGTGAATGCCCTCCCCATGCCCTCTTGGTGGTGGGGCCCCGCGGCCTGGGCAAGACCACGCTCGCCCTGGACTTGGCCGCGGGGCTGCTATGCGGCGCGGATGACCCGGCCGCACGGCCCTGTCGCGCCTGCCCGGCCTGCCGCAAGGTCGCGGCCGGCAACCACCCGGACCTGCATCTCGTCGAGCCAGAGGGCGCCGGAGAGCAGATCCGCATCGCCCAGGTCCAGCAGCTCATCTCCGAGCTCGCGCTGACGGCCATGGAGGGACGCTTCCGGGTGGCCGTCATCACGGCCGCTCACCGTCTCAACCCGGACGCTCAGAACGCGCTCCTCAAGACACTCGAAGAGCCTGGGCCGGCCACGTGCCTGGTGCTCTGTGCCGATGATTCGGCGGCGTTGCTGCCCACCGTCCTCTCGCGCGCCGTGCGGCTGCGCATGGCCCCCCTGGCCATCGAGACGCTGGTGCACCTGCTGGTCGCGGAAGGCTGGGCCGAGGCCTCGCAGGCGCGTGCGCTGGCTCTCGCCTCAGGTGGACGGCCCGGCACCGCCCGCACGCTCTCGGGACGGCCGGAGGCCCTGCTGGCTCGGGCGCGCATCGGCCGCACGCTGCTGTCGCTGGTCACCGCCGACCGGCGTGCGCGACTGGCCGCCGCCGCCGACCTGGTCGCGGACGCGGCCCTCGTGGATGCCGCCATGCGGGGCGCCGTGGCTCCCTCCGCCGCGCGGCTGGAGCCAGTCGAACGGCGCCGCGCCGTGCTCGTCATCATCGACGCCTGGCGCGAGCTGGGGCGTGACCTCGCCGTGGCCGCCAGCGGCGCCAGTGGCGACGGTCGCGGCGTCCGTGACCTCGACCAGCTCGAGGAGTTGCTGGCACTGGGTCGAAGGGTCGACCGACCGGCCCTGCACGCGTTCCTCGATCGCCTGGACCGCCTCATGCTGGCCATCGAGGGCTATGCCAACCCCGAGCTGACGCTGGATCACCTGCTGCTGGCCTGGCCACGAGCTGTCGATCCAGCCTCCCGGCGCGTCGCATGAGCAGGCCGGAAGGCCCCTCCGGCCGTCTCGTGGCCATCGCCCGGGGCCGCGTGCAGGGCGTGGGCTACCGCTGGTTCGTCGAACGTGAAGCCACGCACCTGCGACTCGATGGCTGGGTCGCCAACCGCTCCGACGGCAGCGTCGAGGTCGTGGCCGAAGGGCGCGCCGAGGAGCTCGAGCGACTGATCGCGGCGCTCCGGGAGGGTCCGGCCTCGGCCGACGTCAGCGAGGTCGATGTCCGCCACGAGCCGGCGCGCGGCGATCTCGTGGGCTTCTCCATCCGCAGCGGAGCGCATCGCGGCGACTGACCCCCGCTGCTATCGTGGCGGAGATGGACTTCCGGATCGCGCGCCAGGCACGGGACCGCTACGGATTCGAGGAGCACCTCTTCTCCACGGACGGCGAGGCCATCGTCATCGAGGCGGCACGCGCCATGGCCCTCGCGGAGCGCTTCGTGAGCGAGCGCGACGCGCGGGCACGCGCGGCCTCGGAGATCGCGGCCATCGGCCTCATCCATGAGCTCGGCCATCGTGCCGTGGCGGTCGAACGGCGCAACGACCCGCGTGCCGGCGGGCCGCTGGCGCGGGGTCTGCAGGCTCTCGATACCCGGCTCGGCGGCGAGCGCGTGGACGGCAGCCTGGCGGCCTTCGAGTCGGCCTTCCCCTCGCTCCCGGTGTACCGCGACGAGCTGAGCGTCAACGAGTGGCTGGCCCGCGCCAGGGGCTCGGTGCCCGGACGCGAGGCGGGCCTGGAGGAGCTGGCGCTGGCCTCGATCGCCGCGGACAACCCGGCTGCAGCCGCCTACCGTGAGCTCATCGACGACGCGTGCCTCGCGGCGGCCGCCCAGCGACGCTTGGTCGACGCCCTGGCCGGTGCGGACCTTGCCGCTGACGAACCCGACCCGGACCGGGCAGCACCCGCGCGCACGCTGCTTGGCCGGCTGCGTGAACCCATCCTGGCCGCGCCACAATCGCTGGCTGCGCAGCTGCGCTGGATCCGCCTCAACTGGGCGGGTTGGCTCGATGACGCCGACCTGCACATCATCGACCGCTCGCTGGGCCTTCTCGACGAGGTCGAACGCGCCGCCTGGCTGCGCGCCCGTCGGGTCCCCGGCGCCGGCGCTGGCGACGCCTTCGATGCAGCCGGTCTGCGCCTGCTCGACGAGGAGCCTGAGGCCTTCAGCACGGACCGTGACTGGATGGCCGAGCTGGTCCTGGTGGCCAAGTCCACGTACGTCTGGCTGGCGCAGCTGTCCGATCAGCATGGGCGAGACATCAGTCGCCTCGACCAGGTTCCCGACGCGGAGCTCGACGAGCTTGCGGCGCGGGGCTTCACGGGTCTCTGGCTCATCGGCATCTGGGAGCGCAGCTCGGCCTCGCGACGCGTCAAGCAGATGCGCGGCAACCCCGACGCCATGGCCTCCGCGTACTCGGTGGCCGACTACCGCATCGCCGACGACCTGGGGGGTGACGACGCCTGGCGCGACCTGCGCGACCGTGCCGCGGCGCGCGGCATCCGTCTCGCCGCGGACATGGTGCCCAACCACATGGGCATCGACTCCAGCTGGGTCGTGGAACACCCGGAGCGCTTCGTCTCGTCGCCCCATCCACCATTCGAGGCCTATGCCTTCACGGGCGCGGACCTCTCGTCGGACGACCGCGTGGTCATCCAGATCGAAGACCACTACTGGGACTCCTCCGACGCGGCAGTGGTCTTCAAGCGCATCGACCGGGCGACCGGCGAGACGCGCTACATCTACCACGGCAACGACGGCACGAGCTTCCCCTGGAATGACACGGCCCAGCTGGATTACCTGCAGGCCGACGTCCGCGAGGCCGTCATCGGGCAGATCCTGGAAGTCGCGCGACGCTTCCACGTCATCCGCTTCGACGCTGCCATGGTGCTGGCGCGACGCCACATCCAGCGCCTCTGGTATCCGCTGCCCGGCCACGAGGCCGGCATCCCGTCCCGCTCCGCGGCGGCCCTGCCGGCAGCCGAGCTGGCGCGCCGCATGCCCACGGAGTTCTGGCGCGAGGTCGTGGACCGTGTCGCCGCCGAGGTGCCGGACACGCTCCTGCTGGCAGAGGCTTTCTGGCTGCTTGAGGGCTACTTCGTGCGCACGCTGGGCATGCACCGCGTCTACAACAGCGCCTTCATGCACATGCTGCGCGATGAGAAGAACGCCGGCTACCAGCAGGTCATCCGCGAGACCGTGGCCTTTGACGCGCGCATCCTGGGCCGCTACGTCAACTTCATGAGCAATCCCGACGAGCGCTCGGCCATCGACCAGTTCGGCAGCCACGACAAGTACTTCGGCGTGGCCACGATGCTGGCCACCCTACCCGGCCTGCCCATGTTCGGGCACGGGCAGGTGGAAGGCTTCAGCGAGCAATACGGCATGGAGTTCCGCCGACCGCAGCGCGACGAATCGCCTCACGAGGGGCTCGTGGAGCGCCATCGACGTCAGATCTTCCCGCTCCTGCGGCAGCGCTGGCGCTTCGCCGGTGCCAGCGGCTTCCATCAGCTCGCGGCCTTCGACGGCGGGGCTGAGGTGGTCGACGTGTTCGCCTATGCGAACCGTGCCGAGCATGGCCCCGCCGACGCCGTCGAGCGCCGCTCGCTGGTCGTCTTCCTGAACCGCTACCCGCGCGCCCAGGTGCGCCTCCCCGGCGTGGCTGAGGTGCTGGGCCTGACCGGCGGCCCGAACGAGTTCCTCATCCTGCGTGACCAGCGCAGTGGCCTCGACTACCTGCGCGGTCTCGACGACCTGCGTGCGCACGGCCTGGAGCTTTCGCTCGACGGCTACGCCTGCCACGTCTTCCTCGGGTTCGAGGAGGTCTCCGACGCCGCCGGCGCCGGCTGGGGCGAGCTGGCCATGCGCATCGGACTCGGCGGCGTCCCTGATGCTCACCTGGCGCTTCGGCGCCAGCGCGAGGAGCCCGTCCGCGCGGCAGTGGCGGTCGTCCTCGCCACCCGCGTCGCCCAGGAGGCCTTCCTGCCGGTGCCGGAGGGCCCGGCCCGGGCCCCCACAGCGCAGGCACTCGGAGCCCCGGCTGTCCCGGTCGCCGAGGTCGAGATGGCGGATGCCGAGCTGGCGGATGCCGAGCTGGCGGCCTCCCTCGCGCACCTTGCCGCGGTGCTGGGGACGGACGGCGCGTCGCCAGCCTCGATCTCGACGATGGCTCGACTGATGCGCCTCGTGCGCGGGGTGCGACCTCGTCTCGTGGCTCAGGCCGTGGCTGGCGCGGTCCTTGGGAGCGCCATCGGTGAGGCCGCCTGCGGCGGCGACCGCGCACGCAGCCTCGAGGTCTTCGACGACTGGGAGGCAGCCGCTGCCGTGGGCGACCTGGCCCGTCAGGCCGGGAGCAGCGACGCCCAGGCCTGGCGATCGGTGGAGCTGGCGCGCGCCCTTCTGGCCCTGCCGCCCGGCGCGCTCGCCGAAGCCGCCGCGGCCACGGGGCTGCCCATCACCTGGTTCGCGCAGCCAGCGGTCCGCGCGGCAAGCGGCTGGAACGAATGGCAGGGCGCACGCTATCTCTCGCAAGAGGCCTGGGCCGAGCTCCTCGAGACGCTGGCTGCTCGGGATACGCTGCTGGGCGAGGCCGCGGCCGAAGCGGCAGCCGCCGAGCTTAGGCGACGCGCCGCGTCGTCGGGCTACCGCCTGGCCGGCTCCACCGAGGGCACCGCGACCCCATCGCAGGACTGACGGTGGATCGCCTCGGCGACCTGGTGGCGGACATCACGACCTGCCGACGCTGCCCACGCCTGGTGGCCTGGCGGGAAGACGTCGCCAAGCACCGCGTGGCGCGCCATCGGGACGACGTCTACTGGGGCCGCCCGGTGCCCGGCTTCGGCGACCCGAAGGCGCGGCTGCTCCTGCTCGGCCTGGCGCCGGCGGCGCACGGCGGCAACCGCACGGGCCGCGTCTTCACGGGCGACAACCCGGGTGGCTCTGGCGAGCTGCTCTTCGAGGCCCTGCATCGCGCCGGCTACTCGCCACGTCCCCGCTCCCTGGGGGCCGGCGACGATCTGCGGCTCGCGGACGCCTACATCGCAGCGGCCACGCGCTGCGCGCCGCCTGGCAACAAGCCCACTACGGTCGAGCGTGATGCCTGCCTGCCCTTCCTCGTCCGTGAGCTGCGCCTGCTGCCTGAGGTGCGGGTGGTGCTGGCCCTCGGTGGCTACGCCTGGTCGGCGGCGCTGCTGACCCTCGCCCAGCTCGGGCACCGGGCATCACCTCGTCCGCGCTTCGGGCATGGCACGGAGGCACGAGTGGGCCCCTGCACGCTCCTCGGCTGCTACCACCCCAGCCAGCAGAACACCTTTACCGGCCGACTCACGCTGGCCATGCTTGACCAAGTCCTGGGGCGAGCGCGGGCGCTGACCGAGGGTCGCTGAGCCACTCGCCAAACGCCTTCAGGGCCACCCGCGGAGACCACTCGTCGCCCCACCCCGCGTCGCTTCATGGAAAGGCTGACTTGTTTGGTGACAATTTTCAGCGACAGGTGCACAATGCCACGCGCAGACGGGACGAGGAGCTCTTCGCTCCGGGGGGAACGATCGCCCATGAGAAGGAGAGCTGCATGAAGACTAGGGACGGACTCGCGCTCGCGAGCGCAGTCGCGGCGATCGCATTGCTGGGCGCGCCAGCCGCAGCCCAGGGGCCCACCGTCGAGGTGCTCGCGGAGGGCCTGAATGCACCCCGAGGGCTGTTGGTCGCGCCTGACGGCAGCATCTTGGTCGCCGAGGCGGGGGCCGCCGGCGAGACGTGCATGGAGACCCCGCGCGGCGAGGCCTGCTACGGCCCCAGTGGCGCAGTAACCAAGATCGCGGACGGCAGCGTGGAACGCGTCATCGAGGGCCTCACGTCGGCTGGAGCCGGGCCCGAGATCGGCGGGATCTCGGATATCGCTTTGGCTGAGGACGGCTCCCTCTACCTGCTCATGAACCTGGGCGACGATCCCGCCGCCCGCGCCGGGATGCCGCCCGAGTTCGCGACTGCCGGCTGGCTCCTGAAGGCGGCCGAGGACGGTACCAGCGAGCCATTCGCCGATATCGCGGCCTTCGAGACATCAGCCAACCCTGAGCCCGCGATGGTCGATTCGAACCCCTACTCCGTCGCGCTCGTCGACGGTGGCTTCGTCGTCGCGGATGCGGGCGGAAACGACCTGCTCATGGTCGACGAGAGTGGTGCCGTGTCGCTCATCGCGACGTTCCCGCCCTTCGAGGCCATGTTCCCTGCTGAGGTGCTGGCGGCCATGGGCCCGCCTCCGGAGGGTGAGGGCGGCCCGCCTGCCGAGGCTTCCGAGAGCTCGGCTCCGGAGGACGCCGAGGCCATGGAGAGTGCCGCACCGGCCGAGGGTGAGGCACCCGCCGACTCCGCGAGCGGCGCTCCGGCCGCAGGTGAGATGGTGCCTGTGCCCGTCGAGTGGGTGCCCACGTCCGTCGTCGTGGGTCCCGATGGCGCCTACTACGTCGGCCAGCTGACCGGCGGTCCCTTCCCCGTCGGCGGCGCGTCCGTCCTGCGGGTCGATCCGGCGACTGGCGAATCCAGCACCTATGCGACCGGCTTCACCAACATCATCGACATCGCCTTCGGTCCTGACGGCACGCTCTACGTGGCCGAGATCGTCCACGACGGACTCATGGGCGTCTTCACCGCTGGCGCTGCACCCGTGGGGGCGCTGCTAAGCGTCCCGCCAGGTGGTGGCGAACCGACGGTCCTCATCAACGACGAGACCTTCATGGCGCCCGGCGGCCTGGCCGTCGACGCCGAGGGCAACATCCTTGCCTCGCTCAACACCCTGACTCCGGGAGCCGGCAGCGTGGTCAAGATCACGCCGTAGCCTCGGACTCAGCGCAGCCCACGACGGCTCGTCCCCAGCGGGGGCGGGCCGTCGATCACGTTCGGACGAGCACCGTTCGAGTGGGGCGGCCCACCGACCCTTGTGAGATCAGCCCAGGTGGCGGAAGTTCGGCCAGAGCGCCAGGTCGAAGTCCGGCGCCATAGCCAGGAGCTGCCGCACGTCGTCCTCGAACGTCTCGACCAGGTCGGCCGGCTCGTCGAGGGCCTTGGGTGAGGGTCGCTTCTTGCTCACGTTCACGGGCTTGCCGAGGATCGATTCGTCGGGCAGCCATTCCTCAAGGCCCAGGAACTCGAGCGTGCGCAGGTACTGGCCGGCCGGGTCGGCAAGGCACTGCTCGAACTGCAGGATGAGGACGCGGTCGCGCCCGAAGGCTTCCACGTAGCGGCTCAGCGAGAAGGCATAGAAGGAGCGCGCGTAGGCATCCTTGCGGCCGGCCCACAGGTTCAGGGACTTGCCGCGGTTCTCCTTGCGCTTCTGCCACTGGCCCACGCCGGACCGGTAGCGCTCTACGGGGTCGCGCAGCTGCACGAGGAGCCTGGCGTCCGGCGCCACGGCCTTCATGGTGTCCACGACGCCCGGCACGCTCATGTAGCGCGGCGTCCACTCGCCCGTGATGGCGCCCTCCGGCCGAGGAAAGAAGCGGTAGTACGATTCCCGGTCGGCGTGGTACATGGGCCGCCAACCGAGGCGTGTCAGCTGGTGGGTCTCCTTGAGCTCACCCACCACGCCCGGGTGCCGGGCGATGAGCTTCCACCAGAATGTCGTGCCTGCTTTCTGGACGCCGATGCCGATGTAGTCGGGCGGGCCGATGTGCCAGCCCTCCGGGAGGGGTGGCGGGGTCTTGCCGGTGGCGCTCCTGGGCTTGCCGGTCGCGGTGCCGGCACGCTTGCGGCGCGCCGGAGCGGCGCCCGGACGCACGAGCCGCTTGATGCGCCGCAGCACGCTCATGCGGCGGACTCGGGCACGCCTTGCTCAGGCATGGTCGTGGCGGCGGCTTCGCGCGTGCATCGGCCCGAGTGTGCCACGGGTGGGCGCCGCAATGTGGAGTGCCAGGGCGACGGTCGGCTCAGCCAGGGATGTCCCGCCGTTCGAAGAGCCACACGCTGGCTCCGAGGAGCATGGCCGTGAGCAGGGCCAGGATCCCGGCAGAGACCACGTCGGGCCCGTTGGAGAGGGGGTCAGAGCCGTTGTAGTGGTACCAGGGCGACAGCCCGGCCAAGCCCTCCAGGGACCTCGAGAGCGGTAGGAACGAGGCCACCACGTAGGCCAGGAACGCGGCCCCAGCCGCGAGCAGCAGGCTCAGCATGCGCCGCCCCGTGATGACCGAGAGCAGCAGCGCCAGGCCACCGGCAGCCGTGCCCAGGAGCGCCAGGTGCAGGCTCACGGCGAGGACGCCCCAGGCCGCCACGGGCAGGCCGGCCACGAGGACGCCGATCCACACCCCGAGGCCGGTGAGCAGCGAGGCCAACGCCACGTGCACGAGCATGGCCAGCGCCTTGTCCATCGCCAGGTGGCGACGTGACAGCGGGTTGATCGCCAGCAGGCCCATCGAGCCGGCCTCGATCTCGCCCGCCAGAGACTTGGAGGCCGAGGCGATGGCCACCCAGATGACCGCCGCGGGCGCCATCATCGAGTACATCTCCCCGTTCAGGAAGCCTGCCGGCGTGGCCATATCCGCGCCGCCGAAGAAGCTGCTGAACTCCTCGGGGATCATGGCCATCATCTGGCCGATGCTGTCCTGCATGGGAACGAACATGGGTGCCAGCACAAGGCCCATGAGGCCCATGAGGCCACCCACCACGACGGCCGTCGGCAGGCGATCGGCCACGGCCTTGCTGAAGGTGCCCCTGATGGCCAGCCGCTGATAGGGGCGTACGTGGCGGAGCGGTGCGCTGCTCATGATCAGACCCGCAGGTCCCGCCGTCGCAGGCCGACGAAGCTGGCGCTGAAGAGCGCCGCCGCGACCCCGACGGCGATGGCCAGGAGCAGTGGGTCGATGCCCCGTTGCAGGGCGTTCGCGCCCGTGTACAGGTGCCACGGCGAGAAACGTGCCAGGCCCGCGAGATCCTCGACGATGGGCAGCCAGGTGCTCACGACGTAGGAGAGCACGGCCGTGACGCCGGCCACGCCGAGGCCCAGCGCTGACGATCCCGTCCAGGCGCTCACGGCCAGCGCGAGCGCCCCGAAGAGCAGCGCCAGGGCCGCCAGGTGGACGCTGGCCGCGAGGGTGTCCTGGCCTTCCATGTCGATGCCCACCAGGCTCGCGATCACGTCGATGCCCAGCCACACGGCGACCACGATGACCAGGATGCCGATGATCGCCACCACGGCCTTGGCCAGCAGGACGCGTCCACGGCTGATGGGGTTGGCCAGGAGCAGCGCCAGCGTGCCGTCCTCCTCCTCGCCGACCGCGGCGCCGGTGCCCATGGCGATGGCGTAGACGATCAGCACCAGCGGGCTCACGAGCGTGAACATGGCCATGCCCACGAGGCCGGCCACGGAGCCCATGGACTCACCGTAGACGACACGCAGCCACTGGGGCATCTCCTCCATGAGGCCCAGGTAGCCCTCGCCGAACTCCGCGTACATGGGCATCGCCACGCCGGCCATGACAAGCAGCACCGCCATGGCGGCCACCGTCCAGAGGAGTGCGTCGCGGGCGCTCTTGGTGAAGACGCTAGCCAGCATCTGCAGCGCTGCCGTTCCCGGCGCCGCGGTAGTAGGCCAGGAAGATCTCCTCGAGGTCGGCCTCGCGGCTGTTGAGATCGACGACCCGGTGCTCCAGGGCCACCTGCAGGAGGGCGTTGACGGAGCCCTCGAATGAGATGCTCAGGCCGTGGCCGTGGGCCTCCACGCTGCGCACGCCGGGCACGGCACGGAAGTCCTCTGCGCTGACCGGCGTCTCGAACTCGAGGTCGAGGCGCCGGATGGCCTTGTCCTTGAGGATGTCGACTCGTTCGACGACGATGAGGCGGCCCTCACGCAGGATGCCCACCCGGTCGGCCACGCGCTCGACCTCTGACAGGCTGTGGCTGGAGAGGAAGACCGTGCGCCCGTCGGCGCGGATCTCCCGGATGATGGCCTGCAGTTCCTGCTGCATGAGCGGGTCGAGGCCGCTGCTGGGCTCGTCGAGGATGAGCAGCTCGGGCTCGTTCATGAAGGCGGCGATGAGGGCGACCTTCTGGCGGTTGCCGCTGGAGAGGTCTGCGTTCTTGCGCGAGAGGTCCACCTCCAGGCGCTCGGCCAGGTGGGCCACGACCCGCTCGTCCACGCCGCCGCGCAGGTTGGCGTAGTAGCGCAATGTCTCGGCGCCTGTCAGGTTTGGGTAGAGGGTGTAGTCGGCCGGCATGTAGCCGACATGGCGCCTGATCTCCACTGATTCGTCGACCGCGTCCAGGCCGAGGATGCTGGCGCGGCCGCGCGTCGGAAAGATGAAATGCAGCAGGGCCCGGATGGTGGTGGTCTTGCCGGCGCCGTTGGGACCGAGGAAGCCGAAGACCTCGCCACGCTGCACCTCCAGGTCCAGGTCCTCGATGGCGTGGACGCCCTTGTAGTGCTTGGTCAGCCCCTCCGTGCGGATGGGGACAGGGGCGGCCGGATGGCTCATGCGCTGATTCAAGGCCCGCTGCGGCCGGGACGGCGACGGCCGAAAGCAGCGACTGCATGGGTATAGCGGCCCCCGCTGGGCGCTGCCGCACGGCGTCCGGCTTGGCCCCTGGTCAGGTCGCCAGGGGGCTGGGCGCGGGTGTCAGCAGGTGATGTGCAGGATGGCGAAGGTCTGCTCAGTGGGAAGCTCGGCCAGGAGCCGGCAGGCCTCCG
This sequence comes from uncultured Chloroflexia bacterium, assembly GCA_963825995.1. Lineage (GTDB taxonomy): Bacteria > Chloroflexota > Limnocylindria > Limnocylindrales > CSP1-4 > JAFMJV01. Next base: position 227,666 of record CAWGVH010000001.1, read on the forward strand.
CGGTGGGCACGGTCGTCAGCTGCACGCCGCGGCGTGTCGCCTCGCCGACGACTTCGTCCATGACCGGCAGCCGGCCCGCTGCCCCGGTCCCGATGACGAGCCGGTCGCCCGACCAAGGGATCTCTTCCAGCACCGACAGCGGGGTGTGGCCGAAGTCGCCGCGGAAGGGCTTCGAGGGGCCCTTGCGCCGCTTCCGCACGGCGCCAGCCTCGATGACCACGTCGTGCTCGTAGCGCTGGCCCTCGATCTCGAGGACGCCGAAGCCGATGAGCTCCAGTCGCACGATGACGATCGCCCTCCTCGTGCGGCATGAGTCGCCATGGAAAGGCTGGCGCGCCCGGCGGGACTCGAACCCACGACCTTCTGCTCCGGAGGCAGACGCTCTATCCGCTGAGCTACGGGCGCCCTGGTCGACGCTCCTCGCGCCGCTGCTGAAGTCTCGCGGTCGCGGGTCGAACCGTCAAATGGCCCCTGGGTGGGCCACCCGGTGGCGGGACCCTCAGCCGCCCGGATCGCTGACGACGACCCTGGCGGTCATCAACGGGTGGACAGCGCAGAAGTAGTCGAAGGTCCCGGCCTCGTCGAAGGTCAGGCTGAACTCGGCCCCGGTCTGCATGATGCCGGAGTTGAGTGAGCCATCCCGAGCTGTGACGGTGTGGATGACGCTGTCGTCGTTCGTCCAGCGCACGGTCGTGCCGGCGGTGACCTCCACCGTGGCCGGCGCATAGACCATGTCGACGATCGAGACTGGGACGTCGCCGCCCGTGGCCGGGACGTCGCCGCCCGTGGCCGGGACGGGTGGAGCGGCGACGGTCACCGTGCCGCGCATCTCCGGGTGGATCGCGCAGGCGTAGTCGTAGGTACCAGGCGTGTCGAAGACCTGCGAGAAGGTTGCTCCGCCGGCCATCAGGCCGCTCTCGAAGGCACCCTCGGTGGCGGTCACGGTGTGGCCCTCGTCATCCAGGTTCGTCCACTGGACGCTGTCGCCGACCGACACCGTGATGTTGGCGGGCACGAAGGTGCGGTCGGTGATATCGATCCTCGAGTTCGAGGTCTGGAGAGCAGCGGCTTCGGTGGCCTGCGGCTCGGCGGATGCGGTGGCCGGCAGCGGGGCGGCCGAGGCACTCGCGGGCGCTGCTTCGGTGGAGGCTCCGGGGGCCGTGCCGACCACGACCGTCCCGAAGTAGTCGCTCGCCTCGTCGTCGCGCTCGTCGAGATACGAGTAGCTGCCCTCCATCATGAAGGTGTAGCTGAAGGCATCGCCGGGCTCGAGGTCGCCCGAGTCGAACTCGACTGGGCCATCGCGGGAGCGGATGCGATGACGCTCGTCATCCTCGTTCCGCCAAGTCACGGTGGCGCCCGTGGCCACCTCCAGGCTGGCCGGTTCGACGCCATCCGTGATCACCACGGTCTCCTGGGACTGGGCCGCGGTCGTGGCGGCACCCAGGAGGAGGGCTGCGCCGAGCAGCAGGAAGCTGGACCGAAGGGAGGGCTGTGTCGGCATGCGGGGCATTAGACCACACGGCCCGTCGATGCCCCACGGGCCGTAGCTGACCGGCCGGCCCAAGGAGGCGCCCGCCCAAGGAGGCGCCTGGCCCAGGAGGCAACTGCCCCAGGAGGCGCCCGACGCCGTCGATGACTCGCGGTCGTGCGGCGGGCGCTACAGTCACGGCATGAGCGGATCGACCCCCTCCACGATGCGCGTCGAGACCGATTCGATGGGCGCCATCAACGTGCCCGCGGACCGCTACTGGGGCGCCCAGACACAGCGCTCGCTCCACCACTTCGCCATCGGCGACGCTCGCTCCGAGCGCATGCCCCCTGAAGTCGTCCATGCCATGGGCCTCCTCAAGCGCGCCTGCGCCGAGGTCAACCTGGCCGAGGGCCGCCTGGACCCGGTCATCGGCCCGCTCATCGTCAGCGCCGCCGAGGCAGTCGCGAGCGGCTCGCTGGACGAGCACTTCCCGCTCTACATCTGGCAGACGGGCTCCGGCACGCAGACCAACATGAATGCCAATGAGGTCATCGCCAACCGGGCCATCGAGCTGGCGGGCGGCGTACTCGGCAGCAAGCGACCCGTCCACCCCAACGACCACGTCAACATGGGCCAGTCGTCCAACGACACCTTTCCGACGGCCATGCACGTAGCCATCGCGACGCTCACCACGGGCAGCCTTCTGCCCTCTGTGACGCAGCTCCGCGATGCCTTGGCAGCCCGGGCGCGTGAGTTCGGGGACATCGTCAAGATCGGGCGCACGCACTTGCAGGATGCTGTGCCGCTCACGCTGGGCCAGGAGTTCAGCGGCTACGTGGCCCAGCTGGACGCCGACCTCGAGCGTCTCGCCGTGGTGCTGCCCGGACTGTACGAGCTGGCCATCGGGGGTACGGCCGTGGGCACGGGCCTCAACGCGCCGGCGGGCTTCGGCCAGGCGGTCGCGACGCGACTGGCAGAGCTCTCCGGCCTGCCCTTCGTGAGCGCGCCGAACAAGTTCGCTGCTCTCGCGGCCCATGACGCCGTCGTCTTCGCCAGCGGCGCCCTGGCGACGCTGGCGGCCAGCCTGACGAAGATCGCCAACGACCTGCGTTGGCTGTCCAGCGGGCCGCGCGCCGGCCTGGGTGAGCTGTCGTTGCCGGAGAATGAGCCGGGTTCCTCGATCATGCCGGGCAAGGTGAACCCTACCCAGTCAGAGGCCCTGACGATGGTCGCCGTGCAGGTCTTCGGCAACGACGCGGCCGTGAAGTTCGCCGGCGCGCAGGGCAACTTCGAGCTCAATGTCTACAAGCCGGTCATGGCCGCCAACGTGCTGCGTTCCGCGCGCCTGCTGGCGGATGCCTGCGACAGCTTCCGCGAGTTTGCCGTGGAGGGCCTGGTGGCCAACCGTGAGCGCATCGCCGAGCACGTCGCGCGTTCGCTCATGCTCGTCACGGCGCTCAGCCCGAAGATCGGCTACGACCGGGCCGCAGAGGTGGCCAAGAAGGCCCATCACGAGGAGACCACGCTCAAGGAAGCTGCCCTGGCCCTCGGCTATGTGTCCGCCGACGAGTTCGACGAGCTGGTGCGCCCCGAGCGGATGGTCTGACGGCGGCGAGCAGCACTGCGTCGAGCTCTTCGACGCTGCGTCGCGCTCTCCCGCGTCGGATGGCCCTCCACCCCGGAATCTAGGCGACCCCGCCGAAGCGGGGTCGCTTGAACTGTCCCGGCTGATCAAGAGCAAGCTCCCGATCGTCTGCCACGTCGCAAGGGCATCTATGACGCCGGCTTCACCGGCTACCCTAACCCAACCTACCCATGACCTTGCGCCTAGGTCAGTACGTGCTGTCAAGCAGCACGCGCCAGAGACTACGGCAGCAGCCCGCCAAACTCAAGCCTTTATACAGGCTGCATGGTTGAAGATTTCGTAACAAAGCTTCGACAGCGTCCATCAGGGGCATCGCCCGCATGCTCAAGCGGCTGATCGCAGGGCCTCCCCGAGGTCGAGTTGGCCCGTGAAGAGTGCCTCGCCCAGGATGACACCACTGACGCCAACGTCGCGCAGGACCTTGATCTCATCGAGGCTGACGACGCCGCCTGCCACCAGGACGTCGGCGTCGAGGCCGCCGGTGAGGCTCGCCACGAGCTGCGCGGCGCCCCCGGCGGGCAGGTGCGAGAAGACGAAGCGCCGCACGCCAGCCGCAGCCAGATCGAACACCAGCTCCCCGAGTCGTGGTGGGGAGCGGTGTCGCCAGGGGTAGCCGCTCAGGCTCTCCGGCCGGGCGTCGAGACCCACGGCCAGCCAGTCGCCCGCGATGTCCAGGCAGGAGACCAGCAGGGGTCGATCCTCCACGACCGCCCACAGCGGCAGGACCACCCGCGTGGCGCCCGCGGCGAAGGCCATCTCGATCTGCTCCGGGCCATCGATGCCGCCCGCCACCTGCAGCGGTTTGGCCACCGCCCGCGCCACCCCGCCGATGGCCTCCAGGTTCACCGGCCGCCCCTGCTGAGCGCCGTCGAGGTCGACGAGGTGGATGGCCGGTGCGCCTTGGGCCACGAGGGCCTCGGCGATGAGGCCCGGCCGGTCGGTGGGGGCGCCCAGACCCGTGGAGGCACCCGGCCACCAGACCAGACGTGAGCGGCCCTTCTGGAGGTCGAGGCTGGGGATGACCAGCATCAGGCGCTGCGCGTTGCCCCCGGCAAGGTGGGGCCGCCACCCTCGCCCGCCAGCAGCCGCCGGTGGAACGAGACCGGCAGGCTGCCCGAGTAGAGGAGGGCGTCATGGAAGTGCTTCAGCGAGAAGTCGGGTCCGAGCCGCTCCTGCTCGGCGGCCCGCAGGCGCAGCAACAGCACCTTGCCCAGCAGGTACGACAGGTTGTAGCCCGGGGTCTGCGTGTAGCGGTGGACCTCCGCCAGGGCGACCGGCCGCTCGAAGCGCGTGTGCCCCACGAGGAAGTCGACGGCCTCCTCAACGCCGATCTCGCCGCGGTGGAGGCCGATGTCGAGGATGATCCGGCAGGCCCGCCAGATGGCATCGGTGGCCACGATGACGCGCCGTGCCGGAGTGTCCTCGAAGCCTGCCTCGAGCATCATCTGCTCGCAGTACATGCCCCAGCCCTCGTGGAACTCGGGCGCCTCCGTGAGCAGCCGGGCAGGAGTGGGTGAGGTCAGGGCGGCCGAGAACTGGTGGTGGTGGCCGGGATACGCCTCGTGGACGCTGGTGTTGACGATGGAGGCCCAGTTGTGCTCGCGCATGGCACCCGGGTCGCCGTCCACCGACGGGGTGACGATGTAGACGCCCCGGATGGGCCGGTCGAAGACGGCCGGCTCGAAGTAGGCGGCCAGCGGGATGAGGCTGCGCATGTGCATCGGGGTGGGCACGACCTCGATGGCGTCGTTCGTGGGCAGGGTGGCGAGATCGTGGTCCTCGATGAAGCGGCGTGCTCGCAGCATGGCCTCGCGGTAGCCGTTCAGGGCGGCCGGGAATTCGCGCGGCCCGTCGCCCTTGACGCGGTCCACGGCCTCCGACTCGGTGAGCGACGGGTCCAATGCGCGGCCGGCCTCCGCACGAGCCCGGTGGAGCTCGTCGAGCTGCTGCCAGCCGATGGCCAGGATGTCATCCGTATGGAGGCCGTCGAAGGCGCGCAGCCCGATGAGCGCATCGAAGGGCTCCCGGCCGAGCGCGAAGTCGCCATCGGCACCGCCAAGGGTGGACTCGATCCAGGCCGTGTAGTCGAAGACGGCGTCGCGCGTGGCGCGCGCCGCGGACTCCAGGCGCACGAGCCCCGGGCTCCCGGCAGGCCAGCGCTCCCGGGCGGCCGAGACGACCTCGTGGACCAGCGTGGGCAGGTCCGCCGCGGCGCCGACTTCAAGCTCGTTCCAGAAACGCACCGGGTGGTTGCACATGCGGTCGCGGGCCTGGCGCAAGGCAGTTGGCACGGCTTCCAGCCGTTGGGTCATCGAGCCGAGCCGCTCGTCGAGCGGCGCGAAGTCGCGCGCCAGCAGCAAGAAGAGGGAATCCCCGATCTCATGGCTAGCGGAGGCGCGGCGCTCCCAGCCGCGAACGGTTTCATCGTCGAAGTGCCGCAGACGCGCGCCATGGAGCGCTACGTCGCGCTCGAAGCGTGCCCGATCGGAGAGGTGCGTCGTGTCCACCGACTCGAGTTCGCTGATGAATCGCGCCTCGGCGGCCATGTCGGCTTCCTTGGCAGCCCGGCTCAGGTCGGCCAGCTGGCCGTCGTAGGCGTGGATGCCCAGATGGGTGGCGTGGCTCGGCCAGGTCTCCATGAGCGCATCGAAGCGTGCCTGGATGAGCGCATCGAGAGCAGCATCACCGGCTCCGCGACCGCCGGCTCCCCGGTCGACCGGCCCGAGCCGGCCGTCCGTCATCGGATGCGCTTCCATCGGCCTCTCCTCGCGTTCCGCTCGGCTCAGGCTCGAATCGGCGCCAGACCAGCCACTTTGAGGGCCTCCCCGGCGGCCAGGAGGGCCTGCTCGATATCTGAGGCCTCGATGCCGTAGTGCGTCAACGCCCGCACCTGGCCGTGGCTGTACTCGATGGGGTCCACGCCCCGGGCGCGCCACTCGGCCAGGAAGGCGGCGCGCGCGTCCAGCGGCGCCTGGCCCGGACGTGGGCGCACGGAGAAGAGCACGTAATTCGTGACCACGCGAGCTGGGTCCAGGCCCGTGATGCCGGGCAGCCCAGCCAAGCCCTCGGCCAGGCGCCGCGCGTTGGCGTGATCCTCTGCCAGCCGCTCGATCATGCCGGCCGACCCGTCGCGCAGCGCCACCAGCCCGGCTGCTGCCAGCACGCCCACCTGGCGCATGCCGCCGCCGACCAGCTTGCGGGCTCGCCTGGCGCGCCAGATGAAGTCCGTGCTGCCGACCACCACGGAGCCGACCGGGCAGGCCAGGCCCTTGGAGAGGCAGAAGGTGGCGCTATCGGCATTGGCGAGCAGCTCGTGGGCCGGGGTGCCCAGGGCCACGACCGCGTTGAACAGGCGGGCGCCATCGACATGGAGGGGCACGCCGTGCTCATGCGCCACCGCAGCCACGGCGCTCGTGTAGGCCGCGGACAGCGGCTGGCCCATGCTCATCGAGTGCGTGTTCTCGAGCATGACCAGCGCCGTGATGGGCTGGTGGGGGTCATTGGGGTCACGGATCGCAGCACGGATGTCGTCGAGATCCATCGTCCCGTCCCGCCCTGCCGGCACCGGCCAGGCAGTGGCGCCGCTGATGACGGCGTGCCCGCCGGCCTCGTCGAGGATGAGGTGGGATTCGGCGGCCGCGATGATCTCCCCGCCGCGCGGCACGTGTGCCATGTGGGCCACGAGGTTGCCCATGGTGCCGCTGGCCACGAAGAGGCCGGCCTGCTTGCCCGCCAGCTTGGCGGCACGCTCCTGGAGGGCATTGACGGTGGGGTCGTCGCCGAAGACGTCATCGCCGACCTCCGCCTCCGCCATGGCGCGGCGCATCTCCGGGGTGGGACGAGTGACGGTGTCAGATCGGAGGTCGATGTGGCGTGGCATGGCGCCGAGCATAGGCGACGCGACTTCCCGGCGTGTTGCGCCGCACCCTGCTAATCTCCCTCTCCGCGGGACCCGTGGTGTAGCGGCCCAACATGCCAGCCTGTCACGCTGGAGATCGCCGGTTCGAATCCGGTCGGGTCCGCCAGTCCCACTGACACATGCTCGGTCCTCCTGCCGTCGACGAACGCGAGGAGAGGCTCCCCGACGAGATGAGCGATGCTCCCATCGACAGCCGCCGAGCCGACCTCGCGTCGAGGCTACTGGTGGCGCTTCTGGCCGGCCTCTTCCTGCTCGGCCTGCTCGGATTCGCGGTCGCCGTCCTGGATGCCGACGAGGATGATGGCGTGCCCGCGCCGCCCTCCCTGCCTTCGGCCCCGCTCTCCTCGGAGGCCCGCCTGCCGGGGGTGCTGACCAGCCAGCCCCGTATCCTCGTGGCCATGGCCGAGCCGGCGGCGGGCTCCCCGGGTCCGACGGGGTCCCCGGGCCCAGTGGACACGCCGGCCGCCGGTCCGACCGGAGCCAGCCAGGCGACCCTGGACCCGGCCTCCTCAGGCCCTGTCGTACCGACGAGCGCGGCCGCTCCTGCCACGGACCTCGGGGAGCAGGTCATGCCCGTCGTTCCCGTGGCACGCTTCTGGTCGGACCGGGATGGCCTCGCGAGACGTGACATCGTGCGGGCGCTGGAGAGCGGCGAGCTGCCTGGATTCCGGCGCATCGTGGTCGAGGACAGCATCCGCGAGGCTCTGGCGAAGACGCTCGGCCTGGACATCCACCCCGCCGTCGAGGGAGGTGACGCGGAGGCGGTCGGCCGTGCCATCCGACGCGGCGGCCTGGGCCTGCTGGCCGCTGCCGACCTGGTGCCCTCGATGCGGCCGCTGGAGATCGATGGCCGCTCACTGGTGGGCAACGAGCGTGTCCGTTCGGTCGAAGACTGGCCGCTCCGGGTGACGCAGCAGCTGCCCGACGAGGCCGGCTGGGACCCGTCGCGCACGTGGGTCCTCGTCGCCGGCGGAGACTCGTTCACCGATCGCGGCGTTTACGACACCGTGGTGCGCCGCGGCAAGGGCGTGGACTATCCCTTCGACGGGGGCACGGCCCGTGTCACGGGACACGGCTGCTGCGACCCCGTCTTCAACGACAACGTCGTGCCGCGCTACGTGCTGACGGGTGACAAGGGCGTCGTGCGCCGGCTCTTCAAGGATGCCGAGCTGGCCATCGCCAACCACGAGATGCCCGTGACCGATGCCTGGGGCTTCCACAGCTCCGGGCTGAGATTCTCCGGCAAGCCCGAGCTGACGGAGATCTTCACCCGGGCCGGCATCGATTGGATGTCACTGGCCAATAACCACATCAAGGACTACGACACCGAGGGCATCAGCGACTCGCGACGCATCCTGCGCCGCTACGGCATCGCCTCCGGCGGCGCCGGCGTGGACCTGGAGCGGGCCCGCCGCATCAGCTATCTCGAGGCGGGCAAGGCGGGTGACTCGGGGGCGGCCACGCTGGCCATCATCCCCTGCGTGGGCGTGGTGCCGTTCTCGTGGGCTGGCCCCGATGTCAGCGGCGGCACGCCCTGCCTGGACCGCTACCTCGTGCCGGATATCAAGGAGGCTGGGCGCAAGGCGGACGTCGTCCTGGTCTACCCGCACTGGGGCGTCGAGTACACGCGCCAGCCGATGCCCTCGCAGCGCAAGCACGCGGCGCGCTGGGTGAAGGCCGGCGCCGACCTTGTCCTTGGCGGACACAGCCACGTCGCGGGCGCCATCGAGGACATCGACGGTGTCCCCGTGCTCTATTCCCTGGGTAACCTCATCTTCGACCAGCACTGGTCCACGAACACGATGGAGTCGATGCTCGTGGAAGCCACCTTCCAGGGCGGCACGCTCGTCAGCCTGGAACTGGTGCCGTACATCATCCACGACACCTCGCAGCCCAACCTGCTGGACCCATCGACCGGCGAGGGCAAGTCGCTCAGGGAGCAGGTCCGGGCCGCCTCATCCGACTGGCTCGACTGGTAGGCGTTCGGGCCGCCTGCACGAGCCGATCCCTACGCCGAGGCCGACCTCACGGGCCGTTGGCCAGCGCGACAGATCCAGTCCTGGCACGAGGCTCGTGAGCTGCTCGAGGTCCGGGGCGTAGCCCTCGACCAAGGCTCGACGCAGGCCCGGCGATGGCTCGAATCGCGGCCCGGTGGTGGGGTTGACCTCGCCCCGGTAGGCGGCCTCGTCCGGCTCGAAGGGCGTCAGGCCCAGGAACGCGAACGTCCGCGCCAGCTCGCCGGCGGGGTCGGCACGGCAGGCCTCGTACTGGCCGAGGAAGACCTGCTCGGCCGGGAAGGCGTCCAGCACTCGGCGCAGCTGCGGTGCATACAGGCCGCGCTGGAAGGCGCCCTGGATGTCGCGGTCCGTCAGCGGCGCGCGCGAGGTGGCCAGCTGGTGGCTGAGACCGGAGCGGAGGCGTTCGATGGGGTCGCGCAGCAGGATGAGGATGCGGGCCTCCGGCGCGGCCATAGCCAGCAGCCCGGGCGTCCAGAAGTCGATGAGGTAGCCGGGCGTCCACTCGCCCGTGAAGGCGCCATCAGGCCGAGGGAAGTATTCGGCATAACGTGCCGCTTCGGCCTCGTGGAAGGGCGCCTCCCAGGCCTGATCGAAGTAGTGGAGCTCCTTGGGCATGCCGGTCGCCCGGACGACCGACGGGTGCTTGCCGATGAGGGCATCCCACCACGAGGTGCCCGCCTTCTGGGCACCCAGGCCCACGTAGTACGGGGGGCCGGTGTTCCAGCCGGCGGGGCAGCGCGGAGGGTCCGGCGGTCCGGGCGGGCGTGGGCCACGCCAGCGCTGCCAGGCACGTGAACCGCGCACCAGGAAGCGCGTACCCTGCGCTCGCAGCGTCATGGCTCGGCCGCCTGGAGGTGCCATCCCGTCGTCCGTGCGGGGCTCACGGCATCCGCCAGAGCGACAGGTCGAGGCCCGGCAGGAGCCCTGCCAAGCGCTCGTTCTCCGGCGCGTAGCGCCGCACCAGGACCTCGGTCTGCCAGGGGCTCAGCTCGACCTTCGGCCCACGGCTCTCGTTGACCCTCCGTCCGGGATCCAGGCCGACAGGGACGTCCGGCTCGAGGCCGAGGAAGATGAACGTGCGCGCCAACTGGGCTCGCGCATCGGCCACGCAGCGCTCGTACTGGAGCACCAGCACCTGCTCGCGCGGGAAGGCCCGCCAGAGGCGCAGGAGCTGGTCCGCGTAGAGTCCCCGGTTGAAGGCCGCGTTGGCTGCCGCGCGCGCCGTCGAGCCGACGGTGAAGCGGTTCTCTGCCAGCGTGCGGCCGGAGCGGAAACGCTCCACCGGGTCTCGCAAGAGCACGAGGACGCGCGCCTCAGGTGCTGCCTCTCGCAGCAGCGCAGGTGTCCAGGCATCCAGCATGTACCCCGGCGTCCATTCGCCGCTGATGGTGCCCGTGGGCCGCGCGAACAGCGCGTGATATCGCTCGATGTCTCCGCCTCGCAGGCCCTCCGCCCAGAGCCCGTCGAAGAAGTGGACCTCCTTGGGTGTGCTGGCCAGGCGGAAGACGCGCGGATGCTCGTTGATGAGGCTGTCCCACCAGCTGGTCCCCGCGCGGGCCGTGCCCACCCCCACGTAGTCGGGCGGCCCAGGCTGCAGGCCGGCCATCGTAGCCTCTGTCGTGCTGTCAGGGATCTCAAGGCGCTGCAGGGCCGGCATCTGCCTGATGATAGGTGCTCACAGGCTCGCCACAGCCTGACGACCCGGGCCCAAGACAAGAAGACGGCCCGTCCCCTGCAGGGGACGGGCCGTCGATCGGCTCGTTGCCGTTCGGTGAGCTAGATCGCCTTGCCGATTGACGACAAGATCGACGAGATCTGTCCGCCCAGGAAGAACAGGGCTCCGATCGCGATGATGGCGATGAGTGCCAGGATGAGCGCGTACTCGGCCAGGCCCTGGCCCTCGTCGCTCTCGATCGCCGCGTACCGGCTAAGCAGGAAATCGACCATGCTGATGGTCCTCCACGGTTGGGGGCGATCCGGCGGAGCCGGACGCCGTGATGGATGAATGCGCTCGGGGCCATCTCGGCACCCGTGCACGGCGGATAGTACAGCCCCGCCGCGGACTGTCCACTGGGACGGCCGGCAGGACGGCCGCACGTCCTCAGTGCTTCGGATGATGGTCCGGGGGTGCGATGCCGTCGATGGACCCTCTGGGTGGTCACGGTCCTGACCTTCGGGTCCCTGCCAGCCTGTGCGGTCCGGTGGAGAGCGATTCGAAGCGTCCTACTTGGTGATGGTCGCTTCATCCACGCGGCCACCGATGAGCGAGATCAGGTCGGCCACGGCGTCACCCAGGAAGAGGAAGGCGAGCACGGCCACCACGATGATGAGTACGAGGATGACGATGTACTCGACTAGGTGATCATCACGGCGTTCGCTGCGTGCCAAGAATCGTTCGAGGTAGCGCCTGATGGACGTCATCTCAGGGCGTTCCACCGACTCCGTCCAAGCTGCTGCGCCACGGCCGCTCCTGCTCCAGCATCATGACGGATCCTCTGTACGGCACGGCGCCGCCCTTGCGTTCCGGTCCTACTCGCCGATGACGGACCAGACGAAGCCCATGAAGATGAAGATGCCAGCGAAGAGACCGATGAGGGCTGGGACCCCGACCGTGTTGACCTCGAGGTCCAGGCTCGCCAGCAGGCCCATGGCCAGCGCCCAGCCGATGATGAGCGCCAGGAAGAGGTACTTGGCGTTGACGGTGGTGATGGCCTCGACCCAGGCGGTCCGCCGTCGCTCCGGCACGATGAGGATGACCATGATCAGGCTGACCATGATCGTGCCCAGCGCGACCCCGCCCAGGAAGCCGATGAAGTGGCTCTTCTCGAGCTCCGTCCGGAAGGCGCCGTACAGCGAGAAGATGACCACGCCCAGCAGGACAAGGGCGAGGACGTAGCCCAGGGTGCGCAGTCGGTCCCAGCTCATGGCGCCCGGAGTCTAGCAAACGACGGAGCCATGGCGCGGCTCTGCCCTCGAGACTCGTGCTTACGTGTCAGGGCAGACCCTGGACGACACCGCTGACACTCGAGCCGATCTGTCCCGAAAGCACCGCTAGGAGCTGCTCTCCGAAAAAGGCCAGAGCGCCGATGACGGCGATGGCGATGAAGGCCAGGATGAGCGCGTACTCAGCTAGGCCTTGGCCGCGCTCGAGGTCTTCCTCGCCCGCAGGGCCTCTCGCCAGCGTGGCCTGCAGCCATGGCATCGGGCGCCCGACCCAGGCAGCCAGCGCGCCCACCGTGCTTCGAAGCATGTCCATCGACTGTATCTCCGATGGTGGACAGGTCGTCTGCGATCCCGCCCATCGGTCCGCCGATCGGACTCCGATCCACGCCGGAGTCGAGCGACCGTTTCCTGGCAGCCACCGCGATGATGATGATGAAAGCGCGTGCCTGCCGGGTGCGAGCCGTGGGACAGGGCCCGGGCGCCGCTCGGTCGGTGCCCGTCCTTCGTATTCGGCTGTCCTGTGAAGGATGAATTCGCCCGCTCCGCGACCGGGGCCACCGTGGCCACGCGGGTCCAGGCAACGGCAACGTACCGCGCCGGGTCCGCTGACGGTATGGCACTTATGAGCCATCGGGGTTGGTGTGTCAAGTCACCGGGCGCGGGCCCCGGTGCGGCAGACCACCGGCGTCACCCGCGGGTCGGGCAGCCGGTCGGAGGTATCATCGCGGCCCATGCAGGGAGCCACCGTGGACCACGCGACAGCACCAGACGACTGGGTCAATCCGCGAGACCCTGCCCGCGCCCTGGGTGTCGATGGGCAGCCGGCCCGCAGCCGCCGTGCCCCTTTCTACGCTGACGTGCCCGAGGAGCAGTGGCACGACTGGCGCTGGCAGCTCTCCAACCGCGTCAACGACCTGGAGGTGTTCGCCCGGATCCTGGAGCTCTCGGACGAAGAGCGCGAGGGCCTGGGCGCTCCGGACAAGTTCCGCGTCGACGTCACGCCCTACTTCATCAGCCTCGTCGACCCCGCCGATCCGGACGACCCCATCCGTCGTCAGGTCATGCCCCTCGGTCGCGAGCAGGAGGCCTTCACGGCCATGATGGAGGACTCGCTGGCCGAGGACCGCCACTCACCCGTGCCCGGCCTGGTTCACCGCTACCCCGACCGCGTGCTGATGCTGGTGACCACGCAGTGCGCCTCGTACTGCCGCTACTGCACCCGGTCACGCATCGTGGGCGACGCAGCCCAGAACTTCAACACCCGGGACTTCGAGGCGCAGCTCGACTACCTGCGCCGCACGCCCCAGGTGCGCGACGTGCTGCTCTCCGGCGGTGACCCGCTGACGATGGCGCCCAAGCTGCTGGAGCGCATCCTGCGTGGGCTGCGCGAGATCCCCCACATCGAGATCGTGCGCATGGGCACCCGCGTGCCGGTCTTCATGCCGCAGCGGGTGGACGACGAGCTCTGCGAGATGCTCGCCCGCTACCACCCCTTCTGGATGAACCTGCACTTCAACCACCCCAGCGAGATCACACCAGAAGTCTCGCGCGCGGTGGACAAGCTGAGCCGGGCCGGCATTCCCATCGGCAACCAGTCGGTCCTGCTGGCCGGCGTCAATGATTGCGTGCACATCCAGCGTTCGCTCGTCCACAAGCTGGTCGAGAACCGCATCCGGCCCTACTACCTCTACCAATGCGACCTCGTGGAGGGCTCCGGCCACTTCCGTACGCCGGTGGGCAAGGGCCTCGAGATCATCGAGGGCCTGCGCGGGCACACCAGCGGATACGCCGTGCCGACGTACGTCATCGACGCCCCCGGTGGCGGCGGCAAGATCCCGGTCATGCCCAACTACCTCATCAGCTACTCGGATCACAAGGTCATCCTGCGCAACTACGAGGGTTACATCACGACCTACGAGGAGCCCACCGACTACAAGGCCCACCAGCGCGCCAGCTGCTCCTACTGCCGCTCGGAGCGCTCCGAGACCGGCCAGGGCGGCGTACACGCCCTCCTGCAGGGGGATGCCATGTGGATCGAGCCGGCCGGCTTCGCACAGATCCATTCGCGCGGCAACGAGGAGCAGCACCGCCTGCAGTCGCCCGAGAAGTGGGTGCCCTACGGCGTGGGTGCCATCGAGGGCCAGGCTGGCCGGCCGCTCCCGGTACTCGGTGCCGGGGACGGTGAGGGCCATGGCCAGGATGCGGGCCCGGGCGTTGTCACGAGCCGGGGCCACGAAGGGGAAGCCACCATCGCCTACGGCCCGGGCGAGGAGCCACGGCCCCGCGAGGGCGAGCCCACGGCGTCCGCGCACGGGGAGCTCCTCTAGCCTCGGGTGGGCTTCCTGCGACGGCTCCTGGGCGGGTCCGGAGAAGGTGATGAGCGCGTGTCTGCGGCCAGGGCTGCTGACGGCGAGGCCGAGTGGCGAACGGCGCACGAGGCCACCTTCGACGCCACGGCCGAGCGGCACCGGGTGACGGTCTGGCTGCGCCTCATCGACCCAGGCTTCGAGAACCTCCGGGAGCAGCAGCGCCTCTTTGCGCTGGAGAACGGCCTCATGCGCGCCCTCGACGCGTCCGGCATCGGCGAGCACGACTCCAACTCGCTCGAAGCGGGCTACCTTGCCGTCCGCCTCGTCGGTGACGACGCCGACGCCGTCCTGGCCGTCGCGCGGCCGCTTCTCGTCGACGCGCCGCGCGGTTCCTACCTCGCCGTGCGCCGTGGACCTGCTGGTACCGGCGAGGACCGCGAGGAGGTCTGATGCTGCTCAGGGAACCCCCGGGGCTGCCCGACGCCAGCCTCCAGCCACCCGTGACGGCGGTGGCCGGCGATCGGTTCGCGGACCTTCGCGTCGTGCACCTGCTGGCGCGCATCCCACGCGGGGAGCTGGTCCGTGTTCGGGACCTCGTCGACCGTCTGAATGCCGAGCATCTCGACTGGTCCTTCTCGCGCCCTGTGGTCATCGCCTCAGCCGTGCAGCTGCAGGCTGACTGGCGGTCCGACTACCGCACCAGCGACGGCATCCTCCTGCAGGATGGGACCGCCGGGCCGGAGCTGCTCATCGAGGACAGCGGCCGGGTGGACCCTTGGATCGTTCGACAGGTGGAGCGCCGCCGGGCGGCCTGCCTGGAACAGCTGCGCGCCTTCGCGACCCACGAGGGCGCCACTCCCTGACCCCGGCGCCCGTGCCCATGAGCGGGGCGGGTGCGCTCGATAGGTGCTGGACTCGCTCGATGGGCGCTTGGTCGCCGTACCCCCGGGCGCTCGCCATGGCCTCGGCATTCGCGACGGGTCCGTCAGCCGGCAGCCCGATAGACCGCCTCGAGGATCTCGAGCGCGGGCTCCAGGGGCGCCTGCCAGAGGTTCGTCAGGAAGGCGAAGGCGAAGCCGGCGTCGGGGTCCACCCACAGCCGGCCACCAGAGATGCCGCCGTGCGTGAAGGCGCGCTCCGAGCCGGGCCACTCGCGCTGCGGCTTACGCCACCCGAGGCCCTGGCGGATCTCGTGCAGGCGCCCGTCCTGGCCCTGGTGGGTGAGACCGTCGGCCTGGCTGCGCCCCATCTCGTCGATGGCTGCCCCGGTCAGGACGCGCGGACCGCTCGACGTGCCATCGGCAGGCAGCAGGGCGCGTCCCAGGCGCAGGAGGTCCGGGAGGCTGCCGAAGAGCCCGCCGCCGGGCAACTGGGCCCTGGCCAGGAAGCGCAGCAACAGCTCCTGGACGAGCCGGTTGTCCATCCGCGAGCCTCGAACCGGCACCACGCGCGAGCGCTGCTGCCGTGGGTCGAAGCTGGTGTCCGCCATGCCCAGCGGCCGCGTCAGTCGCTGCTCGAGGGCATCCGCGAAGGGCATCCGGCTGAGCCGCGCCATGGTCTCAGAGAGCAGGACCCAGGCGGCCGAGTTGTACTCGTAGCGGCTGCCCGGTAGCCAGGTGGGCTGGCTGGCGCCCACGACGGCGAGCGTGTCCTGGTAGGTGGGACGCTCCCTGCGCAGTGTCTCGACCGGGATGTCCGGCAGGCCCGACGTGTGCGTCAGCACGTGCCAGGCACTGACCACGCCGGCGCCGCCCGCGAGCTCCGGCAGGTAGCGGACGAGCGGGGCATGCACGTCGAGGCGCCCCTCGTCGACGTACTGCATGACCGCCGTCGCCACGATGGCCTTGCTGATGGAGGCCAGGAAGAAGATGGAGTCCTCGGCCACGGACAGACCGGGGGTCGCCACGATCCGTACGGCGGTGCGCCCGGTGGTGTCCACGAGGCCGAAGCTGATGCAGGGCAGCGTGCCGGCGCCGACGTGCTCCGCGGCGATGGAGCGCGCCTCGCCGAGGTCGAGCGATGTCACATCCACGGGGGCAGCAGCGACGGTCATGTCAGCCGATGATAGGGACGTGACCCGCGACGAGTACATGAGCCAGGTCCGGCTGCTCATCCGCGAGGGCGATCGCCTCGGCGCGCGACCGTCGCTGGCGGCCCTGCGCACCTGGATCGCCGTCTCCGATGAGCTGCTGCGAACCGCCTGGGGCTCGATGGACCGCTACCACCTCTCATGGCTGATGGTTGGCCGGCCAGCCGATGCGGTCCGCGGGCGGGCCATGACCACCGACGAGGAAGCTGCCTATGTCCGACAGGTCGCCGCGGCCAAGTCGGCGGCCCTGCGCATGAGCCTCAGGGCCGTCGAGGAGGACGGCATGCCCTTCGTCGGGCAGGAGACGGCTGAGGGACGCTGACGGGTGGCCGAGGGAGGGCGGCCCAGCGCCCGCTGCCTCCAGCGTCCGGATCAGCTCCGGGGTCGGGCGGACGGCCGGGCCGCGTAGGCTGCCGCGGCCCCGTAGACCAGTAGGCCGACCACCTCCAGGGGCCCCACCTGCGGGGTCAGCCAGTCGAGGAATGGTGTGCCCTCCAGGCGCTCGGCGAGGGTACGGGTGGAGCTGGGCAGGAGAGCCATCGCCAGCAGCCAGCTGAAGACGAGCCCCAGGAGCCAGGCCACCAGGCCGAGGAGCACCGCCAGGAGGACCGGCGCGCGCGCCTGGCGCAGGACGGCCCCGATGCCCCAGCCTCCCAGTGCGGCGACGGCCAGCGAGGTGGGACCCAGCTCGAGGACGCCGCGCAGGAGCGACCAGGCGGCGGCCGCGAGCAACACCACGCCTCCTGCCGCCAGGAGCGCGCCAGGGAGCGAACGGGTCCGCGCCCTGCGGCCATCGGCCACCCGCCGGGCGCCCCAGCCGCGCCCGCCGGTCTGGCCGGTCGAGTTCGGAGGCCGCCGCTCTCCGGGTTCGGTCATGGCGCCACTGTAGCCGCGCCAGCGCCACGTCAGTCGCTAGACTGAGGCCCGTCGATGCCGCACCCTGCTCTCGGACTGCCGCCTTCTGACCATGACGCCGGACACCCGGCCGTCGCCGCACGCCTGCGCGCCGCCGAGCGTCTCCCGGCTCTCTCGCTGGATGCCGCCATGCGGGTGGACCCCACGCTGCGCGACCGCTATGACGACCTCATGCTGCGCCGCTTCCTGCGCGACTACGAGCGCCACATCGAACAGCTGGCGCGAGCCGTGGCCACCGGAGAGGCCCGCTACGTGGTGGTCTATGGTGAGGACCTGGTGCCCAGCTACCGGCGCCGGAAGGTCCGCATGAACGACGTCGTCTCGCTCCTCCGCGGCTTGGAGGCGGCTGCCGTGGCTACCGGCCCAGCGTCGGAGGCGGAGATCATCCGCGCGCCGATGGCTGCCTGGATCGCCTGCCTGCGCCGTCACCGCCGGCTGGCCGGTGACCATGCCGGCAACAGGGTCGTGCGCTTCATCTGGAAGGGCGCTGGCCTCGGCGACGACACGGTCGTCTGATGACCATCAAGTGGGTCAAGTCGGACCCGTTGGTGATGAACGGCGAGCCCTTCTGTTACGGCACGCGGCTGACCGTGCGCAACCTGCTGGAGATGCGTGCCCACGGTCTCACGCCGGCCGACATGCTGGCGGAGCACCCTGAGCTGCGCCGGGTCGGCATCGCGGAGGCCTTCCGCTATGCCACCGGCCACCCAGAACGCTATGCCGGCTTCATGGGCCCGGACGGAGCCCTGCAGGGGCCCGGCTTCTCGGCCACCGAGGCGGCCCTGCTGCCGGAGCACCTGCGGGCCGTGCCTGGCATGGTCAGCGGAGCCGTCACGCCTGGGGCCGCCGCTCCCTGAGACAGACCGTCGAACAGGCTGGCGCGGTGCCCGGTGTAGGATGGCGCCACGATGTCCGACCAGATCCTTTCCGAGGACGCTCTCGGCCCGACCATCGCGGCCTCCGCCGCGCCCGCCTTCGACCCCGTGGCACGCTCCCGCGAGCTGGCGGTCCTGGATGCGCTGCGCTCCGTGGTGGATCCCGAGATCGGCATGAACGTGGTGGAGCTCGCGCTCATCAGGCAGGTCATCCTGGGCGATGAGCTGACCGAGATCAAGATGATCCTGACCACGCCCTTCTGCCCCTACGCGGGGTCCATGATCCAGCAGGTCAAGGAAGCCGCGGAAGAGGCCGAGGGCCACGACGTCAAGGTCACCCTGCTGGCCGAGCGCTGGGATCCACGGGATGCCGGCCTGACCTGGTGAGCGACAGCTCCGCGCGCTCGCCCCGAGTCCGCATCGCCGGCAGTGCGGTCGCCACGGGCAAGGGCGACGACGGCACGACGGGTCTGCTCTACGGCGGGCGCATCGCCAAGGATGACGCCAGGGCGGAAGCCTACGGCACCATCGACGAGGCCGTGGCCTCCCTGGGCCTCGCCCGCGCCGAGATGGGCGTCCTGGAGTCCAGCGGCCCGCTGCCCCACGCGCTTCAAGGGCTGGGCGAGACGCTCATCTCGCTGCAGCGCGATCTCTTCGTGGCCGGCGCGGAGCTGGCCACGAACCCGGATGCCTGGGATCGCCTGCGTGACGGTGAGACGCGTGTCGACGAGGCCATGCTCAGTGCCCTCGAGGACATGCTGCGCAGTGCCGAGGAAGCCGTGCAGTTGCCCCGCGAGTTCATCGTGCCGGGCGCCAGCCGCCTCTCTGCGGCGCTCGAGATCAGCCGGACCGTCGTGCGCCGCGCAGAGCGGCGCGTCATCGCCCTTGACCACGTTCGCCTCGTGCCAGGCGCCTGGCTGATGCCCTACCTCAATCGTCTGGCCGACCTGCTCTGGGTGCTGGCGCGTCTCGCCGAGCAGGCCGAGGGCATCGCCGCCACGCCATCGCGCGCATCCGCCTGACGTACGTTCGACGGCTGATCGCGAGCACCCCCCTGACGCGACACCTCCTCGGCCTCTTGCTGTTGCCGGCTCGTCGCAGGCCCGTCACGAGCGCCTCGCTAGACTGATAGCCACGACGCCCGTTGACGGGCGCCCCTGAAAGGAACGAGAACCGTGTCGCCGAACGACAACGATCCCCTGAACCGCGCCCAGGCGCCCTCGAACCAGGCCAGCGCCGGGGCCTCCTCCGCCTCGAGCATCGCGCGAGCCCAGCCCATCGTGGCCACAGCGCCCCGCGAGGGTTTCCTGACCGGCAGCTTCGTCTGGATGTTCGTCGGCGTGCTGTTGTCCGCCGTCTCCGCCGCCTTCGTGATGGGCAACGAGCAGCTCCAACAGCAGGTCGTCGAGTGGTGGCTGCTGCTCTTCATCGGCCAGCTCGGCCTCGTCATGGCCATCAGCTTCCTCATCCAGCGCATCTCATCGGTCGTGGCCCTCGGCCTCTTCTTCGTCTACGCCCTGACCATGGGCCTGACGCTGGGCGTCATCGTGCTCGCCTACGTCGGGACCATCGGCATCTCCGGCGTCGTCTCGGCCTTCGCGGGCGCGGCCGGCATCTTCGGTGGTGCGGCGCTTTACGGCGTGGTCACCAAGCGCGACCTGACCAGCCTGGGCGGCATCCTCTTCATGGGCCTCATCGGCCTCCTCGTGGTCATGTTCCTGCAGATCTTCTTCTTCGCCGACAGCAGCATGGCCAGCCTGCTCATCGGCCTTCTGGGCGTGGGCATCTTCACAGGTCTCACGGCCTGGGACGTGCAGCGCCTCAAGAACGGCGCCATCCCGGGCATCAACAAGGACTCGGCCACCGTCCTGGGCGCGCTGACCCTCTACCTCGACTTCGTCAACCTGTTCCTGTTCATGCTGCGGATCTTCGGCAGCAGCCGCTGACGAGCGTCAGGAGCTACGCCCCGGTCCGTCAGGTCGTGGCACGCGGAGCCAGTCACGGGCCGGCGCACGTCCGACGGCCCGGGTTGCGTGTACGCTGTGCGAGACGTTCAGACCACACCGAGGTCGTGACATGACGTGGGAACCCCAGGGCCCTGCAACGCCGCAGGATCCGCGATGGAGTGAAGCCCCGCAGCCGTCGCCGTGGCAGGCACCTTCGCCTGGCTACCAGCAGCCCGGCGGCTACCCGCCGCCTCCCCCACCACCGGGTTACCAGCCTCCGCCCGGCAGCTACCCGCCACCGCCGCCTGGCGGCTATCCGCCTCCGCCACCAGGCTACCAGCCTCCGGGAGCCTATCCACCCCCGCCCGGCTACCAGCCACCCGGCTATCCGCAACCGGAGTCCGCCTGGCAGCTGCCGCCCGCCTACCCGTTGGCCCCTGACGCCTACCCCGTCAACATCTCCTACGACCGCCTTGCGCGCATCAACCGCCTCTGGGGCATCCCGGTCCTCGGCATCCTTGTCCGTACCATCCTGCTCATCCCGCACTTCATCCTGATATTCCTGGTCGCCATCGTGGCTGCCCTGCTCATGCTCGTGACCTGGCTCCCCGTGCTCCTCCTGGGCCGGTTCCCGGGCTGGGGCTACCGCTGGATCGGCGGGCTCATGGGCTGGTACATCCGGGTCCAGGCCTACCTCGAGCTCCTCACACCGACCTACCCGCCCTTCTCACTCTCCGGTGAGGAGCATCCCGTCACGGTGCGCTTCGACGAGGGCGTGCGCATCAACCGTCTCTGGGGCATCCCGCTCATCGGCATGTGGGTGCGCTTCTTCATCCTCATCCCGCACTACATCGTCCTCTGGCTCCTGAACATCCTGGCGGCCATCCTGCTCTGGTTCACCTGGGTGCCGGTGCTCTTCATGGGCCACCAGGCTGACCTCATCTACACCGTCGTCGGTGGCTACAACCGCTGGATGTTCCGGGTCCTGGCCTACCAGTTCCTGATGGTCGACCGCTATCCGCCCTTCTCGCTCGGTGAGGACGATCCGCGGCTGTGAGCGACCCGGAGGCGACACCGAACCAGGGCACCGCAGGCCAACCCGACGGGGCCGACGGGCTGGAGGGCGTCCTGGAGGCAGCCGAGGCGACCCTTGCCCGCAAGCCGGAGATCGACTACCTCCTGGTAGCCGACCGGGCCGAGGTGGTCAACGGCAAGCTCTACCTGATGGGTGGCGCCTGGGATCGCATCCAGCCGCCCACCTTCCCGCATCGCATGATCCTGGGTATCGCCCTGGGTGTCCGCATCCCCTTCGCTCACACCGATGACCAGCACACGGTCGCGGTGGAGATGCAGCAGGACGAGCAGCGCCTGGTCGGTTTCGAGGCCAAGCTGACCACGGGCCGCCCGCCCGGCATGGCAGGCATGGACATGCTCGTGCCCATGGCCTTCAACATCCCCGTGGCTATCCCCGCGGAGGGACAGGTGGTGCTCCGTGCGTCGGTGGACGGCCGCGCGCCGCGCCGCCACGAGATCAGGGTCACCCAACGAGCCCAACGCACCGCCTGATCCGGGCTCGGGCGGCACCCGGGCCGGCGGTCCAGCCTGCCGGCCGTCCCAGGAGCGGCGGTGTCGTTGACGTGCTGGTGCCTGCGGGCTAGACTCAATCCTGACGAAAACAGTCGGGATTATCGCCGGCGCCGCAGGTCGCGGCGACGCAGCGGCCCGGCCCCAGGAGACCCTCCGTGCGCACCACCGTCCCGTCATCGGGAGCCCTCCACTTCTCCACGCGTGGAGAGTACGGCGTGCGCCTCATGGTGGAACTGGCGCGTCACCACGGTGGTGGGCCTGTGAGCCTCTCGGAGATGGCCGAGCACGAGGACCTCCCTCGACCCTACCTGGAGCAGCTCGTGGTCAGCCTGCGCGAGGCCGGGTTGGTGACCAGCACCCGGGGTGCTCACGGCGGCTATGAGCTGTCGCGGGACCCGTCGCTCATCGGCATGGCGGAGGTCGTGACCGCGCTCGAGGGCCCCATCGCGCCCATGGTCTGCGCCAGCGGCGACGCCCATCCCGGCGAGCTCTGCTCCCGTGGCGGCTACTGCACGGTGGACCTGCTCTGGCGCCGCGTCCGCGATGCCGTCGTGCAGGCCCTCGAGTCCACCACCCTCGCCGAGCTCACCCAGCCCGGCCCTGGCCACCCGTCCCACCCTGCGCCATCCGGCCGCGACGGCCAGCCGGATCATCATGACGCGGTCCTCGTGACCGTTCGCCCACTCTCCGACCGCCACGTCAAGGAGTCCATCGTCCAGCCATGAACCGTGACACCGCCACTCTGCCCGGCGATCCCGAGACCAGCTCCAGCCCAGCCGCCGCGGCCGAGGCCATGTCGATGGACCGCATCCTGGTCATCCGCGACCTGCACGTCGTCCCCGCGGCTGATCCCACACGCGAGATCCTGCGCGGCATCGACCTGGAGGTCCGCAAGGGTGAGGTCCACGCCATCATGGGCCGTAACGGCTCGGGAAAGACGACCCTGGCTTACGCCCTCATGGGTCACCCCGCCTACCAGGTCACCAAGGGTGAGGTCCTGTGGAAGGGCATCGATGTCCTCACACTGAGCCCCGACAAGCGTGCCCGCCTGGGCCTCTTCCTGGCCTTCCAGTACCCCACCGCCGTTCCCGGGCTCTCCGTGGCCTCCTTCCTGCGCACGGCCCTCAATGCCCGCCGGCGCGGGCTGGAGGGTGGCGACAGCGACATCGACCCCTCTGACCCCACCCGGGGCGGCATCAAGATGGGCGAGTTCCGCACGCTTCTGCGCGACAAGATGGCGCTCCTGCGGCTGGACGACTCGTTTGCCGGACGCTACGTCAATGAGGGCTTCTCCGGGGGCGAGAAGAAGCGCCTCGAGATGCTCCAGATGGCCATCCTGGAGCCCGAGTTCGCCGTCCTTGACGAGACGGACTCGGGCCTCGACATCGATGCCCTGCGCATCGTGGCGGAGGGCGTCAACGCGCAGCTCAGCCCCGACCTTGGAGTCTTGCTCATCACGCACTACCAGCGTCTGCTCAACTACATCACGCCAGACCAGGTCCACGTCCTGGCGCACGGCCGCATCATCGCCTCGGGCGGCAAGGACCTGGCACTGCGGCTGGAGGACGAGGGCTACGCGCCCATCCTGCAGGAGGCCGGCTTCGAGATCGACGTGCTCGACGAGGACCCCGAGGTCGAGCACGCTGAGGGGCGAGAGGGCTGATCGGGTCGGACACCCGACCCCAGACCCGCGTGGCAACCGTGAACCACACCTCCCCGCTCGACCCGGACGCCATCCGCCGCGACTTCCCGATCTTCGAGCGCGACTTCGGGGGCCGGCGCCTGGCCTACCTGGACAGTGCCGCCACGGCCCTCAAGCCGCGAGTGGTCATCGAGGCCGGGGATGCCTACAACAGCCGCTTCAGCGCCAACGTCCATCGCGGCATCTACACCATCGGCGAGGAGGCCACGGCCGCCTACGAGGGTGCCCGCCAGAAGGTGGCGCGCTTCCTGGGCGCACCGGACAGCCGCGAGATCGTCTTCGTGCGCAATGCCACGGAGGCCATCAACCTCGTGGCCTACGCCTGGGGCCGGCGCAATGTCGGCCGCGCGGACACCATCGTCCTGACCGAGCTGGAGCACCACGCCAACCTGGTGCCCTGGCAGCTGCTGGCGCAGGAGAAGGACGCCGACCTGGAGTTCGTGCCCTTCGATGCCGAGGGGCGCCTCATCATGGATTCCTGGGAGGTGCTGCTGCGCACCCGCCCCCGGTTGGTGGCTTTCACCCACAAGTCCAACGGGCTGGGCACGCTGCTGCCCGTGCGGCAGATGGTGCAGCAGGCCCATGACGTCGGGGCCCTCGTGCTCGTCGACGGCGCCCAGGCGGTGCCACACATGCCCGTGGACGTCGTGGACCTCGGCGCCGACTTCTACGTCTTCTCCGGGCACAAGGTCCTGGGACCGACAGGCTCCGGGGCCCTCTGGGCACGTGCGGAGATCCTGGAGGCCATGCCGCCCTTCATGAGCGGCGGCGAGATGATCAGCTCGGTGCACCTGCGGCACACCACTTTCAACGACATCCCCCACAAGTTCGAGGCCGGCACGCCGGACATCGCGGCCGCCATCGGCCTCGGGGCAGCCATCGACTACCTGGCTGCCATCGGGATGGAGCGCGTGGCCGAGCACGAGGAGGCGCTCACGGCCTACGCCCTCGAGGTGCTGCCGCGCGAGGTGCCGGGCATCCGCATCCACGGGCCGCGCACCGCCGCCGAACGGGCCGGCATCGTCACCTTCACGCTGCCGGAGGCCCACCCCCACGACATCGCCACGCTGCTCGATCGCGAAGCGGTGGCCATCCGAGCCGGCCACCACTGCACGCAGCCGCTCCACGAGCGCCTCGGCCTGGCGGCCACCGGCCGCGCCTCGTTCAGCGTCTACAGCGGCCGCGACGACATCGACCGATTGGCCGCCGGCCTGCGCGGCGTGCAGCGCATCTTCGGCGGCCCCGCCTAGCACCCACCACCACCGCATCGGGTACCCTGCACACTCCCATGGACGACCTCTACCGCGACGAGATCCTCGAGCACTACCGACAGCCCCACAACTTCGGCACGCTGGCTGCACCAGATGCCGTGTATGAGGGCAACAACCCGCTCTGCGGCGACCGCATCACCATGATGCTCGCCGTCGGCGATGACGGCACCGTCCACGACGTGGCCTTCAGCGGGCGTGGCTGCGCCATCAGCCAGGCCTCGGCCTCGATGCTGACCGACGAGGTCAAGGGACGCCCGCTCTCGGACGTGGAGGCTCTCACCAACCAGGACATCCTCGACCTGCTGGGCATCGAGATCAGCCCGGCGCGCCTCAAGTGCGCGCTGCTCTCGCTGGACACGTTGCACCATGCGCTGCGGAACCGCGCCGCTGCTTCAGCCGCCCCGGCCGGCGACCAGTCCGCCGGCGCACCGTCGTGACCAAGTCCTACCGGGACCTGCTCCGCGAGGCTCGGGCGAGCGTCCGCGAGGTGACCCCGACCGAGACCGAGCTGGCGGCCCGTGGCGGTGCCGTCATCATCGACGTCCGTGAGGCGAGCGAGTGGGAGCAGGGTTACATCCCGGGTGCTCGCCACGTCTCCAAGTCCTACATCGAGCAGGACATCGAGGGCATCACCCCGGACCGTGAGGCGCCGGTCATCCTCTACTGTGCGGGCGGGATCCGCTCCCTCTTCGCGGCCCAGACGCTCATCGAGATGGGCTATCGCGACGTGGCCTCCATGAGCGGCGGCTTCCAGGCCTGGAAGTCGGAAGGTCGAGCCTTCTCGCAGCCGGTCATCCTGAGCAGCGAGCAGAAGCTGCGCTACTCGCGGCACCTGCTCATCCCCGAGGTCGGCGCGGCCGGCCAGGCGAAGCTCCTCGGCTCCCGCGTCCTCTTCATCGGCGCCGGCGGACTGGGCTCGCCGGCCATGCTCTACCTGGCCGCCGCCGGCGTGGGCACCATCGGCATCGTCGACTTCGATGTCGTGGATGCCTCCAACCTGCAGCGCCAGGTCATCCATCGCCATGACCGGATCGGCACGAAGAAGACGGAGTCGGCGGCGCAGACCATCCGTGAACTCAACCCCGACGTCAGCGTCCTGCTCTACGAGGAGATGCTCGGCCCGGACAACGTGGACCGCCTCATCGCGGGCTACGACCTCATCTTCGACGGCACGGACACCTTCGAGACGCGCTACGCGCTCAACGACGCTGCCGTGCGCAGCGGCATCCCCGTCGTGCATGCCTCCGTCTTCCGCTTCGAGGGCCAGCTGACGGTCTTCGTGCCCCACGAGGGCCCCTGCTACCGCTGCCTCTACCCGACCCCGCCACCACCGGAGCTGGCCCCGGGCTGCTCGGTGGCCGGCGTGCTGGGCGTGGTGCCCGGTGTCATGGGCCTGCTGCAGGCCACGGAGGGCATCAAGGTCCTGCTCGACATCGGGGATCCGTTGGTCGGACGCCTGCTCATCTACGACGCCCTGGACGGCACCTTCAGCGAGCTGCAGTTGCGGCGCGACCCCCACTGCCCCGCCTGCGGCGACGGTGAGCTGCCGGCACCGGGCGCTGCCGATGGCGTCTTCACGTTCCCCCTGTCTCCCACCACCACCATGGAGGCGAGTGCATGACCGCGGTCCGCATCCCGCCCGTGCTGCGCGCACAGGCCGGCAACGAGAAGCGGGTGGAGGTGAGCGGTGCCACCGTGGGCGAGGCCCTCGCGTCGCTCCTCGAGCAGCACCCGGGCCTGCGCGAGCAGGTCTTCACGGCGGACGGCAGCCTCAACCGCTTCGTCAACGTCTACGTCAATGGCCGTGACGTGCGCTACGAGCAGGGCCTCGAGACGCCGGTCGGCGCCGCCGACGAGGTCATCCTGCTGCCAGCCATGGCCGGAGGCCGGTAGGGCGAGAGGCTCGTGACGGCGACGCAGGAACCGCTGTCCGGCACCCAGGTCGATGCGCTGCGGCCGCATGCCCATGGCGGCAACGCGCGCCACGGAGGCCGCTTCCCGTCCATCGTGGACGCCATCGGCTTCACGCCGTTGGTGGAGGTCCCCAACGTCTGCCCCAATCCCAACGTGCGGCTCTACGCCAAGCTGGAGTTCATGAACCCGACCGGCTCCGTGAAGGACCGTGTCGCCAAGTACCTCATCGAGGACCTGGAGCGCTCGGGCCGCCTGCGGCCGGACTCCATCATCATCGAACCCACCAGCGGCAACACCGGTATCGGCCTGGCCATGATCGCGCGCCGCAAGGGCTACCGCGTGGCCGTCGTCGTGCCGGACAACGTGACCATGGAGCGGCGCCAGCTGCTGGCGCTCTTCGGTGCTGAGGTCATCGACTCGCCTGGGCACCTGGGCTCCAACGGGGCGATCGCCCTGGCCAGGCACCTCGTTGCCAAGGACGAGCGCTTCGTGATGCCCTACCAGTACGGCAACGAGGCCAACCCGCGCGCCCACGAAGAGACGACGGCCGAGGAGATCATCGCCGACTGCCCCGAGGTGGACGCCTTCGTGGCCGGCCTCGGCACCGGTGGCACGCTCATGGGCGTGGGCCGGCGGCTGCGCCGCCACAACCCGGACGTGCGTATCTACGCGGCGGAGCCACTGCCCGGCGAGCGCGTCCAGGGCCTGCGCTCCCTGGAGGAGGGCTTCATCCCGGAGATCTTCGACCCTTCCGTCCTGGACGGCAGGCTCCTCGTCTCCAACGCGCAGGCCATCGAGGCGCTGCGTGAGCTGACCGAGAAGGAGGGCATCTTCGCGGGTGTCTCGTGCGGCGCGGTCATGGTGGCGGCCAAGCAGGTGGCGCGCGAGATGGAGCGCGGCACGATCGTGGCCCTCCTCGCCGACGGCGGCTGGAAGTACCTCTCCGAGGACGTCTGGACACGCGACCTCGACAGCGACGAGGACGTCATCGACAGCCTGAACCTGTGGTGAGCGGGATCGGCCGCTCGTGAGCGGCGAGATGTCTGCCGACCGCGTGCGCTCGGCGGCCGACGAGCCGGCGGTCATCGGCGATGCCGGCGTCCCCGGCGTGGAGGCCTGGCAGCAGGCCGCCGACAGCGGCGCCACGGCGCAGGATCGTTCGCAGTCAGCCCTCCGAGGCGCGGGGGGTCGTGGAGGACCGCCCTGGACGCCGGCCTCGGCCGCGCTGCCTGCCCCCATCCGCGAGGCGCTCATCGACTGGTTGCGCGGCGCCCTTCCGGACGAGGGCTGCGGCCTGCTCGTCTCCGATCGGTCGGCCGAGGACGGCGGCCTGCCCCGGCGCTTCGTGGGCATGCGCAACGCGGCCGCCTCGCCTTACCGCTACCTCATGGCTCCCGACGAGCAGCTGCGCGTGCTGCTCGAGATCGACGACGCCGACGAGGTGGTGTGGGCCATCGTCCATTCGCACGTGGCCTCGCCGCCGCGACCGTCTGCCACGGACGTGGGCCTGGCCACCTACCCGGATGCGCTGTACCTCATCTGCTCGTTCGCGGGCGAGCCGCCCGAATTGCGCGCCTGGACCATCGTCGATGGCGCCGTCAACGAGGTCGTGCTGGAACCGGTCTGAGGGGGAACGTCGCGCCGTCCTGCCCGGCGCGCCGCGAGTACAGGACTAGAGCTTGACCGCCGCGTGTGTGCGAAATACATTGTGCACATGTCGATCAAGACCGTTTCCTTGCGCGTGGAGGCGTATGAGCGCCTTCGAGCAGCGCGGCGCTATCCAGGGGAGTCGTTCAGCCAGGTCGTGCTGCGGGCGCAGTGGCCCGAGCGGACGGTCTCCGGCGCTGAGTTGCTCCAGCGCCTGCGTGGCCACGGCCCGTTCCTGGGCGAGGACCAGTTGGCTGCGCTCGAGGCGGCCGATCATGACGACCGGCCGCCGGAGGACAAGTGGGCGCCTCGCTGATCCTCGAGACTAGCTTCCTCATCGACCTCGAGCGCGAGGCACGTCGGGGCGCGGGTCCCGCGCAGGGCGTCCTGGAAGCACATGGGGATGCACCGCTGGTCATCACGCCCACCATCGCCGGCGAGCTGGCCGCCGGTTCGTCCATGCAGGATCGGGAGCGATGGGCCGCCTTCATCGCCCCCTTCCTCGTGCTGCCGCTGACGGTGGACGTCGCCTGGCACTACGGTCAGGCCGACCGCTACCTGCGTGCCAACGGGATGCTCATCGGTGCCAACGACCTCTGGATCGCCGCGGCAGGCATCGCCTATGGCATGCCGGTCGTGACGCGGAACGCGAGCCACTTCCGGCGAGTGCCCGGGCTGGACGTGCTGACGTACGGGTAGCGGGCACTCCGCGGCATCCGTCCCACCGGAGGCCGCCCGGTCGTCGCTGACCGGCCCGCCGCAAGGAGAGCGAGATCCCGTTGGCCCACGGCGATACACTCGCGGCCACAGTCAGGAAGGAGCGCCTCCATGAGTCAGCTACTCGTCGTCACCTTCGAGCGCCGCGAGAGCGCCGGGCAAGCCAGCGAGAGCCTCAAGTCACTGCAGAGCGCCCACGGTGCCCAGATCGACGACATGGCCGTCGTGGAGAAGGACGCCGAGGGGAAGATCCACGTGCACCACGGCATGGACAAGACCACGGCCGGCGGGGCCATCGTGGGCGGCACCCTGGGTCTCCTGTTGGGCCTCGTCTTCTTCCCGCTGGCGGGCTTGGCCATCGGCGCCGCCTTCGGCGGGCTCATCGGCCGCTCGCTGCACCACAACATCGACAAGAAGCTCATCGAGGACGTCACCAACGACCTGACCGCGAACACCTCTGCCCTCTTCGTGCTGGGCACCGGCAATGCCTCCGCGGTGGTCGGCGCGCTGGAGCCCTACAAGGGCAAGGTCTACCAGACCACGCTCGACCCCGAGGCTGAGGCGCAGATCCAGGCCGCCCTGGACCGGGGTGACGAGGGCCAGCAAGGATAGGCCCGTCCGGCGGGGTTCATTCCTCGCCGATGTCCTCGTTCCAGATGTCCGGGTAGCGGGCGATGAACTCGGCCATGAGCGCCTTGCACTCGGCCGAATCGAGGTTCACGACCTCCACGCCGCGGGAGCGCAGGTGGTCCTCGCCGCCCATGAAGGTCTCGTTCTCGCCGACGACCACGCGCGGGATGCCGTAGAGCAGGATCGCGCCCGTGCACATGTCGCAGGGTGAGAGGGTCGTGTACATCGTGGCCCGCCGATAGACCGAGGCGTGCAGGCGGCCGATGCTCTCCAGGCAGTCAGTCTCGCCGTGGCGGATGGCGCTGCCCTGCTGCACGCGCCGGTTGCGTCCCGAGCCGAGGACCTTGCCGTCGGCCACGAGGGCCGCACCCACCGGCACGCCGCCCTCCGAGAGGCCGATCGCGGCCTCTTCGATGGCGATCCTTAAGAATGCCTGGTCGTCCATGCTCCCTCCTTGGTCCTTGTGCTGGTGGGGTCGTCATGCGGCTGCGGGCCGCTCGGGCACCGCAGCGGCATCGCTGCGTCAGGTGCGACGGTACGCCTTCAGGTAAGCGCCGGGGTAGGGCACGTTGCGGCCGGACAGGGCCAGGGCCGCGATGACCACCACGTAGGGCAGCGCCAGCATGAGCTCGTTGGGCACGCCCTCGAAGCCGGGCGTGATGCGCAGGCGCAGGCCCAGCGAGAAGACCGCCGCGAAAACGAGCGCTCCCAGCACGCCGCGGAAGATGCGCCAGCGCCCGAAGATGACAAGGGCGATACAGACCCAGCCGCGGCCCGCGATGATGTCCAGGGTGAAGGTGCCCAGCATCGAGAGCGTGATGAAGGCGCCGCCGACGGCCATGAGGGCACCGCCGATCATGAGCGCGACATAGCGGATGCGGAAGACGCTGATGCCGGCCACGTCGGCGGCCTCCGGATTCTCGCCCACGGCGCGGATCGACAGGCCCAGCGGTGTCCTGGCCAGCACCCACCAGGCGACCGGCACCACGATGAAGAAGGCCAGGTACGAGAGGCCGTACTGGTTGGCCACGGTGCCGATGTCGCCCAGGCCGGCGAGCGGGTTCCAGAGCGGCATGGGCTCGATGCGCGCCAGTGTCTCGCCCGAGAAGATGAGCCGGTTGGCAAACTCGGAGATGCCGATGAGGCCGATGGTCAGGCCCAGGCCGCTGACGTGCTGGTTGGCCCCCAGCGTCACCGTGAGCAGGCCCATGATGGCGCCGGCGATGATGCCCACCGCGACGGCCACTGCCAGCCCCAGCAGGGCGTTGCCGGTCTGGTAGGCCGCGGTGAAGCCGAAGAAGGCGCCCGCGTACATGGTGCCCTCGATGCCCAGGTTGAGGACGCCGGACCGCTCCGTGTAGGTCTCCCCGACCGTGCCGTAGACGAGCGGCGTGGCGTTGCGGAACGTGGCCGCCAGGATGTCAGCCAGGAAGGTCATGTCGGCGGTCCCTCGGCGGGCGCCATGGACTTGGGCTCGGCAGGCGGCGGCTCGCCCTCGTCCGCCGGGCGCTCATCCTCCTGGCGTGACCTGGCCCGGCGCAGCGCCAGGGCTCCGATGACGGCCAGCAGCAAGGTGCCCTCCACCACGGCCCCCAGCTGCGAGGGGATCTGCAGGCTGCGCACTGCGGACGAGGCGCCCACGGCGAGGTCGCCCAGCAGCAGGCCGGCCAGGAGGACGCCGGGCATCGTCAGGCCGCCCAGCATGGCCACCACGATGCCCGTGTAGCCGAACCCGGGCGAGATGCCCGCCGTGAGGCGGAACTGGATGCCGGCCACCTCGCTGACGCCGGCGATGCCGGCCACGGCGCCGCTGATGAGCGCCACCCGCAGGAGCGTCCGCTCGACCTTGATGCCGGCGAAGCGTGCCCCGTGCGGCGAGAGGCCCACGGCCCGCACGCGCAGGCCCGTCGAGGTGCGGCTCAGCACCCACCAGGCCGCGATGATGATGACGATGGCGAGGATGAACCCGAGGTGCAGGCGCGACTTGCCCAGGAAGGGCAGGAAGGCCGCCAGCTTGGGGAACTCCGCGGCTTCGGCGATGCGCGGTGATTCCGGGAAGCCGGTCTCCGGGTCCGTCCAGGGCCCGTGGAGGAGGGCCTCCACGACCAGCAGCGCCACGGGGTTCAGCAGCAGCGTGGTGACGACCTCGTCGATGCCGAGGCGCACCCGCAGCAGGGCCGGCACGAGGGCCCAGGCCGCGCCGGCGAGGGCGCCGGCCACGACCATGAGCGGCAGCACCACGATGGGTGGCCAGCCGTGCACGACCTGGCCGATGCCCGCCGCGGCCACAGCGCCCATGAGCAGCTGCCCTTCCACGCCGATGTTCCAGTAGCCGCTCCGGAAGGCGATGGCAACGGCTGCACCCGCGAAGAGCAGCGGCGTCGAGACGTTGAGGACCTCCCAGAGCGTGAACTCGCGGGTCAGTGGCGCGACGAAGTAGGCGAAGTAGGCCTCCACGGGGTTGGCGCCGGCGATGGCGAACGCGCCCCCGGTCACCGCCAGGACCGCCACCACGGCACCCACGATGATGGCCCCGGTGCGGCCGAAGCGCGTCTCGCCGGCCCGCCGTGCCTCGAGCGTCATGCGGCGGCCTGGCCGCGGCCGGCCATGAGCATGCCCAGCTGCTCGGGCTCCGCCCGCGAGGCCTCCATGCGACCGACGATGCGACCCTCGTAGAGCACCACGATGCGGTCGGACAGCGAGAGCAGCTCGTCGAGGTCCTCGGAGATGAGCAGGATGGCGGCCCCGTCGCGGCGGCGCGCCAGGAGCTCCTCGCGTACGTACTCGCTGGCTCCCACGTCCAGGCCGCGCGTGGGCTGCGAGACGATGATGACGCGCGGGTCTCGCGACAGCACTCGGGCCAGGAGCACCTTCTGGATGTTGCCGCCGGACAGCGTGGCCACCCGGTCATCGGGCTGTGCCTTGATGCGGTAGCGCTCGATGAGCTCGCGGGCATGCTCCTGCACCTGTCGGCGGTCAAGGCGGCCGCCGCGTGTGAAGTCGTCGATGTGCTCGAGGATGAGGTTCAGCGAGACGGGCAGGTCGAGCACCAGGCTGGCGTGCCGATCCTCCGGGATGCGGCCCACCCCGGCAGCCATGACCGCGGCCGGTTCCGCCCCCGCCAGCTCCTGCTCGTGCACCAGGACCGAGCCGCTGGTCACCGGACGCATGCCGGAGAGGACCTCGGCCAGCTCGGTCTGGCCGTTGCCGGAGACGCCGGCCACGCCGAGGATCTCGCCGGCGTGCACCTCCAGCGACACGTCGTGCAGGGCCGGCAGGCCGTGGCCACCTCGCGCCGAGACTTCGCGGACCCTGAGGCGCGGCTCGCCGCCGCCCCAGATGGTTTCCTGCTGCCCGACGCCGAAGGTCGGTCGGCCCACCATCATCCGCGCCAGCTCGCGCTCGTCGGTGGAGCCCGGGGCGGTGCCGACCATGCGTCCGCGCCGCATGACGCTGACGCGGTCGCTGATGGCCCGCACCTCTCCCAGCTTGTGGCTGATGAAGACGACGGAGAGGCCCTCGCCGACAAGGCGTCGAAGCGTCCCGAAGAGGGCCTCCACCTCGTGTGGCACGAGCACGGCCGTGGGCTCGTCGAGGATGAGCACGCGACAGTCGCGCGCCAGGGCCTTGACGATCTCGACGCGCTGCTGCTCGCCGACGGAGAGCTCCGAGACGATGGCGTCCGGCCGCACGGCGATGCCGAAGCGCTCGGCGGCGGCCTCCACGGAGCGGCGTGCGGCAGCCAGGTCCAGCCGGGCGCCCCGAGCGCGCCCCAGGATGAGGTTCTCGGTCACGGTCATGGGCTGCACCAGCGAGAAATGCTGCGTGACCATGCCCACGCCGGCGGCGATGGCGTCCCGTGGCGAGCCGATGCTGACCGGCTGACCGGCGACGTGGATGCTGCCGCTGTCCATGCGGGTCAGCCCGTAGAGGATGCGCATCAGCGTCGTCTTGCCGGCGCCGTTCTCGCCCAGCAGGGCGTGCACCTCGCCACGCGCCAGTGAGAGGTCCACCTCATCGTTGGCGACGAGGTCACCGAAGCGCTTGCTGACGCCTCGCAGATCGGCGGCCAGGTCGCCCTGGCCGCCGTCGCCGATCATGGTGAAGGGGGAGGGCGGCTATTCGACCGGCGGGATGTCCGAGCCGGGCGGGGTGGCTTCGTTGATATCCACTCGGAAGAGGCCGGAGACGATCTCCGCCTCCTTGGCCTTGACGGTCTCCACGAGGTCCGCGGGGACCTCTCGGACCAGGGCCGAGTTGATGGGCGCCAGTGCGGCGCCACCCTTGGCCACCATGCTGAAGTCCTTGAGGTCCTGGGCCTCGTAGGTGCCGCCGGCGACCTGGTCGATGACGTACTCGGCGGTCGGCGTCATGTTCCAGGTCACGCTGGTCACCACATTGTCCGGGGCAAGCGAGGACTGGTCACTCATGTTGCCCACGGCGATGACGTCGTTCTCGTCGGCAGCTTCGATGACGCCGAAGCGTTCGGCGTAGAGGACGTCCGCTCCGGCGTCGATCTGGGCCAGGGCCGCTTCCTTGGCCGCGGCCGGGTCGAACCAGCTGTTGATGAAGCTGACCTTGGCCTCGACCTCCGGGTTGATCGCGCGGGCGCCGGCCACGAAGGCGTTGGTGATGCGGTTGACCTCCGGCACGGGCACGCCGCCGACGACGCCGATGATGCCCGTCTCGGTCAGGCCGCCGGCGAGCATGCCAGCCAGGTAGGCGGGCTCGTGGATCCAGTTGTCGAAGACGGAGAGGTTGGGGTCGGCTGGACCGCCACCTGAGCCGAAGACGAAGGCGATGTCGGGGTAGTCGGCGGCCACGGAGCGCACGGCTTCCTCGTTGCCGAAGGCGTCGCCGAAGATGATGTCCGGCACGTCGAGCTCGGCGACGTCGCGCAGGGTCAGCTCCATGTCACCGGAGTAGCCCAGGTCGTCGGCGAAGGTGTACTCGATGCGGCCGGCGTCCGCCTCGGCCTGCAACGCGGCGTGGATGACGCCGTCCCAGGGCTCCTCGATCTGCGTCGCATAGGCGCCGAAGACCTTGAGGGGCTCGTCCTGGGCGACGACCGCAGTACCGCCCACGGTCACGGTGAGTGTCAGCAGCCCTGCGGCCGCGCACACGGAGATACGCCTGACCATCGATAGGAACCCTCCAGCGCCGAGAGGCAGGCGCACCCGGCGGGCGATGTCCCGGCCTCCACTCGCTCCGAGGAGTCATCGTACCTGTCTTCCGCCATGCCATGTCAAGTGGCTGTGCGGTTCCGATGTGGGAGCGGCCCGTGCGCGGCTGCCAGGAGGGCCGACTCCGAGGGCGTGGAGCCGAGGCCCAGTCTGGCACCGAGGAGGGCGGCCTCGGGCGGCTCCAGACCGGCACGCCGCAGGATCGGCCACGAGTCTTCGGCGTAGACCTCGGCCGGGCTGCCGTCGAGGACGATGCGGCCACGCTCGAGCACGACGATGCGCTCGAAGGATCCGGCCGCGAAGCGCATGTCGTGGCTGATGGCGATGACGGTCCGCGCAGCGGCCCGCAGCGCGGCCACCGCGCGGACCACGCGTGCCTCGCCGGCAGGGTCCAGTCCGACCGTGGGCTCGTCGAGCACGAGCACGGCTGACTCCATGGCCAGCAGCGAAGCGAGCGCCAGAAGCATGCGACGGCTCTCGCCCAGATCGTGGGGGTGGATCTCGGCCGCCTCGGCAAGCCCGGTCGCCGCCAGCGCCGCCGCCACGGCCCGCTCGCGACGCTCGGTGGAGAAGCCCAGCCGGCGCGGCCCGAATTCGACCTCGGCACGGACGCTGCGCGAGAACACCTGTCGGTCGGGGTCCGCGAAGCCCACGGCCACGCTCGCCGCCAGGTCCGCCACGCGGCGGTTCGCGATGTCCGCGCCGTCCACGAGCACGCGCCCGCGGGACGGGCGCAGCAGGCCGTTGAGGTGCCGGGCCAGCGTCGTCTTGCCGCTGCCGTTGGCGCCCACCAGGGCGACCGACTGACCGCCCGGGATGAAGAGGTCGAGGTCATCGAGGACCGGGACGTCGGCCGGGTAGGCGAAGCTGACGCTCTGCAGCTCGATGTCCATCAACCGGCCTCGGGGAGCGACGACCCCGGCGTGTCGCGGTCCAGCCCGACCTCCGCCAGCAGGCGACCGAGGCGTGTCTCGGCAGGTTCCGCGACACCCAGCGCTCGTGTCGCCGGGTCGGCCAGGACCAGGGCGGCGGGCCCCTGCGCCACGACGCGCCCACCGGCCATCACCAGCACCGAGCTGCAGCAGCGGGACACGACGTCGCTCGAGCGCGTGGCGACGAGCACGGCCGTGCCGGCCGCAGCGACAGCCCTGATGGCCGACAGCACCATCTCCCGCCCTCGCGCGTCGAGGTGGGCGACCGGCTCGTCGAGGACCAGGTGAGGCGCGCGCATGGCCAGCAGCCCGGCCATGGCCACCAGCTGCTGCTCGCCGCCGGACAGTCGACGCGGGTCGCGGCTCGCCAGGTGCCCGATGGCGACCTGGTCGATGGCATCGTCGACGCGGGCCATGACCTCGGCGCGCGGCAGCCCGAGGTTGGCCGGCCCGAAGGCGACCTCTTCGTAGACGGACTCGGCCACCATGGAGAGCTGCCCGGCGGGTCGCCCAACGCCCAGGACGACGGTTCCGCAGAGCCGGTGCATGGGCCAGTCGCCCACATCCTCGCCATCGACGAGCAGGGAACCGCGCAGCTGGCCGCCGATGACGCGAGGCGCCAGCCCGCCCAGCACCAGGCAGAGCGTGGACAGGCCGGCTTCTGCGGCACCGACGACCCCCATGACGCTGCCCTCGGGCAGCGTCAGCGAGACGCCCTGGAGACTGTCTGCCGCGGCGCCCGGGTAGCGGTAGCGTGGCGCCACGAAGCGTCAGCATGGGGCCGTCCCGCGCGCGCCGCTCCGCATGCGGCGCTCCGATGCGAGCGTCACCACGGCAGCTGCCCGCGTCATCCCGGCAGCCGCCCGCGTCACCCGGCAGCCGCCAGCGTCACCACGGCAGCCGCCAGCCGGCCAGCCGCAGCAGCACGAGCAGGACGGTGCCTGCGACCATGCCCCAGCGCGCCAGGCGCTGGCTGGCGCTGTCCTTTGGCGACCACAGCAGCGTGTGGCGGCCGGGACGGGAGAAGCCGCGGATCTCCAGCGCCAGCGTCCTGGCTTCTGCGTCGGCGATGGCGCCGCTCACCGTGGGCCCGGCCACGGCCGTCACGCCCCGCAGGCGCCGCAGCAGGCTGCCTTCACTGTCCAGGCCACGCGCCCGTTGCGCGGCTGTCACCTCGGCGGCCCGCTCGGCCAGGCGCGGGATCATGGCCACGGCGTTGTGGATGATGAAGGTCAGGCGCGCCGGCGTGCCGTGCGCCTGCAGGCTCGCCACGAGCTCGGCCGGCCGCGAGGTGAGGTAGTAGAGCGTCACTGCTCCGGACATGACCAGGACACGCACGACGACCTCCACGGCCACGCCGATGCCCTCGCCGGTGATGGTGAGCGGGCCGACCTGCGCGACGACGGTGCTGCCACCGGGCGTGAAGAGCACGTTGATGATGGCCGCGCTGACCGCCAACGGCAGCGCCAGCAGCACCGACATGCGCAGCACTCCGGGCAGGACGCGCGCCCACGCCGCGGGCAGCAGCACGGCCAGCAGCCACAGCAGGAGCGGTCCAGCGACCCCGCCCAGGAGGACGACCGCCACCACCGTGGTCAGCGAGAGGGTCAGCCGGGTCAGCGGGTCGAGCCGGTGCCAGGGCGTCGGACCGACCGCGGCCACCCCCGGCGGCAGGGTGGGCTCAGTGGCCAGGTTGCCCGACGTCATGCGCTCCGTCCAGCACCTCGTGCGTGTCGGTGGGTCGTTGGATGAGGCACTCGCCCTGCGGGAAGCGGGCCACGGTGCGCAGTGCCAGCGTCCCGAGGATGACGTAGACGACGAAGTAGGTGACGACCTTGTCGATGGGATCGGAGATGAGGCTCTGGCCCAGGACCGCCTGCTCCAGGTCTGCGCCGGCCTGGCGGAAGGCGGCGATGACGAAGTCCGCTCCCGAGCCGGTCACGCCACCGAAGAGGCTGGCGGCGATGGGCGCCGCCACCACAGCTGCCGAGATGCCCGTGATGGCGCCGGCCACCACGATGTAGGCGGCGGCCAGGTCGCGATGGCGCAACAGGAGCCAGACGAGGCCGACTCCGGTGCCGACGACGAGCGCCATGGCCAGCCAGCCCAGGGCGGTGAAGGCGAGTTCGTCGCTCGACGGTGCCAGCGAGCCACCCAGGGAGGCGACCTGCCAGACACCCAGCGCCAGCACGGCCATGAGGGCCAGCAGGCCGATGGCGATGACCGCCCCGATGACCAGCTGTCGTCCGGAGGCCTGCCGTCGCGGGCGCAGCCAGCCCCAGCGCGCGAAGGTGCCGGCGAGCAGGCCGATGACGACGGCCACCAGGGCGAAGGGCGCGGCGTACGGGCTGCTGAAGGGAGGCGGCGCCAGGTACGTCCAGACGAGGTTGGTCAGCAGGCCCGTCAGGGCGCCGGCCAGCGGACCGGCCAGCGCGGCCACCAGGATGGTGCCGATCGAATCAAGGTAGATGGGGATCTTCAGTGCGCTCGCGACGGCCGTGCCGAGGACGATGTTGAGGGCCATGGCCACAGGCATCAGCACCAGCGTGCGGGTGTCGAACTGGCGCGTGATCGAATCCAGCCGGCGCGTCTGCGCGTACTCGATGAGCGCGTAGACGGCGATGCCGGCCGGGATGGCCAACAGCGTCACGAGCGACCACGAATCGGCGGCCCGCTCGGGATCGATCTGGCGCAGCAGCAGGACGCCCAGCAGGCCGATGACGAAGAAGGCGGCGAGGCCGCCGACCACCCTGATCCAGGTCGGCCGCATCAGGGTCGGACGGCCCGACTGCGCGCCAGCCGCCCGACCCGCTCCACGAAGCGCTCGAAGAACGCGTCGATGTCGGCCTCGACGGCCACGTCCACGTCCGGCGCTCGACCCCAGGACCGGCGCCAGTCGGCGACGGTCTCGCCGGTCGTCCAGCGGCCCTCCAGCTCCACCTCGACGGGCAGCGCCTCCGTCCGTGCCAGGCCCGGATCGAGGGCTGCCGCGAGCGCCAGGGCGTCGTGGATGAAGGCGCCGTAGAAGCCGTCATAGCGGCTGTGGAACTCGAAGTAGAAGCGCAGCGCGTCAGACACGAAGCGCACCACGGCATTGCCTGCCTCGCCACCGGCCCACGTCGCCAGCCCCTCCAGGTGCGCGGGCATCATCTTGGCGCGCTCGGTGACGTCCAGCCCGAAGGCGACCGGGAGCGGGATGACCGGATCGGCAGCCCGCGCCGCCCCCCAGGCGGCCAGGACCGCAGCCAGTGCTTCCGGGTCGACACCTGCGTTCCACTCCATGGTCGGCGCCGTGTTGCCTGGCGAGCGGTAGGCGCCGACCATCATCACCACCCGCCGCAGTAGGCGTGGCAGCTCCGGATCGCGCTGCAGAGCCAGGGCCACGTTCGTCAACGGCCCCAGCGTGACAAGGGTCAGCACGCCCGGATGGGTGCGGGCAGCCTTGGCGATGGCCTCGGCGGCGTGCTCGGCCACGGGGCGGGTCGTCGGCGCCGGGAGATCCGCGTAGCCGAGGCCCGTCGGGCCGTGGGTGTCCGCGGCTGTGCGCAGGGGTCGGACCAGGGGACGCTCGGCACCCGCGGCCACGGGGATGTCCGACCGACCGACCAGCTCCAGCACGGCCAGCGTGTTGCGCACGATGTGGGGCAGCTCCACATTGCCGGCCACGCAGCTGACGCCCACCACGTCGGCCTCAGGGGACGCTACCGCGTACAGCAGCGCCAGGGCGTCGTCGATGCCCGTGTCGCAATCGATGAGCAGCGCGGTGCGCCCGGTGGTCGGCATGACCCCTGCAGCGTAGAGCCCATGGGTCGGCTCGTCAGCCCGCTCGGGCCGCGGCCTCCTCCCGAACGGGTGAGGCGCGCGCCTGCCCGATGTGCTGAACTACCCGCGACGCCCGCGGTTCGTGGGCGAGGACTGCCATGGCATGGATCGCAGCACGACAAGGCGGTGCGACGGGTATGACCACACAGATCCTGGACCCGATCCCGGCCTGGACGGTCTTTCTCCTCTTCGCCATCGTCGCTCTTCTCTGCTACGAGGCCGGCTTCCGGGTCGGCCGCTGGTGGCAGGATCGCGTGCCGGGCGAGCAGGAAGGACCCACGGACGTGCTCGTGGGTGCGCTCCTGGCGCTCATGGCCTTCCTCCTGGCGGTGACGATGACCATGGCTTCCGATCGCTTCGACACCCGGCGCGGCATGGTCCTCGCTGAGGCCAACGCCATCGGCCAGGCATACCTCCAGTCGGACTACCTGCCGGAGCCATCCGCGGAGGCCATGAAGGAGCTGTTCCGGGAGTACCTGCCGCTCCGCATCGTGCCAGCCGACCGATCCCAGCTGCCCGCGAACATCGAGCGATCCCGTGACATGCACGCCCAGATGTGGGCCCTCTTCGCTGAGGTCGTCAAGACGGGCCACAGCCCGGACCTCATGTCCTCGCTTGGTGGCTCGCTGACCGACATCGTCAACCTCGAAGAGACCCGGGTCACGGCGGGCCTCTATGCTCGCGTCCCTGAGACCGTCCTGTGGCTCCTGATCATCGGCTCCGTCCTCTCGCTCGCCATGGTCGGCTACAGCGCCGGCGTCAAGGGCCACCGCAGCATCATCAGCGCTGTCGTGCTGGTGCTGGCTCTCGGGATCGTGATCGCGCTCGTCATGGACCTCGACCGGCCGCAGGACGGGCTCGTCAACGTGAGTCAACAACCGCTGCTGGACGTGCAGCGCTGGATCGGGCTTCCGACGGAGGGTTGACCCAGCGCCAAACCTTCGCAACTCTTGGCCTGGTGCTGGCGCAAAGTCGCCCCACCCACCAGAATGACCCGCACACGCCGTACCGCACCGGAGGAGTCATGATCGAACGCTCGATCGACGAGCTGGGGCCCGTCGACTACCTGATCGTCGAGTTCCCGGCTGGGCACCAGAACTTCACGGGCGAGGGAGCAGCAGAGCTCGTCCGACTCCATGACGCGGGGATCATCCGCATCATGGACGTCCTCATCCTCCAGAAGGGCGAGGACGGCACGGTCATGGCCCAGGAGTTGGGCGACCTCGCCGATCTCGGTGAGCTGGGCCGGCTCGAGACCGAGCTGGTGCAGACCCTGGCGGAAGAAGACGTCGACCACCTCGCGGCCGCCATGGATCCTGGCAGCATCGCCGGGGTCCTGGTCTACGAGAACGTCTGGGCCGCCCCATTCGGATCGGCCATGCGCCGGGCGGGCGGACAGCTCATCGCCAACGGCCGCATCCCTATCCAGGCCATCATCGCCGCCGTCGAGTCCGATGCGGCACTCGAAGCTGAAGGAGTCTGAGATGCCAGGTCGCGCAGGAAGAGGCGTCATCGGCGCCCCCGTCGCCAAGGCTGCCGTCGTCGGCGCCGCTGTCAAACCCGGGCCATCGCCCGTCGCCAAGGCCGCCGTCGTCGGGGCCGCGGTCGGCCCCGGCCCGTCGCCCGTCGCCAAGGCGGCGGTCGTGGGCGCCGCCGTCACGCCGGGTCGCCGCCGCTTCTAGTCACCCCGATCTGATGGGAGCCCGCGCGGGCGGGCTCCCACCGCTCGGCGCTCTGGTGGCTCGCGATCAGGGAGACGCCCCAGCGCCGCTATCGAGCGTGCCCTGCGGCGCCTGATCGGGCACGCCGCGGGCCTGTGCCCGGGACATCAGCGACACCACCGTCCTCCACGTGGCAGCCACGATGCCGATGGCCGGTACCACGATGAACATGCCGATGGGTCCCGCGATGGCCGATCCGGCGGGGATGGCCACGAGCACGATGGCTGGGTGGATGTGGACGGTCCTTCCGTAGACCAGCGGGCTGACGATGTTGCCGGCCACGAGGTTGAAGACGATCGTCCAGATCCCCATGATCAGCACGTCGATCGGATCGCCGACGGCGACGGCGATGAGGAAGGCGATGCCCGTCGAGATGAAGCCGCCGATGTAGGGGATGTAGCCCAGGAAGAACGACAGGACGAAGACCGGGAACGCCAGAGGCAGCCCCAGGACCACCATGATGACCCACTGGCTGGCGGCCCCGACGAACGAGATGGCACCGGTGCCGATCATGTAGCCGCCCAGGACGTCGAAGGCTCGCGAGCCAGCGGCTCGCATCTCGGGCTCCGTCTCCGGCTGCAGATGCCCGGCCACGCTCCCCCAGAGCCGCCCGCCATCGCGGAGGAAGTAGAACGCCAGCAGGATGCCGAGGACCGTGACCGTGATCAGGGCCGCCAGCTGATCGGCCATGCCGAGGATGGTCTGCGCCATCTGCGCCGCGCCTGAGGCGATGGCGTCGCTGGGCAGTCCCAGCAAGCCGTCTGCCGACGCGTCGGCAGTGGTGGCTCCGGTCGTGACCGTCGAGGTCAACTCCGGCACCTGGTGCACGAGTGCGACGACGGCGAGGGCGAGCGCGGCGAAGACGATGAGGGTGCCGCCCCCGAGGGCGATGGCCGCGGCACGGCCACGGGAGCGACCGCGCGCCACGAGCCATGTGACAGACGGCTCGACCGTGGCCGTCAGGATGAGGGCGATGATGACGGGAAGGACCACGAGTGGCACGTTCACCACGATGGTCACCAGGAGCGCGATGAGCCCGATGACGATGAGAGTACGCCAGCCGAACTGGGCCAGCCGGTCGAGCCAGGCTGGCACCAGGCCCGGGAGCGGGGGCGGCGGCTCGGGATCGACGAGGCCGATCACCGCGCCGGAGACGGCGATGACGACGGCCGTCACCGGGACCGCCGCGAAGAGACCCACGGCGCCGGCGAGCTGGTACCCGGCCGGCAAGGCGAGGAGCACCACGGCCGGGTGGATGTTCACGGTCCGCCCGTACACGACCGGGCGCACGAAGGAGCTCAGGATCGGCGCCACGGATGGCCACCAGCGCGAGCATGGCGAGGAAGGGACCGGTCCCCAGGGCTCCAAGCGTGACCAGCAGGATGAGACTCGTGCTGATGATGCCGCCGAAGTACGGGATATAGCCGAACAGGAACGCGAGTATCGCAAGGGGCATGGCCATCGGCACGCCCAGCACGATCATGAAGACGTAATCGGTGATGGCGATGAGGCCCGAAAGGACCGTCGTGCCACGCAGGTAGCCCCCCACACGCGCCAGGGCGTCGTCACCAGCCGTGGTGATGAGGCCGCGCTTCTGGTCGCTCGCGGCCTGGAACGCCCAGACCCAGGCCTTGTCACCGTCGCGCAGGAAGAAGAACATCAGGAAGGTGGCGAGGATGCCGATGGTCACGAACTCCGCGGCAGCAGCCACGATCCCGCCGCCCGTCTTGCCCGACTCGTCGCGCACGACCTGCACAGCCGACCCGATGGCGCCGGAGACCTCTGACGGCACCCCCAGGTCTGCCAGCTGCGTCTCGACCGCGGTCAGTCCTTCGTCGATCCGGGAGACGATGTCCGCGAGATAGGGCAGGAAGGCCAGCGTGACGAGGAGCAGCAGGCCACCGATGACCAGGATGGCTGTCGCCCACACGATGGCGGCCGCAGAGGTCCGTGAGCGCCCTCCATCACGCAACCGCAGCACGAAGGGGGCGAAGACGGCCGAGACGATGACGGCGACGGCGATGGAGGCCGTGACGGTCCAGAGCAGCGTCAGAAGGTACGCGGCGACGACGACCACTGCGGCCACCACGAGGACGCGCCAGCCAAGCGCAGCGATGTTGCTCAGCCAGCTTGGGACGAGGGGCGGCAGGCTCGGTGTAGCCCGCGACATCCAGCTGGTCCGTACCAGCGGAGGTCGGCGCAGCCACGTCGTCGGGTGGCCGTGCGCTCACCGGGTCGTTGCTCGTCGGTCGCTCACCGGTCCGTCCTCCTCTGCGTGGGAAGGCGCGGACCGCCGAGTGTCCTCGACGAACTGCCCGGAACCGTCCTCCCGCTGGGCACTCGAACCATCATAGGGCCCGCTGAAGGCCGGATGACGACCAGGTGGCTACTCGCGTTTCAACCCAGCGCGGGCAGACCCTCGCCGATGAGCTTGACGCCGAAGAGGACGAAGAGCACCGCCATCACGGCGGTGTTGTTCACGGCCAGCCAGCCCTTCCACGAGTCGAGCGTCGCCTTGGCCTTGTCGCCGCCCGCGAGGTAGTAGATGACGGGGCCCGCGATCGTGCTGGTGCCGATGGCCACGTACACGAGGAGTGACACGACGACCTCGCCGGTCGAGAGGCCCAGGTCGGCGAGGGCCATGCCAGCGGCGACCCCGAGCAACAGGTTCTTGGGGTTCGGTCCTGCCAGGATCAGGCCCATCCCGAAGGCCTTGCCCGGCGTGAACGCATCGATGCCCGCCATCCACTTGGGCATCTCGGGGGTGACGCCCGGAGCAGGCCGGCTGCGCCACTGGCGCAGGGCGATCAGGAGCAGGAGGGCGCCGAGGATGATCTGGCCCCACTTGATCGTCTCGGTCGTGGTCTCCTCGGTGGCGTCGCTCGCGAGGCCTGCCAGGAGATAGGCGGCCACGCTCACCACCGCCAGGGCCAGGGCCCAGGCAGCCATGAACATGGGGCCGTTCACCCGCGCCCTCGCGGAGAAGAGCATGAGGATGACCGCGATGATGGGCACGGGGCTGATGGCGACGCCGACCGCGTACGGCAGGACCAGGCCGATCCCTTCACTCATGAGTCCGCTCCCTCCGTGGCTGGGGCGGCAGGCGTTCACCTACCGCCCCCGATCGACCCGTCAGTCCTCGCTGTTGCCGCGCTCGAGCGTGCCGGTCTCGCGCTCGGGGAGCGCCATCGTGGCTGGGTCGAGGTCGTAGGTCCACGGCAGGCCGGACATCTGCCAGCCGTTCTTGCGGCGCATGCCGTCGAAGACGCTGTCA
The DNA here is from genome assembly GCA_963825995.1 of uncultured Chloroflexia bacterium. GTDB lineage: Bacteria > Chloroflexota > Limnocylindria > Limnocylindrales > CSP1-4 > JAFMJV01. The sequence continues at coordinate 272,199 of CAWGVH010000001.1, forward strand.
GGATCCTTGACCTTGCTGCCTTCCATCCCGTCGAGGATGTTGTAGAGCTTCGTGTAGCCCGCCGCCTTGGCCAGCATGTTGATGGCCATGGCCGCGCGGCCACCGGAGCGGCACGTCACCAGGAGCGTGTCGTCGGGACCGAAGCGCTCCGTCACGAGCTTGACGAAGTCGGGGTTCAGGGACCACGGGAAGCCCTGCTTCTCCTCGTCCCAGGTGTACGCCAGGAAGGCGAAGGGGATGAGCGCTGCCATCGGGGGATGGCCCGTGAAGACCCACTCCTCGGGCGTGCGGACGTCGAGGATCTTGACGCCCTCGGGGTCCGCCTGCCACATGTCGTACGCCTCCTTGGCGGTGACGTACAGCCCCAGGCCTGTCTGGCGCTCCTGCCTGATGGGGCGTCCGTTGTGCATCGGTTCAGTCATCGTCTCCTCCTTGCGGGACGCCCCCTGGATCAGGGGATGTAGTTGGCGTTGGTGTCGGCGCCGTAGCCGCAACCCTGGAACGTGCAGTGGAACTCGTCTCGGATGATGGCGGCCCAGCCACCGGCGCGGGAGGTGTCGAGCGAGAGATCCCTGGTCAGCACCTTCGTCTCGAACGTCCAGCCCTCCGGCAGTGTCTTGTACATGCCGCCCAGCCGGTCGAGGTTGTCAGCCGTGAGGCTCGGCTCGACGTCCTTGGTGTATTCCTGCAGGACCCAGGTGGCACCTTGCGGCTCGCGCAGCAGCTGCACGGGCCGGCCCGCGCGGAAGACCCAGTTGGTGTTGCGATAGATGAGGGACGGAGAGTACGCGCTCTGGAACTGCGCGATCATCTCCGCCCCGGTCATGTCGCCGGCCCAGCGCATCTCGACGCCGTGGAAGTCCTGCAACTCGCCGCCCTGCAGGGTGAGCTGATCCATCATCCAGAAGCGGCCGTGGTTGACCGCCACCATGTCGACCTCGAGCTCCTTGGCGAGTCGCTCGGCATCGATCTTCTTGTAGGCGTCGGGGTCGACGGGGAGCTTGGCCGAGTAGACGTGGGCTCGCTGGGTCTTGCCGGTGCCCACGAACGCGCCCATCCCGCAGAAGGGGACGCCGCGAACGTCATCGACCGTGACCTGCTGGAGTCCGTCCAGACCTGTCTTGAGCTTCATGGGTCCCCCTCTCGCTCCTGGTGTGTTCGCCTGTCATGGGCTTCTCGCGATCGGCACGCCCGACCCACGGCTGACGCTCGCCTAACCCGCCGTCGGCGGGGGCGGCGTGATCGCCAAATCAGCTATGCGGACGTCGATCGGCCCTTCTCGACGATCTTCATGATCGACGCGAAGGAGCCGCCATTGACCACGGTGAAGCCGTTATGGTCAAGGATGTCGCGGGCCTTGCCGGCCCGGCCGCCGGTCTTGCAGTAGGTCACGATCGTCTTGTCGCGCGGCAACTCCCCAAGGTGGCGCTTGAGCACCAGCAACGAGATGTTCGTTGCTCCCGGGACGGTCCCCTTCTTCGCTTCGAGGCCAAGGCGGACGTCGAGGATATAGGCGCCGTCCTTGATGAGGTCAGCGACCTCCTCCTCCGGCCTGATCGACGAGGTCCCCGATCCAAGCACGTACTTGTCGGCCAGTCTCTCGATCCACTCGATCATCCTCTCGATCATCGACTCTTCTCCTCGCGGGTCGGAAGCGCTCTCTTGTGTCGGAAAGTGTCGACCGGACCCGTCTCCAACCGCTGCTCTGGGCGGCATCACCCGCGCAGGTCCTTGTCGACGGCTTCTATCGGCAACACACGTAGGCGCGTGCGCCAGGTGCACGCCAGGGCTGTCAACCGATTCGGTGAACGCCTCGGCACCGCCGCCAGGCTGACTACGGCGGGGCTGCCGATCCAGGCAGACTCCGCCGCAGCCCAGCGGCCACGCCTGACGACCGCGGTCGTCAGGACGGCTCCGACCGTTATCCCTGCGCCTTGGCCATGATGTCTTCGATGACCTTGGCCTGCGCAGCCAGTGCGCCACTACCGCTGAACTGGATGATCTCCGCGCCTTCCTTCGAGATGAAGTTGTGCGGAGCCGGCCAGTAGCACACGTCGCCAGCCTTGCAGGTCTCGACGGTTCCGTCCTTGTAGATGACGTCCATCGAGCCGCTGATGACGTAGGCGTGGTGAGGAACCCCGCACAGACCGTCCGGCATCGGCGCCAGCAGCCGGGTGAAGTCGGTACCGGGCTCGAAGTGGTGGTAGGCGCACTGCATGTCGCCCCAGACCTTCTGCCAGATCTTGAGGCCCGGGGTCTGCTGGGTGACGAAGTCGTCGACCGGATCCATGTCGTGCGGTTGGCTTCTCATGGGTTCGCTCCTTCTTGCAGTCACCGGACCGGCGGTGATGCCGATGTTGTTCAAGGCCAGACCCGGTCGCCTGGACGATCGCAGGGAACCACGCGCCGACTACGCGGCACATCCTCCATGCGGGAGGAGAGCCCCACCTGTGAACGGCGTCGCCTGCCTCGATGCGTGGGTATGCGGTCGGGTCTGGCGGGGGTTGCCGGCGCCTCGGGCTCGGGTGTCTCGTCCGAGGCCCGCCGCCACGCCGATCCCTCGAGCCCACACCAGCCGACCTCCCCCGATTGGTAGGATGCGTGGCGCGTCGGGGCGGCGCATCGTCGTCTTCGACGCGGTCGAGCGCCCGTCCATCGGACGCGCCGCAGACTCGCGCCATGGCCGAAGCGCTCGGCGCGGTCGCAGTAAGCAGGCCCAGCAAACGTGGGCCGATGGAGGTCGGAAGATGATGGGACGTGGTCGGCGCTGTCGGCGCCGAGGGATGGTGGCCGGTGCTGCCGTGGCGCATCACCGCAGCCAGCAGGAGATGGACCAGATGCAGCAGCAGGCGGCCATCGACCAGCAGGCGGCCTATGAGCAGGGTCTGGCGGCTGCCCAGGCGGCGGCCCCGCCCCCGGCTGCCGCGGCGCCAGTGCCGGTCGACCCTTCGGCCGCCACGATGGCCGCGCTCAAGCAGCTTGGCGAGCTGCACAGCTCCGGCATCCTGAGCGACGAGGAGTTCGCGGGCCAGGTGCAGAAGGTCCTGGACAGCTGACCATCGGATGCCAGATGGTCGGCACCTGGTCGTGGCCACGCTTGGCCGACCCGGACCCGGCCGCTGACGTACCTACACATGACGCAGACGACAGGGGAGTGAGACGGACATGAAGACTCGATGGCTGGCCGTAGGTGCGGCCGCGATGCTGCTGCTGGCAGCCTGCAACAACGCGGAGCCGACGCCGAACCCGGAGCTCGCATTCTGCGACTCGCTGGACACGCTGGCCCAGTCGGTGGCGGACGTCGAGGCGTTCGGCGCCGATGCGACCGTCGACGAGGTCCAGAGTGGTCTCGAGGCCGTCGGAGTCGCGGCCGCTGACGTCAAGGACGCAGCCGGGACCCTCGCCGAGACCCAGGTCGAGGCCATCGATGCCGCGGCCCAGGAGCTCGCCGACTACCGCGGCACGATCGAGGGCACTGAGACGGTCGAAGAGGTCATCGCGGGCTTCGCCGACCAGGTCGTCGCGCTGAAGGCGGCACGCCAGCAAGCCGGTGAGGCGCACTGCGGGCTGGCCCAGGCAGAAGCAGCGGCCTCGCAGGCCGCGGCCCAGGTCGACGCCGCAGCCTCGCAGGCTGCCGAGGCCCTTGCCTCGTTGCTGCCCGAGCCGGCCGAATCCCCGGCTTCCTAGACCACCTGTCGCCGGCCCTGGCCCTCGGCCACGGCCGGCAGCACGGACACCCCAACGAAAGGAGCAACTCCCATGGCCATCGGACCCATCCAACTTCTGGTCCTCGGGTTCAAGCACCCGGACTTCCACGGCCAGATCCTCGAGGAGATCATGCGTCTGCGCGAGAGCGACCAGATCCGCCTCATCGACAGCCTTACCGTCTACAAGGACGCCAACGGCGAGGTCGCGGCCGTCAAGGTCGGGAACCTCACGGCGGAGGAGGAGGTCGAGCTCGGCACCAAGGTGGCCGCGCTCATCGGCCTCGGCATGGGCGGTGAACAGGGCATGCTGGCCGGCGCCGAGATCGGCGCCGAGCAGGCGGCCGAGCATGGCATCGATGTCTTCACCGAGGAAGAGGCCTGGGATGTCATGGCCGCCATCCCCAACGACACCGCGGCGGCGCTCCTGCTCATCGAGCACCACTGGGCCGTGCCGCTCCGTGACGCCATGCTGAGCGCCGGCGGTTTCCGCCTGGCCGAGGGCTTCATCGATCCCTTCGACCTGGTGGCCATCGGCCTGATGAGTGCCGAGGACGCCGAGGCCCACGCATCCCTGGAGCCCACCGCATAGGGCGCTGAGGGCCGATCCACCCGACCAGTCCCCGACCACGCGGCGCGCCACACCGGCGCCGAGGTCGGGGACCCGGGTGCGGCTGAGGCCGATCGAACCTTCATTAGGAGAAGACAGATGAAACGACCGTTCGGAGTGACGTTCCTGGCAGCCATCTGGGCGTTCGGCGGGACGATGTATGTCCTCGCCGGGTTGCAGTTGACGACCTCGGTGACATTCGGACCCGTGCCCACCGGGGGCGGGACCTGGTTGTGGGGATGGGTCATCGTCCTCACCGGCCTCCTCTTCTGGGGAGCCGCGGGCGCGGCGCTGGCCCTGCAGGTGTGGGCCTGGCAGCTGGGCATGTTCCTGGCCCTGTGGGGTCTGTTCCAGGCCTTCCTCATCGTGCTCGGCATGGGCACATGGGAGATGGCCCTCGCAGCCACGGCATGGCCGTTGCTCCTGCTCTGGTACCTGCACCGTCCGTCCGTCAGGAAGGCGTTCCAGGTCGACGAGGACTACTAGCTCGCGCGACACGGCCCCTTGGATCGGGTCCGGGACGAATTCCGGACCCGACTCACACGGCATCCGCACGACGACCCCGGCCTGACAGCTGCCCACGAGCTGGGCGCCTCTGGCCGGGGTCGTTCCTGCGACCGGTCCTCCTCCGCGGAGGATGCGACGCGCGTCCCGCGCTGCTCCAATGGCGACGGGATCGGCCAACCTGCGGGTTGACCGTGACCGATCCACCCCTCGGCGATCTCCAGGGAGACCCCGGATGACCGAAGCTGCGGCCGACCACGATCCGTCCGTCGCCGCGCGCGCCCGTCGAGGTCTGTCAGCGATCCCAGGCGTCGCCCTGGTCCGGACCTACGATCGCGGCTGGTTGTCGGCGGACGTCCTGACCGCTCTCACCGTCTGGGCGCTCCTGGTGCCGCAGGCCCTGGCCTATGCCCAGCTCGGGGGCTTCGATCCCGTCGTCGGGCTCTACGCGTCGATCGGCGCGCTCGTCGGCTACGTGATCCTGGGCGGCGTGCGTGAGATGAGCATGGGCCCAGAGGCCACCATCGCGCTGCTGACCGCGTCGGTCGTCGCGCCACTGGCTGGGGGCGATCCGGCCCTGTACCTGGCCTACGGCGCGGGTGTCGCCCTCGTGGCCGGGATCCTGCTCCTGTTGGCGGGCATCGCTCGCCTCGGGTTCGTGACGCGCTATCTCTCGTGGCCCCTGCTCACCGGGTACGTGGCTGGGTCGGCGATCGTCATCGTCATCAGCCAGCTCGACACGCTGTTGGGGATCTCCCTCGAGGCCACCGAGGACACGCTCGCGGAACTGGTGGAGACCATCCAGAAGCTGCCGGAGACCGATCCACTGACACTCGCGATCGGGCTGGTCGTCATCGCCATCGTCCTCGTCGTGCGGCGGATCGACCGGCGCCTGCCTGCCTATCTCGTCGCCGTCCTGGCGGCCATCGCGATCAGCGTCATCCTGGACGTCGAGGAACGGGGGGTCGCCGTCGTCGGTCGAGATCCAGGCGGGCCTGCCCTCCTTCGGTCTGCCCGCGCTGGGGCTGCAGGATCTGGCCCTCCTCGTCCTCCCCGCCGCCGCCATCGGACTGCTCATCTACGCCGACAGCGGGATCACCGGCCAGGTCCTCGGGCGGCGAGGTGGCTATCGAGTCGATGCGGACGGCGAGTTCATCGGTCTCGGCGCTGCCAACATCGGGGCAGCGCTGACGAGCGGCTTCCCGGTCAACGGGAGTCAGTCGCGCAGCTTCGCCGCTGCCGACATGGGAGCCCGCTCACAGCTGTCCAGCGTGGGTGTCCTGCTGCTCGTGCTCATCACCCTGCTCTTCCTGACGCCGCTCTTCGCGCCGCTGCCCAAGTCCGCGCTCGCGGGCGTCATCATCGTGGTGGGTGCGGGTCTGCTCGATCCGGCCGCCTTCCGTCTGCTGGCCAGGTTCTCCCGCTCCGAGGTCGTCCTTGCCCTGCTGACGGCCGCCATCGTGGTGGCCATCGGCATGCTCGCCGGCGTGGTCCTCGTCGCCTTCGTGTCCCTATCTGCTGGTGGCGCAGCGGGCGGCCCGGCCGCATACGGCCATACTCGTCCGTGTGCCGGGTACCGACACCTACCGAGCAGCGGAGCACACGCCCGACGGGGTCCCGGCGCCGGGCATCGTCGTCTACCGTTTCGACGCCCCGTTGTTCTTCGCCAACGCGGATGTCCTGCGGGATGACATCACTGCGGCGATGAGCGCCGCCGATCCCCCCACCCGCTGGGTGGTCATCGACATGGAGGGAGTGACCGACGTGGATGCGACAGCCACCGCGATGCTCATCGAGGGGGTCGAGGACGCGAGGGCTCGCGGCATCGGGCTCGCCATGGCTCGGCTCAAGGGCCCGGTCGCCACATACCTCGAGCGGGCGGGGCTCATCGACCTCATCGGGCACGAGCGTGTCTTCCTCGAAGTGGACGACGCGGTCACCGCACTCGGTGGGGCGGTGCCGCCTGCGACGGCGACCTCCGGTGGCGGCCAGGGTCAGGCTCGTCCCCATCGCCCGACGGAGGATTCGGCATCATGAGCGCGGAGACGACCCGGGATCCCCGGCCACCCAGCCCTCAGGCAGGCTCTGCGAGCCCACCCAGCAACGTGGTCCTCGAGGAGGCTGGGCGCCAGGTCCGCGCGCCCTGGGCGGCGAGCATCGCTGGCCTGCTCTTCGCCGCCCTGTTCACGGGTTCCCTGTTGTTCATGCGGCTCCAGCCGACGATCGGTGCCTCCGACGACGAGCTCGCCGATATCTACGCCACGGGAGAGGACCTCGCGGCGTTCATCGGCGGGATGTACCTGGCGCCCTTCGCGGGCATCATGTTCGTCTGGTTCATGGCGGTCGTGCGCGACCAGATCGGGGAACGCGAGGACCAGTTCTTCGCGACCGTCTTCCTCGGAAGCGGCCTCATCTTCGTGGCCATGTACTTCGCCGCCATCGCCGTGGCCAGTGCCCCCGTCGTCGGGGTGCGCTACCTGGGGCTGGACGCGCCGAGCAAGCGAGGAGATGGAGCTCTTCCAGCAGGTCTCCTACAGCCTGATGTTCGGGTTCGGAACGCGCGCCGCCGCGGTCTTCCTCATGGCGATGGCCACCATCGGCCTGCGGAGCGGCGTGTTCCCGCGCTGGTTCTCCCGTGTCGGCTACGCCGTCGCGATCATCATGCTCGTGGTGGTGGCGTACTGGGACTGGATCATCCTCGCGCTCCCCGACCTGGATCGCGCTGGTCAGCGCCTACATCCTGCGTCGCGAGCGGAGGCGTGCCCGGGCCGCCTGAGCAGGTCCGGGGGTCTGCCGCCGATCGCTACGGCGACCGCGACCTACGGATCAAGTTCCTCCAGTGCGGCATCGATGTCGTAGCCGAGGGCACGCGCCAGCTCGGGAGCGTCGGAGACCAGACGATCGATGCCGATGAGCGGAGCAAGCGACGTCAGCGACTCCACGACCTCGTCGGGTGAGTAACCGTTGACGAGGGCATCAGCCACCCGTTGCTGCCAGATCGTGCCGGAGGACCCTGTGCCGATGGTGGCGCCCAGGCGAAGCATCGCAAGGCTCCGGCCGTCCAGCCTCCCGGGGCCGTCGCTCCCGGCCACCAGCGAGCTGCAGAAGCCACGGTCGCCGATGGTCAGCCTGCGCAGGACCTCATCAGTAGGTGTCAACACCGGGAGCCCGATAGGGAGATCGATCTCCATGGGCCACAGTCCATCACCTGTCCACGGTGATGACATCCTCCGCGATGGGGGAGACGGGACGCAACGTGGGGAATCGTTCCATGAGGCCGGTCTCGACGGCCACGTCGATGGCCTCGCTGCGGGACGATGCGCCGAGCTTGCCGTAGATCGAAAGGGCGTGCGTCTTGATGGTGGTGGCCTTGACGCCCAGGCGTTGCGCGATCTCCTTGAACGAGAGGTAGTAGGGCAGCAGCTGCAGCACGCGGAGCTCGGCCGTCGTCAGCGCGGAGGCGCCGGCGAGCGCGACGGGCGCGGCGGCAAGGACCTTGCGCAGCGCCTCCACCTCTGCGGGCAGGACACCCAGGTCGGGCCGCAGTCGGAGGATGTCGCCTGCCTGCTGGAGGACGGCGCGCGCACCAGCGGTGTCGTTGCTCGCCAGATGCAGTCGGGCGTATCCCATGAGCCCCATGACCGAGATGACGGGGTTAGTCGCCGAGAGGGTAGGGCGGAGCAGCGCCGCCTTCGCAAGCCCGGCCCGGACGGCTTGCACGTCACCACGATGCTGAAGCATGCGCAGGCCCGCCACGCGAGCCAGGACAGTCGATGGGTAGCCATCGAAGCGCCCGCCCACGTCCAGGGCCTCGGCTTCGTGCAGGAGTTCCGCCGCCGCCTCCCACTCCTGGCGATCCATCGCCCGGTTGGCACTGTGCCCCAGGATCCCGAATGCGAGCCCTTCGGAACGGCCAGTTCGAGTCGCGACCGTCGCCTGCGCGAGGGCCTGGTCGCCACCGCGCACGTCGCCGCTCGCGAATCGGGCCTGCGACAGGATCCACTGCGCGAAGTCGTGCCACGGACTGGCGGGTCCCTCCAGGTCAGCTGCGAGCTTGGCATCCGCCAGCATCGCCGTTGCCCCACGGCGAGCCAGGATGGCCCGTACCAGCGCCCGCCCCGACTGAAGGGAGGTGATCCCGCTGGGAAGCGGACCCTCGTACGTCCCCCGCTCGGCGAGGTCAGCGAACCGCTCCGCCTGGCCCACATTGGCCGCCGACATCTCCTGGAAGGCAGCCAGGAGGGTCAGCCAGGGCCGCTCTGCCAGCGCCGTCTCGTCGAAGCGCCTGATCCATGCGCGCACGTTCGTCCGGCGACCGGTCCAGTGGAGACCCAGGAAGGCCTTGGCCACCGCGAGCGCGGCCAGATCCAGATCGCCCGACCAGAATGCGTGCTCGACCGCATGATCCACATCGCCGGCCGACTCATGCCAGGCCGCAGCTCGACGATGCAGCGACGACACGGTAGCGGGCTCACGCGCGTCCAGCTCGTGCTGGAGGACGCCTCGCAGGATCGGGTGGTAGCGGAACCAGCCCACGTAGTCGTCGATCAGGAGCGTCGATCTCGCCAGGTGCTCGAGGACAGCCGCCGAACCCTGTCGCTCGAGCACGGCATCGCAAAGGGGTCCACTGAGGCGCTCAAGGATCGAGGTCCGCGTCATGAACTCGATCTCCGCCGCCGGCAGTTGCTGCATCAGCTCCGTCCGCAGATAGTCGGAAGCCAGGCTGCCGGACTGCGACATCGTGAGCCGGCGCAGGTCGCCCGTGCGACGAGCGGCGGCGCTCATCAGTGCCAGGAGCGCTGGCCACCCCGCGGTTTGCTCGGTCAGGCGCTTGACGTCCTCCTCGGGGGGGTCGAGCTCGAAGCGGCGTGCGAGGGCGGTGGCCTCTAGCGTGTCCATGGCCAGCTCCGCCACGCCGATGTCGATCATCGCGCCGTCGAGCCGCCATCGATCCAGCGGCAGGTCCATCGGCTCACGACCGGCGGCCGCGAGCTGGGCGCCCGCCGGCAGGTAGGTGATGAACTCGGCCAGCGCGTCGAGAGTGGTCCGGTCGGAAAGCCGGTGAGCGTCGTCGATCGCGACGAGCAGGGGCGCTCCCTGGGCCGCCAGGGATGACAACAGGCGGCCCACGATGGCGCGGGGTGTGACACCTCCCGACGCGATGGCGGTGCCGATGGCTGGGTCGATGAACGCCACGCGGCTCAGGCTTGTCGCAAGTCGGTGGAAGAAGGTCGCGGGGTCGTTGTCGGTCCGGTCGGCGGTGAGCCAGGCGGTGGGTCGCCCATCTGCCCCGGCCCACTGGACCATGACGCTCGTCTTGCCGTAGCCGGCAGGGGCGACGATCGAGACGAAGGGCCTGTCGTGCGCAGCTCGGAGCTGACGGAGGATCCTTGTGCGCGGGACGAGGCTCGTCCGGGGCCGCGGGACCTGGACTTTTGCCGCCAGCTCGCCATCGGTCGACCAGGAAGCCGGGTTCGCAGTTCTCGCCGTGATCTCCGGGGTCATCGTATCGTCCTGTGCGGCCACGACTCGAAGTATGCCGCAGGCAAGGAATGACTCGGCTGCTGCATCGCGGTTCTTCGTCCAAGCCGGTCCGGAACGGTCGCGTCCGTCCTCCCACTCGGAGGATGGCGGCCCATCGCCCGAGTGGTCCACTGGTCCCGCGGCGACCCGTACCCATGATGGGAACGCAGGTGCCGAGGCGGTGAGGGACTGACCTTGATGGCCATAGTGCTCGACGTGGGCTGACGCATGGACGAGGACCTGGCCTTCCTTGCGCTGCTCGTGGCGGGGTACGCCATCGTCGCCGCTCGCCTCGAGCGCTTGTCGGTGGGACCTGCCCTGGTCTTCCTGTTCATCGGCGTGTTGATGTCAGAGGACGTCCTCGGCCCGATCTCGTTGGAGCCCGAGGCCGAGCCACTCAAGATCCTCGCCCAGGTGACCCTCACGCTGCTGCTCTTCGCAGACGCCTCCACGATCAGGGTCGGGGCCCTGCGCGAGGATGCCAAGCCAGTCTCTCGATTGCTGGCCGTCGGCCTGCTGCTGACGATCGCGCTGGGGAGCCTCGCGGCCCTCCTCCTGTTCCCGGGCACCTCGCCGGGCATCGCGCTGGTCATCGGCGCCGCGTTGGCTCCCACCGATGCAGCCCTCGGGCATGCCGTGGTGACGGACCCCGCGGTGCCTGCACGGGTGCGTCGGCTCCTGAACGTGGAAGGCGGCCTCAACGACGGTATCGCGACGCCGTTCGTATTCCTGGGCGTGGCGCTCGCCGGAGCGGAGGCGACAGGCGGCGACGGCTGGCTCGATCGCGGCGGCCGGAGACTTCCTCATCGGTCTCGCGGCAGGCGTGGTCCTCGGGCTGGCCGGCGGGGCCCTCCTTCGGTATGCGGAAGGCCACGGCTGGACGACCCGCGTCTCGCGCCAGGTGTTCGTCCTTATGCTGGCCATGGCCTGCTACCTGGTCGCGGCCTCCGCGGGCGGCAACGGCTTCATCGCCGCGTTCGTGGGCGGCCTCGCCTTCGGGCGGGGCACGCGTCATCAGGCCGAGGAGACCGTCCGGTTCACTGAGGCACAGGGCTCACTCCTGGCCATCGGCGTGTGGTGCGCCTTCGGCCTGGTCCTGGCCGGCAAGCTGCTGGCAAGCCCGTGGGGCCTGACCCCCGTGGTGTACGCCGCGCTGAGCCTCAGCGTCATCCGGATGCTGCCCGTGGGGCTGGCCCTCATGGGCCAACGGTTCCAGCCCCTGACGATCCTGTTCATCGGTTGGTTCGGGCCTCGTGGCCTGGCCTCGATCGTGTTCCTGGTCCTGGGCATGACAGGGTTGGAGGCGGTGGGTATCGATGCCGGACCATTGCCCGCCACCGTAGCCTGGACGGTGGTCCTGTCGGTCATCCTCGCAATCGACGGGCACGCCGCGCAACAGGTCCCAGGCACGCAGCACTCCCTCGCGCTGGAACCCGGCGCGCATGGTCATCTGCTCGGAGGTCGTGTTGCCGACCATGATGTAGGCGTCCACGCGCAAGACGGGTGTCGTCGCCAGCGTCCACTCGGCCACGGCCCGCAGCGCCCGCGTCCCGACGCCGCGGCCCCGCGCTTCTCGCTGCCACCCAGCAACCGAGGGTGGCCTGATGCCCCTCCGGCCCGACACGCGACACGGCACCGAGCAGCGCATCCGAGCGCGGCGTCAACGATGGCAAACGCGGCACCGCTGCCGTCGCTCCACATCACCAGCGATTCCTCGACGAAGGCGCGGGCATCCGCGGATTCGTATGGCTGCGGGATGGAGACCCACCGGGAGATCTCGGGATCCTGGCACGCGACGACCAGGGCAGGGATATCGCTCTCTCGCCACGGCCGAAGGACGATGTCGCCGAGGTCCAGGATCGTCGCTTCGGCGCCAGTCTCCTGGTGGCCGATGGCGGCCGGCCTGGCCGCCGCGCTCACCGTGGGCCAGTCGTCGGAGCGCCGCTCGGTCGACTCACCCGCTGCTCGAACTCCCGGAAGAAGGGCCGCATGCCTCGCATCAGGGAGACAGGGTCGCGCTTCTGCCTGGCGCTCAGGATGACGATGACATAGGGCACGAAGAAGGCGTAGACCACGAGGCTTCGACCTCCCGGAGGGCGCTCCCCTCGACCGGCTTGCCGGTGAGGCGCTCCCATCGCCGCGTCGACGCCGTTGCTGGTCTCGTTCATCCAGTACATGAGGCGGGCGAGCAGCTCGATGTCCGACTGCTCCTGGGCCCCGAACTCCTTCCGGAAATCGGCGTCGATGGCGTCGGGCACGTGGCCGAAGTCGCTGCGGGCGGCGGCCTGCGCCCACGTGAAGGCCGTCCACTTCCGCGCATCGAAATAGGCGGCGTCCCTGGCCTTGAGCGCGGCGATCTCCGCCTTGGGCACGCCGACGGCCAGGGCCCACTCCTGATGGGCGAAGCTGCACTGACGAGAGGTGTCGGCGGCCGCCACCGAGAGCATGATCTCCTCGCGGAACCCGGGCTCGATGCGCTTCCCGACGTAGATGGCCTTGAGGTCCCGCCAGCGTCGCAGCAAGGCCCGCGTCGACTTGGGCTTGCGCCGGTGGATGATGGGGTGGTGCCAGTCGTTGGCGGCCCCGGGCATCACGCCCTTGCCGGCTCCAGAGGATCTCGTCCGCGACCAAGTCGCTGGGTGTCACCTTCGTCATCGTGCGTATCCTCGTCCCTGCGCGCGACCCGAGACCCGGCATCCCTGCTGTCCGGATGGCCAGCATCGCGCCCCGATGGCCGTCCGCATCCGGCCGAAGGGACCCTTCGGAGCGTCCGAGTGGACCTGCGAGTCGCTCGTGGGGTTTGCACGGGTGCTTCAGGCCGCCGGACGCGTGGCTGTGGTGAATGGCGATCAAGCATGCCGCACGGTCCCGTCATGCGCATCGCCAGCTCGATCTCGACCCGCAGCTCGATGGCTTCCAGGATCTCAGCAGCCGCTGCGGAGGTGCCGGGTCGGGCACGCCGTTCGCGGACGAACGCGAGCAGGTCGTTGAGGACCGTCTCACGGTCGCCGGCATCCGACATGCGGGTCACGTAGGTCATGATGCCCTCGATCTCGCGCGGGTAGATCCTCTCGACCCCGATCCGGTCGAGCACGCCGGCACGAGCCAGGAGCTCGCTGGCGGCGGGCCGGAGGCGGCTCAGCCACAGCTCGATGCCATCCGCGGCGAGGCGTTCGTGAAGGTCTTCCAGCGCCTCTACCACCGGGACGTCCACCTCCGGGGTCAGGCCCAGGTCCAGGAGCACGACCGAGGGACGTGGCTCTTGCTCTGCGGCCGCGATGATCCCGTCGCGCACCGATGCGATGTTGGCGAAGAAGAGCATCTCGTCAGGGCGCACGATGAGCAGGCCCGGCACTTCGGCTTCCGGCGCGGTCCGCAGGTCGACCGACTCGAGGCCACCCTTGGCGCGGCCCAGGAACGTCATCCGAGGCTCGCTGACTCGCCAGACGAGGACGGCCAGCGAGGCGATGACGGCGATCGCGAGCGCCTGCAGGGTCGGCATGAGGAGCACGGCGACCAGGGCGATCATGGCGAGCCAGAAATCGACCCGCCGCAGGTCCCACAGCTGGCGCATCTTGGCGACCTTCATCATGCCCGTGACGGCCACGATGACGATGGCGCCCAGGATCGCCTCGGGCAGGGGCTCGAAGAGCGGTGTCAGGAAGAGTGCGACCAGGGCGGTGGCGCCGGCGGCGGTGACAAGCGAGGCCGGGGTATGGGCGCCGGCCTGGTCATTGGCGGCTGACTTGGAGAGTGACGAGCCGATGGGGAAGCCGGAGAAGAGCCCGGCGCCGGTGTTCGAAGCGCCGATGGCGATGAGCTCGCGGTTCGGGTCGACCTTGCCCCCGTGCTTGCGGGCGAAGCTGTTGGCCGGCCCGATGGCCTCTGCGAAGGCGACCAGGGCGATGCCGACAGCCCCGCCGAGTAGTAGGGGCAAGGCCTCTAGCCCCACGCCCGGCAGCGACGGCGGCGCCAGCCCAGCGGGCAGATCGCCGACGACATGGACGCCCCGGGCCTCCAGTCCCAGGACCACCGAAGCCACGATGGACACGAGCAGGACGACGAGCGCCGCCGGTATCCGCGGCAGCCGATGCTCGAGCAGGAACATGCCGGCGATGCCAAGCGCTCCCACGAGCAGCGTCAGGGGATCTGTCTCGTCAAGCGCCGGGATGATGTTCCGGACGAGCTCGACCGCGGTCTCGCCCTCAGCCTCGATGCCCAGCAGCTTCGGGATCTGCTTGATGGAGATGAGCAGCGCCAGGCCGAAGACGAAACCGAGGAGCACGGATTCCGAGAAGAACTGGGCGATGCGGCCGAGCTTCAGTACCCCCGCCCCGATGGAGATCGAGCCCCGCCAGGATGGCCAGCGCCGCGGTCAGGGCGATGTACTCGGCGCTGCCCTCTGTGGCCAGCTCGGAGATCGTGGCCGCCGACATGATGGCGATGGCGGAGGACACCGCCACGACCAGTTGACGCGAGCTGCCCAGCGCCGCGTAGGCGAGCAGCGCGGCCGGAGCCGCGTAGAAGGCGTACTCGGGAGGCACGCCCGCCAGTTCCGCGTAAGCCATGCCCTCCGGCACGAGGATCGCGCAGACCGTCAGGCCGGCGATGAAGTCGAGGCGCAGCCAGCCCCGCTGGTAGCCCTGCAGCCACGCGAAGACCGGCCACGGGCGGGATGTCTGTCGATGGGCTTGCCGCTCTCATCCGTCTCCTACCTCAGCATCTCCCACCAAGCAGCCCTCTGGTCGAATGGGCAGCGCCGGGTTGCCCAGCGCGTCCGTCTCCCGCCGGTAGAGAAGTAGCCGCTGGTCGCTCAGTCCCCCTTCGCCGCCGCCAGCTCCGCCCCAAAGAACTTCATGGCGGCGCGGGTCTTCGTCTGCTGGCCACCGACAAGGGGGATACCGCGGTCGGCCATGTAGCTCCGCATCTCCACCCCGACCTCGAATGCCTCGGAGGGCTGGCACTTGGTCGACAGCTCGACGATGCGTGACCCATCCGGGTACGTCCACACCTCGGCCACGAATTTGTGCTCCAGTTTGGACGTGGCCGAGAGGACCACGCCAAAGACTGCCTTGAGGATGAAGACGGGCCCTAGTGGCACGAGGTCGTCGAAACTCAGGCCCGCCGGCGCATGCGCGGAATAGAACGCGCGTTGCTCCTTTGCGAAGAGCTTGCGGCAGCGGGAGCCGACCCGCAACCACATCACGGATCTCCTGACCGGTCGACTTGCCCTTGTATGAGCCCGAACACGACGAAGCCACCCGGCAATGCGTCGAGCTCGATGTTGAAGGCCGCTGAACGCCGAACGTTGTCGGGCAGCGTGTCCGGCTCCACCGGACGAAGCTTGATGACGGTGTCGCCGCGGCCGCCCTGGATGCGCCGCGCCCGCACTACCACGCCCGCAGCATCGAGCCGCAGGTCCGGTGTGTCGAAGAAGAAGACCTGGCGTGGCTGGGCCTCGACCGGGTCCAGGGGCAGGCCCTGGATGGTGGCGCGATGCGCCTTCGCGGGCACCGTGGCCTTGATCTCGACGCTGTCCACGCCACGGAGCAGGCGCATGACCTCGACGACCTGGCTGTCCGAGAGATGGGTCTTGTCCGCAGTGGTGGCCATCACATAGTCCCTCCCGGTCGAACGGGCTCGGGGGACGAGCCTCGCTTCCGCACGGATGTGCGCGTAACGACGGCCCGACCGAGGCCGTCCTCGACACAAGACACTGACAGGTCGTGGCGGTACCGTCCTCATCCGCTCGGGATGAGCCGCGAGGCGCTCGCATGGGACGAGGTCATCCTTCGCCTCGTCCTTCACGGACCTCTTGCGCGGCACGAAGGGTCGCGTACACTCAGCCTCGGGACAGGTGCCGTCACCAGGGCCAGATGCATGGACCTTCGGGCGGCCGCTGGCCAGTAGAGGGAGAGAACCGTGCTGTTGTTGGGTTGCCTCCTGGTCGTAGGGTTCTCCATCGCACCCCGAGTGATGCTGGTCCTGGCGTGGCTGTTCAGCGATCGCTGGCAGGTCGTCTGGGGCGGCGAATGGATCTGGCCATTGCTCGGCATCATCTTCTTGCCGTACACGACGATCATGTACGTGCTGGTCTGGTCCGCGAACGGCATCGAGGGCTGGGACTGGATGTGGATCATCCTTGGCCTGATCCTCGACATCATGCATTGGGGGCAGTGGTTCGAGAAGCGCCGCCAAGTGCCGGGCTACACGACCGCCACGGCGGCGGTCGGCGGGTACGGCTCGACGTCTGCCAAATCGATGGCGGCACCGTCATCCGCTCCCGCATCGACCCCGGCCACGCGGCCAGTCTCGACACCCGTGGTGACGCCGCCTGCGGCGCCGGACGAGGTCGTCGAGACCCCGACCGAGCCGAAGCCTGCATCGCCTGGTCCAGGGTCGCCGCCCGCGGACGCCTGAGGCGCTTGCCCACGAGTCACCGCTTGACCAGCGCAAGACGGCAGCCACGGCACGAGCCGTGGCTGCCAGATGTTCGTCTCACCCTGGGACGTCGTGAGCACCGACTGAGGCCCGGGCCGGTCTCCCGTCAGGCGGGTATGCGCATCAGCGGTCGGACGCGCGTCAGTCCGCGCGCCGCGATACGCGCCGGATCACGATCATGCTGAAGATCAGGAAGCCGAGGAACACGAGCGCGGCGACCAGGGTGGCTTCCTCGCTCAGGGCATCGCTCGTCACGAGGACGGCAAGCACGACGGCCACCGCCACGAGCTGGCCGGCGACGATGAGGCCGATGGTCACGTTGCGGCTCAGGGACCTGACCGAGCTGAGGCTCCGCTGCAGGTCGTTGGCGTCGACTCCCATGACGATGCGCCCTTTCTCGAACTGATCGAGCCAGCTCCAGGCAGCCTTGCGGAGCTGTGGCAGACGGCTTCCGAGTTCCAGGGCGGTCGCGGCAGCCTCCCCCTTCGCCATCCCAAGAATGGTGTCGGGCGTGACCTCCTCCTCGAGCAGCTCGCGCGCGTCCTCGTAGCCAGTCTCGACCAGGGGAAGCTTCGGGCTCAACGTGGCCACCAGCTCCTCGGCTTGGCCGAGGGCCTTCAGGGCCAGGGTCAGGGCCTTGTCGAGACTCAGGCCATACGCGGACAGGACGCCCAGCAACTCGGTCATGAACGGCGAGAATGCTGCCTCGCCGTACGTCCAGTGCTGGTAGACGATGCGGGAGATGTCGTCGCGGAAGGCATCCTCGTCCAGGGGGCCGGAGCGATCGCAGAGCGCCAGGATGGCGTTCGCCACGCCGCCCGTGTCCTGTTCCTTCAGCGTCCACAGCAGGACGAGCAGCTTGAAGCGCCGTGTCGAGTCGAGCACGCCGGCGAGCCCGAGGTCGAGGAAGGTGAGCGTGCCTGTCTCGAGATCGACGACGATGTTGCCCGGGTGCGGGTCTCCGTGGAAGAAGCCCGCGACGACGATCTGCTTGATCATCGCCCGCAGGAAGTTTCGCGCGACCAGGTCACGGTCGACCCCGGCCTCGTCGAGCGCTGCCACGTTCGTTGCTTTGACCCCACGGATGAACTCATAGGTCACCACCCGAGAGGCGCTGGTCTGTCGATAGACGAGGGGCACGTGGACGCCCTCGAGCCCCTCGATGACCGAGGCCAGGCGCTGTGCCTGGTACGCCTCGATGCGGTAGTCGAGCTCCTTGAGCACGCCCTGTCCGAACTCGTGGACCAACGAGGCCAGGTTCATCGTGCGCGCCACCTCGACCCAACGTTCGGCCTGGCGCGCGAGATCTTCCATGTTCCCGAGATCCGCCCGCACCATCGCCTGGGTGTCGGGACGCTGCACCTTGACGACCACCTCGGTGCCATCGAACAGCGTGGCCCGATGGACCTGGGCCAGCGACGCGGCGCCGAGCGGCTCGCGATCGAAGGTCGCGAATAGGGTGTCGGGCGAAGCCCCCAGCTCGTCGCGGATGATGGCTTCCACCTGCTCGTACGGGAACGGCGGCACGGCACTCTGGAGCTTGTCGAGCTCCAGGCGCCATTCCTCCGGCAGCTGCTTCGAGCGGCTGGAGATCATCTGGCCGACCTTCACGTACGTCGGGCCAAGCCGCTGGAGCATGACCCGGACCTTGGCGGGCGCGGACAGGGACCCGAACTCGTCGGGTTCCCGTCCCATCAGTCGGTCCGCGACCCCGCGGAGGCGCACCAGCGGCGTCCCGGATAGGGCGATGTCCAGGCCGTACTGGAGGATGATCTCCTGGACCTCGGCCAGGCGGACGTTCTCCAGGAGTCGATTGCGACGGGGGCCCGGAAGGCGGTCCGCCAGCTGCCAAAGCGGTTGGCGGGCGCCGACATCCTCCAGTCGAGGCCGGTTGAAGCCGAGCAGCGTCTCGACCGCGAACAGGAGGAGGGACAGGACGACCGCGATCGCGGCCATCCAGAGCAGGCGCGGATCGGCCACCACGACCTCCATCCCGGAGATCTCGATGGCAAGCCACATGGCCAGCAGGAAGACGATCGCTCTCACGATCACGACCGAGAGGCCGAACGTCCGGACGATGGCCAGACCCGTCAAGGCTGCGAGCACCGGTCGGACGAAGGTGCTCACCAGAGCGAGCGACGCACCCAGCAGCAGCAGGTCCACGGGAACCGCGCCGCTGAGATCCACGACCGGGACGTCGAAGACGTAGCGTCCGTCTGCGTTGCGCTCAGGGAGGCGGATGAGGCTGAAGAGGAGGATCGCGCCGAGCAGCGTCAGGGTATCGATGACGATGCGCACCAGGAGCGGCCGCAACCAGGACCAGCGGTGTCGGTCTGTCTCGGGGCTCACCATGTCGGATACCTCTGATCGATCGCCCGGGCCTTCGCCGTCTTCTGCTCCGGTTCCAGCCGGAACTAAAGCCACCGTGCCTGAGCCCAGTGACCTGCCTCAATGCTGCGGGCATCCGGCAGCGGCAGCATCATCCGATGCGTACGAGGCGATGGACTGTCTCGAAAAGGTGGCCGCGCGCGATCCACGGCCGCGGCATCTCCCCTGCCGCGGGCTCTCATCGCGCCGCTGGGCTCGAGCCGCACGGCCGCCTCGTGTCACGCCTCCCCGCGTGCAGTCGTCAGGGTGTCGAGCAGCCACCCGGTGAGGATCTCCCGCGTGAGGCGTCGCTGCTCCTCCGCGCCGATGGCGGCGGTGTCGCAGACGAGGGCGAGGAGGAGCGTCTCGCGGTCCATGAAGCCGCAGTGGCTGGCGCCCGCGATCGTTCGCAGCTCAGCTGGCCCGGTGCCCTTGGACTCGAGCATCGGCCGCTGGTGCTGGTCGATCGGCGTGATGGCATC
This sequence comes from uncultured Chloroflexia bacterium, assembly GCA_963825995.1. Classification (GTDB taxonomy): domain Bacteria; phylum Chloroflexota; class Limnocylindria; order Limnocylindrales; family CSP1-4; genus JAFMJV01. Next base: position 291,830 of record CAWGVH010000001.1, read on the forward strand.
GTCCCCGGCGGCCACGAAGAGGGCCGGTGCGGCGATCTCCGCGGCCGCGGCGATCGAGCTGGGGATCGTCTCGGCCGCGGCCAGCGTCGCCACGGCACGGATGGCAGGCTCCTCGGCGGCGGCCAGCAGGGCGGCTCCGCCGCCCATCGAGTGGCCCGCGGTGGCGAGGGCGTCAGGGTCGACAGGTCCGCCGGGCCAGCCGCTGCCTGGCCGTCCAGCCTCTGCGACCACCCAGTCGAGTGCCGAGAGGAGGTCCCCGGCGAACGCGGCGTGGTCGGGGAAGAGATCGCCAGCGGAGCGCGGCGCTATGACGACGATGCCCCACGAGGCCAAGTGCGAGAGCGTCGACTCGTACAAGTCGACGTCGGCCCGGTAGCCATGTCCGAAGGCCACCACCGGCGCCGGTGCTCCCGTGCGTCCCGACGGCAGGGGGACGTATACGCGCGCCTCGAAGGTGTCTCCGTCACCGCGGGTGCGCGGCACGGTCACCTCCAGCGTGGCGACCTCGTACGGACCAGGATCGGCCAGGGCCGGATCCTGTGCCCTGGTGGGTGGCACCGGTGCGAGGAGTCCCGTCAGGAACGCGATCGCCACCAGCAGCCGGGCGAACGGGTGCCACGATGGTCGACGCGATCGCGCAATCAGTTGGCTTTGAGTGGGCTGGGGTGCCATGTCCTCACGATACCGTCCGCCACACGGAACGGATCCCGTGGGGGCGCCAGACCATCCTTGCAGGACCCGAACTGGCGAGCTGACGCCCGTCGGGGAGTCTCCCGGTCGTAGACTTGGCTCAGGCGGGGCCCCCGAAGGAGACCCGCACCAGCCAGCTTCATCCGCTTGCCCAGCAGGCCGCCTCCCGGGAGGAACCATGAGCCACCGCGTCACCCTCATCCCCGGCGACGGAGTCGGCCCGGAGATCGCCCTCGCCAGCCGTCGCGTCATCGACGCCGCCGGCGTGGCTATCGAGTGGGAGGAGGTCGAGGCCGGCGCCGAGGTCTTCAAGCGCGGTGACAGCACCGGCGTGCCGCGCGAGACGGCCGATTCGATCGCCCGCACCCGCGTCGCTCTCAAGGGTCCGCTCGAGACGCCCGTGGGCTTCGGCGAGAAGTCGGCCAACGTGACCCTGCGCAAGCTCTTCGAGACCTACGCCAACATCCGCCCTGCTCGGCAGATCCCCGGCGTGCCCACCCGCTACGACGGCGAGGGCATCGACTTCATCGTCGTGCGCGAGAACATCGAGGACCTCTACGCCGGAGTGGAGTACCTGGACTCCCGCGACGTGGCCGTGGCCCTCAAGATCATCAGCCGGCGCGGTTCGGAGAAGATCATCCGCTACGCCTTCGAACTGGCCCGCCGCGAGGGTCGCCGCAAGGTCACCTGCGCCACCAAGGCCAACATCCTCAAGCTCAGCGAGGGCATGTTCAAGCGCATCTTCGAGGAGATGGCGCCGGAGTACCCGGAGCTCGAGGCGCAGCACCTCATCATCGACAACGTGGCCCACCAGATGGCCAAGGATCCAGCCCAGTTCGACGTCATCGTGACCACCAACCTGGCCGGCGACATCATCAGCGACCTGGCCTCCGGCCTGGTGGGCGGCCTGGGCTTCGCGGCCTCGGGCAACTACGGTGACACGGCGGCCATCTTCGAGGCCGTCCACGGCTCCGCCCCCAAGTACGCCGGCAAGAACGTCATCAACCCCACCGCGCTCATCCTCAGCTCGGTGATGATGCTGCGCCACATCGGTGAGCCAGCGGCGGCGCAGCGCATCGAGGACGCCGTCTTCGTGACGCTCGAGGAGGGCGAGGCGGTGACGCTGGACGTGGCCCGCCAGGCCGGCGACGTGGAGCACGCCACATCCACCTCCGGCTTCGCCGACGCCATCATCGCCAACCTCGGTCGCGCCCCGTCGACGCGCTACCCGACCAAGTCGCAGGGTGCCCCGGCCACGCCGCCCGAGCCGCGCCCGCGCTGGGAGGTCCGCAGCGTGACCGGCTCGGATATCCGCCTGGTGGGCGTGGACGTCTACACCGAGCAGGACGGCGAGGCGGCCGCGGTGGGTCGGGCTCTGGAGGCCGCCGCCGGCCCCGACTTCCGCCTCTTGTTCGTCTCGGCACGCGGCACGGTGGTCTACCCGGCCGGCAACGCCAACGTCGACACGGTGGGCTGGTGGCGCTGTCGCTTCATGGCGGCGCAGGAGGGCGGCAGCGTGGACGACGCGGCCATCCTCGGCCTGCTGGCGCGGGTCGGGGAGCGCCTGCCCTGGGTCCACGTCCAGAAGCTGCGCATGTATGGCGACGAGGAGGGCTACACCCGCGCCCAGGGACAGTAGGCGCCCCGGCCGCGAGTGGCGGCTAGACTCCGGGCGTGGATGTGGATGATCTCGAGGGACTCCCGCGGCTCGATCGCCAGGAGCGACCGCCGCTGCCTGTGGACGCCCAGGGCCGCCCGCTCGTGCCCCAGCGCGTGCCGGAGCTCAAGCCGACACCGCTGCAGGGCGCCTTCATCTACCTCTCGATCGTGGTGCTGGTCTGCGGTGTCATGGCCATCACGGCCCTGGAGCTGGGCACGCCGATGTCCTCGCCCCTGGTCAGGATCCCCGTGCTCATCGGCGGCGCCGTGCTCCTGGTCATCACCGCGGACGCCCTCGTCCGAGTCTGGCGATCGGTGGGGGCGTGGCGCCGCGTGGACGTCGGTCGAGCCGCCTTCAGGCTGGTCTGGGTGGCCGTGCTGGCCGGCAGCCTGCTCGTGGTGGCCATCGTCATGCTCGCCGTGCTGCTGGCTTGACCGATGACGCGACTGGAGGACCCGGGGGCTCTGCAGCCGCTCCTCGGCTTCGCCGACGGCGCGCCCGACTGGCTGGCCCCGGCATTCCGCAATTGCTCCCGTTGCGGTGGGCGGCTGGATTTTGGCCCGGTACCCGGTGAGGACCGCGACCGGCACCATTGCGCGGAATGCGGGTGCGTGACCTACGTCAACCCGCGCCTCGTGGTCACCACCCTGCCGGTCACCGCTGCGGGCGATCTCGTGCTCCTGCGGCGCGCCATCCCGCCCGGCTTCGGCGCCTGGGCCCAGCCGGGCGGTTTCCTGGAGGCTGACGAGACCGTGATCCAGGGGGCCGTGCGCGAGACGCTGGAGGAGACCGGTCTGGTCGTGGAGCCCGACCGTATCGTGGGCATCTACTCGCGGCCGCAGGCCGCCATCGTCGTCATCGCCTACCAGGCGACCATCGTGGGCGGGGCGATGACGGTGACCCGCGAATCCCTGGAGGTGCGGCCGTTCAGCGCGGAGGCCATCCCGTGGGCCGGCCTGGCCTTCTGCACGACGTCGTGGGCCGTGCGCGATTGGGTCCGCACCGTGCGCCCCGACCTGGACCCGGACGCCTCCTGCGCTGGGCTGCCGGAGGGCTGATCCGGGCCGGGGCCGGGACGTGCTTCAGGCGTCGGTGGGCACGGCACCGATCTCACTCACAGGGTCGCGAGGTTTGAGAGCGCTCCGAAGCCGCCGACGGCGATGCCCACCGCCAGCACCGTGCCTGCCAGCCTGGGCCGCGTCCGCGCCACGACGAGGAAGGTCGAGGCCACCAGCAGCACAGCCGAGGCCTTGGCCAGGGTCAGCAGCAGGAGGCCGTGGTCGCGGGCAAGGCCGACGACGATGGGGTTCATCTCCGCCCCGAGGCCATGCCGGGCCACCATGACCAGGAACGATAGGTAGTCGGCCGCATTGGCGACGATGAGCAGGCCGATCCAGATCGCTGTCATGGCTTCCTCCAGGCTGCGCAGCGCACGGCACGCTGCGGCTCTCTGCTCGGAGCCCTGATTCTAGCGGGTCGGTGCCACCGCCGCCTCAGTCTGTCTATGGCCCGGATGGACTACTGGCCAGCGTCGATCGGCCCAGCTGGTGACAGCACGCACCGGGTCACCCGGCCAGACCACGCGCTGCACCCCGAGTCCCAGCCAGTCGTCCACGTGCCAGCAGATGACCGGGGCCACGGCAGCCAGGTAGGCGAAGGTGCTCCAGAAGCCGAGGAACAGGGTGGCGCCGAAGATGAGCGCGCCGACGATGATGAACGAAGCCGCAGAGCGCACCAGGCGCAGGCTCAGCACGGCCAGCAGGACGCCGACTCCGACGCGCACGGCCTGCCAGGCGGCCTTGGGCACGGACTCCGGGCTGCCCAGGCCGTAGGCCAGTGAGTAGTACGGCTGGGCGTGGATCTCGTCGGCCCGACGGAAGGACCAGAGGAGCGACTCGGGACCCCACGCCACCACGGCCGGCAGCCAGGCCACGGCCGTCGCCACCAGGAAGGCCGCCAGGGGGCCGATGGAGCCGGCGTAGGCGATGAGCCCGGGCAGCCAGGCCAGGGCGTACGGCTTGAAGGCCGCGGCGACGGCCAGCAGCACCGCACCTGCCACCGGCCGGCGTAACGCCGCGAGCAGGGCCACGAGGAGCAGCAGGCCTGCCGTGGTGTCGTTGGAGCCGTCCGTGGCGGCCACCACGAAGGCCGGGGTCACCGCGTAGATGGCCAGGCCCAGGGGCCGACCGCGCAGGGCCAGCAGGCCGAGCACCACGAACGAGGCCGCGAGTTCCATCATCCCCGGCCGGTCCAGGCTGGGCAGGTACCACAGCAGGGCCACGGGTCCGTAAGCGAACGGCGCTCCCGGCGGGACCGACTCCGCGAAGCCATGGCCATAGGGGTTACCACCGGCGAGCATCTCCCGGATGGCGGCCTCGGTGGTCACCAGCACGTCGGAGAAGCCGGTCGCTGGCGCCACGCGGAGGGCGATCCCGACCGCGAGCAGGATGATGATGGCAGCCCAGCCGATCCGCCAGCGCAGCGACGCCGCGAGCGTCGCCGTCACGACGATGAGCGACAGCACGGTCACCCGTGGCGGCGTGCCCGCCTGGAGCAGGCCCACCAGGGCCACGAAGAGAGCCAGCCAGACGGCCAGCTCCGTAGCGCGTGTCGGTCGGTGGCCGCCGACTGCCTCCCGCTCCGTCGGGTCAGTCGCGCTCGTCACGCCGGCCTGTCACCCGTCTCCCGACCCGAATCGCGCACGACACGACCGAGGAGGTCCGCCGCGTCCGAGAGCCGCAGGCGGTCGGCGTCGTCGAGGTCGGCGATGGCCCTCGCAAGGGAGGCGATCTGGTGGGCTCGGCCCTCACCGAGCAGGGCCTCACCGCCGGCGGTGGCGCGGATGATGATCGAGCGGCCGTCGGTCGGGTGCGGCTCGCGCACCACGAGACCCTCAGCCTCCATGGCGTGGACGAGGCGGGTCATGGTCGGTGGGCGGACGTGTTCGGCGGAGGCCAGGTCGCCCAGGGTGCGTGGCCCACCGAGGACCAGCAGAGACAGCGCTGAGAGACGAGCCCGGGTCAGGCCGTCGCCGGTATCGGCGCGGCTCATCTCGCGCTGGAGGACCGTGCTGAGACTGGCCAGTCGCGCGGCCAGCTCCGTGGCATCGACCGTGGTGCCAGGTCGCTCGACCGGACCTGCGGTGTCAGCCCTTGCCGGGACGGCCCCCACCGGGACGGCTCCCACCGCGACGGCTGCCGCGTGGTCGGCGTCGGCTCGCGGCTTGTCCGTCCGTGCCGGTTCTGCTGCGGCGTGCGGTGCCCTCCGGACGTTCCGCTCAGGACATCGGTGGCCGGCGTCGGGCGTCCGGTCCGCCCGGCGGCCTCGGTCCGCCCGGCGGCCTCGGTCAGCCCGGCGGCCTGTGTGAGCCAGGTGGACTTGGCCAGCGCGGCTGCCTCGGCTCGCCGGCGCTCCTTCTTCCCGACCTTGTCCTTGGACCGCTTGCCCATCGACCTCCCCGATGGCCCACGCTCAATCCGGCAGTGGCGGGTTGGACTGCCCGCTCCATCCTAGCGAGGCTGCCGCATCACCGGATGCCGACTCTGGGTGCCGGAAGCAGCCCACCAAGTGGTCGTTGACCACGCCGATCGACTGCAGGTAGGCGTAGACGATGACGGGGCCCACGAAGCGGAAGCCACGGGTCGCAAGGGCGCGCGCCAGATCCTCCGAGAGCGCGGTGCGAGCCGGCAGCTCTGCCAGGCGCGCGAAGCGGTTGATGATGGGCGTCCCACCGACGGGCGACCAGAGCAGGGCCGCAAGCCCGCCTTCCTCCTCGCGCAGGCGCAGAACGGCGATGGCGTTGTCGCGGAAGGCGCGCACCTTGGCGCGATTGCGGATGATGCGAGTGTCGGCCAACAGTCGTGCCTGCCGATCGTCGTCCCAGGCGGCCATACGCACGGCATCGAAGCCCTCGTACGCCGCCCGGTAGCCTTCGCGACGGCGCAGGATCGTGGCCCACGAGAGGCCGGCCTGCGCACCTTCCAGGCAGAGCATCTCGAAGAGGCGATGCTCGTCGTGGACCGCCTGGCCCCACTCGTCGTCGTGGTAGGCGACCATCAGCGGATCGTCGCCGGCCCAGCCACAGCGGGCCAGGCCGCCGCTGCTGACGAGGTCGTTCAGTAGAGCATCCGGACGCTGGCCGGCAGGCGCAGATCGAAGGTCGAGGGCGGCACGGCCGGGTCGACTGCGAGCTCCGTGACCTCGGCGTGGCGCGTGACACGGTCCGCGATGGTCTCGCTGAGCATGAGCAGGAAGCCGAACTGCCGGTCGATGCCCACCTCGATGCTGCGATCGGGTCGATCGACGAGGACCTTGGACGTCCGGGGGTGCTCAGAACGCACCAGGATGGCCTCTCGCCCGCCGACCGACCGGCTGCCGACCACGGCCAGCGGTCCGGTCACGAGCACGTTGCGAAAGAGCCCGTGGGGGTGCACGAACGTGTCCGCCAGGCTGCCCGATGGCAGCGCCGTCAGCGGCTCACGCTGGCGGGCAAAGCGAGGCAGGTCCGGGCCGTCCACGCCCACCACGTGGGGCGCCAGCGGCCGGCGGCTGGCCACGTTGCGCACGGCCATGTAGGTGGTCACGGTGTCGTCCCCGAGGAGCCAGACTTCGTAGTCGCGCGAGAGCGATCCTCGTCGCGCCTCGTGGTGACGCGCGCCTGACCGGGGTGACGGAGCCAGATCTCGTGGCGCAGCCGCTCCTCGCCGCGGGCCGTCTCGAGCCGTTCCTGGATGACCATCCGCAGGGTGCGGACGCGCAGCTCGGCTTCCCGGGCGAAGAGGAAGAGCTCCTCGATGCCGGGCGCAGCCTGGCCCAGGGCGACGCGCTCGGCGACCGGCAGGGTCGGCGGCACCACGACCGGCACCAGGCTCGTGGACTCCACGGGCGTGGCTGACACGGCTGGCGCAGTGGGCGCAGCGGGCGGTGTGGGCTCGGCGGGCGCGACTGGCGTGGCGTTTGACATCGACGGCATGCTACCCGACGGCACCACCGTGGGTCGAGCCCGAGTCGCTGACCGGGGCCCGACCGACAGGCGCCCGCTCGTCCGCGGCCTCGCGGACAGCCACGACCTCGATGAGATGGAAGTGGTGGGGCTCCCCGAGGGCTGTCTGGCCGTCCTCTTCCTTCTCGTCCCAGCGCTCGATGGCGAAGCCTTCGAGGTGGCTGCGGATGACCTCCGGCGATGGGCATGTCATATCCGGCTCCTCGCTCGCCGCCTGGTCACGGTCGCCGAAGAGCATGCCGCTGAAGCGACCGCCCGGAGCGAGGGCATCGCGGATGCGCCGCCAGGTGCGGCGTACGCATCGGCCGGCAGGAAGGGCAGGATGAGGCTGGCGTTGACCAGGTCGCAGGCCGGGATGTCGAAGTCGACCACGTCGACCACGTGCGTCTCGAGGCGGTCGTGGTGCTCGGCGGCGTGAGGGCCTGCAGCTTCTGGATGCCTTCCGGCGTGCGATCGACGGCGACGACGCGCCAGCCGCGGCGCAGCAGCTCGCGGGCGTCCCGCCCGGCGCCGCATCCGAGGTCGACGGCCAGCCGCGGCGACGCTCCCGGCGGAAGATCGGGGAACGCCTCGGCTGCCTGGGTCACGGTCCCCCAGGCAGGTCGTTCCGCGGTCACCTCGTAGTAGTCGGGCCAGTGGGTGTCGGTCATCGTCGCTGAGCCTAGCACCGCGCTATGCTCGGTCTCAGCGGCCGTCGGCTGCGGGGTACCGGTCACCAGTCACCTCGCTGACTCGACGATGCCCCGACCTGACTGGACGAACCGCGTCCGCCCGCCCAACCCGTAGACCGACGATGTCGTGGAAGGAGCCCAGACCGATGCGCGTGGCAGTGGTCAACGAGACCAGCGCCGTCGACAAGCACCCGTTCATCATGGCCGCGCTCGAGGGACGCGCGCTGGACGTCGTCAACGCCGGCATGGCGCAGAAGGGCGAGGAGCCGGAGCTCCAGTACATCCACACGGGGCTCATCTCCGCACTGTTGCTGGCGGCCGGCCGCGTCGACATGGTCATCGGCGGGTGTGGCACGGGGCAGGGTTACATGAATGCCGTCATGCAGTATCCGGGCGTCACGTGCGGGCACCTGCTGACGTCGTTGGACGCCTTCCTCTTCGCCCGCATCAACGCCGGCAACGTCATCTCGCTGTCGCTCAACCAGGGTTGGGGCTGGGCCGGCGACGAGAACCTGCGCCTCCTCCTGGACCAGCTCTTCACGGACGCGCTCGGCCAGGGCTTCCCGGCCCATCGGCAGGAGCCGCAGCGGGCGTCGCGTCGGCGCCTCTCGCAGATCTCCGAGGCGGCCCACCGTTCGATGGCTGAGATCGTGGCCCTGCTGCCGGACGACATCCTCCTGCCGGCCATCACGCACCCAGCTGCAGCCGCCGTCCTCGACATCGACACCATCGCAGACGCGGCCCTGCGTTCCGCGCTCCAGGCACGACGGCCCGCCGCTTCACCTGTGTAACGCGTCGGCCAGCCGGGTCAAGGGGCCGTTGCCCGAGCGACCCTAGCCGACCTCGGCCGGCCGAACCACTCGATCCTCGCGGGCCGAGATCTGCGCCGCCAGCGCCGTCGAGAGCACCTCGCGGTGCTGTGCCGCCGTCAGCAGCGAGCTGCGCCCCTCCCGTACCGCCTCGATGAAGTCGCGCGTGGCCAGGATGAAGCTGCTGTCCCACTCGCTGGGCAGGTCCTCGTAGTCGGTCGTGCGGCCGTCCTTGTAGACCTGCAGCGCCGGCAGTTCCTGGATCTTGCCGTGACCGCGGTTGACCCAGGCGACGCCCTTCGTCCCGCTGACCTCGACGCGGTCATCCTGCGAGTAGAAGATCGATTGCACCTGCAGCTTTGGCGCGTTGACGACCTCCAGCGCGCCGACTGCCCCGGACGCCCAGCGCAGCGACACGACGGACGGCGAATCGAGTGCCCCGCCCTCCACGGGCGTCGAGCCGATCCAGGCGTGGATCTCGTCCGCCACCCCGAGCATCGACCAGAAGATGCTGAACTTGTGCAGGCCGTCGTCGAAGACGAGCGGGCCTCCGCCGTTGCGGTCCAGGTCGAAGCGCCACTCGGCCGCGCGGGCCGGCACCTCCCAGCCGCAGGCCGGGTCCCCGGAGAGGCTCTTCTGGCGGATGGAGAGCACGTCGCCGATCTCGCCGGCGCGCACGATCTCCACCAGCCTGGCCACGGGCGGGTAGAAGAGGAAGTTCTCGAAGACACGCACGACCTGCCCGCGCGCCGTGGCCGCGTCAGCAGCCTCCACGAAGCGTTGGCATTCGGCCACCGTGAAACCGACCGGCTTCTGGATGGAGAGGTGCTTGCCGGTCGCGAGGGCCGCCAGGGCCACCTCCAGGTGCATGTGGTGGGGGAGGAGCACCTCGAAGGCGTCGATCGAGTCGTCCGCCAGGCAGTCCTGCCAGTCGGCGTAGACCTTCTCCGGCTCGATGCCCCAGCTCCGCGCCCGCGCCAGGGCGCCCGCCGTGTCCGGTTTGCAGACAGCCGCGATCTCGGTGTACGGCGAGTTCACGTACTCGATGGCGTGCAGGTCGCTGATGCGACCCGGCCCGATGATGGCGACCCTCATGCGCTCGACGGCTGCGGTCACGGGAACCCCCTCCTTGGCTGGCTGGACGACATCCTGGTTCCGCCTGCGGCTGGCGCCACTACGGCGCGGCGGCTGATGGATCCGAGAGCTACTCCTTCACTGAGCCCATGGTCAGGCCGGCGATGAAGTAGCGCTGGAAGAGCACGAAGATGACGATGGTGGGGATGCTGGCGATGACGGCCATGGCCGCCTGGCTGGCCCAGGCCACGTTGTACTGGCCCTTCATGGCGTTGATGCCGGCCATGACCGTCTTGGCCTCCTCCGAGCGCGTCAGCACGAGCGGCCACAGGAAGTCGTTCCAGATCCAGGTGAACTGCAGCGTGGCCAGCACGGCCAGCGCCGGCAGCGTCAGCGGCAGGATGACGCGCCCCAGCACCGACCATTCGCCTGCGCCGTCGACGATGGCCGCCTCGCGCAGTCCGGACGGCAGCGCGCTCATGAAGTTGCGCATCAGCAGCGTCGTGATGGCCAGGCCCAGCGCCACGTGGATGATGATCATGGGGTAGATCGTGTCGTAGAGCGCCGGCAGGACCTGGAAGCCGGCGATCTCGATCGGTGCGTTGAACGATCTTGAAGAGCGGGATGAGCATGGCCTGCGGCGGGAAGAACATGCCCGCGATGACGAGCAGGAAGAGGAGCTCCGCGAAGGGGAAGCGGAACTGGCTGAAGACATAGCCCAGCAGCACGCCGCCCAGCACCGAGAAGAAGGTGGCCGGGATGGTCACCAGGAAGCTGTTGAGCAGGTAGCGCGGCAGTGGCGTGTTGGCCATGACGTCCTGGAAGTTGGCCAGCGAGGCGTTCTCCGGGATGTGCCACACGCCGCGCGCGGCGATCTCCGCGTTGGACTGCAGCGAGGTCATGACGACGCCGATCATGGGCGCCGCGATAGATGACCAGGATGACCAGGATGAAGCCGTGGACGCATGAGCGAGCGGCTCAGCGGCCGGGCGCGCCGCTCGCCGCCGCCCGTTCTCGTCATGGGCACGACGCTGGCAGCCGGTGCGGGCGGAGGCTAGCCATAGAGCCGCTCCGAGGCCCGCGCCTGCCGGAAGTAGACGACGATGACGATGATGGCCAGTACGAAGAGGGCCGTCGCGATGGCCGCGCCGTAGCCCAGCTGGTACTTGAAGAAGGTCTCCGAGTACATGAACATGGCCAGGTTGTCCGAGGTGTGGAAGGGCCCACCCTTGGTCAGGACGAAGACGATGTCGAAGCCCTTGAGCGTGTTGATGACGGCCAGCGAGATGACCACCACCGAGGCCGGGCGAAGCAGGGGCACGATGATGCGGCGGAACTGCTGCCAGGCGGTGGCGCCGTCGATGGCGGCCGCCTCGAGCAGGTCCCGGGCACGGTCGTGAGCGCAGCCAGGTAGAGGATCAGGATAGGGCGGTCTGCTGCCAGCACCAGGCCACGATGACCGCGATGAGCGCGGTGGCAGGGTCGCCCAGCCAGGCGCGCGTGAGGTCGCTCCAGGCCGAGCGCGTCGAGGACGCTGTTGAGCAGGCCCCAGTCGGGCTGGTAGATCCAGATCCAGACCTGCCCGACGACCACCAGCGAGAGCGTGATGGGCATGTAGAAGGCCGACTTGTAGAAGCGGCTGGCGCGCAGCGGCCGGTCGAGCAGGACCGCCAGCAGCAGGCCCAGGACGGTCGGCACGGTGACGGCCACGAGGAGCCAGATCGGCGGTGTTGCGGAAGGCGCCCACGAAGTAGCGGGTCGGCGAGCGCCCGCGTGTAGTTGTCCGAGGCCGATGAAGCCGGGTCGCTCAGGCCGTTCCACTTGGTCAGGCTGTATCACAGCGACTGCGCCAGCGGCAGAGCACGAAGAACGGTGAAGAAGGCCAGCGGGCCCGCAGCCATGAGGACCAGCGAGAAGCGGCTGCCGCTGGTCATGCGCGCGGTCGCTCCGGCTGTGCACTGCCGTCATGGTCTCCCTGCTGCCGATGGTAGCCCGCTCAGAGGTGCCGATGCCGGGGTGGCATCGAGCACCACCCCGGCATCGAGGTCGCTCGGCGCCGGATCGTGACGACGCCGCGGCTCGCATCGTCTACTGGTTCGCGAAGGCCGCCTCGATCTCGGTCTGGGTCTCGTCGAGCAGGGCGTGGATGTTGCTCGGGTCGCGATGAACTTCTGGAACATGTCCAGCCCGACCCGGCTGGGCGCCGGCGGCGTGGCCAGGTCGTAGTTGAAGTTGTAGGTCTCGGCCGCGCGCGACCGCTCGAGGGCCTTCGTGGATGACGTCGTTGAACGGCCGACGTGTCGGAGGTTGATGTTGGGCGTCAGGGCGCCCTGGCCGACCGCCCACGCGGCCTGGACCTCAGGCGTCGCAAGGAAGGCCAGCAGCTTGCATGGCGCCCTCGGGGTTCTTGGCGCCGGCGGCCGTGACGAACCCGTCCACGGGTCCGACGACGGCGTCGGGCACGCCCTCGTCGATGATCGGGAACTCGAAGAAGTCGTAGTCGGTGCCAGGCGCGAGGCCGTTGCCGTTCCAGGTAGCCGATGATCCAGGTGCCCATGAGGTTCATGGCCGCCTCACCGTTGGCCAGCTGGTCGGCGGCGTCGGTCCAGTCGATGCGCGTTGGCGTCCGTCCGCGAAGCAGCCGGCGTCGACGAGCTCTGCCCAGAGCTCCATCGCCCGCACGACCTCGGGGTCGGTGTAGGCCGCCTCGCCCGCCATCAGCTTGGCGCGGTACTCGGCGCCGGCGGTGCGCAGGATGAGGTAGTCGAACCAGAACTGCGCCGGCCACTGGTTCATGGAGCCCAGGGAGATGGGCACGATGCCAGCTGCCTTGAAGGTCGTCACAGGCGGCCTTCAGCTCGTCCCAGGTCGTCGGGATCGGCGACGCCGGCGTCGGCGAAGATCTTGGGGTTGTAGAACATGCCGCGCGATAGTGGTAGCCGAACGGCAGCAGGTACTTGTGCGCCGTCGTAGGTCGCTGCCGAGTCGATCGATGCCGCTGCGGGAACTGGCTGTCGAGGTCGTTGGCGGCCCACATCTCGTCGATGGGTGCCAGCGAGCCGTTCTGGACCTGGAACGCGGTGCGCGCACCGGCCCAGACGGTGTGAGACGTCCGGCGGGTTGCCGCCGGCGAGCTGGATGAGGATGCCGGTCTTGAAGTCCTCGTGGCCGACGTCGACGAAGTTGACGGTGATGCCCGTCTCGGCCTCGAACTGCGCCAGCAGTTCCTTGAGCGCGGTCTCGCCGAGGTCCTTGCTGAAGTAGGTCATCACCGTGACCTCGCTGCCAGCGGCCGTCGTCCTGTGCGAAGGTCGCGGCCGGCGCCACGCTCGCCAGCAGCGCCAGGCTCGCGGCAAGCACGAAGCCCCGGCGCCACATCATTCCGAATCTGGTCATTCCCTGTCCTCCTGTGTGACGTTCCTCGAACGTCGATCGCGATCAGCCTCGCTTGACAGCATCTCGTCGGACGGGTGCCACCTCCCTTTCGTAGGTCCCCCGGCGCTCCGGCAGCGAAGCCGGCACGGGAACGTCCCACCAGCCGCTCACGGGACCGGCCGATTCGGGGTACTCGCGACGGACGGGCACGACGATGACCGTCGGTCCTCCCTCCGCGAGCGCCCGGCCGATGGCCGCCCTGAGCGCCGGCTCGTCGGTCGCCTCTGAGGCCTTGACGCCGAAGCCACGGGCGACCGTGACCAGGTCCGGCGCGATGGAGGTGCCCGCCGGCGTGCGGAACTCGGCCGCGAAGCCGTGCTCCTCGCCGTAGGCGTCCATCTGCAGATCGCGGATGGATTGCCAGCCCGCGTTGTCCACCACGACATAGATGACGTCGAGGCCGTACTGGACGGCCATGGCCAGCTCCTGCACGGTCATCAAGAAGTCGCCGTCCCCGGCGAAGCCGAGCACGGGCCGCCCGGGCGCCGCCAGCCGGGCGCCGATGGCCCCCGGGATGGTGAAGCCCATCGTGCTGAAGCCGTTGGGCGAGATGACCTGGGATGCGTCGTTGACGGTGTACTCCTGCAGGAACTGTGCCTGCGAGTGACCGGCGCCGGTGAGCACGATGGTGTCCGCCGGGACGGCGCCGTGGACGATGTCAAGCACCGCGGAGATGCGCAGCGGCAGGCTGCGGTCCGTGCGGCCGGGCGCCAGCTTGGCGTTCCAGGGCACCACCAGGTCAGCGATCCGTCCCTGCCAGTGGCTCCGACGGGCCTCGTTCGAGGCCTCGTCACGGACGAGTGCCCAGAGCGCCTCGCAGAAGGCGTTGGCGTCCGCCACGACGCCCAGCTCGACGGGGTAGTTCTTGCCGATCTCGTACTCGTCGATGTCGACCTGGTAGAGCTTCGTGGGCGGGATGGAGAAGGTCACTCCCGGCACGTACGAGGAGGCAGCCTCGTCGGCGAAGCGGCAGCCGATGGCCACGATGACATCGGCCTCGCGGCAGAGGGCGTTGCCCGTGTCCGTGCCCTTGGAGCCTGGGTAACGGCCGTACAGCGGGTGGTCCTCCGGCAGCACGCCCTTGGCCTGGTAGGTGGCCACCACCGGCAGGCCGAGGTGCTCGGCGATCTGCCGGAACCGGGCGGAGGCGCCGCTCTGTACGACGCCTCCGCCGGCCAGGAGGACAGGACGTTCGGCATCGGCCAGCGCGGCTCGGATCTGGGCCACGGCGGAGGCGGACGGGGCGGGGGGTTCAGGCAGCTCGACCGCGCGGGCCTCGGGGACGTCGGCTGCATCCGCCTGAACGTCCATGGGCACCGAGATGAGCACCGGGCCGGGCCGTCCGCCGGCCGCCAGCGCGTAGGCCTGCGGCAGGATACGCGCCAGCTGGTCCACACGGGTGACCTGCCACTGCCGCTTGGTGATGGGCTCGAAGAGCGTCGTGAGGTCGGCCCAGGCCTTGCGGTCGACCTCCTGGAGGACACCCCGCCCGAACATGTAAGTGTGCACGTCGCCGGTGAAGACGAGCATCGTGGAAGAATCCACGTACGCGGTGGCGATGCCCACAGCCGTGTTCACGGCACCCGGGCCGATGGATGTCATGACCGCCAGCGGCTTGCGTGCCACGCGGAAGTAGGCATCGGCAAGGTGGGCCGCCGACTGCTCGTGACGGACCTGCAGGAAGGTCGGCGTGCTGCGGCCGACGAAGGCATCGACCATGGGCAGGCAGCCGTGGCCGGGGATGCCGACCACGTAGGGGACGTGATTGGCCGCCAGGTGGTCGGCGATGACCTGTCCGCCCGTGCGCAGGTTGCTCATGAAGCCATCCTCGA
The DNA here is from genome assembly GCA_963825995.1 of uncultured Chloroflexia bacterium. Lineage (GTDB taxonomy): Bacteria > Chloroflexota > Limnocylindria > Limnocylindrales > CSP1-4 > JAFMJV01. The sequence continues at coordinate 307,003 of CAWGVH010000001.1, forward strand.
TGCTGGACCACCCAGTTCTCGACTGATGCGGGCGGCCGTGTCCACGACGATGGGCGCCAGGACTCGGAGCCGATCGCTGTCCATCCGGTCGGCAGGAGCGGAGATGCCGAGCGAGGCGATGACACCGCCGATCCCGAAGACCGGGGCGGCGATGCAGCGGACGCCGGGGTGGTACTCACGGTCGTCCACGGCGTAACCGGTCACGCGGACCTGGCCCAGCTCCTTCTGGAGGGCGTCGAGGCTGGTCAAGGTGCGGGGTGTGAAGGACTCGAAGTCGAGGTTCTTGATGAGGCCCTCCGTGGTCCCGCGCGGGAGGTTGGCGACGATGGCCTTGCCTGTGGCAGTGCAGTGCAGGGGACCGGACTGGCCGATGGCGGCGTTGGCGGAGAGGAGCGTCGTGCCATTGAGCGTTGACACATAGACGACATGATCCCCGGCCAGCACGGCAAGGTGCGTGTTCTCGCCGGAGGCGGCCCACAGCGACTTGAGGTGGGGGGCTGCCACGACGGTGAGGTCCTTGGAGTCGAGCACGGAGCGCGCCAGCTCCACGACTCGTACGGTGGCGCCATAGCGGCGCGTGGAGGGGTCCTGCTCCACGTAGCCGAGCCGCACGAGGGCGGCCAGGGTGCGGTGGGCGTTGGCCTTGTCCACGCCGAGCATCTCCGCGGCCTCCGTGACGCCCAGCGGCCCATGCGCGGAGACGAGCAACTCGAGCATCCGCAGACCTGTTGCGAGCGCGCCGCGCTGGGCAGGGCCGGAGGCCCCTGGCTGGCCACTCATGGCAACGCGATTGTCCACCTCGCTACGGATTGGTCAAGGGAGTTTCATCATGGACAACGGTGGTTTCAGTGCCAAGAAGGGCGGTCTACCGGCGCTTCAGGCGCGTCGACGCACTGGCGCACCTCGTGGCCGGCTGGGTCGGCGGCACGCACGTGGTGGTTGCTGCAGACGACCCGTACGACTCGGTGCTCGATCAGCACCTCCGGTCGTCGCTCAACGTCGTCGGGCCGCTCGTGCCGCGCCTGGTGGCAGCTCGCCGCGGGCGCCTGGTGGCCGTGTCCTCGCCGATGGCCGCGGCGCCAGCGGCCGGCATGAGCGCCTACGCCGTCGGCAAGGCCGCCCATGTAGACGCTGGTCGCGACGCTCGCCCGGAGGTGGCCGGGACCGGCGTGACCGCCAACGTCGTGAGGGTCCGAGCCATCGACACCGGTGGCGTCCGGTGACCGGCGCGCTCGGCAAGGGTGACACGACGACAGTTCCCTCTGGGATCTCTGCCGCCGTCCGCTGCCGCTTCAGCGCCGCCGCCGTCTGCGTCAATGGCGGGGGCATCGGCCTGCACTCGCGGCTGTGGCGGTGGCGGCGGGGCCTCTGTGCCCGCCGTCGAATGCGTCGCGACCGGCCCTTCAAGGGCCGGTCGCGCGGAGCTCTCAGGCGGCGCCTTCTCGCGTTGCTCGCCTCACATGACTTCGAACGTCGCGTGCACCGTGACCGTGCCGCCGGCGGCGAGGTGCGGGCAGCCCCTTGCCATCTCGACGGCCGTGTCGAGCGAGTCGGCGTCCAGGATGGAGTAGCCGGTGAGGCTCGCGGGGTCGAAGTCGGCCACGCTGCCGTCCGGCGCCACGGACTTGGCCGCGCCGGTGGGATTGCCGCCGTCAGCTACGGCCGCGCCGAGTCCCTCGAACCAGGCCATCCAGGCCGCCGTGACGGCCTTGCCCTCCTCTTCGCCCTGGGGCTGGTTGCCGCCGTGATAGATGAGCAGGTACTTCGCCAAGTCTTGTCCCTCCGTGTCATGCCCGCGGGCGGGGGGTGCCCACGCGTCGGGCGATGATGGGACGCGCGCGCCCGCCTGTAAAGATGGGTCGAGCATACGGATAACAGACACCGACATCCGCAATGGCTTGCGGGGCTCAGGCTCGTGCGTGCCCGGTCAGCATTTGCCTGGCCCGTGGCGGGCGTCCCGAGACGGATCGCTGAGCCGTTCCGTTCAGCAGCTCGCGGGGGTCAGGTCGTAGTGTTCCTTGCCGCTGGCCGAGAAGGTGCCTCGAGGGGTCGTCACTGACCCCGGTCCCTTCGCGACGATGGAGCCGCCATCGGCGGTCAGCTTCACCCGGTATGTGCCCTGACCGGCAGCACTGAAATCGCCGAAGTCACCGCTGTACTTGTACGTGCCGCCGCTCAGAGGATCGCCGCTGCTCGGGGTGAAGTGGACCGTGATCTTGCCCCCGGTGACCGTGAAGGGCTGGGTGATGTCACACACCACGGCATCGATCACCAGGTAGTCCGCACCACCTGCCATGTGAAATGCACACGGAGGCGACACTTCCTCGTCGGGCCGTGCTGGCGGTGGTGGCGGCACCTCGTCGGGATCCACGCCACCGGCGGCCTCGATGGCCGCGATGCGCTCCTCGACGAAGGCCTCCATGGCGGCCTCGGTGCTGTCCTCCAGCCAGCCCGGCGGGTAGTCGGGTGGTGGTGGCGGCACCTCGTCGGGGTCCACGCCACCGGCGGCCTCGATGGCCGCGATGCGCTCCTCGACGAAGGCCTCCATGGCGGCCTCGGTGCTGTCCTCCAGCCAGCCCGGCGGGTAGTCGGGCGGTGGCGGCGGGACCTCGGCATCGGCGCCGGCCTGGTCGTCGACCGGGGCGGCGGGCGGCGGGGGCGGCACCTCGTCGGGATCCACGCCACCGGCGGCCTCGATGGCCGCGATGCGCTCCTCGACGAAGGCCTCCATGGCGGCCTCGGTGCTGTCCTCCAGCCAGCCCGGCGGGTAGTCGGGCGGCGGTGGCGGACCTCGGCATCGGCGCCGGCCTGGTCGTCGACCGGGGCGGCGGGTGGCGGGGCGGCACCTCGTCGGGATCCACGCCACCGGCGGCCTCGATGGCCGCGATGCGCTCCTCGACGAAGGCCTCCATGGCGGCCTCGGTGCTGTCCTCCAGCCAGCCCGGCGGGTAGTCGGGTGGTGGTGGCGGGACCTCGGCATCGGCGCCGGCCGGGTCGTCGACCGGGGCGGCGGGCGGCGGGGGCGGCACCTCGTCGGGATCCACGCCACCGGCGGCCTCGATGGCCGCGATGCGCTCCTCGACGAAGGCCTCCATGGCGGCCTCGGCGCTGTCCTCCAGCCAGCCCGGCGGGTAGTCGGGCGGCGGCGGCGGGACCTCGTCGGGATCCACGCCACCGGCGGCCTCGATGGCCGCGATGCGCTCCTCGACGAAGGCCTCCATGGCGGCCTCGGCGCTGTCCTCCAGCCAGCCCGGCGGGTAGTCGGGCGGCGGCGGCGGCTCCTCGAAGCAGGGCATGCCTGGCTCGCAGGGCGGCGGTGGCGCTCCTCGAAGCAGGGCATGCCTGGCTCGCAGGGCGGCGGTGGTGGCGGCTCCTCGAAGCAGGGCATGCCTGGCTCGCAGGGCGGCGGTGGTGGCGGCTCCTCGAAGCAGGGGTTCTCGGCGTGACCGGCCTCTTCGGCCGTGGCGACACCCGCAGGCTCGGACACACCGGAGTCACCGTGAGGGGCAGCCACGACGGGGCCAGCTGGGACCAGGGCCATCGCCACCAACAGGGTCACTCGCAGCAGGGCGCGCATCGAACGCACGCTCACCTCCATGTCATGCCCGCGGACGGGGGGTGCCCGCGCGTCGGGCGATGATGGGACGCCGGGACCAGCATGTAAAGGTGGACCGGACGATGGGATAGAGTCGGCCATCGACATGGGGGTGGTTCGCAATGAGGTTCGGCCAACAAAGGAGGGCACATGCCGGACAAGACCGTCGCCCAGAAGGCGCGCCTGAAACCGGGCAGCAGCATCGCAGTCTTGAACCCTGCTCCAGGTGTCGTCGAGTCACTCGGCCTGCCGCCGGAAACCACGTTCGTGGAGCCTGCTGAGGCCCAGCTTGTCTTCCTGTTCGTCGGCACGATGACCGAGCTGGAGGACCTCATGCCTCCCGCCGTGGCAGGGCTCGCACCCGGATCGGTGATCTGGATCTTCTACCGCAAGGGCTCTCGAGCGGCAGGTTTGGACATGAGCCGCGACGACGTGTGGGCCATCGCCGAACAGTTGGACCTTCGTCCGTTGGGCGTGCTGAGCATCGACAAGACCTGGTCAGCCTTCCGACTGCGGCCGGCTCGCTGACTCCGGGCCGGAACGCCCACACGCCGGAACGCCCACGCGACGTCAGACGCGCGCCAGCTCCGCCAGCACGGCCTTGGCCATGGCGGCTCCCAGCGCGGCATGGCCGACGGCGTCCAGGTGCACCCCGTCGAGTGGGCTGACCGACGCCACCGATCCGGCATCGAAGAAGCCGACGCCGCGCCCGTCTGCGACCAGCCGGTACATGCCGGCCAGCCGCCGCGACTCTTCGCGGGAAGCCCCGAAGCCCCACATCTCGCTGTGTGCGGTGGCCTCTCCGACCGGCACAGGCGCCACCAGCAGTACGCGCGGCGGCAGCTCGTCGGGTCCACAGAGCGTCCCCTTGGCCACGTCCACGAGGGCGCCCGCCCCGCAGGCGATCTCGGATGCCGTCATGCCGTAGATGCGCTTCACGTCGTTGGTGCCGAGCATGATCGTCACGAGGTCGACCGGCCGGTGCGAGAGCAGGCAGGGCGCCAGGTAGGTGAGGCCACAGCGGCCGGGCTCGATGGGCGTGTCCCAGACCGTGCAGCGGCCATTGAGGCCTTCCTCGATGATCTCGTAGCCCTCGCCGAGGGCAGCCCGCATCACCCCCGGCCAGCGCACGTCACGAGGATGGCGGCCACCGATGCTCGGGTCGGGGTGGGCGCCATGCGTATTCGAGTCGCCGAAGCAGACGATGGTATGGGTCATTGCCGTCCCTCCCGTGATGTGCGGCCACGCCCGAACCTCCCTGCTGACGCCGGTAGACCCTGCGTTTACAGGGGACGACCCGTCCCGCTTCGTGCCTAGCCTATCGCAGCGCACTTCGACCAGGGATAGGAAGGCGGCGGATGCCCAGAGGGACACCCACCGCCGGTCGTCAGTCGATCGACCTGCCGCCTACTCGTCGATGCGGATGTAGACGGGTGCAGGATCGCCAACTGCCGGGCCACCGTGTGGGCTGGCCACCCTGAGCTCCGGCTGCTCTGCGGGGACGCGGCGAGTCCGCGGGATGGCGAACGCCGCGACCGCGCCAAGGCCCACGAAGGCGGCCCCCATGAGGATGGCCGGGACCATGCCGTCCACGAAGGCCTGCGGGCTACCGAAGCCACCGTTGCGGGCGAAGACGGCCGCCAGAACGGCCACCCCGAAGACGCCTCCGAGCTCGCGGATGGCGTTGCCCGCGCCGGACGCCTGGCCTTCTTCCTCCGGCCGCACCGAGCTCGAGCAGAACGTTGGCGACCGGGGCGAAGAAGAGGCCCATGCCGATGCCCGAGATGAGGAAAGGCAGGACCAGCGCGGAGTACTCGACCGTCGTGCTCGAGACGAGCCCCAGCCAGGCCAGCCCGATGGCCTGCAGCGAGAGGCCCGTGCCCATCAGCAGCCCGCCACCGATGCGGTCCGACAGGGCGCCTGCGACGGGCGCCACGAACATGGGCGCCAGGGTCCAGGGCAGGATGGCCGCCCCTGCCTCCAGCGGCGAGTAGAAGCGCACGAACTGCAGGAACTGCGCCAGCAGGAAGATCGAGCCGAACATCCCGAAGCTCATGAGCATCGAGGACACGTTGGCGAGGCTGAAGGAGCGGTCTCGGAAGAAGCGCGGCGGCAGCATGGGCGCCGGTGCGCGCCGCTCCCAGGCCAGGAAGGCAGCCAGGAAGGCCACGCCGATGGCGAAGGCGGCCACGATGGTCGGGCTCGTCCAGCCCTCGCTGTTGCCGTTGATGAGGGCCCAGACGACGCCAAGCAGGCCGACGCTTGCGAGCGCCACGCCGGGCAGGTCCAGCCGGCTGGCCGGGCCGTGGCTCTCGCGCAGGGCGAACCAGCCGAACGGCACGAGGGCGATGCCGATGGGCACGTTGATCCAGAAGATCCAGTTCCAGGACACGCCTTCGACGATGGCGCCGCCGACGAGGGGACCGATGGCGATGGCCAGTCCGCCCACGGCGCCCCAGGCTCCCAGCGCCACACCGCGCCGCTCGGCGGCGACGGCCGCTGACAGGAGCGTCAAGGTGAGGGGCGTCACGATGGCCGCGCCGATGCCCTGGGCCATGCGCCCGATGAGCAGCATCTCGACGCTGGTGGACATGGCAGAGAAGGCCGAGGCGGCCGTGAAGATGGCCACGCCGATGACGAACATGCGTCGCCGCCCGAAGCGGTCGCCCAGTGCCGCTCCCGTCAGCAGGAACACGGCGAACGTCAGCGTGTAGGCGTTGACGGTCCACTCGAGTTGCTCGATGGTGGCCCCGAGCTCCTCGCGGATGACATTGAGAGCGGTCGACACGACGAGGTTGTCGAGCATGACCATGACCAGCGCCACCGACGTCACCGCGAACGTCCAGATGGCCAACGAGCGTCCTTGCATCCTGATTCTCCTTTCCCTAGACAAAGTAGTGAGTACTAACTAACTATCGAGCCGAAAAGGGGGGCCTCAGTCAGGCCGAGGGGGCCTCGATGGCTAGCCGCCCATCGGGCTGAAGCAACCTTCACGCACCATGGCCGCCCAGCCGGTCTCAGCTTCCAGGAGCCCCATGGCCCCGGCCACGTTGAGGAGCATGCCGCGCCCCAGGTAGGCCGCCAGCTCGGCCGGGTCGGCATCGGTGTGGCGCATGATCTCCAGGGTCAGGCGTCCGAACCCTTCCTGCACGACGGCCCGGATCTCCGGGTCATCCGTGGACGCATAGGCCTGCAGTTGGATGGCCAGGTAGCGCCGGTCGCGGACAAGCTCCCCGTACGTCTGGCCCATGCGCCTGAAGGCGTCGTGCCGATCGGAGGCGCTCCGTCCGGCCTCGCGGAAGCGCTCGATCGTGTGGTCGAAGGCCCACTCGATGGCCGCCATGAAGAGCTGCTTCTTGGTGCCGAAGAGGCGGAAGACATAGGGCTGCGAGACGCCCACGTCTGCGGCGATGAGCTCCGTCGACGTGCCATGCAGCCCAGTCGCGCCGAAGCGTACGACGGCCGCATGCAGGATCTCCTCGCGGCGCTCCTGGGCGGTGTGACGGACGGCGACGGCAGTGCTCATACGCGTAGGTTAGTGACCACTCACAACCTTGTCAACCCCCGCTGGCTCGCGATGCGTCAGAGTCGCTCGATGGAGCGAGTCCGCATCCGCGGGCCGTATCGCGGCGGCACGATGCCGGAAAGCTCCAGGATGCGTACCAGCCGTGCGCGCTGGCCCCGGTACGGCTCCAGCAGCTCCAGCATGCGCCCGTCATCCCCGCGCGGCTCCCCGGCCAAGGCCCAGCAGACGAGATGGGGCAGGTGGAAGTCACCCACGCTGACGGCGTCCGGATCGCCGAAAGCCGACCGTGCCGTCTCCGCCGCGGTCCAGGCGCCCACCCCTGGCACCGACTGCAGGAGGGTCAGCGCCTCCTCCGGTGGCAGGCCGACTGCCGCTTCGAGCCGCTCGGCCTCGCGTGCGGCGCGGATGAGCGTCACCGCCCGGCGTTGCTCGAGGCCCAAGGGGTGCAGATCGTAGTAGGGAAGCCCGGCGAGCACGGGAGCAGCCGGGGGCAGATGCAGCCCGCTCGGGCCCGGTGCCGTCTCGCCGTAGCGCAGCACGAGTCGCCGGTAGGCTCGCTGCGCCTCAGGCCCGGTGACCTTCTGCTCGATGATGGCCGGCACGAGCGAGGCCAGGACCGCGTCGCTCCGGCCGAAGCGCAGACCCGGCAGGCTGCGCTCCCGGTCCCGCAGCGGACCGTGCGGAAGCATCAGCGCGGCCGGGTCGTCCTCGCAGCCCAGCAGCCGCGGCACCCTGTCAGCGGCCCGCTGAGCGCCCAGCCCCCAGGCCATGACGCGCCACCCCTCGTGGGCCGGTGCCAGGCGCAGGGTTGCCGGTCCGTCGGCGGTGCGCAGCGCCCACCAGGCCACCGGCCCCTCGAAGCGGATGGTCGGATCGTACCGACCATGTCGCAGCGGTCCCATGGTCAGGGCGACATCCACCGCGAAGGGGAGCCTCACGAGTCGGTCGACGGCCGGCTCGTCACCGCGCTCCGGGGCTGCCGTCGGCGGCTTCTTCGGCGCGCTCACCCGCCGAACGACCGGCCCGACCAGGAGGTCACGTCGGCCCCATCTCCGGGAGGAAGACGAGGTTCTGGCCCAGCGACCAGAGGGCCAGCACGGTCAGCGAGATCATGAGTGCGGCCAGGGGCCACTGGCTGACGTGACGGCCGTCGTGGCGCTCGCGTCGCACGGCGGAGTGGCCCAGCCATGCGCCCGTGACGTGACCCAGGACGACGGCCGCGACCTGGATCGTCCACAGTGTCGAGGTCGCCAGCCACTCGTCCCGCGGCTCCCAGGTGACGGTCCCGAACAGGTCCCAACCCTGTTGCAGCGGATCGGAGAGGGCCACGACGATGCGCTGGCCTTCGACGAGCAGGTAACCCAGGTAGTGCGCGACCAGGTAGCCGGTGGCCACCGGGACCAGGCCCGCGCCCATGGCCGCCATGCCCACGCGACCCGCGACGCGCAGGACCAGCCAGACCAGCAGGGCCAGGAAGCCGCCCAGCAGGAGCGTCTCCCCCGGCAGGCCAGGGCTGCCCACCAGGTCGGCGAAGGGCTGCGTCTGCGAGACGCCGTCCCAGATGACCGAGCCGGCGCCGATGGCAACCACGGCCAGCAGCGACGCGGACCAGGGCGAGTCCGCCAGCGCGCTCCCGAAGCCTCGGCGCCGCAGCCTTCCCTCCCCGGCGCGACCCTCCAGCCCGTAGGGTGCCAGCCGCCCCAGCAGCCCGAACCAGACGCTGAAGACCTCGCCGTGGCTGCGCCAATGGTCGCGCCCGAGCCAGGCCATGCCGGCCAGCGTCACGACGGAGTAGGCGATGAGGACGAGACCCAGCGGCCGCCCGCCGCCAACCCGCGCCACCAGCTCGAGCCAGACGAAGCAGACCAGGAGGCCCGCGGCCGGCCAGGCCGCCAGGCGCGCTGGCCAAGCTGCTCGCGCCGGCCGGAGCCGACCGGGCGTACGCGGCCGGAGGCGCCGGCCCAGCCACGACCCCAGGTCGTGCAGCGTGCTGAAGGGGTCCAGCCACGTCCAGGCGGGGCCCAGCAGCGCGCTGACGAGGGCCAGGCCGACCCAGCCGAAGACCCACAGGATGAGCGAAGGGACCTCTGCGTCGCTGTCACCGCCGGCGATGACCTGCAGCACCACCCAGGTCCAAGCAGCCAGGCCCACGCCCCGCAGGCCGAGGCGGGTCCAGCGGGGCAGCGTGCGCAGCCGCCCAGGGGGCCGCTCGGGGGCTGGGCTACCGTCGGAGATGGCCGCGAAGGCGAAGGAGAGCCCAACGGCGAGGGCGGCACCGACCAGGTAGGCCTCCAGGGGCAGCGGCGCATCCACGTCACCGTGCAGGGCGTGTGCGCTCGTGGTGGCGGGCCGCATGATCAGCTGGGCCAGGGGCAGTCCCACGACCGCTGCAGCCCCGAGCGCGCCCCTCCTCGTCCTCATGGCCGCCGCAGCGTAGCAGCGCCACCGCGCAGGGCTACACTGCGCCCATGCCCAAGTACAGGAAGGTCGACGCCGAGCTCATGGACAACCCGCCCAAGCCCAAGCCTCGCGGGCGGCCCATCAGCCCCGAGCAGCAAGCGCTCATCAACCGCATGAAGCAGATCACCGACGATTCGGTCGTCTTCGAGGCCGTCCTGCAGGACGGCGAGAAGCCCGCCACGGTGCGCGCGCAGCTGGTGCGAGCGGCCAAGCTGGCCGGGGTGGAGATCGCCGTCAAGCGCTCCGCCGAGGGCTTCTACTTCGGCCTCATGACGCCCAAGCGCTCCTCGCGACGCGGCCGGCCCCGCAAGGCCGCTCCCTCCGCCTAACGGCACGCTGCGTGAGCGGCGACGCGGTCATCCAGGTCTTCGGCCGCAACGATTCGCAGGCCACGCGGCGCGCCCTGCGCTTCTTCAAGGAGCGGCGCATGGCCGTCAGCTTCGTGGACGTGGCCAGGCGTCCGCCGGCGCCAGGTGAGCTGCGACGCTTCAGCCAGCGCCACGGTGCCCGCGCCCTCCTCGACGAGGAGGGCAAGGCCTACCGCGATGCCGGCCTGGGCTACCTGCGCATGACCGACGACGAGATCCTCGCGCGACTGCTGGCCGACCCGCGCCTGCTGCGCCTGCCGCTCGTGCGAAACGGGCCGGAGGTCACCGTGGGGTTGGACGAGGCGGCCTGGCGTGGCTGGCAGCCACGCCCCTGACGTCTAGTACGGCCGCAGGCTCAACCAGTCGAGGCTTTCCACGAAGTCGAGTCCGGGTCGCATGCTGCCGTACGCGGCCAGGAGCACCCGGATGCGCGTGCCCGCTGGGGTCGCGGCTGAAGAGCACCAGGTCGGTCATCCCGTCGTTGTCCACATCGGCGGCGCCGAGGCGGGTCTTCTCGACGGCGACGCGATCGGACCGAGGCGCCGTCCACATCGGGACGCGCTTGAAGGCGCCCAGCGCCTGGCCTCGCAGCCGCTCCACGCTGGCCCGGCCGCTCTTCGCGCTGAGCAGCATCACGTCCTCCCTGCCGTCGCGATCGCCGTCGCCCTGGGACGGCCTTCACCTTGCTCGGGTCCAGGGCGGTCTCGTAGCCGATGCGCAGGTTCCCCATGCGCTCGGGGCCGGAGGGGCAGAGGGCTGCCCGTGAGGGCCGTCTTGATCCGGACACCACCCTCGGCTGGATGCTGTCGCAGGATGAGGTCCGCACGGCCGTCGCCGCTCACGTCGCCCGCCCATGCGGCCGCGACCGTGCTCATCTCCTGCGGGCCGGACCACCAGGCCGCGGGCCGCAGGAAGCCGTCGCCGGGCTTCTTCTTGAGCACCACCAGCTGCGCGGTGCCCTCCGCCTCACCCCGGCCCAGCACGGCGACGTCAGCCCGCCCGTCGGCATGGAAGTCACCCATCAGCAGCTTCGCTCCGGCCAGCGGCACGAGCATGGCCCCGTCGTACCAGACCTGTTCGCCACCGTAGCCTGAGCCATCGCTGAGGGCGACCTCAAGCCGGCCCGTCCGCGGGCCCGTCGGCGATGAGCAAGACGAGGTCGTCGCGGCCGTCGTCGTTGACGTCACCGGCCCCGAAGCCCACCAGATCGTCACCGGCGACGCGCACGCCAGCCCGGGAGCCCGCACCTGCCGGCGAGTCGCTCGAGGTCCACACGTGAGCCACCTGCTGACCGTCGCTGTTCTGGACCATGGCGGCTGGATCGCCGTTCCGGGAGCCGAGCACGTCGTGCCGACCCGTGGTCACGATCTCGAGATTGGGGCTGAGGTAGCGGCGCAGGATCTCCCGGTAGCGCAGGCCGTCCTGTCCGCAGGCCCGCGTGCTGTTGTGGTACAGCTTGAAGCCGTTGGCGTCTTCCCCGCAGACGCTGGACGTGCCGGCCCGGTAGCCCGTCAGGAAGAAGCGGCTGCTCTGGCCGGCCATGCTGTACTTGCGCAGCGTGACGTCCCAGGTCTCGTCGAGGGCCGCCATGGTCTTGCGGCCCGGACCATCGGGCAGGCCGACGCCGTACTTCTCCGGGTAGTAGTACTGGTCGACCGTGGTGTCCACCACGTCGTAGCAGGACTGGGTGCCGTCCGGCAGGTCCACCAGGCCGCCGCGCGGGTGGATGACGTGGTACCAGGCATACTGCTTGGTGGCGACGGCGCCGGCCTTGAGGGTCTCGAGCGGGTACGACTCCGGCCACTCCACGGCCATGGTGGTGCCGACATACTGCCGGAAGTCGACCTCCTGGACGGTGCCCACGACCTCCGGCGCGACGAGGTCACGCTGGCTGCGCAGGACGCGGATGGTCGACGGCGGGACGTACTCGCTCGTCCACGGGGTACAGGCAGCTGCCCGTTTCCAGCCGGGCGCATGCGAACGTCCCGCGGGCGCTTTGGCGGCGACCACGGGTGCGGCGACGAGGCTCGCGACGAACAGGCTCGCCAACACGGCGGCGAGGCCGGACGCCGACTGGGGGCGGCGCATCACGCGGAACGGTACCGCACCCCGGGGTTCACTCCACCACCCGGTGGTGCTTCCACGCACCGGGACCTTCGGCTGGCACGGCTATCGGGTACGCTCGGACGATGCACATCGCCATCGTGGGCGCCGGCTACGTCGGCCTCGTGACCGCTGCCTGCCTGGCGCATCTCGGGCATGACATCGTCTGCCTGGACGTGGATGCGGCGCGTGTCGCGCGCCTGCGCACGGGCGACCTGCCGGTGCATGAACCGGGACTCGACGAGCTCGTGGCCGAGGGCCTCCGTGAGGGGCGTCTCAGGTTCGAGGGCGACCATGCGGCCATCCGCGGAGCGGAGCTGGCGATCGTCTGCGTGGGCACGCTCGATCCGGATGAGGAGTGGGATGACGGCATCGTGCGGGCCGCCGTGCGCGACATCGCCTCAGACCCTGACCTGCCCCGCGCCATCGTCATCCGCAGCACGCTCCTGCCGGGAACGGCCGCCGACATCGCTCGCCAGACGCACTCGGTCGATGCCTCCGTGCGCATCGCGCATAACCCGGAGTTCACACGCGAGGCGGTCGCCGTGGCCGACTTCCTGGCGCCCGACCGCGTCGTCATCGGCGTCGATGGCCACGACGATGGGGCCGCCGGCAGCGCCCTGGCAGCGGCCTTGCAGCGCGTCTATGCGCCCCTGGCTGCGCCCGTGCTGCTCACCGACCTCACCAGCGCGGAGACCATCAAGGTCGCCTCCAACGTCTTCCTGGCGGCCAAGATCACGTTCGCCAACGAGATCTCCCGCCTGGCGGCGGCCACCGGGGCAGATGCCCAGGCCGTCGTGGACGGCATGGGCCTGGACAAGCGCATCGGTCGCAGCTTCCTCTCGCCGGGTCCGGGCTTCGGCGGCTCGTGCTTCCCCTCCCAGGCTCGGGCGCTCCCACGGCTGGCGCACAGCCACGGCGTGCAGACACCGCTCATGGACGCCATCTGGCCGTCCAACGTCAGGCAGGTCGACTGGCTCGTCGAGGGCCTCGAGCGTGCCGCCGGTCGCTCGGTGAGCGGCATGCGGGTGGCTCTCCTGGGGCTGACCTTCAAGGCTGGCACAGACGACCTACGGGAATCGCCGGCCATCCGTCTCGGCCGCGGGCTGCTGGCCCGTGGCGCCAGCGTGGCCGCCTTCGATCCCGTGGCGCTCGAGCGGGGGATCGCCCTGCTCCGGGCCGCTGCGACCGCGGCGGCCGATGCACCTGAGGATGACCCCGCGACGGTGGCCCTCGAGGCCGCCCCGAGCGCCGCTGCTGCTGCCCGCGGTGCCCACGCGGTGGTGGTGGCCACCGAATGGCCAGAGTTCGCGACGCTCGACTGGGCCTCCATCGCGCCGGCCATGGCTGGCGACCTCGTGGTGGACGGCCGACGCATCGTCGACGCCGCGGCGGCCTCGGCGGCCGGCCTTCGGGTGGTGGCTCTGGGCGTCGAGGCTGCGGGCGCGCCCATGCGAGCGACCGACTAGCTCGCTCCTGGGTCCGTGGCTCCGTCGCCCGTCGGCCCGGACCCTGACTGCGCGGGCTTCGGTGGCCCGGCGCCGCGGCGGAGGACGAGCCAGGCGACGGTCAGGCCCGGCCAGGGCGCCCAGGGCATCGATGGCCACGTCCTGCGCGCGGCCGGAGCGGTGCGGCACGAGCGACTGGTGCAGCTCATCGCCCGCGGCGTAGAGCGTCGTGATGGCCATGGCCAGGAACGCCCTGGCGATGGTGGGCCGAGCGTTCGCGCAGAGGGCATAGAGCACGAGACCGCCCAGCAGGCCGAAGGCGGCCACGTGCGCCAGCGTCCGGATGGGTCGATCCACCTCGGCGTCCTGGCTGACCCGCAGCCCGCTGACCGACGACAGCGCGAAGATCACCGCCATCCAGGCCACGACGGCCAGCCAGCGGGCCATGGCGCGGCGCCGCTCGTGTCGTGCGCTCACCTCGGCAGCGCGATCTCCACGCGGCCGTCCCGGACCCGCAGCGGGAAGTAGCGCAGGCGCCGCACCCGGGTAAGGGCTCGCGCTCGTGCCTTGGTGTCCGTCGTCGGCGACGCGCCAGTGGAGCCTTCCGGCGACCAGGCGGGGTGCGACCCGCCCTCGGCATCCAGCCCGCCCGTGGTCGGAAAGGTCGCCACCTCACCGTCGCGCAGGTCGAACGATCCGCGGTGCAGCGGGCAGTGGAGGAGGCAGCCCTCCAGCCGCCCCACGCTCAAAGGCGCCGCCATGTGCGGACAGCGGTCCTCGATGGCGACGATCCCCGCCTCGCTGTGGGCGATGAGCACGTCGAGGTCGCCCCGGCTGATGCGCAGCATCGCACCGGGCGGGATGTCCGCCACGGCAGCCACGACCTCGTACGGCGACGCCTCGGTTCCGGGCGCCTGGAGCTCGGGAGGGAACGGCAGCGGGCTCGATGACGTCATGGCGTCATCCTACCGCCGGCATCGGCCGAGACGACCTCCGGCGACCCAGACCCGACAACGGAGGACCAGCCATGGAGGCCCTGACCACTGGGTCGCGCCGTACGCGCCCGACCTCGCTCTACGTGTTCCTGACGCTCATCGTGGTGGTGGTGACCGTGGCGCTCGGCGCCTGGCTCGCGGGGCAGCCCGGGCCGGTCGGCCTGCCGATAGCCGACGGCGAGGTGGTGCGCGAGGACCGCTTGGTCGCCACCACGACCGCAGCCGACTCCTCCGTGGCCGGATGGCTCGACGACGGCACGAACGCGGCCATGGCCGCCCCGATGGAGGCAGCTCGCCTGCTGGACGCCCAGGTGGGGGCAGCCTCGCCGATCGTCGCGTCGGAGGCCGAGTCGCGGGTCGATGACGCCCGCATCGTGCGCACCGCCAACCTCGAGCTGGAGGTGCAGGACATGGCGGCGGCGCTGCTCTCCGCTCGTTCGGCCATCCAGGGCCTGGGCGGCTACGTCTCGGGCTCGGATGCCTACGACCAGGGCGAGAGCCGCTGGGCCAGCGTGACCTACCGCGTGCCCGTCGCGCACTTCGGCGAGGCCGTCGATGCCCTGCGTGGGGAGGCCGACCGCGTCGTTCGCGAAGCCACGCAGTCGATCGAGGTCACCGGTCAGGTCATGGATCTCGACGCCCGCATCGCCAACCTGCGCGCTTCGGAGGCCGCGCTGGTGGAGATCATGGACCGCGCGGGGCGCATCGAGGACGTCCTCGCCGTGCAGATGCGGCTCGAGGAGGTGCGCGGTCAGATCGAGCAGCTGGAGGCGCAGCGCGCCCACCTCGCCGACCAGGCGGCACTTTCGACGCTTGGCGGTGAGCTGGTACACGCCGGTCGCCGCGGTGGCCGCGGCCCAGGAGGGCTGGGACCTCGGCAGCGAGGTCGATGCCGCCCTGGCGCAGACCGTCGATGCCCTCCAGGGATTGGTCGGCCTCGGCATCTGGTTCGCCGTCGTCGTCCTGCCCCTCGTCATCCTGCCGCTGCTGGCCCTGCTCCTGCTCATCCATACCATCCGACGGCACGCTCGGCGCGGCCACGGTGACGCCGGAGCCACGATCTGAGTCATCGGTCGCCGCTCCAACGGGGGCTCTGCGGCATGATGCGCAGGTCAGCCAGAGCCCCCGCCAGGAGACCGACCCCATGCGCTTCGCACTCATGACCGAGCCGCAGCAGGGCTACAGCTATCAGGACATCCTCGATACAGCCCTGACCGCGGAAAGGCTCGGCTTCGAGACCTTCTTCCGGTCCGACCACTACTCCAGCTTCCCCGGCCAGGACGATCTGCCGACCACGGACGCCTGGACGACGCTGGCTGGGCTGGCGCGAGAGACGACACGGATCGGGCTGGGCACCATGGTCTCGCCCGTGACGTTCCGCATCCCGGGCTCATTCGCGAAGGTCGTCTCCACGGTCGACGAGATGAGCGGCGGGCGCGTGGAGATGGGCGTCGGCGCCGGCTGGAACGAGAGCGAGCACGCGCGGCTGGGGATCCCGTACCCGGACACCGCCGGGCGAGTGGATCGCATGGAGGAGCAGCTGGCCATCCTGCGCGGCCTCTGGGACGAGCCTGACGGCTGGTCGTTCGACGGCCTTCACTACCAGGTCCGCCACTCGCTCCTGCGGCCCAAGGGTCGCCGGCCCAACCTCATCATCGGCGGCACCGGCAAGCCGCGCTCGATCCGGCTCGCGGCGCGCTACGCCGATGAGTACAACATCAGCTCCTCGAGCCCGGCCCAGGTGCGCGAGATCATGGCCCGTCTTGACGCGGCCTGCGAGGCCATCGGGCGCGACCCGGCGACGCTGGCGCGCTCGGCGATGGCGGGCACGCTGGTGGGCCGCGATGAGGCGGACATGGCGCGCCGGACCGCAGGCCCAGGTGGCCATCTTCGGCGGCGCCAGCGACGAGGCCACGGCCTGGCTCGAGGAGCGTCGCGACCGTTGGGTGCTGGGCACTCCAGATGGCGCGCGCACGCGCATCGCCGAGTACGCCGAGTCGGGCATCGACCGCCTGCTCCTCCAGGACTTCCTGCCCCGCGACCTCGAGCACGTTGCGCTCATGGCGGAGCTGGCGGGGCTGTAGTCAGCGCACGCGCCCCAGCCGTCGGGGCGGCCAGTAGCGGAACCACGGCCGACCCTCCACCGCCGCCGGGTCGACCGCGCCGAAGGTGCGCGAATCGGTCGATGCCGCCGGATCGTCACCGGCCACCAGCAGCCGACCCTGCTCATCGAGTCCCACGGCCCGTTTGACGAGCAGACGGCTCGGCTCGCGCGGGTCGGGCAGCAGCACCAGCTCACCGCCGCGCGGCGCCCGATCGCGATAGGCATCCGGGTCGGCCAGCAGCCAGTCGCCCGGCAGCAGCACGGGCGCCATGCTGCTGCCCTCGACGGCCACGCGCGCCCGCCACGAGCGCAGCAGGGAAGGGCTCACCGCTTGATGACCGGGCGCCAGGCCGTCGGGCCGCGTCGTCGGGCGCCAGGCGGAGTGGTCAGCCACCTGGCGCCAGAGGATCCGGGTCGGTCGGCGGGCCTAGGAGGCCGCCATGCGGGTCTTGGCCGGTCCGCCGCTGCCCTTCCACATCTCGTCGATCTGGTCGATGAGCGCGAGGAGCTTCTTGGCGGCCTCGAGGTCCACGCCCTGCTTCACCGCTGAGGCCTGCTTCGAGGCGCGCCAGCAGATGTCGTGCAGCTCCGGGAACTGCTCGACGTGCTCGGGCTTGAAGTAGTCGTGCCAGAGGACGTCGATGTGGTGCTTGACGAGCTCGGCGCGCTCCTCCTTGACGGTGATGCAGCGGGCTCGGAAGACCTCGTCCTGCGAGGCGTGATAGCGCTCGATGATGCGGTGGCAGGACTCGGCCTCGATGCGTGCCTGCTCGGGGTCATAGACGCCGCAGGGGATGTCGCAGTGGGCGTGGGCGCTCCGGCGCGGGGCGATGAGATGCAGCAGGTTCATGGCGGCTCTCCTTCTCCGATCGGTGGACGCCAGCACGATCGCGTCGTCGCGGTCGCCTGACGCGCCCAGCGATTCTGCCACGGACCGAGGCCGGGCCCTGATGGCGCGCTGGCTTGACAGTCCAGGAGCTGCGGGGTAGGCTCCCCATATTGTCGGTCGTTCTTATCGACAATATGGACAATATAGGTAATGTAGGGAATAGCCGTAGGAGGTGTGATCATGGACACCGGACGAGCCTGCACCAGCGATCCGGATCGCCGATCGACCGGAACTGGCGGGACGGCGGTCAGGAGCAGCCGCGGGCGATCAGCCATCCTCGCGGCCGCAGCCCTGGCTGTCACCGCGCTCCTGGCGACGCCCTTTGGGGCGGCCGCCCAGGACGCTTCGCCGTCACCAGTCGCCGTCACGCCAGGGGCAGTGACGCTGGTGGCCTACTCGACCCCGCGCGAGGCGTACGAGGAGATCATCCCGCTCTTCCAGGCCACCGAGGCCGGCGCCGGCATCGAGTTCGAGCAGTCGTACAGCGGCTCGGGCGACCAGAGCCGGGCCGTGGAGGCCGGCTTGCCGGCCGACCTCGTGGCCCTCTCGCTGTGGCCGGACGTAGAACGGCTCGTGGAGCCCGGTCTCGTCCCGGCCGACTGGGACGAGAACGAGTACCAGGGCATCGTCCACGACAGCGTGGTCGTCTTCGTCGTCCGCCCCGGCAACCCCAAGGGCATCGCCGACTGGGACGACCTCATCCGCGAGGACGTCGACGTCATCACCCCCAACCCCTTCACGTCGGGCGGGGCGCAGTGGAACATCCTGGCCGCCTACCAGGCGCAGCTCGAAGCCGGCAAGACCGAGGACGAGGCGCTTGACTACCTGAAGCAACTCATCGCCAACACCTCGGTCATGGACCGCAGCGCACGAGAGTCGCTGGCCACCTTCATGGCCGGCCAGGGCGACGTCATGATCGGCTATGAGAACGAGGCCATCTTCGCGCAGCAGATGGGCCAGCCCATCGACTTCGTCATCCCTGAATCCTCGACGATGCTCATCGAGAACCCCGTGGCCGTGACGACAGTGGGCGACGCGCTCGAGCCGGCCACGGCCTTCGTGGACTTCCTGTACTCGCCGGAAGCCCAGCGCGTCTTCGGACAGAAGGGTTTCCGCCCCGTGGTCCAGGAGATCCTCGCCGAGTTCGACTATCCCGAGATCGCCAACCTCTTCACCATCGAGGATCTGGGCGGCTGGGCGGAGGCCCGACCGCGCTTCTTCGATCCTGACACCGGCATCGTGGCCGGCATCTTCTCCGAGCTCGGTCGCGACGCGGCATGAGTCTCGGCTCCGGGACAGCGGCCGCCGTCCGGGGGCCTGCCTCCACGCGGTATGACGGCCGGGGCCTGCTCGGCCCCGGCATCACCGCGGCCTACCTCAGCCTTCTCGTCCTCATCCCCATCGCGGCCATCCTGTGGCGCTCCGTGTCCGATGGACTCGATGAGTTCTGGGCTGCCATCACGTCGCCGCAGGCGCTCGCCGCGCTGCAGCTCACCTTCACCGTCTCGGGCATCGTGACCGTCATCAATGCCCTCATCGGCACGGCCATCGCCTGGGTGCTGGTGCGGGACGATTTCGCCGGCAAGCCCTTCATCAACGCCCTCATCGACCTGCCCTTCGCGCTGCCCACGATCGTGGCCGGCCTGACGCTCCTGGCGCTATACGGTCCGCAGAGCCCCTTCGGCATCAATGCGGCCTACTCGCAAGTGGGCATCATGCTGGCCCTGCTCTTCATCACCCTGCCCTTCGTCGTGCGCGCGGTGCAGCCGGTCCTCGAGGAGCTCGACCGCGAGATGGAGGAGGCGGCCGCATCGCTGGGTGCCTCGTCACCGACGGTCCTGCGGCGCGTCGTCCTGCCCAACCTCCTGCCGGCCATCCTGACCGGCTCCGCGCTCGCGTTCGCGCGCTGCATCGGCGAGTTCGGCTCCGTCATCCTCATCGCCGGCAACATCCCCTACCGCACGGAGATGGCCTCGGTCTACATCTACGGCCAGGTGGAGGCCGACAAGCCAGGCTCGGCCTCGGCAGTGTCCGTCGTGCTGCTCGTGGTCTCACTGGCGGTGCTGGTCTTCTTCGACATCCTGCGCCGGCGCATCTCGCGCCACGAGGAGGCTTCGGCGTGACCGCCGTCGAGAGCGCCCCCGTTGCTGCCACATCCCCCGGCGCCCCCATCACCACGACCAGGGGACGAGCCATCCGCCTCACGTTGCGCCTGGTCGTGCTGGGCTACCTGACGTTCATCCTCGCCCTGCCCGTCTTCATGGTCTTCTGGCGCACCTTCGAGGACGGCCTGGAGCCCGTGCTCAAGGCCATCAGCCGGCCGGCCTTCCAGTCTGCCTTCTGGATGACGCTCCAGATCACAGCCATCGCCGTGCCCGTCAACACGGTCTTCGGCATCCTCGCGGCCCTCATGCTGGTGCGGCGCCGGTTCCCCGGCCGCTCGCTCCTCAACGCCCTCATCGACCTGCCCTTCGCCATCTCGCCGGTCGTCATCGGCCTCTCACTGGTGCTCGTCTACGGCAAGAACGGCTGGTTCGGCCAGGTCCTCTCCGACTTCGGCATCCAGGTCATCTTCGCCATGCCCGGCATGGTCCTGGCCACGATGTTCGTCTCGCTGCCGTTCGTGGTCCGCGAGGTGATGCCGGTCCTGCGCGAGATCGGCACCGACCAGGAGCAGGCCGCCTACACCCTGGGTGCCTCCGGCTGGCGGACCTTCTGGCGGGTGACCCTGCCATCCATCCGCTGGGGCGTCATCTATGGCGTCATCCTGACCACGGCCCGCTCACTGGGCGAGTTCGGAGCCGTGGCCATCGTCTCGGGCAAGATCTCGGGCAAGACCGAGACCCTCACCACGCACGTCGAGGAGCGCTTCCAGGCCTTCGACCTGGTGGGGGCCTACACCGCCTCGATCGTGCTCGCCTGCATGGCCCTCCTGGTGCTGTTGGCCATGACCGTCTATCAAACTGGCTGGTTGGGAAGGAGGATCGGGCGTGGCCATCAGCATGCAGCGTCTGACGAAACGATTCGGTGACTTCGTCGCCCTCGACGATGTCTCGCTGGAGATCAGGGACGGTTCGCTGACCGCGTTGCTGGGTCCCAGCGGCAGCGGCAAGACCACCCTCTTGCGCATCATCGCCGGCTTGGACGTGCCCGACTCGGGCACCGTCCTGCTGGACGATCGTGACGTCACACGCGTGCCGCCCCAGGATCGCGGCATCGGCTTCGTCTTCCAGCATTACGCGCCCTTCAAGCACATGACGGTCTGGGACAACGTGGCCTTTGGGCTGACCATCCGTCATCGGCCCAAAGACGAGGTCCGTCGCACCGTGGGGGACCTGCTGGAGCTGGTGCAGATCGCACACCTTGCCGATCGTTACCCCGCACAGCTCTCCGGCGGCCAGCGACAGCGCATGGCTCTCGCCCGTGCCCTGGCCATCCAGCCCTCCGTGCTGCTGCTGGACGAACCCTTCGGGGCCCTGGACGCTCGTGTCCGCAAGGAGCTACGGGTCTGGCTGCGGCGCCTCCACGACGAATCCCATGTGACGACGGTCTTCGTGACCCATGACCAGGAAGAGGCCATGGACGTGGCCGACCACATCGTCGTCATGGACGTCGGACGCATCGAGCAGCAGGGCACGGCCCGCGATCTCTACGAGCACCCGTCCAACGAGTTCGTCATGAGCTTCATCGGCCCGGTGACACGGCTGGGCGACGCCTACGTGCGGCCACATGACATCGAGATCCTCCTGGCGCCCGAAGAGGGCAGCCGCCAGGCTGTCGTGGAACGTGTCGTCTACCTTGGCTTCGAGGTGCGCGTCGAGCTGACTCGCGACGATGGCGTGCGCGTGTGGGTGCAGGTGCCACGCGACGAGGCGGAGCGACTCTCGCTCGACCAGGGGCAGACGATCTCGGTCCGCACACGTAACGAGCAGGTGTTCGCGGTCGCCTGATCCCGGGGCGCCGGCACGCTCGACTGCGCTCCTGGGGCGAACGGCATACGATTCGGGGGCAGCCCACCCGTGCCCGACCGCTGCCGTCCCGCGGGGCCGTGAGGTCCTTGGCCCGGTCGACCGAGCCAAGGAGACCATGGCCAGCAGCGACATCTTGGCCACGCCCCCGCTCCCGTCACTGACCATCCAGCCCTGGCGGGTGGAAGCCGCCGCCGTCGCGGCCGCCCTCGAGACGCGGGCGGAGACCGGACTGCCGGCCGAGGCTGCAGCTGAGCGCCTCGAGCGCTTCGGGCCCAATGAGCTGGTCGCGAAGAAGCAGCGGCCGGCCTGGCGGCTGCTGCTCGACCAGTTCACCAGCGCCATGATCGTGGTGCTCCTGGTGGCGGCGGTCATCACCGCGCTCATCGGGGAGACCAAGGACACCCTGATCATCCTGGCCATCGTCGTCTTCAACGGCATCGTCGGCTTCATCCAGGAGTATCGCGCCGAGCAGGCCATGGACGCCCTCCAGCGGATGTCCAGCCCGGAGGCCCGTGTCGTGCGCGACGGCGACGTGCGGCTCGTGCCGGCTCGCGAGGTCGTGCCCGGCGACGTCCTGCTTCTCGAGCAGGGCGACATCGTGACAGCCGACCTGCGCCTGCTGGAGGCGCCGGCCATGCGCGTCAACGAGGCGCCCCTGACAGGTGAGTCGGAGCCCGTGGCCAAGGTCACCCGGGCCCTCCCGGACGTCTCCGCGGACGCGCCGGCAGACCAGCTCAACATGGCCTTCAGTGGCACGGCCGTCACCTCGGGTCGGGCACGCGGCATCGTCGTCGCCACCGGCATGGCCACCGCCATCGGCCGTATCGCCGAGCTCCTGCAACAGGGCGAGGAGGAGCCCACGCCGCTCCAGAAGCGCCTCGGCGAGCTGGGCCGCTGGCTGGCCCTGGCAGCGCTCATCGTCTGTGCCCTCGTCTTCGCCAGTGGCGTCGTGCGTGGCGAGGATCCCGAGGAGATGTTCCTCATCGCCGTGAGTCTTGCGGTGGCCGCCATCCCCGAGGGCCTGCCGGCCGTCGTCACCATCTCGCTGGCCCTGGGTGCGCGGCGCATGGCCGGGCGGCGGGCGCTGGTGCGACGCCTGCCGGCCGTGGAGACGCTCGGCTCGGTGAGCGTCATCTGCTCGGACAAGACCGGCACCCTGACCGAGAACCGCATGCTCGTGGAGCGGCTCTGGACCCCGGCCGGCGAGTACCGCGTGGGCGGCGACGGCTACGCCCCGGAAGGCCGCATCGAGCCGGATCCGGCGGGCGATGAGCTGGCGGCTCGAGCTGCCCGGGTGGCGGCCGCCTGCAACGACGCCACGCTCGTGCCGCCGGTGGACGCCGGCGCCGGCTGGTCCATCACGGGCGACCCGACCGAAGGTGCCCTGGTGGCCTTCGCCGCCAAGCTGGGCGCACGCCAGTCGGACATCCGTGACTCGCACCCGCGCGTGGCCGAGGTCGGCTTCGATGCCGAGCGACGACGCATGACGACGCTCCACACGCCGGCGGAGCTGACTCTCGCGGAGAGCGGCGGCGACGCCGACCCGCACTGGGTCGCCGTCAAGGGCGCCCTCGAATCGATCGCCCCCCTGCTGGAAGCGGACCAGGCGACCGTGCTGCTCGAGGCGCGCCAGGTCGCCGAGCGCTACGCAGCGGCCGGCTACCGCGTGCTGGCCCTGGCCGATGGTGCCGTGGCATCCATCCCGGACGAGCCCGAGCACGCCGAGCAGAGCCTGCGACTGGTGGGCGTGGTCGCCCTCGCCGACCCGCCGCGAGAAGCTGCTGCGCTGGCGATCGCCGAATGTCGGTCGGCGGGTATCAGCCCCGTGATGATCACCGGCGACCACCACCTCACAGCCACGTCGATCGCCGCGCGGCTGGGCATGCTCGACGACGGCCGCGAGTCGCTGACGGGCGCCCAGCTCGCGGAGATGGACGACGCCACATTCGCCGCCAACGTCGAGCGGGTGGGCGTCTACGCACGCACCAACCCCGAGCAGAAGCTGCGCATCGTGGACGCCTGGCGCGCCCGCGGCGCGGTCGTGGCCATGACTGGTGACGGCGTCAACGACGCACCGGCCCTGCGCCGCGCGGACATCGGCGTGGCCATGGGCATCACCGGCACGGACGTCAGCAAGGAAGCCGCCGACATGATCCTGGCCGATGATGACTTCTCGACCATCGTGGCCGCGGTGGAGGAGGGGCGGCGCATCTACGCCAACATCCGTCGCTTCGTACGCTACATGCTGACCACCAACTCGGCCGAGATCTGGGTCATGGTCCTGGCGCCCTTCCTGGGCCTGCCGCTGCCGCTCATCGCCATCCAGATCCTCTGGATCAACCTCGTCACGGACGGCGCGCCGGCTCTCTCGCTGGGCGTCGAGCCGGCCCACAAGCACGCCATGGAGCGACCGCCGCGCAGGCCAGACGCCTCCATCATGGGTGACGGCCTGTGGCAGCACGCGGTGTGGGTGGGCCTGCTGATGGGTGGCGTCACGCTGGCCGTCCAGGCGACGGCCATCGAGGTGGGCTGGCACTGGCAGACGATGGTCTTCACCGTCCTCGCCTTCCTGCAGCTGGCGCACGCCATGGCCGTGCGCTCCGAGCGGGCCTCGACGTTCCGGCTGGGCTTTCGCACCAACATGCCGCTGCTCATCACGGTCGTCGTCACGGCCCTCATCCAGATGGCCTTCATCTACCTGCCCTTCCTGCAGCCCATCTTCGAGACGGAGGCGCTCGGCGTTGAGGAGCTGCTGGTCGTGGCGCTCGTGACGCCCATCCCCTTCATCGCCGTGGAGATCGAGAAGTGGGTCGTCCGACGCCGCGAGCGGAGCCCGTCAGTCGCCCGGACGGACTAGGGCGGTGACGCACTTCGGCCCGCACCGGCAGCGGGCTGCCGAGCAGTGGGCGTTCGCGCCTGGCTGGGTATACTCCGCCGTACCTGACTTTCCCGATAATGTCTATCATTTCGGTCGGGAAAGCCAGCATAGGCTTGCCGGGCCGCCGCGCGCCTCCGCTCGTCGTCGCAGTGAGGTGACGGCCGTCCGGATAGACGGCAATCATCGGATCCCTAGCAGAGGTCGGATCTCCCTGATGATCGAAACGAGACCGCTGACGGAGCGCTCCAGGCGTCGCCGCATCAGCCACCTGGACGCCCTTGAGGCGGAGTCCATCTTCATCATGCGCGAGGTGGCGGCCGAGTTCGAGCGGCCCGTCCTGCTCTTCTCGGGCGGCAAGGACTCCATCGTGCTGCTGCGCCTGGCGGAGAAGGCCTTCCGGCCGGCCAAGTTCCCCTTCCCGATCATGCACATCGACACGGGCCACAATTTTCCCGAGGTACTCGAGTTCCGGGACCGTCGCGTGGCGGAGCTGGGTGAGCGCCTCATCGTGGCATCCGTGCAGGAGTCCATCGACAAGGGCCGCGTCCGCGAGGAGCCGGGCAACCCATCGCGCAATCGACTCCAGACCACGACGCTGCTGGACGCCATCACCGAGCACGGCTTCGACTCGGTCTTCGGCGGTGCCCGTCGCGACGAGGAGAAGGCCCGTGCCAAGGAGCGCGTCTTCTCGCTGCGCGACGAGTTCGGCCAGTGGGAGCCGCGCTCGCAGCGGCCGGAGCTCTGGGCGCTCTACAACGGCCGCATCCGCCGCGGCCAGCACATGCGCATCTTCCCCATCTCCAACTGGACGGAGATGGACGTCTGGCAGTACATCGCTCGCGAAGGTGTCGAGGTGCCCTCCATCTACTACGCCCACGAGCGCGACGTCTTCCGCCGCGACGGCATGTGGCTGGCTACGGGCCCCTTCCTGGCCAACGGCCCCGACGAGTCGATCGAGCGCATGGTCGTGCGCTACCGCACGGTCGGCGATATGACCTGCACCGGCGCCGTGCGCTCCGATGCCGCCGACGTGGAGGCCATCATCGCCGAGGTCGCCGCCGCCCGGATCACCGAGCGCGGTGCCACCCGCGCGGACGATTCCTTCAGCGAGACGGCCATGGAGGACCGCAAGAAAGAGGGCTACTTCTAGATGGATCTGCTGCGCTTCTCCACGGCCGGCTCGGTCGACGACGGCAAGTCGACGCTCATCGGACGGCTGCTCTACGACTCGAAGGGCATCTTCGAGGACCAGCTGGCGGCTATCGAGCGCACCAGCCTGCGCCGCGGCAACCACCAGGTCGACCTGGCCCTGCTGACCGACGGCCTGCGCGCCGAGCGCGAGCAGGGCATCACCATCGACGTGGCCTACCGCTACTTCGCCACGCCCAAGCGCAAGTTCATCATCGCGGACACCCCAGGCCACGTGCAGTACACGCGCAACATGGTCACCGGAGCATCCACGGCGGACCTCGCCATCGTGCTCATCGACGCTCGCCTCGGCGTCCTCGAGCAGTCCTACCGCCACGCCTTCATCGCGGCCCTGCTGGGCATCCCGCACATCGTGGTGGCCGTCAACAAGATGGACCTGGTGGCCTACGACGAGGGGGTCTACGAGGAGATCTGCGAGAAGTTCGCCGATTGGGCCGCCAAGCTGGACGTCCACGACATCCAGTTCATCCCCATCAGCGCCCTCCACGGCGACAACGTCGTGCAGCGTTCGCTGGCCATGCCCTGGTACCAGGGGCCCTCGCTGCTCTACCACCTGGAGCACGTCTACATCGGCTCGGACGTCAACCTCATCGACGTGCGCTTCCCGGTGCAGTGGGTCATCCGCCCGCAGTCGACCGAGCATCACGACTTCCGCGGCTACGCCGGCCAGATCGCCTCGGGCACCTTCCGCAAGGGTGATGACGTCATCGTGCTGCCCTCCGGCAAGCGCTCGCGCGTCAAGTCCATCTCCACCTTCGACGGGGACCTCGAGGTGGCCTCGCCGCCGCTCTCGGTCATCATGCAGCTCGAGGATGACTTGGACATCTCGCGGGGTGACGTCATCTGCCGGCCCCACAACCAGCCTGAGGTCACCAACGACTTCGAGGCCATGGTCTGCTGGATGGCCGATGCGCCCCTGCGCCCCGGTGCCCGCTATGCCATCAAGCACACCACCCGCAGCGGCAAAGCCATCATCGAGGACATGCGCTACCGCATGGACGTCAACACCCTGCAGCGTGACCAGGCCGCCGAGGAGCTGGGCCTCAACGAGATCGGGCGTGTGCGCCTCCGCACCAGCACGCCGCTGCTGCTCGACGAGTACCGCCTGAGCCGTGCCACGGGTGGCTTCATCCTCATCGACGAGACGACGCAGGACACCGTCGGCGCCGGCATGGTCGTGCGCACGGGGCCGGAGGTGGAGGTCGATCTGCAGGCCGACGAGGAGCTCGCCGAGGAGCCAGCGGCCGCCTGATCGGCGCCCTCATCCACAGGGTGGCTCAGCGCCGGCCGGGCGGTGCCTGGCACCCTCGGGCGAGGACGCCAGACGTCCCGGTCCGGCGCGTCCGGCGGCCAGCCGGGTCGCCCGGCCGTATCATCGGCGCGTGACCGATGCCGGACCATCGCCGAGCACTGGCTCCCTGGTCTGCCCCTTCGTGGCGCTGGCCGAGGACCGCGACCGGCGAGCCGATGCGCCCGACGAGGGCAACCGCTGCTACGCGGAGAAGGCACCGCGGCGGCGCGACCTGGCGCACCAGGCCGAGTACTGCTACACGACGCAGTTCGCGAGCTGCTCGGTCTTCCTGGCCTGGGCGGCGCGTAACGCCGCCGAGCCCGCCTATGTGAGCCAGGTCGCCCAGCGCGCCTGGGGATCGGGCGTGGCCATGCCCGATGCCGGCCCCGCTCGGGATGCCGGCAGCGTCCGCGAGGCCGGCGGCACGGGTCCGGCTCAACCCTGGCAGGGCGGCGATGGTGGCAGCGGCTCGCCAGCAGGGGCTGGCCAGCAGGGTGTCGAACCGATGATGCCGACACCGGAGGGTGGGCTCTTCGGCTTGCCGGACCCGGCGGAGGCGAGCTCCTCGCGGCCGCCCTCGGAGCTGCTCGACTGGGTGTCCGCCTCAGCCTGGGCAGAGGCACCCTGGGATCCCGATTCCGCCGAGGACGAGGACGACGTCCAGGACCGGGTCGACCTCGTCGAGGACATCACGGAAGTCCCGGTCGACGAGTACACCGATGATCCAGGGGAGTCACTCCAGGCGCCCAGGGTGCCAGCCGCCCTGCCCATGCGCCGCCGCCGCCCGCCGCAATCACCGATCCGCACCCACGGCTCCGGTGAGTGGCTCTACGCGGATCCACCGGCCCACGAGCCGTTGGGCGGACGTCGCGGCAGCGTGGGGCCACCCATCCTGCTGGCGGTGCTCGGGCTGCTGGTCGTGTCACTCATCGTCTTCCTGCTGCCCACCATCCTCGGCGGGGGCGGCGACGACGACCGCACGGCCGCCATGGCCTCGGCTTCTCCGGGCGCGCCGTCGCGCCTCCTGCCGACCCGGGCCCCCCTGCAGACGCCGGGGGCGAGCCCGTCACCGAGCGCCACGCCGGAGCCCGAGATCCGAACCTACACGGTCAAGCCGGGCGACACGCTCTCCGGCATCGCCTCCAACCCCAGGGTCCGCGTCAACATGCGGCTCCTGCAGTGCATCAACGGTCTCGTCGACCCGAACCTCCTGCAGCTGGGCCAGGAGCTGCTCATCCCGCCGGATGGCTACAGCTGCCCGCCCGGCTGGCGGCGCCCCGCGGCATCGCCCGCGCCCTCGTCGGAGCCGTAGGACCGCCCGGCGGCGGCGTTGTGGGACGAGTGACCCGCCGCGGCCGGCGCGACGAGGGACCCGCTGCGCCCAGCGCGACGAACGATCCGGCGCGCCTAGCGCGACGAGAAGTTGATGCTCGTGATGCGCCCGGCCTCCACGCGGAAGAGCGCGTCGATGTGCTGCGACGGTGCGCCGGGGCGCAGCACCAGGAGGTCGGCCTCGTAGGTGTTGCCCATCTCGCGGACCTCCGCGGGCACCATCTTGAGGCCCGGGTCAGCTCGCAGGAACCAGCCACCGACCTGGGCTATGCCGCGCAGGGTCCGCGAGCTGTCGCGAACGTGGACGCGCATCTCCGCGCGCTCGTCCATGAGCTCCACGGCTCCCTGGCGATCGCCGCTATTGAGCTTCTCGAAGAAGATCTCCATCGTGTCGGAGGCACCCATGGCTACAGACTAGGCCACTTGGACGCCGCCTGCCGCGGCACACTTCCGTGACCTGCCGTGGCACCTTCCGTGCTCCAGGACCCGCGCCTAGAACCCGCCCCCGGCACCTCCACCACCACCGCCCGAGCTCCCGCCGCTGAAGCCGCCGCTCCCGCCTCCCGACGAAGCCGGCGGGCTGCCGATCGTGGCGAGCGCCGCGGTCATGGCGGTGAAGTCGGGCACCACCCCGCTCGAGAAGAGGCCCGCCGTGGGCGCCCGCGCGCCGCCGCTGATTCGTGCTCCCGATCGTTCGCCGATGGCATACCAGAGCGGGAAGTAGGTCCGCGTGGGCGAGGCAGCACCGGTGCGCACGTCCTCCATGGAACGCTCCAGCACTTCCTCGGCCTCCTCGTGGAGGCCGAGGGCGTACGCCCACACGACGGCCAGGTCGGGCGTCTCCGCCCAGGGCAGGGCGCCACTGCTGACGACCTGGTCCATGGTGCGCGACTGCTCCAGCGTCTTCTGCAGGGTCCGCCGGTAGGCCGCCAGCTGGGCGAAGGTGCGTGCGCCCTCCAGGGTTCGCTGCGGCATCGTGCGTGCGATGACGAATATGGCCACGGCACCCACGGTGGCTGCCACGGCCACCAGCAGCAGGCCATTGCTGGGCAGGTTGAGGCCCAGGAAGATGCCCACGATCCCGGCGATGAGCACGACCGCGGCGCGCCGCGTCCAGCGCTGGACGGAGTCGCCCGGTGGCTCGCGGAACCAGCCGTCAGCGGCCACCGCCGCCTCCAGTCGGTCGTCGAAGCCACCCACGCTCTTGGCGAAGTCGGGCACGTCCGAGGCCTCGATGGTGCGGATGGCGCCGCCGAGGCGCTTGAGCTCATCGAGCGCGTACTTCTCGGCCTCACCGAGGGGCTGGCGGCGGTTGCGTGCCAGCCGCGCGTCGCGCTGGTCCGGCACCGTGATGTCGATGTCCATCTGGCGCGGGTCGCGCTCGGAGGCGCGGAAGCTGATCTCGCCCCGTGCCGCCAGGTCCACCAGGGCCGTGGTCAGCGCGTGTCGGCTGGTGCGTCCATCCATGACCACGGCCGCCGCAGCCGGCGTCAATCCTGGCGGCGGGGCTGGCATGAGGATCGAGGCACTGTCGAGGTAGACGGGGTCACGCCCGTATCGCAGCCAGCTCCAACCGGCCCAGGCCACGAGGCCGATGAGCAGCAGCGGTGCCACGATGAGCCCGGCCACGGCATCTACCTGGCGCGCCAGCTGCAGGGTGGCGGCGTGCTCGGCGGTGGCCGCCGCGTCGATGCGCCCCATGGCCGCCGTCAGCGCGGCGTCGAAGTCGCACTCCTTGAGGGCAGGCAGCATCTGCTGCTCGTAGATGGCCTGGCGTTCAGCGTTGGTGAGGTATGTGGAGCCATAGCCCGGCCCCGCGTAGAGCTGCACCTGTCCGTGGCAGAGGTCCTCGCGGAGGTTGAAGAAGATGGCCAGGCCGTCATCGAAGCCCTCGCGGCCGACGCCCCACTGGTCGATGAGGGCGATGGCGTCCTGCTCCGTCCGCCCTGGGTCGTCGGCGCTCGGCTTGACCTGCGTGTAGATGACGATCTCCGCCCCGGTGCGCTCCTCGATCTGGGCGATGGTCCGGCCCAGGCGCTCGATGACGGCCGGGCTGATGACCTCGGCGTAGTCGTACACGGCGAGGCCGTTGATGGGGTCGGGGAAGGCCGGTCCGGCCTCCGGTGTGAGGCCGCTGGTGGGCCGCCGGCCCTCCGCCGTCGAGGGGCGACGGGGGGGCGGCGTGGCACCTGGCGCTGGCGTCCGGAGGGGCTCTGGCGTGGCGTTCGGTGCGGCGCTGAGACGAGACTGCAGCTCCAGCTGGCCGGTCAGCACGGCGCTGATCCAGTCCTGGCTCTGCAGCCCGGGCTGCACCGCCGAGTTGACGGCCTCGTCGACATCTCCCTCGTCGAGCGCCGCGTACGCCGAGCCCAGGGCGACCCCACTGCGGGCGGTGGTGCCCTCCGGGTTGATGTTCCAGAGCATCACCGCGCCGCTGCCGGCCTCGCCGCCGACCTGCCACTGCTCGAGCAGTCGCGCAGCATCGTCGCGCGCATCGCGGCGCGCACCGACCCGTTCCTGCTGGCGCGTGTAGATGGCGATGTCGATGCCGCTGTCCTCGAGCAGCGCCTGCAGGTCGGCCTGCAGCTGCGCCTCGTCCACGCCGTTGATGACCTTGGCCTCGTCCACGATGTGGATGCCCTCGCCGCGGGCGAGGAAGGGTTCCTCCTCCGCCTGGGCGGCGGCCAGCGGGGCGAGGGTGAGGAGCAGGGTCGCGAGGGCTGCCAGCAGTCCGGCCAGGCGCCGCGCGGGCAAGGTGCCGAACGGCGCGGGGAGGGGGCCCATGACTCGCATCATGATGCCGTCGGCTCGTTCGTGCCGGCGCCGACCAGCTCGGCGCGAACCCGCCGAACCAGCTCGGCCGACTGCTCGTAGCGTCCGAAGCTGGGCATGATGTAGGCACCCTGGACCAGCGGGCGCATCTCGTGCAGCAGTCGCAGCGCCGCCTCCAGGCCGACCTCCGCGCCTCGCTCGCCGGCAGCCCGCATGGCGGCCCGCACCTCGTCAGGGATGGTGATGCCGGGGACCTCGTGATGGAGGAACTCGGCATGGCGCGAGGTGTGCAGCGGCAGCACGCCCAGCAGCACCGGCAGCGGCAGCCGGTCGCCCCAGCGCCCCGAGGCGCGCTCCATGAAACGCTGCCACTGGGCGGCGGCATAGATGGGCTGCGTCATGATGAGGTGGGCACCGGCCTCGACCTTGCCGGCGAGGCGCTCGATCTCCCGATCGAGGTCCGCGGCCGTGGGATCCAGGGCGCAGGCGATGGTGAAGCCCGCGGGTGCCCCGATGGGCCGCCCGGCCTGGTCCTCGCCCCGGTTGAGGCGCACGAGGATGCCGATGAGGCCGACCGAATCGATGTCCCAGATGCCCGAGCCGCCGGGGTAGTCGCCCACGCTCGGCGGATCGCCGGTGAGGGCCAGGATGTCGCGGATGCCCAGGGCATGAGCGCCCAGGAGCTCCGACTCGAGTGCCATGAGGTTGCGGTCGCGGGTCGTGAAGTGGATGAGCGACTCGAGGCCCAGGTCACGCTGGATGGCGAAGCCCACGGCCATGGCGCCCATGCGCACGCGCGCCATGGCGCTGTCGCTGATGTTGACGAGGTCCGCGCCGGCCTCGCGGATGATGTGGGCCGACTGCAGCGTGCGCTCGATGTTCACCGAGCGCGGTGGATCGATCTCGACGCTGATGACGAAACGCCCCTCCTCGAGCGCGGTCGCCAGGCCCGTGGGCGGCGGGGCCGCGACCTCGACGCCGGGGGTCTCGGCAGGCGGCCGCCCCGCGATGGTGGCGGGGCTCGGGAGGGCCTGCGCCGTGGCAGCGTTCCCGTTCGCCTCCGCGCCGGCGCGCCGCGCCGCCTCACGATCCAGGGCCTGGCGCATGGCGGCCACGTGCTCCGGCGTCGTGCCGCAGCAGCCGCCCACGAGCTGGGCCCCGGCAGCCAGGAAGCGAGGCACCTCCTCGGCGAAGTAGGCGGGCGCAGCGGCCCACACGAACTGGCCGCCGACACGGCCAGGGAGGCCGGCGTTGGGCATGACGAGCAGGGGCGTCCCGGCCGACGCTCCTGCCATCTGCTCCAGCACCTCGATGCCGGCGATAGGGCCGGACCCGCAGTTGACGCCCAGTGCGTCAACCCCGGCCTGGTGAAGGGCGATCGCGGCCTCGGCCGCCGTGGTGCCGTCGGCCACGAGGAGGTCCTCGCCGAAGCTCAGCGAGGCCAAGACGGGCAGGTCACAGGCGTGCCGGGCGGCCTCGACGGCCGCCAGCAGGTGGCCCACGTCGTTGGCCGTCTCGATCATGACCAGGTCGATGCCGCCCTCCAGGAGACCCTCGAGCTGCTCGCTGGCGGCACGCCCGGCCTCGATGTCCGGGAGGCGGCTGGGGCCGTGGAGGGGCGAGCTGACGGGGCCGATCGAACCGGCCACCAGCACGTCACGGCCGGAGACCTCGCGGGCCTCGCGTGCCAGCTGCGCGGCGCGCCGATTGAGGAGGGCTGTGCGCTCGGCCAGTCCGAACTGCGCGAGACGCACGCGGTTGGCGCTGAAGGTATCCGTCTCGATGACCTCAGCGCCGGCCGCGATGTACTCACGGTGGACGGCCGTGATGAGCTCGGGCCGGCTCAGCACGAGCTCGTCGAGCGAGGCGCGCTGCGGCACTCCGCGACTGAAGAGCAAGGTCCCAACGGCACCGTCGAGCAGCAGGGGGCCCGCGGCCAGCCGCGCGGCGAAGGAGCGGCGTGCGTGCGAGAGGGTCGAGGCGCTCATACAGGGCCACAGGGTACCGCGCACCGTCCTGGCATCGTAGGATGCCCACCATGATCGTCACCCCACTGCCCCGCCCGGTTCGCCGAGCCGCTGCAGCCCACCGGAGGACCCTTGACCACGCCACTGCGCCCTGACGGCCTGCCTGAGCCCACCGACGCCTTCGAGTCGGCCGTCGTCGACCTTCTCGTCGGTCTCTTCACGGCCTACCCGACCTGGGGCACCGACGCCGGCTACCACGTCGTGGATGACCGCTGGCCCGACCTCAGCGAGGACGGCCGGCAGACGCGACAGCGCATGCTGCACGGCCACATCGCCCGCCTCGAGGCCTTCGACGCCGCCGCGCTCTCGCCCGACCAGCGTGTCGACCGGCACATCCTGCTCGAGGAGATCGAGAAGGCCATCTTCGGCGAGGAGGTCCTGCGGGGCGAGGCCTGGGATGCCCTGGAGCTCGTCTACCTCATGGGCAGCGGTCTCTTCGGCATCCTCTCGCGCGAGTACGCGCCCTGGTCGCAGCGTGGCGAGGCTCTCCTGTCCCGCCTCCGGGGTCTGCCCGAGCTGTCGCGCCAGGCCCTTGCCGGCTTGACCGGCCTGCCCGACCGCCCGGTGGCCCTGCTGCAGCTGGATACGGCACTGGCGCAGCTCGAGGGCATCACCGAGCTCATCGACGCCAGCCTGGCGGAGGCGCGCTCACGCGCCGAGGCCGGTGAGGCCGCGCATCTGGTCGGTCTCATGGAGACCGCAGCCAGGGATGCCCGCCTCGCGCTGGATTCCTTCCGCGCTGGCCTCGATGGCGACGTCCGCTCGCGCGCCGCCGGTGAGGGCCGCCTGGGCCCGGAGCTCTTCGCCCGCAAGCTGCGCCTCACCCTCGGCAGCGACCTCTCGCCCGACGAGCTGCGCCGCCGTGCCTGGGCCGACTACCACGCCGTGCGCGCCGAGATGCTGCGCCTGGCCCGCCAGACCTGGCCGACCTGGCTACCCGGCGAGCCGCTGCCGGACGTGGCCCATGGTGACACCGATGGCGAGGCCGCCCTGGTCAGGCGGGTCCTGGACGCCATCGCGACCGAGCACCAGGAGCCCTCAGGGCTCATCGCGCTACTGCCAGGCGGAGATCGACCGCATCGTGGCCTTCTGCCGCGAGCACGACGTCATCAGCCTGCCAGACGAGCCGCTCACCATCACCTGGACGCCGGTCTTCCTGCGGGCCCACGCCCGGGCCTTCCTGGACAGCCCGGGTCCGCTCGACCGCGGCCAGAAGTCGCACTTCTGGATCACCCCGCCCGACGGGTCGCTGGGCCCGGAGGCGGTCGAGTCGTACCTGCGCGAAGAGAACGACCGCATGCTGCGCGACCTCAGCATCCACGAGGCCATCCCGGGCCACTACCTGCAGCTGGCTGCCTCCAACCGCTGCCCCTCCCTGGCACGCACGGTCTTCACCAACGGCATGTTCGCCGAGGGTTGGGCCGTCTATGTCACGCAGGTCATGGTCGACCTCGGGTACGGCGCCGACGACCCGGGCTTCGCGCTGACCCACTGGAAGCTCTACCTGCGCGCCGTCGTCAACGCCATCCTCGACGTGGAGACGCATGCCGGCTCGATGACGGAGGCAGACGCCCTGGACCTCATGGTGCGCGGCGCCTGGCAGGAGCCTGACGAAGCGCGTGGCAAGTGGCTGCGGGCGCGCATCAGCTCCACGCAGCTGTCGACCTACTACGTGGGTTCGCTGGAGATGTGGGACCTGGAGGTCGAGGTGCGCCGCCGCGCCGCTGAGGCGGTCGGGGCCGGCGCCGACGTCGTGCCACCGCAGCGCGTGGCGGGCGGCCTCGGCGAGACGCCGGGCTTCGACCGTCGCAGCCACCTGGAGGCGGTCATCAGCCACGGCACGCCACCCATCAAGTGGTGCCGCCGCATCCTGCTCGGCGAGGTGGCGTGAGCGAGCCGTCGGCAGGTTGCCGCGACGAGCCCGACGACGCCCCGTGAGCGAGCTGCGACCGACATCGCCGCTGCGCCGCCCGGACACCGCACGGCCGCGCGAGGGAACAAGCCCCCAGGTCGAGCCGCCCTCGCCGGAGGAGCTGGTGGCCATCCAGCGCCACCTCGCGAGGCTGCCCGAGTGGGAGGGTGGCACCATCGAGGAGGACGACGCGTTGGGCGTGACCCTCGTCCGCGGTCCCGGCAACGGACCGGACTCCAGCTACGCGGCCATGCCGCGCTGGAGCGTCGGCTCGTGGCCGGAGCGCCTGCGGCGCGTCAGCGAGCGGATGCGCACCGACGGCACCTGGCCATCGCTGCTCTGGTGCGATGGCCTCGACCGACCGCAGGGCCTGGACCAGGAGCTGGAGCGACAGGGCTGGGTGCAGGCACTGGCTGAGACCGTGCTCTGGGTGGGCCACGCCTCCGTGGTCCCGCACCTCGATCCGCGCCTTCGCATCGAGGCCGTCCAGCCGCGCTCGCTCGCCACGCACGAACTGCTCGAGCGCCGAATCTTCGGCATCGACGCGGCCCACGCCGAGCGCCGCCGCGATAGCCTGCTGGCGACGCTGGAGGCCGGCCGGCTGCGGGCCTGGATCATCTGGCTGGCGGACGAGCCGGTGGCCGTGGCGCGCCTCTCGCAGGGCGACGGCGTGGCCGCCATCCAGGGCGTCGGCGTGGTGCCGGGCCGGCGCGGCCAGGGCTTCGGCACGCTCGTCACGACGGTCGCCACGCGTGCCGGCCTGGCGCTCGGCAATCGCATCGTGTGGCTCTCCGTGCGCGAGGACAACGACTCGGCCGTCCGCGTCTACTCAGGGCTCGGATTCGAGCGCGCGTTCGCCTGGTCCCGCTACCTGGTCACCGAGGATCCACGCCCGCGCGGTTGACTCCTGCGAACCACGACAGCCCGCTGGGCTGCCGCCGTCCCTGAGGCCGCCGCCGGGAGGTACATGTGCTCCACGTACTCCACCAGCATGCGCGAGGTCGAGAACTGCCATAGGGCGCTGCCGATGGCGCGCCGCATGCGCGCCAGCCAGCCCGCAGGCGAGCCGTGTTCGTCGCGTGCATACCAGAGCGGCACGATCTCATCTTCCAGGAGCCGGTAGAGGCTCTGGGCGTCGGCCCAGTCCTGGGCGCCGTCGTCTGGGTTCCGGTCACGGCTGCCGATGGCCCAGCCGTTGTCCTCGAGGTAGCCCTCGTCCCACCAGCCATCGAGGATGGAGAGGTTGATGACGCCGTTCATGGCGGCCTTCATGCCGCTCGTGCCGGAGGCCTCCAGCGGTCGGCGCGGATTGTTGAGCCACACGTCCGTGCCCTGCACCAGGTAGCGGCCCACACGCATGTCGTAGTCCTCGAGGATGAAGATGCGCCCTCGGAAGGCCTCGGAGCGGCTGCGCTCGAAGATGGTCTGGATGACGCCCTGGCCGGGCCGATCAGCCGGGTGCGCCTTGCCCGCAAAGACGATCTGGACGGGCCGCTCCGGATGGCCCAGCAGACGGGAGAGTCGATCCATGTCACTGAAGAGGAGAGCCGCCCGCTTGTAGGTGGCCATGCGCCTCGCGAAGCCGATGGTCAGGACATCCGGGTCGAGGATGGATCCCACCTCGCCAAGCACAGAAGGGGCCTCACCATGACGGGCCAGCTGGCGACGGAGCCGCAGCCGCGCGAACTCCTGGAGTCGCAGCTTCTGCTCAAGGTGCGACTCCCACAGGCGCTGATCGGGGATCTGGTCGAGGCGTTCCCAGAAGCGGTCGACCTGGTACTCGTCCTCGAGATGGTCGAGGTCACCGCCGAGCTCACGGAACACCTGCCGCATGGGCTCACCGACCCAGGTCGGAGGGTGGATGCCGTTCGTGATGGCCAGGATGGGCTTGCTGATGATGGCCGACCATGTCTCGTTGGCGGTGTGGGCATGGAGCTGGCTGACACCATTCGAGCAGCAGGTGTTGCGCAACGAGAAGGCGGTCATGTCGAACTGGCTGCTGTCGCCATCAACGGGCCGGCCCATGCCCAGGATGCTCTCCAGGTCCAAGCCGGCGGTCGCGAGTGAAGGTGCCGCCAGGCGGCGCACGAGATCGGCCGAGAAGCGCTCATTGCCGGCCGGCACCGGCGTGTGGATGGTGAAGACAGCCGACGTGCGTATCCGTTCGAAGGCGTCCGGCTGGCTGGTACCCCCGGCCATGAGCTCGCGGGCCTGCTCGACGAGCATGAAGGCCGAATGGCCCTCGTTGAGGTGCCAGGCCGACGGGGCGATGCCCAGGGCGCGCAGCGCGCGCACCCCGCCGACGCCCAGGATGAGCTCCTGGTGGAGGCGCATCTCGCGGCCGCGCACGTAGAGGATGTGCGTGATGGGTCGGTCCGCCTCGTCATTCTCCGGGATGTCCGTGTCCAGGAGGAGCAGCGGCACGCGACCGACCTGCGCCAGCCAGACGGCCGCGTGCACGACGCGACCGGGGAGCTCGACCGGGACGAGGAGTGGCTCGCCGACCCGGTCCACGACCCGTCGCAGCGGCAGGCGCTCGGCGTCCAGCTGGACGTAGTCATGTTCCTGGTGGCCATCCGCGTCGATGGTCTGGCGGAAGTAGCCTCGACGGTAGAAGAGGCCCACGCCGATGAGCGGCAGCGCCATGTCCGAGGCTGCGCTCAGGTGGTCGCCGGCCAGGATACCCAGGCCGCCCGAGTAGATGGGCAGTGATTCGTGGAGGCCGTACTCGGCGCAGAAGTAGGCCACGGGCCCGGGCAGATCAGTCCCGTGATGGCGCGCGAACCAGTGCGCGCGCCCATTGGCCATGTAGGCGTCGAACTGCTCCAGGATCGTGGTGTAGCGGGCCATGAAATCCGTGTCGTCCAGCAGGTCCGACCAGGCCAGGGGTGCCTTGAGCACTCCTACCGTGCTGCGGTAGCCGGCCCAGTGCTGCCGGTCGATGCGGGCGAACAGCGCCCGGACCTCCGGGTGCCAGGTCCAATAGAGGTTGTAGGCGAGCCGTGCCAGGCCGGCGAGCCTGGGTGGCAGGCGAAGGTCGGGGTAGGGAAGTGTCGGGATGGACAGAGGTGACGACATGACTGACGCATGCTACAGGTCATCGTCGCCTGCCGCGGCCCCTCGCGCGATGGTGATGGGAGCGCTCCCGCGACGACGTACCATCCACGTCACGATGCGCATCGCGATGGTCGCCTCCGAATGCGAGCCCTGGGCCAAGACCGGTGGGCTGGCCGACGTGGTCGATGCCCTCTCACGGGCCCTGGGTTCAGCAGCCCCGGCGGGGCTCGGCCACCAGGTCGACGTCTACCTGCCCTGGTATCGGGGACTCACTGCGCCCCCTGGACTGCGGCCGCTCGAGCTGCGCGTGCCGGTGGGCAGCCGCCGTCGTGACGGGCCTCGCTTCGAGCCAGTGACGCTCTGGAGCGGGGATGCCGATGGCTATCGCCTGCGCCTCGTGCAGCACGCCGCCTCCTTCGACCGCGACGGTCTCTACCTGGACGCGCATGGCGACTACCCTGACAATGCCGCGCGCTTCTCGCTGCTGGGCCGTGCCATCCTCGAGGCCATCCGCGCCGAGGCGCGGCCCGTGGATGTGATCCATGGTCACGACTGGCAGGCCGGACCGGCGTTGCTCTCGCTGCGCCACCGATACGACGTCGATCCGCTGCTGGCGCGCTCGGCCACCATGCTCACCTGTCACAACCTCGCCTATCACGGCTGGACGCCCCGTGATCAGGCCTGGCAATTGGACCTGCCGGACAGCGTCGGTGAGCCGGAGGGCGTGGACCTCTTGCGCGAGGCCATCTATGCGGCTGACATCGTCAATACCGTCAGCCCTACCTACGCGCGCGAATCGCTCCTGCCCGAGTCCGGTGGCGGTCTGCACGAGGCGCTTCGGGACCGGGGCGACCGCTATCTCGGCATCATCAACGGCATCGACACGCAGCTCTGGGACCCGGCCACCGACCCGGCGCTCGTAGCGGGCTATGACGCCGCCGACCTGGCGGGCAAGGCCCAGGTCCGGGCCGACCTGGTCATGCGCCACGGCATGGATGGAGCCGGCCCCATCCTCGGGGTAGTCGGCCGTCTCGACCCCCAGAAGGGTTTCGACCTGGTGGCGGCGGCAGCGCCCGCCCTCCTCGACCTGGGGGCTCGCCTCATCGTGCTCGGGACCGGCAACCGGCAGCTCATCGGCGGCCTCGTCGCGCTGGCGCACGAGCACCCCGACCGCGTCGTCGTGCTCGACCGTTTCGACGCTGACGAGGCCCGCCGCATCTACGCCGGCGCGGACCTCTTCCTGATGCCTTCGCGCTTCGAGCCCTGCGGGCAGGGACAGCTCATCGCCATGCGCTACGGGACCCCGCCCGTGGTGCGACGGATCGGCGGCCTGGCGGACACCGTCATCGATGCTGATGCTGATCCACGGGTTGGCACCGGGTTCGTCTTCGGGCCGGCCGAGCCGGGAGCCCTCGTGGAGGCTGTGCGGCGGGCTATCGCGGCGCTCGCCGACGACGCGCGCTTCCGCCGCATCCAGGCGCAGGGCATGTCGCGTGACGATTCCTGGACAGTGCCCGCGCGTCAGTACGAGCTCGCCTATCAGCGCGCCCTCAACGGCTAGAGGGTCGTCGTCGCGGGCCGTCCTGCCTGGGCGGGTGGGCCGGTCAGTCCAGGATGAGGATGGCGTCGACGGCGACCTCGCCGCTGGCGCGCTGGATCTTGAGGACGTGCGGGCCGTCGGCGAGCCGGCGGCTGAACACGACACGCCGCTGCTGGTTGGCAGCGCTCGTGAGGCTGACAGCCTGCCAGGGGTCAGCGTCGAGGCGCACCCGGAGCGTGCCGCGCGCGGGACCGACAGGCGCAACGAGGGCCACGGTGTTGCCGCGGAATTCGCTGATGAGCGCCTTCGGAGCAGCTCCCGGGACCAGCAGTGAGCCTCGGAAGGCCGCCTTGGCCGCCTTGGCCGTCCAGCCGCTGTTGGCGAAGCGCCAGGCCGAAGCACCGGAGTCCTGGACCGTCAGGCCGACCGATAGGGGCTGGCTGAGCGAGCTGTTGCCAAGACTGTCCGTGGAGCGCACGCGGAAGCGGTCCCGCCGGCCCGGCGTCATGGTGACCGTCGCGCTCCCGATGCCACTGGACACCGTGCGCCAGGGACCCGTGCCCACCTGGCGCTGCAGGGCGGAGGTGCGGATGGCACTGAGTCGGTCCGCGGCGCTCCACTTGAAGATGGTCTCTGAAGCGCCGCTGGCTGCCATCAGCACGTTGTTGTCTCGGATGCGTGGCGAGAGGTCACGGACCTTGGGTCCGGTCCGGTCCACGACCAGCTCCAGCGGACGGCTGGCAACCAGGCCCTCCGGGCTGTTGGCAGTGACGCTCAGCTCTCGGCGGCCATCGCGCGCGTCGCCATCGAGGCTCATCCTGAGGCGTGCGTCCAGTCCGTCAA
Organism: uncultured Chloroflexia bacterium; assembly: GCA_963825995.1. Taxonomy (GTDB): domain Bacteria; phylum Chloroflexota; class Limnocylindria; order Limnocylindrales; family CSP1-4; genus JAFMJV01. The sequence goes on from CAWGVH010000001.1 coordinate 347,323, forward strand.
GGCCGCTGACGCTGGTGCCTGGCCGGTCGAACGAGGCCCTGCCGACCTTGTGCGGCAGGCCCGCCAGGCTGAGCTGGACCAGGCCGCCATACCCGCCACCGCGCTGCACGTCCACGCGTGCCTGGCGCTGGCCGTCTCCTGCGCCCACCTTGAAGCCGTCGCTCGAGAGCCATAGCCGGAGCTCCGGCGGTCCCACGATGGCACCGACGTCGAGGAGGCGGTGCGGATCGTCCGGGTCGGCCACGCCGGACCAGGCGGGATCAGAGGCGATGGTCCAGTCCATCCGACCCGCGGCTCGGACCACGTCTCGCACGACGGCCGGAGGCGTGCCCGGATGTGCCGCCAGGTAGCGGGCCACGGCCCCCGTCACGTGGGGAGCCGCCATCGACGTCCCCGTCATGCGCTTGGTGACGTCGCCGGTATCCGAGCGCCGCAAGGACACCACGCAGGTGCCCGGCGCGAGGATGTCCACGTCCGCGCCGTAGTTGCTGTAGGGAGCATAGGAATCATCACCCTCGCCCGAGCAGCCGTCGGAGGCATCACCCCAGCCGGCGCCGTCGTAGTCCGTGATGGCGCCCACCGTGATGACCTGGTCGTAGCCGGCCGGGACCACCGAGCTGGCATCCGTGGCGCCGTTGCCCGCGGCGGCCACGACCACGATGCCGGCCGCGTTCACCGCGCAGATGGCCACGTGGATGGGGTCGGGGTCGCCCGGCAGGCACTCTTCCGTGTAGGAGAAGCGCGAGCCCTCGATGCTCATGTTGACGACATCGATGGGTTGCGAACCGAGAGGTGCTGCACCCGGGACCCTGGTCGAGGTCACCCAGTCCAATCCACAGAGCACCGTCGACTCGTCACCCCAGCCACCCTGGTCGAAGACACGGACGGCCCACAGGCGAGCGCCGGGGGCCACGCCGACGACGCCGACGCCATTGCCGTCCCGGGCGCCGATGGTGCCGGCCACGTGGGTGCCGTGGCCCACCTCGTAGAGGTCCTGCCATTGGTCGGCCGCGAGCCCGTCGGCCGCGCAGTTGACGCCGCCGGCGATGTTCAGCTCATTCCCGCCGACGGGGCCGATGCCCGTATCGATGATGGCGACGTCCACATCGACGTCCGGCGTCGGGCTGCTGACGGGCGCGGCCTTCACGCGCCTGACACCCGACGGCACGACCTCTGCGGCCAGTCGGAAGCGCCGAGCGGGTCGCACCGCGGCGACCTGCGTGTCCCGTGTGAGCGATGCGGCCTCACGGGCGGTCAGGCGGGCGGAGAAGCCGGAGATGGCCGACGTGTAGCGATAGCGTGCCCTGACGCCGTAGTCGCGGACCAGCCGGTTCGTGACGGCCCTGGTGAGGGCGGCGCGCTGTCGCATGCGCTCGCGCCCGACCCGGTTGCTGACCCGGATGGTCTGGCCGGCATCAGCGGTGGCGAGCGTCACGATATAGGTGCGGCCGCGCTCCCTGGGGGCCGCTGCCACGGAGGCGGGCACCAGGACGGCGAGCGCGACGACACAGAGCAGCAGGCTGATCCAGGTTCGCGGCACCCGACCCAGGGACACGCTCTCTCCGACTACGCGCTTGACCTCAGTAGGGTAGCCGACCGACGTGAAGAGGCCGCATATCGGCGGTGAAGTTCGAAGAACATCGGGGACGCGGTCGAGGGGCCAGCAGCGCGGCTTCCGAGCATCGCCGCTCTGCATGACCCCTCGATCGTGCCCGCATGCTGCGTTCTGCGGCGCGCCGCCAGTACTACCCGTTGGTCCATCGGTGGTGGTCCTGGCGGCGGTCTGGGCAGAAGTGTGCAGCCCATCATCGGAGCGTCCACCCGTTCCTTGCCCGGACGGTGCATCCTTAGATGCTGAAGGGTGTGGCGGCCGGGACGACCCTCGGGCCGTCATGGGTGGTTCGCGGCCATGGCATGGAGGTACGCAGCTGATGGGTTTGCTGGAGGGCAAGCGCGCCCTGGTCTTCGGCCTGGCCAACGACCACTCCATCGCCTGGGGCATCGCCCAGGCGCTCCATCGTGAGGGCGCCACGGTCGGCTTCTCGTCGGTGGAGATGCTCATCGAGAAGCGGGTCCGACCGCTGGCCGAGCAGCTCGGGGCCACCTTCGTGGAGCCCTGCGACGTGCAGAGCGACGAGGACATCGAGCGGGTCTTCGCGCGCTGGCGGGAAGCCTACGGGAGCCTGGACATCCTCATCCACGCCGTCGCCTTCGCCAACAAGGACGAGCTGGGCGGCGAGTTCATCCGCACCTCTCGGGAAGGCTTCCGCCTCGCGCACGACGTCTCGGCCTACTCGCTGGTGGCGCTGGCACGCGAGGCGCGGCCGCTCATGACAGACGGCGGCGCCATCCTGACGCTCTCCTATTACGGTGCCGAGAAGGCCGTCATCAACTACAACGTCATGGGCGTCGCCAAGGCTTCTCTGGAAGCCTGCGTGCGCTATCTGGCCGTGGACCTCGGCAAGGAGGGCATCCGCGTCAACGCCATCAGCGCCGGGCCGGTGCGCACGCTGGCCGCCGCCGGCGTCACCGGCTTCAAGAAGATGCACCGGCTCTTCAATGACATCGCGCCCCTGCGGCGCCCACTCACCATCGACGACCTCGGCAACGCCGCGGTCTACCTCTGCAGCGACATGAGCCGCGGCACGACCGGAGAGATCCACTACGTGGATGGCGGCTACAACATCATCGGCGTGCCGGAGGTGGTGGACTGACGCCCGTCCTGGACGCCCCCACGGGTCGCGTACCCACGAGCCGATGAAGGGCCTGCCCGACCTGGGCTCGCGCGGCGAGGGCTGGGTCGTCCTGCAGGTCGTCCTGCTGGTCCTGCTGGTGCTGGCCGGCCTCCTGGCCGGCGATGCCTGGGGTGGGACGCTCGCGGTCCTGACCACGCTGACCGGCACGGCACTCCTGCTCGCGGCGGCGTCGCTGGTGGGACGCGGCTTCCTGGACCTCGGCCGCAACCTGACGCCCGTCCCCCGGCCGCGTGACGACGCCACGCTCGTCGAGACGGGTGTGTACCGGCTCGTTCGCCATCCGCTCTATGGCGGCATCATCGTCGGCAGCTTCGGCTTCGGGTTGCTCATGGCCAGCCCGCTCACGCTGCTCCTGGCCTGCGTCGTGGCGGTCTTCTTCTCCCTCAAGGCGCGGCGCGAGGAGGCCTGGCTCCTCGATCACTATCCGGGCTACGCGGCGTACATGGCAGGAACGCGCCGCTTCATCCCCTGGCTCTACTGACCCCGCCCAGCGTCTGACAGCGCGTCCACGGACAGAAGAACCCGGTGGCGAGGTCGGGAGGAGGGGTCCGACCTTGCCACCGGGCAACGATGCCGCGTCACCTGTGCCACCCCCGTTCGCGAGGGAGAGGGGCCGACTCGACCGGGGCCGTGCAGTGGAACGGTGCCGCTGTGTGTAGTTCTGGCTCGAATCTGTCCGGCGAACACCGCCCGGCCCATCACTCGCTCGTACGGCGGCCCCACGTACTGGGCTCCTACCGGCCATGCGGTCCGGTGCGGACGAGGGCGGTGCCCCGGCGCGCCACGCCCGAGCGACCCCTGCGGTCGCCCGCGTCGGCGCACCGCGGCGCGGCTCACCAACCGCGTGAGGAAGGGGTCTGCTCAGACCCCGAAGCGATCCCGTAGGCGCGGCAGGACGTGCTCGGCGTAGAGCGCCAGGGCGCGCTCCTGGTCGTCACCCGGGAAGTGAAAGACGAGGTGGTCGAAGCCCCACTCGATGTAGGGTCGGATCTGCTCGACGTGCTCATCGGGGTCGTCCGAGACAAGCCAGCGGCGGTGGGCCACGCCCTCGACAGTCTTCGCTAGGCGCTCCATCTCGCGCGGGTCCTCGATGCCGACCTTCTGCTCACCGGGCAGGGCCAGGGCTGCCCAGATCTTGGTGTCCTCCATGGCCCGGGCGCGGTCGGTATCGAAGCTGACCTTCATCTCGATCATGCGCTCGATGGAACCACTGGCGCGACCGCCTTTCTCGAGGCCCTCGGCCACGGCTGGCAGGAGCTGCTCGGTGTAGAGCTCGCTGGCCTTGCCGGAGGTGGCGATGAAGCCGTCGCCGATGCGTCCCGCCAGCCGTGCCGCTGCCGGGCCTGAACCAGCGATGTAGACGGGCACGGGTCGATCCGGCCGGTCGTAGAGAGTCGCGTTGTGGGTCCGGTAATACTCGCCCTCGAACGACACGAACTCCTCGCGGAAGAGCTGCTGAATGACGAGCACCAATTCCTTGAGGCGGTGGAAGCGCTCCTTCTGCTCCGGCCACGGCGCGCCGACGACGATCTCGTTGAGCGACTCGCCGGTGCCCACGCCGAGGATGATGCGGCCGGGCGCCAGGCAGCCCAGCGTGGCGAAGGCCTGGGCCACGACCGCCGGGTTGTAGCGCAGCGTCGGCGTCAGGACGCTCGTGCCGAGCGTGATGCGCTGCGTCGAGGCGGCGGCTGCGCCGAGCCAGGCAACGGCGTTGGGAGCATGCCCGTCGGTATGGCGCCAGGGCTGGTAGTGGTCGCTCGTCCAGGCCGACTCGAAGCCGTGCTTCTCGGCCGAGATCGTGAAGTCCAGGAGCTGGCGGGGGCCGAACTGTTCGGCTGAGGCCTTGTATCCGAGTCGCAGCATGTCGTCCTTTCAGGCGCCATCGGGGTCCGCGGCGCCGCGTGCCACTCGAATCATGCCGCCGAGGGGAGATCGGCGCAGAGGTATCCCTAGGGTTGGGCCGCCGGCGCCTCTGTCCCTGGTCCGCCGCCCTCCGGCGTCTCGCTGGCCTCGTGGTACGGGTCATGCATCTTGAGGGGCTTGCTGTTCCTGGACGACCAGCGGATGTTGAGCGCCTCCACGAAGACGGAGAAGCCCATCGCCGCGTAGATGTAACCCTTGTCGATGTGCTGGCCGAGCCCGTCCGCCACGAGCGTCACGCCGATGAGCAGCAGGAAGGCGAGGGCCAGCATCTTGAGCGTCGGGTGGCGGTCGATGAGACGAGTGACGTAGCCCGATGCCGCGAGCATGACGAGCACGGCCATGACGACGGCCGCGATCATGACGATGATGTCGTTGGCCATGCCCACCGCGGTGATGACCGAATCGAGGCTGAAGATGATGTCCAGCAGCATGATCTGGACGATGACGCCCCAGAAGGAGTTCGCCCTCCCGGGGGAGCGGACCTCGTCGTCGCCCTCCATGCGGCCGTGGATCTCCCAGGTCGCCTTGGCGATGAGGAAGAAGCCGCCCACGATGAGGATGAGGTCGCGTCCACTGAACTCGAAGCCCAAGACCTCGATGAGCGGCTGGGTGAGGCTGACGACCCAGTTGATGCCCAGCAACAAGAGGATGCGCATCCCCATCGCGGCCAGGATGCCGACGCGGCGGGCGTTGTCCCGCTGGTCGTCGGGCAGCTTGTTGGCCAGGATGGAGATGAAGATGATGTTGTCGATGCCGAGGACGATCTCGAGCGCCGTCAGCGTCAGCAGCGCGATCCAGACCTCGGGGCTGGTGAGCAGTTCCACGGCCTGAGACTAGCGCCTCGTGGCCGTCACGTGAGTCGGACGTCGTCGATGGCCAGGACACCTGGGAGGTCGGTCATTGTGCCGGCCAGGCGCAGGAGCTCCCCGCAGCGAACCCCCGCTACCATGAGCGGCCATGCAAGACGCCTTCGCGCGCGATGACTCGACGACCCATGCCCAGGAGCCCCTGGACCCGCTCGCCGACCCCGAGCAGCTCATCGAGCTCATCCGCGCCGGCGTGATCGGTGATGACGAGGCTGTCGCCGGGCCCTACGGCATCCGCCGCGTCACCTACGCCGACTACACCGCCAGCGGCCGCAATCTGACCTTCATCGAGGACTACATCCGCGAGCAGGTCATGCCCCTCTACGCCAACACGCACACGGAATCGTCCGGCACGGGCCTGCAGACGTCGCGCTTCCGGGAGGACGCTCGCGACATCATCCGGGCGGCCATGGGCGCCCCGAGCGAGGAGTACGCCGTCATCTTCTGCGGGTCGGGATCCACGGCCGCCGTGGACAAGCTCGTCGGCGTCCTCAACCTGCGCATCCCGGCAGACCTCGATCGCCGCTACGGCCTGCGCGCCCACATCCCGCCCGGCGAGCGCCCGGTCGTCTTCATCGGTCCCTTCGAGCACCACTCCAACGAGCTGCCCTGGCGCGAGTCGATCGCCGAGGTCGTCACCATCCGCGAGGATCGTGACGGCCACGTCGACCTGGAGCACCTCGCCGAGGAGCTCGAACGCCATGCCGACCGACCCCTGCGCATCGGGTCCTTCTCGGCCGCCTCCAACGTGACCGGCATCCACTCGGACACGCGGGCCATCTCCGTGCTCCTTCACGAGCACGGGGCACTGGCTCTCTGGGACTACGGAGCCGCAGCTCCCTACCTCGAGATGAACATGAGCTCGCATCGTCCCGCGCCGGACGGCGACACGACCACCGCCGCCCTCGACTACAAGGACGCCGCCTTCATCTCGCCCCACAAGTTCATCGGCGGACCGGGCACGCCGGGCCTGCTCGTGGTGCGTCGCGCCCTCCTCACCAACTCCGTGCCCACCGTCCCGGGCGGTGGCACCGTCGCCTATGTCAACCCGCTCGAGCACGTCTACCTCGACGACCCCGAGCACCGCGAGGAGGGCGGCACGCCGGCCATCATCGAATCGATCCGCGCCGGTCTCGTCTTCCAGCTCAAGCAGCAGGTCGGTGCCGAGGCCATCCGCGCCCGCGAGGAGGACTTCATCGAGCGAGCCCTGGCGGCCTGGACGCAGGTGCCCGGCCTGGAGGTCCTGGGCGACCTGCGGGCGCGGCGGCTCTCCATCGTCAGCTTCGTCATCCGCCACGCCGACGGCTACCTGCACCACGACTTCGTCGTGGCGCTCCTCAACGACCTCTTTGGCATCCAGTCGCGCGGTGGCTGCTCCTGCGCAGGCCCCTATGGTCACCGGCTCCTGGGCATCGATCTCGAGACGTCACGCGAGTTCGAGCGCGAGATCACCCATGGCTGCGAGGGCATCAAGCCCGGCTGGGTCCGCGTCAACTTCAACTACTTCATCAGCGAGACGGTCTTCCGCTTCATCCTCGAGGCCGTGGAGCTGGTGGCCCGTCATGGCTGGCGGCTCTTGCCGCAGTATCGCTTCACACCCGCCAGTGGCCGGTGGCATCACGACGCCGGCCAGGTGGAAGCGCCGCTCTCCCTTCACGACGTGCGCTACACGGCGAACGGCATGCGCTTCGCGACCCACCACCACCAGGAGCCTGAATCGCGGCTGGCCGACTACCTGGCCGAAGCCCATGCGCTGCTGGCCCGTCCCCCGGCCCCGAACATGCGGCCGCAGGGCTCGGCCGACCTGGCCGTCGGCCCCGACTTCGAGGGCCTGCGCTGGTTCCTCATGCCGGATGAGGCGGCGGCCGAGCTGGCGGCAGAAGGCGCTGTCGATGGTGCCGCCACGCCACGCGAGGCCGCCACCCCAGCGCTCGGCTACCAGACCGGCCAGTAGATCTCCGTCTGCCACCTCGCCGGGTCGGGCTCCTGCTCCGGGTCGGTCAGGTAGACCTCCCACATGAAGCTGGAGGGTCGCCGTTCCTGGCTCACGATCCAGGCCTGCATGGCGCTGTAGGTCTCGTGCAACGTGTCGTAGGGACCGACGTGCATGCCCACGGCCGCTTCGCCACCCCCGAGCTCGCCAGCCGCGACCTCACCCTCACCCGTGAACGGTGCCGTGACAGCCACGCCGCACTCGAAGTCGACGGCCTCTGCGCCGAACTCGAAATAGCGCGAGAAGACAGGCCCGGCCGGGATCGCACCAGCGCGGCCGACGGCTGCAAAGAGCTTCCCGAAGGCCTCTCCCATGGAGGCGCTGATGGCGTCCGGCCGGCAGCGCAGGTGGATGACCGCCGTGTCCTGGCGGGGAACGGACCGGATCTCGAACCCTGGCATGCTCTCCCTCCTTGCCCTGTCGGCTCAGCTGACGGAGTCGGCCGTGACCTCGTGGACGGGCGCCCCGGTCTGCTCGAAGGCGGTGATGTTGGCGATCGTCGTCTCGGCGATGTTCTGCAGTGCCTCGGCCGTGAAGAAGCCCTGGTGTGCCGTGATGAGCACGTTGGGGAAGGTCAGCAGCCGCGCGAAGGTGTCGTCCTGGATGATGTCCTGACTGAGGTCCTCGAAGAATCCAAGGGCATCCTCCTCCTCGTACACGTCCAGGCCCAGGTAGCCGATGCGGCCGTCCTTGAGGGCCTCGATGGCTGCCTCCGTGTCGATGAGGCCGCCGCGGCTGGTGTTGACGATCATCACGCCGGGCTTGACCAACGCCAGCATCTCCCGGTCGACAAGGTGATGCGTGCTGGCCGTCAGCGGTGCATGGAGGGCGATGATGTCGGACTCGGCGAAGAGCTCGGGCAGATCCACGTACCGGGCGCCGAGGCCGCGCATCTCATCGTTGGGATACGGGTCGTAAGCCATGAGCCGACAGCCGAAGCCGGCCATGATGCGTGCGAAGACGGTCCCGATGCGACCGCTGCCGACGATGCCCACGCATCGGCCATGGAGGTCGTAGCCGAGCAGGCCGTCCAGCGCGAAGTTGCCCTCGCGGACGCGATTGTAGGCGCGCGGGGTGCGTCGGATGAGGCTCAGGATGAGCGCCACGGCGTGCTCAGCCACGGCATAGGGCGAGTAGGCCGGCACGCGCGCGACGCGGATGCCGACCTCGCGGGCAACGGCCAGGTCGACATTGTTGAAGCCGGCCGCGCGCAGGGCCAGCAGCCGGGTGCCGCCCCTGGCCAGCTCGCGCAGCAGCTTCGCGTCGAGCTCGTCGTGGACGAAGGCGCAGACGGCCGGGAACCCTGCCGCCAGGGGTGCGTGGTCGCAGCAGAGCCGGGCCTCGAAGAAGTCGAGCTGGTGGCCGCTGTCCTCGGCGGCGGCGGACAGGGACGTTCGGTCGTAGGGCTTGGTGCTGAAGACGGCCACGCGCATGTGTGCAGGGTAGCGAAACGGGCCGGGATCGCTCCCGGCCCGTGGAGTGATTCGTGCGGCGTCGGCACCTGCCCATGGGCACCGACGCCGCGGGGACGGGTTACTCGATCTCGTACTGGATGAAGACGCTGATGGAGAGCTCGACCTCGCCCGGCAGGACCGGGGTCTTGGCCATGTCGCCGGCGGCTTCTGCCATGGCCATCGTGTCGCGCTGGAGGTAGAGCGGCTGGGGTGCCTGTCCGCCAGACTCGCTGATGGTGATGATGCCGATGATGGTGACGCCGGCATCTGCGGCCAGCTGGTCGGCCTTGGCCTTGGCGTCGGCAACGGCCGCGGAGCGGGCACCAGCCTCGGCGGCCGTGGGATCCTCGACGCGGAAGGTGATGCCATTGACGTTGGTGGCGCCGGCCGCCGTGGCGGCATCGACGACGTCGCCGACAGCGGCGATGTCACGGACCGTCACGTTGACCAGGTTGCTGGCTTCCCATCCCTCGATGGTGGGCGGATTGTTGTCCCAGTCGTAGATGGGGTTGAGGCTGATCGAGGAGGTCTGGATGTCCGCCTCGGCGATGCCGGCCTCGAGGAGGGCCTTGATGACGGCATCCATGGTCGTGGCGGCGTCGGCGGAGGCGGCCTTGGCATCTTCGCCCTGCTTGGTCACGCCGAGGCTGATGTCCGCGACGTCCGGCTCAGCCTTGACACGGCCGACGCCGTTGACGCTGATGGAGCGGACGGTGTCCTGGTCGTCCGACTGGGCCTGCGCTGCGCCGACAGCCGGTCCGGCCAGGGCGGCGGCCAGGAGCCCGATGGCCAGCCCGCCGGCGAGCCAGCGCAGTCCGGGGCGGGTCGCGGAGATGGTGTTCGTCACTGTCGTGGTTCCTCCATGTATCGCTGGAGCTTGGTGGTCTCCGGCCAGTCGCGGACGGTCTCGCGCCGGTCGCAGCTGGCTCGGCTCCCCCGTTCGACGTCGGCCGATGCACTTCGGTTCCCTGGTCGACCCGGGTGCTCCTACTCAAGCCCAGCGACGACCCCAAGCCCACAGTCTGCTCCAGACCCTGAGACAACGCCCGGACCGCAGACAACCGGGCCGCAGACAGCGCCCGGGACGCGGACGGCCGGGCCGGAGACAGCGCCCGGGCCGAGGCCCGGCTCTGACGGGCTACGCGAGCGTCGTCCGGCGGGCCAGCTTCTGGAACTGCGCGGGAACCCACCACTTGAGGAAATACAGGCGGCAGCCGAGGCAGTAGCCCGTCGCGGCCAGCACGACCTGGAGTCCACCCACCGCGGCGGCCACGACCCATCCGGCCGTCGCGAAACCGACCAGGAAGAGCACTGTGGCCAGGCCGAGACCCAGCGCCCCGAGCGCTTGTGCGAAACGGGGCGGGAACTCGTGCTCGAGTTCCCGCGGAGGCGCGATGCGCAGGAGCCGGCGCACGTACGGCCACGGGCGACCCAGCACCGAGTATCGCGTCCCGAAGAGGGCGCTGATCCCGAGAGCCAGGGCCAGCAGCACGACCATGAAGGGCTGCCCTGCCGCGAAGCCGACGGCGAGGAAGGCGACGCTCAGTGCCGCCCCGAACCGCTGCCCGCGCGGGTCGATGAGGCGACCCTCGTCGGCGGCTGCGTCCTCAAGGTCGAGACCGGGTCGGCCAGGAGCAATGTCAGCGGGCGTGGCGGTCATGCGTCGTCTCCTCCGAGGGCAGGGGGCCGGCGATGGTCAATAACGAGTGCGTGAGGATCGAGCGTAGGCCGGCCGTGATGGCGTGTCCAATCGAAACGTGCGACTCTTGTGATCATTCCTTGCGTTCACTTACGGCCGCAGCAGCCCCACTGGGCGGGAGCAGGAGATGGACGTCCCACGCCTGGAGGCTTTCCTGGAGGTCGCGCGCCTCGGTTCCATGCGAGCCGCTTCGCGTTCCCTGCACCTGGGCCAGCCCGCTCTCTCCGCGCGCATCTCGACGCTGGAGGCAGAGCTCGGCGCCCGCGTCTTCGAGCGCACCAAGCGCGGCGTACGTCTGACGTCGGCCGGCCGGGCGTTGATGCCGCACGCCGAGCGAGTCCTGGAGTCGGTCGCGGCCGGGCGCATGGCGGTCAGCCAGGTCGAGCAGGGCGACGAGGGCGAGCTGATCATCGCGGCGGCTTCGGCCATCAACGCGTCGCTCGTCCCTGAGCTCGTGGCTCGCTTCCGCCGCTTTCACCCAGGCGTGCACCTCTTCGTGCATACCGGCTCGGCCGATCGCGTCGCCGACCTGGTCGCGTTCGGGACGGCGCAGCTTGGGCTGGTTCGCGAGGACGGCGGCGCGCATGACCCCCGCCTGCGGGCCTCGCGGCTCTACGCGGAGCAGCTGCTGTTGACCGCGCGGCCCGATCACCCCTTCGTCGGGCAGAGCCCCATCCGGCTAGCGCGCCTGGCGGACGCGACACTCATCCTCTTCGACCGCGCCTCGGACGACTACGAGCTGGTCCGCAGCATGCTGCGCGAGGTCGGCGTGTCGCCCTACGGGGTCATCGAGGTCGACAGCGTCGACACCGCCCGTCGATTGGTCGCTCGAGGGCTGGGCGTCGCATGGCTGCCCTCGACGGCTGCCGTGCCGGAGGTCGAGGCCGGGCACCTCACGTCGGTGCAGCTGGTGGACGCGCCCGCCGTGGAGCGTCGGGTCGTCTCCCTGGAGCGAGCCGAGGCTACCTCCTGGATCCCGGTGCGGACGATGCGACAGCTGCTCGCGGACGTGCCCTCATTCCTGCCCGGCGCGACGGCACTGGCCATCGAGGCCCTGGCCGGGTCCTGACCACGTTCCCGCCATTCGCGGCAGACTGGACGCCGAGATGTCGTCCCCCGCTCGTCGCCGTTCGCTCGTGGCGCCGCATATCGCGCTGCTCGCGACGACGTGCATCACGCTGGGCATCAGCGTTCGGGCCGGCGGTCGCCTGGGCGGCCTCCGAGAGCCATCCGGCCCCCGAACCGCCAACCAGCACTCGCATCGCAGCGCAGCCTGGCGCGCTGCTCCAGGCCCTGGCCTACGTCCCGCGCGATGCCGCGTCCGTCGAGTTCACAGACTGGGCCGGTCTCAAGCTGACCCACGGCGGCGAAGACGTGACCAGCGGCAGCCCCCTGGAGGAGCGTGAGGCACTCATGCTCGAGATCGGGCGCTCGGAGGCCGTCCTCGCTCCGCTCGGCCTCGACCTGCTCGACACGTGGCCTGCGACCTGGGGCTGGGACACCACGGATCTCACCTGGCAGCTGGACGTCGAGACCTCGAGCGGGGTATCGACGGTGCTGCGGTTCCGCGACGCATGGGATCCCGCGGAGTTCCTGGCGCAGCTCGAGCGCCACGGCTTCGTCCGTGAGGAGGGACCCGGGGTCATCAGCTACGCGCCTGGGCCGGAGGCCTGGTACGACCCGGGTGAGGCGCTGGGGCGTGCGTTCGGCCTCGAGCCGCCGGAGTCATCCGGCGAGAGGCCGTCGGAGTCCTCCGCCGCTCCGTCCGTCGGCCTGACCTTCGTTGGCGACGGGCGCAGCGTGATCGTCGAGCGCGAGGGCACGGGTCGCGAGTTGGCCAGGCGTGCTCTGCGCCGTGACCCGGCGACCATCGCTGCAAGCCCATTCGGGCGCGTGGCGACCGGGCTGGGCGAGCCGTTGGTGGCGCTCATCGTTGACGGTGAGGTCGGCTGTTCCGGCACAGGCAAGGAAAACGCGAGACTGTCCGAAGCGGACGCCCAACTGGCACGGGCGGTCGGCGAGCTTCACCCGTATGGAGCGCTCGGCGCCGGCTATGGGCGCCCCGGAGGCGATGACGAGCCGGCCGGCCGCTTCGTCTTCGACTACCTGCGCGGCGAATACGCCGAGAGCGACCTCGCCGGTCGCATCGCGCTGATCGACTTGGGCCTCTCGGCCGACGGCCGGCGGCCCTACCGGAACGCATCCTTCACGATCGCGGGAACCGAGGCGGTCGGGCGCGACCTCTTCCTCGACGTGCGCCCTGTCGCGGATCGGCCGGCCGCGCTCTTCGACGAGCTCGTAGGGCGCCCGTACGGGCAGTCGGGTGTGCTCGCCATCTGTGGGCCCCTGCCTGCGGGTGAAGCCGGGACCGGGCCCGTGCCCATGGCGCAGCAGGCCACCCCGGACGTGCCCCTCTTCGCCGGACCGGCCACGCTGGCACTCTCTGGCGCACGTGGCGTGTATGCCTGGGACGAGGTCCGCTTCGGGGCTGACCAGGTGCTCGTCACGACGACGACCACCGCTGGACAGGAGCCGTGTGCCACATACCTGGTGCTGGAGGCCCACTCCGACGAGGACGGCACGCTGGCGAGCGCGAACCTTGCGGCCGCGCTGGGCGAGGAGGCCGAGCACGATGCCGCCTTCGTCGTCGACTACGCGACGGCGGCGCTCCGCGTGACCTCCACGTGCGCGCACTGGTCGGTGACGTTCGAGCCCCTCGAGGATCCGGACCTGTCGTATCGAGTGGTAGACCGCTCCTACCCGGTGGTCGGGCGGACGATCCGCGAGCTGGCCGGACAGGCGAACCAAGCCAAGGACGGGTGGACGGCCTACGCCGGATGGGACACCGACTGGGGATTCTCGTGGCAGGAGTCGGGAGCGTCGTGCGACGTGACGCACGGTGAGGTCGAGCTCGAGGCGCGCATCACCTATCCGGCGTGGCGTCCTCCCGAGGGCGTGGCCCCCGCCGTCGTCGCGCGCTGGGCTCGGTTCATCGAGGATCTCACGGTCCACGAGCTGGGCCACATCACGATCGCGCTGCAGGGCGCGGATGCCATCGATGAGCTGCTTGATGCCGGACTGTCCGCGCCCACCTGCGAGCAGGTCGAGCGGGAAGCCAACCGGGAGGCCGCGCGGCTGCATGAGCGCTTCGAGCGGCTCAACGCCAGGTACGACGAGGCCACCGATCACGGCCTGGCACAGGGGACGGGTCTGCCGTAGCCGTGCAGTGGGTGGAGGATGGACGGCTGATCGTCGAGTTCGTGCCCGCGCCGCACCGTCGCTCGCTGTCGGTCGTCGTGCGCTACCTGGTGGGCACGCCTGCGGCACAGGCTCGGCGGGCGGCGGCGGTGATGGATGGGGACCAGTCGGTCGGGATCCCGGTCGTCGTCCTGCTGGAAACCGCACACGTGCTGCGAACCCAGTACGGGGTGAGCCGTGCGGACGTGCTTGACACGCTCATCGAGCTGATCACGCGGGAGAACCTGGACGTGCTGAGCCTGGCGAAGGGGACCGTGGTGGAGAGCCTCGTGCGGGCTCGGGCGCTGCCGGGGTGCTCGCTGCCCGACGCGCTGGTGGCCGCAACGGTCCGGGAAGCCGACGCCATCCCCCTCCACTCCTTCGACCGCGAGCTGGCTCGTCACGGCATCCCGGTCGACGAGCCGTAGGGCAGGCGAGTGGTCCATCCCGAGCGCATCCTGGCGGGGCTCAATGACGCGCAGCGTGAGGCCGTGACATCGGTGTCCGGGCCACTCGCCATCGTGGCCGGCGCGGGCAGCGGCAAGACGCGGGTGGTCAGTCACCGAGCGGCCTACGCGGTTGCCACGGGCGCGGTCCCGGAGCGGCAGATCCTGCTCGTCACGTTCACCGAGAAGGCCGCCTCGGAGATGGCCGAGCGGGTCCGCGGCCTGGGCCTGGCGGGCGTCACGGCGCGCACCTTCCACTCGGCTGCTCTCGCGCAGCTGCGCTACTTCTGGCCCACGCGCCACGAGGGTGCCCCGCTGCCGGGGGTCATGGCGGACAAGTGGCGCATCGTCTCGCCGCTGGCTCGGGCCCTGCCGGGCGGCTACCGCTTCACGCCCAGCCAGGACCTCATGGACGAGATCGAGTGGGCCAAGAGCCGCCGACTCACGCCCCAGACGTACGAGCTGGGCTCGGGCGACCGGCAGCCGCCCATCCCGACGAACCTCTTCGTGCGCCTCTTCCACGACTACGAGCGCGGCAAGAGCCGGCGCGGGCTCATCGACTTCGATGACATCCTGGGACTCACGGTCGACCTCCTGGAGACGGACGGCGAAGCCTCGCAGACGGTGCGCTCGCGCTACTCGTGGTTCACGGTCGACGAGTATCAGGACACCACGCCGCTCCAGGCCCGGCTGCTGGAGCTGTGGCTGGGGGATCGCCGGGACATCTGCGTCGTGGGTGACGAGGACCAGACCATCTACACCTTCGCAGGGGCGAGTCCTGAGCACCTGCGAGGATTCGCGGCACGCCACCAGGGGGCCAGAGTCATCGACCTGCTGGAGAACTACAGGTCGAGCCCGCAGGTGCTTAGCTTGGCTAATCGACTGTTGGCCTCAGCCGGCGGAGGCAAGCAGCTGATGGCCACCCTGCCGGATGGTCCCGAGCCGATCATCCATGCCGCGGGCGACGGCCAGGCGGAGGTCGCCTTCATCGTCGAGCGTGTGCGCGAACTGCTGGCCGACGGAGTCCCGGCTCGCGAGATCGCGGTCCTCATCCGGCTCAACGCGCAGGCGGAGCCCTTCGAAGCTGCGTTCACGCGGGCGCGCATCCCGTACCAGGTCCGGGGCCAGCGTTTCTTCGAGCGCCGCGAGGTTCGCACGGCGATCCGTGCGCTGGAGCATCTGCCGGAGGACCTGGCGGGCGAGGACCTGGTCGCCGCGGCGCGCGAGGCCTGGCGTGATCAACTCGGCTTCGATGCCGACGGGGAGCCGGAGGGGCGCGAAGCCAGGGAGCGGCACGCCGCGTTCTCGACGCTGCTCGCGATCGTGACCGAGCTGGCCGGTCCAGTGGAGGGTGGCTCACCAGGCGACGGGAGCCGCGATGCGGTCCTCGCGGAGCTGGCGGGGCGGGCCGAGGGCGAAGCGCAAGGCGATGCCGACGGCGTGGAGTTGGTGACGCTGCACCGGGCCAAGGGCCTGGAATGGGACGCCGTGTTCATCCCCTCGCTGGAGGAGGGGCTGCTGCCGGTGAGCCAGGCCGGTGATGACCAAGAGGCGCTCGCGGAGGAGCGCCGCTTGCTCTACGTCGGCATCACGCGGGCGCGCCGCCACCTGGCGCTCTCGTGGGCCCGCCAGCGTTCCTCGGCCACGGGGCGACCGCAGACCCGCACGATGTCCCGGTTCCTGCGGTCGCTCGGTGGGAGCGCCAGCGCGGATGGCGTCGAGCCGAGGACCTGGGCCAGGTGGGGCACCAGTGGCGCGGTCGACTGGCGGGCATCCGTCGACGAAGGCACCCGACGGCGCCGATGCGGCGCTGCTCGACGCGCTGAAAGCCTGGCGTCGGCAGCGCTCGGCCGACGATGAGGTGCCCGCCTACGTCGTCGCCACCGACGCCACGCTGGCAGCCATCGCCGTGCGCCGGCCCCGTAGTGAGAGCGATCTGCTGGCCGTGCCTGGCATCGGGTCCGCCAAGGTCGCCAAGTACGGTGTCGAGATCCTCGCCATCGTCGAAGGGACCCCGTGACGAGCCAGGCAGTGCAGGACGTCGCCACTGGACGGCGTTGACCCCGGCGCCGGTGCGAGCCCAGGCCGGCGGAACGAGCTCAGGCCGGCGGGAGGAGCGGCAGGACTAGCGCCTCGATGCGGCCGACGTGCTCGTAGGCCAGGTCGATCGCCATCCCAGCGTCAGAGGGGACCTCGAGATGATCGGCGGCAGCCGCCGTCAGGAGGGCGTAGGCCTGCCAGCCCGTGATGGCCGTGACGTCGTTCTTGAGCATCCGGTGGGCGGCCGTGACGTCCGGACCGAGCAGCTCGGTGTTGCCGGCGATCGTCTGGGCCACGTAGCTGCCGTGATGAAGCACGAACTTCAGATCGAGCTTGGCGCCGCTGCTGCATGCATCACAGGTGCAGGTAAGCCCCGCTTCCGTGCGCTGCAGGTGCTCACGGAAGCTGGCGTAGCAGGCCTGTAGGCAATCGGCCACCGCCGGACCCCGGATCTCCAGCGTGGGGTCGTCCGCGTAGGCGAAGACGGCGTCACCTTCAAGCTTGGCCAGCGTGAACGGAGGCACGAGCTTGCGCACGATCGACTCGAGGAGCGTCGTCATGAGGGGATACGCCGCCGGCGTCTCGCCCATGTCGAGCTGTGCGCCATGCGCCTCGCCGACATCCTCGAGGAAGCGCGTGTAGCCGGAGATGTCCGCCAGGACGAAGGTGGCGCGATGGCGGGTGGGCTCGGTGCGGGTGCTGCTCGGGTCGCTCACCGCGCGAGGGTAGCACGGGGTCCTGAGCGGGCTCCCCGGGGTCGGTGGTACGGGGCTGAGGCGGGGACGCGGGTGTCCCCCGGCGCGAGGCCGGCTGCCCTCGTCCTTGACGGCGTCCGCGATACTGGTATGCATCCCCGGCACGCAGCAGCGAGGCCCGCCGATGTCCACCCCAGGCGCCGTTCGACGACTCATCGAGAGCGGGCCCCTCGCGCACGTCGTGACCCTCTCTCGTGACGGCGCTCCGCAGGTCTCACTCGCGTGGGTCGGCCTCGAAGGCGACGAGATCGTCATCGGGACGCTCTTCGACCAGGCCAAGCTGCGCAACCTGCGTCGCGACCCGCGCGTCGCGATCTCGATGGTCAACGGGGAGCGCACGAGCTACGGGCTCGACGAATACGTCGTGCTCTACGGTCGGGCGCGCCTGACCGAGGGTGGCGCTGCGGAGCTGCTCCAGCGACTCGCCCACGTCTACCTGGGACCTGAGGTGCGCTTCCCGGCAATGCCCGATCCGCCCGCAGGCTGGGTCATCCACGTCGCGGTCGAGCGAGCCGTCGGCGTGGGGCCTTGGTCCTCAGACGAGTAGCAGCGAGGCGGCTGGGCGAGCGCTCGACAGTGCCGTTTCCTTGAGATTGGGCCAGGCGATCTTGCCCGTAACGACCGGGTCGTCTACAGCTCCTGCCGGCGGAAGGACCACGAGGCAAGGCCGACGGCGGCCACGATGATGGCCACGTTCGCGACGATCGGACCCAGCAGCGGGTCCGGGACGACGCCCACGGCCAGCACGTCCGCGGCGCCCCAGAGCCCCGTGGGCAGGTAGGGGCCGATGACGGGCAGCGCCGAGAGGATGCCGGCCACCAGCAGGGCGGCGATGCCGATGCCGCCGGCCACGAGGGCCGATCGTGCCACGACCGAGGCCAGGAACGTGATGGCCGCGAAGACAGCCAGCGAGAGCCACACCAGGAACACCGTGCCGACGAACCCGCCCGCAGGCAGCGGCTCGAAGAGGATGGCGGTGTAGACCCAGCAGAGCACGCCGGCCACGACGGTGCCAAGCGCCAG
This sequence comes from uncultured Chloroflexia bacterium, assembly GCA_963825995.1. Taxonomy (GTDB): domain Bacteria; phylum Chloroflexota; class Limnocylindria; order Limnocylindrales; family CSP1-4; genus JAFMJV01. The sequence goes on from CAWGVH010000001.1 coordinate 365,515, forward strand.
GAGCGCCCCGATGGCGACGACCTTGGCGCCCAGGAAGGCGCCACGCGTGACCGGCTTGGTGAGTAGGAAGGTGGCCGTGCCGTGGTCCTTCTCACCGGCCACCGAACCCATCGTCACGAGGATGGCGGCCAGCACGCCGAACTGCCCCAGGTTCTTGGTGAACTGGACAGCCGCGTCGCCGACGACCGGGTCGGGGACGATACCGGTGAGCTGGTCGCCGCCCACCGCGGAGATGATCTCCTGGATGTAGCGCGCGAAGACCGGCGAGAGCCATGCCCAGGATAGCGAAGAGGATGACGATGACGGGCAGGCGCAGGGTGCGCACCTGCTCGCGCAGCTCCTTCCGGACGAGCAGACCGAGGCCGTTCATCGGGCGGCCCCGTCGTCCGGCGTCCGGCTCGGCGTCTCGGCGCCCACGAGCTGCAGGAAGACGTCCTCGAGCGTCGGCCGCACGCGTTCGAAGCGAGCCAGCCGGACACCGGCCGCGACCACCATCGGCAGCGTCTCTGTCGCTGCCACCTCTGTGTCCCGCACTGACACCCGGACCACGCCGTGGTCGACTCGCACGTCCCGGCTCCAGGGTGCCGCGCGGAGCTGGGCGATGCAGCGCCTCAACGGCGGCTTCCTGACCAGGCTCAGGATCGAGCTCCAGGATGGGCCGCGCGTGGCGCGCCAGCAGCACCTCCATGGGCGCCTCGGCCACGAGCCGTCCGCGATCGAGGATGGCGACCCGATCGCAGATGCGCTCGACGTCATTGAGGATATGGGTGCTCATGAGGATCGTGGCGGTGCCCGCGCAGGCCCCCGATGAGCTCCAGCACATCGCGCCGGCCGGCAGGGTCGAGGGCGCTGACCGGCTCGTCGAGGAAGATGACCGGCGGTCGCGGCAGGATGGCCTGGCCGACGCCGAGGCGCTGGCGCATGCCGCCCGAGTAGCCGCCGATGCGCCGCTTCGCTGCGTCGCTGAGGCCGACGATCTCGAGCACCTCGTCGACACGTGTGCGCAGCGCCGTCGCCCGTCATCCCGTAGGTTCGGCCGGCCAGCTCGAGCAGCTCTCGCCCGCTCATCCAGCCGTAGTAGCGCGGCTCCTGACCGAGGTAGCCGATGTGGCGCGCCAGCTCGAGATTGCCGTCGCCGACCGGGATGCCAGCCACCGTGGCCGTGCCGCTGGTGGGGTGCCCGAGACCGGTCAGCAGGCGCAGGGTCGTCGTCTTGCCGGCCCCGTTGGGTCCCAGGAATCCGAAGATGGAGCCCGTCGGGACTGCCAGGTCCAGGCCATCGAGGGCCACGACCGGACCGTAGTGCTTGGTCAGGCCCAACGCCTCGATGGCCGGCGTGGCTGCCGCGTCGCCGGGCGCGACGGCGGCCGTCCCGCGGGTACCCGTCCAGGGGGCGACGCTCATGCTTCCTCGCGACCGAAGAGGAAGTAGATGATCGGGCCGATGATGTTGACGAAGATGATGACGAGGGCCCAGAGCACCTTGCTGTCACCTTTCACCTTGCGCTCTGGGCGCGTCAGGTCGTAGAGGCCCCAGATGAGCAGTCCAAGCTGGATGACGAGGATGGGGATGATGAGCAGCAGCAGCGTGGAGTCGATGTTCACGGGGTTCCCTTCAGCGGTGACCAGCAGGCCCCACTCTGTCGTCCACTCCCGTACCTCGCGCGGGGCATTGGTCACGCTCTGATCGGGTCGCTCTTCCTCGGTGGCGGCTTGGGTGACTGACCCTGGGACGGGCACGATGCACCTGGCGACCCTGACCTCGCTCCCAGGCTCTGCGGTCGATATGCTGACGATGCCAGGTCGATCGCGCGGGGAGTGACCATGGCCAAGGGCCACATGGACGAACGAAGGGGTCTCCGGTCTCCCGCGTGGCTGCTTGATCTGGCGCTCCACGCCGTGGTCCTTCTGATGGTCCTGGGCGCCGTGGACGCTCGCTGGGGTGCCGACGCCGTCATCGCCGCGGCGCTCCTCTTCCCCGTCACCTATCTGGTCGGACCGCTCACGCTGGGCGTCGTCGGCGGCGAGTGGCTGGCCTTCGGGCTCCAGGTCATCGCCATCGTGGGCGCCGTCGGCCTACTGGGTGTCCCCAGGATCGACCACTCGCAGGAGACCTCTCGCGGCTGTCTCCAAGTGCTCGCCGCCGGCATGCTTCTCCTCGTCGTGGACCTGGCCCTGCACGTGGCCACCTTGGCCCTCGTCATCGACCGGGTCCAGCTGGCCTGGGGTGCAGACGGCGCCCTGCTGGCTGCCGTGGCCTTCCCAGTGACCTACCTCGTTGGCCCCGCGGCCCTGGCCTTCGCGGCCTCCGACTGGCTTCCCCTGCTGGTGCAGCTGGTCGCCTTCGGGCTCATCGGCGTCTTCATCGTGCTCTCGGACGCCTGATACCCAGACGGGCATCGAGGCCGGTCAGCCACGGCCGATGCCCGGGATGGCACGGGGCCGTCCGGGGTGCGCGCGCCCATCGGCTGTGCGTCGTTGTGTCACGATGTGAGTCCCCGGACGTGTCCACCTGTTCCGACCCTGTTCGTGCTCCCGAAAGGAGCCTCGATGCCACCGCCGACCGCCCCCACTCCCCAGTCGACAGGGGCCGCGGCCGCGACCTCCACGGCAGACGCTGCCAAGCCTCGCGCGCCCAAGGCTGCCGCCGCGGCTGCGACCGCGCTGGCATGCGTCCAGCCCCTCATCCGTGTCCGGCAGACCCGCGAGTTCACCAACCAGCCAGTGACGAAGGCCGAGCTGGACGCCATCACCGAGGTCGCCCGCTGGTCCGGCAGCAGCCGCAACGAGCAGCCCTGTCGCTTCATCGCCCTGCTTGACCGGGCCGCTATCAGCCGCATCGCGGAGCTGGGGCTGCCCCAGACGCGCGGACTGCCGACTGCGACCGCGGCCGTCGCCATCGTCGTGCCGGACGAGCCCGAGCGCGAGGTATCACGTGCCTTCGATGACGGACGCGCGGCCGAGCGCATCCTCATCGCCGCCACCCTGCTGGGCCTGGGCGGCGGCATCTCGCGCCTGCGGCCGGACGTCCGGGAGCCCATCGGCCAGCTCCTCGGCCTGCCACCGCACCGCTCGGTGCGCACGATCGTGGGCTTCGGCCATCCGACGGCGGAGGCGCTGCGGCCGAAGTCGCAGCCCGGCGCGGCGAGGCTACCGCGGGAGCAGGTCGTCTTCGCCGAGCGCTGGCCGCAGCGGTAACCGTCCGCACGGTCCTCGCTGCTCTGGAGCGCGTGCCACGCGAGCTGTCACGGTGATGCGGCACGATGGCCGCATCGAGAGCCCTCGGCGCACGGGTATCGGCCGAGGGCAGGTTCAGTCAGGGGAGGCAGAGACCCATGTTCGAGCTGCCGGGTCCCATCGGGCTCGACTGTCATCGCTGTGGCACTCCCCTGCTGGGTGACGCTGATGAGGAGCCGGACGGCGGGGCCGATGGCCTGCCCCTGTGCGGGGAGTGCGTACGGAACCGCGACGAGGAGGCGGACTTCGCCATGATGGACACGCGAGACGGCGAGTTGGACGGCATCATCGACTGGTGAACAAGGCAGGGGGGACGCCGTGACCGGATCGAGCGACTTCGCGGCCGGCACGCCGGTCGAGATCTACGCGGATGCTGACCAGCTGGGCGACGCGCTGGCGCGCACGATCCTGGATGGCCTCGCCGCCAGGGCGTCCCATCGGCGCTACCTGCTGGGCTGTCCGGGCGGCCGCAGCCTGCGCTCCACCTACCAGGCGCTGGCTCGGCTCGTCCCGGCGGACGCTGACCTCTCGCACCTCGTCGTCGTGATGATGGACGAGTACGTCCTTGCGTCCGCGGACGGCCCGCGTCGCATCGACCCGATGGCGCACTGCAGCTGCGCCGGCTTCGCGGAGCGCGAGATCGTCGGACCCATCAATGCGGCCGTGCCACGTGGCCGGGCGATCCTGCCCGAGCATGTCTGGGGTCCCGATCCTGCGGATCCTCTGCCTACGACCGGCGCATCGAGGCCGCCGGCGGCGTGGACCTCTTCCTGGCCGCCAGCGGGGCAGGGGATGGCCACGTGGCCTTCGTGGGTCCGGGCGGCGACCTCGCCGGCCGTACGTCGCTGCTCGACCTTGCGGAGCAGACGCGCCGGGACAACATGGCCACGTTCCCGGACTTCGCCTCGCTCGATGACGTGCCCAGCCTGGGTGTGTCCGTCGGCCTGGGCACCATCATCACCCTGTCGCGGGCGGTGGCGATGGTCCTCGTGGGCGGCGCCAAGCGCGCCAGCGCCGCTCGCATCCTGGCCGCGCCGGACTTCGACCCGGCCTGGCCGGCGACCTTCATCCATCACTGTCCGCAGCCGCGCATCCTGCTCGATGCAGCTGCAGCCGGCTCGATGCGGCCACAGCCTGCGAGGCTTGACGCGGAGGGCTAGCCTGACAGGATGTTCGCCCGGGCTGTCATCGCTCATCGCACGCGTGTCATTGCCGGCGTCGCGGGGCTCACGGCACTGTTGGCCATGTCCGCGCTCCCCCCGGCCGGCGGGCTGGCCGCCACGGATGCCCAGCTCACGGCCACCCTGGAGCTCCCGGAGGGAGACATCGACTTCCCACTTGAGGCGGGCACCGTCCACTTCTTCGATGAGGAGGGCGCGCCATTCCTGGTGCAGGTCATCGATGGCTGCGCGGTCAACGGCTACTACTGGGTCTTCGGCGCCGGGCTGGGCGGCGCTGCGGTGCCTCTCACCGTCTTCGACGAGCGCTCCGGTCGCAGCCACCGCACGGTGCTGCCAGCCTACGAGCCCGGCGGCGCCATCGGGACGGTCCTGGAACCGGAGGCCCTGGCCATCTGCCGTGAGGGTCCCACGGGCGGGCTCCCGGAGGCCGGCGGTGTCGCCACCTATACCTCGGTCCTGCCGCACTGTTCGGATGACGCGGACAGCGTCGTGCTGCTCTCCGAGGGGCGCCCGGACGGCTACCGCGCCCTGATCCGCAACGGCACGGAGCGAGACCGAATCATCGCCGATTCCCCGGTCGCCATCGTCGATGACAGCCGGGAGTGGGATGAGCTGTACCTGCTCGCCGAGGGGCGCACGCCGAGGCAGGTGGAGGGTGTCCTCTTCAGTGGAGCGCAGGGCATGCTCCCCGGACAGGCCAGCCTGGAGAAGGCGCTGGCGGACATCACCAAGGCACGTGTCCGTCGCGCCTTCGAGGCAGCCAAGGGCTGGACAGTCCCAGAGCCACTCATCGACGACCTGGGCCTTACGGGTGTGGATTGCGTCTACCACGTCAGCCTTGGATTCAGTACGCCTGGCGCTGATGCCTACCTTACGAAGGCGGGCTGGATCGAGGAGGGCGGAGCTCCGCTGGAGCCTCCCCAGCTCGTCGCCGAGCGCTTCACGGTGGACCTCGCCACCGCGGACGGATCCAGCACCCGGTTGCCATTGACCGGCCCGTTCCAGGGCAGCCCCGGCGAGGGGCGGCTCTGGGAGTACGGGTCAGACACCGCCAAGGTCCAGATCATCGACGGCTGCGACCTGAGCGGTTCCTACTGGACGGTGGCCGCCGCTGTGACCGACGAACCGCTCGAGCTGGTCATCGCGGACCCGCAGGCCGGGACCACGGTGTCCCAGGTGCTCTGGACCGACCGCGAGAGCGTCTCCCGACTCGCGGACACCGCCAGCCTGCCCTCCTGCCCCTGACCTCAGCGATCGTTCTGTCGTCGGATCGGACGATTTCGGGGGTCCGCTGGCGCGCCCGCTCGGTATGCTGTGCCCATGGCCAAAGCCAGATGGTGGATGTGCGACGGCTGCAGAAGCCTGAACGACATGCCCGCCAACAAGTGCTACAAGTGCCGCACCCCAAGACCTGCCAGCCCCACCCTGCTCGATGACCAGTACGGACAGGTGGGCGAGGCGAAGCCCCGGGTGGGGATCAGCGTGAACCGGTCGAGGGTCGCCGAGCTGGCGGCGCGCGACCCGCTGGAGTCTCAGAAGGGCGGCGGTGTCGTCGAGGCGTTCGCGGCCCAGGATGACCTGCCTGTCGAGAGCGCTCGGGCGGTGGGCGCCGCCAGGCCGGCCCCGCCCCCGATCCGGGAGCCGGTGAAGCGCGGGATCTCAGAGATCGGCGGCCAGGACTGGCGGAGCAACCTGCCGACCTTGCCGGTGACGCCGCCCGGCTCCTCACCCGGCCCACCCAAGCTTGGGGGCGGGTCAGGACCTGGGGTAGCACCCTCAGCGGGGCCGCCCGGACAAGGTGCGCCATCGCCGCCGGGGCCGCCAGGGCCTGTGGCCCCACCGGGACCCGTGGTGCCAGCACCAGGAGTGACGCTGCCCCCTGGGGCATCGTCGACGATGAGGTCGTCGCCGCCACCTCCTGCCGCGCCGATGCAGGGATCGATGCCACGACCCGGGTCGTTCCCCCCACCGGTCCCCGATCACGCGATGCCGGCGCGACCGACCTCGCCGCCGCCGCCCGGGATGCCGATGCCACCACCCGGGTCGTTACCGCCCCCGCCGGCCGCGTACCCCCGCGTCGGCGGCCCATGGCCTCCCTCGCCACCTGCGATGCCCCCGCCTCCTGGCGTGCCGACGACAGAGCCGCCGCCCGGGTCATCAGAGCCCCCATCGTCCGCCCCGCGGCCCGTGCTTGGCCCGCCGCGACCGCCTGGCGCTGAGGAGGACACGACGCCCGGATAGGCCGCGGTGCGGACGGACACGCCCTGGACATCGTCCGCCTGACTCCCGACGGGCCGAGAGGCGCCGCCGCGCCGCCACCTGCGCGAATCGTTGGGCGCCGCTACTCTCGCCCTGCCACCATGACCATCCCCCGCGTCGTCGCGCTGGCCCAGGCGCTGGCGATGATCATGATCCTCGTGCCCGGGCCCCAGGCGACCGGTCCTGCCCTGACGCTGGCAGCGATCGCGCCGCCGCAGGCCGGCGATCGGTCGAACGCGGCCTTCAGCATCACCGGCTCGGGCATCGGTTGCGAGGCGGGCACGGATCGCTTCAAGGGCCCTCGCGCGCCGGGTAAGCCGCCCTGGCCGCCCGGTGCAGAGCCCACGCCCTCGCCCGTACCTTCACTCGAGCCCGCGGCGTCCCAAATGCCCGGCGATGCCGGCGGCGACCCCGAGCCCACCGCCACGGACAACGCCGGCGGACCGGCCGGTTCGGCCACGGCTGCCGGGGACCCAGCGACCGCCTTCCTGGCTGCCACGAGCATCCGTGTCGCCCAAGCCGACCCCGCGGCCCAGCCCTCACCGACGCCGTTTCCCCAAGGCCCAGAGGCGGCGGCCAGCTCCGGCCCCGCCCAGAGCCAACCGGCCACAGGCGCGTCCAGTGCGGCCGAGACGCCGGCGTTGCCAGAAGCAAGCCTCTACATCAGCGGCATCGACGTCAGCCATCACAACGGCGACGTCGACTTCGGGCGCGTCCGCGACGCCGGCTACGATTTCGTCTTCCTGAAGACCACCCAGGACAACGACTTCATCGACCCCATGTTCGCGACCAACCTGGCGCGCGCGCGTGCAGCCGGGCTGGCCACGGGCGGCTACCACTTCTTCGACTACACGTTGGACGGCAAGGTGCAGGCCGACCACTTCGTCGATCGGCTGGAGGCGACCGGCGGCCTGACCGACGCTCTGCCGCCGGTCGTGGACGTCGAGTGCTTCTCGCCCATCGGGCTCTCCATCCACGCCGTCTCGACGGCGCGACTGCGCGACCTCGTGGAGCGGATCTATGAGCGCACCGGCCGCGTGCCCATCGTCTATACCTCGGTCTTCATGTGGAAGGAGGTCGTCGGCAACGCGGAGGGCTTCGAGGGCCTGCCGCTCTGGGCGGCCTGCTGGGACTGTGAGACGCCGCCCTCGATCGCGCCAGGTTGGGAGGACTGGACGTTCTGGCAGACCGGCATCGACCGCATCCCGGGAGTGGGCTCGCTCGATGGCAACTACTTCAGCGGAGACCCGGATGACCTCGACGCGCTCCGCCTGCGGCCGCTGACCATCGAGGCCGGCGCGACGGCTACCGCCAGCCAGGAGGTCGAGATCGATCTTGGCGGCCGTTCCGGCACCCACATGCGCACGTCGCCGGACGGCCGAACGTGGTCGCGCTGGATGCCCATCCGCGGCACGCCGCGTGCCGAGCTGGGCTCCACGGAAGGCAGCCACACGCTCCACGTGCAGCTGCGTGATGGACACGATGTCAAGTCACCGGTCTTCAGCGACGCGATCACGCTCGACACCAGCGGGCCGCAGCTCTCGACCCCGACCATCCGACTCCGACTCGCGCCGCTCGGCGAGGCTGCCGCCGCCATCTCCGAGGCCACGGACGTCGACGATGCCACGGCAGCACCGACCGCGGACGGCCCTGCGGCCATCGCGTCGGCCCCACCTTCAAGGCCCGGTGGTGCCGGCGCAGGCATCCCCATCGAGGTCGGCTGGGAAGCCAGTGATGCGATCGCGGGTCTGTCGGAAGCTTCGCTGTCGATCGCCTGCGACGGCGATCGCGCCGTAAGCATCGATGCCCCTGGCTCGGCCGAACCGGGCCAGCTCATGACATGGTCGGCGCCGGCGGTGGTCGCCCCGGACGCCCGATGCCGTGTCACGGTCACCGGCCGTGACGGCGTCGGCAACGCCACCCGCGCAAGGGCGGACACGGTCGTGGCCACGGTCATCGCGGCCGCCGGCGATGGGAGCTCGGGTGTCAGCGTGGAGGGTCGGCAGGTCGGCATCATCGCCCGCCGTGGTCCCGACCTGGGACGGGCCGCTGTGCGCGTGGATGGCGAGGCGATCGCCCTCGTCGACCTCTACGCGCCCGTGACTGGAGAGGCCGAGGTCGTCCACGTCATTGACCTGGTGCCCGGCGTGCCGGCGAGCATCGCCCTCGAGGCGACCGGGAGCAGCCACCCCGACAGCTCGGGCACCGCGATCGCCATCGACGGTTTCGTCACGCTCGCTTCGGACTGATCGCCGTCCCAAGTGGCCGTCGCCGGGGTGCTAGCGTTTCTTCCCGCCGCCCAAGCGGCGCTGGTCGCCCTTGATCCAGTGTGGCTTTGACTGGCGCGCCCAGGGGGGCCCGGCCTGGCGCCGGAACATGATCCACATGCCGATGATGCCGGCCAGTGCGACACCGAAGAAGACGATACCTGCCAGCCGCAGGCCACCGACGGACGACCCACTGTTGATGGTGTCGATGACCGAGGCCGCGTAGTTCAGGGCGCTGTCGACCTCGCCGGCGACGGCCGCATCGATGGCGGCATCCAGGTTCGGCTGCACGTCCGTGCCCAGCATGCCCAGCTGTGTGAGCAGGTCTCGGGGTGCCGCGGCTTTCTCGATCGCCTGCTGGACATTGGCTGCCGCGACGTTCCAGCTCTCCGCCAGGTCAGCCCCTGCTTGCAGGTCGGCCAGGCTCGCGGCGCTCTCGAACTGCGGCCGGACACGCTCAAGGGCGCCGATGTCGGCCAGCTTCTTGTCAGCCTCCGCGGCGTTGACGATCCAGCGCTGGGCCGCCGAAGCGACCTCCGCGGCGGCAGCGAAGTCCCGTTCCTCGATGGGCGTCGTCACCACGGCCGGGATCTGCCAGTCGGGAACCAGGGTGCTGAGCGACGTGAGCGCCCCGCCCACGACCTCCGCCTGGGCCTGGATGACCTCCGCATCCGTCCGCAGGGTGGCCATCTGCTCAGCGCTCGTGACCGCTTCGAAACGGGGGCGGATGTCCCCGGCGAGGTCCGCATCGGGGAGCACGGCGTCGAGCGCGGTGTCCGCCGCGCGAGCCGCCATCACGACAGCCCGGGCATCTTCAACGATGGCCGTGGCGGCCTCGATCTGGCCGCTGCCGATCGGCGTCGTGACGACAGCTGGGATCTGCCAGTCGCCGGCCACCGCATTGAGGTCGTCCAGGGCTGCGCCGACCTTCTCTGCGGCCGCGCGGTCGGCTGCGGCCGCACCGGCCAGCTCGGTGAGCGCGTCCGTGGTGGCGGCCGATTCATAGAGGCTGCGGTAAGTCTCCACCAGACCCGCCGTGGGCAGCGCCGCGTCAGCTGCGGAGACGTCGGTCACCACCTGGAGCGCTGGTGCCACCGCGGCCAGGATGTCCTCGAAGCGCTGCTGCGTGATGGCATTGCGAACAGCGCCCGGCAGCCCCCAGCCCTCGGGCGAGGCGGCCTGCAGCTGGCTCAGCGGCTCGAAGACCTCATTCGCCGATTCCAGCAAGAGCTGCGTCTCAGCCAGGACGTCATCGAGGGCCTTGGCGTTGCGGGCGCTCTCGAAGCCTGGCTGGACGAAGGGGATGAGGCCCGCGTCGGGCAGGAGCTCGTCGGCCGCCTTGAGGGCGTCGAGGACCTCGTAGGCCTTGTCGAGGTTGCTCATGGCATCGTCGAAGAGCCAGTTGTCCATGGCTTCGCGGACCGAGAGCGGCGCGCCCAGTGGCGCGGCATCGATCAGGAACTGGTGGTACCGGGCACGCGCCTCGGAGCGCTTCTGCAGCTCCAGCGGATCGGTCGGGATGCCGTAGTCCGCGAGCAGGCTCTGGGCGAAATCGAGGTCGTCGAGGTTGGCGGCGAAGGCCGGGTCACCCTGGCCGGCCGGTACGAGTCCGCGCTCGTCGACGGCGTCCAGCCACTCCCGGAAGTCCACGCGCGTGCTGGATGCGGCGATCGTCTCACCGTTGCCGACGTACTTCGCCTCACCGGCCAGGAGCGAGCCGATGACCTCGCGCCACTGATCCTCACTCATCCGTTCGGCGACGGCGCTGACGATGCCGCATGCGGCGGCGCCCTGGTCCGCGATGACCTGGTCGATGGTCGCGGCATCGGCGGTGGGGCGAACCACCTGCCAGTCGGACAGATCCAGCCCTGACTGGCCGGCGGGAGCGGCGGGGCAGGTCTGGCCGGCCATGGCCGTGGCCGTCCATTCGGCCATGCCTTCGCGGAGCCAGAGCTCGATGAAGTTGTCCGTCCCGAACCAGGCGTGCGCCAGCTCGTGCTCGGCGCCGTCGACGCCGGCCGATTCGTCCAGCTGCACGATGCCCGGGGTGTCGTGGGCGCTGGCGTAGCCACCCAGCGAGCGGGGCGGTGCCTGGCGGATGACGACCGGACCCTCGCCCGGGATGTCGTGACCAAGGAACGCGTGGATGGCGTCGAGCGCCGGCTCGGCGTTGGCCTCCGCTGCGTCCAGCCAGTTGTCTGCCTCAGGCCAGGCCTGCAGCAGGATCTCGCGCCCGGCAGGACCGACGAACGAGGAGGTCGCGAGGTTCGCGTCGACCGTGCCCTCGACGCAGGTGAAGTGCTCGGATGGTTCGACGGATCGGGTGCTCTTGAGTCCCTTGGCGGTGGGCTCCATGACCGTGCCGGACTGGGTCAGCTTGAAGCGGTCCTTGCCGACGATCTCCACGCGGACGAGTCCGATGTCCGTGTCCTGGCCGACCATGCAGAAGTAGAGGTAGCCCTCGCCCACTCGTGCCGGCGTCTGGCTGGCGCGGCTCTCGTTCTGGTCGATGGCGGCGTCGATGGTGTAGGCGACCTGGAGGTTCACGTTCCCGCCGTCGGCCTCGATGATCGGCGTCGAGACGTCCACGCCCCGCCAGAGCCCCGGCAGATCCCGCGAGTCGCCGACTGCGAAGTCCTTCGACACCCGGGGCACGACGAGCTCCTCCATGACGAGCGGTCCCCACGTCCCCAGGTTGAAGGCCTGGCGCTCGATGTTGGTGAGCTTGACCACGATAACCACGTCGATGCTGCCCTTGGCGGGATCGACCTTGTAGATGGCCGTGGACTGTTCGCGCAGGCGCTCGGTCTCGGCCGCCATGGGCAGCGCGATCGACAGGGTCGCGGTGAGCGTGAGCAGGACGGCGACGAGGGCGCGGCAGGCCCCGGACGACATGGGACGTTCCTCGTGTGCAGTCGATGGTGCGGTCAGGTGTGGTCCGGACCGTACCCTGAGACAGAAAACCCGGCAAGCGGACCATCGGCCGCCGAATGGCAGGACCCGTCACCCATACTCGGTCGGTGACCACAGGACGCCTTCGCGCGCTGTTCGCAGCGGAGGGTATCGCGTTCGGGCTGTCCATGCCGTTCCTGGTGCCCCTGCTCGACGATCGAGGGCTGGACGCCGCAGCCATCGGCCTGGCCCTTGGCGCGGCCGGGGTGGCCTCGCTGCTGGCGTACCCGGCCTGGGGCGCGGTCGCGGACGGACCGCTGGGCCGGAGGCGCACGATCGCCCTCACGAGCGTCACGGCCGCCACCGGCGGCCTCCTCATCCTGGCTCGCCGGCAGTGACCCGCTGCTCATCACGCTGGCGATATCGGTCGCCATCCTCGGGGCGCTGCCGTGGGGACCGCTCATCGACGCCCTGACCCTCCAGGAGCTGGCGGAACCGTCGGCTGCCTATGGACGCGTTCGCGCCTGGGCCTCCGTGGGCTGGGCTGCCTCGGCCATCATCGGCGGCGCCGTCTGGCAGATCGCGGGTCCGGCGCCGGTCTTCGTGGCTTTCTCAGCCTCTGCTCTGCTGGTGGCAGCGCTGGTGCTGATGCCCGCGACCCGCCACAGCACGCCCGCGCCAGACCCGCCCGCACCCGCGTTGCCCCGCCACAGCACACCCGCGCCAGACCCGCCCGCACCCGGCCCCACGGGCCCGAGCCGAGGTACCGACGCCGGAAGCCTGCCCGCCAAACGGACCACCAGCTGGCTACTCGCCCAGCTGGCCGCGGTGGCCTCCCCGATGCTCGTCGGATTCCTGGCCGGGGTCTTCGTGACCTCGATCGGCGAGCACGCCACGTGGCGCTTCATCGGCCTGCGCATCCTCGACCAGGGCGGCGGCGTCTTCTTGGTGGGCCTCGCGGCAGCCCTGCCGGCGATCGTGGAGATCCCCGTCTTCGGCAGTTCGCGGCGGCTGTTGGCACGCCTTGGGCTGCGCCTGATGTATGTCTGGGGCGCGCTCATCGCAGCGGTCTTGGCGTTGCTCGTGGCGCTGGCGCCGGAAGCCTGGATGGTGACCACGCTACGGGCCCTTGACGGCACGTCGTACGCGCTCCGCTACATGGCCATGGTCGTCATCATCGGCGCCCTCATCCCCGTTCACCTGCACGCGCTGGGCCAGTCACTCACCTGGTTGGTCTACGCCGGCGTCGCGCCGATCGTGGCGGATATCGCCGGCGGTCTGGTCTACGAGCAGTTGGGCGCGGCCGCCCTCTTCGTGGCGGCCATGCTGATGCTGCTCACGGGCGGCATCGTGGTATGGCTGGCGCTGCGCGGCCCGCGCTTCGGGCGGGGCGCCTCGGGCTCGGTCGTGGCGCACGAGGTGGAGGCCGTGGCCCTGCCACCGCCGGTGTAGGGCTGGCGGTTCGCATGAGCGGGAGCGAAACGGGCAGCTCCCCGCTGCAAGGGCAGCTCCCCGCCGCAAGGGCAGCTCCCCGCCGCAGGGGCAGCCCGCCGCCGCAGGGCAGCTCGCCACCAGTGACCTCAGGCCCGCTCCGCCACGCGTCGCCGTGAATCATGCTGCCAGCGACTGAGCTGAACACGCAGCCAGCCATTGCCTGTTCCTCTCATGCTCTGGGGGCATGTCCTGGCGCGCCGTCTGCCATACGAGTCATGGGTGACTGAGATGACGCACGGGACCGACTCTGACTGGCCCAGAGCGAGCCCGCACCGTCGCCGCTCTGCCAGTTCAGTCAGCAGCGACATGATCGGCCGCCCGCGCGCCGCCGCACACGTCGCCACGCGCTGCCGCCGCGCCGTCGCCGCGTTGCCCGCCTGGTCCCGCAGGTCGCACAGACCGCCCTGCCCTCGGTGTGGCTTCAGCGCCGCGCAAACGCCCGGCATGGGTCAGGCGGTGTGGTCGACGATCCAGGTGCCCTGGCGCATGACGCGGCGCACCCGCAGCGAGGCGTCGAGTTCGACGAGGTCAGCCCGGTAGCCAGGCTCCAGGCGACCACGGTCGCTCAGGCCGAGCAGCTCGGCCGGGTTGGTGCTGGCGGCCCGCACGGCCGCAGGCAGCGGGATGCCGGCCTGCACCACGTTGGCCAGCTCAAGGTCCAGTGCCGTCACCGAGCCGGCCAGGTTGCCGCCCTCGACGAGCGTCACCCGGTCGCCATCCACGACGACCTCCAGCTCGCCGAGCCAGCCATGGCTGCGGCCCGAACCGGCCAGGGCGATGGCGTCACTCACGAGGAGCACCCGCTCGGCCGGCTTGAGTCGCCAGATGAGCGGCCACAGCTCGGGGTCCACGTGCAGGGTGTCGGCGATGAGCTCCACCCACGCCTTGTCATCGAGCAGCGACACCAGCGCCAGCCCGGGGTCTCGGTGAGTGACGCCGCCCATGGCGTTGAAGAGGTGCGTCGTGGAGACCGCCCCCGCGGCGTAGCCGGCCCGCGCCTCTGCCACCGTGGCAGCCGTGTGGCCGAGGCAGACCCGCACGCCCAGGGCGGCCAGCCGTGCGATGAGCCCCGGCGCCCCGCGCAGCTCCGGGGCGATGGTGATGACCCGCAGTCCCTCCACGAACGTGGCCAGCCGCTCCTCGTCCAGGTCGGCCGGATGGCGCAACAGTCCGGCCGGGTGAGCGCCCTTGCGCGACTCGGCCAGGAAGGGCCCTTCCATGTTGAAGCCGAGTGGCTCCGCCCCGTCCAGCGGGGCACCCGGCATCCAGCCGCGCACGGATCCGGCGAAGTCGGTGAGCCGCTCGAAGGAGGCGGTCACCGAGGTGGGCAGGAACGAGGTCACACCCCGCTGCGCCAGGGCGCGGGCCATGCCGTCGAGAGCGTCGAGTCCAGCCATGGCGTCGTGCCCACCCCAGCCGTGGACGTGTACGTCGATGAAGCCGGGCACGATGGTGACGTCCGAGGGTGCGGCGGCGTCGACCTCGATGGCCGCGATGGCGTCGCCCTCGACCAGGACGTGGCCGGGCCGGACCTCGTCAGCCAGGACGAGACGACCCGAGACGGCGCTGACGTGTTCAGCCATACGTGCCGGCTTCGTCGAGCGCCTCCCACATGGCCAGGATGTTCTCGACCGGCACGTGGGCCTGGATGTTGTGGATGCTGGCGAAGACGAAGCCGCCGCCCGGCTTGAGGTCCGTGACGTGTCGTCGCACCTCCACGCCGACCTCCTCCGGGGTGCCCCGAGCCAGCGTGCCCTGGGGGTCGACGGCGCCGCCCCAGAACGTCATGTCGCGGCCGAACTCTGCCTTCAGATCGGCGGTGTCCATGCCCGTGGCCGAGACCTGTACCGGGTTGAGGCAGTCCACGCCGATCTCGATGAGGTCGGGGATGAGGTCACGGATGGCGCCGCAGGAGTGCAGGAAGAAGCGCGCCTTGGAGCGGCTCTTGATGTAGCTGACGATCTCGGCGTGGAGCGGCTTGACGATCTCCCGGTAGGTCCGCGGCGAGAAGAGCGGCGCGTGCTGGGCGCCCAGGTCGTCGGCCTCCGACGCGATGTCGATGAGGTCGCCGAACGCGTCGAGGATCTTCTCCCAGTAGGCCAGCTTGAGCTCGGTGACCTTCTCCATGATCCGCCGCGCCAGCAGCGGGTCAGCGGCCAGGTCCATGTAGCCGTCCTCGTAGCCGCGCAGCCGGAAGTGCATCTCCGTCACGCCGGCGCAGAGCGATCCCACGAAGACAGCACGGTGCTCCACCTCGCGGATGTGCTGGGCGCGCTCGGCCATGCCTGCGAAGCGGCCCGGGTCCTGCGGGTCCGGCCAGGCGAAGGCGGCCACGTCCGCGGCGCTGATGACGCCCTTCAGGGGCGCCGTGCTGGATTCGTAGTACAGGCCGCCGATGGGGCGCGCGCGTACGACGCCCCATTCGTCCACGAAACGCTCGTACTCGCCGTCGGAGACGACCTCACGCCGGTACCCGGAGGGCGATCCACTGGCGACCAGGGCCACGTCCGCGCCGAAGCGGTCGAGCATGTCGTCGTGGACGTGGGCCAGGCCCTGCGTCGTATCCACGATGGTGATCTCGGCCTGGGGCAGGCCGAGGGCAGGGCGCAGGCGCGCGTACGCCTCCGCATGGATGCTGCTGTAGCGGGTCCCTGCCAGGTCGCGCGGCACGCGATCAGCCTGCCTGTGGTCGAGCGCGGTGAGGACCCGGTCGCGTGCTTCCATGCTTCTCCCAGTGGCCGGCGGAGCCGGCGGCTCAGGCTCTCGGGGCAACGGTCACGGCACCGCTGTCCTCCACCGAGAAGCCGACATCCAACCCGTAGCGCGCTGCGGAGTAGCGCGATTCGGTACGTTCCAGTGGTCGTCCGCGCTGATCGAAGATGAGGCGCCGCTCGACGAGCATCGGCTCACCGGGGCGCACCCCGAGCTGGGCGGCATCCTGCTGGCTGGCCGCCTCGGCGCCGATGGAGGCCTTCCCGCGCGAGGGCAGGATGCCGGCGCTGATGAGAGCCTCGTGGAGCGAGCCCGTCTCGAGGTCGGCCCGCACGACCACGGGGGTACATCGGGGTGCCAGGACCGCGGTCTCCAGCGCCACGGCCTCGCCGTCGGCAAGGCGCACACGGCAGAGCTCCACGACCTCCTCGCCACGTGCCACCCGCAGGTCTCCGCGTTCCGGCTCTGTCGGTGGACGCAGGAGACGGCGGATGATGCGTGAGGTGGGCACGCGGCCCTGGCGCCGCATCTCGTGTGAGAACGTCATCAGGAAGTTGGCCCGGCGGTGCGTCGGTGGCTCGGCCACGAAGGTGCCGCGACCGGGGTCACGCCGCACGAGGCCCTCCTCGGCCAGTTGTGCCATGGCATGCCGAGCGGTCATGCGACTGACCCCGAACTCGGTGCACAGGTCGGCGTCAGAGGGCAGGCGTTGGCCCGGCCGCAGCGTGGCGATGCGCTCGCGCAGCGCCGATTCGATCTCCCGGTAGCGCGGCGAGTACGTGGCTGCAGTCATGCCGTGTCCGTGGCTGGCGCGGTCGGCCCCTCCGCGTCCGCGATGCCTGAGGTCCGTGTGCCGGCCGGAAGCGCCACCCCGGCGCCTGCGCCTGCCGCCCACTCGGCCCCGTGCACGGCGGCGCCGATGGCGCCCGCCCAGGTGCCCAGCTCCGCCAGCACGACGTCGATGCGCTCGACCGGCGTGGTGATGACGCGCCGCCGCATCTCGGCCTTGATGGGCTCGATGATGAGGTCCCCGGCGTTGGCCCAGCCGCCGCCCAGGATGATGCGTTCCGGGGTCAGCACGGTGATGGCGTTGGCGATGCCGATGCCCAGGTAGCGCCCGATCTCCGCCAACCCGGCCCGTGCCTTCTCGTCGCCCGCGCGCGCCTTCTCGATGGCCTCCCGTGGGTCTGCGGCGCCGCAGACGATGGCCACCTGGTCGGCACGCGCATAGGCTTCCACGCAGCCGCGGTTGCCGCAGCCACACCAGGGCCCGTCGGGATCGATGGTCTGGTGACCCAGCTCGCCGGCCTGTCCGCGGTAGCCCTGCACGACCTGGTCGTCGATGGCGAAGACCCCGCCGATGCCGGTGCCCAGCGTGAGACCCACGAAGTTGCGCACGTCGCGGCCGGCTCCGAAGCGCAGCTCCGCGAGGCCGAAGGCGCGGGCATCGTTGATGAGCGCCGTGGGCAGCCCGCTGGCCTCGGCCACGGGGACCCCCACGGGCGTCGCCGACCAGTCACCCGGCACGTTGGTCAGGAACGTGACCACGCCGCTCTCCGGGATGTAGAGCCCGGGCACGGCCACGCCCAGGCTATGGACCGGGCCGCCGGCCCCTTCCCGAACCTCGACCGCCAGGCCAGCCAACTGGGGCACGACGGTGCGCTCTCCGCCCGACACGTCCGTAGGCACCTGGCCCTGGTCAAGCGTGTGCCACTCTCCGGCCGCGTGCTCTGCCAGCACCCACTTGATGTTGGTGCCGCCCAGGTCAAGCCCGATGTGGCGCGTGGCGTCCACCATGGCGAGCGCCTTCAACGCTCCTCGGTGATGCGCGTGTAGGCCGCCGTGACAGCCAGGATGATGAGCCCGAAGACGACGCGGCGAGTACCCTCTGGGACTTCGAGCACGAGGAGCATCGTGGCGATGACCTGGAGGATGATGGCGCCGACGATGGTCCCGGAGTAGCCACCCCTCCCACCGAAGATGGACGTGCCGCCGATGACCGCCGCGGCCACCGAGGGCAGCACGAGCGGCACGGCCAGCGAGAGCGTGTTGGCCTTGATGAGGCCGACGTAGAGGAGCCCGCCGATGCCGGCCAGGAGTGCGGCCAGGATGTAGAGGACGATGATGACCTGCCAGTAGCGCACCCCGGCCAGCCGCGTTGCGCCCTCGTTGTCGCCGATGGCGTAGAGGAGCCGGCCGAAGCCGGTGCGGCGCAGCAGCAGACCCATGAAGAGCGCGATGGGGATGAAGACGATCAGGGCATTGGGGACGTTGCCGAAGGAACGTCCCGCGCCGAGCCAGGTGATGGCCTCCGGGAGATCCACGCTGCTGCCCAGCACGAGGCGCTGGTAGACCAGCAGGAGGCCTTCCACGACGAGGGCCACGGCCAGGGTCATGATCAGCGGGTGGACCCGAAAGACCCCGACGCCGATGCCGCTGGCCAGTCCGGCCAGGGCCGCGCAGGTCAGTGCCAGGGGGATCGCGATGGCGAGGTCCATGAACGCCACCTGGGTAGCCATCACGAAGGCCGTCATGGTCGCCACCACGCCGACCGAGAGATCGATGCCGCCCGTCAGCATGGTGAGCGTCTGGGCGGCCGCGAGGATGGCCAGGGGGATGGCGAACTTGACGGTGTTGCTGACCCAGCGCTCATTCACGATCCCGGGCTGCAGGACCTCAAGGACGGTGACGAGTGCGAGGAGCAGGACGATGAGCGGGATGATCGGCCGGTCGCGCAGCAGCTTGCGCAGGCCGCTCGTCGAGAGCCAGCCTGGGCGCGATGAGGTCGCCTGGATCGTGCTGCTCACGAGCGGCGGCTCCGTAGGGCCACCACGGCGCCGATGAGGACGACGCTCACCATGATGAGGCCCTCCACGACCTGCGCGACGTTGGGGTCGATGGACAGGAGCGTGAGGTCCTGACGCGCGAGGCGCAGGATGAAGACGGCCACGATGGGGCCCACCAGCCCGCCGCGTCCGCCGGCCAGGCTGACACCGCCGAGCACGACCGCAGCCACGCTGGCCATCAGATAGGGACCCTGGATCGGGGTGCCGACGCCGGTATTCATGGTCAGGATGAGTCCACCCATGGCCGCAAACAGGCCGCACAAGGCGTAAGCCGCCACCCTGGTACGGTCGACGGGGACGCCGCTGCGGAAGGCCGCCAGGCGGTCGGACCCGACCGCGTACATCCATAGCCCCAATCGCGAGCGCTTGAGCGGGATCCAGACCACGCCCAGGCTCACCACCAGGAGGAGCAGCGCCTTGGGAAGCCAGGCGCCGACCTCCGCCGGCATCACGAAGCCGCCGACGGGGCCGATGATGAGATCGCGCAGCCAGGTCGACGCTGAGCCGCCGGGCGCGTCCAGGATGAGTAGCGCGGCGCCCTCCCAGATGAAGAAGAAGGAAAGCGTGACGACGATGTCCGGCACGCGCGTCAGCACCACGGACAGCCCGTTGACGGTGCCGAGCCCGAGCCCCAGGAGCAGGACGGCCGCCACGGCCACGATCCCGAACTCCTCGCCCTGGCCCTCCATGAGAACCGCGGCAGAGACGCTTGTGAGCGTCATCATGGCGGCCACTGAGAGGTCGATGCCGCCGATGATGACGGCCATCGCCTGGCCGGCGGTCGCGAACGCGTAGGGCAGCGCCGCGATGGACAGGATGACCAGCTGCGGGGCGCCCCAGCCGGGCTGGATGGCCACCGTGAAGACCAGCATGGCGCCGAGCAGGACCCAAAGGGCCAGGACCCAGGAGTTGCGTCGCACGAAGCGCGCCATGGCGCTTCCCGAGGGACTCATGCCCAGGCTACCCGCGGCCGGGGCGCTCGCCGCGCTCATGCCGAGGCCCCGGTGGTCGCCGCCCCAATGACGGCCCGTGTGCCGGTCTCGCTCAACGGCAGGCCGTGAGCGGCCCGCATCAGGGCGGGCTCATCCGCTTCCCCGGCGGGCATATCCGCCACGACGCGGCCGTTGTAGATGACCACGACGCGGTCGCAGGTGAGCTGCACCTCCTCCAGCTCGGAGGTGTAGAGGAGCACGGCCGTGCCGGCCGCCGCCACCTCGCGCAAGAGGTGGTAGATCTGCCGTTTGGTGCGGATGTCGATGCCGCGTGTGGGATCGAAGCAGAGGAGCGTGCGCACGTCGTCGCCCATCCAGCGAGCGATGGTGACCTTCTGCTGGTTGCCGCCGGAGAGGCGGCGCACCTCGCCCTGGGCTCGCGTGTCGATCTGGAGCCGCTCGATGGCGCCCTCGACGCTGCGCTGCTCGGCGGACATGTCGATGACGCCCCAGCGGCGCACCCGCGCCCGCTCGGGCAGGGCGATGTTCTCGCGGACCGAGCGCTGCATCAGCAAGGCCTCAGATCGGTTCCCCGGCACATACACGAGGCCGGCCGCGATGGCATCAGCCGGGTGCCGGAAGCGCACCTCGGCGCCGTCCACGAGCAGTTGGCCACCGGACGGTCTGTTGGCTCCCGAGAGGATGCCAAAGAGCTCGTCCTGCCCCTGCCCCTCGAGGCCTACAAGCCCGAGCACCTCGCCAGCGCGCAGCTCGAAGGAGACGTTCGTGAGCTTCGTGCCGAGGCTCAGTTCGCGCAGCTCGAGGCGCGGCGTAGCGGCCGACGTCAGCGGCGCGCCGCCGGGCGTGCTGGTCGCGACACGCTCGTGGACGGCCGCCCCGGTTTCACTGGCGGGGCCAAGCATGAGCTCGACGATCCGCTCCTCGGCTCCCGCGCCCATCTGCTCTACGACCCCTACCGTCTCACCATCGCGAAGGACGGTGGCGCGGTCGCAGAGGGCGCCGATCTCGAGCAGGCGGTGCGAGATGAAGATCGACCGACTTGCCGGTCTCACGCCGGCGGCCCACGACGTCGAGCACCCGCTCGGCGAGGTCGGCGGGCAGTGCCGCGGTCATCTCGTCGAGGAGCAGGACATCCGGGTCGATGGCCAGCGCCCGAGCCAGGTCGAGGACGCGCATCACGGCGAGCGGCAGATCGCGCACCATGGCGTGCCGGTCCAGGGAAGGCACCCCGAGCTCGGTCACCCAGCCCATGAACGGCTCAAGGGAGGCACCCGTGAGGCGCAGGTTGGCCGTCACGTCGAGGTCAGGGATAAGCGCCGGCTCCTGGTAGACGGAGACCATGCCGGCCTTGCGTGCGTCGGCTGGCGAGTGCACCTCGCGTGGCTGGCCGCGGACGACGATGCTCCCCGAATCGGGGCGTACGACGCCGGTGAGGACCTTGACGAGGGTGGACTTACCGGCGCCGTTGGCACCCAGCAGGCCGTGAACCTCACCGGGGCGGACTGACAGTGAGGCGTCGCGTAGCGCCGTGACGGCACCGTAGGTCTTGACGACAGCGAGGGCCTCCAAGATGGGGCCCTCGGCCGGGTGTCCGTTGGTGCTGCTCATCGGTCCCTCGGTGGTGGGTCGAGCCGGATGCGCGAGGGGTGTGGGGTCAGGCCCCACACCCCTCGACCGCTAGCTCGCTGGGGTTCGGACTACTCGCCCGGGCCCTTGCAGGCCAGGATCTGGTCCTTGCTGTACGTGGTCCAGTCGGGGATGGAGATGAGGACCGGCCACTCGTTGTCGAGATCCGGGTCCGCCGCCGCCTTGACCTGCTCGAGGCCTTCGGGCGTGACGTTCTCCCAGACGACCGGGTCGACCGTGACCATGCGGGAAGCTTCGTCCGCCGGGGTGACCGGCAGCTCGCCGTTCAGGATCTGAAGTGCCAACGTGACGCCTGCGCCGCCCACGGAGCCGGGGTTCGTGACCGCGGCACCCTGGAGGCCCTCGACCGTGCCGAGGTACTGCACATACTGGGAGTTGTCAGCGCCGACGATGGGCTTCATGACGCCCTCATCGACCATGGCGTCGACGATGACGTTGTCGATGCCGGAGGTCCAGACGCCGTCAAAGGGGATGCCGCTGGCGATCATGTCGAGCATCTGCTTGGTGCCCTGATCCTGCTGCCAGCCGGTGAAGACCTCGTTGGCGATGGTGATGTCGGGGTACTCCTCCATCGCGCGCTTGATGCCCACGTCGCGGGCATCGTCAGCCGGGTGGCCGGCCAGGCCGCGCATGTAGAAGAAGGCGCCCTTGCCGCCCATCTGCTCGAACAGCCACTTGGCGCCGAGGTAGCCGTAGGTCTCCTGGTCGTTGGTCATGATGTAGGAGGAGGGCTCGGTGACCGTGGCATCGACGGTGATGACCGGGATGCCGGCGTCCGTGGCCTCCTTGACGGCCGAGTTGAGGGCCTCGGGGTCGGCCGGGTTCATGATGATGGCATCGACGCCTGCGGCGATGAGGTTGCGCAGGTCCTCGAGCTGGCCGGCCGGGTCGGTGTTGCGGTGGGCGATGTTGAGCGATGCGACTTCACCCGAGGCGAGGGCCTGCGCCTTGATGGAGCAGATCATCTCCTCGCGCCAGCCGTTGCCCTGCACGGTATTGGACACGCCGATGACATAGCCGTCACCCGCGGCCGCCTCGGGTGCGGCGCTCTCGTCCTGGGCGACGGCCGAGCCGACGCTCGAGAGTGCGAGGGCGACTGCGGCGGCGCCTGCAAACAGCTTCGCGTACTTGCGATCCATGTGACTCCTTCTTCTCCTCACATGAAGATGACGTGGCTCCTCGCCGACGCGGATGGCGTCCGGTCGAGGCTGGGGGACGGTGTCGTGGTCGTCCTCGCTGTGCACCTCCTCCTATCGTGCTGGACCGGGTTCGTCTTCGGGCTCACGGACGATGGTCCGTGCCACACGTCGCGCGTGTTCCCGATAGGCGCTCTCGAAGAGCGCCCGCGAGCGCTCGGCGCCTACCACGGAGGCACGCGTGATGACAGGTGGCTTCATGCCCTGCTCGGTCAGGAGCTGGGCGATGCGCACCTTCAGGGAATTGACGATGGCCACGTAGGCCAGCGTCGAGCCGGGGCCTACCGGCGTGTCCAGGCCGGGCACCAGGACCATGGCGTCCGCCTCCGGCGTGCACAGGTCGATGACCAGGTGGGCCTCATCGAGCAGCCGGCCGCCCACGGCCGGATCCGGCTCGCCGCCCAGCGACTGCTGGACGCCGGTGACGGCGATGACCTTGAGGCCCCGTCGGCGCGCGCCGCGGGCCATCTCCACGGGCACCGCGGTCAGGCCGTTGGCGCTGAAGATCATCATGACGTCGTGCGGCCCGAAGCTGAAGTTGTCGAGGATGACCTCGGCCA
Source organism: uncultured Chloroflexia bacterium (assembly GCA_963825995.1). Classification (GTDB taxonomy): domain Bacteria; phylum Chloroflexota; class Limnocylindria; order Limnocylindrales; family CSP1-4; genus JAFMJV01. The sequence goes on from CAWGVH010000001.1 coordinate 388,758, forward strand.
GGCCCGGGACGCGCTCGATGAACATGGCCTGGCGCTGGCCGTTGGAGCCCACCACGTCGGTGTGGTAGGTCATCGAGAGCTCCACGATGGGGTGGAAGCCAGGGAAGCTTCCGTAGCGCGGGAACATCTCCTCCACGGGGATGCGAGAGTGGCCCGTGCCGAAGAGGTGCACGAGGCCGTCGGCGGCGATGGCGGCGGCGCACGACTGCGCCGCCTCCTCCAGCGCCTCCGCCTGGCTGGCCCTGATGCGCTCCAGGAGTGCCTCCGCCTCGCGGATCCAGGCGGCGATGCCGTCGAATTCAGTCACGCTTCACGTCTCGCTAGCGGTGGCTACTTGATGTAGGGGCGCAGCACATCGCGCGCCACCAGGAAGCCGCGTTTGACCTTCTCGTCCGTGCCCTCGAAGACCTTGTCCTCGTGCTCGATGATGATGGGTCCATCGTAGCCGGTGCCATAGAGGGCCGAGAAGATCTCCGCCCAAGGCGCGTCACCGAGCCCCGGGATGCGTGGGATCTGCCAGCCGATGCCGGCCGAGATGGAGCCGCGGGCGTAGAGACCGTCTCGGTCGATCTGCACATCCTTGGCCTGGAAGTGCAGGATGTGCGGGCCGAACTCGCGGATGAAGCGCCCCTGCTCGATCATCAGCCAGACCAGGTGGCTGGGATCGAAGTTGAGGCCGACCGTACCGCCCCACTGCTCCAGGATGCGCCGCCAGATATAGGGCGAGTAGGCGATGTTGTGCCCCGCCGGCCACTCGTCGTAGCTGAAGATCATGGGGCAGTTCTCGAAGGTGATCTTGACGCCGTGGTCCTGGGCGAAGCGCACGATGTCCGGCCAGACCCTCAGGGCCTCTTCCCAGTTGGCATCGACGTGCTTCGAGGCGTCTCCACCGCAGAAGGTGTTGGTGACCGGCAGGCCCATCTTGCCGGTGGCCACGATGACCTTCTTGAGGTGGTCGATGGCCGCGGCCCGCTTGGCGGGGTCGGGATGCAGTGGGTTGGGGTAGAAGCCGAGGCCAGAGATGTCCAGGCCCTTGGCAGCGATCTCTGCTTTGATCTGGCTGGCGTGGGCGTCGGAGAGATCGTCCACGTCGATATGGGAGGTGCCAGCGTACTTGCGCGTGGCGCCGCTGCTGCGCGGCCAGCAGGCGATCTCCAGGACCTCGAAGCCGACTGAGGCGGCCCAGTCGGCGACGTCCATGAGGGGAGTCTCCGGGAATGGCGCGGTCAGGAAGCCGAGCTTCACGTCCTCTCCTTTGGGTAGCGCTGCTAACGAAGTGATGGTGTGGGTCGCGGCGGCAGGTCTAGGGCGTCACGTCCACCCAGCGGCCCTCGCGGGCGCTCTGCGCGATGGCATCGCCGACCACCATCTCGTGGTGTCCATCCTTGAAGGTGGCGTAGAGCGGGTCCGCCGGCGCTTGCCCGGCCAGGATGGCGCGGTAGACCTCCCGGAAGTGCGCGTAGAAGGTGTCGCTGAAGCCTTCCACGTGCCCGCCCGGCAGGCTTGCCGCGGCGGTTCCGGTGGCGTTCATGACCTCAGCGCTGCGCTGCATGATCTCGTTAGGGCGCCCGCGATGGCCGATCCAGAGGTGGTCCGGCGTCTCCGAGTCCCAAGCGGCCGCAGACGCGGCGCCGTCGACCTCCCACTGCAGCGAGTTCTTGCGCCCGGCACTGACCTGGCTGATGGCCACGAGGCCTCGGGCGCCACTTTCGTAGCGCAGCAGGATGAGCGCCGCGTCATCGGTCGTCATGTCCACGGGGACCGTGTCCATGGCGCGCTCCTGGGAGAACGTCTCCACCTCGCCCGTGGGACGCTGGCGCACCTTTACGAAGGTCGTCAGGTCAGCCATGACCGACCGCACCTTCTGGCCGGCGATGAAGTTGGTGAGGTCGATCCAATGCGAGCCGATGTCCCCGACGGCACGCAGGCTGCCGCCCTTATCCGGCTCCAGGCGCCAGTTCCAGTCGGTATCCAGCAGCAGCCAGTCCTGGAAGTAGTGGCCGGTGATGAGGCGCGGCTCGCCCAGCCCGCCCTCCTTCACCATCTGGTGGGCGTGCTGGTTGAGCGGGTAGAAGCGGATGTTGAAGTTGACCGCCGTGATGCGACCGGAGGCCGCCGCCAGGGCCACTAACTCGCGCGACTCGTGGGAGGTCACGGCCAGCGGCTTCTCACAGACAACGTGACGGCCTGCCGCCAGGATCTGCTTGACCTGTGGGTAGTGAAACTGGTTGGGCGAGGTGACGTGGACGACGTCCACGCCAGGATCCTGCAGCATCACCTCCAGCGATGGGTAGGCCTTCGGCAGGCCCAGTCGCCGGGCGGCCTGCTCGCCGAGCTGTGGGTCCACGTCCAGCACGCCCCGGACCTGGACACCGAGCCGGCGCAGGTTCTCGATGTGGACGGTGCCGATGAACCCGCTGCCGATGACGGCCGCGCCGATCTCGCTGACGTGCCCCATGTGCTCCTCCCCACGAAACGACGAGCCATCTAGACGGCTAGATGGCTCCCGGCACAATGTACCGATGCGCGGGCGCCCGGTCAAACCCGAGGCATCGCCGGGCCCGGTCATGACGATCGCAACTGACACGTGGTTGCGCTCCTCGAGCACGACTTCCCGGCCATGCGGCACCTGGACGCTGCGTCGTCCAGCGCGCTTGGCGCCGAACCGGCCCGGCTGGGCGTGGCCGTCTGGCCCGGCTGGGCGTGGCCGGCGGCGCGGTCTGCGATGCGCTGGTCGGTGCGGCTGCAAGAGCTCACGGCCTGCCGCTGGTGTCACGCGACCGGCCTGCCTGGCCCACCCACGATGCGTTGGGCGTGCAGGTCCGCACCAGCGGCTGACCGGCCGACACGAAGGCGAAGGCGCCTTCGGGGGTGGTGGCCTATCCTCGCCCGGGTGCCCGCTGAGGGTCGTCCCGGTCCCTCGCCCACCCGGCCCGCACGGAGACATGCACATGCCCCGCTCGATCACGCTCGCCCTCCCCGTCACCCTCGTGCTGACGGGCGTGCTCCTGGCCGCGTGCGCCGGTGCGCAGGACGCGGCGCCCTCCGCCGCGCCTTCGGTGCTGCCCACGCCGGCCCCGGAAGCACCGGGGACCGCTCCGGCGCCCTCCGCCGCGCCTTCGGTGCTGCCCACGCCGGCCCCGGAAGCACCGGGGACCGCTCCAGCGCCCTCCGCCGCGCCTTCGGTGCTGCCCACGCTGGCCCCGGAAGCACCGGGGACCGCTCCGGCGCCCTCCGCCGCGCCTTCGGTGCTGCCCACGCCGGCCCCGGAAGCGCCAGGGACCGCTCGAGCGCTGGCGCCGCCGAAAGCCACGCCCAACCCGGTGGCCTTCGAGACGCCGACGGGCGATGGCACGGGCGTGCGCCTCACGACCGACCTGGGTGATGTCGTCATCGGTCTCTTCACCGAGTCGGCCCCGGTCGCCTCTGAGAACTTCCTGAACCTCGCGGGATCCGGCTACTACGACGGCGTCGGCTTCCACCGTGTGGCGCCAGGCTTCGTCATCCAGGGTGGCGACCCGGAGGGCACGGGTGCCGGTGGCCCTGGCTATACGATCGCTGATGAGGAGGTCGTCGGTGAGTACGGCCGCGGCATCGTGGCCATGGCTCGCACAGCGCAGCCGAACTCGCAGGGCAGCCAGTTCTTCATCGTCCTTGACGACGAGGCGAAGAGGTCTCTCGATGCGGCGCGCACGTACGCCATCTTCGGCCGCGTCGTGGAGGGCATGGACGTCGTGGACGCTATCGTGGCGCGCGGGCCGGCTTCCGACCAGATCGAGGACCCCGTGCGCATCCAGAGGGCGACCATCGAGCAGGTGCAGATGCCTCCCGAGCCGACGGCGGCCCCACCGACCGCCGCCGAGCTGGCCGCCGCCGACCTGGCCGCCAAGGTGCCCGAGTCGGCGGCCGGCATCGACCTGCTCGACCGTGCCGCGTTCGACTCGGCGGTCGTGCTGCCCGAGGCGGACCCGGCGCTCATCGCCGAGCTGGAAGCCGTCGCCAGCGAGCGCGGCACGGACCTCGAGGGGCTCTCCATCGCGCGCGCCTCCGGTGCGTCCGGGGAGGCCTTCGCCTCGATCGTGGCCGTCACGATCCCGGGCGTCCCCGCGGCCGATGTCCAGGAGGTGCTCTCGCGTCTCATCTTCGGCGTCTCCGATGACGTCGTCTCGACCCCGGAGGTCATCGCAGGCCGCGAGGTCACGCGCTACGAGATGACCGTGGAGGGCGGCCCCGCTCAGATCGCCTACGGCCTCCCGAGCGGCGAGGTCGCCTGGTTCCTCGTGACCGACGAGGGCAGCCTCGAGGAGGTCATCGCGGCGCTGCCATAGGCGCATCGCCGAGTCAGTCGGGGAGGCCGTCGCGCCGACGGTCGAGGCAGGCGCCGCATCGTGATGCGCCTCTAGCAACATCGTGATGCTACGATGGCGCTATGCGTACGACCGTGAACCTCGATGACGACGTCGCCGCGGCCGTGGAGCGGCTCCGACAAGACCGGTCCATGGGTCTCAGCGAGACCGTGAACCAGCTCATCCGCGAGGGCCTGCACGCTAAGCCTCCGCGCCGTGCCTTCCGTCAGCGAACCCAGGCCATCGGGCTGTCGATCGACGTCTCCAACGTGGCTGAGGCCCTCGAGCAGTTGGATGGCCCGGCCGCGCGCTGATGCTCATCGACGCCAACGTCCTGCTGTATGCCGTGGATGCGAGCAGCCCGCAGCACCCGCAGACGGCCGACTGGTTGGCCGAGCAGCTGACCGGTAGCCGCAGGGTGGGCATGCCCTGGCAGAGCCTGGTGGCCTTCCTTCGGATCTCCACCCACCCACGGGCAGCCCGGACACCACTGACACCTGATGAGGCCTGGTCGTATGTGGCTGACTGGCTGGCTGCCGACGTCGTCTGGGTCCCCACGCCGACCGAGCGCCACGGCCGTATCCTGGCCGACCTCATCGGCCGCTACCAGTTGCGCGGGAACCTGGTCTCCGATGCCGAGCTGGCCGCGCTCGCCATCGAGAACGGCTTGACGGTCTGTTCCGCTGACACGGACTTCGCCCGCTTCAGCGAGGTGGCCTGGCTCGACCCGACCCGTCAGGATCGAGGCCATCCATGACCGGCGCTCAGGCCGAGACGACGCGGTCGCTGAAGTCGCCGGTCGTGGGGTCCTTGAGGATGAGCTTGTGGCGGCCGTCAGGCAGCAGCTCGCGCTTGATGACCACGAGTCCCTCGAAGGTCTCCGGAGACTTGCCGATGCGCGGCGTCTCGCCGCCCCGCCACTCCAGCGCCACGGGCTCCCAGGCGCGTGACTCCGCCGAGCGGTAACAGGCGTCCATGATGGCGTTCACGACGTACCCGTCGTAGAGCGTCTCCATGGGTTCGCGTCCCGCGTCCATGGCGTCGAACATGTCCGTGAACATGTCCGTGTAGCCGAGCTCGGAGACCTCGTCGCCGACCGGGAAGAGCCAGCCAGCCGTGGTCTCTGCCTTCTCGGCCACGTAGCCCTTGCCGCCGCCCGCCGTGAACATCTCCAGGCCGGTGCGCAGGAAGTGATTGATCCAGATGGTGCCGTGGGTGCCGGCGACCTCGTCGCGCAGGTCCATGCCACCGCGGAACGTCCAGCTCACCTCGAACTGGCCGATGGCGCCCGACTCGTAGCGCACCAGCGCGATGGCGTTGTCCTCCGCGCCGATGGGGTGGACCAGCGTGTCCGTGTGGCACATGACCTCGACCGGGCGGTTGCCCTTGCCCACGAAACAGCGGGCGATCTCGATGCAGTGGCAGCCCAGGTCGATGATGGCGCCGCCGCCGGTCAGGCGATGGTCCCAGAACCAGGCCGAGTGCGGACCGGGATGCGTCTCGCGGGCGCGCACCCAGGTGATGTCGCCGAGGGCCCCATCCTGCACGGCCTTGAAGGACTTGAGGGACTTGGGCGTGTAGACGAGGTCCTCGAGGTAGCCGCCGAAGACGCCGGCCTTCTCGACCGCGTCCAGCATGCGCTTGGCCTCCTCGGCGGTGCGACCCAGCGGCTTGGTCACGAGCACCGCCTTGCCGGCCCGCGCGACCGCGGTCACAGCCTCCTCGTGCAGGAAGTTGGGGAGCGCCACGACGACCACGTCTGTCTCGGGATGCTCGATGGCGGCCTGCATGTCCGTCGTGGACTCGGGAACGCCATGCCGCGCCTTGAAGGCCTCACCCCGTCCCGCGGAGCGCGAGTAGACGACGCGGACGCGATCCTGGCCACGCTGGCCGTGGAGGGTCATCGTGTAGAAGTCGCCGATGAGCCCCGTTCCGAGCATGGTGACGTGGTGCTGCTTCACAGCCTCTCCTCCTCTGTGGTGCCTGTCCCGATCGTATCGCCTCGATCAGCCGCCAGCGAGGCCGACGGGTCGCCCCGGATCTGGGCGCCTGGAGACTCCGGGCGTCGCGGTCGGCCGTTCAGGCCTTCGCGTCAGCCGGATGCAGCGTGTGGACGGTCCCGGCCGTGGCGCGGAACGTGGACTCGTGTCCGTCGTCCCAGGCGACGCGGTAGCTCGTCCCGTACTCGTGCTCGATGACCTCCAGGATGGTGCCCTGGCGTGGCGGCTCACCGGCCTTCTGCGAATCCACGCTGATACGGTCGCCCTTGGCGGTGTCGGCGGTCATCGGAGCCTCCTCTCCCATCCTGACATCGGGCCTCGACGATAGGCAGTCGGGTTGGCGAGCCGATAGGGCCATCCGGCACCGTGGAAGGTCCGATCAGTCGCATCTGAACCACGCACGCGGTCGATCCGTCTGGGCTGGCATGCTGTGGACATGCGGATGCCACAGTCAGGCAGGCGGGTGACCCTCACCACGCTCGCCCTCGGGCTGCTCTTCATCCTCGCGGCGGTGCCGACGGTCGGTCAGTCGGCCGACGAGGCAGGGCTCCGCCTGTCTGTGTCGAGGTCGTACCTGCCGCGCGCTCGGGATGGCGCTCGGATCATGGCCAGGGTCTGGCTCGACAGCCCGGCAGACCTGCGCCTGCGGGTCCTGGATGCCGACGGTCGCACGGTGCGCGAGCTCTTTGCAGGGCACCGCGCGGGAGGCTCGCTCTCGCGCTCCTGGGACGGTCGCGACGAGGATGGCCGGATCGTGCCCGAGGGGCCATATCGCATCGCTGCCAGCAGCGTCGCCGTCCCCCCCGCGCAAGACGTCCGGCCTGCGGCCAAAGCCGACCCTCCCGCCGCCGAGAGCGTTGGCCAGGTGGCTGGGGCCTGGGTCACGGTTGCCGATCGCCGCGTCTACCCGCCGCGCCCGGGCTTCATCACGATCGCCATCGACCCCGGACACGGCGGTTTGATCGACGGCGCGGTGGGCCGAGACGGCACCCGTGAGGCGGACCTCAACCTGGACATCGGTCTCCGCCTCGCGCGGATGCTCGAGGGAGCGGGCGTCGCCGCGGTCGTCACCCGCACCAGCGACAGCCACGTCAATGAGCCGCCCCTGGATCTCACCGGAGATGGCCTCATCGACGAGACCGATGAGCTGGCGGCCCGCCCGGATGTCGCCAACCGTGCTCGTGCCGACCTCTTCATCGCCATCCACAACAACACGGCCGTGAACGAGTCGACCGGTGGCCCGTCCACCTTCTATGTCGAGGAACGAACGTTCGGCCATCGCTCGGCACGCCTGGCTCGCGCCATCCAGGAGGCGATGGTGGCAGCCATCGGCCGCATCTCAGCCGGCGACTGGCTGCCGTACGACCACGGGGCGCTCATCTACCCCTACTACGTGCTGCGCGACTACGATCCGCCGCGCCTCCTCCGCCCGACCCAGATGCCGGGTGTGCTCAGCGAAGGCCTCTTCCTCTCGAATCCACGCGAGCTCCGCCTGCTCAAGCAGCCCCGCGTTCGCCAGGCCATGGCCGTCGCCTACTACCACGCCATCGCGGAGTACCTGGCCGGACGTGAGAGCCATGTCGGATACGCGTCGGTGGCCAGCTCGATCGACGCCCTGCGTGGCGAGACCGTGACCGTCGAGGTCGAGGTCCGCAACCAGGGGACCGAGCCCATGCGCGGCTGGCGCCTTGCGGTCAGCGCCGTGCCGGCTCCGTCCGGCTCCGTCGGTCGTCCCGGCGGCGGTCAGCGCGTGGGCGAGCGGCGGATCCCGTTCCTGGCACCCGGCCGCCGGGTCCGCCTCGACGTCCAGGTCACAGCGCCCGAGCCCGCGCAGCCCTGGACGCTGCTGTTCGACGCCACCGACCCGGATGGTCGGCGTGCCTCCGAGCTGGGCAGCCCACCGCTGGAGGTTCCGCTCACGATGGTCGAGCCTGCCCTCCCGCCGACCTCAGCCATGCGCTCTCGCATGATCGTCTCGAGCGACCTCCTGCCCTCGACCCGCTGAATTCGGGGCTCAGATGTGGACGATCCAGTCCGGGTGGACGCTGCGCTCCCGCACCAGCCGCACGTTGGGCATGTCGTTCAGCTCCAGCTTGGCCGTGATGAAGTCCTCGTCCTTGTCCATGTCCACCCAGCGCTGCCGGTTGCGCGCCTCGAGCGTCTCCAGGTCGCTGACGATCAGTGCGGTGCGGTCGAAGGACGGGCGGAGGCCCGGCCAAGGATCGTCAACGAGTAGCAGGTAGTTGCCCTCGGTGACGATGAGGCGGACGCTGCGCTCGATGAGGATGGCACCGGCCCGCGCGATCTCGATCGAGCGATCGAAGCGGGGGACCGCCACCGTCTCCTCCTCGTTGTCGCGACAGGCGACGGAGTGCGGCTGCGTAGCCGCCGACATCGAACGTGTGTGGCGCACCCTTGCGTGGCAGCCAGCCGCGGGCCGCCAGCACCTCATCGTCATAGTGGAAGCCGTCCATCGGCAGCAGTGCACAGGAACCCGCGAATGCTCCGTTGAGCCGCTCGTGGAGATCGGCCGCCAGGGTGGACTTGCCGGATGCCGGGGGTCCGGCGATGGCCAGGATCCGCCGCTCGCCGGCGGGGATGCCCTCGCAGTACCGACGGACATGTGCGACGAAGCCGGCGCGGTCGAACTCAGGTACGGGCACCAAGTCAGTCTAGCGGTCGCACCCGGGTTCGCTCCGGTCGCGTGTCGTCGCGCAGTGATCCTGTCAGTCAACGGGTCGGTGACCGGTCCAGCCGTCGCGCCTCCCGGCGCGGTCTCAGCGGGCAGACCACCCGACTGGTGCATGGTCGCGATCACGAACCGACTTGAAGTGGCTGCCGCGGGCGGACTATCCTGCAGACACGCTGTCACGAGACGGCGCGAAAGGCTGCCACCCAGGCAGTCGAAGGAGGAGGGCTCGCAGCAACGATGACCCACGTTCGAGGCCGCATGACGCGGCTGGCCGCGATCTCAGCGGCCGTAGCCCTGACCGCCGGCGCGCTCCTGAGTGCGGCCGTGGTCGCCCAGGACGAGTCGGCCGCCCCCGCGGAGGCGGCCGCCTCCGCTGAGGTGCTCGACGGCACTGGTGTCGATATCGAGCTCGTCGTCAAGGAGAACATCAACCCGTTCTGGGTGTGGATGATCCAGGGCGCGGAGGCCCGTGCCGAGGAGCTCGGTGCCAATCTGCACGCCTGCTGGGGCGTGACGGACCCCGACCCCGAGGGCCAGACCGCGTGCATCGAGAACGCACTCTCGCGCGGTGCGACCACCATCCTCATCGCGCCGGCCAACGCGGGCGTGACACCGGCCATCGAGGCGGCGCGTGAAGCCGGCGCGATGGTCATCGCGCTCGACACCAAGACCGATCCACCGGATGCCGTCGACGTCACGTTCGCGACGGACAACTTCCAGGCAGGCCTGCTCATCGGCCAGTGGGCCAAGGCCAAGCTCGGCGACGCCGCCGCGGATGCCAAGATCGGCCTCATCGACATCGTGGGTGCCGAGGGCGAGCCGGTCGTCGGCGTCCAGCGCGACCAGGGTTTCCTGCAGGGCATGGGCATCGACGTCGGTGACGTCAATGTCATCGGTGACGAGACGGATCCGCGCATCGTGGGCGCCGAGGCAGGCCATGGCAATCAGGAGGACAGCGTCGGCGCCATGGAGCGGCTGCTCCAGGCCAACCCGGACATCAACGTCCTCTACACCATCAACGAGCCGACCGCCCGAGGTGCCGTGCAGGCGCTCGAGACGTTCGGCAAGACCACCGACGATGTCATGATCGTGTCGGTCGACGGTGGCTGTGAGGCCATGCAAGACATCGAGGACGGCATCATCGACGCGACCTCGCAGCAGTACCCGTCGTTGATGGCGTCGCTCGGCGTCGACTGGGCCGTCAAGTTCGCGAAGACCGGTCAGATCCCGACGCCTCAGGACAGCCCGAACTACACCGAGGGTCTGGACATCTACAACACCGGCGCCACGCTCATCACCAACGATCCGCAGGAGGGCGTCGATTTCGATCGACACGACTGCTGGTCGAGACATCTGCTGGGGCAACTTCCGCGGGGAATAGGACCTAGCGCAGTCACGACGGGGTGGCCGCTCGGCCACCCCGTCGTCTTATCATCCGCGCTCATGGACGCAACCTGACGCCGTCGCCACGATCGTGAAGGGAGACTCGATGAGGGGCAGGACATGACCGGTCATGACGACCGGCATGAAGACACGATCCGGGCCGAGCTGACCGCGGCTGTCGTCGCTGGCGAGATCAGCGAGCACGACCGCCAGGAGCCGACGGTCGTCCAGCGCATCCAGCGGGTCCTGCATCGCTACCCGGCCCTGGGGCCTCTCTTCTTCCTCTTGGCCATGCTGGTCGCGTTCAGCTTCATGTCCGACCGGTTCCTGCAGCCGTTCAACATGAGCCTGATCATCCAGCAGGTCACGGTCGTGGGCACGCTGGCCATCGGGCAGACCATCATCATCCTGACCGCCGGCGTCGACCTGTCGGTCGGCGCCATCACCGTGTTCGTCTCGGTGATCATGGCCAAGCTCTCGGCCGACTACGGCGTCCCCGGTGTCGCCGCCCTGCTCATCGGTTTCGCCTTCGGCACGGCCTGTGGCCTCCTGAACGGCCTCCTCATCACCCGGCTTCGACTGCCACCCTTCATCGTCACGCTGGGAACGCTGAGCATCTTCTTCGCGCTCAACCTGTACGTGTCCGCGTCGACGACCATCCGTGGATCGGACATGGACCCGCTGATGACCACGACGGCGGGCAAGCACGGCAGTCTCATGCTGCCGATCATCGATACGCCGATCCCGCTCGGCTCGCTGGGCATGCTCGCCATGTACGTGATCATGACGTACGTCCTGCGCTACACGGCGTGGGGTCGCCACATCTACGCCACGGGCGACGACCCGGAAGCCTCCCGCCTCACGGGCATCAAGGTCGATCGGGTGCTCGTGTCGGTCTATGCGGTGGCCGGCTTCATCTACGCCATCGGTGCCTGGTTCCTCATGGGCCGCATCGGCGCCGCCAGCCCACAGTCCGGCCTGGGCGCCAACCTGGACACGATCACGGCCGTGGTCATCGGCGGCACCAGCCTCTTCGGCGGGCGGGGCGTGGTCATCGGCACCCTGCTGGGCGCGATCATCGTGGGTATGGCTCGAAATGGCCTGAGCCTGGCGGGTTTCGACCCGCTCTGGCAGGACTTCACCATCGGCGTCCTCGTCATCGTTGCCGTGACGGTCGACCAGTGGATCCGGAGGGTGAGCGCATGACCCTGGCTGCCAGCAGCGACCACCCCACGCCGGCGCTGCAAGCGAAGGGCCTGGTCAAGAATTACGGGCGCGTGGTGGCCCTCGATGGGGCCAACCTCGAGCTCTATGCGGGCGAGGTCCTAGGCGTCATCGGCGACAATGGCGCTGGCAAGTCCACGCTCATCAAGTGCTTCAGCGGCGCCGTCATCCCCGATCAGGGCGAGATCCACATCGGCGGCGAGCGCGTGCACTTCCAGTCGCCCGGCGACTCCATGGCGGCCGGGATCGAGACGGTCTACCAGACGCTGGCGGTGTGCCCGGCCCTGGACATCGGCACGAACCTCTTCCTCGGCCGTGAGCGGCGCAAGCCGGGCATCCTCGGTTCCGTCTTTCGCATGCTCGATCTGGCCGGTATGCGCGAGGCGGCCCGCAGGGAGATGTCCCAGCTCGGCCTGCTCACCATCCAGGACATGAGCCAGGCCGTGGAAACGCTCTCCGGCGGTCAGCGCCAGGGCGTGGCGGTGGCCCGCGCCGCTGCCTTCGGTCAGCGGGTGATCATCATGGACGAGCCCACCGCAGCGCTTGGCGTCAAGGAATCCGGCAAGGTCCTCCAACTCATCCGGGACGTGCGTGACCGTGGCATCCCGGTGATCCTCATCAGCCACAACATGCCGCACGTCTTCGAGGTCTCGGATCGCATCCACATCCATCGCCTCGGCAAGCGTGTCGCGGTCGTGACGCCGAAGTCGCATTCGATGTCGGAGGCCGTGGCCATCATGACCGGTGCGGTCCAACCGACCATGACGGACGAGGAGATGGCACGACCGGCGGCGCAGCTGGCGGGCTGAGATTCGCTGCGACCCTCCTTCGACCGGACCGTCCTGATCATGACGGACATCGATACCCTGGCCGCCCGCAATCGACAGCGCTGGGTGGACATCGACATGGACGAAACCGGCATCCGGGCCAAGCTGGATCTGAACGACATGCCCAACGCGCGGCTGGTGATGGACCGCAGCACGGAACCCGACTGGATCGTCTGCACCTGAGTCTGCCTGAGGTCGCAGGCGGGAACACCGCCGTCGCCGGGAGCCTGACGCACCGGCCGCGACAGGACGCGCCAGCCGCGTCGAGCCAGGGCCGATCAGGAGCGGCTCAGTCGTCGGCCCACAGCCACGCAGCACCTCGCACGCCACTGGAATCGCCGTGCCTCGACTTCACGATGGGTGTCGTGAACACGGTGGTGAAGGCGTACCTGAGGATCAGGGCTGGCAGTCGCTCGTAGAGCTCATCCACGTTGGACATCCCCCCTCCAAGCACGAAGATGTCAGGATCGAGCGTGTTGACCACGACGGCGAGACCGCGAGCCAGACGCTCGACGTAGCGATCCAGCAGCGCGGACGCGAGCGCGTCGCCGGATCGGGCCAGCCCCACGATCTGGCTGCCGTGAAGCCGCTCACCGGCCGCTGCCTCGAACTGGGCCTGGAACGCTCGTCCCGAGACCCACGTCTCGATGCATCCCGGCAGGCCACACCAACACGACGGGCCGGGTACCTCGTCGTCCCTCGGCCACGGCAAGGGGTTGTGGCCCCAGTCGGCGGCGTTGTTGTTGGGGCCATGGTGGACCCGCCCATCGATGGCCACGCCGGCACCGACGCCACTGGCGAGGTTCGGGGTGTAGACGACACGGTAGCCCGCCCCAGCCCCATCACGCGCCTCCGAGGCCGCCAGAAGGTCGGCGTCATTGGCGGCGCGGATGCCGCGACCGCCGAGCGCGCTGCGCAGGTCCTGCTCGACGGAGCGTCCGATCAGCCACGTCGAGCTCGCTCCCTTGCCCAGGCCGGTGAGCGGGTCGATGGAGCCCGGGATGCCGATCCCCACACGCTCGATACGCCCTACCCGCTCTTCTGCGTCCTCGACCAGCTCGCCGATGATCCGGAGGCATGCGTCGTAGTCGCCACGCGGCGTGTCCCTGCGACGTCGGAGATGCTCCTGGCCATCCGGCGTCAGAGCCACGATCTCGATCTTGGTGCCACCCCAGTCCACGCCGACAAGCACGCGTCGAGTATGGCGTACCCGCCAGCCCCCGCTGGCCGGCGCGCACCGCGTGTTCGGGCCGAGGCCGATATGCTGCGTCGCCAGACCACTTCCCCTCGAAGGAGAGAACGTGACCGACCTGCGTCTTCCCCTCATCGACCAGTCTCGGCGTGCACGTGGCTTGCTCTTCGGCGGCCTGGTGCTGGCTGGCGCGCTGGCCATCAGCGGAGGGCCCGCCTGGGCCCAGGAAGCCGAGGAGACCGTCGGGTCACCGGCAGCGGTCGATAGCGCTGACGAGACTATGGCTGGCGGGATCGATGGCACCTGGACCATCGACACCGAGATCGGCGACTTCTCCGACTACAGCAGCTCTTGGGTTGGCTTCCGCGTGGCCGAGGTCCTGCAGGGCCTGGGTGATGCCTACGCCGTGGGTCGCACGCCGGTCGTGACCGGCAGCCTGGAAGCCGACGGCGCGACTATCCAGTCGGCCCGCATCGAGGTGGATCTCACGACCGTCACCAGCGATCAACCCCGCCGCGACCCGGCCATCCAGCGGGCCCTCGACACGGTCACGTTCCCGACTGCCGTTCTCGAGACCCGCGAGCCCGTCACCCTCGACGCCATCCCGATCGACGGCGAGCCCTTCACGGCCTCAGTGCCTTCGACGCTGACCATCCATGGTGTCAGCCAGGACGTGGACATCGAACTGAACGGGCAGCGCGTGGGCGACGTGGTCGTCGTGGTGGGCACGCTGCCGGTCGACTTCACGGCCTTCGACGTGACGATGCCCACGGCACCGGTCGTGCTCTCCGTGGAGGACACGGGCGACCTGGAATGGCAGCTCTTCTTCCGCCGCCAGGCTGTGTCCGCCGCTGGCGACGCGCCGTCGCCGTCACCCGCGACGGAGGGCTGACGCAGCCATCGCCCCAGGCGTCACTCCTGCGGCTGGTCGAAGCCGTTGGCGGCCGGCAGCACGAGGGTCACCGGCACGCTGACGCGCTTGCCATCCCTGATGATGGTCAGCTCCGCCTTTTCGCGGGCGTCGGATCCAAAGGTGACGCGGAGCGTGATGTCCTCGACCCCGAGCTGCCCAGGATCCCGGGCCGTCCGACACTTGCAGGCGTCCACCACCCGGATCGATGCTGTGGCCTGGAGGTGACCCATGCGCAGCCTGCGACTGGCCGCCGCGATCGTTCTCCTCGTCGCGCTGCCCGGCGGCCCGGCCACTGCGGCCGATCCGGCGGTAGAGGCGCTCGGAGGCCCGACCTGGTACCTGGCCCTGGGCGATTCCCTGGCCGCTGGCTACCAGCCCATCGGCCCACCGGAGGATGACCGCCGCACGCGGTCGGGCTACGCCGACCAGCTCTGGCTGATGGCCCGCGCCCACTACCCCAACCTGGAGCTGCTCAACCTGGCCTGCCCGGGCGAGTCCACCGAGACTATGCGGCTCGCGCACGAGCGCTGCCGCTACGCGGCCGGCAGCCAGCTGGACGAGGCGCTCGCGTTCATCGATGCGCACCCTGGGGAGCTGGCCTTCATCACCATCGACATCGGCTTCAACGACTTCGATTGCAGCGATGCACTGGCCTGCCTCTTCCCGGGCATGGAACGCATCGAGGAGCGGCTCCCGGCCATCCTCGCCGATCTCCAGGCGGCTGCCCCGGGCGTGCCCATCGTGGGCATGAACGTCTACGACCCCTTCCTGACCCTCTGGTGGGGGGACGAAGCGGACCGCACCCTGGCCCGCCAATCGGTCGTGGCCATGCAGCTCATCAACGAAACGATCGAGAATGCCTACGAGGATGCCGCCATCCCGGTGGCCGACGTGGAGAACGCCTTCGCCATCGACGACTGGACGCTCGTGCCGCTGGCCGGGCACGACCTGGTGCCCCGCAACCTGGCCCTGCTCTGCGAGCGGACATGGCAGTGCCTCCCACCTCCGCTCGGCCCCGACCGGCATCCCAACGTGCTGGGCTCCCGCGCCATGGCTGACGCCTTCGCCGCCGAGCTGGGTCTCTCCCCCGCCTGATCGGCGGGCTGCTAGCGACGGCCGCCGAACCGTGGTCGCACGGCGATGACGATGACGGCGATGCCCAGCGCGATGAGCGAGACCGGCCAAAGGACCCCCCAGTCCAGTTGCACGTACTGGGCGATGAGCAGCATCCCACCCACGGCCAGCAACAGGATGCCGAGTGCGATGGGCCAGTCACGACGCCCGCTGTCCTGAGATGCCGATGGCTCGCGGAGGGCGTCGACTGGCTCCTGGTCCCCGGCTCCCCGGGCGCTCGGCGCCGCGGGCAGGATGGCGGCCAGGAGGATGTAGATGACGACCATGGGCACGGCTGACGTCACCAGCGTGACGATGACCCAGGCGATGCGCACCCAGGTGGCGTCCGACCCGAGGTAGGCAGCGATGCCGCCACAGACACCGGCGATGACGCGATCGTCCTCCGAGCGCCGGAGGCGACGTTGTTGTGTCGACGGAGGTGGCTCTGGTGGCTGGGCTTCAGCGGAGGGCTGACTCGACGGTGGCGCGCGGCGGCTGCTGCGGCGGCTGCACGGGAGGAGGCTGCTGCGGCGGAGGCGCGTGATGGTACGACGGTTCTTGGTACGGCGACGGCTCGTGAGTCGGCGGCTGGAGGGGCGGTGCGCCAAGCCGAGCGGTCGGCTGCTGCCGCGGGGTGGGCTGCTGCCGCGGGGTGGGCTGCTGGCCGCGGGGTGGGCTGCGCCGCGGTGTCGGCACTGGGCGAGGGGCGGTCATAGGTCGGCGTGAACCTCCGTGACGATCCATTCCACGATCGTCATCCCTGGCGGCGCCAGAGCCGTGTGGCATCCAGCGCCGGGACACCCGGCCAACGGCACAGGTGTTGCGGGCGCAACGGCACTGTCTCGACGGCGCCCGGTTCGGACAGTCTCGGCACGGACGGGCTGCTCACCCGCCAGGCGGACGGATCGACCCGCACGTAGCCAACCAGACCCAGGAGGGTGACCAATGCCCACGGTCGAACAGGCAGTCGATGACTTCCTTGCCCAGAAGCGCATCGCCGTCGCCGGCGTGTCGCGCAACGCCGGTGGGGCCCATGCCAGCAACGGCATCTACACGCGCCTCAAGGAGCGCGGCTACGAGGTCTTCCCGGTCAACCCGAACGCCGACACGGTCATGGGCGACACCTGCTACCACAGCCTGAAGGACATCCCGGGCGGCGTGGACGGCGTCGTGATCGCCACCAACTCGGGGGTGTCGCTGTCGGTGGCCCAGGAGTGCAAGGAGATGGGCATCAACAGGGTCTGGTTCCACAAGAACTTCGGTTCCGGCAGCTACTCAAAGGAAGCGCACGAGTTCTGTCGTGCCAACGGCATCACGGCCCTTGTGAGTTGCCCACTCTGGTACGGCAAGACGTCGGACGGTTTCCACCGCTTCTTCGGTTCCGCTTGCCGACTCCTCGGCCAGGTCCCCAAGGAGCTGTAGCCCTCGTCCTCCGCCTCCCGTGACCGGACAGGAGCGCCCCTCGGAGTTCCGCACCTTCATGTCGAGGATGCGCCGGACTCCGTGGCGGACAGCCATGCGCCAGGCCCTCCGATCCCGCGGCCGGGACCGACGGATGCTGCTGCCCGAGCGGCTCACGGGTGCCGTCTACGGGCACCTCGTGGGCGATGCCCTGGGGGTGCCCTACGAGTTTCAGCCGGCTGAGCGTATCGGCGAGGTCGAGTGGCGTGGTCACGGCACCCACGACCAGCCACCAGGCACCTGGAGCGACGACGGCGCACTCATGTTGGCACTCCTCGACTCGCTGCTGACGGTGGGCTTCGATACCGCCGACCAGGCCCGCCGGGCTCTCGAGTGGCAGGAGACCGGCGCGTACGCGGCCGGTGGCGAGGTCTTCGACATCGGCACTGCGACGTCCGCGGCGCTCGCGCGACTTCGGGATGGGACCACGCCGGAACAGGCTGGCGCCGTCGATGCACTTGGCAATGGTTCGCTGATGCGGGTCATCCCTGTGCCGCTGGTGTTCCGGGCGACCAGCGACGAGGAGCTGGTGACCCTTGCCGCCCGGGCCTCGCGAGTGACACACGGCAGCGCCGAGGCCCAGGTCGCCTGCGCCCTCTATGCCCTCATCGCGAGGCGTCTCCTGGACGGCGAGGAGGACCGGGTCGAGGCCCTGGACGGCGCACGGCGAGCCCTGCGTTCCGTGCTGGCGGAGGTCGGGCTGCCCGGCTCCCGAGAGGCAGAGCCACCCGAGGCGGC
Source organism: uncultured Chloroflexia bacterium (assembly GCA_963825995.1). GTDB lineage: Bacteria > Chloroflexota > Limnocylindria > Limnocylindrales > CSP1-4 > JAFMJV01. The sequence goes on from CAWGVH010000001.1 coordinate 406,647, forward strand.
CGTCGCCACACTCGACGCCTTCGAGGCCTGGACCGAGCGCCGGGCAGGCGGGTCGCGTCGTGGACAGCTTCTGGTCGGCCTGGGAGGCTCTTCGCACGGCTCCCGACTACCCATCTACCGTGACCACAGCCGTGCGCTACGGCAACGACACGGATACCACGGCCGCGATCGCCGGCGGTCTGGCCGGCATCTACTGGGGCATCGACGGCATCCCGTCCACCTGGCACCGCGGCCTGCGCGATCGGCACATCCCCCAGGCGCTGGCCGACCGGCTCGTGGAGACGGACGATTCCGAGTGGGACGGCACGCCCTGGCGCACCTCCGGGTCGCGGCCGCTGGAGGTGGACTTCATCGACCTCTCGGGCACCGACCTGGGGGCGAGCGGCGGTGCGGTGGGAATGACCTTCCTGCCGGGCAAGCGCTACCTGGGCTACTACAGTGGTCCGCACTGGCGAGACCTGGACAGCGACGCCGCGAGCCTGCAGCAGCAGGGCATCGACCAGCTGGTCCTGCTGGTCGAGGACAAGGAGCTGCGCCGCTGCCAGGTGACCGAGATCGGGACGGTGTTGCCGGCACACGGCGTGGACCTGCTGCGCTTCCCCATCGTGGACCCGGAGCTGCCTGACGATGGCATCGCCTACCGGCAGCTCGTCGCCGACCTGGTCGAACGTACCCGTGCCGGGACCAGGGTCGCCATCGCCTGTCGGGGCGGGCTGGACCGGACGGGCATGACAGCGGGCTGCCTGCTGCGGGAGGCGGGCCTGCCGGCCGCCGCGGCCATCGAGCGCGTGCACTCGGCGCGCCGCCACACGCTCAGCCTCCCGCACCAGATGCGCTACGTCGCCGACTGGCCGCCCAGGGGCTGATCGACCGGTACCGCTCATCAAGCGACCTTGATAGTTGGTGACAGGGCCGCCACTGTTGGGGCGTAAAGGCCTGTTCAGGAGCGGCCACAGGTCACTACCTCCTCAGGCGCCCACGCGGTGAAATGGGATGGTGAAACCTGACTTCCCCGATCAGGATTGCGCGCACCGTTCCTGTCGCTTCCTGACGCGTGCCTTCGCGCTCGGCCGCCCGGTCCCGAGCCGCTGCCGAAAGTGGTGCCCGGCGGCGGCTGCCATCGTCACCCTCGATCAGCTGGGCCGCGGTCAGTCTGGTCGGGTCCTGCGCGTCGGTGGCCGGCCCGCGACGCGCCGCCGGCTGCTGGAGCTCGGCGTCGTCCGGGGCGAGACCATCACGCTGCTCCGCGCGGCGCCCCTGGGCGACCCGCTCGAGTACATCATCAAGGGCTACCACCTCTCGCTGCGCCAGCGTGAGGGGGCAACCATCACGGTCGAGGCTCTGGCACCGGGCACGGCGGCGACCGGTGCTGACGAGGCGCCTGCAGCAGCGTGAGCGGCCTCTTGACGCTGGCCCTGGCCGGCAATCCCAACGCCGGCAAGACGAGCATCTTCAACGCGCTCACCGGCTCGCGGCAGCACGTTGGCAACTGGCCCGGCAAGACGGTGGCCAAGGTGGAAGGAGCCTTCCAGCACCGTGACGTCGTGGGTCGGCTGGTGGACCTGCCGGGCACATACAGCCTCTCTGCGCTCTCGCCTGAGGAGGTCATCGCCCGTGACTACCTGCTGAGCGGAGAGGCCGACGCCATCGTCAATGTCGTGGACGCCACCAACCTGGAGCGCAACCTGTACCTCACTGCGCAGCTCCTGGAGCTGGGCATGCCCCTGGTCCTGGCCCTCAACGTGAGCGACAGTGCCCGAGCCCAGGGCATCCGCATCGACCTCGACCGGCTCAGCACGCTGCTGGGTCGCACACCCATCATCGAGACCGTGGGCCACCGCGCGCGCGGCCTGGACCCTCTGCTCGACGCGGCCATCGCGCTGGTCGGGCCGGAGCGCGCGCTGCTCCGCCTGGTGGCCTGAGGCCATGACCGCCAATGCTGTCGGCGCCTGGCAGCCCGGCTTCCGCATCGACTACGGCCATGACGTCGAGCCGGAGATTCGAGCGCTGACCGACCGGATCGCGCAGCACCCCGGGCTCTCGAGCACAGGCCAGCCGCGCTGGCTGGCCATCAAGCTTCTGGAAGGGGAGGCCGACATCGTCGAGCGTGTCCGAGACGTGGCCGATGGCGCGGCCATCCTCGCCGCGGCCGCCACGAGCCGGTCGGGCATCGAGTCGATGTTCGGAGACAGCGCGGACATCGCCATCGCCGATGCTCGCTATGGCTACGTCCACGGCGTGGTTCGTGAGGTCGTGGACACCTCCGCGGTGTCACGGTACAGCGCCACCGACCGCATCGACCGCGTCCTGACCAACCGCATCCTGGGCCTGCCCATCTTCCTCGTGGTCATGTTCGTCGTCTTCAAGCTGGTCGTGGAGGTCTCGGCCTACTTCCTCGACTGGGTGGACGCCGTCATCAGCGGCCCGGTGACGCGCTGGGTCAGCGGCCTGCTGACGATGCTTTCAGCGCCCGACTGGCTCATCTCGCTGGCCGTTGACGGCATCATCGCCGGCGTCGGCGCGGTGCTCGTCTTCATCCCGGGTCTCGTGGTGCTCTACCTCTTCCTGAGCCTGCTGGAGGACAGCGGCTACATGGCCAGGGTGGCCTTCGTGATGGACCGCGTCATGCGCTTCACGGGGCTCCACGGCAAGTCGTTCATGCCCATGATCCTGGGCTTCGGCTGCGCGGTCCCGGCGATCTACTCGACACGGACCCTGGAGAACCGCAGCCAGCGGCTCCTCACCAGCCTGTTGGTGCCACTCATGTCCTGCTCGGCGCGGCTGCCGGTCTACGTGGTCTTCGGCATGGCCTTCTTCGGCGCGGCTGCCGCGTCGGTCATCACCGGTCTCTACGTGCTCGGCATCGTGATGGCGGCCATCGTGGGCATCGCCCTCTCGCGGACCATCCTTCGCGATCGCAGCGACTCTGTCTTCGCGCTGGAGTTGCCGCCCTACCGCCTGCCCACGCTCAAGGCCCTCACGACGCACACCTGGCAGAAGACCAAGGAGTTCGTGGTCAAGGCCGGCACCGTCATCCTCGTCGTCTCGATCCTGCTGTGGTTCCTGATGAGCCTGCCCTGGGAGGTCGAGGACCAGCGCGACAGCTACTTCGGACAGGTCAGCGCAGCGCTGGCGCCGGTCTTCGAGCCAGCGGGCTTCGGTACCTGGGAGGCCTCCGGTGCCCTCGTGACCGGCTTCATCGCCAAGGAGGTCGTGGTGACGACCATGGCCCAGGCCTATCGTCGGCGAGGGAGACGAGGCCGCCGCCAGCCGGGACTCGGTGGCCGCTGCCCCAAGCGTGACCGAGGACCTGCTCGAGATCGGCACGGGCCTCGTGGCGGCCACCGACGCCGCCGTGCGCTCCACGCTGAGCATCATCCCCGGCGTGGATCTCATGCCCGCCGCCGAGACGGAGGAGCCCCAGGACACCGCCCTGAGCGATGCGCTGGCAGCCAACTTCGCACCGCTGGCCGCCATCGCGTTCGTCGTCTTCGTGCTCATCTACACGCCCTGCATCGCCACGCTGGCGGCCATCAAGTCGGAGTTCGGTTGGCGTTGGGCCGCCTTCTCCGGCGCATACCAGCTGGGCCTGGCCTGGCTGCTCGCCATCTTCGTCTTTCAGGTCGGCACGTTCCTGGGTTACGCCTGATGCTGGCGCGCATCCTGACCACCATCCGCGCCGCCGGCCAGCCGCTGTGCCTGGCCGACCTGCACCGCGAGCTGGACGTCGACGAGTCCGCCCTGGAGGGCATGCTCGACACGCTGGTCGCGCGGGGCAAGCTGCGGGCCGTCCGCTTCGATGACGCCGGCTGCGGCGGCTGCCCCATCCGCAGCGGTTGCTTCCTCATGGCCGACGGAGTGGCCGTCACCTATGCGCTGGCGCCCGGCCGCACTGCCTGACGGTCCGACCGGTCCCGGGCACGGACGCTCTCTGCCGAACGGCCCACGACCGGCCGACCGATGGCACGCGCCCCCGAGCCATCGCGGTGGCGACACTGGCGACTGGCGTGGTCCCTCCGCGATCGGGTGGCTGCGCCGTCGCCATAGCTGAGCCCTGATCGGAGGCGATGCCTTGGATGCCGAGCTGCTGGCGCGACTGCAGTTCACGCTGACCGCCAGCTACCACTTCATCTTCCCGCCCTTGAGCATGGGCCTGGGCCTGATGCTGCTCGTGATGAGCGGCCTCTACCTGCGCACCAGGGACCCCAAGTGGCGCCGCCTCTCGTTCTTCTGGGTCAAGGTCTACGGCATCGTCTTCGCCATGGGCGTGGCCACGGGCATCGTCCAGGAGTTCGAGTTCGGCATGAACTGGGCCGACTACTCCCGGTTCGTGGGCAACATCTTCGGCTCGCTGCTGGCGGCGGAAGGCGTCTTCGCCTTCTTCCTCGAGGGCGGCTTCCTGGGCCTGATGCTGTTCGGCGGCAACCGCCTGGGGCCGCGGATGTGGTTCCTGGCCAGCGCTCATGGTCGTCATCGGCGCGCACTTCTCGGCCATCTGGATCGTGGCCGCCAACTCCTGGATGCAGACGCCGGCGGGCTACGACATCCAGGCCCTGCCGGAGCCGGCGCGGGCCGTCATGACCGACTTCTGGGCCACCGTCCTCACGCCGTCGTTCATGCCGCGCCTGCTGCACGTCTTCTTCGCCTCGTGGACGGCCGGCGCGGCGTTCGTGGCCAGCGTCAGCGCCTACTACGTGCTCAGGGCCCGCCACGCCGACCTGGGTCGGGCGTCGCTGGCCGATCGCCGTGCCCCTCTTCATCGTCTTCGCCGTCGCCAACGCCTTCGTCTTCGGCCCCGAGTCGGCGCGCAGCGTGGCCGAGAACCAGCCCACCAAGCTGGCGGCCATGGAGGGCACCTGGCAGACGGAGGCGGGCGCGCCGGCCTACCTGGTGGGCTGGGTGGACGAGGAGGCCGGCACGACCACGGGCATCGCCGTGCCCGGGCTGCTGAGCTTCCTGGCCACGGGCGACCCCAACGCCACGATCGAGGGCATCGAGTCCTTCGAGACACCGCCGACGGTGGTGAACCTGACCTTCCAGTCCTACCACCTGATGGTCGGCCTGGGCTTCGCCATCGTGCCCTTCGCCCTGCTGGCCGGGGTGCTCTGGTTCTGGAAGCGCAAGCTCCTGGAGTACCGCTGGGCGCTCTGGATCCTCGTCTCGACGGTCTTCGTGGCGCTCGTCGTCATCACCGCCGGCTGGTGGGTGGCGGAGCTCGGTCGCCAGCCGTGGATCGTCTACGACCTGCTGCTGACCGCGAAGGGCACCTCGCCGGTGGTGTCCGCAGAGGAGATCGTCGTCTCGCTGGGTGGCTTCGTCCTCCTCTACACGATCCTGCTGGTCCTCTTCCTGTACCTCCTCAACACGAAGATCCAGCACGGTCCGGAGCCGCTCGAGAGCCTGGAGGCACGGCCCGTCGGCGAGCTGCCTGACACGCTGCGCGACATCTTCACGTCGCGTGGCGCGGGTGAGGGGAGGATGACGCGCTGATGCTCAACGAGATCTGGTTCGTGCTCTTCGTCGTCATCATCGCCGGCTACCTCATCCTCGACGGCTTCGACATGGGCGTGGGCATCCTGCACCTGCCGCTCGCTCGCAGCGACCTGGAGCGGCGCACCCTGCTCAACAGCATCGGTCCCGTGTGGGACGGCAACGAAGTCTGGCTGGTGCTGGGAGGCGGCGTCCTGTTCGCCATCTTCCCGTTCGCCTATGCCTCGCTGTTCTCCGGCTTCTACGCGGCATTCATGCTGGTCCTGGTGGTGATCATCCTTCGTGCGGTGACCCTCGAGTTCCGCTCGCAGCGGCCAGGTCGCACCTGGCGCAACGCCTGGGACGTGGCATTCTCGGGCACCTCGCTCCTGCTGGCGCTGCTGCTCGGCGTGGCCTTCGGGGCCATCCTCGGCGGCGTTCCACTGGGCGCCGACCAGGAGATCGACACCAACCTCTTCGAGCTGCTGACGCCCTTCGCCTTGCTGGTGGGCGTGACCACGGTCGCCATGTTCGCCACGCATGGCGCCATCTACCTCACGATGAAGACCGACGGCGACATCCTGGAGCGCGCCACACGATGGCTGCCCAGGCTCATGGGCGCCTTCGTGGCACTCAACACCCTCGTCGTCATCGCCAGCCTCATCCTCGACCTGCCCTTCACGCAGCGCTATCGGGAGGAGATCTGGCCCATCATCTTTCCGGCCGCCGCCCTGGCGGCGATGCTGGCCACCTGGTTCCTCGTCCGGCAGGCGCGCTACTTCCCGGCGTTCGTAGCCTCGTCGGCGATGATCCTGCTGCTCATCGTGGCCGCCGCGTATGGGATGCACCCCAACCTGCTCGTGTCGAGCGTCGACGCGGCCTACAACCTGACCATCTACAACGCCGCCTCTGAGGAGAACACGCTCACCGTGGCGCTGGTCATCGCCCTCATCGGCATGCCCTTCGTGCTGCTGTACACCTCGGGCGTCTACTACGTCTTCCGGGGCAAGGTGGTCGTCGAGCCTGACAGTTACTAGCGGGGCGGAGGCGCGCATCGGCCGGCCCGCAGCTGGCGCGATCCCGCGCCCAGAGCGGCGGCTGCTGGCGCTGGACCGGCGGGCAGCGGGCTGGCTGATCGTCGCCGTACTGGCGGGTGTCGGGGCGGTCGTGGCGCTCATCGCACAGCTGGCGGCGGTGGCCCTCTCCGTGGCCGGCGTCTTCCTGGAGGGCCGCACGCTCGATGACGTCCTGCCCTGGTTGTCGGTGGCCTTCCTCCTGCTGGCGGTGCGCGCGGTCTTCGTGACCCTGCGGGAGCTGGCGGCCCGGCGGGCGGCTGAGCGCATCGTGGGCGCGCTGCGCGGCGACCTCACCGGACACCTGCTGTGCCTCGGGCCGACGTGGCTGGGCCAGGAGCGCAGTGGCGAGGTCGCAGGCCTGCTGGTGGGCGGCCTCGAGACCGTCGAGGCATACGTGACCAGCTATCTGCCGGCCCGATGGCTGGCCATGATCGTGCCGCTGTTGGTGCTGGCTGTGGTGGCGCTGCTGGACCCGCCCTCCGTCCTGGTGCTCCTCTTCACCGGCCCGCTCCTGGTCATGCTCCTCGCCGTCATCGGTGGGCGCACGCGGTCCGTCACGGAGCGCCGTTTCCTGGAGATGCGCACTCTGTCGGCTTTCTTCCTGGATATCCTGCGCGGGCTGCCGACCCTGCGGATGTTCGGGCGGAGCCGTGAGCAGGTGGAGAATCTGCGGCGTGTCAGCGGACGCTATGGCGATGCCACCATGGACGTGCTGCGCACCGCCTTCCAGACCTCGCTGGTGCTGGAGTGGGGGGCCACGATCGCCATCGCGCTCATCGCGGTCGAGGTCGGACTGCGCCTCCTGGAGGGCGGCATCGCCTTCGACCGAGCCCTGGCGGTGCTGCTCATCACGCCCGAGTTCTTCCTGCCGCTGCGACTGCTGGCCATCCGGTTCCACGTGGGCACGGCCGGCACGGCGGCGATGGCCCGGGCCTTCGAGATCCTCGACGAGCCGGCAGCAGTTGCGCTGCCCGCGCCCGCTGCAGCCGGTATGGCGCCGCACGGCCGTGCCGCGGACGTTCGTGCCACAGAAGTTCGTGCCGCGGACGTCGGTGCCTCGGACGTTCGCGCGGGCCTGGTCGACCCACCGGGCATCCGGTTCCTGGCCGTCTCCTTCACGTACCCCTGCCGGGAGGCGCCGGCCCTCGACTCGGTCTCGATCGAGCTGCCTGCGGGTCGATCGCTGGCCCTGGTGGGCACCAGCGGCGCCGGAAAGTCCACGGCCGCCAGCCTGCTGCTGCGCTTCATCGACCCGACGAGTGGGCGCGTCGAGGTCGATGGCCGGTCGCTGGCCGACATCCCGGTGGCGGCCTGGCGAGCGTCGCTGGCCTGGGTGCCGCAGCGGCCGCACCTCTTCACGGGCAGCATCGCCGACAACATCCGGCTGGCGCGGCCCGACGCCAGCGACGAGGCGGTGGTCGAGGCGGCGCGCGCGGCCGACGCGGCTGGCTTCATCGGGCGTCTGTCACTCGGATACGACACGGCAGTCGGCGAAGCGGGCGTCCGACTCTCCGGGGGCCAGCGGCAGCGCATCGCCATCGCCCGGGCATTCCTGCGCGACGCGCCTCTGTTGGTGCTTGACGAGGCCACCTCATACCAGGATGAAGCGAGCGAGCAGGCCATCCTCGAAGCCATCGAGCGGCTCTCGAGGGGCCGCACCGTCCTTGTCATCGCGCACCGGCTGCGTCTGGCCGAGAGCGCCCACCGAGTCGTCGTGCTGGAGGCCGGGCGGGTGGTCGAATCAGGCGCGCCCACCGAGCTGCTCGCGCGCGGCCACGCCTATCGCCGGCTGGTCGAGGACCAGGCTGAGGCACGGGTATGGCCAGGATGAGCGACATGCGTCGCCTGCTGGCGCTCGTCGTGCCGCACTGGCCGTGGCTGGCGCTGGGCGGGGTCCTTGGCGTCATCGCCATCGGCTCCAACGTGGCGCTCATGGGGCTCTCGGCCTACCTCATCTCCAAGGCCGCGGTCGCGGAGAGCGTGGCCGAGCTGGCCCTGGCCGTGACCGGGGTGCGGGTGCTGGCCATCTCGCGCGCCGGGTTCCGCTACCTGGAGCGCTACACGACCCATCGGGCCATGTTCCGCATCCTGACCACCATCCGCTGCTGGTTCTACGCGGTGGTCGAGCCGTTGGCGCCGGCCCGGCTCGTTCACCTGCGCAGCGGCGATCTCATGACGCGCCTGGTCAACGACGTGGATGCCATGGAGGAGTTCTACGTCCGGGTGTTGGTGCCGCCCTTCGTGGCCGCCGTGGTCGTGGCCGCCACGAGTGCCATCTACGGCCTCTTCGACCCGCTCATGGGCTTGCTGCTGCTGGCCTTCCTGGTGTTGACGGGCGTCGTGCTGCCACTCGCGTCGCGCTGGCTGTCGCGGGAGCCTGCCCGCATGGTGGCAGCCCTGCGCGGCGACATGGGCGCCCTCACCGTGGACGGGCTGCTGGGTGCCGCGGACCTCGTGGCCCTGGACGCGGACGCTCGCCACCGGCAGCGGCTCCTGTCGCGTGCCGGCGAACTGGACGCCGCTCGTCGCCGCCTGGGTGTCATCGAGGGCGTCAGCGATGCGCTGGGCGGGCTCGTCGCGGGGCTGGCGGGACTCTGCATCCTCGTGCTGGCCATCCCACTGGTGACCGCTGGCGAGGTCGAGGGCGTCTTCCTGGCAGCTCTGCCCCTGGCTGCCATCGCCGCCTTCGAGGCCGTCCAGCCGCTCTCGCGCTCCCTCCAGCTGCTGGACACGACGCGGGCCTCAGCGCGGCGCCTCTTCGAGATCGTGGATACGGCGCCGCCGGTCACTGACCCCGTCCCGTCGCAGCGCCGCGTGGAGCGGGACGCCTCGACCCTGCCGATGCTGACCGACCCGACCTCGCCGGCCATCGACATCCGGGGCCTCTCGTTCCGCTATGCGCCTGACGAGCCCTGGGTGCTGCGCGAGGTGGATCTGCACATCGGCGCGGGTGAGCGCGTCGCCCTCGTGGGACCGAGCGGATGTGGCAAGTCCACGCTGCTGGCGTTGTTGCTCCGCTTCTGGGACTACGAGCAGGGCAGCCTCTGTGTCGCGGGTCGCGAGCTGCGCGAGATGGGCCAGGACGTCGTCCGCGCAGGCCTCACCGTCGTGCCACAGGACGTGCATCTCTTCGACGCCACGATCCGCGACAACCTGGCCGTGGCCGATGGGGACGCCAGCGACGCGGAGATGGAGGCGGCCTGTCGCATCGCGCAGCTTCACGACGTCATCGTGGCGCTGCCGGCCGGCTACGATACGGTCGTTGGCGAGAACGGGGTGCGGCTCAGCGGCGGCGAGCGCCGACGGCTGGCCATTGCCCGCGCCATCCTCAAAGGGGCGCCTGTCGTGGTGCTCGACGAGGCCACGGCCGACCTTGACGCCAGCACCCAGGCCGCACTTTGGACCGCCCTTGACCCCTGGCTGGCCGGGCGGACGGTGCTCGTCCTGGCGCACGAGCCGCCGAAGGGCGCCCGCGTGGGCCGTGTCGTACAGCTGCGGCCCGACCGGGACCGCCAGGGATAGCCGAGCCGGCATCGCGCTGAGACCGACACTTCATGCGGCACGGATGCCTTGGCCGTGATAGGGTGTCACCGCTGCAAGTCGCAGCACGCCCGCGTGGTCGACCGCTTCTCGAACGGACCGTGCGTACTTGCGATGTTCGTTCGGGATCCCAAGGAGGTCATATGGCCACCGGTACCATCAAGAAGCTCGTCTCCGATCGCGGCTTCGGGTTCATCACAGCCGAAGACGGCAAGGAGTACTTCTTCCACCGGAACGAGCTGGAGAGCTCGTCCGACTTCGATCGCCTGAGCGGCGGAGAGAAGGTGGAGTTCGAGATCGGGCAGAGCCCCAAGGGCCCGCAGGCCCAGAAGGTTCGCCTGACCTAACAGAAACGACGGCGCGACCATCGCGCCGACTGACTGAAACGAGAGGCTCGCCCCACCCGGGGCGGGTCTCTTGCGTTTAGCGGCGGGTCTCTTGCGTTTGACGGCGGGACTCTTGCGCTAGCGGCGGCCCCAGGCAACCCCCGGCGAGGCGTGGGAGGCTAGGTGAGCCAGGTACCCGCCGCCGTCGCGGCGACGACGCCGAAGCCGAGGACCATCTGCCGCACGCCAAGGACCCTCGCCGGCCGCGGTGGCCGGACCAGCGTCACGCGCTGGATGACGACGAGCCCCACGACGGCCAGCGCCCCGAGCATGAGCGAGGCATCGACCACCACGGCGCCGGCGGCGACGATCAGCGCGGCCGCATCACCAGTCACGGTCAGGCCCGGCGGTGCCTCGTGCCCGTGTATGCGCAAGACCTGGGCCCGCACGTGCGGGATGGATGACGCGATGCGCGCGCCCAGGATCAGCCACAGGCCCACGGAGAGGGGCCAGTCGGTGCCGCCTGCTCGGGCGCCCATGGTCGCCACGCTGGCGACGGCCAGCGAGCCCACGATCTCCGGCACGAGGTGACGGCTCAGCGAGCGTCGGTCGTACCAAAGCGCCACGGCGAAGAGAGGGGCGGCGACGAGCGCGGGCAGCCACCAGGCGGTGTCGGGTGCCAGGAGTAAGGCCAGGGCGGCGGCCACGGCCAGGCCCCCCAGCTCGACGATCGCGACCCGGCCCGCCAGCCGCTGACGCTCCAGGCCGGCGGCGCTGCGAGGCACCTGTCCCTCGTGATCACGCCGCCGGCCGATGAGCAGCAGGCGGAGCGGTGTGCGCACCAGGAACGCCAGCAGCGCGGCCGCCGCCAGCAGCAGACCGGCGACACTGGGCGCTGCGAGCAGCCCAAGCAACCCTGGCTCCAGCGTGAGGCCCCAGCCGCCGTGCTCGGCAGGCATGGCCACCGAGCGGAGCGATGGCCCATTCGCGACCCTCCGGGCTCGCGTTCTCACCCCGGGACGGGCCAGGCGCGCAGCGCGGAGGCGTCGACTGAGCTGGTCATGGTCCCCTCCCGGAAGCGCACGCCACGATTCGGCTGGCTGCCGATCCGAGGATAGCGGCGGCGATACCCGCACAGGCATAGCTGCTGGTCCGGCGGCGGGTCGCTCCGTCGGTCGGCTGCCCTGTTCGGCGCGGACGCGGGGCGCGCGCAGCCGAGTGAGGGGCTATCGTCGCCCCGTGATACCCGGCCACCCGTACCCCTCTGGCCGACTTGGAGCAGCCGCCCCTTGAAGTCCTGGCTGCCCCTCTCGGCCCTCGCCCTCGCACAGTTCGTGATGGTCCTCGACCAGGCTGTCATGAACGTGTCCATCAGCCAGCTGGTCGACGACTTCGACACCACGGTCACGACCATCCAGGGCGTCATCACGCTCTACTCGCTGGTCATGGCCATGTTCATGATGGCCGGCGCCAAGATCGGCGACATCATCGGCCGGCGGCGTGCCTTCGTCGTGGGACTCGTCATCTACGGCATCGGCTCCGGGTTGACGGCCATCTCTCAGTCGGTGGCGGTCCTGGCGCTCGGCTGGTCGGTACTCGAGGGCCTCGGGGCAGCGCTGGTCTTGCCCGCCCTGGCGGCGCTGATCGCGGGCAACTTCGAGGGCCGTGAGCGCGCGACGGCCTATGCCATCATCGGCGGAGTGGCCGGCGCCGGCATCGCGGTCGGCCCCATCCTGGGCGGTTGGGCCACGACGGTGCTCTCGTGGCGCGTGGTCTTCGCCGGCGAGGTCATCCTCGTCCTCGTCATCCTGGCCCTCACCCGGTACGTCCTGGATTCGCCCCGTGATGGCGCCAAGCCCAGGCTGGACATCCTGGGCGTCGTCCTCTCGGCCTCGGCCCTGGGTGCCATCGTCCTGGGCATCCTGCAGTCGGCTACCTGGGGTCTCATCCAACCCACGGAGGCCTCTCCCGTCACGCCGCTAGGCTTCTCGCTGGCGATCTGGATGATCGTGGCCGGCGTGGGCCTCCTCTACGGGTTCGTGCGCTGGCAGCGCCATCGCGAGGCATCCGGCCAGGACCCGCTCGTCCACCTGGACCTTGTCTCCATCCCTGTGCTGCGTGCCGGCCTGGCCAATCTCCTCTCGATGAACCTCCTGCTGATGGGCATCTTCTTCGTCGTGCCCCTCTACCTGCAGATCGTGCTGGGCATGGATGCTCTCGAGACGGGCATCAAGATGCTGCCCACCTCGATCGCCATGTTCGCCACCTCGGCGCTCGGGTCCTGGTTCAGCCAGCGCTATGCGGTGCGCACCATCATCCGGGCAGGCCTCGGTATCTGCGCTGTGGCGATCGTCGTGATGATCTCCGCCATCGATCCGGCCCTGGAAGGGGTGGCGTTCAGCCTCTCGATGGCGCTGCTCGGCGTGGGCATGGGTCTGCTGGCCTCGCAGCTCGGCAACGTGGTGCAATCGTCCGTCGACGCCTCCGGCCGCAGCGAAGCCGGCGGTCTGCAATACACCGCACAGCAGCTCGGCTCATCGCTCGGAGTGGCCCTCATCGGCGCCATCGTCATCGCCGGCCTGGTGAGCAGCTTCGTCGCCAACGTTGAGGACGATCCGCGCATCAGCGACGAACTCGCCCAGCAGGTCGGCATCGCGGTGGACAGCAGCGTGGACTTCGTGACCTCGGAGCAGGTCGCTGCCGCGGCTGTGTCGGCCGGCCTGGACGCGGCCACGACCGTTGCCATCGTGCAGGACTATGAGGACGCCCAGCTGCAGGCGCTGAAGACGGGGCTGCTGGTGGCGGCCCTCATCGCCCTGGCCTCCCTGATGTTCACGCGTCGGCTGCCGGCTCGCCGGCCCGAGATCCTGCCGGACCCGGTGACCTGACCGCTACGCGCCTTGGTGTGTGGCGTGCGGGATGACGAGAGCCCGCTCCTCGCCGAGGGCGACGCGCGCGAGCACGACACGGCGCGCTACGAAGGCGCCCCAGTCGTCCACCACGAGCTCCGGACCGATGATCGCCGTGTTGAGCAGGTCCAGGCCGCGGGCGATAAGCAGGCGATCCAGCTCCCCTGGCTCGCGCTCGACCCAGGGTCGGTGGCGCTCGTAGCCGGCCCGGAAGGCTACCGCCAGCGAAAGGTAGTCGGCCCGGTCGCGCACGTAGTAGAGCGAGGTGGCCACGTCCAGGATGGGCACACCATGGAGCAGGTCCTCGAAGTCGAAGGGCGAGAGGACCCCGCGTCGGACCTTGACGTTCCAGGCGTGCAGATCGCCATGGATGACCATCCGCGGCTCCTGGTGGTTCAGCGCGCGGATCCGCTCGGCCGTGCGGTGGTAGGCCTCCTGCAACAGGTGGCTGGCGCCGTGCAGATCGGCGCGACCCGGCTCGAACATGACCAGCGGCTCGCCATAGGGCAGGACTGAGTCATAGGCCGGGGCGACGAAACCCGCGGGCGGCGTCCAGCTGGCGGCGAAACGGTGCATGCGGCCCATCAGCTCGCCAAGGTCATGCCAGCGGCGGGAGGTCGATCTGCTCACCCAGCAGCCGGCCCGCCAGCCAGCTGAAGACGACGCAAGAGCGAGGCTCCGGCACGCCGGGTGCGGATGCGACGGTGACCAGGTCGCCGGCACGGTTCCGGACGATGGCTGGGACGCGGATGTCCGTTGCCGCGGCCAGCTCGGTCATGAGGGCCACTTCCGAGTGCACGGACGCGGCGTCGCGGCCCGGCGTGGGGCGTGTCACTCGCAGGGCCAGCGGGCCATCCGGTGTCTCGACCCGAGAGACGCAGTTCCAGCCGTTGTCGATGAGACGCAGCCCTCTGACGGCGAGGTCGTACTCCTCCAGTGCCGCGAGGGCGAGGGGTCTCAGGCGGCGGGCGCGACCCAACTCGGTGAGCCCGGCGAAGTCCCTCATCTCAGGGCCAACGATAGCCGGGCGCGGCCCGTGGAGGGAACTGGAGCGGGAGACGGGACTCGAACCCGCGACATCCAGCTTGGAAGGCTAGCGCTCTACCAACTGAGCTACTCCCGCCCGGAGGAACCCGCCTCGCGCCGACGATACGTGCGATCGCGATGGCAGTTCGCACACACGATATCGCACTTGGCGTCCTCGGCCATGATGGTGGCGGTCCCAGCACGTCCGATCATGCGGCTGATGGCTCGCGACAGTCGAACTCCATCTGGTGTGGCATGAATGCTCCGCGGCAGTCATGGCATGGACGCTGGCGCAGGTCGCGAAGTGCATCTCTGGTCGCGCCTTAACGCCGCCGCACGCGGTCGACTTCGTGGTCGCGATTGCGCTTGTGGTAGTTGGCATTGGCTGCGCGCTGATCTCGCCGTTGCATCCCGCCCGATATCGGAACGACTGGTCTATCCCGCATCAGCCGGCAGCAGGCGGCATCACGCGCCGTCCGACTGCGGTTCCGCGATGACGAGCGAGTGCGCGAGTCTCGGGTGCGGCAGCACGAGCATGGGGATGCCGAAGACGCGCTCAAGCAGGTCTGGTCGGAGGACCTCCGCCGGTGAGCCGGTGGCGACGACGCGGGCGGCAGCCATGAGTACGACACGGTCCGCGTAGGCAGCTGCCAGGTTGAGGTCGTGCAGCACGACCAGTACGCCACGGCCGGCGTCGGCGCCGCGGCGCAGCAGACGCATGGCCAGGTGCTGGTGGGCCGGGTCCAGGCTCGAGGTGGGCTCGTCCAGGAGCAGGAAGCGTCCGTCGCCCGCAGCGGTCGCATCGCCGCCGGGCTCGCCCCCTGGGGAGTCCGTGACCTGGGCGATGGCCCGTGCCAGCGCCACGCGCTGCCGTTCGCCGGTCGAGAGCGTGGCGAAGACGCGGCCGGACAGGTGAGCGCAGTCGACCGCTTCCAGGAGGGTGCGCACGACGGCCCGGTCGGCCTCGGTCGGATCGCCCCCGTGCAGCGGCAGCCGTCCCAGCAGGGCGACCTCCTCGACGGTGAAGGCGAAGGCCACGCTGCGTTCGGCGCTCATGACGGCCCGCCGTCTGGCCAGGTGCGATCGAGGCCAGTCCGCCAGTGCTCGCCCGTCCAGGGTCACGCTGCCCCGGTCCGGCCGTCGATCTCCGGCCAGGGTGGCGATGAGCGTGGACTTGCCGGCGCCGTTCGGGCCGGCTACGGCCACCATCTCGCCTGGCGCGACCTCGACGGACACGTCGGCCAGGAGTGTGGCTGCCCCGACCCGGACCTCGATACCCCTGGCCGCGTACGTCATCGCGCCACCAGGCCCCGGTCCCGAAGGAGCAGCCAGAGGAAGAAGGGCGCCCCGACCAGCGTGGTGATGACCCCGATGGACAGCTCGACGGGCGAGAACAGGCTGCGCGCGAGCACGTCGGCCAGGACCAGCAGGGTCGCGCCGAGAAGCGCCGAGCCGATAGCGACCAGCCGGTGTGACTGGCCGAGCAGCGGCCGGACGAGGCCCGGGACGAGCAGCGCCACGAAGGCGATGACGCCGGCCACCGCCACCGCCACGGCGGTCAGGAGCGAGAACAGCAGGCCGACGACGATCGTGAGCCGAGAGACGTCTACGCCCAGGTGCCCGGCCTCCGTCTCTCCCAGTGCCAGGGCGTCCAGCCTTGGCCCGAGCCGGGCCAGGACGGCAACGGCGGGGATGACCGTCAGCGCTGCGATGAGCACGTCGCTGCCGACGACTCCCGCGAAGGAGCCCAGCGTCCAGAAGGCCACGCTGCCCATCTCCGGGACGCGGCCGGCGGCGACGACCAGCGCCGTCAGGGCGGCCAGGAAGGCGCTCAGCGCGAGCCCGGCCAGGAGCATGGTGGCCACCACCACGCGGCCCGATGCCGAGGCTACGCGGTAGACGATAGTGGCCGCGGCGAGGGCGGCCAGGAAGGCGCCGGCCGCCACCAGCAGCGCCCCCGGGAGCTGTGCCACGATGCCCAGGGCGACGGCCAGCCCGGTGGCCAGCGCCGCCCCCAGGGCAGCTCCGGCCCCGATGCCCACCAGCGCCGGGTCCGCCAGCGGCGTGCGAAAGAGGCCCTGCATGGCCACACCGGCCGCCGCCCAGGCAGCACCCACCAGTGCCGTGGCGAGCACGCGCGGGACACGGATGGCCAGCAGTACGGTCTCCTGCTGCTCGCCGTATGTCCAGGGCAGGGTGATCCCGACGCGAGCGGCCAGGATGGCCAGCACCTCCGTGGGCGCGATACCCACAGCGCCGATGCCGACAGACACGACGATGGCCGCAACGAGCGCGGCCACGAGGGCGAGGAGCCGGAGTCCGCGCCCGCCTACGGCGTCAGCTCCGGATGGAGCAGTCGCGCCAGGTCGGCGATGGCCTTGCCCGTACGAGGCCCGAAGCCGAGCAGGTAGAGGTCCTCCATCGAGACGACGCGCCCGGCCTGCGCGGCCGGTGTCTGGGCGATGCCCGGCGCCGCCAGAAAGGCCTCGCGGCCGCCGAATCGCTCAAGGCTGGCGTCGGTCGTCAGGATGATGTCGGGCGCGATCTCGACGATGCCCTCAGGGGTCATGGGGATGTACGAGCCGAAGTTGGGATAGATGTTCTCGCCGCCGGCCAGGCTGATCATGGAGCCGGCCGCCGTGTCACCACCGGCCACCAGCGTGGGCGCCTCCGGCGGCTGCAGGACAAAGAGCACACGCGGCCTGCTCGTCGTGCGCGTGACCAGCTCCTCGGCTGCCGTGACGTCGGCATCCAGGGTGGCGATCAGCTCCGCCGCCGCCACCTCCCGACCGAAGACCGTGCCCAGCGTGGTGATGAGGTCGCGCGCGGCCTGGACATCGTTGTTGTCCGGGAGCAGCAGGATGGGCACGCCCGCGTCGCGCAGCTGAGCGACCACCTCCGGCGGGCCTGTCTCCTCGTTGCCGATGATGAGGCTGGGCGCCTGGGCCAGGACAGGCTCCGCGGAGAGGAAGCGGTAGTAGCCGAAGTTGGGCTTCTCCTCCAGCGCCTCCGGCGGGTAGAAGCTGGAGGCGTCCACAGCGGCCACCTGGTCCTGTGCGCCGAGCGCATAGGCCGTCTCCGTGAAGACGCCACCCAGCGTGGCCACGCGCGAGGTGTCCGTGATGGCGACGACGTTGCCGTCGACGTCGGTGATGTGGATGGGGTCCCGGGCCGCGACCGGGGTCGCGCCAGCCAGCAGGAGCAGACTCGCGAGAGCAAGCCGGGGCAGGAGCCGTGTGCGGGCTCCGGTGGTCGATCGCATGGCCCGATCGTACGCTCGGGATCAGATGGCCGCAGCCCGTTGCCAGGCGCAGGCGACGGCCGTCGGCCCGGGGGCTATCCGACGAGCGCCCAGGCGACGATCGCCCCCCACAGGATGGTGGCGCCCACCAGCACCACGGTGAAGACGGTCTTCTGCGTCTTGTGGCGGAAGACGTAGCGCCCCGCCCACGCACCGGCGACCCCGCCGACGACCGCCAGCCCGTGCAGCACCACCTCGGGGACGCGCCAGCCGCCCGACTGGGCCTGGCGTTTGTCGATGCCGTACATGGCGAAGGCTGGCAGCGACCAGCCCACCATCCAGGCCACCAGCGGCGAGAGGCCCAGGAGCCACAGGACGAGGAAGGCGGCCACACCTGCGATGAGCGAGCCGAAGAACGCGGGTCGGTTGCGTGGGTCGATCATCGACCGATGCTAGGCCGTCCAACCGACCCACGAGGGCCCATCCCGCTCTGGCGCTCGGGGCGATGTCGGGCTATCGTCGTAGGCCAGCCGCCAGGCTGTCATGGAGGACCGAACGATGGCAAGGAACGGAACCGACGGCGCGACTCAGCGTGCCAAGGACGAGGCGTTCGAGGACGCCCACGATGCGGCTGAGGGTGGTGTCCCGGGGCTGCTCGCCAGCATGGCTGAGAAGGTGGGCGCGACGGCCCGCGTGAGCACGGTGTTCGGTGAGCCGGTGGAGAAGGAGGGGCGGACCATCATCCCGGTCGCGCAGTCCATGTGGGGCAGCGGCGCGGGGAGCGGGATGTCAGACGGTGAGGGATCCGGCAGTGGCGCAGGCGGCGGTGCCCTCACAAGGCCCATGGGTTACATCGAGGTGACCGGTCAGGGCGCATCGTTCGTGCCGCTCGCAAAGCCCTGGCAGGACGCCAAGCTTGTCCTGGCCTGGGCAGTCGCCATCTGGTTGCTCGGCCGGGCCCTCAACCGCATCCTGCGAGGCTGACACAGGCGCCGCGCCTGGATCAGCCTGGCGTCGTCTTGCGAGCGGCCGACCCTGCGACCTGCAGCCGGCCCCAGGTCGGGTGCGGTGCACTCTCCGAGCGGCCCGCGCCAGAGAGTCCGCTCGGCACTACGCTCCGCGGCGCGAGGCGAGCAACGTCGGACCTGTCGACAGCCGTGAGTCCTGGAGGCCAGCCGCCACATGAACGTCCTCGTCGGGGTCGCGTCCAGGCACGGCTCCAGCCTGCAGATCGGAGAGGTCATCGCCACGACGCTGCGGGCGCGCGGCCTGCAGACGGACATGCGCCGGGTCGAGGAGGTCACGAGCCTGGACGGCTACGACGCCACCGTGCTTGGCAGCAGCGTCTATGCCGGCCACTGGCTGCGCAGGGCCCGGGTCTTCGTCGACGCCTTCGAGGCCGAGCTGTCGCGGCAGCCGCTGTGGCTCTTCTCGAGCGGGCCCGTCGGTGACCCGCCGAAGCCGCTCGAGAACCCCGCTGAGATCGCCGCGTACGTCAAGCGCCTCGGTTCGCGCAGCCATCGGCTCTTCGGAGGCCGCATCGAAGGCGACCAGCTGGGCCTCGCCGAGAAGGCGCTGGTGGCCCTGGTGCGGGCCCCCTACGGGGATTACCGGCCCTGGTCGGAGATCTCGGTCTGGGCGGAGACCATCGCCGCGGACCTTCAGGCGCCGTCCGCCCGCGCCTGAAGCCGAGCGACCGACGCTGTGCCCGGGTGACTGGACAGCACGGCAGCCAGCATCGGGACTGTCGACTTCGACCCCGGGCAGACCTCCGGCGTCATGCCCGACCCCATCGCCTACCTTGAGAAGACCAAGGCGTACCGAGACGCACGTGCCCTGAAGCGCGCCGCCAGGGACGCCTGATCGGGCCGCCTGGAGAGGTTACCCGCGCTCGAGGGCGCTGATCTTCTCGACCCGGGCGACGTGGCGGCCGCCCTCGAAGACGCCAGCCAGGAACGCCTCGACGCAGCTGATGGCGACCTGGGCGCCCACGATGCGCGCTCCCATGGCCATCATGTTGGCGTCGTTGTGCTCGCGTGCCAGGCGGGCCGTGACCGGCTCGGTGGCCTGGACGCAGCGGATGCCCCTGATCTTGTTGGCCGCGATCTGCTCACCGGTGCCGCTACCGCCGAAGACGAGACCGAAGCGGCAGTCTCCCGCTGCCACTGCGCGCGCAGCCGGGGCGACGTAGTCGGGATAGTCCACGCGCTCAGGCGTGTCCACCCCGAAGTCGACGACCTCGTAGCTCTGCTCGAGCAGCCAGTCGGCGACCAGCTCCTTGAGCGGCAGGCCGGCATGATCGGTGGCGATGGCGATGCGCATCAAGCCGGGTCTCCGCTGGCCCGCTCGCCGGTACCGTTGGCCTCCAGTGATCGGAACGACTCACTGATGATGGCCGTGACCTGCTCGACGTCGTCACAGACCCGCAGGAGGCCCAGGTCCGCTTCATCCACCTTGTCCTCCGCCGCGACCGTCGAGCGTAGCCACTCCAGCAGGCCCGACCAGTAGCGGCTCCCGAACAGGATGATCGGGAAGTGGTCGATCTTGCCGGTCTGCACGAGCGTCAGGGACTCGAAGAGCTCATCGAAGGTCCCGAAGCCGCCAGGGAAGATGACGAAGGCCTGGGCGTACTTCACGAACATCGTCTTGCGCACGAAGAAGTAGCGGAAGTAAGCAGGTAGGTCGACGTACCGGTTGACGCCAGGCTCATGGGGCAGGTCGATGCCCAGCCCCACGGAGACGCCATCAGCCTCCTTGGCGCCGCGGTTGGCGGCCTCCATGATCCCGGGGCCGCCGCCGGTGATGACCGTGAAGCCCTCCTCGGACAGCCGCCGCAGCGAGCAGCCGGGCGCTCTCGTACATCGGGATCCGAGGGCCGGGTGCGCGCGGAACCGAAGATGCTCACGGCTGGGCCGAGGCGAGCGAGCGCATCGAACCCATCGATGAACTCACCCATGATGCGCAGGGCACGCCAGGCATCCGATTCCAGGAAGGAGGGGTCGGCATAGGGCCGCTGCGTGAGCAGCTTGCGGTCCTCCGCCGTGCGCGGGGATCGGTGGGTCGGTCGATCGGTCACCCCCGCAGGATACGCGTCGGTCCGTTCCCGGGTCGCGATCGCTGACCAGCTCGGCCGATGGCCGTACACTCAGCCCCATGGACCAGCATGAGATGACCCAGAGCGAGGGTACGGCCGTCGATCCCGTCTGTGGCATGACAGTGGTCATCGACGGCGCGCAGCACATCAGCGAGTACCAGGGCGCCACCTACTACTTCTGCGGCAAGGGCTGCCGCCTCGAGTTCGAGGACGACCCGGAGCGTATCCTGGCGCCCGACTACGTGCCCTCGATGTAGCTCGGCGCACCTCCTTGGCGCCGCCCACGGGTTGGCGCACCGGCGCAACAAAGTGGTAGCGCTCCATCAGCACGGTCGCTATAGTTCGCCGTGGCAATTCAGGAACGCTCCCGTGATCCCGTATCCGATCGAACGTCCCTGGCAAGAGAGAAGATCCCGGAGGTTCGTTCGTTCGTGTACGAGGACAAGACCATCACCTGCGCCGATTGCGGCCAGCCCTTCACCTTCACTGCCTCGGAGCAGGCCTTCTACGCTGAGAAGGGTTTCAGCGACTCTCCCAAGCGCTGCAAGACGTGTCGGCAGGCTCGCAAGCAGCAGCGCAACTCGCCGTCCTACGGCGGCGATGACAGCTACGGTGGCGGCAGCAGCTACGGTGGCGGCGGCAGCAGCTACGGTGGCGGCGGCAGCAGCTACGGTGGCGGCAGCAGCTACGACCGCGCCCCGCGGCAGATGTACGACGCGGTCTGCGCCGATTGCGGCAAGACCGCGCAGGTGCCATTCCAGCCCACCGGCAGCCGGCCGGTCTACTGCAACGACTGCTTCCGCGCTCGCCGCTGACCACTCACCGCGGCCACGGATCGCGGCAACCACTGATCGCAAAGGCGCCTTCTACGGAGGGCGCCTTTCGCCGTCTGCCGGCCGCTAGGCAAGGACTCATGCGTGCTCACGACGGCGGGGTTGTCCACGATCGTCGGAAGTGCCGGTGAAGTGCCCGACAAGAGCCAAGTAAGGCCGCATCCCTAGCCTGCGCTGCATCCACCAGTGAGGCAGCGAAAGGATGGAACGGGATGGACATCGGATCAAGGCTCGCCTGCCGCCTCGCCCGCGTCGCGGCCAGCCCCCTTCGGCCCGGCAGGCTCGCCATCCTCGTGGTGGCCGTTGCGCTGGGCGCCGCCGTCAGCGTCCTCCTGCTGCCAGCGCCTGAGCCACTCATCATGGCGCCGCTCCGCTGGTAAGCCCTGCTGTGACGTCGCGCACCACGGGCGCAACCTCGATCGTCCCTGGGGATCGATCGCTGGACCAGGCGCCGCGGAGGTCCTGTGAGCGGGTCACGCACCGTCATGTGCCCGGTGAGCCCGCTGACCTGGGGCTCCGGGTGGCCGCAACTGCCTGAGGCGCCACTTCGTCGTACCCTGCCGGCGTGCAGTCGCCCCGAGCTTCCCGCGCCCCGGTCGTCGTCGTCATCGTCTTCGGCGTCGTGGCCAGCGTGCTGGTGTTCATCGGCATGCAGCGGCCGTCGGAGCCGCCACCGGTCGTGGAGATCGCACGGGCCGGTACGCCAGCCGAGCCGCGCGACGTGACCGTCATCATGCGCGACTATCGCTTCGACCCTACGCCTGTCGTCCTGGTCCCCGGCGAGACGGTGCGCTTCACCATCCTCAACGGCGGCCTCATCGACCACGACTTCGTCATCGGGGACGAGGCCGTGCAGCGTGCCTGGCACGCGGCGGACGCCGCAGCCACGCCGCCCTCCTGCTGGCCACGGCCCCGCCGGCCAGCGTCCCACCTGAGACCGGTGGGCTGCGCGTGCTGCTTGGCTCCGGGCAGCAGGCGGTCGTGGAGTACTCGGTCCCGGTCGACCAGCAGCTGGCCCTCCTGTGCCACATCCCCGGCCACATCGAGAAGGGCATGGTGGGGGCCGTGGACCTGCGGAACATCACCATCAGCCCGTGAGCTCGATCCCAGACTGGTGCGGTGCGCCGCCACGACCCGCACGCGTTCCAGCGCCTGAGTAAGATGGCGAGACATCGGTTCAGCGACCCATCCCCTGCCGCCGGGCCAGCAGTCCCGGACAGCCGGACACAGTCAAGGAGATCATCCAGATGACCTACACCATCGCCCAGCCGTGCGTCGACACGATGGACCAGGCCTGCGTTTCGGTCTGCCCCGTGGACTGCATCCATTTCGAGGCGGGCGTCGACCGCACGCTCTTCATCGACCCCGACGAGTGCATCGACTGCGGCGCCTGCGAGCCCGAGTGCCCGGTGTCGGCCATCTTCCCCGAGGACTCCGTTCCGGCCGACCAGGTCAAGTACACCGAGGTCAACGCCCTCTGGTTCAAGGACAAGGATGCCGCCCGGGCCTTGATCAACGAGTGGAACCCCCGCTAGGGACCTTGCCCCGCGGCTGATCGCGCGACCACGACAGCCCGGCGGCCACGCCACCGACCAGCAGATGCGCGCGCCTCGCATGGCGCGGTCGCGCCCTCGCGCGCGCTCGCGCCGTCCTCAGTTCGGCGACCTGATGGCCGCCAGTAACTGGTCGAGGCTGGGTCGCACGCCGTAGAGCAGCACGGTCGCCCGGAAGATGCGCGCCGAGGCCCACGTCGCGAGCAGCGCGAACAGCGTGAGGCTCACCAGGGACGCTCCCACGAGCGTCCAGGGGATGCTCGGAGACACGCCCAGCACCAGCAGCATGGTGGTGGGCGTCGTCAGCGGGAACAGCGCCAGCGCCACGACGACCACCGAATCCAGGTCGCTGGCCACCACCGAGAAGAGGATGAAGGGGATGGCCGCGAAGAAGCCCAGGAAGCCGGAGTACTGCTGCGCCTCGCGATTGCCCGGGGCGATGGCGCCGATGGCCGCGAAGATAGCGCCGTAGGCAAGGTAGCCCAGCACGAAGTAGACGAGCGCGAGGACCAGGATGGTGGGGTCGAGCTCGATGGCGCTCAGGTCCGGGAGCTGGCTCGAGAGCAGGGGCAGCGCGACGAGCGCCGTCAGCACCCAGATGGCCACCTGCGTCAGGCCGGCGCCGCCCAGGCCGAGGATCTTGCCGGCCATCAGCGGCATCGATGGGATGGAGCTCAGCACGATCTCCACGACGCGGTTCTCCTTCTCCTCGGTGACCGATTGGAGCAGGTAGCCGCTAGTGATGAAGATGCTGATCATGAAGAGACCGACGAAGACGATGGGCACCGCGATGCCGGCCGCGATGTCCAACCCGGAGACTTCCTCGCCGGCGGTGTCCACGGTGGTGATGGTCACGCCCGCAACGATGCGGGCCGCCGTCTCAGGGGGCACGCCCGCCTCACGCAGCAGCGCGTCACGCATGAGGTAGGACACCAGCTCGTTGTTCGTCTCCAGCGTCTCCAGCTGGTCAAAGCCGGGCGCTGTCTCCGGTTCCACCCTTGTCACGATCCCGGAGCTGCGGAAATCGGCCGGCACGACGTAGTACTCGGCGATCAGGCCATCCGCCAGCTGTCTGTCGGCCTCCTCGAGGCCCAGGCGCCGTCAGCTGGACCGGCCCCTCGGTGATGTCAGAGATGGGCACCGTCGACTCGTTGACGATCACGATGGTGCTGCCGCCCTGGTCGCTCGCCGGCTCGTTCACGGAGAGGAACGCAGAGATGGCCATCAGTGCTGCCACGCCGAGGGGCAGGAGGAGCGTCCCGAAGAGGTAGCCGCGCCGTCGCACGGTGCGCAGGTAGTCGCGCTTGGCGACCAGCCAGACGAGCCTGCGCTTGCCCGAGCGTGCCGCCCGGGTGGCCTGGCCGCCTTGCCCCTGTGCTCGCCCTGGCCTCGACGCGCTCAACGCACGACCGCCGCACGCGGGTCGCCTGCGACCGTCCGGATGAAGACCTCGTCGAGGCTGGGTGCCTGGACGGCGAAGCGGTCGACCGCAGCCCCGGCCGCGGCCAGCTCGCGGAAGAGGTCCTGGGGCGTGGCCCCGTCGCGGATGAGGTAGCGCACACCACCGTCCACGTCGTGCAGGTCGGTGACGCTCGCGAGCGAGGCCGGCTCACGTGGCAGGTCGCGGCCGATGACCTCCACGGCGCCGTCGCTGAAGGCTTCGCGGACCTGATCGACCGTCCCGTAGAGCAGCCGCCGGCCCTCGTCGATGAGCAGGATGCGGTCGCAGAGGGTCTGCGCGTCACCCATGTCATGAGTGCTCATGATCACGGCCGCCCCCCGGTCGCGCTGCTCGCGCACGACTCCCTTGAGCATGTCGGCGTTGACGGGGTCGAGACCCTGGAAAGGCTCGTCGACGATGAGCAGGTCGGGGTCGTTGAGGATGGTGGCGATGAGCTGCGCCTTCTGATGCATGCCGCGCGAGAGCTCGGCCGCGCGCTTGTCCGCGGCATCGCCCAGGCCCATCTCGTCGAGCAGCCCCTTCGCCCGGCGTCGCGCCTCCGCTTCCGACAGGCCCGCGCAGGGCGCCGAAGTAGGTGAGCGTGTCGATGATCTTGACGTCGCGATAGAGGCCGCGGTCCTCAGGCAGGTAGCCGATGCGCCGCTGGTGTTCCACGCCGGGCGGGCCGCCGAAGACACTGATCTGCCCGCGTGCCGGCCGGACGATGTCCAGGATCATGCGCATCGTGGTCGTCTTGCCCGACCCATTGGGCCCCAGGAAGCCGAGCACCTCACCGGGCCGTACGTCGAAGGAGAGGTCCACGACGACGTCCGTGTCGCCGAAGCGCTTCCAGACGCCACGCACGTCGACGGCCGTGTCAGCGGCGCGGCTCTCCGGCGCGGTGGCATGGATCATGGCGTCAGGCTACCCCAAGCGCGGGTCCCAGTCCGGGCCATGCCGGGTCGCGCCGGGTCATCCTGCTCGATCTTCCTCCGTCACGCGCACGGGCCCAGTCGACGGGGAGGACAATGGCACGGCCATGCGCATCGTCTCCCTCCAGCCATCGGCCACCGAGATCGTCTTCGCCCTCGGCCTCGGAGACTGGCTGGTCGGTCGCAGCCACCGGTGCGACTACCCCGAGGAGGTGGTGGACGTGCCCGTCGTGACCTCGGCGGACGGCCTGACACGCCCCGCGGCCCCGAGCGCCGTGCCCACGGGCGCTGCGGCCCCGGGCGCTGCTGACGGGCGGGTCGACCTGGACCTCATCGCCAAGCTCGAGCCGGAGCTGGTGCTCACCGCGGCCGGCCCGAGTGGTCCCGCCGAGGCACGGGCCGTTCGCGATGGGCTGCGCGCCAGGGGCCTGGAGGCGTCGGTCGTCGGCCTCGATCCGCGCTCCCTCGAGGGCATCTTCAACGCCATCTCCACGGTCGGGGCATACGTGGAAGCCGAGGACGAGGCGGTGGGCCTCATCGAGCTCCTCCGCGAACGGCTTGGTACGCTCGAGAACCACATCCTGGAACGGCGGCTGCAGGGGATCGCCTCGCGCCGCGCTGTCGTCCTCGAGTGGCTCGAGCCGCCGATCGGCGCTGGACGCTGGGTGCCGGAGCTGGTGCGCCGCGCCGGTGGCTGGGAACTGCTCGGCCGCGAGGGTGAGGATCCCGAGGAGACGACCTGGGAACGTCTCCGCGAGGTCGATCCCGAGGTCCTCGTGCTTGCTCTCCGGGATTGCGACGCTCCTGCCGCGGTCCGTCGCCTGGAGGCGACGACCCTGCCGAGCTGGTTCGATGACCTGGAGGCCGTGCGCGACGGCGCGTGCTTCGCGGTGGACGGCAGCGGCCTCCTGCTGCGCCCGGGTCCCCGCGTCATCGAGGCCATCGCCGTGCTTGCCGAGCTCCTCGACCCGGAGGGTTTCAGCGGGGCCGGACCGCCTGGCGCCTGGATCCCGCTGGGTCCGCAGCACATAGCCGAGCCTCGCGAGCCCTGATCGCCGGGCCGCGCCGACGCCAATCAGCAGGCCCGCTCCGCGCCCTGGTCGGCTCCCACGCGGGCCCCCGGACCAGCGCCGCGCCGACACCTATACTCGCGAGCGTGTCACTGAAGGGGACGACCGTCGCGACCGTGGGCACCGGTGTGATGGCCGAATCGATGATCACCGGGCTGCTCAAGGGTGAGCGGTTGGAGGCTGGCCAGGTCATCTCCAGTGACCCGCGAGCCGAGCGGCGCGATGAGCTTGCCACCAGGCATGGCGTCCGTACCACCGCGTCGAATGTCGCCGCCGTCGAGGCTGCGGACATCGTCGTGCTGGCCATCAAGCCGCAGATGCTGCGGCGGGTCGGGCCGGAGGTGGCACCACGCTTGCGACCGGAGCAGCTCGTCATCTCCGTCCTGGCCGGCGCCACGACCAAGGCCCTGCGCAATGCCCTCCGCCACGATGCCATCGTGCGGGCCATGCCCAACACGCCCGCCCAGCTCGGCAAGGGCATGACCGTGTGGTACGCCACGCCCCAAGTGAGCGAGCTGCAGCGTGCCCAGACCGCGGAGCTGATGGGCGCCCTGGGCAGGGAGCTCGAGGTGGACGACGAGGGGTACGTGGCCATGGCCACGGCGGTCAGCGGCACCGGGCCGGCCTACGTCTTCCTCGTCATGGAAGCCCTCATCGATGCGGCCGTGCACCTGGGCTTCCCGCGCCACATCGCCCACGACCTCGTCATCGAGACGCTCCTGGGTGGCACGCTCTTCGCACAGGCCACCGGCGACCATCCCGCGCAGCTTCGCAACATGGTCACCTCACCGGCCGGCACGTCCGCGGCGGCCATCGCCGAGCTGGAGAAGGGTCGCCTGCGCACGGTGCTGTCCGAGGCCGTCTGGGCGGCCTACCGGCGCACCGAGGAGCTCGGCCACGAGCTCGAGGAGCAGACAGCGGCCGAGGGCTGATCCACGCCCGGTCCCGGGCCGTCCGGTCAGCCGGCCAGGGATTCGAGCTGGGCGGCGTGCTCCAGGAGGTGCCCGCCCACGAAGGCCTCCAGGACGAAGCCTGCCGACAGCGGCCCCCGCACCACGTGGTCGCCCTGGCGTGCCCAATCCTGTGCAGTGGCGGCCCGCGTGAAGGTCCGGACCTGCTCGATGCCCTCGCGGCAGGCCGCCCAGAGCTCGACCACGGGTCGGTGGCGTCCGGCCTCGATGGGTCCGACGCGTTCCGGGGCATCGGTCGCCCTCCCGAAGCGGGCCGGGCGCTCCGTCGGAGCGGCGACGATGCGTTCGGCCTGGGCCAGCCAGTAGGCCGGAAACTCGGCCAAGTGCGCCCACACCTGGCCGGCATCCCAGGCCTCCTCGCCGCCGGGTCCCGGGTCGTGGCGGCCGGGCAGCAGGCTTGACGCCGCGAGGTGCGCGAGTCGCGTTTCGGCTTCTTCAAGCCGAGCCAGCAGCCGGGCTCGGCTCTCGTCAGTGGTCACCGGCGGATGCTAGCAGCGCGTGTTTGGGTCGCATGTGGCAGTCTCTTCTTCTTGATACCCCGCCCCAGTATCCGGCTGCTGCCCCCGCAGACGAGGACCGACACATGACCGACCACGACACGATCGCTGCCGCGCTCCTTCAGGGCGGCGTCATCGACATGACCACCACCGGCCGCCACTCGGGGAAGCCGCGCCGCATCGAGATCGTCTTCTTCAACTTCGACGGCCGTGTGTACATCTCCGGCATGCCCGGTCGGCGCGCCTGGATAGCCAACCTGGCGGCCGATCCGCGGTTGACATTCCACCTCAAGAGGGGGGTCGTCGCGGACCTGCCGGCCACGGCACGCATCATCACCGACGAGGCCGAGCGACGGCCCATCATCGAGCGTGTCTGCGCCACGTGGAACCGGATGGATCGGCTCGAGGCCTTCGTGGCCGGCGCGCCACTGATCGAGGTCACCTTCGACGACCCGGTGCTTCTGACCGGATAGCCCCTGCGCCATCCGTGGCACACTCGGCGTGTGCCGGACATGCCGGCGGGACGTCAGCGCCATGACCCCTCACGGGACCGACACCGCAGCTGCAGCAACGAGGTTGGAGATGGCCATCGACGCCGCTCCCGGGATGACGAACGCGGAGCCACTGAGCGCTGAAGAGATCGTGGCGCTCTCGAAGCAGTACACGCTCTTCGAGTGGGTCGCCCAGAACGTCGCCGATCCGATCGCGGTGGCCACGGCCAAGGGCTCGTACTTCTACACGGCGGACGGACGACGCTTCCTTGACTTCAACAGCCAGTCGATGTCGGTCAACATCGGCCACGGCGATCAGCGCGTCATCGACGCCATCGCGGGCCAGGCCCAGCGGTTGGCCTTCACGAGCCCCTTCCTGGCCCATGAGCCGCGCGCCCGCCTGGGACGCAAGCTGGCCGAGTTGACGCCCGGGGACCTGGACGTCGCCTTCTTCACCAACGGCGGCGCGGACGCCAACGAGAACGCCATCAAGCTTGCCCGCCAGGTCACCGGCCGCCACAAGGTCCTGGCCCGCTACCGCTCCTACCACGGCGCCACGGGCGTGGCCATCGCGGCCACGGGCGACCCGCGCCGCTGGGCAGGGGAGGCCGGCGTCTCCGGCATCGTGCGCGCCCCGGACGCGCACAAGTGGGGCCGCCCCGAGCCGGAGCCCGCCGACCGCGCCCTCGCGGAGCTGGAGGAGACCATCATGTACGAGGGCGGCCACACCATCGCCGCCTTCATCCTCGAGCCGGTCGTGGGCGCCAACGGCGTCCTCATCCCGGCCGACGGCTATCTCCAGGGTGTACGGGAGATCTGCGACCGGCACGGCATCCTGCTCATCGCCGACGAGGTCATGACCGGCTTCGGCCGTACCGGCCGCTGGTTCGCCGTCGAACACTGGGGTGTCGTTCCGGACCTGCTCACGATGGCCAAGGGCCTCACGTCCTCCTACATCCCCTTCGGGGCGGTGGCCATGCGCCAGCACATCGCCGACGCCTTTCGGGAGCGCGCCTACGTCGGCGGCCTCACCTACAACAGCCACCCGATGGGCTGCGCCGCGGCGTTGGCCGTCATCGAGGTCATGGAGCAGGACGGGCTCGTGGAACGCTCAGCGAGGATGGGCGAGGTCATGCGCGGCCACCATGAGCGCCTCATGGCCGATCATCCCAGCGTCGGCGGCCACCGCAACCTCGGCCTCTTCGGCGTCCTGGACCTCGTGCGCGACCGCCGCACGTACGAGCCGATGGCGCCCTTCGACGGCACAAGCGAGGAGATGCAGGCCATCCACCGCCACTTCCGCGAGCATGGCCTGTACGCCTTCCTGCGCTACAACATGATCCACACCAACCCGCCGCTCACCATCAGTGAGGAGGAGCTCGCCGAGGGCTTCGACATCATCGACGCGGCCCTCGACCTGGCCGACGCGGGCGTCCACCGCTGAGCGACCGGCAGGGCGGTACGCCTACGCGCGACGACCTCGCACGAGGTCGCGACCGGCTACCAGCGCCGCCAGCTTCGGCTTCGTCGCCCAGCGAGCGGTCTGGCTGAACCCGCAGTCGGGCACGAGCGACAGGCGTTCCTCGGGCACGCCCGCAGCCAGCAGCTTCTCGATGCGCTCGGCGACGTCGTCGGCCGTCTCCAGGTAGTAGTTCTTGACGTCGATGACGCCCGCCGAGAGGTGCCGGCCGGCGGCTGCGACGTCCGTGGCCACGTCCAGCTCGGCCATCTCTCGGTTGGCCCACTCGAGCACCAGCTCGTCGACGTCGAAGGCCAGGGCCTGCTCCAGGACCGGCCGGTAGGCACGCTTCGAGAGCGGCCGTCCCAGGAAGTTGCCGAAGCAGAGGTGCGCCGCCAGGAAGACGCGGCCTGCCACGCCGGTCGTGGCGGCGTTGAAGAGCGCCGCGAACTCGCTGGAGGCCTCGGGGTGGATGGCTGGGGAGGGCTCGTCGACCTGGATGTAGGTGGCACCCGCCGCCACGAGCCGCGCGAGCTCGGCAGACAGGATGGGCACGAAGGCCTCCGCCGTCGCGATTCGGTCGGCGTAGACCTCGCCGGGACCGTAGGTCAGGCGGCCCGACAGCGTGAATGGTCCCGGCAGTGTGACCTTGAGGGGCCGCGTCGTGCGGGTCCGGGCGTACTCGAACTCCTCGACCACACCGAGGCCCGCCGGCGCCGCGATGGGCTCGAGCACCTTGAAGCGGTGCTGCTGATCGTGGCCCCCGGGACCCAGCCGACGCCGCGGCTCCAGCGGTGCCACGCCGGTCAGGTGGCGGTAGAACTCAGCCGTGAAGAAGCCGACGCGCCGCATCTCGCCGTCCGTCACGACATCGATGCCGGCCTCCTCCTGGTCCCGGAGTGCGAGGTCGACGGCGTCATCCTGGACCTCGCGGATGTCGGCCGTTCCCAGCTCACCACGGTCCGCGGCGGCGACGGCCAGGTCGAGCCAGGCCGGATGGGCGTGCGAGCCGCAGACCGAGGTGGAGAGGGCAGTGGGCTGATAGGGCAGGGACATCGTCTTCCTCCTGGCCTTCGGCGTGTGGGCCTGTGGGTCGTGCGGGCGCTCGTCCTGGCGATGTCAGGTGGCGTCGATGATGGACCAACCGCCATCGACCGTGATCGTCTGGCCGGTGACCGACCGGGACTCGCGCGAGAGCAGGTAGAGCGCGGCATCGGCCACGTCCTCGGCCGCGATGAAGCCACCGGCGATGGGCTGCTTGCGCCGTGAGAAGGCCTGCGTGGCCTCGTCCGCGGCCGCCCGCTCGGACATCCGCGAGATGGTCAGGGCCGGCGCGACCATGTTGACGCGGATCCCGTGTGCGGCGTAGTAGGCCGCGCTGGCAACCGTCAGCGAGGCGATGGCACCCTTGGACATGGCGTAGGCATGGGTCGGGAAGAGCCCGGGTACCGGGCGGCTCGCGAGCACGCTGCCCATGTTGACGATGGCGCCGCGCAGGCCGTCCACGTCAGGTTCCTGCTGCAGCATCGCCCGCAGGACCGGCGCCGAGATGCCCACGTGGCTGGTGGCATTCAGGCGCATCGTGGCCTCGAACGCTTCTGGCGTCAGCGTGTGCAACGGCCCGTCGCCCAGGCGTCGACCTGAGCCGCCGGCCACGTTGAAGAGGCCGTCCACGCGGCCCAGCTGCTCGATGGCGGTGTCCCCCGCCGCCTGCGCCGCGGCCCCGTCGGTCAGGTCGGCGACCACGTGGCTCGCCCGGCCGCCGTCCGCCACGATGCTCTCCACCAGCTCGCGGCAGCTGGACTCGGTGCGCGAGATGACCACGAGCCTGGCCCCCTCAGCCGCGAACAGGCGCGCCGAAGCGCCCGCGATGCCGGTCGCGCCCGTGACGATGACGCCGCGGTCCTTGAGTCGGTCCATCAGCTCTGCGGCCTCCTCTCCACTCCAACGCTGACCTCATCCTCAAGCCGTCGCGCCTCCTGGGGGTCGAGCATGCCGGCGCCCAGCGCCAACGCGTTGGCCGAGCCAGCCGCGACGCCGCGACCGAGGGCGGTCTCCAGCGTGGCGCCCGCCAAGAGGGCCAGCGAGAACGCCGCATTGAAAGAATCGCCTGAGCCCACGGCGTTCACTGCCTCCACCCGCGGCACGTCCACGCGCCAGATGTGTCCGGCGTCGGCGGCCACGACCGGCTGTCGCCCATCGGTGACGATGGCCAGCACAGCGCCCCGGTCGACCAACGCGGTGGCAGCTTCGGTCGAGGTGGCCTGCGGCTCGATGATTCCGGCCTGGAGCACCTCCTCGCGACCGACCTTGACAACGTCCGGACCCGCCCCGAGCGCCACCAGCAGGCCCTGCCCGGAGGCGTCGACGAGGAGTGGGCAGCCGGCGCGGCGGCAGGCCTCCACGATGGCCGCGTGACCGTAGGCCTCGATGCCCGCCGGCACGCTGCCGGCCACGACGGCGCCGCCGCTGGACGGCAGCAGCTCATCCTTCAGCAAACGCAGGAAGGCTGCGAACTCCTCGTCGCTGGCGGGGGAGGGCCGCTCGTAGACGATGACCGAGGCACCAGTGTGGTCGACCGTGACGTAGGTCGTGCGTGCTTCAGCCTCGGCCGTGGCCCAGTGCGGGTCGAGACCCTCAGCGGCCAGGGCATCGACGATCCAGCGTCCGGCGTGCCCTCCGGCGATGCCCGTGGTCACGACCCGTCCGCCGAGTCGGGCGGCGGCGCGTGCGGCATTGACGCCCTTGCCGCCGGGTAGGGCCACCAGCTCGATCGGACGCAGGATCTCGCCATGGACGATGCGCCCCACGTGCGCGGTGCGGTCGATGGCCGGGCTGGGCGTGATGCACAGCAGCGCCGGATGCGAGGCGCCCGGAGGGGTCACGGGCCTTGCAGGTGCCGACACCGCGTGGTCAGGCATCGGTGTGGCGTGGTCGGATAACGGTGGCATTCGTGCCGAGCGTCGTCTTAGGGGTGAGCCCGGTGACCGTCAGGGTCGGCCGGTGCCGAACTGGCGGTCGCCGGCGTCGCCCAGGCCGGGCAGGATGTAGCCCTTCTCGTTGAGCTGCCGATCCACCGAGGCGCAGTAGATGGCCACGTCCGGGTGTGCGGCGCTGACAGCAGCCACGCCCTCCGGCGAGGCGATGAGGTTGACCAGCTTGATGCGAGTGGCGCCCCAGTCCTTGAGCACCTCGATGGCAGCCGTGGCCGAGCCGCCGGTGGCGAGCATGGGGTCGAGGATGAGGCAGGTGTCGACCGTGGAATGGTCGGGCAGCTTGTTGTAGTACTCGACCGGGCGAAGGGTGCGCTCGTCGCGGAAGAGGCCCAGGTGCCAGACCTGCGCGGTGGGGAAGAGCTCGAGGAAGGCGTCCACCATGCCCAGGCCTGCGCGCAGGATGGGGACCAGGCCGATACGCTCGGCCAGCTCGTGGCCGAGCGTATCCTCCATCGGTGTCCGGACGCTGATCTCATCGACACGTGCGTCCGCCAGCGCCTCGTAGCCGACCAGCCAGCTGATCTCGCGGACGAGCTCGCGGAACTTCTTGGGCTCGGTGGCCTCAGCGCGCAGGAGTGCCAGCTTGTGGAGCACGGCAGGGTGGTGGGAGACGAAGAGGTTCGGGTGGTCGGGCACGGTCGTCTCCGGGATGCGGTCTGGATGGCGAGACCAGATTCTACGGCCAGCGACGCCATGCGGTGGGACTCGCCCGGCGCCACGCCTCGACCGCCAGCTCCCGGCACGCTCGTCTCGCCACTGATGATCTTCACCGGCGGCGCGCGATACCATCGACTGGTGCCCCATACCCAGCCCGTCGCTGACCCCGTTGAAACGACGATGTCTGCCCCACCGACGCGTCGTCCGCGCGCCGCCCGGCGTACAGAGCGGGTCGGCAGCCCCACGGCGCCGCCCGTGCTCGTGGAGGTCCACCGCGGCGAGACGATCGAAAGCCGCCACCGCGGCCACATCGTCCAGGTGGACGCGGCCGGAGCGGTCATCCGGGTAGCCGGCACGCCTGACGTCGCCGTGCTGTTGCGCTCGACGGTGAAGCCCTTCGCGCTCGTGGCGCTCATCGAATCGGGAGCTGCCGACGACCTGGCCCTGACGCCCATGGAGATGGCCATCATGTGCGCTTCGCACACCGGCGAGGACAAGCACGTGCGCACGCTGCAGGGCATCTTCCGCCGTGCCAGCGTGACCCAGGCGCTGCTGCGTTGCGGCACGGACGGCGCCCCAGCGGATACACGGACCGCGGCCCGACTCGTTCGGGACGGAGAGACGGCCAGCCCCATCCGTCACGGCTGCTCGGGGTTCCACGCCGCGAGCATCCTCCTCTCCGCCTACGCGGGCTGGTCGCTGGCCGACTACACGGACCCGGCCCACCCCAGCCAGGTGGCCGTCCGGGACACCGTGGCCCGGCTCTTCGGCCGTCGCTCTGCCGCCCTGCGCACGAGTCCTGACAACTGCGGCGTGCTCACCTATGAGGTGCCCCTCGTGGAGGTCGCGCGCGCGTACCTCCTGCTCGCCGACCCGGATGGCTCCGCGCCCGATGCTCCCCGCGCCAGGTCGGCCCCGGCGTTGACCCGCATCCGTGATGCCATGATGGCCGCCCCGGAGATGGTCGGCGGCACCTTCGAGAGCCTCGACACCGAGCTCATGCGCCGCAAGCCGGGTCGGCTGGTGGCCAAGGCCGGCGCTGATGGCCTGCGTGCGGTCGGTATGCTGGCGGGACGCGGCGACGCCGGTGCTCCAGCCAGCGGGCTGGCCATCAAGATCGAGGACGGCGACCTCTCCCGCCGGGCCATCAAGGCTGCCACCGTGGAGGCACTGGCCCAGCTCGGCGTGATCGATGATCGCGACCTTCGCGCACTGGCTGCCTTCCGCCACCCGGCGGTCCGGACGCCCGCCGGTGTCGAAGCCGCGATCGCGTCGCCCCGCTTCGAGCTCGCGCCCCTGGGCGAGCTGACCTAGGCCGGCACGAGGACGACGAGCGACGATGGGCCGGCCGGCCGACGATCCGTACCGCACGCTGGGCATCCTGCGCGGTGCTGACCCCGACGAGGTCAGGTCGGCCCACCGGCGCCTGGCCAAACGCTTCCATCCCGACGGCTCGATGGGTGACGAGCAGCGCTTCCTGGCCGTGCAGGAGGCCTACCAGCTGCTCTCTGACCCCCTGCGGCGCCGCGAGTGGGATCGCCGGCACACGCCCGGCCCGATGCCCGCCGGTCAGCCGGCTGGCCGCTGGGCGCGGCCCGGGAGCGCTGAGGGGCGACCGGCCGATGAGCGCGCCACCCGGGACTCCGACCGCCACCCGCGATCGCCGGCGGACGGCCCGTCCCGCACGACCGCAGCCTGCCCCTGGCGCGCGCACCACGACGTGGTCGGCGGAGCACGTTCCCTGGTGGCAGGATTTCAGCCCGCGCGCGCGTCGTGACGATGAGACTGCTGCCTCGACGTCCCGACCGAGTGCACGCGACCGTGAGCGGCGCGGCCGATCCGCCGGGACGAGTGACGGCGATGCCACGCCGCCGGGCATGGACTTCGACGTCTTCAACCGCTCCAGCGGCGCGGCATGGTCGATGGCCGCGCGGCGCCACTTCCGACGCGGCGACGAGGAGCTGCCCTCGCGCGGTGCCTGGCGCTACCGTGGCAGCCAGGTCGTCACCGGCGCCGAGGCCCGCAAGCTGGCTGCCGAGGAGGCCACGGAGGAGGCCGCCCGTGAGGCCGCGACCGCGCGAGGCTGCGACCCGCGAGGCTGCGACCCGCGAGGCTGCGAGCCGCGAGGCTGCGACCGAGGAGACTGCGACCCACGACGCCACGAACCATGAGACTGCCGCCCGCCACACTGACGACCGGACTGGCGACGATCCCGCGACCCAGCCGACGCCGACGCCCGAGGAGCGCTCTCCACGATGACGCCACGCTGCCGCATCGCGCCCAGTCCGACCGGCCCTCTGCACATCGGCACGGCCCGCACCGCGCTCTTCAACTTCCTCTTCGCACGGCAGCACGGTGGCACCTTCATCCTGCGCCTGGAGGACACCGACCAGGCGCGCTCCACGCTCGCGTACGAGCGCGACATCCTCGACGGACTGCACTGGTTGGGTCTCGAGTGGGACGAGGGCCCGGAAGTGGCCGGCCAGCCAGCCCGTGGACCCTTCGGCCCCTACCGCCAGTCGGAGCGCGGCTTGCACTACACGGCGGCCATCGATCGACTGCTCGCCGAGGACCGAGCCTACCCCTGCTTCTGCACCGCGGAGGAGCTGGCCGCCGACCGCCAGGCACAGCAGGAGGCGAAGCAGGATCCGAGCTACGTGGGCCGCTGCGCCGCTCTCACGGAGGACGAGCGCGAGGCTCGCCGTGCCGAGGGTCGCCCGGCAGCCATCCGCTTCCGCGTCGGCAGCGAGCGCGTGGAGTTCGACGACCTCGTCCGTGGCCACGTCAGCATCGATACCAGTGCTCTCGGTGGCGACCTCGTCATCGCTCGCTCCGACGGGTCGCCGCTCTACCACTTCGTCGTCGTCGTGGACGACATCGCCATGCGCATCAGTCACGTCATCCGCGGCGAGGACCACCTCTCCAACACGCCCAAGCACGTGCTCCTCTTCCGCGCCCTGGGGGCGGAGCCGCCCGTGTTCGCGCACCTGCCGCTCATCCTCAACCCGGACCGCTCCAAGATGAGCAAGCGCAAGAGTCAGACGGCCATCGACGCCTATCGCGGGCAGGGCTACGTCCGGGAGGCCATCGTCAACCACCTGGCCCTGCTGGGCTGGTCGAGCGGGTCCGACGAGGAGGTCTTCAGCATGGACGATCTCATCGCCCGTTTCGACCTGGGCCGCGTGCAGCCCAGCGGTGCCATCTTCGACCTCGCCCGGCTCGACTGGCTCAACGGCCAGTGGATCCGCCGCCTGCCGCCCGACGAGCTGATCGAGCGAGCCCTGCCCTTCCTGGCCGGTTCGCTGGCCGCCGAGGCAGCCGAGGGTCACGCCATTCGCCGGCCCACCGAGGACGACTTGGTGCCGCTGCTGCCCATGGTCGTCGAGCGCTTGCCGCGCCTTGACGCCATCGGCCCCATGCTCGACTTCGTCTTCGTCGAGGACCTCGCAGTAGACCCGGCGCTGCTCATCCCCAAGCGCTGGGATGCCATCACTACGGCGGCGGGACTGGAGGCCGCGCTGGGGATCATCGGATCCAGGGGTCCCATCAGCTTCGAGGCCGACGAGCTCGAGCCGCCGCTGCGTGCTCTCTGCGAGGAGAGTGGCTGGAAGGTCGGCGACCTCTTCATGGCCATCCGCGTGGCCGTCACCGGGCGAACGGCCACGCCGCCGCTCTTCGACACCATGGTGGCCATCGGCTACGAGCGCAGTCTGGCCCGCCTCAGGGCGGCCGTGGACATCCTGCGCACCGTCGAGGAGGAGGCTGACGGTGCATCTCTCGCGTGACGCATTCGCGGCCTGGCTGGGCCGCTATGTCACCGCCTGGCGCAGCCGGGACCCGGCCGACATCGGTGACCTCTTCAGCGCCGACTGCCGCTACAGCTACCGGGCGGGCACCCGGGTAGTGAGCGGCCGGGAGCCTATCGTCAAGGCATGGCTGGCCGACGAGTCGGGCGACGCCTGGGAGGCCCACTACGAGCCGCTGGCTCTCGACGATGAGGTCCACGTGGCCATGGGCTGGACGCGCTACCTGCGCCGGGATGGCAGCCTGGGCCACGAGTACAGCAACATCTTCCTCTGCCGCTTCGATGAGGCCGGCCAGTGCTCCGAGTTCACGGAGTGGTGGATGCTGACGTACGACGCCGAACGGTCCGTGGCCATGACATGACCCGCACCATCCTGGTCGTCGATGACGAGCCTACCCTGCGCGAGACGCTGGCCGAGGCCCTCCAGGCGGACGGCCTGCGCGTCGTCACGGCCGCCGACGGCCGTGAGGCCCTGGAGCGCTTCCGGGCGCACCCCCCGGACCTGGTGCTGCTGGACCTCATGCTGCCGCAGGTCTCCGGTATCGATGTCTGCCGCATCATGCGCCGCGAATCGGCCGTGCCCATCATCATGCTCACGGCCAAGGACAGCGAGATCGACAAGGTCGTGGGTCTCGAGCTGGGTGCCGATGACTACGTCACGAAACCCTTCAGCCTGCGCGAGCTGCTGGCGCGCATCCGGGCCCAGATGCGCCGGTTGGACAGTGCAGGCACGGGCAGTGGCGCCGAGCCCGACGTGCCGCGTACCGGCCACGAGCCGCTTCGGCTGGGGGCGGTCACCATCGACCTGGCCGGGCACCGCCTGCTGCGCGACGGGCAGGCGCTGCCCATCAAGCCCAAGGCCTTCGAGCTGCTGTCCTTCCTGGTGCGCAACCCGGGCCAGGTCTTCAGCCGCGACCAGCTCCTGGAGAAGGTCTGGGGCTACGACTACGCGGGCGAGACGCGCACCGTTGACGTCCACGTGCACTGGCTCCGCTCAGCCATCGAGGCAGACCCCAGCCAGCCCCGCTACCTGCAGACGATCCGCGGCACCGGCTACGTCCTGCACCTCCCCGGCCAGCCGGCCGGCTGACTCCGACCTGCGCCTACGAGTTCTTGTGCACCATGCGCGCGATGATCTCCGCGACGTCCTCAGCGGCGTCGATGGACTCCTCCATCGACTGGTAGATGTCGCGCCACTTGATGACCTCCAGGGCCTCGTGCTGGTCGCGGAAGAGCCGGCCGATGGCGGTCCGCGAGAGGCCGTCAGCCTCGTTCTCGAGCTCGTGGACACGCTTGAGGGACGCGTCCAGGCCCTTCATGCCCTCCAGCTTGCGTAATGCTGCGAGGATCTCGGTGGTCTGCTCCGACAGGATCGCCGACAATCGCCTGGCCTCTTCGGTCGGCGCCGTGATGCCGTAGATCTGCAGCGTCTCGGCGATCTCCTGGATGCGGTCGAGGACGTCGTCCATGCGACGGGCCAGCTCGTGGATGTCCCCGCGATCCATCGGGGTGATGAAGGCCCGCTCCAGCCGCTCGATGACCTGGTCGCCCAGCTCGTCGCCGGCGTGCTCGATGGCCTGGATCTTGGCGACACGCTCGTCAAGCCGATCGTATCTCTGCATGAGCGCCTCCAGCTCCTGGGCGCCCGAGGCCAGGTTCTCACCATCGCTGATGAAGAGCTCGAAGAACTTCTCGTCGCGCGGCATGAGCCGAATCGAGACCATCGCAATCCTCCCGCTATCGCCAGCCCAGATTCGAGATGACGAGGTATGAGACCCCGGAAACGAACATGGCCGCCGGGATGGTGATGATCCACGCCGTGACGATGGAGCGCGCCACGCCCCAGCGGACCTGTCGAGCGCCCTTGGTGGTGCCCACGCCCGTGATGGCGCTGGAGATGACGTGCGTCGTGGAGACCGGCATGCCCATCGATGCGGTGACCACGAGCACGGAGGCGGCGGTCGTCTCTGCCGCGAAGCCGTGGACGGGTTCCAGCTCCACCACCCGCTGGCCCATCGTCTTCATGATCCGCCAGCCGCCCGCGGCGGTGCCCAGCGACATGGCCGTGGCAGCCGCGACGATGACCCAGGTCGGCACCGTGATATCCGGGATGACACCGGCCGCGAAGAGCGCCAGGGTGATGATGCCCATCGTCTTCTGGGCGTCGTTGGAGCCGTGGGCGAAGGCCATGTAGCCCGCCGAGAAGACCTGTGCCTTGCGGAATCCCGCGGATGCCGGCTTCCGTGCCACCCGGAAGAAGAGGCGTGCCAGGAGGGCCATGAGGAGCAGCCCGATGAGGAAGCCGATGAGCGGCGACGTGACCATGGGGATGAGCACCTTGTGCACGATGCCGTCCACATCCAGCGCGCTCGTGCCGGCGGCCACGATGGTCGCCCCCAGGAGCCCGCCGATGAGGGCGTGGGACGAGGAGCTGGGCAGCCCGAGCCACCACGTGATCAGGTTCCAGGTGATGGCGCCCACCAGGGCAGCCACGACGACCGCCTCCGTGGTGGTCTGCTCGTCCACGAGCCCTGCCCCGATGGTCGTGGCCACGGCCGTACCTGCGAAGGCGCCGGCGAAGTTCATGGTGGCTGCCATGGCCACCGCCCACGAGGGGCGCAGCGCGCGGGTCGCCACGGACGTGGCGATGGCGTTGGCCGAGTCATGGAAGCCGTTGACGTAGTCGAAGACCACGGCGAGCACGACGACCACGACGAGCGCGAGCGTCAGTTCACCTGGCACGGATGGATCCCCCGGGGTGGCATCTCAGGAGTGACGCCGAAGCTGGTCTGTTAACGAGACTCTAACGGCCCAGGCCTTCCCACGTGGAACCTCCTCGCCGGGCGGTACGAGGAGCCTCGATCGGGCCCGGGACCCCCAGCCTCCCGACTCAGACCGATCTGCCCTGGTCGCGGCGCCGTGGTGCCGATAACGCAACGTTGACGCGGCGATGACGCGGGGTTGACACGGCACGCCCATCCTCTCGGCCAGTGACTGCTTTCGACCCAGCCAGGGCCCCGCACCTCGTGGACCCCGCCCGAAGACTGCGATCAGGCGCCTGGCTCCTCCAGCGTTCCTGGCGCCACCCGCAACGACTCCCCGCGGGTTGGCGCTCGGAGCGCTTCGCGCGCGACGTCGACAGGACACGCCGCCAGCTGCGGCCCATCCGGACGCTCCGCGCGCTGGCCGACTCGTTCGCCCGAGAGAGCCTGCACCTCAGCCCTGGCGGACCGATCGTCACCAGCGACTGCCTGCCCGGAGGCTTCGCAGAGACACCCTTGGAAGCGGCTTACTTGACCCGCTGGATCGAGCTGGACAGTCGACGGGACTGCATGGCTGGCGCACTCTCTGCCAGAGCGCGCGTTGAGCCTGTCGCGGGTGAGGTCTCGCCGCATCAGACGACTCACGGACCAGCTGCGCAGGCCTCGGCGCAGCCTCGCTTTCGGAGTGGTCCCCGGCTCCCATCTCAGGCAGCCCCCGGAGGTTCGGAGCGCGCCTATCCTAGGACCATGCCCCAGGAGCAGCCCGCCACCATCTCCGAAACCGAGTTCGCCCTGGTCGCCGACCATGCCTCCATCGGCCTGATCCGCTTCGACGCCTCCCTCCGCGTCCGCCTCGCCAACCAGGCCGCCCACCATGCCCTCGAGCGGCGGCCCGGCAGCCTCACCGGCAAGACGCTCATGGGCACCTTCGTCGACCACCGCCTTGAGGAGCTGGTGGGTGCCGCGGCCGCCGGTGACGCGGGCTGGCGGGAGCTCGAAGCGGTCGACCGCGCCAGCCATCATCGTGCGTGCCCGCCCGGCGGCCGGCGGCGGCGCCTGGGTGACCCTCGAGAACGTCACCGAGCTGCATCGCCTGCGGCGTATCCGCAGCGAGTTCATCGACAACCTCTCGCACGAACTGCGCACGCCCCTGGCCAACATCCGGCTCCTGACCGAGATGCTCATGGACGACCTCGAGCGCGAGGAGGTCTCCACGCGCACGCGCGAACGGGTGGCCACCATCGACGTCGAGACGGGCCACCTCGTGCAGATGGTCAACGAGCTGCTCGACCTGTCGCGCATCGAGCAGGCCGCGACCCGCATCCGCCGCGACGCGGTGCTCATGCCGCCGCTGGTGACCGCGCACCCTGCGACCGCCTGCGGACCTTCGCCGACCGCCAGGGTGTCGTGCTCATCGAGCTCGTGCCGGACGACCTGCCGCCGGTGCGCGGCGACGAGGAGCGCCTCGACCAGTTGCTCATGAACCTGCTCCACAACGCCATCAAGTTCTCACCCCAGGGTGGCACGGTGACCATCACGACGGACGAGCGCCCCGACAGCGTCGTCGTCTCCGTCACCGACCACGGCATGGGCATCCCGAAGAAGGACCAGGACCGCGTCTTCGAGCGCTACTACAAGGTGGATCGGGCCCGTCAGCGCGGCCTCGGTGGCACCGGTCTTGGGCTGGCCATCGCCCGGCACATCGTGGAGGCGCACGGCGGTCGCATCTGGCTCGAATCGACCGAGGGCAAGGGCTCCACGTTCAGCTTCTCGGTGCCCTTCGCCTAGTGATCCGGGTCGCGAGCGACTCCGGTCAGGCCAGCAACTCTGGCGGCAGGAGCCAGCGCAGGACGCCCTCGCCATCCCCGAGGCGGGTCTCCAGGTCCACCGTGGCCAGGGTGCCCTTGCGCATAGGCAGGCGCGGCGCATCGGCCAGGTAGGAGAGCAGCGAGCTCAGGTCCGGCTCGTGTCCCACCAGGAGCGGCTCACGGGCGCCCAGCTCATCGAGCAGGGCCCAGAGCTCGTGCTTGCCGAAGCCGCTGGCCAGGCGCGCGTCCCGCCGTACGGTCATGTCCAGCTCGGCGGCCACGATCTCCGCCGTCTGCAGCGCCCGCAGCAGCGGACTGCTGACGATGACGTCGGGTCGGATGCCGTGCTCGCACATGAAGCGGCCCAGGCGCTCAGCCTGCTTGCGGCCTTTGCCCGTCAGAGGCCGACGGGAGTCATCCCCGTCCCACTCGAAGGCATCCCCGGCATGGGCATGGCGCAACAGGTGCAGTCGGACCTCTGCGTTCGTATGGTCGAGACGTTCGCCGGGCATGCGCGCAAGGGTCGCACGTCAAGAGCCTGTCTGTCGTACCGCGCTGCGAAGGTCTGATGGAGCACCCGGGTCGGTGCCAGCCGGCCTCAGGATGGCTCGACCGGCCGGCGACCACGCTCCGCGTTCAGGAACAGGTCGATGCGCTGACTGATGGCCGTGAAGACGCGCCGGTACGCCCGCAGGCGTTCTTCGTCGCTGCCTTCAGCCGCGCTGGGGTCATCGTAGCCCCAGTGCAGACGCTGGCCCTCGCCCGGGAAGACGGGGCAGTCCTGCCGGGCCGAATCGCAGACGGTGATGACGTAGTCGAACGGCTGCCCCACAAAGTCAGAGACCGACTTGGAGCGCAGGCCGCCGGTGGGCAGCCCGGCCTCGTTGAGGACCTGGAGCGTGAAGGCGCGGATCTCTCCGGGCTGCGTCCCGGCCGAGGCGACCTCGAAGGCCGCGCCGCCCTTCTTGCGCAGCAGCGCCTCCGCCATGATGGAGCGTGCCGAGTTGTGAGTGCACACGAAGAGGACCCGTGTGGGGCCCGATCCACGCGCCGGGTCAGTCCCGGTGCCAGTGGATGCACCCATCAGTTCAGGTCCTCCACGGCGCCCGTGGCGAGGAAGACGATGTCCTCCGCGATGTCCGTGACGCGGTCGCCTGTGCGCTCGATGTAGTGCGCCGCGAAGAGGATGCGTGTGCCCGGATCGACATTGGCCGGGTCGGCACGCATGAGGTCCAGTGTCTCCGAGAAGATGCGGTGGTAGGTGTCGTCGATCTCGTCGTCGACCCGGGCGACAGCCCGCGCGCGCTCGACGTCGATGTCAACGACCGCTGACAGGATGTCACGCACCTGCTGGGCCACCCGGCGGCCCATGTCCGGCAGTCCGAGGTAGTCGTTCAGGGTGCCAGCGGCGCGAGCTTCCGCGCCTGCTTGGCGACGTTGGCGGCGTGGTCCCCCATGCGCTCCAGGTCATAGGCCGCGTGGTCCAGCGCGATCAGGAAGCGCAGGTCGCGGGCGACCGGCTGGTCGCGGATGATGGCCTGGGTCACGAGGCTGGCGATGTGCTGCTGCTCGCGATTGATGTCGTCGTCGGCCTCGATGACAGCGCTGGCTGCCTCCACGTCGTGGTGCTCGAGCGCGTCGATGGCGGCCAGCATCCGCTCGGCGACCATGCTGCCCATCCGCAGGATGCCGTCCTTGATCTCCCGCTCGCGGGCCTCCATCTGCTCACGCGTGAAGGGCTTGGGCACCTGGGCGAGCGGATGGAGTCCGCGGTCGGTCGGCAGTGGCGCGTCCGGGTCCATCTCGCTGCCCGGCGCGGGGACCTCGTCGTGGTGTCGTCCGGTCGGGTCGGTCATCGTGGTCTCCTCATCCGAAGCGACCGGAGACGTAGTCCTCGGTCAGCTGGTTCCTGGGGTTGGTGAAGATCTCACTGGTGGGACCCTGCTCCACCAGGTAGCCGGCGCGATCGTCGCCCATGGTCAGGAAGACGGTCTCGTCGGACGCCCGGGCAGCCTGCTGCATGTTATGCGTGACGATGACGATGGTGTACTCGTCGCGCAGTTCGAACATGAGCTCCTCGATCTTGAGCGTGGCCACCGGGTCCAGGGCCGAGCAGGGCTCGTCCATGAGGATGACGTCCGGCTTGACGGCGATGGCACGGGCGATGCAGATGCGCTGCTGCTGGCCGCCGGAGAGGGCCGTGCCGGGCTGCTTGAGCTTGTCCTTGACCTCGTCCCAGATAGCGGCGCGACGCAGGCTGGACTCCACCAGCTCGTCCATGTCCTCCTTGTGGCCGGCGATGCGGGCCCCGAAGGCGATGTTCTCGTAGATCGACTTGGGGAAGGGATTGGGCTTCTGGAAGACCATGCCGATGCGGCGGCGCACCTCCACCGCGTCGACCTTGGGGTCGTAGAGGTCCACGCCGTGGTAGTGGATGGTGCCCGTGTTGTGGGCGATCGGCACGAGGTCATTCATGCGGTTGAAGCAGCGCAGCAGCGTGGACTTGCCGCACCCGGAGGGGCCGATGAAAGCCGTGATGCGGTTCTTCGGGATATCCATGCTGATGTCCTTCACAGCCCGGAAGGAGCCGTAGTAGGCGCTGAAGTCGCGGACCTCGAAGACCGTCTCGCTCGCCTCGCCGACGTGGCTGCCACCGACGTTGACCTTCATCCTCTGCATGGACTCGGCGCGCATCTCGGCCTCCTGCGCCCCGCTTTCCCTCTCCACGATGGAGGTCGCGCTTGGCTCGGCGGTCATGGGCTTACCACTTTCTTGCATACCGGTTCCTCAGGATGATGGCGATGGCGTTGATGAGGAGGATGACCACGATGAGCACGAGGATGGCCGCCGACGTGAGGTGCTGGAAGGCCGGGTCGGGCTGTCGCGACCAGCTGTAGATGATGGTCGGCAGCGAGGTGTAGGGGCCGGTGAGGCGGTCGAGGACGGTCGCGGAGGCGGGCTGTGCGAAGCCCGTGGCCGCGGCTCCCACCAGAAGCAGCGGTGCCGTCTCGCCGAAGGCTCGCGCCAGCGTCAGGATGACGCC
Source organism: uncultured Chloroflexia bacterium (assembly GCA_963825995.1). Lineage (GTDB taxonomy): Bacteria > Chloroflexota > Limnocylindria > Limnocylindrales > CSP1-4 > JAFMJV01. The sequence goes on from CAWGVH010000001.1 coordinate 451,646, forward strand.
CGTCAGGATGCCCGGCGCTGCGTAGGGCAGCACGTGTGAGCGGATGACCTCCCAGCGTGTCGCGCCGACCCCGAAGCCGGCCTCGCGGATGCTGGCCGGGACGGCACGCAGGGCCTCAGCGGTGACGATGACGGTGATGGGCAGGACGAGGACCGCCAGCGTCAGGCCACCCGAGATGGCGGTCCGGCCGCCCGTGACGTCAGACATGGCCAGGACGAAGAAGGAGAGGCCCAGGATGCCGTAGACCACGGCCGGCACGCCGGCCAGGTTGCGGATGACCGTGTTCAGCGTGCGGCTGACCGTATTGTCAGGCGCGTACTCCTCAAGGTAGATGGCGGCTGCGATGCCTGCCGGCAACGCCATGAGCGCGACGATGACCATGATCACGAAGGAGCCGAAGAGCCCCTGCGCGATGCCGGCCTTCTGAGGGTTCGACGCAAGCGGCGTGGAGATGAAGTCCACGAGCCCGCGCTCCTGCCAGACCGGCAGCGACTCGATGAAGACGCTCACCAGCAGCCAGATGAGGAAGGCGAAGGAGATCACCAGGGAGATGACCAGGAAGGCTTCCCAGATGCGGCTTCGCCAGTCGGTCCTCCTGCCCTCGAGCGCGCGCCTCACTGCCTCTGTGGCCTCGGACTGGTTCCCCAGCGTCGCCAGGCGCCCAGCCATCAGATGGCTCCCTTCTTGCGCGCCCGGCGCACGTAGGACTCGCTGACCAGGTTGAGCACGAGGGTCATGACGAAGAGCAGCAGGCCCACGAAGAAGAGCGACTCGTAGGGCAGGTTGACCTCACCAGCACGCGACTGATCGGAGCCGATGGCCAGCGAGACCATGGCCGCGGTCATCGTCTGGCCGGGCAGGCAGGGGTTGATGTTGAAGGCCGCCCCGCCTGTGCCACCGGCAGCGATGGACACGATCATGGTCTCGCCGACGGCGCGCGAGAGACCGATGATGAGCGCAGCCACGATGCCCGAGACGGCAGCCGGAAACACGACCCGGAGGGTGGTGGTGCGCTTGCGCGCACCCAGGCCGTACGAGGCCTCGCGCAGCGAGCTGGGCACCGCGTACAGCGCATCTTCGGCGATGCTGGCCACGAGCGGGGTGATGAGGATACCCACGGCCAAGCCTGCCGAGAGCATGTTGAAGGGGATGGTCGGTCCGGGGCAGATGGGATCGATGATGGTGGGACTGAGGACGGAGAGCGCGAAGAACCCGAGCACGACGCTCGGGATCGAGGCCAGGATCTCCAGGATGGGCTTCAGCCATCCGCGCACCCGGGGACTGGCGTACTCGGCCAGGTAGATGGCGGCGCCCAGGCCGAGCGGTGCGGCGATGAGCATGCCGATGATGGCGATGACGAACGAGCCGGCGATGAGGGTCGGGATGTCGAAGCGGAGGCTTCGCGGCTCCCAGATGCCGTTGACGAGCGATGGCAGATCGACGTTGGTGATGAAGGCGATCGACTCATTGAGCAGCGACAAGACGATGCCCAGCGAGATGAAGAGAGCCAGCGTCGCTGCCACGAAGAAGAGGCTTCGAAGGATGCGCTGCGTGCGCGCCCGGGCGGGGGAGACATGCAGGTCCTCCGCCCTGAGTGGCTGCGACTGCTGTGCCATCGGTCCGATCGCTCCCTGGGCTCAGGATGCTGGTGCGGTAGGCGGCCGGAGGACCGGACCCCGGGACGCGGGTCCGGTCCTCGAACGGCCTGGGAGAGGGATGCTAGAGGATGGTCACTCGGCGGCCATGCCGGAGGCCTCGGTCCACGCAGCGCGCGTGGCCTCGATCTCCTCGGCAGGCATCTGCACATAGCCGACCTCGGCGACCTTGGCCATGCCCTCGTCGGAGAGGTAGAAGTCCACGAAGGGCGCGATGGCCGGGTTGGTGGCGAGGCGGTTGAGGGCCGGGTAGATGAACAGCGGGCGGCTCAGTGCATAGGTGCCATCGGCCACGGCCTCAGGGCTGGCCGCGACGCAGCCGTCTCCCTCGTCCACGCCCAGGATCTTGACGGTGTCGCCGGCGTTCTCGGCGTAGGCCAGACCGACGAAGCCGATGGAGGTGGGGAACTGCGAGACACCCTGGATGATGACCAGGTCGTTTGCGGCGCCGACGTACGTGGGCGGCACGGGGTCACGTGTACCGGCCTCGACGCCACGCTCCTCGGCAACGCCGCCGAGCGCCAGCTCCACGAAGGAGTCGTACGTGCCCGACTCAGTGCCTGGGGCCGTGATGGCGATGTCGCCCTCGGGAAACACGGTGGTCGAGCCCATCTCGGCCGCGAAGGCGCCGGCATCCTGCCAGGTGGTGATGTCGTTGGACTCGGGGCCGAAGAGCGCCCAGAGGTCGTACTTGTTCAGGCACTCGATGGGGTTCTCAGGCGAGGTGATGACGGCGAGGCCGTCGTAGCCGACCTTGAGCTCAGCGTACTCGACGCCGTTCTCGGCGCAGAGTGACGCCTCCTCTTCCTTGATCGCGCGTGATGCGTCGGAGATGTCGCTGTTGTCGACGCAGAAGAACTGCGCGAAACCGTCACCGGTGCCTTCCTCGCCGACGAAGTAGCCGAAGCCGGGGTTGGTCTCCGCGAAGGCCTCGGAGACCGCCAGCGAGATGGGTGCCACGGTCGATGAACCATGGATGTCGGCGGTGCCCTCGACGTCCTGGGCGAACGTCGTACCGGCGATGGCCGAGGTCAGGACCGCGGCCGAGATGCCTGCCGCGCCGAGGCGCGAAGTGGTGCGCATGCTGGGATTCCCCTCCACGTTGCGATGGTGGGACCGGACTGGTCCCGTCGTGATGCCCAGAGGCTCGTGGCCGGACGTGAACGGGCCGTTGCAGGATGGTTAACGCTCCGTTAACGGTTCGGGCTCCAGCCGGTAGCCGACACCACGCACGGTCAGCAACCAGACCGGGGCGTGCGGGCGAGGCTCGATCTTGGCGCGCAGCCAGCGCACGTGGACGTCCACGGTGCGGGGGTCGCCGACATGGTCCGGTCCCCAGACGCGCTCCAGGATGTGCTCGCGGGAGAGGACGCGACCCGGCGCCCGGGCGAAGAGCTCCAGGAGGCGTGCCTCCTTGGGGCGCAGGTGGACCCATTCGCCGTCACGCCAGAGCTCGTCGCGATCGAGATCGAGCTCCAGGTCGCGGCCGATGGGCAGGCGCGAGCGCCGCGTCGGTCGCGCCCGGCGCAGCAGCAGGCGCAGGCGACCAGCCAGCTCGGAGCGCGTGATGGGCTCGCTGAGCACTTCGTCCACCCCGGCCTCCAGGGCCGCCAGTCGTTCGCCTTCCGCGGAGCGGGGCGTCAGGTACAGCGTCCGAGCGACGGAGCGTGCCCCGCGCAGCCTCCTGAGCACGGCCAGCCCCTGGGATGCGTCGGGACCGAGCCAGGCGAAGACGGCAGGGCGCAGCTCCCAGGCTCGCTCTGCAGCCTCCGCGGGGCGCACGACGGCGAGTTCCAGGCCGTCTGCGTCGGCGAGCAGCCTGCGGAAGGCTCCCGGTTCGGCAGCCACCAGCACTCGTGGATCCATCGACGCTCGCTTGCGGCTCGCCATGGAGGGACTGTGGGGCGGCCGCGATAACGTGGCATTGCACTTCCGTTAACGACACGTGAACATCCAGATGCCTGCCACAATGTCGCAGCCCGGCACGGTGAGACGGTCGGTGGCCGCAGTGGCCGGGTGGTTCGGGACGAAAGGGAGAAGACGATGCCCAGGAAGCGGTCGGCCCGAGAGGAGGCCGAGACCAGCAAGCCCAGACAGCTCCGCAAGCGGCTGCGCAAGGCTGAGGACCAGCTCGCCGATGCCGTGCTGAAGCGCGACCGCGCCCAGGCGCGCGTGGAGGCGCTCAGCATCATCGCCGACGAGATCCGCGCCCAGCTGGCTGAGGCGGACAAGGCGGTCGAGCTGGAGGGTGTCGTCGAGCAGGGGTCCGAGCAGAAGCCGCCTGCCGCCCGGAAGCGCGCCGCAGCGAGATCTGACAAGGTTGAAGCCTCGACCGCCGCGGCCTCCGGTACCGCAGACAAGCCGACGACCACGACGAAGCCGGTGATTGCCGCCAAGAAGCCGGTGGCCGCCAAGAAGCCGGTGGCCGCCAAGAAGCCGATGCCCGCTACGAAGCCGCCCGCCCAGTAGGACCCGCCGGGCATCGCCGCTACGGCAGGCTCAGCCGATCTGGGTGATGGCGATCCCCAGCCCGCGCCGGAAGGTGGGGCTCGTGATGCGGCGCCAGACAGGGCGGAAGCCACGGCGCAGGCGCTCAACGTCCGCCTCGCGCGAGTCGAGGTACAGGCCGACCGCCTCTCGCGAGGCTGCCGGCAGGTACGGGGCATTGGCGTTCAGCCACTCGCGGCTGATACGCGCCGCGACGTCAGCGTCGTTCAGCAGTCCCAGGTGGTCCTGCATCTCTGTGACGCCAGCGATGAGCTTGCGCGAGCCGACCGGCATGACCTCCGCGAAGTACTCGAGGGTGTAGCGCAGCCGCTTGGACTCGATGCGCAGGGCGTGCAGGGTGAGCACATCCGCCCAGGTGATGATCGTCTCGTACGCCCGCACCCGCTCGTATGCGGCCAGGATCCGCGAGCCGGCGGTATCACGAACCAGGCTCGGCTGGCCCATGGGGGTGAGCACCTCGCCGGCGCCGGGCGACTCGCTGAACTCCAGGTAGTCTTCCACGAACGCGCGGTACTGCTTGGAGTCCAGCCGCGCGACGAGGCGACCGCGAGCCACCTCGCGCTGCCGGCGCCAGGCACCACGCAGCGGCTCCATGGCCTCCTGGCCGGCCACGGGGAGCCGGGAGATGTGCCCATCCAGGTGCTCGAGGAGCACGTCGATGTCCCGCACCTCGCCGAGCGCGCCGGCGATGGCACGCAGCTCGGCCACATAGCGGCGCTGCAACTTGGGTCGATAGGCACCGTCGAAGACGCGCCAGGCAGCGCGCATGCGCCGGGTCGCCACGCGCATCTTGTGGAGATCCTCGATGTCCTCGCCGGAGCGCGTGCCGGCTTCGAAGGCCAGCATCCGTGCCAGGTGCATGCGCAGTACCTTGCGACCGGCCTCACCCAGCGAATCGTCGGCCTTGATGCCCGGCGAGGCTGGCACGAGTGGGAGCCGGTGAGCCGGATCTTCGGCGGCCTGCGCCACGTACTGGCGGGCGATCTCCTCCTTGGATCGTGGCTCGGGCGTGACGAACCCGGTGGCCTCGATGAGCCCCGCCAACCGGCCAAGGTCGGCGCCACTGGCGTGGGTGGCTTCCACCTCCAGCACAGAGAACGAGGCCAGCGGCCGAGCCCCGCGGAAGACGGCCACCCAGTCGAGGGTGACCTCCACTGGCCCGTCAGCGAGGGCCAGGTTCCGGCGCTCGCGGCGCTGGTTGATAGTGAAGAGGGTGCGCAGTCGGGCTCCCTCGCGCACCTCGTTGATCAGCTCCCGAGCAGCACTGGCCGGCCATAGGTCGGGGTCCACTCGCTCGTCCGCGGGCCCCTCGACCTCGACCCGCTGCGAGAGAGCGAGGGAGTCGTCCTCGCCGTTGGTCTCGCCATCGCCCGTCACCGGGCGGTCGCGGGAGGTCGACTTGACGGTCACGCTGACCGAGCCGCCATCCTCGCGCCGCAGGCGAGCCGCGAAGCCGGCCTGCGCGAGGGCACCGTAGGCGGTGTCGACGTAGCGATCCTCGACCTCGACGGTGCGCTCATCGCCGACCTCGAGGCCGTCCAGCGCGCCACCCCAGCCCCTGGCCAGCCAGCTGCGCAGCGCCTCCAGGTCGCGAACGAGGTACTTGAGCTCGACCTCGCGCGGCTTGGCGGACTTCTTCGTCCGCCGGACCGGCTGTGCCAGGTCCGCGCTGACCTCCCCGCTGCTGTCGGTCATGACGTCGCGGGGACCGATTCGGCGGCCAGCGTCATGAGCGACTCGAACGTGTCCACCCCGGATGCACCGTCGAGGCTCGCCTCGATGCGGGACCAGCGACCCTCCGGGCCGAGGCTCCAGGCGCGCCGGTCGTCACGGCGCATGATGGCCAGGATTCCGCGGATGCGGGCCTGGACGGCGGGGTCCTTGATGGGGGTCATGGCCTCGATGCGCCGGTCGAGGTTGCGCTCCATGAGGTCCGCGGAGCCGATGAAGGTGCGTTCACGCTCACCCTGGCCGAAGCTGAAGATGCGCGAATGCTCGAGGTAGCGGCCCACGATGGAGCGCACCGCGATCGAATCGCTGAAGCCGGGGACGCCCGGCTGCAGCGAGCACATGCCGCGGATGATGAGGTCGATGGGCACGCCGACCTGGCTGGCGCGGTAGAGCGCAGCGATCATGTCCGGGTCCACGACGGCGTTGCACTTGATGATGATGCGGCCGTCTCCGTGCGTCCGATGACGCTCGATCTCAGCCTCGATGAGGGCCTCGATCCCCGATCGGATGGTGACCGGGGCCACCAGCAGATCGCGGTAGCGCTCCTTGCGGGCTACGCCGCTGAGCACATTGAAGAGGTCGGTCACGTCGGCCGTGAGCGTGTGGTCCGCCGTGAGCAGGCCAAGGTCCGTGTAGCTGCGCGCCGTGCGGGGGTTGTAGTTGCCGGTGCCGATGTGGGCGTAGCGGCGCAGCCCGCCGGCTTCGCGACGGATGACCAGGACGCACTTGGAGTGCGTCTTGAGGCCCAGCAGGCCGTAGGCGACGTGAGCCCCGGCCCGTTCGAGGGCACGGGCCCAGACGATGTTGGCGCGCTCGTCGAAGCGGGCCTTGATCTCCACCATGACAACGACCTGCTTGCCGCTCTCCGCGGCACGGATGAGACTGTGGACGATGGGTGAATCGCCACTCGTTCGGTAGAGCGTCATCTTGATGGTCAACACGTCGGAGTCCGCCGCGGCCTGCTCGATGAAGCGCTGCACGGAGCTGCTGAAGGACTCGTAGGGGTGGTGGATGAGGACATCGCCTTCGCGGATGCGTGCGAAGAGGTCGACCTCGTCTTCGTCGTCGCCATGGCGTGGCTGCAGTCGTGGCGAGGTGACGGGCGACCAGGGCACCGGCTGAAGGTCGGGGATGTCCAGGTCCGCGATGGGCTCCAGGCCGCGCTGGTCGAGCATGCCATCGACCTCATAGACGTCCGAAGCATCGAGGTTGAGGCCACGCTGCAGCAGCGCGCGCGTCTCGTGGGGCATCGAGCGCTCCACTTCAAGCCGCACCACATTGCCGAAGCGGCGCCTTCGGAGCTCCTCCTCCATGGCCAGCAGCAGGTCGTCCGCCTCGTCTTCCTCGACGTTGACGTCCGCGTTGCGCGTCACCCTGAAGAGGTGCTGGGCGGCGATCTCCATGCCCGGGAAGAGGGCGTCCAGGTTGGCCGCGATGACCCGCTCCAGCAGGATATAGGTGCGCGGGGCGACTTCCCACATGCGCGGCAGGACGGGCGGCACCTTGACGCGGGCGAAGCGGCGCTGCCCGGTGCCCGGCTCACGGACGGTCACCGCCAGCGATAGCGACAGGTCGCTGATGTAGGGGAATGGGTGCGACGGATCGACCGCCAGGGGGGTCAGGACCGGGAAGATCTCGTCCATGAAGCGCTGGCGCAGCTCCACCTGGCGCTCGGGGCGGTCCTCCGGCGGCAGGATGCGGATGCCTGCCGCATCCAACTCCAACGTGATGGCCGCTGTCACGTCGGAGTGCTGTGCCTGGAGCTGCAGCACGCGCCCCCGGATGCGATCGAGCTTGTCGCTGGCAGAGAGGCCGTCAGGGGTGGGCTTGGAATGGCCCGCCGCCACCTGCTGCTTGAGGCCTGCCACACGCACCTGGAAGAACTCATCGAGGTTGCTGGCAAAGATGGCAAGGAAGCGGACGCGTTCCAGCAGCGGGTTTTGGCGGTCCTCTGCTTGATAGAGGACGCGCTCATTGAAGTCCAGCCAGGAGAGCTCACGGCTGATGAAGGGCACGTCGGTGTGAGGCGCGGTCCGGCGACCGCGGGCGGCAGCTCGAGCAGGCTCTCCGGTGGTGGTCACGCTCCCCTGATGCTAGCAGGGCTCCCCGGAGATCCGGACCGGCCGGGCGTAGAGCAGCGTGGCGCTGCCGCCGGCCATCAGCCGTGCCGGTGCGGCAGGTCCTCCGCGGCGCCGGATGGCGACAGGCGCCGGGCCCCGTCCTCCGCACAGGGACACTGCTCGCGGAGGTGCTCGAAAGTGTAGAAGCCGGTGCTGTGCCCGTCGGCCCACCATGGCTGCAGGGCGTAGTGGCCCACCAGCGAGACGTCGGACAGGGTCACCTGCTCGTCGGTCAGGGTGGGGTTCGAGTCGAGCCAGCCGGGCTGGCCGGCCTCGCCCCGGCAGAAAGCGCAGGGGCAGAGCCATCGCAGGGTCGTGAACTCGAAGACGCTGCGATGGCCGTCGCCCCACTCGATGCGCAGCTCGCGGGCGCCGCGATCGGCGTGGATGGTGCGCGGCGCCAGGTACTCGCCGCCCTTCAGGTAGTCGTCCATGGTGGCTGCGACTGTGCCACAGCTACGCGCAGGGCATGCCGGCTGGGCCCGGCGTCAGCCCGGGCCGTGCACTGACATCGGATCGGGCCGTGCACCGGCGCGCCCTTGCCATCATCATCTCCTCCACCATCGGGACGCCACGTGGTGCGCGATCATGCACGGCTGCGGCCGGCGCCCGTCCGAATCTCAGGAGACGTCAGCATGAGAGTCGTCGTCGCCCTCGGCGGCAATGCCCTGCTCCGCCGGGGTGAAGCCATGACCAGCGACAACCAGCGCCAGAACGTCCGGATCGCCTGCACCGAGCTGGCCCCGGTCGCGAAGGGACACGAGCTGGTCATCGCCCACGGCAACGGGCCGCAGGTCGGCCTGCTGGCGCTCCAGAACGCCGCCTACACGGAGGTCCCGGTCTACCCGCTGGATATCCTTGGGGCGGAGACGCAGGGCATGATCGGTTACCTCGTCGAGCAGGAGCTGGGCAACCTGCTGCCGTTCGACAAGCCCCTGGCCACGATGCTGACCATGATCGAGGTCGACATCAACGACCCGGCCTTCCAGAATCCCAGCAAACCCATCGGGCCCATCTACGACAAGGCCACGGCGGACGCCATGGCGGCCGAGAAGCAGTGGGCGTTCAAGCCGGACGGCAGCCACCACCGCCGGGTGGTGCCGTCGCCCAAGCCCATACGCATCTTCGAGCTGCGCCAGATCCGCTGGCTGCTGGAGAGGGGCGCCGTGGTCATCTGCGCGGGCGGGGGCGGCATCCCGGTCATGTACGCGGACCACCAGGGACCGGCTGTCGACGGCGGTCCGGACCGCCAGCTGGTCGGTGTCGAAGCGGTCATCGACAAGGACCATGCCTCCGGGCTGCTGGCCACCGGCATCGACGCCGACTACTTCATCATGGCCACCGACGCCGACGCGGCCTACGTGGACTGGGGCAAGCCCACCCAGCGGGCCATCGCCCGCGCACACCCGGATGCCCTGGACGCCCTGGCCTCGGAGTTCGCGGCCGGCTCCATGCTGCCCAAGATCCAGGCCGCCTGCGAGTTCGCCCGCAGCAGCGGTCACCGGGCCGCCATCGGTGGGCTGGAAGACATCTCCGAGATGCTCGTCGGGACGAAGGGCACCATCGTCAGCACCGCCCAACCTGGCATCGAGTACCGCGCCGGCTGAGGGCCGCCGCAGACCAGCACCGACCAAGGAGCCCCAGCATGCCCGTGAACCTGCGGAACCGAAGCTTCCTTAAGGAGATCGACTTCACGCCGGAGGAGCTGCGCTTCCTCCTGAAGCTCTCGGCCGACCTCAAGGAGGCCAAGGCGACCGGCACCGAGCAGCCTCGCCTGCGCGGCCGGAACATCGCTCTCATCTTCGAGAAGACATCGACGCGCACGCGCTGCGCGTTCGAGGTGGCAGCCTTCGACCAGGGCGCCCACGTCACCTACCTCGACCCCTCCGGCTCGCAGATGGGGCACAAGGAATCGGTGGCGGATACGGCGCGCGTGCTGGGCCGCTACTACGACGGCATCGAGTACCGCGGCAGATCCCAGGCGGACGTGGAGGCACTTGCGCAGTACTCCGGCGTGCCCGTCTTCAACGGCCTCACCGATGAATGGCATCCCACCCAGACGCTGGCCGACTTCCTGACCATGCACGAGGCCAGCGGCAAGGAGTACCGCGGGCTCTCGTACGCCTTCATGGGTGACCTGCGCTTCAACATGGGCCGCTCGCTGTTGGTCATGGGTGCGCTCATGGGCAGCGATGTGCGTCTCGTGGGGCCCAGGGAGCTGGCGCCGCCTGCCGCTGTCGTCAAGATCGCCCAGGACATCGCGACGCGCACCGGTGCGCGCATCTCCATCACGACCGACCCGGCCAACGGCGTCAAGGGCGTGGACTTCATCCACACCGACGTCTGGGTCTCGATGGGTGAGCCAAAGGAGGTCTGGAAGCAGCGCGTCGCGCTGCTCAAGCCATACCAGGTCGACGCCCGGCTGATGGGCAAGAGTGGCAACCCGGACGTCCGGTTCATGCACTGTCTGCCGGCCTTCCATGATGCCAACACCGTGGTCGGCAGGGAGATGATGGAGGCCACCGGCATGCCCGACGGCCTGGAGGTCAGCGACGAGGTCTTCGGTTCGCCGGCCAGCATCGTCTTCGACCAGGCCGAGAACCGCATGCACACCATCAAGGCCGTCATGGTGGCTTCGCTGGGCTCGTAGGCTTGGGTGACTGCGCGCCGGGCGGGACGGGGTAGCGTTGCCCGTGGCGTCAACCGTGACGAGGGAGGCAGGGTAGATGGCCGAGATCACGCGCAAGCGCATCGCCGAGTTCATCGCGCCGTTCCGGGTCAAGCCGGGCCGGCGTGTCCGCCTGCCGCAGGACTTCGATCCCTCGGTGGCACGGGAACGCAGCAAGGACGAGGCCCGGGACATCCTCGCCACAGGCGTGGAGCTGCTGGCTGACTACCAGCAGCGGCTGGCGGCGCAGGACACCTATGCGCTGCTCGTCTGCTTCCAGGCCATGGACGCGGCCGGCAAGGATGGCACCATCCGCCACGTCATGAGCGGTGTCAACCCACAGGGCGTCGAGGTGCACAGCTTCAAGGTGCCCTCGGCGGAGGAACTCGACCACGACTACCTGTGGCGCTACGCGCGCCGCCTTCCCGCCCGCGGCCACATCGGCATCTTCAACCGCTCGCACTACGAGGAGATGCTGGTGGTGCGTGTGCACCCTGAGATCCTGGCCCGCCAGCAACTGCCACCCTCCGCTCGCAAGGGCGACGTCTGGAAACGCCGCTTTCGCGAGGTCAACGATTGGGAGCGCTACCTATCGGATAACGGCTACCGCATCGTCAAGATCTTCCTGAACCTCTCGAAGGAGGAGCAGCGGAAGCGCTTCCTGGCCCGCATCGACGAGCCGCACAAGAACTGGAAGTTCAGCGCTGCCGACGCCCGCGAGCGACGCTTCTGGGACGACTACCAGAAGGCCTACAGCGAGGTGCTCAGCCAGACCAGCACCGAGTGGGCGCCCTGGTACGTCATCCCCGCCGATGACAAGCCGCTGGCGCGCGTGGCCGCGGCCGGCATCATCGCCAACGCCCTCATCGAGATCGACCCGCAGTACCCCACGGTGAGCCAGGAGGCACGTGAAGCCCTCCTGGCGGCCAGGCTGGAACTCGAGGCGGCTGATCCAACGGCCACCGACGCTCCGGACGACGCGAACGAGATGACAGAGATCAGGAAGCGCAAGAAGGGCCAGGGGCGGCCGGCGCTAGCCGGCGCCGCTGCGACGCGAGGAGAAGGGAATGGCAGCACAGCAGCGCCCCGCATCGGGTGACTCCGGGAGCGCCACCGCCTGGCATGCGTTGAGCGCCGAGGAGGCACTCGCGCAGCAGAAGGTGGACCCGGCCAGCGGCCTTACAACTGCGGACGTCGCCTCGCGCCGCACGAAGTACGGGCCCAACAGGCTGGACGCGGCGGCCAAGGAGCCACGCTGGCAGGCCTTCCTGCGCCAGTACCGCGACCCCATGCAGGTCGTGTTGCTCGCGGCGGGCGCGATCTCCCTGTTCCTGCCCGGCCAGTTCTGGACCGGCGTGGGCCTCATCGTCCTGACCCTCTTCAACGCCTTCTTGAGTCTCAGCCAGGAGGGCAAGGCCGAATCGAGCGTCGCGGCCCTCCAGAAGATGATGGTCGTCACGGCCCGCGCCCTCCGCGACGGCGAGGTCGTGCAGATCCCCATGGAGGACCTCGTCCCCGGGGACATCGTCATGGTCGAGGCCGGCGACCTGGTGCCCGCGGATGGTCGCCTGGTCCGAGCCGCGACCCTCGAGATCGACGAGGCCGCCCTGACAGGGGAGAGCGCCCCAGTGCCCAAGCAGCTGGAGGCCGTCGCAGCGGGGGCACCGCTCGGCGATCGCATCGACATGGCCTTCATGAACACGCAGGTCACGCGCGGCGCCGGCACGCTCCTCGTGACCTCGACAGGCATGGCCACCGAGGTCGGCCACATCTCCGACATGCTCCAGGGCGAGTCGGCCGAGGCCACCCCGCTCACCAGGCAACTCAACAGCCTCACCAACCAGATCCTCGTCATCGCCGGCGTGTCGCTCATCATCTCCATCGGGCTCGGGCTCTGGCGGGGGCAGCCCTTTGACGAGCTCTTCCTGACGGCGGTCGCCTTCGCCGTAGCGGCCATCCCTACCGGCCTCCCGGCCGTGGTGACGACGATCCTCTCCGCGGGTACGCAGACGCTCGCGGCCGCCGGGGCCATCGTCAAGCGGCTCCGCTCCGTCGAGACGCTTGGCTCCACGTCGGCCATCAACTCCGACAAGACGGGGACCCTGACCCTCAACCAGATGACGGCCGTGCAGATGACCGTCGTCGGCCGGCGCTACGGGATCAGCGGCCAGGGCTATTCGACCACCGGGCAGATCACGCACGTGGCGGGCGAGGCTGAGGTGCCGCTTGACCGCTACCTGCTGCCGATGGCGCTCTGCGCCGACGCCGTGGTCCGCGACGGTGACCTCGTGGGCGACCCCACGGAGGGCGCGCTCGTCGTCCTGGCGGCCAAGGGCGGCGTCGACCCGATCCTCACCCGCGAGCGCTATCCGCGCCTCGCCGAGGTGCCCTTCGACGCCGCCTACAAGTTCATGGCCACCTTCCACGCCATGAAGAACGACAAGGGCAAGGATGTCATCCGCTGCTACGTGAAGGGCGCGCCGGACCAGCTGTTGGCGCGAACCACGTCCGCGGACGATGGCACCGGCAAGCACGTGCCCATCGACCGGATCCGAGACGCCTACCTGGCCGAGAACGAGCGCCTCGGCCGTGAAGGTCTGCGTGTCATGGCCACGGCGCAGCGCGATCTCGATCCCAAGTCGTTCGACCCGACGGCAGACCTGCTGCCGCTGGTCTCCGACCTGACGCTGCTCGCGATCGTGGGCATCGTCGACCCGCCGCGCACGGAGGCGAAGGCCTCCATCGCCATCGCCCGGTCGGCGGGTATCCAGGTACGCATGATCACCGGCGACCATGCCGTCACGGCGGAGGCCATCGCGCGCGAGCTGGGCATCACGGGGCGGGCCATCACCGGCGCCCAGTTCGAGGCCATGAGCGACGAGGAGGTCGACCGCGAGATCGACGGCATCGGCGTCATCGCTCGCGTGGCCCCCGAGGACAAGGTCCACCTCGTGGACATCCTCAAGCGCAACGGCCATGTCGTGGCCATGACCGGCGACGGGGTCAACGATGCTCCGGCGCTCAAGCGGGCGGACATCGGCGTGGCCATGGGTATCACCGGCACGGAGGTCTCCAAGGAGGCCGCGGTGATGATCCTCACCGACGACAACTTCGCCACCATCGTGAAGGCCGTCGAGCTCGGCCGAGCGCTCTACGACAACCTGCTGCGCTACATCCGCTACCAGATGGGCGGCCTGTTCGGCTTCATCGTCACCTTCCTCGGCGCCAGCCTCTTCTTCATCGCCGAGGGCATCCCCTTCACGCCCATCCAGACCCTCTGGGTCAACTTCACCGTGACCGTCTTTCTGGCCATCGGCCTTGGCTACGGGAAGGCGCGCGAAGGGCTCATGAGCGAACTGCCGCGCTCGCCGGAGCAGCCCATCCTGCCCCGGCGCCTCTTCACCTACCTCGTCTTCATCGGCGTCGTCATGGCCGCCTGCACCCTCGCCACCATCTGGTGGGCCACCGATGCACATGGTGAGGCCGTAGCCCGCACGATGGGCCTGACCGTCTTCTCGCTGGCCAATGTCTGGTTCGCCCTGGAGACCTCGGACCCGCAGCATTCCGTCTTCGCGATGGATCTGCGCGACAACCCGACGTTGCTCAAGGGCGTCGGCCTGGCCATCCTGGCGACGATCGCCGCCGTCGAGCTGGGCGTCCTCAACCGCCTCCTCGACACGGTCGGCCTGACCATCGAGCAGTGGATCATCTGCGTCGTCGTCTCGCTGGTCATCCTGGTCGTAGGCGAGGTCGTCAAGCTCCTGAAGGTGAGGACCGAGGAGACGATGGAGGTCAGGAAAGCGGTGGCCGACGCGGCCTGAGTCTTCGGATCGCAGTCGCCACGGCGAGTCGTGCGCACCGCCGGGGCGCAGGTCCGGAGTCGTTCCAGGCGCCACAGCCTGACGGTTCGTTCAAGGACGTTTCCCGGGCCCGACGCGCACGGCTAGAATTGGACGATGCCCCGTCTGCCGCTGCCCAGCGACCTTGCTTCGCTGCGCGTCCCCACCGACGTCCGCCTCTCGCCCGACGGACAGCAGGTCTGCTTCGTGGTCAAGCAGGCTGCGCCTGATCAGGCCGGCTACCGCATGGCGCTCTGGCTGGTGCCCGCCGATGGCTCCGCCCCGCCGCGCCGGCTGACCCTGGGGGCGCGCCGGGACGTCGCCCCGCGCTGGAGCCCTGACGGTCGCTGGCTGGCCTTCCTCTCCGACCGTGGCGCCGTCCTGCGCGCGGGCGGCGCGCCCCGCGATGTCGAGGATCTGCGCCGGGCTGGCGCAGCCGAGAACGGCCTCAAGGACCTCGTCGGCCGTGACATCCCGCACGGCGACACCCAGGTCTGGCTGCTGCCCGTGGAGGGTGGTGAGGCGCGGCAGCTCACGAACCTTCCCAGTGACGTCGGCGAGCTGACCTGGAGCCCAGACGGCTCGCACCTCTGCGTCGTCTCCGGCGCGACCAGCGCCAGACCGCCGGCAGGGACGGCCGCCTCCCCGCAGCCCGGTGAGCCGCCACGCCGGGACATCCGACTCATCGACGAGCTGGACTACCAGCTGAACGGCGTCGGCTTCACCTACGAGCACCCGCCGCGGCTGTGGATCGTGGACATCGCCTCGGGAGATGTCCGGCGCCTCACTGCCGGTTCGCGTGGCGACGAGCAGCCGGCCTGGAGCCCGGACGGCACGCGCATCGCCTTCGTTTCCAACCGGGGCTCCGGTGCGGACTTGGCCTGGCGCTCGGACATCTACGTCGTGGCAGCCGAGGGCGGCACCGCGACCCGTGTGACCACGGGCAAGGAGCGACTCTTCCGCCATCCCGCCTGGAGCCCGGACGGCTCGCTCATCGCCGCCGTGGGTCACCGATTCGAGGCCCTCGGTGCGACCCGCGACGATGTCCACGTCTTCGCGCCGGAGGCTGGCCAGCAGGGCCGCGACCTGACCGCCCACTCCGACCTCTTCGTCGACGCCATGATGAACAGCGACCTCTTCGGCTTTGGAGAGCAGGGGCCGCAGTGGCAGCCGGACGGCCGGGCGATCCTTTTCGTGGCTCCCGTCGACGGCGCCTATGAGCTGTGGCGGGTGCGGCTCGAAGACGGGCGCCTTGAACGCCTCACGAGCGGCCGGCACATGCTCCGCACGGCGCACGCCGCAGCCCGGAAGGACGGCCTCAGGGTGGTGGCCATCCGCGGATCTGCGACGGAGACCCTGGACATCGTCTCCTTCGAGGTCCCCAGTCTGCGAGCCGAGCCCGCCGATCCGGTCCCCGACAGCGCTATGCGTCGCCTGAGCGACCTCATGGGCGAGGCCTGGCGTGGGCTGGCGCTCGTGGCTCCGGAGGAGCGCTGGCACGAGGTCGGTGGCCGGCGCGTCCAGGGCTGGCTTTACGAGGCGCCCCGCCGGCGCGGGAAGGCGGCGCCCCTCGTCGTCGAGATCCACGGCGGACCGGGCACACTCTACGGCTGGTCGCTCGCGTGGGAGTGGCAGGTGCTCGTGGCGGCCGGCATCAGCGTCTACGCCTGCAACCCGCGCGGCTCGACCGGCTACGGCCAGGCCTTCGCGGCCGCCAACTTCCGTGACTGGGGTGAGGGGCCCATGGCCGACGTCGAGGCCGGGGTGGACGCCATCCTCACCGAAGGTCGCGCGGACCCGGGTCGTCTGGGTGTCACGGGCGGCTCCTACGGCGGCTACCTGACGGCCTGGATGATCGGACACACCGACCGTTACGCCGCGGCCGTCGCCTGCCGTGGCGTCTACGACGTGCAGGCCGAGATGCTTAGCGGCGACCTCGGTGGGCCGAACTTCGGCCGCTACGACTTCGGGGCGCAGCCCTGGGAAGACCCCGAGCTGTACCGGCAGGTCTCGCCCATCACCTATGCCACGCGGATGCGCACGCCACTGCTCATCCAGCACGCCGAGCAGGACCTGCGCTGCCCCATCACCCAGGCCGAGGAGCTCTTCTCGATCCTGCGCTCGCTGCGGCGCCCGGTGCGGCTGATGCGCACGCCCGGCGAGAGCCACGAGCTGACCCGCAGCGGGTCACCCTTCCGCCGCATCGAGAACCTCGAGCGCATCCGTGACTGGTTCGTCCACTTCCTGGTGGCCGGAGCGCGTACGCTTCCACCCACGTCATGAGGGAGCGCACGCCATGAGCCAGACCAGCCGCATCGGGGCCGCCGTCGACATCGGCTCCAACAGCGTCCACCTGCTCGTCGTGGCGCTCGAGGGCGACCTTCGCCGCGTCATCCGCGATGAATTGGAGCTGCTCGGCCTGGGCGCCGTCGTGGACATGGAGGGCCGCATCCCGGACGGATTCGCTGCCGCCGTGGTCGAGCTCGTTCTCGGCTACGTGCAGACTGCACAGGAGGAACGGGCCGACTGGATCGTCCTGCTGGCCACCGAGCCGCTCCGGCGGGCCTCCAATCGGACACGGTTCTGCGACCAGGTGCAGCAGGCCACGGGCCTTCCCCTGCACGTGCTCAGCCACGAAGAGGAGGCCGAGTTGACCGTCCTGGGGGTGCTCGACGGCGAGCCGCCCAGTGAGTCCACGCTGGTGCTCGACATCGGCGGCGGCTCGTCGGAGATCGTGCTCCTGGGGCCCGGCGTCGATCCCATCATCGGTGTCATGCCCGTGGGCTCAGCGCGCCTGACAGCCTCGTTCGTGGAGGATGACCCACCGACGGCCGAGGAGATCCAGGCGTTGCGCAGCGAGGCCCACCACCTCCTCGCGGGGATGCCAGTGGGGCACCCCACGAGGGGCATCGTGGTCGGCGGTTCTGGCACGAACCTCGTCCGGCTGACCGCTGACGAGGAGGCCGAGGCGACCGATGGGGCGGACGTGACCGGCGGGGCGGAAGGGGCCGAGGAGGTCGAGGAGGACTGGCTCATCGACAAGACCCGTATCGGCCGTGCCATCCGGCTCGTGATGCGGCACCCCTCAGCCGAGCTGGTGGAGACCTACGGGCTGCGCGAGCGTCGCATCGTCCAGATGGCAGCCGGTGCCAGCCTCATCGAGGCCACCCTCGACTGCTATGACCTGCCGCACGTGGAGACGTCGGACGCCAGCCTGCGCGAGGGCGCCATCCTGGCCTGGCAGATGGCCGGGGACGCCTGGCGCGTGCGCCTCGGCGAGCTCATCTCGGGGGAACCGCCGCCCGCCACCTGATCGCCCCTGGCGCCGTGATCAGGCGCTGAAGCGTTCCAGCAGTACGCCGTGGCGCAGTCCGCGGTCACTCACGGTCAACGACGCCTGGCCCAGCTTGTCCAGGACCGTGCGCACGATGCAGGCGCCGGCGAGGATGACATCGGCGCGCTTCGGCTGCAAACCGACGATCGAGCGGCGCGCCTCGGCGTCAAGCGACCGGAAGCGCTCGATCTGGCGGTCGACCTCCGCCCGGTCCAGGACGCTGCCCTGCACCACGTCGGGATCGTAGGTGGCCAGCTCATGCATGACGGCGGTCAGGTTCGTGATCGCCCCGCCCATGCCCACCAGGGCATCAGGACGCGATCGGCCGTCGAGCGCGGCGAGGTCGGCCGCGATGGCTGCCAGGGCCTCGCTCAGCCGCTCGCCTGAGACCGCGTTGTCCAGCCCGAACTGCTCCGTGTAGCGCACCGCGCCCACGGGCAGGCTGAATCGGTCATCGACACGGCCGTCGCGGCCGAAGGTGAACTGCGAGCTGCCTCCGCCCGTGTCAAAGACGACCAGCGAGCCGCCGCGGATGCCGAGCCCGGCCTCCACCGCGAGGTAGGCCAGCCGGCTCTCCTCCTCGCCCGGGATGACCTCGACCCTGATGCCGGTCGTGTCGGTGACGGTGGCCACGACCTCGTCGGCGTTGCTCGCCGCACGCAACCCGGCCGTGCCGACGGCGGCGATGGCGAGCGCGTCCTGGCCCCGTGCCTCGGACACCATGCCCTCGATGGCCTGCCGCGTCCGCGCCAGGGCAGCGTCCGAGATGACGCCGCTCGCCTCCAGGCCTTCGCCCAATCGGGTCACCTCGGCGCGGTCGGCGATGGTCCGCCACGACCCGTCCGCCCGGCGCTCGCCAAGGTGGAACTTCACGGAGTTGGTGCCGACGTCGATGACGGCGAAGCGGGCCGGCTGCGGATCGAGGAGGGCGCTCAGGCCGCTCGGGTAATCGACGTTGCGATAGCCGCCCAGGCTCATGGCTCGGACCGCCCCGACCACGGCGGCCGGATCCTCCGCCTCGATGGCGATGGTGCGGATACGGCGTCCTTCGGCGGTGACGTCGGAGACCTCTGACATGCAGCCGCCCACGCTGTAGCGGACGCGCCGCTTGTGGACCGCCACGACGCGGATGGTGCCGGCCGGCGCGACCACGTCGGCGAGGAACTGGTCGAGGCTGTAGTCGGTCCGGAGCAGCGGTGTGGCCGGCAGGCGCAACGCTTCCGCGACCCGGGTCGCCTCGGCCGCGGCGAGCGGGAAGGCTGCCTTCATGACCGGCGTCCAGCGCTGCAGGCCGTGGGCGTCGGTCTCCTGGAGCACCTTGATGTCCATGAGGTCGTCGCGGACCTTGACGTTGTCGCCCGCCGCGGAGAGCAGGTAGAGCTCGTCGCTCTCCTGGACCCCGCTTGGCGTCAGCGCGGCATAGGCATCCTCGGCGGGCCCGAAGTGCTGGCCGAACGTGCGCCACTCCCAGCGCGGTCTGATGGTCTCCATCTCGGGCTCCTTCCAGATGCCGGGGCTAGCTCCGCGGGCAGGAACGATGCTAGTCGATGAGGCCGGCTGCGCAGACCGGGTAGCCTCGATCAGGAGGAGCTGGCCTCCACGGCATCCACGATGCCCACCACGACGGTGCGGATAGGGGCACCCGGCGCGCGCAGGACCTGGCGAGCGCCGTTGCCCTCGTCGAGCAGCAGGACGGTCTCGCCCGCACCGGCGCCGATGGCGTCAACGGCGATGAGGTAGCCGCCGGACGGCTGACCAGACGGGTGGAGCAGGTCGCAGAGCAGGAGCGTGCGCCCATCGAGCGCGGGGCTGTTGATGGTCGAGACGACGTTCCCGACCACGCGCGCCAGTTTCACGACCGCGGCGCCTTGGCCGGCCGGGCAGGCGCGTCCGCCGGCCCGGCTTCGCCGGGCAGCGACGTGACGGCGTCGACGATGCCCAGGATGGCGTGGTCGACGGGCACGAAGGTGTCCGGCATGGCCTGGGCCGCCTCGCGGGCGGCGACGATGTAGACGAGCTCGCCCGGTCCAGCCATGTGAAGCGCGTCGGCCGCGACCACCTGGCCGCCGACCGGCTGCAGGTGACGGTCCAGCGGCTGCACGAGCAGCAGCTTCACCCCGGTCAGCCCCGGGGTCTTGACCGTGGCGACGACGGTGCCCGTCACTCGTGCCAGCTGCATGCCACCTACTCCCGGACCCTGGCCGCGAAGCGCGCGTCAGCGGCGAGGTTCTGTGCCATCTCCGCATGGAGCTGGCTGATGACGTGCCAGGCCAGCACGTCGGTCGCTCCCGCAGCTCCGCCTCCGATCTCGACGGCCGCCTCCACCTCGGAAACCGGGCCACCGAACAGGAGGTAGCCCTTGCCGCCCAGGTCGTCAGCGAGACGCAGCTCCAGGAGCTCGACCCGCGCCCCCTTGAGGCCGGCGTCGGCCGCGCGGATGGTCGCCGCCACGGAGTCCGTCTCGATGATCCCGAGCGCCTCGCCCGTGGACTCACGCCGCGCGCCGCGCATGCCGGCCACGACCCCGGGATGGACGTTGGGCAGGAAGACCACGTCGCGCATCGAAGTCGCGGCGGCCTCTCGGCCGGCCTCCAGTGCCTCCTCGACATCGGCCACCGCGCCGCCGACCAGGACGAGGTAGCGGCCCGGGTGGACCGTGCCGGCCCGGATGACCTCGATGGGGGCGCGTTTCGCCATGGCGTCGCCGGCGGCGATGCCGGCCGCGATCGAGTCGAGTTCGAGCAGGCCGAGGGCTGGCTCGATGGCTCGGGCGGCTGGCGTGGCCAAGGAACGGGCGTGGGGCGGCATCTCAGACGATCCTCAGGGCGCCAACCACCGTCACGCGCCGCTCGCGCGAGAAGGTGCGGGGCCGCGTCATGCCGTCACCGGTCGGGCTGGCGATGGAGAACGAGGTGAAACCCTCGCCGCCCTCGCCGAGGCCGGCCAGGTTGGGACCGTTGGCCACGAAGATGCTGCAGTTCATGGCCCGCGCCATGCGCGTGATGGTCTCCACGTTCGTGGAGTGGATCGAGGCCGTGTGGTGGAAGCCGTGCTCCATGCGCACGGCCAGGTCGATGGCCTGGTCAACGCTGTTGGTGCGCACGACGGGCAGCACCGGCATCATCTGCTCCGTCCAGGCCAGGCTGTGGTCGCGCGGCACGTCGGCCACAAGCAGGCGCGGTGCCGGCTGGGGCTGGACCCCGATCTCGCCGAGGATACGGGCCGCATCCTGGCCGATCCAGGCCGGGTTCATGACGCCGGGCTTGCCCGGCTGGCCGAGCTCCTTGAAGATGACCCGCTCCAGGCGACGCAGCTCGTGCTCCTTGAGCAGGTAGGCGCCCTGCTGCCCCATGGCGCGCAGGAGGCGGTCAGCCACCGAGTCCACGACGAGCACGACCTTCTCGTCGATGCAGACGAGGTTGTTGTCGAACGAGGCACCGCGAACGATGTCGCGGGCGGCCCGTTCGACGTCGGCCGTCTGGTCCACGACGGCCGGGGGATTGCCCGGGCCAGCGGTGATGGCGCGCTTGTCCGTGCGGAGGGCTTCGCGGACGACGGCCGGGCCGCCCGTCACCAGCAGCACGCGCACGCCGGGGTGGGTCATGAGGGCCCGCGCGGTGTCGATGGTGGGCGTAGCCACGCCGGTCACCAGGTTCGCCGGGCCGCCGGCGGCGACGATGGCCCGACCGATGAGCCGGATGGTCTCTGCCGAGCAGGCCCGGGCGCCAGGGTGAGCGTTGAAGACGACGGCGTTGCCCGCGGAGACGATGCTGATGGTGTTGTTGATGATGGTCGAGGTCGGGTTGGTCACCGGGGTGATGGCACCTACCACGCCGAACGGCGCCCACTCGGTGACCATCATGCCGGCGTCCCCGCTGACGGCCTGGACCTCCAGATCCTCAGGTCCGGGAGCCTTCGTCGTCACAAGGCGGTTCTTGAGGATCTTGTCCTCGTAGCGCCCGATATGCGTCTCCTGGTGGGCCATCCGTGCGAGCTGCTCGGCGTGATCGAGCATCGATCGCCGGATGGCCTCGATGACGACCTTGCGGGCTGCCAGGCCATGGTCGCCGAAGGCGCGGAAGGCCCGACCCGCAGCCACCACGGCAGCATCGACGCTGGCGTGGATGCCGTCGCCCAGCTCGGCCGACTCGGACGCGGCCAGCTCCGCCGCCGCCTGCAGGCCGGGACCCGGCCGCTGGCTGTCCGACGCGGCCACGCGACCGCGCACGCGTCCGATCATCTCCGCGATCTCCCGTTCGTCCATGACTTCCTGCCCGCGCTTGGTCGCCGCCGCCGGCGACTACTTGCGGTAGACCTCCCTCCCGCCAACCTCCCAGGTGTCGACGATGGCCATGATGACCGCGTCGCAGGGCCGGTCACGGGTGGCCTCCGTATTCCGTGCGGAGCTGCCGCTCGCGTAGAGGACCACCTCGCCCACGCCCGCGCCCACCGCGTCTGCGGCCACGACGTAGCCACTGGTCTCGCTGTTCTCCGCGTCGAGCTGTCGCACGACGAGGAGCTTCCAGCCTTCGATGAGTGGCTCCTTGCGGCTTGCCACCACCGTGCCTGTCACTCGTCCGAGGAGCATCGCTGACTCGCCTCCGTGGGGGAGGGGCGCGCCACGCCGAACGCCTGGCGCGCCTGACCCCGCTCCTACTTCTGGCCGGACTCGCTCTTGGCCTCGGCGAGCCGGCCGAGCGGCAGGACGAGGTCGACGTTGACGTGCGGTCGGGCGATGACGTGGCTGGAGACGACCTCGCCGACCTTCTCGGCATTGCGGACGCCCGCCTCCACGGCGGCTTTCACCGCCGCCACGTCGCCGCGGACCACCGCGGTCACGTAGCCACCACCGGTCTTCTCGTAGCTGACCAGCTCGACCTTGGCCGCCTTCACCATCGCGTCGGCAGCCTCTACGACCGCCGTGAACCCGCGGGCCTCGATCATCCCGAGTGCTTCTGCCATCGATCCGTTCTCCTGTGCTTCGTGCTCTGGCCGTGATGTCGTCGTGTGGTGAGCCCGGCGGGCCGCTATGCCTTCGCTTCGCGACCCTCCAGCCCTTCGATGGCGGCCAGCGCCGCGCGCCACCCGACGTCGATGTCGCGCTCCTCGCCGCCCAGGTAGATACGGCCCATCGAGCCGAATGCGCGGACCTCGAGGATGTTGATGTGGGCTGCCTTCTCCGCCTCGTTGGCGGCCAGGGCAGCGTAGGCCGCCGGCTCCAGCTCCAGGACGTAGAGCGTCTGGCCGGGGATGAGCATCTGGCCGTGGCGCGTCCGGTTGATGAGCTGGGCCTGGTGGTCGTCGATGCGGCGGATGATCTGCGAGGAGAGGACGCGGGGCTTGATGCGGTCGGTCTCCACGAGGCCGATCTCCTCGAGGATGGCGGCGCCCGCGGCGCGTACGTCGGCCTGCGACGGCGAGTGCACCTCGAGCATGCCGTAGTAGCGCTCGATGATCTGCATGCCCGGCTTCACCGAGGTCGACTTGAGGGCCACATCGGTGAGCCGGTTGATCTCGATGCCCGGGGAGACCTCGATCGACAGGGAGGCGTCGCCGGCGAGGGGCAGGAAGCCCTGCGCGACGGTGCCCAGGAAGGCTGCGTATTGGGCCTGGAGGCTGTCCAGGAAGACGTAGGCCCGGAGGTCAATACTGCCCATGTGCGCCTCTCTCTCCACTCACGATGCTGATGCCGGCCGACGCTCCGATGCGGGTGGCCCCGGCCGCGATCATGTCCTGCACATCTGCGGCCGTGCGAATCCCGCCGGCCGCCTTGACGCCCATCCTGGGACCGACCGTCTCACGCATCAGCGCGACGTCGAAGACGGTGGCGCCGCCCTTCGCGTAGCCGGTCGAGGTCTTGACCATGTCCGCCCTGGCCTGCTGCGCGAGGCGGCAGGCGATGACCTTCTCCTCGTCGGAGAGGAGGGCAGCTTCGATGATCACCTTGTTCGCGACGCCGGACTCGTGGCAGGCATCCGAGACGCGGGCGATGTCGTCGCGGACGAGGTCGTGGGCACCGCTCTTGAGGGCACCGATGTTGATGACCATGTCGATCTCCCGGGCGCCGTCACGGATGGCCCGCCGGGTCTCGAAGGCCTTCACGTCCGAGGGCGTAGCCCCGAATGGGAAGCCCACCACCGAGGCAACGGCCACGTCCGTCCCGCGCAGGCGCTCCGCGCAACGGCGCACCCAGACCGGGTTGACGCAGACGGAGGCGAAGCGGTACTCGGCGGCCTCGTCGCAGAGCTTGTCGATGTCGGTCGCCGCGGCATCGGGTCGCAGCAGTGTGTGATCGATGTACCGGGCGAGGTCCAGGGGGACGTCGGCGGCGGGCCCGCGGTACTCGACGCGCGAGGCGCCTCCGGCCACGATCTCGCGGACCTTGGTGGCGCACTGGGCCGCGCAGCCGCGAAGGCAAGTCGCGCAGGAGTCCGCCGCCGTCCCCGGGGCCGCGCCCATGCCGAGGGCTGAGAGCACCTCCCGGGTGATGGCCTCGACGAGGTCCGTTCGCTGGTCGATGGTATCGGTCATGCGGCTCCTCCCCGGGGCCCTTCAGCGGTGTATCTGCGCTCGACGTGGGTGATCTTCTCGATGCGGTCGGCATGGCGTCCCGGTCCCCAGGGCGTTCCCAGCCAGACCTTCACGACCTCCAAGGCCAGGCCCTCACCGAGGAAGCGCGCGCCCAGGGTCAGGACGTTGGCGTGGTTGTGCTCGCGGCTGTTGCGGGCCGACGAGAGGTCGTGGCAGTTGGCCGCCCGGATGCCGGGCACCTTGTTGGCGACCATCGCGGAGCCGATGCCGGCCCCGTCGAGGACGATGCCCCAGCGGCAGGTCCCGTCGGCCACGAGGCGGGCCACGGCGTGGGCGATGTCCGGATAGTCGACGGCGGCGGGACCGTTCGTGCCGCAGTCGTGGATGGCGTAGCCGGCGTCGGTCAGCTGCTTGGCGATGGTGTCCTTGAGCTGCCAGCCGCCGTGGTCCGAGCCGATGGCGATGGCCACGCGACCGTCCCCCGCAGCCGGGGCGCCTGTCGACGGGGCGCCAGCAGCCGGGGCGCCTGTCGCCGGGTCGCCCGCCGTCTGCCGGGCCAGCGTGGCGTCCACGATCCCGCGCACCAGGGCCCGGATCTCGTCGGAGGTGGGTGTCCGCGGCTCAGTCACGGGCCAGGATCCAGTCGGCCGTGGTCTCGTCGGTGACGAGCGTGCGCAGGAGGCCGGCGCGCAGTGCGGCCAGCGCGATGGGGCCGCGTCCCGGGCCCGCGGCCACGCCCACGGTGAGGAGCTTGGCGCCGAGTTCGTCCAGCGGCAGGCCGACGGTACGTTCGTCGATGGCGGGCAGGGCGACGCGGCCCTCCAGGGTCAGGAAGCGACCCAGCACGTCACCCACGGCGCCAGCGCGCTGCAGGTCCGCCAGGTCCGTGTCATCCAGGTAGCCCGAGGCGACGTGGACGCTCTCCGGGCCCAGCACGCCCATGCCGAAGACCGCGCTCGGCGCACGCCGGGCGGCCGCCAGCGTCTCGCCCACGGCGGGGTCTGCCTCGAGTGCCCTGCGCAGCTCAGCCGTGCCCACGATGGCCGGGGCGGCCATGAGGCGGATGGCTGCACCGCTCGTGGTCCCGAAGCGCTCCACGACCTCCTGGTAGCGGGTGGGCCGTGCCGAGCGTGAGATGGCGCCGTTGAGCTGCACGATCTCCGTGGCCGATGTCCAGCCGGGGCGCAGCTGTGCGGCCAGCTCCAGCATCGTGCGGCCCCACGAGACGCCGATGGCGCCCTGGGGCTGGAGTGACGCGAGGTGGCCTACAGCCGCGGCTCCGACGCGCTCCCTGGCCAGCTGCTCGTCATCAGCCCGTGAACCCATGGCCGGCACATCCACGACGAGGGCGCTGCGGAGGCTGAAGCGGCTGGCGAGTGCGTCCTCCAGGGCCACGAGGCGGGCGGCCGGGTGGACGATCTCGATACGGACGGCGTCCTCGCGGAGGGCTCGCTCCAGCAGCCGGCCGACCTTGAAGCGGCTGATGCCGAGGCGCTTGCCGACCTGGTCCTGGGTCAGATCGAGGCGGTAGTAGAGCTGCGCAGCGCGGAGCATGAGGCGCGTGTCACCCGAAGCCACGTCACCCGCGGTGCGTGGCGGCGTCGTCATCATCGTGCGCAATCGTGCAGACACATGCTCATCTGCGCGCAGGGTAGGACGGGGAGGGTCCCGCTGTCAAGGAGCCGTTGGTCATGGTCTGGGCGGTGTGGGATGCTGCCGTGACTGACGTGCCCGACCTCGAGCCCGATCGACCCGCCATGCAGTCGACGCCCGACCCGACCACCCGGCTCGGCGAGCTGGCGCGCGCCTTCACGTGGCTCGGCCTGACCGGCTTCGGTGGACCGGCTGCGCACATCGCGATCATGCAGCGCGAGTTCGTGGAACGCCGCCGCTGGCTCTCGCGCGAGCGCTTCGTCGACCTGCTGGGGCTGTCGAGCCTGCTGCCCGGTCCGACGTCGACGGAGATGGCGCTGGGCATCGGCTTCGAGCGGGGACGCTGGGCCGGTCTCCTCATCGCCGGCCTCGGCTTCATCCTGCCGGCCGCCCTCATCGTCCTGGCCCTGGCCGTCCTGTACACGAACGTCGGGGACGTGTCCGGGGCGCACGCGTTCCTGTACGGCATGGCGCCGGTCGTCATCGCCGTCATCGCCCACGCCCTGATCAAGCTTGTCCCGACGGCCTTCACGGACCGCTCAACGTGGCTCATCGGCCTGGCTGCGTTCGTCGCCTCGGTGGCGGGCTTCTACCTCTCGCTCGCCATCCTGCAGCCGCTGGCGGTGCTGCTCGGAGGAGCGCTGCTGCTGCTCCTCGTGCGCCGCCTGCCCGGGCTTCGAGGCGGCTCGCCGGCGGCTCTTGTCCTGCCGTGGGGTGGAGCCACGGGCGTGGTCCCTACAGCCGCCGTGGCAGCCAGCCTGGGCCTGGGGGCCATATTCCTGACCTTCCTTCAGCTGGGCGTCGTGGTCTTCGGGAGCGGCTACGTCCTGGTGGCCTTCCTGGGCAGTGCGCTGGTGACGCCCGGCTACATCAGCCAGCAGGAGTTGCTCGATGCCATCGCCATCGGGCAACTCACGCCCGGGCCCGTCTTCACGACGGCCACGTTCATCGGCTACCTGCTGGCGGGCATCCCCGGTGCGGTGGTCGCGACTGTGGGTATCTTCCTGCCCTCCTTCGTGCTGGTCGGCGCCACGCACCCCTACCTGCCGCGACTGCGCGCCAACCAGACGATCTCGGTGGCGATCGACGGCCTGAACGCGGCCGCGGTCGGCCTCATCGGCGCGTCCATCGTCTACCTTGGGCGCGACGCCCTCTTCCCGGACGGCAGCTTCGATGCCCTGGCCGCAGCGCTCGCGCTGGGTGCCCTCGTCGTGCTGCTAGGCGGTCGGATCGGGCCGGTCCCGCTGCTGCTCGGCGGGGCGATCGTCGGCTTCTTCGCCAGGACGCTTCTGGTCTGACTCGCAACGCAGCTGGCGTGACCGGCTCAGGCAGAGCGCCACGGTCGTGCCGTCCGGGCCAAGGCCGACGCAGACGGCCAACGCCCAATCCTCGACCGTCGCCCCCTCCATGGCCGCCGCGCCATCCAGGTTCGCCGCAGCCCCCATGGCGAGGACCTCGGCATCATCGCCGGCGACAGCCACCCCCAGTGCCGGGACCTGTGCACCGTGCGGCCCCAGGGCCCGGCGCGCCAAGCTGCGGCAGGCCTCGGCCGTCGGGACGAGCGGTGCCGCCACGACCAGCGCGTCTACCTCGGAGGCCTTCCGGCCGACCCCTGACAGGGCGCGACGCACGGCGCGAGCCGGCACCGTCGGGTCAGCATCGTCCAGGGCAGCCGGTCCGCCGGTCGTCTCAGCCCGGCCGATGATCAGCGCAGAGAAGCGGGTCAGCGCTCCAGCTGCGCGCGCAGCATCCAGGCCTGCTTCTCCAGCTCGTCGGCCGTGCCGATGAGGATGTCCTGGCTGACTGGGTCCGCATCGGCCAACCGCAGGATGCGCTCCGTGAGCCGCCCGGACATCGAGTCGACGGTGGCGCTCACGCGCTGCACGGCGTCGGCGACAGGCACCTGGCCGGTCGGGAAGTCCGGCAGCTGGCTGGTCTTGGCCACGCAGGCAGCGCGGCCGTCCGGCGCATCACCGACCGTGGCGATGCGCTCGGCCACGCGGTCCGACGCCAGGCGGGCCGTGTCGACGATCTCGTCGAGCTGCAGGTGGATGGAGCGGAAGTTGGGACCGACCACGTTCCAGTGCGCCTGCTTGCCGAGGAGAGAGAGGTCGATGAGCTCGACCAGCGTGGCCTGCAGGTCCTTGACGACGATCTTCCTGGTCTTGGCGTTCATGGCGTCTCCTTGTGGGGTCCCGCGGAGGGATGTCGAGGGGGGCAGGCCGATGGTACGCCCTGTGCCTCACTGGGCCGTGAAGTCGGCCAGTCGCTGGAGGAGCGCCTCAGCCTGGACAGCCGAGCCACCGTCGTCGTCATGGCGGAAGAAGACGTAGCAGTCCACGCCGTCGGCCAGGAAGGGCTCCAGCCGCAGCGCCCAGCGCTCCAGGTCGGCCGCCGAGTACTCGGCCCGCCGCAGGCGCAGGTACAGGAAGGGCCCGATGCGACGCAGGTCAGGTTCGTCACTGCCGTCTCGGTCACTCGCGACCAGGACAACGCCGTGCGCGGCGAGGTCCTCGTAGACCTCGTCGTCGGCCCAGCTTGGATGCGGCAGCGAGATGGCCATCGGCAGCCCGGCGGGCCGTGCCTCCAACAGCCGGGCCAGGGCGGCATCGTCGCGCTGCCGCATGCCCGGTGCCGCCAGCAGGACGCAGCCGAGCTGTTCACCGAACGGCTCCACCGCATCCGACAGCCAGGTCATGGCCTCTCCGACCGCGTCCGGCGTCCAGACCCGCCAGGTGACGCTCTTCTGGGCCTTGGGGCAGAAGCGGAACCCGCTTGGCGTGAGGGCCCGCCAGCGCTCTACGGCGGTGGGGTCCGGCCGTCGGTAGAAGGTGTTGTTGAGCTCGACGGACGGCAGGCGCGCGGAGTAGGCGGCCAGCAGCTTCCGGCTGGCCTTGCCCGGCGCGTAGAAGCGCGGGATCCACGAGGGGTACGCGAAGCCGCTGGTCCCGACCAGGAGCTGCCCTCGTTCGCGTGGCACCCTCACAGGGTAGAGCCCACCTCACTTGACCGCGCCAAGGACCACCCGGGCTGACGTCTGGCATGCATGGCCGAGTCCGGCACGGCCCGGCCGACCCGCCGCAGCCTACCGCTCCGCGCGGGGCGTCGCCGCGCTCCGACATCGCCGCTTCCCGCACGGCCGCCTCCGGCACCGACCCCCGGAAGAGCGGGCGCTGTCCGACCGATCCGTTGACGAGCACGACGCCGCCGATGATGAACGCCCCGCCGACCAGCTCGAGGGGCTCCAGCCGTTCGCCGAGCACGATGAAGCCGAGCGTCATCGCCATGAGCGGGATGACGTACGTCACCAGCGATGCCCTCGTCGGCCCCCAGCGCTCCAGGATCCGGAAGTGGAGCAGGTAGGCGAGGCCGGTCCCCAGGGCCCCGAGCCACAGCACGGCCAACCAGCCCGCGCCGCTCGCGGGGACGGCCAGGAGGCCCTCCGAAGGCCGTTCGAGCACGACGGCCAGCGTCGTCGCCACGAAGCCGGCCACGAGGCTGCTGCCCAGCGCCGTCTCAAGGGGCGTGACCGGTCGGAGGCTGCCGTCGGCGGCCCGCACGATCGCTCGTCGGTTGAGCTGCCGCCGCGTGAAGACACCTGCGATGGCATAGAAGAGCGTGGCGGCGGCAACCGCGAGCATGCCCAGCAGGGCCAGCAGCGATTCCTCGTCGGCATCGGCAGCACTCAGCTTGGGCAAAGCCAGCAGGACCACGCCGGAAAAGCCGATGACGAGACCACCCAGTCGCGCCGGCGTGATGGCCTCGTCGTGAAGGACGACCGAGGCGAGCACGATCGTGAAGAGCGGCACCATGGCGTTGATGACCGCCGCGAGGCCGGTGGGGAGGTACTGCTGGCCCCACGAGATGAGCGTGAAGGGCACCACGATGTTGACCAGGCCAAGGAAGGCGAGGCGTACCCAGACCTCGCGGCCGCGGGGCAGGCGCTGGCCCCAGGCGAGCATGACCAGGCCCAAGAAGAGCGAACCGAACACGGCGCGCAGGCTGACCACCGTGAGCGGAGGCACCCCGTCCCCGAGTGCGGTCTTGATGAACAGGAACGAGCTGCCCCAGATGGCCGACAGGAGCAGGAACATCGCCCACGTGTGGGTGTCGTCGGTCGATCGGCCGACGGCGGGGCTGGCTGGCTTGGCAGGGTTGGACACGCAGCCTCCGATGCTAGCCCACCGCGCCCACGCGCCGGTTGCTCGCCACCATCGCCGGCGGTCGCGCCACATGCGGGCCACCCGTCGTGCCCGGGAAGGGTCGCCACGTCGCGTACCATCGGCCCGTGCCTCGCTACGACCCCGCCACGGCGCTCCTCATCGTGGATGTCCAGAACGACTTCGCGGACCCGGCAGGATCGCTCCACGTCCGGGGCGGCGAGGCGGTCGTGCCGCTCATCGACGCTCAGGCGGCAGCGGCCAAGGCCGCCGGCGCCCGCGTCGTCTATACCCAGGACTGGCATCCGCCGAGCACGCCGCACTTCGCGAGGGACGGCGGCATCTGGCCGGTCCACTGTGTGGCGGGCACGTGGGGCGCGCTGCTCCACCCCGACCTGCGCGTCCAGGGTCCGGTCGTGCGCAAGGGCCAACACGGTGAGGACGGCTACAGCGGCTTCACCGTGCGGGACCCCCTGGGCGGTCGGACCGAGCCGACGGAGCTGGAGGGCCTGCTCCGAGCCGCGGGGGTGGAGCGCCTCGTGGTGGCCGGCCTGGCCACCGACTACTGCGTGGAGGCCACCGTGCTCGACGCCCGGGCGCTGGGCTTCGAGGTGACGGTCCTGACCTCTGCCATCCGTGCCGTCGACCTGGCCGAGGGTGATGGGGACCGAGCCCTGTCGCGTATGCGCGAGGCCGGTGCCCACCTGGAGCCAGACGAGCACCCCCACGAGGCCGCAGCCGCCCGCGCGGGCGGCTAGACTGGCGCGCATGACGACCCAGGACGATCGACCGTACTCCCCCGGCCTCCAGGGGGTCGTGGCGGGTGAGACCGCGCTCTCCCTCGTCGACGGCGCCAACGGCCGGCTGTTGTACCGCGGCTATCCCATCGGTGAGCTCGTCCCCAATGGCACGTATCCCAAGGTCGCCGAGCTGCTCTGGACGGGCACCTGGCCCGCGGAGGCCCATCTCGCCTGTGAGCCGCTGGACGCGCGCGTCCTGTCCGGCCTCGTGGACCTTCCCAACGATGCGCATCCCATGGACGCGCTGCGCACCGCCGTCTCCGCGTGGGGCGCAGGCCATCGCATCGACTGGCCGCCGACCGTGGAGCAGGCTCGCACCATCGTGGCCCTGGCGCCATCCGCGCTGGCCGCCTTCGGCCGGCTGCGCCAGGGGCTGGAACCCATCCGACCCAAGCCGCAGCTCGACCTCGCGGCCGGCTTCCTCTACCAGCTCACGGGCGTCATCCCCGACGAGGCCTCAGCCCGCGCGCTGGACGCTTACCTCGTCGTGGCCGCCGAGCACGGCTTCAACGCCTCCACCTTCACGGCCCGCGTCATCACCTCGACCCGCTCGGACATGGCCAGCGCCGTCTCCGGTGCCATCGGTGCCCTGAAGGGCCCGCTCCATGGCGGCGCCCCGTCGGAGGTGGTCAGCCAGCTCCACGAGATCGGCTCGCCGGAGCGCGCCGAGGAGTGGATCGCCGGTGCCTTCGAGCGCGGCGAGCGCCTCATGGGCTTCGGCCACCGCATCTATCGGGCCTACGACCCGCGTGCCGCCGCCCTGCGTCACGTGGCTGAGCAGATGAGCTCCATCGCCGATTGGCTGAAGCTGGCCGTGGCGGTCGAGGATGTCGCCCTGCGCATGCTCAAGGAGCGCTACCCGGACCATCCGGTCATGACCAACGTGGAGTACTACACCGCGGCCGTGCTGCAGGGGATCGGGCTGCCCTCGGACCTCTTCCCGGCCACCTTCGCTGTCGCTCGCACCGTGGGCTGGACGGCCCACATCCTCGAGCAGGCCGCAGTGGACAAGCTCATCCGGCCCGACGTGCTCTACACGGGACCGTCAGAACGCAGCCTGCCCATCTCCTGAACGTGCTCCGCCAGAAGAGGCGCCTCTAGCATGGCCGTCCTCATCTCCGGCCTCATCAACACCTGGAACGAGGCGGACACGATCCGCTACGCCGTCGAGTCGCTGCGGTCGTGGTGCGACGAGGTGCTCGTCGTGGACCAGCAGAGCACGGACGGCACGGCGGACATCGCCCGCCGCTGTGGCGCCCGGGTCGTGGAGGTGGAGCCCACCGGCTACGTCGAGATCATCCGCGAGATGTCGGTCGGGCTGACGACGCATGATTGGGTCATGGTGCTTGACTCGGACGAAGTCGCGCATCCCAACCTTGGGCGCCGACTGCGCCAGATCGCGGAGTCGGGCGAGGCCAATGTCGTGCGCATCCCGCGCCGCAACATCATCCTGGGCCGGGAGATGGAGCACGGCCAGTGGTGGCCGAACGCCAAGCGGCGCTTCTTCCACAAAGACCACATCGACATCCGCGTCGAGATGCATGGCGGCTTCCATGCGGCCCCCGGAGCCACGGAGATCATGCTGCCCATGGACCGCGAGTGCTGCCTGTGGCACTTCAGCTACCACGACATCGCGGACCTTGTCTGGAAATCGCAGCGCTACACGACGGTGCAGGCCTGGCAGCGCTCGCGATCCGGGCGACGACCCGGCCCGCGCCGCTGGTTCTCGGTCGCGGCCCGGCAGGCCTGGAAGGAGTTCGTCAAGGGTCGCGCCTGGAAGGACGGGCCAGCCGGCATCGCCACCTCCACCATCCGCGTCATGGACCGCTTCCTGGTGCAGGCCAAGCAGTGGGACGAGATGGCCTCGCACGAGCGGGCCGCGCAGTACCAGCGCATGAAGGAGACCATGCTGGGGCTCGAGCACGATCCAGACCTCGCGCCCATCGACCGCAGCGAGCAGGAGCGCCTGGCCAGGGCGCCAAGGGCCGTCGGCGAGGTGGAGTTCTAGCCATGGTCCGGATCAGCGGCGTCATCATCGCCCTCAACGAGGCCCACCAGCTGCACTACGCGCTGGGCACCTTGCTGCCCTGGTGTGACGAGGTCATCGTCGTCGACCAGCACAGCGAGGACGAGACGGCCGCCATCGCTGAGCGCATGGGGGCCACCGTCTACCAGCACGATCGCACCGGCGGCATCGCCGACCCCGCCCGTCGATTCGCGGTGGGCAAGGCCACTGGCGACTGGGTCTTCATCCTCGACGCCGACGAGATGGTGCCGCCCACCTTGGCCCGACACCTCCGCGAGCTGGCCGATCGGGACCCCGCCTACGACGTCGTCTTGGTTCCGCGTGCCAACGTCATCCTGGGTCGCTGGTTGCGCCACGGCAACAACTGGCCGAGCCGCCACGCACGCTTCTTCCGGCCGGGTTCGCTGCTCATGACCGACCGCATCCACAAGTCCATCGCCCCGGCGCCGGGCGCCCGCAAGCACAAGCTGGCTGCGGATCCGGGCCTCGCCATCTGGCACTTCCCAGGCGGCAACCTCTCGGACCTCGTGCGCAAGGTGGACCGCTACACGGACATCGAGGCTCGTCAGGCCTATGCGCGCGGCAAGCGAACCCACGGCCCAGGCGACCTACTCCTCGAGGCTGGGCTCTACTTCTGGCGACAGTATGTCCGTGGCCGCGGCTACCGCGACGGCACGATGGGCCTGGCCGTGGCTCTCACGCGCACCTACTACCGGGTGCTCATCGCTGCCAAGCTCTGGGAGCTGCCGCGCCTGAAGCAACGCGCCGCGGAGGTGAATTCCGTGCGTGAGCAGCTCCTGGCTCGCTGGCAGGTGCGCAGCCGCAGCTGACCATCCGCACGTGAGGCTTGCCGCCGGTGGGCGACGGGCGCCGTCAGGACCGCCGCTGCAGCCGGCAGGCGCGAACCGCCGCACCCGGCAGCGGCCGCTCCGCCGCTCCGCCCTCGGCCGTCGTCGGGTCAGGCGTTCGTGCCGACGGCCTCCCTGGCCTCCGCGCCAGCCAGGCCCTGGCCCCGCGGCCCGATCACAAGGCACTCACAGGTCCGCTCACCGTTCTCATCGACGATGCGGGTGCGGTGCTCGATGGTCGTCTCGCCCTGGGCGATAGTGGCGCCCACCGCGCAGTACTTGCGGGCCGAGAGCTCGACGGCGCGAGCCACGGAAGTGTCGTCGATGGATGTGCCCGCCACGACGTGCTCGACGATGATCGAGGTATAGGGCTTCGGGTGCTCGTCCTTCTGGACGCCGAAGACTTCCACGCGGTAGCTGCTCACCGCGATGCGCTTCTTGGTCATGATCGAGATGGCATCCATGCCCGTGCAGCCGCCCAGGGCGACCAGCAGCATGGTGGCCGGGCGGAACGTGCCGGGCGACTCGGTCCCGCCAAGTTCCACGCGGACGCCTTCCTCCGACGTGGCTGTGAAGTCGATGCCCGAAGTCCAGGCAAGGCTGACGCGCTTCTCCATGCCGGCAGCCTAGTCGACACCGGGGAGTCGGTGCCCTGCCAGTCGGACGGGAAGGCAGTGCCATGCGGACGGAGGGCCGCCCGGAACCTCGTGTGGACCGCTCGACGAGCCCGACTACTCCGCCACCGTACCGGGCACGAAGGTGCTTGTCGGTCCTCCTGATCCACCGCCGACATAGAACACCGGCCTGCCGTCCTCCGTGGCACCGGAGCCGCCATACACCACGCAGCCCGCATCGACGTGCGCCATGATCTCGTCGATCCGGTCGTCCGGCCCGCCGATGGGGCCGTCGGTGCGCACGAAGAAGCCGGACTCCCCAGCCTCGATGAGGGCGGCTGAGAGGCGGATGACGGCCTCGTCCCGTGAGTAGCAGCCGTCGAGCAGATCGTCTGAGATGGCGGCAACAGCTGATGCGACCGCGGGCGCCATCCCGTCGGGGGCCTTGTCAACGGTTGACAGGCTGCCCGCCGCCCCGTCGGCCGGGCTGGCCTCGGCGATGCCGCACTCGACGTTCCCCACCGGCGTGGTCTGGGTGCACGTCGCGGGTCCCGTCCCCGGCCCGAAGTCAGGGGCGCTCAGCGTCATGCCGCCGGATCTCGATGCCTGCCTGGCACGTTCGGCCCTCGGGGGTGCTCTCCAGCATCCACGTCGCCCCCGTAGGTCTGGCCCAGAGGCGTCTCGAACAGGGGACCTCGGATACGTGATCCAGTCCGGCGTGGGCTGTCCGTCGTAGGTGCGCAGCTCGCGGACCCACCAGCTGTCTTCGTCGGCGGCGAAGTAGAGGTTGACCCGCATCTCGGAACCATCCTCCAGCCAGGTCGCCTCGAGCGTGCGGTACGTGTCGTCGCCCGGATCGGACTTCACGGCGACGCGCTCGCCAGTGAAGACCTGGTCAGGACCCTCGCCGGGGGCATCCGGCACGATGCGCAGCCAGTCGGCCGTCAGCAGGACGCAGCCGGTGTCCCAGTCGATGGCCGGACCACCCGGCCTCGCAGCGAGGGCGTCCGGTGATGCAGCGGTCCCTGCGAGTGCGGGGCTGGCCGACGCGCCTGGCGCCCCGAAGCCGCCGGCCTGGTCAGCCGACGGCCCGGAGAGCGAGATGGCCAGCAGGCCGGTGGAGAGGGCGACGACGAGGCCGACGGCCATGACGCGGATGGGTGTGAGCATGGGGCTGGACCTCCTCTGGGGATGCTCGCCGGTGCCGACCCAGCGCGTCCGAGTCGATACGGTCGGGGTGGTTGGCGCCCACGAGCGCCGCTCGATCTCCGGCCACTGGTCGGGCACGGCGATGTGGTCGAGGGCCGCGAGCTGCGAGCGAAGGTCATCCATCGGTGCTCTCCAGGAACCTACGAAGGCGACGGCGGGCGCGCATGAGGGAGACCTTCACGGCTGCGGTCGAGGTGCCCAGGACCTCGGCCACATCACGCACCCGAAGGTCGGCGTAGTAGTGCAGGACGACCGCGGCACGCTGGCCGGGCGGCAGGCTCGCCAGTGCCTCGGTGAGCGAGGCGGGCACCTCGTCCAGTCGGTAGCTGATCTCAGGCGCCGTGCCGCCATGGCGCCCGCGCTCCTTGAGTGCCCCGGCCGCGATGCGGAAGGCAGCTCGCCAGACCCACCGCTCGGGGTCACGGATGGCATCGCCGCGCCGGAGCGCCTGGGCGAAGGCCTCCGCGACGGCGTCGTCGGTGATGGCCGCGTCGCCCGTGTAGGCCAGCAGGCTGCGCCACAGCCGAGCCGCGTGGTCGCGGTAGACGGCTTCGATGTCGTTGGCGGGCTGCGTAGCCTCGAGCGTGATGTCCATCCACCCCTACAGGGACGCGGGCAGCCCGAATGGTTACATGTGGGCGGCAGATGGTCGGCGCTGGGTGTGTCCGGAAGCTCCATGTCCCTGGCCACGCCCGGCATGGCAGCTAGACTCGGGGCGCAGTGGAGGAGCAGCACATCCAGCCAGCGGGCCCGCGGTCCGGCGAAGTCGAGGCCGTCTTCATCGTCGGTGTCAGCCGCAGCGGCACCACGCTCACACGGCGCATCCTCGACCGCCACAGCCGCATCGCCATCGCCACTGAGAACCACTACCTGGGCCATCTGCTGGCCTGGGAGGGTGCGCGGCACTACTTCCGGCGCCTGGGTGACCTGCACGACGACGCGACGGTACGACGGCTGGTCGATCTCATCTACTCCCCCGAGTTCCAGCGCCGCTCACGGCTGCGCGAGCTCTCCCCCTACTGGCGCTGGCTCACGGAGCGTGTGCCTCGGGCGGACATCGAGGCGCGGCTGCTGGCCTCAGACCGCACGGAACGGGGCATCTTCGAGGCTTTCCTGCGTATCTACGCCGACCGGCGCGGCAAGGCCATCATGGGCGAGAAGACGCCTGCCCACCTGGCCTATGTCGAAACGCTGCTCGAGTGGTTTCCGGACGCCCGCGTCGTGCATTGCATGCGAGATCCGCGAGCCATCTACGTCTCCGAGCTGCGCCGCCGTGCCGAGCATCCGGCTAGCGTCCCCTACCGCCAGCTCATTCACGCCCCGGCGCTCCTGGCGGCCTTCGTGCTGCTCCAGACGACGTGGGCATGGGCGACCGCCGTTCACCGCCACCGCACGCTCGCGCGTCGCTTTCCGAGGCGCTATCGGCTGCTTCACTTCGAGGGCCTGGTTTCGGACCCGGACGCGACACTCGGCAGCCTCTGCGACTTCCTGGGCGTGAGCTTCGAGCCGCGCATGCTGGAGCAGCGCGTGACCTCCAGGGGCGCGCGCGTCGGCGAGGTCGGATTCGACGAAGGTGCCGCCGACCGCTGGCGGAGGCTCATCGGCGGACGGGCGCGCCGTGCCATCGAGACGCTGCTCGGCAGCCGCCTGGCGGAGATGGGCTACCGCTGAAAGGCCCAGCCATCCCTGGCGAACGGCCAGGGGTGGTCGGGGAGCATCCCCCGCCACCGGGGTAGGCGAGCTCGACGTCCGCATGCGGGAAGACACGCTCCTTCGCGAGCGCCACGATGGCCGAGCTGTCGAGGAATCACGCGCCGCGGTCCCCGAAGCCCAGGATGGCCTCTTCCTCTTCCTTCGTGATCGTCGTGCGCCGGATCCCGGGCGGCAGGCCCGGCGTCAGCCGGCCGGCGAGCGGTCCGCAGCGTGCGACGGGACCTGCTCGGCGGTGCTGTCCTCCTCGCCCTGTGCCTCCAGCCAGCGTTCGGCGTCCATGGCTGCCTTGCAGCCGTCGCCTGCGGCTGTGATGGCCTGGCGGTAGCGATGGTCGTGCACGTCGCCGGCCACGAAGACGCCCTCGATGCCCGACGAGGTGTGGTCGTGGACGACGAGGTAGCCCTTCTCGTCCCTGGCCAGCCAGTCCCCAAAGACGTCGGTGTTGGGGCGATGCCCGATGGCCACGAAGAGGCCCTCGATGGGCATCTCGCGCTCGGCGCCGGTCTGCGTGTCCCGCAGGCGAAGGCCGCTGATCTTCTCCTCGCCCAGCACGTCCACGACCTGGCTGTTCCAATCGATGCTGACCTTGGGGTGCGTCATGGCACGGTTCTGCATGATGCGGCTGCCGCGCAGCTCGTCACGCCGGTGGACGAGCACGACCTCGCTCGCGAACTTGGTCAGGAAGAGGGCCTCCTCCAGGGCGCTGTCGCCGCCGCCCACCACGGCCACCCGCTTGTCGCGGAAGAAGAAGCCGTCGCAAGTGGCGCAGGCGGAGACTCCGCGACCTCGCAGGCGGGTCTCGTTGGGCAGGTCAAGCCAGATAGCTGAGGCCCCCGTGGCGATGATGACGCTGTCCGCCGTGTAGCGGGTTCCGCCAGCGGTGACGGCGAAGGGTCGCGCCGAGAAGTCGACCGCCTCGACGTCGGTGTCCACCAGGCGGGCACCGAAGCGTTCGGCCTGGGCTCGCATGTTGGCCATCAGCTGGGGGCCGTCGATGCCCTCGGGGAAGCCCGGGTAGTTCTCGACCTCGGAGGTGATCATGAGCTGTCCGCCGGGCACGAAGCCGGCGATGACGAGCGGCTCGAGATCGGCGCGCGCGGCGTAGATGGCGGCCGTCAGGCCGGCCGGGCCGCTGCCCACGATGAGCACCCGGGCGTGCGATCCGCTGCGATCGGCCAGGGCGGCGGCCCCGTCGTGGGCCTGCTCGAAGGCGATCGGTGCGAGGGACGCGATGGAGCCTGCCGAGGCGATCGGGGCGAGGGACGTGGCCGCGCGCCGAGCCCGTAGCGGCGCCGGCCGGGCCCGTGGCCGCGCCGGCCGGCCCGTGGCCGCGCCGGAACTCCCCGGGGCCGTGCTCGGGGTCTCGGCTCCGCTGGCCGTGTCGGTCATCTGCAGGCCCCCGAAGCCCGCGCCGTTCTCGTTCATCTCGTCATCCTAGCACGCCGTCAGGATACTCCCCTGGAGTATGTGGGTGGGGCGCGCCCACCGCGGCGCGCCCGTGCGGCGGGTCGCCGTGCCCTCAGGGCAGGGGAGAGGGCCGGCCTAGCCCACGCAGCTGCGGGATGACGTCGCGGCCGATGAGCTCCAGCTTCGAGAGGTCGTGGACGTCACGCACGCTGAAGATGGCGTGCTGGGCACCGACCTCCGTGGTGCGGCCCAGGCGCTCCACCAGCTGGCCGGACGTGAGCGACCGGCGCGCACCGTCCGGCGTGATCGAGACCTGCGTCAGGAACGTCTTCTCGATGCTGTCGAAATCCCGGCCGACGGTCTCGCAGTGGCGCCGCAGCACGCCGTACTTGTGGGCCAGCTGACCGGGATCCGTGCCGAAGACGTTGGTGGCGTCGCCGTACATGGCCACCAGCTTGAGGGTCCGCCGTTCGCCGCCGCCGCCGATGAGGATGGGCGGGTGCGGCCGGGTCAGCGACTGCGGGCTGTTGAGCAGGTGGCTCGCCTGGTAGTGGCGTCCATCAAGGGCGGTCTGGCTGCCGAGCTCGTCCTGCCAGCCCAGCTGGACGAGGCGCAAGGTTTCCTCGAGCATCTCGAAGCGCTCGCCGAGCGGGGGCATGGGGAAGCCCAGGGCACGTGACTCCTGCTCGTTCCAGGCTGCGCCGATGCCGAACCAGGCGCGGCCCCCGGACAGGACGTCCAGCGTCGTGGCGGCCTTCAGCCAGAGGCCCGCCTGCCGGTAGTGGATGCCGCCGACCATGAGGCCCAGGCGCGCTCGCCGGGAGTGCGCGGCCATGAAGCCGAGGGTCGTCAGGCCCTCCAGCATCGGCTCGTCCGGCCGACCCACCGAGCCGATCTGGATGAAGTGGTCCATCACCCAGATGCTGTCGAAGCCGGCGTCGTCGGCCGTGCGCACGATGGCTGCCAGTGTCTCGCCCAGCCGCGCCGGGCCATCGGGCCAGGTGAACGAGCTGATCTGCAGGCCGACCTTCATGAGGGGAGTCTAGCGAGGGCCGTTGGAGGCACGGGCCGGGACTACGGGAAGAGGTCGTCCCGTTCGGCCATGACGACGTCCCGCGTCACGGACCCGGCGCCCGCCGGCAAGCGTGCGCCGCGGATCATGACCAGCGGGCGGCGGCTCGTCTTGCCGGAGGTCAGCTCTGCCACGGAGGCCAGCTCGTCGGCGACGGCCACGACGGTCGCCTGCATGGTCCGGCCGCCAGCGTCCGGGGTGCCGCGCAAGTCGTCCAGGGGCAGGAAGCCCGCCACGCCCAGTGCTACGTCGGTGATGCCCCAGCGCCAGGGCCGCCCGAAGGAGTCGCTGATGATGACCCCGACGTAGACCCCGAGCTCCTCGTAGATACGCTCGCGCAGGACGGCCGCGGAGCCGTCCGGGTCCTCCGGCAGGAGGGTGACGACATCCTCCGCGCCGACGTTGGAGGCGT
This sequence comes from uncultured Chloroflexia bacterium, assembly GCA_963825995.1. Lineage (GTDB taxonomy): Bacteria > Chloroflexota > Limnocylindria > Limnocylindrales > CSP1-4 > JAFMJV01. Next base: position 491,946 of record CAWGVH010000001.1, read on the forward strand.
CCACGCCGGCGTTGGCGCACACGAAGCCGTGGCGGGTGCGGCTGATGATGAGGCCTCGCTCCATACGCAGGACACTCACCGACTCGCGCAGCACGACCTCTACCTGGCGTGGGTCCTTGCCCCAGGCCTCGGCGAAGGTCACGGCCTCCGCGCGCGGCTCGACGTCCGCCAGGCGCACGAGGCGGCCCTCGGCCTTGGAGACGACCTTCTGGGTGACGACGAGCACGTCTCCCGGACGCGGCGCCAGCCCGGGGTCCTCAAGCGTCAGGCTCCACCAGGCCTCGGCCGCCAGGCGACCCAGGTCGTCGCCCGGGGTGACCTCCGCGATCTCCGGCAGGGCCACGGCCAGCAGGCGGTCGCCGGACGGTGCAGCAGCAGCGTCGTCCGCGACCGGAGGCTTGGGCACCCGCCCGCCTGCGGGCTCACTCACGCGCCGACCCCTTCGGCCGCTCGGCGACCGGCGGCCATCAGCTCGCGCAGGCGAGCCGGGTCGAGACGCTCCAGGTCCTCGGGTGTGTCGAGGTCGAAGCCCAGGACGGGATGGCTGACGACCTGCACGGCTGCACCAGCAGCCTCCGCGGCCCGCAGGTGCGCCTCGAAGCTGTCGTTGCCGAAGCGAGGGGCGATGACGTCCGGCGGCCGCAACACCAGCGCGTTCGTGCCGCTGCGCGCGTCGGACGGCGCGATGGCCACCAGCGGCCCGCCACCCGCCGCCGCGAGGCCGGCATCCGCGGCCAGGATGAGCTCGTCGAGCGCGTCCACGGAGAGGTGCGGCAGATCGCCCGGCAGCACCAACAGGCTGACCGCCCCCCGGCGCATCGCTGCTTCGATCCCCAGGCCGATGCCCTCGTTGAGGCCTTCGCCCGACTGGCGATGGACGATGACGTCGGCCCCGGCCTGACGGGTGGCAGCGGCGAGCACCGGATCCGGGCTGACGAGGTGGATGCGGCCGCAGCGCGGCCAGGCCGCCAGTACCGCCAGCGTATGCAGCAGGAGGCCGAGTACCAGCTCCTCGCGCTCCTCGGCGTCCAGCGCCTCGCCCAGCCGGGCCTTGCCGCCGGACACGGTGCGCATCGGCAGCACGACATGGATGGGCTCCATGTCCGGGCCGACCTGCGTGGGCGTGTCGTCGCGCATCGATCCGAATGGTAGTCGGGCCGCCGAGAGTCCCTCAGCCGGGCAGGTGCGCCGCCAGGATCTCCTCGGCGAGTCGCTGCCGGTCGGCGGGCCCGCGCATGACCGTGTCGCGGGCTTCCACGCTCACGCCTGCTGCCCGCAGCCCTTCGGCCTCCTGCGCATCGGTCACGTCCAGCACGAACGTGTCCACGAGCCCAGGGTAGCGCTCGCGATAGTGCGCCACGACGCCGCGGGCGGACGCCTCCCCGCCCAGCGACTCGAGCATCCGGTCGGCCGGGCCACGCAGTGCCTTGCCGCCGACGACCGGGCTCACGGCCACCACGGGTGCCGGCGCTGCGAGCAGCGCGTCCAGGACGCCCGGCATGGTCAGGATGGTGCCCACCGACACGAAGGGGTTGGAGGGTGCGATGACGATGAGGTGCGCGCCGGCGATGGCCGCCAGCACCTCCGCCGTGGGGCGCGCTGTCTCGATACCCCGCCGGCGGATCTCCAGCACCGTGTCGCGCTGGCCGCGCCGAACGAAGTAGTCCTGGAAGTCCAGCCAGCCATCGGGCGTGCGCAGCTCGGTGCGTACCGGCTCGTCCGCCATGGGCAGGAGCCGCGCAGCCACGCCCAGCCGGCAGGCCAGCTCCTCGGTCGCCTCCGTGAGGCGCCGTCCTTCGCGAATGAGCTGTGTCCGGCGCACGTGGGTGGCCATATCCCGGTCGCCCAGCCCGAACCAGGTGTCCGAGCCGTAGCGACGCAGCATCTCCGAGGTCGACCACGTCTCGTCGCGCACGCCCCAGCCGGTCTCGTCGTTGGCGAGGCCAGCGAGCGTGTACATGACCGTGTCCAGGTCGGGCGAGACGAAGAGGCCGTGGATCTCAAGGTCGTCCCCGGTGTTGACGACGATGGAGAGATCGAGTGGCGTCCGGCCGCGCGCCGCCCGGGCGGCCGAGGCGAGAGCCAGGCCGTGGCTGAGCTTGGCACCGCCGTAGCCGCCGGCGAGGACGACGACCTGGACGCCCGGTGCCGGTGCGTCCGTCACGCTGCCCTGGGCTCCAGGACTCAAGCGGGGCGCTCCGTGACGGCGCGCGGATGGAGCAGGAAGCTGATGCGATGCTGGGTCCGGAAGGCGTCCTCGATCAGACGCTCGGCAGCCACCGGGTCTGCCGCCAGGTAGCGGCGGGCGAGGCCGGCGATGTCCGTCTGGGCTTGCTGCGGGTCGGCCAGGGCCTCCGCCACGCCACGGATGCTGACGAACTCGTAGCCCTGCTCGACGAGCAGGCTGAAGCGCGGATCGCGCTGCAGGTTCCCGGGCCAGTGCCGTCCGACCGCGGAGTTGACGAGCAGGTCGTCCCCGCGCAGTTCGTACCAGACGACGGCCTGGAGTGGCGAGCCGTCCGGCTGCAGGGTCGACAACGTGCCGAAGACCCCCGGGCGCTCGAGCACCTCGCGTGCCCATCCTTCGATGCGGACCCCCATGCACCCTCCCTGCTGTTCGCTCGCCTGGTCAGGTTCGATGATACGAGCCGTCGTCGGGACCGCGGGGCTGGGCGCCCGAGCAGTCGCGCGCTAGACTCTCGTCGCCCGTGCAGCCTCGGGTGCCCAGAGGCTCATGCCACGGCCCAAGCGGGGAGTGCCCACCATGGCTCAGATCCACCTTCGCGCCGAGGTCGGCGATTACGCGCCGCTGGTGCTCCTGCCCGGCGACCCCAACCGCGCCACGCGCATCGCCGAGATGTTCGACGGTGGGCTCAAAGACTCCCGGCTCGTGAACGAGCATCGCGGCATGCTCGGTTACACGGGCCTCTACCAGGGCACGCCGGTCAGCGTGCAGACCTCCGGCATGGGCACGCCGTCGCTCTCGATCATGGTCGAGGAGCTGCTGCGCCTGGGTGCCCGGCGGCTCATCCGGGTCGGCACGACCGGTGGCATCGGGCGTGGCGTGCGCACTGGTGACCTCGTCATCGCCACTGCCGCTGCGCCAGTGGACGGCGCCACGCGCACCTACCTCCACGGTGATCCATACGCGCCAGCAGCCGACTTCGAGCTGACCCGCGCCCTCGTCGATGCCGCTCGGGCCAGGGGTGTCCAGCCCCACATCGGCCAGATCGCCACCGTGGACGTCTTCTACAACCCCGACGAGGACTACGTCACGAAGTGGCGAGCCCGCAACGTGCTCGGCTTCGAGATGGAGGCGGCGGCACTCTTCACCCTCGCCTCCCGAGCCGCCGCGGCCGGTGCCGACGTGCGCGCCGCCTGCATCCTGACCGTCAGCGACACACTGAGCGAGGAGGAGACTTCCGAGGGCACCTACCTGCCCCTCGAAGAGCTGGAGCGGGCAACCGACCGCATGATCGAGATCGCCCTGGAGGCCGGTGCCTCCCTGTAGGTCGCTCGCGAGCCGGGTGGGTCGGCCGTGAGCACGCAGCACATCCCGGTCGGCCTGAACCTGACCGCCATCGGTGTCTCCACGGCCTGGTGGCTGGAGTCCGTGCGGCGGGCCGAGGCGGCCGGCTTCGCCTCGGCATGGATCTGGGACCACTTCGTCAGCCGGGGCCGACTGACCGATCCGCTGCTGGAGTGCTGGTCGATGCTGGCCGCCGCAGCCACGGTCACCAGCCGCATCCGCCTGGGCCCCTTCGTCGCCAACGTCATGAACCGCCATCCGGCCGTCCTCGCGAACATCGCGGCCACCGTGGCGGAGCTGTCGGCTGGACGGCTCGAGCTGGGCATCGGGGCGGGCGGCCACCCCGCGGAGCATGCCGCCTACGGCATGCCGTTCCCGGAGCGGCCAGAGCGGGCGGAGCACCTGGTCGAGGCCATCGAGGTCCTGCGGCTGCTCCACGCGGGCGGGCCGGCCGACTTTGCGGGTCGTCACTACCGCCTGGAGGCCGCGCATGCCTTTCCGGCGCCGACGCCTCCGCCCCGCATCATCGTCGGCGGCATGACCCCCACGGGTGCCCGGCTTGGGGCGCGCCACGGTGACGCCTGGACCTGCTTCAGCGACAGCTTCGAGGCGCTGCGGCCGGTCTTCGTCGACGAGCTCACGGCCATGGGTCGCAGCACGGACGAGGTGCCCACCCTGGTGGCGGTGACCGTGGAAGAGGCTGCCGACGGCCTTGACGAGCTGACGGCCCGCTGGCGGGAGCGCGGGGCCGCGGAGATCATCGTCCACGACATCCACCCCGACGAGCTGGACGACATCCTGGCCCTGGCGGGCTGACCGATCGAGCGCGATGGTACCGGCGATGGCGCCGGGGGTGCGGCCTCATCTGCGACCGATCGTCGACAGCGCGCCCCCGGTCCTGGCGCTAGTCTGGCGGCCATGACACGACCAGCCGAACCGCCCCCCGCGGCTGACCACGGGTTCCTGGCCCCCACGCCCGACCGGCAGCCGGTCGACCACTGCTTCCGCTGCGGCAAGGAGACACCGGCCGGTGTCGGCCTCTGCGACGAACACAACCCCAAGCAGCTCAGCGGCCCCAGCGCCACGCAGATGCACGCCACGGTCTTCGCAGGCATCGTGTTGGGCGTCATCGGACTCTTCGTCCTGTTCCGCTTGACCCTGACGGACGCCGGGCCCTTCTCGGCGCAGGTGACCTCGGCCCGAGCGGGCGCCGCAGCAGGCGCCGTCGCCGTAGCTGTCAGCATCACCAACGAGGGTGACTCCGAGGGGCACGCCGACTGCCGCTTCACCCGCGATGGCGTACCGCGGCCTGATGACGTGGCCTTCCGTACCCCGGCCATGGCGGGTGGCGAGAGCATCAGCCTCGAGCGCGAGCTGACGCCGGAGCCGGACAGCCCCGTCGCCTACGTCCCCGAGCTGCTCAGCGTCATCTGCCAGTAGCGGCCACGCGGCGGACACCTGCCATGGCGGTCGACTGCGCTAGCATCGATGCGTGCCCGACATCGACCTTGCCGATGAGCTCCAGGTCGCCTCGGCGGCTGCCCGCGCCGCTGGCGCCATCCACGTGGATCGCTACGAGCGGCTCGAGCGCATCGTCCACAAGTCGGAGAAGGACGTCGTCACAGAGGTCGACCACCTGAGCGAGGCGGCCATCTTGCAGACCATCGGGGCAGCCTTCCCCGGGGATGCCTGCCTGGCCGAGGAATCGGGCGTCTCTGGCCCGCAGGCGCAGCGGATGTGGGTCATCGACCCGCTGGACGGCACGGTCAACTACGCCAACGGCCTGCCCTTCTTCGCCGTCAGCATCGCCCTCGTCGTCGACGGCGAGCCCCGCCTTGGCGTCGTCCTCGATCCGCTTCGTGACGAGCTCTTCCACGCCATCCTCGGCCACGGCGCCTACCTCGACGGAGTGCGCATCAGCAACCCGGGCAAGGAGCGCATCGGCGATGCCGTCGTGCACCTGGGTCTGCCGCGCTCTGGCTTCGCTCGCCAGAACACGCGCTACCGGCGGGCCGTGCGCATCACGCGATCGATGGGCAGCGCGGCCCTGAGCCTGACCTACGTCGCCAACGGCCGCTTCGACGCCTACGTGCAGTGGCAGGGCCTCTCGACGTGGGACATCTGCGCAGCCGGTCTCATCGCCAGCGAGGGTGGTGCCGTGGTCACCTCGCGACTGGGCAATCGCTGGTTCGACCTGGGCATGCCCAGCAAGTCCATCGGCATCGTGGCCGCCATGCCGCAGCACCACGCGACGTACCTGGAGATGCTCACGTAGGGCGTCGCCGGGTACGGGCGCGGGGCCGATGACCGCCGCTTCGGGATCAGCTCGCCGGTAGACGCTCCAGCAGTCGCGGCGCGCGCAGTCGCCCCGCCAGGGCCGTGAAGGCCTGACGGTCCGGACCGTGCCAGCGCAGCTCATCCGGGTCACGCTGCGGGATCGGCGCATCGATCCGTACCGTGGCCAGCTCGCGGAAGAGGAGAGCGTCGGCGCGCTGCTCCTTGAGTGTTCGGGCCAGGCCGGCTGCGCCGCGCACGGCCAGGTCCCAGGCGCTCACAGAGTCGGGGATGTCCTCGAGGTGCGGGTAGCGCTGCAGGACGGCCGCGGCCGACTTCGCCCCCCAGCCCGGCAGGCCCGGGAAGCCGTCGGCGCTGTCGCCGACGAGGGCCAGGTAGTCGGGGATGGACGCCGGTGGCACCCCGAACTTCTCCACGACCGCGGCCGCGTCCATGAACCGTCCGGCTCGCCGATCGAAGGTCACCACCCGCCCGTCCGGTCGCACGCACTGGGCCATGTCCTTGTCCGGCGAGAGGATGATGACGCGCTCGACGGATGGTTGGTCGGCGAAGCGTGTCGCGGCTGCGGCCAGCCCGTCATCGGCCTCGAATTCGACCATCGGCCAGACGACGACCCCGAGCGCCCGCAGAGCCTCCTCCAGGAGGCCGAACTGGGCCAACAGCTCGGGGGGCATGCCGGCCTCCGTCTTGTAGCCCGCGTAGCGCTCGTTACGCCAGGAGCGGATGACGTGGTCCGTGGCGCAGCCGAGGTGCGTGACGCCATCGTCGCGAAAGAGCGAGAGCGTCGACTCGATGACCCCCAGCGTGGCGCCTACCGGCTGGCCGTCGGCGCCGGCATGCGGCGGCCGCCCGAAATGGGCACGGAAGAGCTCGTAGGTACCGTCGAGGAGGTGGACCTGCATGGCGCGCCTCGTCTGGCGCGTCAGCCGCGCCTGGGGGGTCGAGGTCGGGCCGCAGCGGCCTGCTCGTGGGCGGCCAGGCCAGCGGCGTAGGCGGCGCCGATGATGCCCGAGGTGTTGAGGTAGCGCGCTTTCACCAGCTCAGCATTGGTGCTCAGGTATTGCCAGTAGCGCTGCGATTCCTTGCTCACGCCCCCGCCCAGGATGATGCGGTCCGGCCAGAGGTAGAACTCCAGCATGGCCAGGTACTCGTTGAAGTCGCGTGCCCAGCGCTTCCAGCCCAGCCTGCGGCGGAGGCGGGCGGCACCGCTGACGAGCGTCTCGGCACCCTTGTTGCGCATGAGGATGTGCCCGAACTCCGTGTTGGGAACGAGGCGGCCCTCGCTGACGAGGGCGCTGCCGATGCCCGTGCCCACGGTCAGCAGGATGACCGTCCCGGGCTGGTCCCTGGCTTCGCCGTAGGCCAGTTCCGCCATGCCCGCCGCATCCGCGTCATTGATGACGTAGACCGGCCGGCCCACCCGCGCGCTGAGCTGCGAGGTGGCGTCATAGTCGATCCAGCCCTTGTCCACGTTGGCGGCGGTCTTCATGTGGCCGTGCTTGATGGCGCCCGGCAGGCCGCAGCCGATGGGTACCTCGCCCGGTGACTGGTGCTCGGCGAAGACACGCTCGACGACCGCAGCCACGGTCTCCAGCACGGCTTCCGGCGTGGAGGGTTGGGGCGTCTTCTCGCGCACGCGGGCGGTCACGAGCTCGGCCGTGGCGAGGTCCACGAGGGCCGCCTTGACGCCGGTGCCGCCAACGTCGATGCCCAGCGCGAAGCCCGTCAGCGGGATGGCCTCCGAGCGCAGGGCCGTCGGTGCGGCGCCGCCGCGCCTGCGTTCGGGCGGCGCGAGCGGGGCGGCAGCCGCTGGAGCCGTGGGGTCGCTCGCAGGGTCGGCGCCGGCCGCCGGTTGGGCCGCCGAGCCGGGCGCCGGGGTGCGTTTGGGCGTGCTCATCGGCTGCAGGATACGCCCCGCACGCCAGCCCGCGACAGCCCCACCGCGCACGCCGTGCTCCGGCTTGGCCTACGATGCCCGCGAGATGTTCGACCCCTACGGTGACTTCAAGCTCCTGCCCCCGGACCCCGACCCCGACGAGACGAGCGACTGGATCGCGTCACTGGACGCGCTGACCGAGGAGGTCGGTCCGGAGCGCACCCAGTTCGTGCTCTACAAGCTGCTCAAGCGCGCCCGTCAGCTCCACATCGGCCTGCCGCCGCTGACCCAGACGCGCTACATCAACACCATCAGCCCGGAGCAGGAGGCCCCCTTCCCCGGCGACGAGAAGATGGAGCTGCGCATCCGCCGCATGGTGCGCTGGAACGCCGCGGCCATGGTCCTGCGCGCCAACATGGCCTCGCCGGGCATCGGCGGCCACCTGGCCACCTTCGCCTCTGCGACCAGCCTCTACGAGGTCGGCTTCAACCACTTCTTCCGCGGCAAGGATGCCGAGGGCATGGGCGACCAGGTCTACTACCAGGGGCATGCGGCACCGGGCGTCTATGCCCGCGCCTTCCTCGAGGGTCGCCTCAGCGAATCGCAGCTCGACCACTTCCGCCGCGAGGTCGTGCCCGGCCAGGGCCTCTCCTCGTACCCCCATCCGCGCCTCATGCCCGACTTCTGGGAGTTCCCCTCGGTCTCCATGGGCCTCTCACCCCTGGCCGCCATCTACCAGGCGCGCTTCAACCGCTACCTCCACCACCGCGGCATCAAGGACACCTCGCACAGCCGTGTCTGGGCCTTCCTCGGCGACGGCGAGACGGACGAGCCGGAGTCGCTGGGCTCGCTCTCCATCGCCGCTCGGGAAGGGCTGGACAACCTGGTCTTCGTCGTCAACTGCAACCTGCAGCGTCTCGACGGCCCCGTCCGCGGCAACGGCAAGATCATCCAGGAGCTGGAGGCCGTCTTCCGCGGCGCCGGCTGGAACGTCATCAAGGTCATCTGGGGCCGCGAGTGGGACAGCCTGCTGGCCCGCGACCCGGATGGCGTCCTGGTGCAGCGAATGGCCGACGTCCTCGATGGGGAGTGGCAGAAGTACTCCGTGGAGCCGGGCTCCTACATGCGCCAGCACTTCTTCGGGGCGGACGCGCGCCTGGCGGCCCTGGTGGCCGAGAAGACAGACGACGAGCTCAAGGCCCTCCGTCGTGGTGGGCACGACTATCGCAAGCTCTACGCCGCCTATCACGCGGCCAGCCAGCAGAACGGGGCGCCCACCGCCATCCTGGCCCAGACCGTCAAGGGCTGGACGCTGGGCTCCAGCGTGGAAGCCCGCAATATCACCCACCAGGCCAAGAAGCTCAACGAGCAGGAGCTGCGCGTCTTCCGCGACCGCCTGGAACTGCCCATCCCCGACGCGACGCTCAAGGACGCGCCTTATTACCACCCGGGGCCGGACTCGCCCGAGATCCGGTACCTCCAGGAGCGCCGTGCGGCGCTGGGTGGCCCCTCGCCGCGCCGCGTCGTGCTGCAGAAGACGCTGAGCACCCCGGGCGACGCCGTCTTCGGCGAGTTCGAGAACGGCTCCGGCGGCCAGGAAGTGTCCACCACCATGGCCTTCGCCAAGCTGCTGCGCAACCTGCTGCGCGACCCGGAGTTGGGCCGCCGCGTGGTGCCCATCATCCCGGACGAGGCCCGCACCTTCGGCATGGACTCGCTCTTCAAGGAGGTCGGCATCTACTCCGCGCTGGGTCAGCTCTACGACCCGGTGGACTCCAACCTCGTCTTCTCCTATCGCGAGGACAGGTCCGGCCAGATCCTCGAGGAAGGCCTTACCGAGGCGGGCTCGACGGCCTCCATGCAGGCCGCCGGGACGGCTTACGCCACGCACGGCGAGCCCATGATCCCCTTCTACATCTTCTACTCGATGTTCGGGTTTCAGCGCACCGGCGACGAGATCTGGGCCTTCGGCGACGCCCGAGGCCGTGGCTTCATGCTGGGCGCCACGGCCGGCCGGACCACGCTCAACGGCGAGGGTCTCCAGCACGAGGACGGCCACAGCCTGGTTCAGGCCTCGCACTACCCGTCCTGCCGAGCCTACGACCCGGCTTTCGCCTACGAGACCGCCGCCATCATCCGGGACGGCCTGGCGCGCCTCTACGGCGACCAACCCAGTGACGACTTCTACTACATCACGCTCTACAACGAGAACCACGTCATGCCGCCGCGGCCGGCCGGGGTCAGCGACGAGGACATCGTGCGCGGGCTGTACCGCTTCTCGGCAGCACCCGACCTGGGCGCAACAGCGCCGCGAGCGACCATCCTGGCCTCTGGAGTCATCATGCAACAGGCCCTGGCGGCACAACGCCTTCTGGCCGAAACGTACGGTGTCGCAGCAGACGTTTTCAGCGCACCATCGTTCCAGCAGCTGCGCAACGACGCCCTGGAGGTCGAGCACTGGAACTTGCACAACCCCGGCCAACCGCGCATCCCGCACGTGACAGAGGTGCTGGCCGAGCCTGGGGCCGCCGGGCCGGTCGTGGCTGTCTCGGACTGGATCACGGCCTGGCCGGACCTCATCTCGCGATGGGTCCCCACGCAGGCCTGGCGCAGCATGGGCACCGATGGCTATGGGCGCAGTGACACGCGTGAGGCCCTGCGGCGCTTCTTCGACATCGACGCACCACACATCGCCGCGGCCGTGCTCGTCGAACTGTCGCGCAGCGGGTCGCTGCCGCGCGAGCGGGTCGCTGATGCGGTGGCGGCCCTGGACCTCGAGCCGAAGGCGCCCTTCGCGCTTGGCCGCTGAGACCAGACCGGCCGACGGCTGCCGCGGGGCCGGCCGCCGGTCCGTGGATGCGGCTACCATCTGGGCACGATGACGGCGACCTCCAACGCCACCGTCGAGGCAGCCGATGCCATCCTCGTGGCGGCGGCCCGTGGCGGTGACCTGTTCGCATGGGAGCACCTCGTCCGCCGATACCAGGAGCCGGTCTATCGCGTGGCCTTCCTCATCGTCCGGGACACGACCCTGGCCGAAGAAGCTGCCCAGTCCGCCTTCGTGCGGGCCTGGCGGGCGCTGCCATCTCTCGACGACGAGCACGGACTGCTGCCCTGGCTGTTCCGCATCACAGCCGGTGAGGCGCGCCAGCAGCGCCGCGACTCGGGCCGGCCCCGCCACACCTCCCGGCCGATCGAGCGCATCAGGGGCCCGCACTACCCCGCCACTGCGGTCGCCGGCCTCGCTGCCGGCGCCGGTCTGAGCCATCTCGAGCGCGAGAGGGTGAGTGAAGCGTTCGACCGACTCGGCGAAGAGGACCGACTGACCATCGCCAGCCGCTACCTCTTCGGACTGTCCCGGGCTGATGCGGCCAGCGCCCTGGCCATCTCCGCGAACCTCCTCGACGCGCAGCTGCGGACGGCCCTGCAGAACCTGCGCGCCCGCATGACGGCCGCCTGATGACGGACCCGCGAGCAGCGGACTCGCCCGCGCGCCTCGCACCCGCGCGCCTCGCAGATGACCAGCTGGGCAGCCTCGCCGTGGCCCTCGTGGTGGGCGAGCTGCGCTGGACGCCGGACGTGGCGCCGGCCGTCATGGACCGCATCTCGCGGGATGCGGTGGCGTACCCCGACCAATTCGACCGGCGCCCTCGTGCCCCGGCCGCCGGACTCGTTCCGGTCGCCGAGAAGCCGTCGCTGGGCCGCGCGATCCGCCGCGTCGTCATCTTCGCGTCCATCGCCATGCTCGTCGTCGTGCTCGTCCTGGTGGCGGCCACGGCCAACGCCGCCGGCAGCTCCGGCAGCGACATCGGCGCCCTGACAGGGATCCTGCTGTCCGTCACGGAGGCTTCATGACCCGGTTCGCTCGACACCATCGTCACCGCCTCCTGGCGCTGCTCCTGGCTGCGGGCATGCTCGCCCCCGGCGGCCCGGCGGCCGTCACGAGCGGTGCCGACGCCACGCCCGGCCCGGACCCTTCGGCGCCGCCCGCGGTGGCCGTCGAGTCCCCCGCCGCATCGTCCGCGTCGCCCGCGCCAGTGCCGCGGCCGACCTTCGACCCGGCGAGCGTCAAGCTGCGCATCGACCTCATCGTGGACGGGCTCGAGACACCCGTGTACGTGACCGACGACGGCAGCGACGCTGCCTGCCTCTACGTCGTCGAGCGTGGAGGCGTGGTCCGGGTCGTGGACGCCGACGGCTTCGTGCACCCCAAGCCCTTCCTGGACATCAGCGCACTGGTGACCGAGGGGACCGAGCAGGGCCTGCATTCCATCGCCTTCCACCCCGACTTCGCGAACAACGGGCGCTTCTTCGGCCATTACAACGACAAGGAGGGCCGCACGCAGATCGCCGAGTTCCGTGGCACGCCCTGTCGCACGGCCGGCAACAAGCCCGTCAAGTCACTTCTCCTCGAGGAGCAGCCCTTCCCCAACAACAACGCCGGCTGGATCGGCTTCGGGCCGGACGGCTACCTCTACATCCCCCTGGGCGACGGCGGCGGCGTCTCGCCCGGGGATCCCAACGGCATCGGCCAGGCGACCTCGTCGCGGCTCTCCAAGGTGCTGCGCATCGACGTCAACGTCCGCAGCGACAAGCTCTACGCCATCCCGCGTGACAACCCCTACGCCAAGAAGCGCAAGGGCTTCCCGCCCGAGACCTGGGCCATGGGGCTGCGCGACCCGCGGCGCTCGAGCTTCGACCGCAGGACGGGCGACCTCTGGATCGGCGACGTCGGCCAGGACAGCTACGAGGAGGTGGACCGCATCCCGGCGGGAGTCTCCAAGCTCAACTTCGGCTGGTCCGACATGGAGGGTGACCGCTGCCACAACCTCCCCGATTGCGATCCATCGGCGTACGAGCCGCCTGTGTCCGTCTATGACCGCGTCTCACCGCAGTGCGGCATCGTGGGCGGCTACGTCTATCGCGGCACCGCCATCCCCGAGCTGGACGGCGTCTATCTCTTCAGCGACTTCTGCAGCGGCAACGTCTGGGGCCTGGACGCCGACGCTGTTGCGGCAGGCCAGGCGGTGACGGCGCATCTGCTCCTCGACGCGCCCCAGGGCTTCGTCTCCTTCGGCGAGGATGACGCCGGCGAGCTCTACCTGGTGGCGCTGGACGGCAGCATCTACCGCATCGCTGCGGAAGAGGCCTGATCCGGATCGCGTCCCGGACACCTTCCCCACTACTCCGGTGACCGAGCGACCCATCCCATGAGCGACGCCCGAGCGCCCGATCCGGCCGGCCTGCACTACGCGCGTCACTGGGAGCCCGTGCTGGCTGCGCCCGGGGTACGTCTGCTCGAGCGCGTGGCGGCCCTGCTCGAGCGGTCGGCCGCCGCATCGACCCCTGCCGTCGTGCTCGACCTGGGGACGGGCACGGGATCGCTGGCGCTGGCGGCCGCCGTGCGCTGGCCGAGCGCCCGGATCGTGGGCCTTGACGCCTCGGGGGCCATGCTGTCGGTGGCAGGCCACAGGATCGCGGATGTGCCCGCTCCCGCCGGGCCTCAGCGCTTCGAGTGGATCGTCGCAGATGCCGCGGCCATGCCCCTGGCCGACGCCTCGGTGGACGTCATCCTCAGTGCCTTCATGCTGCAGCTCGCATCCGACCGGCGAGCCGTCCTGCACGAGGTCGGCCGCGTCCTGCGTCCGGGTGGCTGGCTGGGGATCGTGACCTGGTTGGCGGACGAGCTCGCACTGGCGCCCGACCTCGAGTTCGACGAGGCGGTCTACGACCTCGGCCTCGAGGATCCCGACCTTGACGCCGAGGTTCAGCCACCCGATGACATCGCGGATACCGCGACCCTCCGCGCCGAACTGGAGACGGCTGGCTTCACGGCCGTCGACGCGCAGCCCGACAGGCTGGAGTTCAGCTGGACGCGCGAGGCGTACCTCGACTTCAAGGAAGACTACGACGAGTGGGACCTCTTCGACTCGCTGTCGAGCGGTGACCGCTCACGGCTGCGGGAGCGGCTGGTGGAACGCTGGGCAGCGCTGCCTGACGAGGCCTTCACCCTGCGCGCTCCGCTGGTCGCGGCCACGGCACGGCGGCCGGACGAGGGATAGGCGGCAGGACACGGGCTCAGGCCGGAGGACACGCGCCTCAGGCCGCGAACGGCGAGGCTTCCAGGGGCCGGCAGACGCGGCAGGGGTGGTAGCCCGCCGTGCGAGCCTCCTCAGCCGAGTGGAAGCGCACCTCGTGGACCGGCGTGATGCGTCGCGCGTGCCGGCATGACGGGAAGCAATAGATGCGGGTGGTGTCGCTGCCCGTGAAGCGCGTACCCGTAGCCGCCAAGCGCTCCAGCGCGACCGTATCCACGCCCTCGACGCCGAGGACCTCGCTCTTGGCCTCCGGCCCGCCCGCCCCATACTCGCCGATGTGGCCATCCGTGCGGACCACGCGGTGGCAGGGGATGACGAAGGGCACCGGATTGCCCGCCAGGGCGGAGCCCACCGCGCGCACGGCCCTGGGACGCTCGATCTCTCGAGCGATCCAGGCATAGGGGCGGACCTCGCCATAGGGGATCTCCATCGTCTTGCGCAGCACCGCCTGCTCGAAGGCCGTCAGCCCGCCGAGGTCGACGGCCGGTCCGCTGGTGCGCTCGCCGCGCAGCCGCCGGGCGACCTGGCCGGCCATGCGGGGTGGCATGGCGGGCACCCGCCGCACCGTACGGCCATGCCGCAACCCGTACTCGGTCTCGAAGCCGTCGGGGTCGCCCGCACGCTCGACGGCCGTGATGCCGCCCGGTCCCCAGGCCACGTAGAGCGGCCCGATCGGCCCTTCGATCTCTGCCCAGGTGTGCAGCACGCCGACTGCGGCCAGCACCCCGTCCGCCAGGCTCGCCGGCGCGGGGACCGCCGTGCTCCGTAGGGCCCGTACCATCGCTCGTGCCTCCTTCATCGTCATGGCTTCACCTCGCGCTTGTCCGGCCGGGCAGCCCGGCACCGAGGCCGTCCTCGAGGAGGCCCGCGCGCAGCATCCGCAGACCCCGGTGCACGTCCGACTTCACGGTGTTGACGGGCCGGCCGAGGGCCTGCGCGAGCTCCGGATAGGACAGCCCGCTGACGTGGCGCAGCGCGACCGCGCGACCGTACCGTGGTGGCAGGGCATCGAGCCGCGCTCGCCAGTCACGCGAGGTCTCACGCTCGGCCGCGATCCCTTCCGGCCCGGGGCGTCCGTCCGGGGTCAGCGAAGCGATGCTGTCCAGGTCGGTCTCGGCCGTTCGCCCGCGTCGAGCCCGGTTACGGCCCAGGTTGGCCACGATGGCGACCAGCCAACCGCGTGGGTGCAGCTCGCGCCGCCGCTGCGGCTCGTACCCGGCCAACGCCCGGTAGGCGCGGATGAAGGCCTCCTGGGCCAGGTCCTCGGCGTCAGCCGGGTGCCGCGTCATCCGCATGGCGACGCCGTAGGCGAGATCCTGGTGGTGGGCCAGGAACTCGGGGAAGGCGGCGTCCAGGTCATCGGCCAGGCGGGCCGGGCAGTCAGCGCACACGCAGGCAAGAACACGCGGACAGGTCCATGGGTTGCAGTGTCGCTGATGAGCCGCCTGTTCAGCGCAGCAGGAAGCCCTCGCGCAGCGGATCGCGATCGTCCACGACGTAGCGCTGGTGGCCGGTCACGAAGCCCTGCCCTGCCACGCTCGTGACGACGGCCTCGCGGTCGCCGAGGCTGGTGAGGCCCTCCAGACGGCCCACGAAGCACTCGCCGGTGATGCCGGCGTTGACGATCTCGTCGCCGATCTCCGAGGCGCCCAGGGCATAGCGTGCCGCCAGCAGCGCTGACGTCCCGGAACCACACGGCGAGCGGTCCACCTCCGCCTCGGCGAAGACGGTGACGTTGCGGATCGTGGCGCTCGCCGCCAGGCCGTCCGGAGAGCTTGCCGGTTCGCTGTCGACGATGATCGTGCCGTACACGAATCCCAGCGATTCGTCGGAGGGATGGGCGGGCGTGTGGTCGCGCCGCAGGGCATCCGTGATGGCCGCGCCAGCCCGCGTGAGCGGCTCGATCTGCTCGGGCACGACGCGCATGCCCAGCTCGCTGACGTCGACGATGCCGTAGTAGGCGCCCCCGAAGGCCAGCTGGACGCTGAGGCCCTGGCGCTCCGCGGCGGGGCCGAAGAGCCGCACCCCACGCGGCCGCATGACGAGCCGGTCGGCGTGCAGGTAGGCGGGCACGTTGAGGAAGCGCACCTCGCGCACGAGGGGCTCGCCAGCCTCGCCGAGCTCGACCGACGCGGACGCGGTCACCAGGCCGGCCGGTGTCTCCCAGCGGATGGTCGTCTGCGGCGTCATGGCCGGGTAGAGGCCTTCTTCGATGAGTCCCTGGGTGAGCGCGATGATGCCGTGCCCGCACATCGTGCTGTAGCCCTCGTTGTGCATGAACAGGACGGCGATGTCGGCATCATCGCGATAGGGTGGCAGGAGGACGGCGCCGTACATGTCGCGGTGGCCGCGCGGCTCGTACATGAGCAGGCGTCGCACGTGATCGGCATGCTCGCGAACCCAGGCTCGGCGCTCGTTGATGGGCCGTATCGGTACCGGCGGAAAGCCGCTGCGGACGAGGCGGAGGGGCTCACCGGCGCAGTGGAGATCGAGGGTCTCGACGATCAGGCGCGAGGCATCGCGGTCTCGGGCGTGTCGCTCGTCCCAGGGGACCGGTCGTGGCGGCTCGGCCACGGCGGCTCGTGCGTCATCTGGCCCCTGCCTGCCCCACGGCCCCTGGGCGTCGCCGGACTGCTGGCCATCGTGGCCCCGGTGCGCATCACGGCTCTCGTACACGACGGTCAGCACCTGCTCGCGGCCTTCTGTCCGCCACCGTTGCGACACGGGCTCCCAGCCACGGCCGGCGGCCTGCTCGCGCTCGCGCACGAAGGAACGCTCGGCAGAGGCCCGATCGGCCGCGGCATAGGTCCGGATGACGCTGCTGCTGGACCGCTTCGCGCTCGTCCTGGCCATGCTCTCCCGTCTCCTGTGCGGGCTGGCTGCCCGTTGCCAGCCATGATAGCCACGCGGCAGGCGTCGACTGCGGACCGTCGTGGTCGGCGGCGCGCATCGAGCCTTCCCGATTCGGCTACCGTGCGGGCATGAACGAGCACGCAGATCACGACCTCAAGGAGCTGCGGCGGCGCATCGGCGACGTCTCGCAGCTCGTCTCGACGAAGGCAGCGCGGCTGTCGGATGGCAACGAGGACGGCGTCCGCGTCATCGACGCTCGCGCCGCTGGCGGCCTCTCGGCCATGATCCTGGCCGACCGTGGGCTCGACCTCGGCGCTGTCTGGGCAGCCGGCCACCAGGTCAGCTGGCAGTCCACGACGGGGGCCGTCCACCCCGCCTACTTCAGCGAGCCGAACTGGCTGCGCTCCTTCCACGGGGGCCTGCTGACGACCTGCGGCCTCCAGAACGTCGGTCTGCCGTCCAGTGACCAGGGCACGTCCTACGGCCTCCACGGACGCATCTCCAACATCGCCGCCCGCAACGTCGTCCATCGCGTCATCGAGCACGACGGCCGACTGGTGGCCGAGATCAGCGGTGACCTGCGCGAGACGGATGTCTTCGGCAGCGATCTCCTGTTGCGGCGACGCATCACGCTGCCCATGGGCGAGCGGGTCGTCCAGGTCGAGGACGAGGTCGTCAACCAGGGCTTTGTGCCTGCTGCGGTCCTCATCCTCTACCACGTCAACCTGGGCTATCCCGTCGTGGCGGAAGGCGCTCGCCTCATCGGCCCGGCGGCCCAGGTCGTGGGCCGCGACGAGCGTGCCCAGGGCGCCATCGGCGATCACGCCAGCTTCCCGCCGCCCGAGGACGGTTTCGCTGAGTACGTCTACGAGCACCGCCTGCAGGACCGTGGTGCGTCCGAGGCGAGCATCTCGCTGGCCAACCCGTCCTTCGCGCCCACCGGCGGCATCGCCGTGACCGTCGCCTGGGACCCACGCCAGCTGCCGCGCCTGTGGCAATGGCGGATGCTGGGGCCGGGCATGTACCTGACCGGGCTTGAGCCCGCCAACTGCGGGCTGGCGGGACGGGCGGCCGAGCGCGAGGCCGGCACGCTTCCGATGCTGGAGCCCGGCGAAGCGCGTCGCTTCGGCATCTCCGTGCGCGTCTCGCTGGGCGAGGAAGTGCAGGCGCTCATCGCTGCCGGCGGCTGAATGGCGGGCCAGCGCGCTGGGCCATCACGCGGTCTGCGGAGGGCGACGCGTGGCGCGATTCCGTCACGACCCGCCGACGCGGCACCCGTGCTAGGGTCGCCCGGACCACGATGCCTGAGCAGGAGAGGTGGACATGCCCGGACCGGGACTCGACCTGGTCGGTGACGAGGAGCTCGCGGAGCTGACCGACGTCATCCGCAGCGGCCGCCTCTCCCGCTACGGTCCCGACGACGGGACCTTCCCGGCCAAGGTGCGTCACTTCGAGGAGGCCGTCGCCGAGCGTGCCGGCGTCAGCCATGCGCTGGCCGTGAACGCCGGGACGAGTGCGCTCTACCTGGCCCTGGCCGGCCTGGGCGTCGGCCCCGGCGACGAGGTCATCGTGCCCGGCTTCACGTACGTGGCCAGCATCTCCTCGATCGTCTACGCTCGGGCCCGCCCGGTGCTCGCTGAGATCGATGACACGCTGAACCTCGACCCAGCGGACGTGGAAGCTCGCATCACGACGCGCACGAAGGCCATCGTGGCCGTCCACATGCTGGGCAACCCGGCCCGCATCGACGAGCTGCGCGCCGTCGCCGACCGCCACGGCGTGGCACTCATCGAGGACGCCGCCCAGGCCTTCGGCGCCACCTACCGGGGATCCTGGGTGGGCAGCTTCGGATCGGCCGGCATCTACAGCTTCAACGAGTACAAGACCATCACCTGCGGCGACGGCGGCATGCTCGTGACCGATGACGAGGATCTCTACCGGCGCTGCTTCGCCCTGCACGACCAGGGCCACGGCCCGATGCGCAGCGGCGTCGAGGTGGGGTCGCGGCCCATGCTCGGGCTCAACTTCCGCATGACCGAGCTGGAGGGCGCGGTGCTCCTGGCGCAGCTCTCCCGCCTCGACCGCATCCGCGAGCACCTGCGCGCCAACCGGGACCTGGTGTGGTCGCTCATCGAGGACCTGCCCGGCATCGGCTTTCGCACGCTGCCCGACCGCGACGGCGACCTGGCCACGCACCTGGTGGTGACCTTCCCGGACGCCGAGCTGGCCCAGGCCGTCACCCGCGAGCTCGGCTCCATCACGCTCGACCGGTCCGGCTGGCACGTCTACACGCACATGGAGCACCTGCTCGCCCAACGCACGGCGAGCGGACGTGGCTGCCCCTTCGACTGTCCCTCCAGCCATGACGAGCCGGCACACTATCAGGGCGGGCATGCTGCCGGCCACGGACGCGCTGCTGGCCCGCTCCATGAGCTTCGGCATCGGCGTCGTCGATCCCAACCTGGCGCCCTTCGGCCTGCGCATGCGCGATGACGCCCAGGTCGCCAGGCAGCAGGCCGAGCGCTTCCGTACCGCCTATCTCAAGCACGCCGGATGAGGAGGGCGCGGATCTCCCTGTCGGGCACCGCGAGACCCCGGGTCCGCTCCGTTGCGCTGCCGATCATCCTGGCCGCCGGGCTGGCGCTCACCGGATGCGTGTCGATCACGCGCATCGACGACCAGGCCACCGGTCCGTCGGCGCCGACGGCGTCGACGGGCGCGTCAGGGCCATCGAGCGCGACCTCGCCACTTCCGTCCGCCTCGACCAGTGAGGCATCCACCGAGCCGAGACGGCGGCGCGTCGGCTACCTCTCGCTGGACGAGCGCAACGCCTTCGTCGCCTCCGTCAGTGCCTCCTTGCGCGCCGCGGCCGAGGCGGCCGACCTCGACCTCGTCGAATGCGATCCCGGTTGGACGCGCGAAGGCGTGACGGAATGCGCCCGACGCCTCGGGGAAGCCGGCCTCGATGGGCTCCTGAGCTTCCAGCCCTTCCCGGACCTGGCGGCCGAGGTCTGTGCCGCCGTCGGCGAGGTGCCGGTCGTGGGCGTCGTCTTCGATCAGGGTCCCTGCCAGGTCTCGCGGCTACGCATCGACCAGGCTGAGTCGGGCCGACTGGCCGGTGACGCCGTTGGCCGGTTCGCGGCTGAGCGATGGGATTGCGAGACCAGTGCCTACCTCTCGCTCGAATCGAGCGACGCCGATCCCGACGGACGCGCCCGCATGGCCGGCTACCGGACTGGGTACGAGGAGCACTGCCCCCTGCCTGGCCGCACCTTCGTGCTTGACGATGCCGATCGGCTGGTGACGGCGCAGACCCAGGTGGCGTCCCGGCTGGCTGACCTGCAAGGCAAGCGCATCGTCGTCGTCGGGCTCAACGAGGATGCCATCCTGGGCGCCATGGCCGCGGCCTCGGCGGCAGGTCGCGCTGACGAGGTGTGGTACAGCGGCCAGCTGGCCGATGCCTCCATCCGCCGGCGGATCGCCTGTGACGACCAGTACATCGCCTCGGTCGCGCAGTTCCCTGAGCGCTTCGGCGAACAGCTGGTGCCGCTCATGGTCAGCGCGATCGATGGTGGGGCGGTGCCGCCGGTGGTGGATTCCGTCCTCGAGCTGGTGACGGCGTCCAACGTTCGCGAGCTCTTCCCGGAGACGCCAGACTGCGACGCATGAGGCCGTCCGATCGCGAGCCGGTCTGGCGCCTGCCAGAAAGCTCCACGTCCACACAGATGCCGGGTGGGCTGGCCTCGCGCACGCTGGCGACGAGCCCAAGCATGACCGGGTATCGTTAGCGCCACGCTCACGCCGGGCCCGACGGCCAAGAGGGGGTCGTCCGGCGGCGTCTTCACATGTGCAGGAGGGACGGATCCTTGGACCGTAAGCGGAAGCGCATCACACGACTGGCCACCTGGTCAGCACTTCTGGTCGTGGGCACGTTCGTGGTGATGGCCTGCCGATCGGACGAATCGACTCCTGTGCCGTCCCAGGCCCCTGCTGCAACCGAGGCCGCCGCTGCGAGTGCCGAAGCCTCCACGGCTCCCGTCCTGGCCAGCATCGAGCCTGCGGCCAGCGAGGCCCCGGCGGCGACCCTCGAGCCGACCGTCGCGCCGACGCCGGAGCCTACGCCCGAGCCGACGGTTGCCCCGACCCCTGAGCCCACGGTGGCCCCGACCGTCGCCCCGACCCCGGAGCCCACACCGGAGCCCACACCGGAGCCGACTCCCGAACCCACCCCCGAGCCGACGCCCGAGCCCACGCCCGAGCCGACGCCCGAGCCCACGCCCGAGCCCACGCTCGCACCGACCGTCGCACCGACCCTCGAGCCCACGCTCGCACCGACCGTCGCACCGACCCTCGAGCCCACGCTCGCACCGACCGTCGCACCGACCCTCGAGCCCACGCTCGCACCGACCGTCGCACCGACCCTCGAGCCCACGCTCGCACCGACCGTCGCACCGACCCTCGAGCCCACGCTCGCACCGACCGTCGCACCCACGATGGTCGCCAGCGAAGCCCCTGTCGCGGCGACAACGGTCAGCGGCACGGTGCTCCTCCCAGACGGCGCGGTCCTGCCCGAGGGTGCCGAGTGGATCGTCGAGCTCCAGGACACATCGCTTGCCGATGCGGCCGCGGACGTGGTCGGCCAGGCAGGCGACGTCGTCGTCGACATGGCCGCCACCGAGATCCCCTTCGAGATCGCCTACGAGGCAACGGCCATCCTCGACACGCACACGTACACGCTCCAGGCGAGGATCGTCGACTCGGCGGGCACACTCCTCTACACCAACGACACCTCCATCCCGGTTCTGACCGGCGGTGCGGGGACCGAGGACATCAGTGTCCCGGTGGTTGCTGTCCAGCCGGCTGAGGTCGCCGCCTCGATGGCAGCGGAGGCCAGCATGGCCCCAGACGCCCTGGTCTCGCCGGAGGCCAGCCCGACCCTCTGAGCGGGGCACCAAGTCACTGGGCCAGCGACCGCCGACGACTCAGCCGCCGACCGGCTGCCCTCATCGCGCACCAGGAACGACACTCAGACCGCCGGCCCTTCCTCGAAGGCCGGCGGTTCGGCCACGGCCGCTCGCACATCGGGTGGTCAGGGGCGACGCAGGATGTCGTGCCTGCCTACTACGCGCCTCGTGATGATGTGCGACCGGCCGCGGCGCCGGCACCGTACTCGAAGGTCGCACGCCCATCGGGAGCCCAGGTCAGCTCGAAGACGGTCTCCGTGCCCTCCACGCGCGTTGCTCACAACCCCGCGCGAAGCTGACCGGAGCGGAGGCGGGTGACGAAGAACGGTGGGCGACTCGTCGGTAGGGGCGGGATCGTGCCAGCGACTCCGCCTGCCCCTCTACTCCTCGGGCGAGTCCAGGTGGAGCGGTGTCCCAGCCGGGTCGAGACGGACCGCCGCCGAATTGATGCAGTAGCGCTGCCCAGTGGGTTGCGGCCCGTCAGGAAAGACGTGGCCGAGGTGGCCACCGCAGGCCGCGCACATCACCTCAGTGCGCTCCATGAAGAGTGATCGATCGGTCTCCGTCGCGACCGCCTCCGGCGCGGCCGGCTTGTAGAAGCTCGGCCAGCCGCTGCCGGAGTCGTACTTGGCGTCCGAGTCGAAGAGCTCTGCCCCGCAGCCCGCACAGCGGTACATACCCGATCGGTGGTCGTCCCAGTACTGGCCGGTGAAGGCCCGTTCGGTGCCCTTCTCGCGCAAGACGTGGTACTGCTCCGGCGTGAGACGCTCGCGCCAGTCCGGCTCGGTCAGCTGGATCGGGGTCTTCCGCTCGTCGTTCATGGGCCGACGGTAGGGCCTCCGCGTGACACGTGCATGACACTGCCCGGCGCGCCGGCCTGCGCGGTGCGACGATACCGGCATGACCCTTGCCTGGATCGCCGTCGGTGGTGCCGCCGGCGCGGTCTCCCGCTACCTGCTCCAGGGCTGGGTGGACGGTCTCGCCGGCGGACGGTTCCCGTGGGGTACCTTCGTCATCAACATCTCCGGCTCGTTCGCGCTGGGCGTGATCTTCGCCCTGGCGGTCGACCGGGCAGTGCTGTCGCCGGAGGTGCGCGTGCCACTCATGGTCGGCTTCATCAGCGCGTACACCACGTTCTCGACGCTCATGCTGGAGTCCTGGCGCCTCGTCGAGGAAGGCGACCTCGTCTTCGCCTTCGCCAACCTCGCCGGCTCGGTCGTCGTGGGCATGATCGCGGTCGTGGCCGGACTGGCCATCGGGAGGGCCCTGCCATGAGGATCGATGGTCCGGCGCTCCTGGTGCGCATCTACATCGGCGAGTCGGACCACCACGACGGCCGCCCGCTGTACGAGGCCATCGTCCAGCTGCTGCGCCAGCGTGGCCTCGCCGGCGCCACCGTCCTGCGTGGCATCGAGGGCTTCGGCCGGAACGCGCGCGTCCACACCACGCGCATCCTCCATCTCTCCTCGGACCTGCCCATCCTCATCGAAGCCGTCGACGAGGAAGCCAGGATCCGCGCCGTGCTACCAGAGCTCGATGCCATGGTCGGCGAGGGTCTCATCACGCTCGAACGTGTCGAGGTCATCGCCTATCGCTCACCAGACAACGAGGAGGGTTCGTGAGGCTGCCGCATCCCGCCAGCATCTTGCTCGCCACGTGCCTGGCGCTGCTCGCCGGTGCCTCGAGTGCCCTGGCCCAGGATGGGTCACCGGCCGGCCTGCGGCCCGTGGAGGACCCCCTCTTCGGTGTCTCCTCGGTCGTGCCGCAGGACTGGCAGGACCTGGGCGGCGGCACGTACGCGCGCGGCACGTCCCCGGAGGACCTGGCGCTCGTCGTCATCCAGTCGGCGCAGGCCACGCCCGACCAGCTCTGGCCCGCGCTCCTGCCGCGGTTCGCCATCGACGAGGTGCCGGAGGTCACCGGCACCATGGAGAGCGAGCACTTCGACTGGACGCTCTATCAGTTCAACGTGACACTGGGCGCGCTGGCCATCTCCGCGGAGCTGGCCCTGGCCGAGGATGGCGGGTCCACGCACCTGGTCTTGCTCCAGTCGGACCCCGACGAGTTCGCCGTCCTGCGCGAGCAGGTCTTCGTGCCCGCCGTCGATGCCTTCGACGTCCTGGCGCCGGAGCCCACGCCCGACCCTGCCACTCTCGGCTACGCAGTCGAAGAGGTGACCTTTCCGGGCGGCGGCACGGACGTTGAGCTGGCCGGCACCCTGACCTGCCACCCGGGCCTGGTCCGCATCCGGCAGTCGTGCTCATGACCGGCAGTTGGGCGCAGGATCGCGATGAGTCCATGCGCCCCGTGACGACGCTCAAGCCGTTCGCCCTCCTTGCTGATGCCCTGACCTCGGCCGGCGTGGCCGTGCTGCGTTATGACGACCGGGGCGTGGGCGGCAGCAGCGGCGACTACGCAGCCGCCACCGTCGACGACCTGGCGGGTGACGGTCGCGCCGCGCTCGAGTACCTGCGGGGCCGGTCGGAGATCGACCCCACCCGCATCGGCCTGCTCGGTCACAGCGAGGGTGGCCTGTACGCCGCTCAGCTGGCCGCCGCGGATCCGGACATCGCCTTCGTGATCGGCATGGCGGCACCGGCCGTGGATGGCGTGGACCTGATCGTGGCCCAGAACGATGCCATCCTCCGCTCGCAGGGGGTTTCGGACGAGCAGATCGCGAGGGCCCGCGCCGCCGCCGAGACGTCCATGCCGGCGGCCCGAGACGGCGATGAGGTCGCCCTGGAGGCCAGCCTGCGCGACTACTTCGGTGAGCTCTGGGACGGCTCCACCACGGAAGATCGCACCATCATCGGCGACCGCGAGGTCTTCATCGACCGCCAGGTGGAGGGCCTCATGGAGCGCTACCTGTCCGACTGGTTCCGGTCGTTCCTGGCCCACGACCCGGCTCCCGATTGGCAGCAGGTCGGGGTGCCGGTGCTGGGGCTCTTCGGAGCCAAGGACGTGCAGGTCGTACCCGAGCAGAACGAGCCGGCCTTGCGCGCCGCGCTCGAGGCGGGCGGCAACCAGGACGTCGAGATCGTCGTCTTCCCCGACGCCAACCACCTCTTCCAGGCAGCCCAGAGCGGGGCCATGGAGGAATACTCGACCCTGGCCGCGGAGTTCACGCCCGACTTCCTGCCCACGGTCGTGGCGTGGGTCAGCCAGCATGCCGGCGTGGCCGGCTAGCCGTGGCGGATCGCGACCGGTCGGCCGGGCCGAAGGCCAGCCCCGGCTTCTCCTGGCACCCTGAGCCCGAGCTCATCGACATCCGCGACCCAGGCGTCTCCCGCCCCGCGCTGGAGCGGCTCGGCCAGGATGCCTGGGGTGCCGGGCTCGACTACCTCTACGGCCATGCCCTGGCGCGGGCCCTGGGCGAGCCCACGCGCTCCGAGGGTCTGCGGACCGCGTTCTTCGGGCCCAGCGGCCGGCCCAGCCCGGTTCCCGCCGAGCCGACCCCGCTCGAGGAGCTGCTGGTCGAGTTCCGCGAGCGCGTCGCACCTCACCAGCTCAACAGCTGGCATCCGCGTGCCTACGGCTACTTCACGCCGGCGCCGCTCTGGTCGTCCATCGTCGGCGAGCTCCTCGCCCAGGTCACCAACCAGGGCGTGGACGTCTGGCACTGCGGCCCTGCGGCGGCCTTCATCGAGGAGGAGGTCATCACCTGGCTCTGCAGGTCGGTCGGCTACGGCGAGGGCAGCTTCGGCCTGTTCACCTCCGGCGGCCTCATGGCCAACCTGATGGCCATGGCCATCGCCCGCGACCGCCATCTGGCGCGCCTCCGCGGGCTCGACCATCCGCCCCGCGGCGCCCAGCTTGAGGGTGTCCGCATCTACGTCTCCGACCAGGCCCACTTCTCGCTGGAGCGGGGTCTGGCCATCCTGGGCCTGCCCACCGAGTCGCTTGCCATCGTCCCCTCCGACGAGCGGTTCCGACTGCAGGCTGCTCCGGTCGCCGCGGCCATCGCGACCGACCGCGCCGCCGGCCTGACGCCGCTGGCCATCGTGGCTACGGCCGGCACGACCAACACGGGCTCGGTCGACGCCGTGGCCGACCTCGCCGAGCTGGCCAGGCAGGATGGCCTCTGGTTCCACGTGGATGCCGCCTACGGCGGCGCCGCGCGACTGTCAGCTCGCGATGCCGGCCGGGTGCCGGCGCTTGAGCTGGCGGACTCGATCACCATCGATCCCCATAAGTGGTTCTTCCAGTCGTACGACATCGGCGGCCTCCTGGTGCGCGACCGATCACACCTCGAGGGCACGTTCGCCTATCAGCCGGAGTACTACCGTGGCGGCGGAGACCCGACGCGGGCGCCGGATGCGCACGGCTCGGGCGAGCTCGACTTCTACCGTCTCGGCCTCGAGGGCACGCGGCGCTTCCGCGCCCTGAAGCTGTGGCTCAGCTGGCGGCACCTGGGGACGACGGGGCTGGGCCGGCTCGTCGAGATGAACGACGACCTGGCCGCAGCGCTGGCTCGACGGATCGTCGCCAGCCCCGACTTCGAGACGTGCCCGGCGGAGCCCGAGCTCTCCGTGGTCTGCTTCCGGCATCTGCCCGATGGACACGATGGCGTGGACGCTGCGGGACGGGATGCCCTCGATGTCCACCAGGACGCCCTGCAGGCGGCCCTCGAGCAGAGCGGCAGCGGCTTCCTGACCACGACCCGGCTGCGAGGGCGCACCTGGCTGAGGGCCGGCATCCTCAACTACATGGCCACCGAGGCCGACCTCGACGTGCTCCTCGACGACTTGCGGCGCCTGGCGACGTCGGGGCCGCTGGGGCGTTCCAAAGAGGGCTGACGGTCCCCATGACAGGCCGCCGCCCGAGGTGCCCGCCTCAGCGGTGGAAGGCCTCCAGCGCCGCTCGCTCCACCTCGATGGCGTGGCGCTGCCGGGCCGTGACCGCCTCGAACGGATCGAGCACGATTCGGCCCTCCCGCAGCGACCAGGCGCCTGCCACTCGTCCGTCGACGAGGTAGGCGCCCACCGAGAACGGGTTGCGGTCGCTGAAGACACGCGATCGATGCGCTTCCGGCAGCAGGCCGGTCCGGCGAGCGTGGACGAGCAGGCTGGCGTCCCAGTGGGGCAGGAAGCGGACTGGCGCGGGCGTGTCCGGGTCGGGCAGGGGAGCGCCGGGCAGGTCGAGCAGCTCCCGTCCGGCCTCGTCGCGGTACCGCACCAGCTCGAGGTCGGCGCCGCCGGCCCTGGTCTCGCTGACGCTGATGCCTGCCCAGGCGGCGATATCGCGCCAGGGTGCCGGGCCGAATGCGCGCAGGTAGGCTCGCACGAGGTGGGCTCGGCCCTCGGCCGGCGTGCTGTCGCTGGGACCCAGCCACTGCTCCGCGAGGGCCAGGCGATCGGCCCGCCGTCGCTCCCATGTCCCCGAGGGTGGCACGCGGACCAGGTCGACCCATGAGCCGATGCGACCCAGGAACCCGGCACCGAGCTGCCCCAGCTGCCTCGCATCACGAGGCCCATCGGCCAGCGATCGGCGCAGCTCGGCAGCCGCCGCGTCCATCGCTGCCGCATCCACCGCGCGATCCACGCGCAGGAGCCAGGCTCGTCGGGCCTCGTGGACACCTTCCGCCAGGCGCCAGAACTCGCGGCGGGACACGACGTGGATGGTGGCCCGCATGAGGGTCGCCTGGACCACCTCCCGTCGCTCAAGCGCCTCGGTCAGGTCCTGCCGAGAGAAACCCTCGACCCGTGTCCAGAGACCGACGTAGGCCGACGGCGCGTACTGGGCCTGCAGGCCACCGACCTGCTCGACGGCGCCGGCGAGGTCCATCGGCGTCCGCTCGAGCAGCAGCTGGCGGGCCAGGAGCGCTCTGCCGAGGGCGCGCTGGCCGAGGGTGCGCGGCTTCACGCGGACCGGGCCGGGCCTCCAGCGGTCGACGCCCGCGTCTCGTCACGGCATTCGCCGCAGACGCCCACCACGCTGAGGTGGCCGAGGTCCACGCTGAAGTCGCGCGCCTCCTGGAGGTCCTTCACCAGGCAGGCGACCTCGTCGGCCCCGATCTCCCAGGCGCGATGGCAGAGCGAGCAGTGCAGGTGACCGTGCTCACGCACCGGTCGGACGTGGAACTCCTCGCGTCCATCGAGCCCATGGGCATGGCGGATGAGGCCGACGTCCTCGAGGACGTCCAGCGTTCGGTAGACCGTCGACGGCGTGGTCTCCGGGTCCTCGGCGCGGCACCGCTCCACCAGTTCGGCACCAGTGATGTGCCCGTCGGTCCTCGAGAGCACCTCGATGAGCAGGCGCCGCTGCGGCGTCCAGCGCAGCCCACGTTCATGGAGGCGCTCGCGGACCTGGTCCCAACTGACGGTGAGGGCGGGCGTTGGGTGCGTGGGCATCTCGGAAAGCATACCGGCACCCGCCGGGGCAGAAGCGCTGGTGGTCGAGGTCCTGGCGTGGCCACGGGCCTCGCGGTCAGGGTCGTGGGCCGCTGAGGCGGACCTCGTAGATCGTGCCGGAGGCGACGTCCGTGGCGAAGAGCCGGCCCGCGGCGTCCTCGCCGAACGAGGCGAACTGGGACGAGGTGGTGCGCGAGAGGCGGACGGTGCCGCCCGCGTCCAGTACGAAGAGCCGCCCGCAGTAGTCGCCCGCCACGTACAGCCCGCGCCAGGCCGCCGCGTCCGGACCGCGGTAGACGTAGCCACCGGTCACGGAGCACCGGCCGGTCCCGTGGGCGTAGTCGTGCACCGGAAGCGTGCCGAACTGGCAGCGGCTGCCCGTCCCGGGGTACTGGCGGCTGCCCTCGCAACGGTTCCAGCCGAAGTTGGCGCCCTTGCCTGCGTTGCGACCCGATCCGTCGGCGCCTGAGCGGTCCACCTCCTCGCGGTCGCCCTGGCCCACGTCGCCGATCCACAGGTCTCCCGTGGCTCGGTCGAAGGAGAAGCGCCACGGATTGCGCAGGCCCCAGGCCCAGATCTCGTCGAGGCCGGTCCTGCCCACCAGCGGGTTCGAGGAGGGGACGGAGTAGCGCCGACGGCCACCGCCGTCGGGATCGAGGGGATCGATGCGCAGCAGCTTGCCGAGCAGCGAGCCACGATCCTGGCCCATGCCGTACGGATCGCCGGCTCCGCCGCCGTCACCCATGCCCGATGTAGAGATAGCCGTCCGGGCCGAAGGCCAGGCTGGCCCCCGTTGTGGTTGGCCGCCGGCTGGTCGACGGTCAGAACGACGCGACGCGACGAGGGGTCTGCACGCCGCGCGTCGAGGCGCCGGTACTCCGCGATGACGGTGTCACCCTCCGCCGTCCCGCTGCCGGCGCGCGTGTAGTCCACGTAGAGCCGGCCGTTCTGCCGATAGCGAGGATGGAAGGCCAGGCCCAGCAGGCCGCGCTCCCCGCCGTCCTTGCTGACGACCGAGCGCAGGTCAAGGAACGTGCCCAGCTTGCGCCACGAGCCATCCTGGAAGGTGGCGCGCTTGACGAGGCCCGACTGCTCCACGATGTAGATGACGTCGGCGTCCCCGGGCGCGTGCGTCACGAGGACGGGGCGTGAGTAGCCCGACAGCACGGGTGCCAGCTCGAGCGAGCCTCCGGCAGCCAACGACGACGCCGGCCAGGCCGTAGCTGCCAGGACGGTGGTGGTCAGGATCACGAGAGCCTGGACCGAGCGGAGCATGGCTGATCTCCTCGGGGGCGGCGCACTCCCTGGCGCCAGGGGTCAGTATCGACGACCGAGCGTCCGGCCGGAGGCAGCACGGCGGCGTTCCTGGCCCCGACCGCTTACTCAGGAGGCGATTCGCGCGGCCTGGCGCGCGAAGCGCAGCGCCATGAGCGGAGCCAGGCGCACGCGCATGAGGTCCGGTCCGAGGGGGTCGTCATCGCTGACGTCCTCGTCGTCCGGCTCGGTATCCGGCAGCAGGGCGCTTTCGCCGGCGCCGGCGTCGAAGACCAGGGCGAAGGCCTCCACGACGACGCGGGAGTTGTCGTTGTCCCAGCCGATCGTGATCGTGCCGACGCGGAACTCCTCGTGGAGCGGCCCGACGAGGGGCGCGCTCGCCAGCCCGCTAAGCGCCATCTCAGATCCGTCGAGCGACGCAGCCGGCGGCCCTGGCGACGGAGCCCGTTCGTCGAGCCACGCACCCGTCCCGCGGGCGGGCGCCGTCTCGATGGCCATCAGCCCCCGCCGCTCCAGTTCGCCGCAGATCAGGAGCATCCGATGGGCCAGTTGCGCGACCTGTTGCCGCTCGAGCGCGACCGTCACGACACTTGCGCCGCGCACGGCCTGCAGATAGACGGTTTCGTCGTCGGGGTCATCGCCGGTGGTGCCGGCCACGAAGCGATCCGGGCTGTCGACGTCGACGATGCGGCGCATCACTCGGCAGATCCATCGGGCACGCCGGATCCATCGGGCACGCCGGATCCATCGGGCGTACCGGCGTGCGCACCTGGGGCGACGCGCAGGTGGGTCGCTCGGGCGACGGTCACGATCGACCTTCAGCGCTGGGGGATGAGGATGGCCAGCGCCGTCGAGACGGCACTGATGACGATGGCTCCGCTGGCGGCCGCGACCAGGGCCGGCCAGCCGAGGTCCGGCGGGAAGCCGCCGATGACGATGAGCGGCTCCCCGAGGAGGTCGACCACGAAGGCCACGGCCAACAGCAGCGCCGCGTTCAGGACGACCGAGAAGAGACCCAGCGTGAGGATATTCAGTGGCATCGAGACGAGTCGGGCGATGCGCCCGACAGAGGTGTTGACCAGGCCGAAGATGACGGCCAGCACGAGCAGCGTGATGGCGATGCCGGCCGCGTCGTCGCTCCAGGCGATCTCGATGCCGGGCACGATCAGTCCGGCCGCAAGGAGTGCCACCGCGTTGACGGCGATGCGGATGAGGCCCATCGACGGTGATCCCCGCTAGAGCAGCGCAGCCAGCGAGTCGACCACCAGGTCCGCGTCGTGGAGCGGCTTGCGGGGGTCGCTGGGGACGCCCACGCAGGTCAGACCGGCCGTCTTGGCGGCCGTCACGCCGGTCGGCGAGTCCTCGAAGGCCAGGCTCTGGCCGGGGTCGACGCCGAGCTGCCGGCAGGCCAGCAGGTAGAGGTCCGGGGCCGGTTTAGGGGCGGCCTCATCACCGCAGACGAGGGCGTCGAAGCGGTCGGCGAACGGCGTGCCGCGGAGCACCTTGTCCACCAGCGTGCGCCGGGTATTGGAGGCCAGGGCCAGCGGCGCGGCCTCCGAGAGCCGCTCGACGAAGTCGGCCGCGCCGGGCGTCAGCTCCACGCCCCGGTCGAAGAGGTCGCCGATGATGGCGAGGTACTCGTCGCGCAGGGCCGGGATGCCCTCGGTCGGGATGCCCAGGCGGCCCGCGAAGTAGATGGCGGTCGGTTCGTCGGCCGCCCCGAAGACGGCCAGCTGGTCGGCCTCCGTGAGCTCCACGCCGTAGCGGCCGAACAGGATGGTCTTGGCCCGTAGCCACTGCCGCTCGGTGTGGACGAGGAGGCCGTCCATGTCCACGACCACGCCGCTGAAGGGGCCGGCCAAGGGAAGCGATGGCAGTGCGAGGCTGACGGACACGTGGCTCCTGGTGATGCATCGGGCCGGCCGCCGGGTAGGCGACGCAGCACCATCGTAGGGCAGACGGGTACACCGGACCGGCGGGAGGGTCGCAACCGCCCAACGGCGGGTAGCGCATAGAATCCTGAGCGATGGATGTGGAACTCATGACACCCTCGGCAGAGCCACTCGATCCGGAAGCGGATGCCCACCCCGCGTCCGATGACGACGCCGCCATGCTCGACGCGATGGACGGCGACGAGCCCTACGATGCAGGGCGCATCACGATGCGGTTCCGCGAGGGTCGCCAGACGCTCCTGGAGCTGCCCTGGCACGAGCCATTGGCGCGCTGGTCGAACGAGGCCCTTGCGTTCGTGGACCTGCCCGTCGGCGCCAGCCGCCATGTCGTGCGCTTCCTGGTCGTCGAGGACGGCATCCTGGCCCTCAAGGAGCTGCCCCTGGAGGCCGGCCAGCGCGAGTACGACGTCATGCACGAGCTGGAGGCGCGCGGCGCGCCCGCCGTTCGCGCCTCTGGCCTGGTGACGCGGACCGGCGACCAGTCGGCCATCATCCTGACCCGCTACCTGGCGCGCTCCTTCCAGTTCCGGCGCCTCTTCTCGCGCCTGCCGGAAGGCGCTCGACGCTACCGCGATCATCTGCTGGACGCCATGACCGGCCTGCTCGTGGAGCTCCACCGCACGGGCCTCTTCTGGGGCGACTGCTCGCTCGCCAACACGCTGCTCATGCGCGACGGACAGCGCCTGCAGGCCTACCTCGTGGACGCCGAGACGAGCGAGATCCATGAGCAGCTCTCCGACGGGCAGCGCGAGGCGGACCTGGAGATCGCCATCGAGAACGTGGCCGGTGACCTGGCCGATCTGGCTGTCATGAACGGCAAGTCCATCGAGGACATCGACGATGATTTCGAGGCCGCTCTCAGCCTGCGTGACCGCTACGAAGGCCTCTGGGATGTCCTGCACAAGGACGTCCACATCGGGCGCGACCAGCGCTACCGGGTAGATCGCCGCCTGAAAGCCATCAATCAGCTGGGCTACGTCGTGGACGAGGTCATCCTCGAGCCCGGCGAGGACGACTCGGACGCGCTGCGCCTGCGCGTGTCCGTGGCCGGTCGTGACTACCACTCGCGGCGTCTGCGCCAGCTGACCGGCATCGAAGCCGGCGAGGGCCAGTCGGCCATCCTGCTCAACGACGTGACCGCCTGGGCGGGCATGGGCTGGGCCGGCTCCTGGGACTCCAAGGAGGGCAGCAGCGGGCGGGTGCTCACGCGCTCGGACGGAGCCCGCTGGATGCTTGAGATCTTCGAGCCGGTGGTGGCACAGCTGGTCGCGACGATGGGCAGCGACATCGACCCGGTGCAGTCGTACTGCGATCTGCTGGAGGTTCGCTGGCTCCTCTCGGAGGAGGCAGGCCACGACGTCGGCAACGCCGCTACGCTCGCCTCCATGGCCAGCCGGCAGACGCCCACGGGCTCGTCGGCGCGCATGGCCGCCGTTGAGGTCTCGGCAGAGCCCCGGCGCCTGGGCTGGCACCGTCCATGAACCGGCGCGTCCGACTGAAGGGGATCGTGCGGCGCCTTGACCCGTTCGCGCGACGCGGCGCGTCGGCGTCGGCCTCTGACGAGGGCCGTGTGCGGCACTCTCGCTACGACCAGCTCCAGCCGCTGCCCGAGCATCCACCGGACTGGCATTCGGGCCCCCCGGACTTCGTCATCATCGGCGCCCAGAAGTCAGGCACGACGTGGTGGCAGGGCCTCGTCGAGGGGCACCTGCAGGTCGTGCGGCCGGCTCGGCAGCGGCGTGAGCTCCATTACTTCGACCACTTCTGGGATCGCTGGCCGAGCGAGGAGCAGTTCGAGCGCTACCGGCGCTACTTCCCGCGGCCCAAGGGCAGCCTCGTCGGCGAGAAGACACCCGGCTACCTCTACCAGCCCTGGGTCGCGCCGATGCTCGCCTTCGCCGCTCCCCAGGCGAAGCTCATCGTGCTGCTGCGCGACCCCGTGGAGCGCTACATCTCCGGCCTGGGTCTGCTGCAGCGCTCCGGGGCGCTCAAGGGCCAGGTCGGCGCCGGCGAGCTGGGTGCGCGCGAGCATCGCATCGTGGAGGCCATGGACCGCGGCCGGTACGCGGCCCAGCTGGCCTGGTGGCTGCAGCACTTCCCGCGGGAGCAACTCCTGCTCCTGCAGTACGAGCGCTGCGTGGCCGACACGCAGGGTCAACTCTCGCGCACCTTCGAGTTCCTGGGCCTGCCTGACCAGCGCGCCTCGGTGGCGGAGGTCTCACGCACCCGCAAGAAGTCCACCGAGCACCTGCCGCTGGCGCCGGAGCTGCGTGGCTTGCTCGTCGAGTACTACGCGGCCGACGTGGCCGACCTGCGGACGCTCATGCCCGACCTCGACCTGGCGCTCTGGAAGGGCTTCGCGACACAGGAGCCGCCGTCCGGCTGAGTCGTGGCGATCGACCGCATGGCCAAGTCGCGCCGCATCGCAGGTCCGTCCGCCCTGACGTGCCGAGGCGCCTCGCCCGTGCCGGGGAGGCGCCTCGCCGGCTTCCGGTGAGGACGGGACGCGGTGCGCCGGCAGGCGCCGGTCAGCCCATGGGTCAGACGCTGGCCGGCGTCGGCTCGACCTTGCGTGCGGCGCCGCCGGGGCGGACGTCCGCCGCGTCGCGCTCCTTGTCCAGCGCCAGCGTGGACACGGGGTCGAAGAGGTGGACCTTCTCGAGCGGGATCTTGAGCGAGAGGTCATCACCCGGCCGGACGCGATGCTCGCTGCCGATGAGCGCCACGATGTCGTGCTCTCCGACCGCGAGGTGGATGAGTTCCTCGTTGCCGAGGTACTCGACCACGTCGGCGCTGCCGCTCAGCGTGCCGGCAGGGCCCTCGGTGTTGACGTCGAGGTGCTCTGGCCGAACGCCCACCGCGAGCTTGTCCCCGGTGAAGCTCTTGATGGAGCCCTTGTAGCGCTCGGGCAGCGGGATGTCGATGCCATCGCCCACGAGCCGGATATCACCGCCATCGCGATGCACGTCGACATCGAGGAAGTTCATGGACGGCGAGCCGATGAAGCCGGCCACGAAGCGGTTGTCGGGATGGTCGTAGAGCTCCTGCGGGGAGCCCACCTGCTGCAGGCGCGCCTCGCTCATGACCGCGATGCGCTGGCCCATGGTCATGGCCTCCACCTGGTCATGGGTGACGTACACGATGGTGGTGCCCAGGCGCTGGTGAAGGCGGGCGATCTCGGCACGGGTCTGGACACGCAGCTTGGCGTCCAGGTTGGAGAGGGGCTCGTCCATGAGGAAGACGGCCGGCTCACGGACGATGGCGCGGCCCAGGGCGACGCGCTGGCGCTGGCCGCCGGAAAGCTCGCGGGGCTTGCGGTCGAGGAGGTTCTGGCAGGAGAGCATGGCTGCGGCCTCGTTGACGCGCCGCTCGATGTCTGCCTTGGGCGTCTTGCGCAGCTTGAGGCCGAAGGCCATGTTGTCGCGCACCGTCATGTGCGGGTACAGCGCGTAGGACTGGAAGACCATGGCGATGTCGCGGTCCTTGGGGGCCACGTGATTGACGACCTTGTCGCCGATCAGGAGGGTCCCCTCGGTGATCTCTTCGAGCCCGGCGATCATGCGCAGCGAGGTGGTCTTGCCACAGCCCGATGGGCCGACGAGGATCATGAACTCACCGTCGTTGATCTTCAGGTTCAGGTCGCTGACGGCGACGACCTCACCGAACTTCTTCCAGACCCCGTCGAACGTGACCGTAGCCATGCGATATCCCTTCTCCTCCGCGAGGTCGCGGGTCCTTGCATCTGCTGGCCGTGCGGTCAGCTGGACGGACCCCGTACGCCTGAGCGTCGGATGGCCTCATGCTAGCAAAGCGCGGATACCTGCCGTCAGGCCTGTGGCACGGCCGCCATGCCCGGAGGCGGCCTGTGATCGTCTGCCGGGGTCTGAGGATGGCCAGGCGGGCCGGGCGCGCGTGCTTCCCGTGCCACTGCGCGGCCCATCCACGCTTCGCAGACAGCCCTGCTCAGCGCTCCCGGGCGTGGGCGATGAGGTCCGAGACGTACCCGTGGGCCAGGCAGGTCACGGTGTCCGCGGCGCCGTAATAGATGCTGATGCGGTCACCTTCGACGAGCGCGGCGCAGGGGAACGCGACATTGGGCACGTCGCCGATCTGCTCGTAGGGCACCTGCGGGCTGAGCAGGTAGTCGCGGCCGCGGGCGATGACCTTCCAGGGCTCGTCGAGATCCAGCAGCGCCACCCCCATCGAGTAGACGAACCCGTTGCAGGACGTCAGCACGCCGTGGTAGACGAGCAGCCAGCCCTCCGGCCTTTCGATGGGCGTGGGTCCGGCGCCGACCTTGGTGGACTGCCACGTCCAGGGTAGGGGTGCCATCACATGACGGTGCCGGCCCCAGTGCACGAGGTCCGGGCTCTCTGAGTAGTAGATGTCCCCGAATGGCGTATGCCCGTCGTCACTGGGTCTGCTGAGCATGGCGTAGGCGCCGCCGATGCGTCGCGGGAAGAGGACCCCATTGCGGTTGAAGGGCAGGAAGGCGTTGTCGAGCTGCGTGAACGAGCGGAAGTCGTGCGTCCAGGCCAGGCCGATGGTCGGGCCGTGGCCGTTGTAGCTGTTGCACCAGCTGACGTAGTAGCGATCCTCGAGCCAGGTGACGCGGGGGTCGTAGGCGTGCACGAAGCGCTCCTGGATCTCCTCTACCCGCTCGTCCGCGGGTGCGAAGACGATGGGCGCAGGATCGATCCGCCAGGCCATGCCATCGTCGCTGAAGCCGGCGTGGATGTTCATCGTGCGCGTCCTGTCATCGACGCGGAAGACGCCGGCAAAGCCGCCTTTGAAGGGCACCACGGCGGAGTTGAAGATGCTGTTCGAGCGCGGCAGCAGGTCTCGTGGGATGACCGGGTTCAGGCTCGACCGCCAGAGCGGGCCGACGTGCCCGGCCGGGCGGTCCTGCCAGGGCATGGAGGCCGGCGTCGGTGGCGCCTCGATCGGCGTGGTCATGGCTCGTGGTCCCTCCTGCGGCACGCTCACCAGGCGGCTCCCTTCTGCCCATTCATGGGAGCGCTCCCGGGCATTGTCGCACGTCAGAAGGTGACGAACGGCCCAGCGCACGCTTAACGAGTCGTGCACAATGGGAGCGCTCCCATCCCGGGATCGGCGCAGGGAGGCGACGAGCCGCAGGGGCGAGGCGCCCGGCATCGGGCACGAGGAGGGCTGCTCCGGGTGGTAGGGACCCTGGATGACGTGGCTGCCGCGAGCGGTGTGTCCCGCTCGACGGTCTCGCGTGTCATCAACGGCGGCTCCGTCTCGGAGGCCACCCGGCACAGGGTGCTGGCAGCCATGGGCGAGACGGGCTACAGCCCCAACCTCGCGGCACGCACGCTGGCCTCAGGCCGCTCCGGCGTCGTCGGTGTGGTCATCCACGTGCCGCCCGACCTGCTCTTCCAGGACGTCTTCTTCTCCGGCCTCTTCCACGGCATCGCCGAGGCGCTGGCCCAGCGAGGCGCCGGCATGATGCTCTGGCTGGCCAACCTCTCCAAGGAGCAGACGCTCGAGCGCATCCTGGGCATGCGCCTCTTCGACGGGTTGATCGTGACGGCCGACATGTTCGACGATCCGCTCGTCGACGGCCTGATCCGCTCCAGCCTGCCCACCGTGCTCGTGGGCCACCGCCACCGTGACCGCTCCGCGAGCTACGTGGACATCGACAACGAGCGCGCCGCCGAGCAGGTCACCGATCACCTCATCTCGCTGGGCCGCCGACGCGTGGGCCACATCACGGGGCGACGCGGTGGCGTCTCCGCCGAGGAGCGCCTGACCGGCTACCGCCGCGCCATGAAGCGCGCCGGCCTGGCCACGGACGGCCTCGTCGTCGACGGCGACTACCTGGCCCGCTCCGGGGAGGACGGAGCCGAGCAGCTCCTGGCGGCCGGCGTGGATGCCATCTTCTGCGCCAGCGACAGCATGGCCTTCGGCGCCCTGCGAACCCTGGAGCGCCACGGCGCAGCAGTCCCCGACGACGTGGCCGTGGCCGGCTTCGACGACCTGCCCCAGGCCGCTGAGGCCATGCCGCCACTGACGAC
Organism: uncultured Chloroflexia bacterium; assembly: GCA_963825995.1. Taxonomy (GTDB): domain Bacteria; phylum Chloroflexota; class Limnocylindria; order Limnocylindrales; family CSP1-4; genus JAFMJV01. Next base: position 529,176 of record CAWGVH010000001.1, read on the forward strand.
CATGCGGCAGGACACCGGCCGCCTTGGCATCGAGGCCGCGCACGCCCTCTTCCGCCTGCTCAACGACAAGGACGCCTCTCCCCAACGCGTGATCCTGCCGACGGAGCTGGTCATCCGCCAGTCGAGCGTCGGCGCCCTGGGAAGCCGATGAGACCCCAAGCCTCGACCCATCAGCCACCAAGAAGGAGGGATGCCCCCGGAGAGACAAGCGTGGACGTTCGACCACCCGACCAAGGATGGACACCAGGGGGAGAGATCAGGACATGAAGAACCGCACCCGGATCGTGGGCCTCATGGCCGGCCTCGTGCTGGCAGGCACGGCGATCGTGCCAACGGCCGCGCAGGTCGAGGAGTATCCCCGCGACGAGACGCTCTACACGAGTGGCACGCAGTGGGGACCGCCCGGCAACTGGAACCCGATCGCGGACTGGGGCTACGCCATGGGCACCCTCGGTCTCGTCTACGAGCCCCTCTTCAACTACGACCCGCTCACCAACGAGTACATCCCCTGGCTCGCCGAGAGTGGCGAGTGGACCTCCGACACCGAGTACACCATCAAGCTGCGCGAGGGCATCACGTGGGCTGACGGCGAGCCCCTCACGGCCGATGACGTCGTCTTCACGCTCGAGCTCGGCAAGCTCCCGTCCGTGCCCTACAGCACGATCTGGAACTTCCTCGAGAAGGCCGAGGCCGTGGATGACACGACCGTGAAGGTCACCTTCTCCTCGCCACAGCACCAGCAGTGGGCCAACTTCATCTACAACCGGGCGATCCTGCCGCAGCACCTCTGGGGCGAGCGGACGGAAGAAGAGGTCATGGGGGCCAACGAGAACCCCGTCGGCACCGGGCCCTACCAGTACCTGGCGCACGATCCGGGCCGCATGGTCTGGCAGAAACGTGACGGCTGGTGGGGCACCGAGGCCCTCGGTCTCGATCCCAAGCCGAAGTACATCGTGGATATCGTCAACGGCAGCAACAACGTGGCCCTGGGCCTCGTCCTGCAGGGCGGCCTGGACATGTCCAACAACTTCCTGCCCGGCGTGGCGACCCTCGTCGAAGGCGGCTATGGCGTCAAGACCTTCTACGACGCCGCGCCGTACATGATGTCCGCCAACACCGCGTGGCTGGCCGTCAACAACACCATCGTTCCGCTTGACGACCCCGCCTTCCGCAAGGCGCTGGCTACCTCCATCGACGTCGACACCATCGTCAACATCGTCTACACGGGCATCGTGGCCGCCGCCAGCCCGACCGGGCTGCTGCCCCCGTGGGAGAAGTACGTGGACCAGGCCGTGGTCGACGAGCTGGGCTTCAGCTACGACCCCGAGGCCGCCAAGGCCATGCTGGACGAGGCTGGCTATGTCGACGCCGACGGCGACGGCTGGCGCGACAACAAGGACGGCTCACCCATCGCGCTCGAGATCATCGTCCCCAATGGCTGGACCGACTGGATGGAGTCCATCAAGGTCATCTCCGAGTCGGCCAAGGCCGTGGGCATCAACGTCGAGCCGGCCTTCCCGGACTACGGCGCCCGCACGGACGCTATCCACAACGGCGACTTCGAGCTGGCCATCGTCAACGACAAGCAGCTCAGCAATTCGCCGTGGGAGTACTACCAGTACATCTTCCGGCTCCCCGTCCAGGACGTCCAGACCACCGAGAACTTCGGTCGCTACGAGAACGAAGAAGCCTGGGCGCTGGTCCAGCAGTTGGACCAGACCCCGGTCGATGACGTGGAGGGCATGAAGGCCATCACGTCCCAGCTGCAGAGGATCCATCTCACGGACCTGCCCATGATCCCACTCTGGTACAACGGCATGTGGTCGCAGGTCAGTGACGCGGTCTGGACCAACTGGCCCAATGCCGACGGCAACCAGTACCTGCCCACCACCTGGCGTGGCTACTGGCAGATGGGTGGCATCCGCATGCTCGACGCTCTCCAGCATCCCGAGCCCGCTGCCTGAGCGGACCATCCAGCAGGGAGCCTCGTCCGGCCTGAGCCGGGCGAGGCTCCCTCATCACATCCCAGCCTGACGGAGCCATCGTGCGCAAGTATTTCGCGCGCAAGCTGCTCTTCTACGCGGTGACCTTCTGGGTCGCGGTGACCATCGACTGGCTCATCCCGCGCTTCGCGCCCGGCGACCCGGTGCGCAGCATGGTGGCGCGGATGGCGGGCCAGCCGGAGGCGGCCGAAGCCATGACGAGCTACTTCAACCGTGCCTTCGGGTTGGACGTGCCCATCTGGCAGCAGTACGTCAACTTCTGGACGTCGCTCGGGCAGGGCGACCTGGGCGTCAGCATCTGGCTGTTCCCACAGCCGGTCATGCAGGTGATCATGGCTGCCCTGCCCTACACGCTGGCGCTGCTCATCCCCTCGATCCTGCTGGCCTTCTGGACGGGCAACAAGTTCGGCGCCTTCGCGGCGCGCAAGAAGTGGCTCGACGGTGCCGTGCTGCCGGTGGGCTACATCCTCACGGCCACGCCCTACATGTGGCTGGCCATCCTGCTGGCGTGGTTGCTGGGAACCGTGTTCCACGTCTTCCCCATCGCCGGCGCCTACGGCTTCAACCTGTCCCCGGCCCTCTCGCTGCGCTTCGCCGAGAGCCTGGCTTGGCACTGGTTCCTGCCCTTCCTGTCGCTCTTCCTGGTGGGTTTCGGAGGTTGGGCCATCGGCATGCGCAACCTCATCATCTACGAGCTTGACGCTGACTACAGCCGCTACCTGCAATCATTGGGCGCGCCGTCGAAGCTGGTCCGCAAGTACGCCTACCGCAACGCGCTGTTGCCGCAGCTCACCGGCCTGGCCCTCTCGCTCGGCGTCATCGTCGCCGGCGCCCTCGTGACCGAGGTCGTCTTCTCGTATCCGGGCCTCGGCTGGTACTCGTACCAGGCCATCATCAACCAGGACTACTTCCTGCTGCAGGGCATCTTCCTGTTCGTGATCATCGGTGTCCTGGTGGCCAACTTCCTTATCGACATCGTCTACGTCATCGTCGACCCCCGAGTCCGCCTGGGCATGGAGAGCAGCTAGATGGCCAGCCTGCTGCCTCCCGACGCGCTCGGCCAGCCCGCGAGCGTCCCGCGCAAGATCGGGCGCATCCGCGAGTTCCTCTACTTCGCCGTTCGCGACAAGAAGATCTTCGTCAGCCTGGCCATCATCGCCACCCTCCTCCTGGTGGCCTTCGTGGGGCCCCTCCTGCGTGACTACGGGCCCAACGACTACGTGGGACCGCCGGCCCAGGCGCCCTCCGCCGAGTACTGGTTCGGGACGACGACCTTCGGCCAGGACGTCTTCGTGCAGTTCGTGCACGGCGTAGGCGCCACCTTCTTCGTGGGCCTGCTGGGCGGTGGCCTGGCAGCCTTGGTGGGCATGACCGTGGGCTTTGTGGCCGGCTACCGGGGGGGCATCGTCGACGAGACCCTGAACATGCTCACCAACGTCGTCCTCGTCATCCCCACGCTGATGGTGCTCATCGTCATCGTGGCCTACGTGGACGCGCGTGGGCTCCTGATCGAGGCCGTCTTCATCGGCCTCACGAGCTGGCCCTGGGCGGCGCGTGCCATCCGGGCCCAGACGCTTTCTCTGCGCACGCGCGAGTTCGTGGACCTGGGGCGACTCTCCGGCCAGTCCACGCGCCAGATCATCATCGGCGAGATCGCCCCCAACATGAGCTCCTACCTGATGCTCACGTTCATCCTGCTCTTCGGCGGCGCCGTGCTCATCGCGGCCACCCTGGACTTCATCGGCCTGGGTCCCACGGACGGCATGTCGCTGGGGCTGATGATGAACAACGCCGTCCTCTGGTCGGCGCTCCAGCTGGGCATGTGGTGGTGGTTCATCCCGCCCGGCATCGGCATCGTGGCCATCGTCGGCTCGCTCTACGTCCTCAACGTCGGGCTCGACCAGGTCTTCAACCCACGCCTGCGGAAGCTGTAGCCATGACGCTGAAGGTGAACGACCTGCGGGTCTACTACGCCACCCTGGCCGGGGACGTCCGCGCCCTCGACGGCGTCAGCTTCGACATCGCGGACGGCGAGATCATGGGCCTGGCCGGCGAATCCGGCTGCGGCAAGACGACCCTCGGGAACAGCCTCATCCGCCTCGACGGCCGCATGCGCCACGTGGCCGGCAGCGTCGAGCTGGACGGCATGGAGCTGCCCATCTCGGACAGCGTGGCCATGGACAGACACCGCTTCCACACCATCTCGGTGGTGCCCCAGTACGCCATGAGCGCGCTCAACCCCACCCGCAAGATCGGCCGCATGGCCGCCGAGGTCATCGAGTCGCGTGGCATCCGCTACGCCAGCGTCAAGGACCAGTTCGAGCGGCGCCTGGCCGTGGTCGGCCTGCCCGAGCGCGTCCTGGACCTGTATCCGATGGAACTCTCGGGCGGCATGAAGCAGCGCGTCGTGATGATCCTCTCCACGCTGCTCGACCCGTCGCTGCTCATCGCCGACGAGATCACCTCGGCCCTGGACGTCTCAACCCAGAAGGCCGTGGCCGAGGCGCTGGTGGGCCTGCGCGATAACCACTTCGTGAAGTCGATGATCGTCATCACGCACGACCTCTCGATCCTGCACGAGGTCGCCGACACCATCCTCATCATGTATGCCGGACACCTCGCGGAGAAGGCGCCCACGGACGTCATCATCGATGGCCCGCGGCACCCGTATACCAAGCTCCTCATCTCTTCGCTGCCGGAGGTGGGCGTGCGCTTCGCCGAGCGCCGCCTGGTGGGCATCCCGGGTCGGCCGCCGTCGCTGCTGGACCCGCCCGCGGGCTGTCGCTTCCGGGCCCGTTGTCCGCTGGCCGATGCGCAGTGCGAAGAGCTGCCGCCGCTCATCGAGATCGAGCCGGGCCACCAGGTGGCCTGCTGGAAGGTGGGCTGATGGGTACGCTCAGGCTCGAGGGCGTCAACAAGGTCTATCGCGTGGGCACCTTCGGCGGGCAGACACTGCACGCTGTCAAGGACGTCACCTTCGAGGCACGGCCGGGCCAGATCATCTCGCTCATCGGCGAGAGTGGCAGCGGCAAGTCGACGATCGGGAAGATGATCCTGCGGCTGGCCTCCGTGAGCAGCGGCCGCATCCTCTACGACGGCCAGGACGTGGCCACGCTGAATTCACGGGAGCTGAAGCCGTACCGGCGCAGGGTGCAGGGCGTCTTCCAGGATCCCTTCAGCTCCTACAACCCCATCTTCAAGGCCGACCGCGTCTTCGGCCTGATCAGGGACGCCTTCTTCCCCGAGGTCAAGGGTGCCGACTGGGACGAGCGTGTCCACATGGCCCTGCAGGGCGTAAGCCTGGATCCGGATGCCGTGCTGGGCAAGTACCCACACCAGCTCTCTGGCGGGCAGCTGCAGCGCATGCTCGTGGCGCGGGCCCTGCTGCTGGACATCGAGTTCCTCGTAGCCGACGAGATCATCAGCATGCTCGATGCCTCGACCCGCGTTGACGTGCTCAACCTGCTGGGGGACCTGAAGGCCGGCGGCCTGGGCGTTCTCTTCGTGACCCACGACCTCTCGCTGGGCAACTACATCAGCGACCAGGCCATCATCCTGCGCAAGGGCCGCATCGTGGAGCGGGGCCCCACGACTGCCGTCTTCGACCAGCCCACGCATCCCTACACGCGGATGCTGCTGGCCTCCGTGCCGGCGCTGCACGGTGGACACGACTCCGGGGCGCTGGGCCACATGGACGTCGTCCGCGATAGGCAAGCCTGCCTCTACCATGAGCGCTACCCGGGCGGCGACGCGACGGCGCCGGCGACTGAGGCCAACCCCACCATGGTCGAGGTGTCAGCCGGCCACCTGGTGACCTGTGCCACGGTCGATGAGGAAGGTGGCTGCCTCCAGGGTGGAGCACGGCCAGCCGCGGGCTGATCGAACGAGACGCACGACCGCGAGAGACGGAAGGAGCGCACCAGGCATGTCGACGGCGGCAGAGATCTCGTTCCCGGACGGGTTCCTGTGGGGCGCGGCCACGAGCTCGTACCAGGTCGAGGGCGCAGTGCGCGAGGACGGCCGCTCGCCGAGCATCTGGGACACGCTGTGCCGCGTGCCGGGCGCCATCCGCGACGGCGACACCGGTGACACGGCCGACGACCACTACCACCGCTACCGCGACGATGTCGCCCTCATGTCGTCGGTCGGACTGCAGGCCTACCGCTTCAGCGTGGCCTGGCCGCGCATCTTGCCGGCCGGCCGGGGTCAGGCCAACCAGTCCGGCCTGGACTTCTACCGCCGGCTCACCGATGAGCTGCTGGGGGCCGGCATCGAGCCCTTCCTGACCCTCTACCACTGGGACCTGCCGCAGGTCCTGCAGGACGCCGGCGGCTGGCCGGCGCGCGACACGGCCCGGCGTTTCGCCGACTATGCGGCCGTCGTCTTCGAGGCGCTCCACGACCGGGTCCGATACTGGACCACCCTTAACGAGCCGTGGTGCTCGTCGCTCCTGGGCTACGCGGACGGCGTCCACGCGCCGGGCGTCCGCGACCCGCGGCAGGCCACGGCGGCCATCCACCATCTGCTCCTGGGCCACGGCCTGGCCACGCAAGCCATGCGTGCCATCGACGCTGCCCGGCACGTTGGCATCGTCCTGAACCTGCAGCCCATCCGGGCCGCAGACGCCGACCCGACCCCGACGCTGCTTGACGGCGTGCGTCGCATGGATGGGCTGCGCAACCGGGTCTGGACCGATCCGCTCTTCCTGGGCCGCTATCCGCGGGACGTGACCGACGACCTGCAGGCTTTCGGCGGGCTCCCGGTCCAGGCTGGCGACCTGGAGGTCATCGCGGCGCCGCTCGACTTCCTGGGCGTCAACTACTACGCGGACGGGTTCCTGGTCTCAGCCCTGGGCGCGACGATCCCGCACACCCCCGGCCTGCAGGATGTGGGCGGCGGCCACTCTGGTCCGGACGCCACCGACATGGGCTGGCCCATCACTGCCGATGGCCTGCGCGACCTGCTGCTGACGCTGAAGGCGACCTACCCCGACCTACCACCCATCTACATCACCGAGAACGGCGTGGCCTACGACGACCCGCTGGTCGACGGCGCCGTGCATGACTCGCGGCGGATCGCCTACCTCGACTCGCACCTGCGAGCCCTGCTCGCGGCCATCGAGTCGGGCGTGGACGTGCGCGGCTACTTCTGCTGGTCGCTCCTCGACAACTTCGAGTGGTCGCACGGCTACTCCATGCGCTTCGGCATCATCCACGTCGACTTCGAGACGCAGGAGCGCACCCCGCGCGACAGCGCCTGGTGGTATCGCGACGTCATCGCCCGCAACGGATTGGCCGCCGCGGAGGGCTGAGCAGCGCGGCCCGGCTTCAGCGGGGATCGCTCACGCCGATCGTCGTGAAGAAGCGTGTCCGTGCGGCCAGCCGGCGCGGCTCGCCCACCACCTCGAACTCGGCCTGCAACGGCAGGTCCGTCGAGGAAGTGCCCACCATGACGCGGTGCCGGCCCGGCTCCACGATGAGCTCGCCGTCCACGCCGGTGAAGGCGAGCTGCTCGGCGGCCAGGGCGAAGCTGACGCTGCATCGCTTGCCAGCTGCCAGCGTGACGCGGGCGTAGCCCTTCAGCTCCTTCACGGGCCGGGTGACGCTGGCGTGGAGATCACGCACGTAGAGCTGCACGACCTCGTCGGCCGTCCGCTCGCCTACGTTGGCAAGGTCCATGCTGATGACGACTTCACCGTCCACACTCACGACCACCTCGCCGTCCACGCGCATCGTCGGGCTGCTCAGGCGTAGCTCGCTGAGCTCGAAGCGCGAGTAGGAGAGGCCGTGGCCGAACGGCCAGAGCGGCAGGTGCGACCCATCCACGTAGTCCTGGTGCCACATCGACCGGCCGCCGGAGGGCTTGTGGGCGTAGTACAGGGGCACCTGCCCGACGTGGTGAGGCACGGTCACCGGCAGCTTGCCGCCCGGGCTCACGTCACCGAAGAGCACCTCGGCGATCGCCTCCGGGCCGGCTTCGCCCGGTACCCAGGCGTGAAGGACGGCCGCCGCCAGGGCTGTCTCACGAGGGATGGCCAGTGGGCGGCCCGAGACGAGCACGATGACGACCGGGGTGCCGGTGGCTGCCACGGCTGTCACGAGCTCTGCCTGGCGGCCCGGGAGGCCGAGCTCGCAGCGGTCGCGTGTCTCGCCGCAGGTGCACCTGGTCGTCAGCCCCGACCGTTCACCCAGCACAAGGATGGCCACGCTGGCACCACGTGCGGCTTCTGCCGCGGACGCGATCTCGTCGTCCTCGCCTCCGAGCACGCCGCAGCCGGCTGCGTAGGAGATCTCGGTGCCAGGGCCGACGCGGGCTCGGATGGCCTCCAGGACGGTCGCCCAGGACGCCAGCTCGTCGGCCAGCTGCAGGTCGAGCGGCACGGTGGCGCCGGCGACCCCTTCGCGTCCGCGGTTCTCGAGCAGCGTCTCGATGTGCACGATGTGTCCGTAGTCGCCGACGAGACTGCGGGCGTCGTGGGCGTTCGGACCGATGACCGCGACGCGTGCCAGGTCGGCAGGCAACGGGAGCGTGCCGTCGTTCTCCAGCAGCACGAGGGACCGCCGGGCTGTCACCAGCGCCGCCTCTGCCTCGCGTGCCGGGAGGTCCTCCGGGACCGGAGCCAGCACGTAGGGTCGTTCGAAGAGGCCCAGCTTCAGCTTGGTGCGCAGGACGCGCTCGACGGCGAGATCGACCAGGGCCATGTCCACGCGGCCCTCGTCCAGCGCCTGCCGGAGCGGACCGCCGTATGCGTTCGTGGCCGGCAGCTCCATGTCCAGGCCGGCGGCGAGGGTCATGACCGCAGCGTCCGAGAGGTCCGCGACCGTCTCATGAAGGGTGAGCAGGTGCTCGATGCCCAGGTAGTCAGCCACGACGATGCCCTCGAACCCCCATCGCTCGCGAAGGATCGTGGTCAGCAGCTCGCGGGAAGCGGCGCAGGGCAGACCGTCCAACTCGTCGTAGGCGTGCATGACCGAGCCGATGCCGGCCTCGCGCACGGCGGCCTCGAACGGGAAGAGGAAGGCGTCGTGAAGCTCGCGCGGGCCGATGTGCGCCGGCGCCGTGTTGAGGCCCCCCTCCGGGACGCCGTGGCCGACCATGTGCTTGGCCGTGGCGATGACCGGCCGGCCGCCGTCCTCCGTTGACTCGATGCCGCGCACGTACGCGCAGCCCAGCGTCGCGGCCAGGTACGGGTCCTCACCGTAGGTCTCCTCCAGTCGTCCCCAGCGCGGGTCTCGGGTGATGTCGAGGACCGGCGCGAGGGCCTGGCTCGCCCCCATCGCCCGCAGGCGCTCCCCGATGAGCCGGGCCACCCGCTCGACGAGTTCGACGTCCCAGCTGGCCGCCTGGCCGATGGACTGGGGAAAGCAGGTCGCGCCAGCGGCCATCACACCGTGCAGGCTCTCCTCGTGCAGGATGGCCGGGATGCCCAGGCGTGTCTCCTCAACCAGGAAGCGCTGGATCTGGTTGCCGAAGTCGGCGACCTGCCCGGGTGGCAGGTTGGTGGCGCCCGCCACGCGCGTCACCTGCCCGATCCCCTGGGCCAGCCGCTCGCGCGCCCGCTCGAGGTCGAGGCCGTGGCCGTCGAAGACCTCGAACGACCACAGCGCGCCGAGCTGTGCCAGTTTCTCGTCCAGCGTCATGCGTGCCAGCAGGTCGCGGGCCCGCTGCTCGATGGACAGCGTGCGGTCGCGATCGGACGGCGTCCGATCGGCCTGGTCGGCCGACACGGATGCCGAAAGGGCTTCGACCTCACCGGGCATGGGGTTCCTCCTCGGGCTTCGTCATCCCTTGACCGCCCCGGCCGTGAGACCGCCCACGATCTGGCGCTCGGCGATGACATAGAAGATCAGCGCTGGCACCAGGGACAGCGTGGTGAATGCCAGGACGAGCGCGGTGTCCGCGGTGTAGCGGTCGGAGAAGTTCATCACCCCGAGCGGCAGGGTCCACTGGTTCGCGGTCCGCAGGACCAGGAGCGGCAGCAGGAAGGCATTCCAGCTGCCGACGATGGCCAGGACTGCCACCGTGGCGAGCGCCGGCCGCGAGAGCGGTAGTGCGACCCGCCAGAAGAATCCGAAGGTGCTGCAGCCATCGATCCGGGCAGCATCCTCCAACTCGAAGGGGATGGCCCGGAAGAAGGGGCGCAGGATGATGACCGTGATGGGCAGGGCGAAGGCCGCTTGCGGCAACGCCACGCCCCACCACGAGTTGAGCAGCGTGAGCTGCCGGATGAGGATGAACAGCGGCAGGATGGCGACGGCGGCAGGGAAGAGAAGCCCCAGCACGAACAGCGTGTAGATGGCTTCTCGTCCGGGGAACTTGATGCGCGCGAAGGCGAAAGCCGCCAGCGCCGACAGGGCCACCGCCGTGAAGGTCGCGATGGCAGCGATGGCGACGCTATTGAAGAGCTCGGTCCAGAACGACTCCGACTGGAGCACGGTGATGTAGTTCCGCGGCCACCAGTCCGTGGGCAGGTCGAAGGGCCGGTTCAGCAGCTCGCCGGTCGTCCGCAAGCCGCCCAGGGCGGCGTACGCCAGCGGCGTGATGATCGCCAAGGCCACGCAGAACATGACCACCACGCGGAACGACACGAACAGGTAGCGACGCGCTCGCTGCGTGGCGGTCGGGGTCGGCGAGGCGGAGGCCGCTCTAGCCATCGCTCACTCCGCCACCGTGAGGGCGCCTTCCACGTCCCGCGACATGACGTAGCGCTGGTAGAGCAGCGCGAGGACGAGGGCGATGATGAAGATGATCACCGCCACCGCGCTGCCATACCCGAGCTCCTGGCGCCGGAAGCCCCAGTCGTACATGTAGATGGCCATGGTGTTGGAGGCGTTGACGGGGCCGCCCTTCGTGGTTGCCCAGACGAGGTCGAAGAGTTGCAGCGCACCGATGATGGAGAGGAAGACCGAGACGCGGATCGTCGGTCCCAGAAGCGGCAACGTGATGTGGCGGATGGTCTGGTTGCGGCTGGCGCCATCGACCAGGGCGGCCTCCTCGACCTCGCGCGGGATGTTCTGCAGCCCGGCCAGCATGATGATCATGTGGAAGCCGAAGTACTTCCACGAGATGATCACGAACAGCGTGTACATCACGACCTCGGGGTCCGCCAGCCAGAGCTGGACCATGAACCCGAGCCCCATCGACTCGAGGACCTGATCGACCATCCCGTCCGGCACGAGCATCAACTGGAAGACGATGCCCGCGATGATCTCGGCGATGACGTAGGGCGCGAAGAAGAGCAGCCGCAGCACGGCACGGCCGGGGAAGTCGCGGTTGAGCAGGAGGGCGAGTCCCAGCGCGAAGGGGATCTGGATGACCAGCGAGAGGAGGACGATCAGGGCGTTGTGCGAGACGGCCCCATGGAAGACCGGATCAGACAGCGCCTTCTGATAGTTGCCGAGCCCGACGAAGTCGCTCAGCGGCTTGAGCCCGTTCCAGTCGAACAGGCTGTAGAAGCCTGCCTGTGCGATGGGCAGGAGCACGAACAGGAGGTAGAGACCCAGTGCGGGCAGCACGAACAGGCCGACGGCGCCCCAGCGCTTCCATCGGCCGGTGATGGGTCCGGACCTCGTTGACGTGCGCGCCGATCACCGGCGGACCTCCCTACGTGCGACGGGCCGGCCTTCCCGGCCGGCCCGTTCGCAGCGGTGGCATCGAGTCGATCAGCTCTGCGCAGCCTCGGTGATCGCGGCTGAGACGTCCTCCGGGGACATCGTGCCGGCGAAGAGGCCCTGGATGGAGTCGTTGATGACCGCTCCCAGGGCAGGCGTCGTCGCCTGGTCCAGGTACAGCTGTGCGAAGGTGGCCTCGCTACGCTTCTGCAGCAGGGTCTGCAGGAGCGGGTCGGTGACGGCATCCGTGGCCGCTTCCGTGGTCGGGAGGATGCCGGTGTTCAGCGCTGCGAAGCGCTCGGAGACCGCCTCGCTGTTGAGGTACTTCAGGAAGTCGAGGGCTTCAGGCGGGGCGTCCTTGCCGATGGAGTAGCCGTCACCGCCACCGAAGACATCGGTCGGCAGGCCAGCACCACCCTCCACCGCCGGGAAAGGGAACCAGCCGAGAGCATCGCCGATGCCCTCGCCGGACTCGCTGTTGGCCACCTGCGCGCCAGGTGCCCACTGGCCCATCAGCTCCATGGCGACCTTGCCGTTACCCATGTCGGCTGCCTGGCCCTTGTCATACGTGGCTGCCAGGAACCCTTCCTGGAAGGGTTCAAGACCGATGAGACGCGCGAGCTGGTTGCCCGCCTCGATGAAGGCTGGTCCATCCCAGTTGCCCGTGGCGATGGCCTCCTCGTAGGCTGCCTGACCGCCGATGCGCAGGGCGAGGTAGGCCCAGTAGAACATGGCCGGCCACTTGTCCTGTCCGGCGACCGCGATCGGCGTGATGCCGGCATCCTTGAGTGCCTGCACATCCGCCAGGAACTCGTCCCACGTGGCGGGCGGCTCGTCGATCCCGGCTTGAGCGAAGAGGTCCTTGTTGTAGAAGAATCCGACCAGGCCGAAGGTGTACGGCACGCCGTACTGCTCCCCGCCGACCTGCCAGACGCTCATGGCGCCTTCGTTCAGGGCGTCCCAGTCGTCAAGCTTGCCCTCGAGGGACTGCACCATGCCGGCATCCACCTGTTCGGCGAGGATCCCGCCGCCCCAGGAATGGAAGATATCCGGCGCGCTGCCGGCCTGCATCTCGACCGCGAGCGCGGACTTGAGGGCTTCGTTCTCGAGCACCGTGACGTTGATCTTGACGTTCGGGTGCATCTCCATGTACTCGTCTGCGATGGTCTGGCGCAGCGTCTTGCCAGGATCGTTGATGTCGAGGTGCCACCAGTCGATCTCCACCGGGTCCTGTGCCACCACGGCGGCGGCGCCGACCGTGCTGGCCAGGATGGCTGAAGCCATGGCCAGCGCTCCAACGCGTAGGTTTCGCGACATCCCACTCCTCCTTGGTGTTGCGGATCCATGCCCGGAGCGATTTGGAACCCTCCGGCACCCCACGGACAGGCGATTACTACCACACTTCTGCAAGCGCTTGCAAGGTCATTCGACACGAGTATCCTGACGCCATGGGACGTGAGCCTCAGGGCCGCAGCGGGACGGCCAAGCCGCCATCGCGCCAACGGCCCAGGGGCCGGCGACCCACGATCTTCGACGTGGCTGGAACGGCTGGCGTCTCCTATTCCACCGTGTCCCGCGTCGTCAACGACTATGCCCACGTCAACGAGACGACTCGCGAGCGAGTCCAGGCCGCCATGCGTGAGCTCGGCTACGTGCCCCATGTCACCGCCCGGGCACTAGCCAGCGGACGGACGCAGGCCATCGGCCTGCTGGCGCAGGAGATCGACAACCCGTTCTTCTCGGTCGTCATCAAGGGCGTCGACCAGGCCGTCTCGATGGCCGACTACGACCTGTTGCTGTGTACCACCCACAGCCGCCGTGAGAAGGAAGCCGAGTACGTCGCTCGTCTCTCGCACGGCATGGTCGATGGCCTGCTCATCGTCCTGCCGACCGGGCTGCCGGAGTACGTCGCCCAGCTCCGCGCCGAGGACTACCCCTTCGTGCTCATCGACCATGACAGTGAGGCGCCTGGCTGCAACGTCGTCAACGCCGCCAACCGCGCCGGGACGAGGGAGGGCATCGCCTATCTCATCGGGCTGGGGCACCAGCGGATCGGGTTCATCACCGGTCGCCAGGACGTCGGAGCCGCCCACGAACGGCTCTCCGGCTACCGCGATGCCCTGGCCGAGGCCGGGATCCGCGCCGATGCCAGCCTCGTGGTCGAAGGCGACTTCCTCGAGATGCGCGGCTACGAAGCCGCCCGCGAGCTGCTCTCGGTACCGGACCCGCCGACCGCCATCTTCGCCTCCAGCGATGCGGCCGCCTTCGGGGTCCTCGGCGCCGCCCGCGATGCCGGGCTGGACGTTCCTCGCGACCTGTCCGTGCTCGGCTTCGACGACATCGTGGAGGCCTCCTACGTGGGCGCCGCGCTCTCGACCGTGCGACAGCCCCTGCGAGAGATGGGACGCGTCGCGGTGCAGCGGCTCATGAGCCTGCTCGCCGAGCCGCTCCAGCCGGCGGCCCGACTGGTCATGGACACCGAGCTCGTCATCCGCCAGACGACTGCGCCGCCGACCGCCAAGGGCGCGCGGCGACCGAGGTGACGCTCTCCGCCCAGGTCCGGCTCGACCCATCCGCCGTCATCGCTCCGGTCGATGGGGGCCTGTTCGGCTCGTTCGTCGAGCACATGGGCCGCTGCGTCTACGGCGGCCTCTTCGAACCGGGCCATCCATCCGCGGACGAGGACGGCTTCCGTGGCGACGTCCTCGAGCTGGTCCGCGAGCTGGGTGTGACCATCGTGCGCTACCCGGGCGGCAACTTCGCTTCGGGCTATCGCTGGGAGGATGGCGTCGGCCCGCTGGCCCAGCGGCCGGCGCGCCTCGACCTGGCCTGGCACAGCCGCGAGTCGAACCTCTTCGGCCTCGACGAGTTCATGCGCTGGACACGCAGGGCCGGCGTCGAGCCCCTGATGACCCTGAATCTCGGCACACGGGGCATCCGTGAGGCCCTCGAGTTGCTCGAGTACGCCAACCACCCGGGCAGCAGCGAGCTCTCCGACCGGCGCATCGCACACGGCGCTCGGGAGCCCTACCGCATCCGCCGCTGGTGTCTCGGCAACGAGCTCGACGGGCCCTGGCAGCTGGGCCACAAGACGGCGGCGGAGTATGCGCGCGTGGCGGCCGAGGCGGCGCGTGCGATGCGCCAGTACGACCCGGGGTTGCGGCTGGTCGCCTGCGGCAGCTCCGGCGCCTCGATGCCCACCTTCGGCGAGTGGGAACGCCTCGTGCTCGAGGAGACGGTCGAGCTCATCGACGAGATCTCCCTGCACGCCTACTACGAGGAGGGCGACGACCTGGCCAGCTTCCTGGCCTCGGGCGTGGACCTGGACCGCTCGATCGAGCGGGTGGCCGCCATCGTCGACGACGTGGGCCGTCGATCTGGCAGCGACAAGCGCATCGGCATCGCCGTCGACGAGTGGAACGTCTGGTATCTCTCGCGACACCTGGAACGGTTCCACCCGGTCGACTGGCCCGAGGCGCCGGCTCTCTGCGAGGACGCCTACACGGTGGCCGACGCGGTCGTGGTCGGCGGCCTGCTCATCTCGCTCCTTCGGCATGCCGACCGCGTCACGAGTGCCTGCCTTGCACAGTTGGTCAACACCATCGCGCCCATCAAGACCGTGCCCGGTGGTCCGGCCTGGCGCGAAGCCACGTTCTACCCATTCGCCCTGACGGCAGCGCACGCACGCGGGCAGGTCCTACAGGTGCCGGTCACAGCGCCCCACATCGAGACGTCGAGATACGGGTCGGTGCCGGTGCTGGATGTCGCAGCCACGCTCGACGACGACGGGGTCGTCTCGCTGTTCGTGGTGAACCGCCACCCGGATGAGTCCGTCACGCTCGACGTGAGCGCGGGCGCCGGGGACGGGTGGCACGTGGCTACCGCGGTCGTGATCAACGACGAAGACGTGCATGCCGTGAATACGCAGGGCGATCCGCTGCGGGTCCGGCCAAGGGACATGGGCGCCATCACCGTGGAGGGCCGTCATGCGCTGGCCGTGTTGCCGCCGGCCTGCTGGTCCCTCATCCGCCTGCGCCAAGGCTGGCCCACAGGGCCGACGCGTTCGCTAGCATCGGCCTGACGCCGCAGAAGAGGGGACGAGGCCATGTCGATCACGACCACGCAGTACGCCGGGCACGAGGCACTCGCCATCGATGCCGGGACCGTCCGCCTCGTGGCCACCACCTCGGTCGGTCCGCGTGTCCTGGCCCTGCTCGTGCCGGACGGTTCCAACGCCTTCGTCGAGGTCCCGGACATGACGCTTTCCTGCCCCGGATCTGACCCCATCCACCTGCGCGGCGGACACCGGCTCTGGGCAGCGCCGGAGGACCCACGTGTCACCTACCGGCCTGATGACGACCCGGTCGGCGTGGAGGAGATCCCGCAAGGCGTGCGGCTCGTCACGCGGCCGGATCCAGTGGCCGGCACCAGCCGCGAGATGAGCATCGTGGTGACGGGCCCCGAGCGCTTCACCTTCCGGTACCGCGTCGTCAACACAGCCGATCGCCCGCAGCGCCTGGCCGCCTGGGCCATCACGATGATGGCGCCGCTGGGCCGAGCCTGGCTGCCCTTCGTCGCTGGCGAGTTCGATCCGGGCGGCTTCCAGGCCCAGCGCAACATCGCGCTGTGGACCTACGCGCGCACCGACGACCCGCGCTTCGTCCTCAGCGACGCTGCCATCGAAGTCCGCGCCAGCCTCATCGCCGAGCACGGCATCACCGGCTCGTTCAAGGTCGGGACGAGCCTGCGCCGAGGCTGGCTGGCGCATTGGCGGCAGGGGGTGCTCCTCGTCAAGCGGGCCGGCCATGACGAATCGCGCACGTACGCAGACATGGGGACATCCGGGCAGGTCTACTCGCACCCCGACTTCACGGAGCTCGAGACGCTCGGCCCGCTGACCGACCTGGCACCCGGCGAGGCCGCCGTCCACCGCGAGGACTGGGAGGTCCACCTGGTCGGTGAACAGGAGGCTGAGCGCCTCATCAACTCAGGCGACCTGGATCGATAGGGGGAACACCAACACCATGAACACGGCACCCGTCGTCCTGGGCCTGGACGTCTCTACGACCGCCACCAAGGCCATCCTCATCGCACCCGATGGCTCGGTCGTGGGTGTCGCCTCTGCCGAGTACGACTTCGAAACGCCCAAGCCGCTCTGGGCGGAGCAGGATCCGGGGCTGTGGTGGACCGCGGCGCAGGAGGCCATCGGTCGCGTGCTGCGAGAGACCGGCACGCCGGCTGAGGGAGTCGCGGCCATCGGCGCGGCCGGCCAGATGCATGGCCTCGTCCTGCTCGACGAGCACGAGGAGGTGGTGCGGCCGGCCATCCTCTGGAACGACCAGCGCACGGCCGCCGAGTGCGACCTCATCCGCCAGATCGTCGGGCGTGAGCATTTCATCGCTATCACCGGCAACGAGCCGCTGACGGGCTTCACGGCCGGCAAGCTGCTCTGGGTGCGCCAACACGAGCCCGACAACTGGGCCCGTGCCAGGCACATGCTGCTGCCCAAGGACTACGTCCGCCTCAAGCTCACCGGAGAGCACGCCCTGGACGTGGCCGATGGCGCCGGCACCGTGCTCTTCGACCTCGCCGCCCGGACCTGGTCGAGCGAGGTGGTGGAGGCATTGGGGCTCGACCCGGCCATGCTGCCCCGGACGGTCGAGGGGCCAGACATCGTGGGGTACGTGACCGAAGCGGCTGCCGCTGCCACAGGACTGCGGGCCGGCACGCCCGTCGTCGGTGGTGCAGGGGACCAGGCTGCCAACGCTGTCGGCGTGGGCGCGGTGCTGCCGGGCATCGGGGCCATGTCCGTGGGTACCTCCGGCGTCGTCTTCGTGCCCACGGCTGGTCCGGCCATCGAGCCGGAGGGACGCCTGCACGCCTTCTGTCACGCGGTCCCGGGCACGTGGCACCTCATGGGCGTGACGTTGTCAGCGGCCGGTTCACTCAAGTGGCTGCGTGATGCCCTGGCGCCAGATCGCTCCTGGGACGAGCTCACCGCGCTGGCCGCGACGGTCCCGCCGGGCAGCGATGGGCTCGTCTTCCTGCCCTATCTGTCCGGGGAGCGAACCCCGTACCCCGACCCGCTGGCTCGCGGTGCCTTCGTGGGGCTGACCGTTCGTCATGGCCTGGGCCACCTGGTGCGGGCCGTCCTGGAAGGCGTGGCCTTCAGCCTGCGGGACGTCTTCGAGTTGGTCCGTCAGACCTCTCCGGAGCCGCTCCGCGACCTGCGGGCCTCCGGTGGCGGCACCAACAGCGCACTGTGGCGACAGATCATCGCCGACGTGCTCGGGGTGCCCCTGTCCTCGACGCGAACCGCTGAGGGCGTGGCCAACGGGGCGGCCATCCTGGCCGCCGTGGCGGCCGGCTGGTACCCGACCGTACAGGCTGCCTGCGAGGCCATGGTCGAGGTCACCGGCACGACGGAGCCGGGGCCGGATGCGGGCGCCTATGAGCGTGCCTACGAGGTATACCGCGACCTGTACCCGGCGCTCCGATCGTCGTTCGTGAAGCTGGCGGAGGTCTGAAGGGCGGGCGACCCGACCCTCGCCGACGCTGCCGCCCGCGCCTCTGGCCTCCCGCTGCTTCCCTGTGCCACGCTGCGCGAGGATCATGCCGCGGGTGACTGAACGAGCCAAGTGGGGTGCCCGACACGCCGGACCAGGGCCTCGGCGGACTCATCCGCCTGCCACCCCATGTCGTGAGTGACTGATCCGTCGCTCGGGCAGGCGCTCCAGTCGCCCAGGACATCAAGCGAACAAGCACCCGCCCCGTGCCCGATCCGTTCAGTCACTGGCGGCATGGACGCCACCAGCCGCTACAACCCTTCTTCGTCCGCGCGGTCGGCGAAGGTGCGCACAAGGTTGGTGATCCGTACGCGCATCATGGCGCCCGCCTCCAGGCGCAGCGGCCAGACCCACAGAAGGCAGCCACCCTGGTGGTTGCCCTCGAAGCCGCTCTCCGAGACGGAGATGGTCTCGATCGAGGACCACCATGCGCTCGCGGCCGGCTGCGGGCGCGACTCCAGCTCGACGCCGATGTAGCTGTTGCCCATGCTCACGTGGTCGGCCCCGTTCGCCACCCGGCGAGCATCGAACCTGCCACGGTCGCCGCCGACCGCGTACCAGGCCGACGGGTTCCCGCCACCACCCAGCATATTGAGCGCCCATTCGATACCCAGCAGGGCCTCCAACGGCTGGTTGCCGGTGTTGGTGGCCTCCACCGTGAGGTCCAGCGTCGGGACGCGACGGTCGGCCCCGAAGCTGAACGACTTGCGCACCCGCAGCGGGGCCCTCGCGGAGCTCGGCGCGGTGGCCCTCGAGCCGTGGGCATCCAGGGTCACCGACCCGTCGCGCTCGAGGATGACGCGGTCCACGCCCATCTCCACGACCTCGAATGCGCCGCTGACGAAGTCGCCCAGCTCCACGAAGTCGGCCTGCTCGAACTCGTCCGGGTTGGTCCCGATGGGCATGATATGCAGTAGGCCCGACCGTCGCTCGTAGGCGTCGTACCAGAGCCGCTTGCTGATGCCTGGCTCGTTGACCTTGATGAGGTCGTGGATCGACACGGCCCCCTTGCCGGCCTCCTGCTCTTCGACCTCGCCGCTGTCGGCGGCACGCAGCGTGTCGTGGTAGGCCTCCGGCCGTCGCCGCATGACCGAGGCCAGGGCGTGCCGCACGGCGCGCGCGTCCCAGCTGCCGATGCCGCCGCCCTCGCCCGGCTTGATGGCCACGATCTGGCCCGGCGTGCTCACCAGCAGCTCGTCATAGCCGTCGATGTCCAGGTCCACGGCCTCGACGGTGACGCCGCTGGCTCCGACTGCCCGGTCGGCGGCATCCTCGGCCGCGATGAGGTGCTCGAGCGTGGCCAGGCGCATGTGCGAGAGGTAGATGCCGCCGAAGAGCCCGTGCCAGTAGCAGTCGTTCGACTGGCCCTGGTAGAGGTGGTCAGCGATACGGGCCAGTCGATCGGCGGCCACCGGCGCCTCACGCTCGCCGACAGCTCCGCCGCGGCCGTTCCGCAGCGCCTCCACCTTGCGAGAGACCCGCAGCATCTGCTTGTGGAGGTCGTTGATCTCGCGGTAGTTGATCTGGAAGCTGCGCCAGAAGCCGCCGCGCATCCAGCGCGCCTCCGGCTTGCCCTGCTCCATGGCCTCGTGGAGCAGGTGCGTGAACTCGCGCCGCGCCTCCACGGGCAGCGACCACTCGCCCATCTCGGCGTAGGACCCGGTGGGGAGATAGACCCGCCCGATGGGCGGGTGCTGCACCAGCGCCTCCGCTGGCTGCAGCAGCGTCAGCCAGCTGCTGTTCTCCTCGAGTGCGCTGAAGAAGCGCTCCACCCATTGGCCCTTGCCGTGGCAGAGCTCCCAGGTGCCCGGCCAGGTGCCGAACTTCTCGCCGTCGTCACCCATCATGCCCACCAGCCGGCCATCCTCGGTGGCGTGCTCGCGAAGGTAGTCGATGACCTCCTCGACCGGGCGGAACGGGATACGGTAGCGGAGGCCCTGCTCGGAGCCGTAGACGATGACGCGATGGCCCTGGTCGTCCGTGGAGTAGCTGCCCCAGTGGCGCTCGGCCGGGATGGCGGCGGCGCGGAAGTGGGCATCGTCCACGATGGTGTAGGCATAGCCGGCCTTGGCCAGCGACGTCGGCACATCCGGCTCCCAGACCCGCTCGGCCAGCCAGGCGCCGACGGGTCGCCGCCCGAAGAGCGACTCGACCTCGTCGGCCATGCGGGTCAACTGGCCCACGCGATCGACTTCGCGCAGGGACGCCAGCACCGGCTCGTAGTAGCCACCACCGAGGATCTCCACCTGACCGAGGTCCACGAGCCTGCGGAGCTGCTCAAGGGCCTCCGGCCTGTGGGCCTTGAACCAGTCGAGGAGGGGGCCCGTGTAGTGCAGGCCGAGGCGGACACCGGGGTGGCGCTGGAGCGCGGCCAGCAGGGGCTGATAGGCAGCCCGGTAGTTGTCCTCGAAGACGAAGCCGAAGTTGCCCACCGGCTGGTGGTTGTGGAGGACGAGCGTCAGCGAGATGCGTCGATCGGTCATGGCGGCACCATGCTATCGGATGCCAGTCCCGTGACGGGACCAGGACAGGACGGTCCTGAGACACCCGCCCGGGGGGTGGTCGCGACCAGTGACTCGGCGTATCATCCGCTCGCCAGTCGAAGCCGGGGGGAACGGAGGCCCGGTCGATCGAAGGCCATGGACCGTGATGGTCCTGTGGTCTCGATGCCCAGGCGTGCTTGCCTCCACGGATCGACGATCCCCAAATGCCACCGTTGGCCGGTGGCCATAGCGAGGAGGACAGATCTCGAGATGTCCAACATGCCCAAGGCTGCTGCGCTGACGGCCGCTCTCCTGCTGACCGTGGGTGCGGTGCCCGCGCTGGCGCAGGATGCCCCGGCTCTCCCAGAGGTCGCCGCCAGCGAGCTCGAGTACCAGGGCGAGATCAGCTTCTGGAACACGATGCGCGACTTCGAGTTCGCCGAGGTCCAGAAGCTCATCGACGCCTGGACGACCGCCCACCCCGGCATCACCGTCAAGCACACGGCGCAGTCCTTCGACACGGCCCGCGCCGACTACCAGAACGCTGCGCCCGCCGGGACCGCGCCGGACATCCTGCGCGCTGACATCGGCTGGACCATCGGCTTCGCCGATGACGGCTACCTGCTCGACCTCACCGACAAGGTGACCGACTGGGACGACTACATCGGCGTCCCGCTGGCCACGGCGACATGGAAGGGCTCCACGTACGGCCTGCCGCACGTCACCGATGCCCTCGGCCTGCAGTGCAACAAGGCCCTCCTGGCCGAGGCTGGCCTGGATGCCGCTCCGACCACCTGGCAGGAGCTGGTCGACGCCGGTTCCACCATCACCGACCTCGATGCGCAGAAGTACGGCTTCTACATGCGCGGCGACAGCTACTGGGCCCAGCCCTTCACATGGGCCTGGGGCGGCAAGCTGTACGAGGTTGCCGATGACGGCAGCGTCACGGTGACCATCAACAGCCCGGAGTCCATCGAGGGCTGGAACTTCCTCAAGGACAGCATCCTCGGAACGGTCGCCCCGGCAGCTCCATGGGACTACACGAACGACTACGGCAACATGACGACCGGCTTCAAGGCTGGCACCATCATGTGCGTCATGAACGGCCCCTGGCAGGTGGCGGACCACCTCACCGGTGAGGCTTTCGCCGACCCCTCCAACCTCATCATCGCGCCCATCCCCGAGGGCACGGCCGGCAATACCGGCTCCCCGGTGGGTGGTCATAACTACGTCGTGTATGCCCTCGTGGGCGATGACCCGGCCAAGGAGGCTGCCGTCCTCGACCTGCTCTCGTACATCAACGGCACGGATGCGCAGGCCTATCTGGCCGAGACGCTGGGCCTCCTGCCCACCCGCAACTCGGCCTATGCCAACGAGGCCGTGGCGGCCGACCCCGTCATCTCCGCCTGGGGCGAGGTGATGCAGAAGGCCACCAACCGGGCTGGCCATCCCAAGTCCTCGGATATGTACGCTCCCTACAGCCAGTACTACCAGGCCTTCCTGAACGGCGAGATGACTGCCGAGGAAGCCCTGGCGGCCATCGAAACGGAGTGGAACACGCTCTTCGGCAACTAAGGCTGCCAGAGCCGCCAGCACAGTGCGGGGTCGCCAAAATGGCGGCCCCGCGCTGATTCGGGGCTGCTATCGTTCGCCCCGGAGGAGTCAAGCCCGTGAGGTCAAGGTCCTGGGTCGCGTGGGTCTTCATGGCGCCGACGCTGATCGCCATGGCGCTCATCGTCTTCCTGCCGCTCGTCCAGGCCTTCGTGTGGACCCTGACGGACATCGACCGCTCCAACATGGGCACCCGGTTCAAGGAAGCCTCGTGGACCTTCACCGGGTTCGACAACTACGTCACGGCACTCCAGGATCCGGACTTCCAGCACGCCTTCACCTGGACCATCGTCTGGACGCTCGTCAACGTCTTCTTCCACTTCACCCTGGGTCTGCTGCTGGCGGTCATCCTCAACCAGAAGCTGCGCGGCCGGACGGGCTTCCGCCTCATGCTGCTGGTGCCCTGGGCCATCCCCATCTACATCTCGGCCATCGGCTGGTCGTTCATCTTCAACGGTGAATTCGGCCTGCTCAACAACTTCACGGCGCTCTTCGGCATCGATCGCATCGCCTGGTACTCAGAGTTCCCGTGGTACTACATCGCCCCCATCATCGTGAACGTCTGGGCCGGCGTGCCTTTCATGATGGTGGCCCTGCTGGGCGGGTTGCAGGGCATCCCCCAGGACCAGTACGAAGCAGCCCGCGTGGATGGCGCCAGCCGCTGGCAGTCCTTCTGGAACATCACCATCCCGGGGCTGCGGTCCGTGAGCACCATGGTCATCCTGCTGGGCATCATCTGGACCTTCAACCTCTTCGCGGTCATCTTCTTCACGACCCGCGGCGGACCAGCGGGCAAGACGAACATCCTGGTGACCTTCGCCTACGACGTCTTCAACCAGGGGGAGCTGGCCCTGGCGGCCACCTTCGGCGTCATCATCTTCAGCATCCTCATCGTCTTCTCCCTCTTCTACCGGCGCCTTGCGCCTGAGAGGGCCTAGGTGACCGCATGAGAGAGCCACGCTGGATCAAGATCGGCAGCTACCTCGTCCTGACCATCGCGGCCATCATCGCCGTGCTCCCGGCCGTCTGGGTCTTCGTGACCAGCTTCAAGGTGGAGAGTGAGATCTTCTCGACACACGTCGAGCTGGTCGGTCGCAGCGGCATCACCTTCGCGAACTACGAGTTCCTGCTCACGCGCGGCGACTTCCAGCAGTGGTTCATGAACTCGGTGATCGTCGCGGCAGCCGTCACGGTCATCGGCGTCTTCCTGGCGGCCACGGCTGCCTACGGCCTGTCACGCTACAAGTTCCGCGGCCGCAACTCGGCGCTCTACATCTTCCTCGTGGCGCAGATGTTCCCCGGCATCATCCTGCTGGTGCCGCTCTACAACTTCTTCGTCAGCGTCGGTCTCATCGACCAGCTGCCGGCGCTGGTCATCTCTTACTCCACGATCGCCATCCCCTTCAGCGTGCTCATGCTGAAGGCCTACTTCGATACCATCCCCTTCGACCTGGAGGAGGCCGGCCAGGTCGATGGGCTGGGCGTTTTCGGGGGGTTCTGGCGGATCGTGCTGCCGCTCTCGATCCCCGGCGTGGCCGTCACGGCCTTCTACGGCTTCGTGACGGCCTGGAACGAGTTCATGCTGGCCAGCGCCTTCCTCGTCAGCCGCGACAAGCTGACGCTGCCGGTCGGCCTCTCCACCTTCATCGACCCCTTCAACCAGCCTTGGCACCTGCTGGCGGCGGCCTCGGTCATCATCTCCATCCCGGTCATGGTCTTCTTCTTCCTTGCCCAGCGCTACCTCATCTCCGGCCTGCAGACGGGCGGCGTCAAGGGCTGAGCGGACAGCGGGCGCCGGGGGCGCCGTCGAGGTAGCTCGACCGGCCGTCGGCCCACCCCTGCCCGATGGCCGCGAGCCCTCAGGAGGGCGGCTCGGCGACCTCGCTTGCCGCCTGGCCTACGTGCGCGGCGTCGACCTCGTCGCGGTGAACGGCCGCACGAGAGCGGATGTAGGGCACGTAGGCAGGGTGCCACATCGCCTCGTCGATGGCGGTGGCCAGGTCCGTCCCCGGGCTGATGCCGGCCACCCCGGACGCCATGGCCGCCTGGCCCACGGCCAGGGCCACAGCACGTGAGATGTCGGCCAGCGCCTCCACCGGCGGATAGAGCGCGCCGTCCGCGAGGCGCTCATCGCTGACCTGTGCCGCCAGCGCCCGGGCCGCCACCAGGAACATGGACTCGGTGATGGTGCGCACCTCTGCCACCACGGAGCCGAGTCCGACGCCGGGGAAGATGAAGACGTTGTTGGCCTGGCCGACGGATCGCTCGCGGCCCTCCCAGGCCAGCTGCCCGAAGGGACTGCCTGTGGCGATAAGGGCGCGGCCTTCGCTCCACGTCAGGATGTCCGCCGGGGTCGCCTCGACCCGGCTCGAGGGGTTGGACAAGGCGAAGACGACGGGCCGTTCGACGCCCCCCGCCAGGGCCCGGACCACCGGTTCGTCGAAGGTCCCGAGCTGGCCCGTGGTGCCGATGAGCACATCCGGCCGCATGGCCCGGATGACCTCTGCCAGGTGCTGGTGGTCGTCTCCCTCGAGACTCAGCTCCATGCGAGTGACGGCCTCTTGGCTCATCGCGAATTCGCGCTTGAACTCGTCGAGGTCCGAGCGGCCGGCGTGGACCAGGCCTCGCGAGTCGAGCACGGCGATCCGCGAGTCCGCCTCGGCACGGCTCATGCCTTCTTCGGCGAGGGCGCGGTGCAGCAGCCGGACGATGCCGATGCCGGCCGCGCCGGAGCCAGCCAGCACGAATCGCAGATCGGCCAGACCACGCTTCAGGGCGCGGGCGGTCGTGTAGAGTCCGGCCAGGACGACCGCGGCCGTGCCCTGCACGTCGTCGTTGAAGCTGGGTACCTCGTCGCGGAAGTGGTCGAGGATGCGCAGGGCGTTGGGGCCCTTGAAATCCTCCCACTGGATGATGCAGCCCGGCCAGACCTGCTGGACCCCGCTCACGAAGGCCTCCACCAGCTCGTGGTAGGCATGGCCACGCAGCCGCCGGGCGTGATACCCGAGGTACAGCGGATCGGCCAGGAGCTGGCGGTTGTCCGTGCCCACGTCGAGCGAGACCGGCAGCGTCAGCGAAGGGTGCAGCCCGCTCGTGGCCGAGTAGAGCGCCAGCTTGCCGACGGGGATGCCCATGCCGCCGGCACCCTGGTCCCCGAGACCCAGGATGCGTTCGTTGTCCGTGACGACGATGAGTCGGATGTCCGGGTAGGGCGAGTTGCGCAGGACCTGCGGGATCCGGTCGATGTCCGCGGGCGTGATCCAGATGCCGCGCGTGCGTCGCATGATGTGGCTGAACTGCTGGCAGGCCTGGCCCACCGTGGGCGTGTAGACGATGGGCATGAGGTCTTCGAGATGGTCGGCCAGGAGGCGGTAGAAGAGGGTGGCATTGCGGTCCTGCAGCGCAGCCAGCCCGATGTACTGCTCCAGCGCGTCGTCCTTGTGCTGGACGTGCTCCCACTCCAGCTGGGCCTGCTCCTCGATGGTGAGGACCTGGTCAGGCAGCAGCCCCCGCAGGCCGAACGCCTCGCGCTCATCCTCTCGGAAGGCGAGGTCTTTGGTGAAGAGATGCTCGCCCAGCAGCCTGGTGCCGCGGAGGTCGATCTCGGCGGGCCGCCCGGCTGCCATCGAGGCGAAGGGTTCTGAGAGCGGCTTCATGACGGCGGCCTCTTGGCAGGCGAGTGCTGGATCGATCCACGATAGACCGTCGCACCGCGCGCCCCCTAGTGCTCAGCGGTCGGGGCAGCCGAGGCCGTTCGGCCTATGGGTGAGGTCGGCATTCGGCATACTCGCGACATGAGTGAGTCAGCCCCCGATGCTCACGCCCACCCCGGCGTGGCCGCTCTCTCGCCCCGCCCGGTCGTGGGCATCCTCCTCTTCGACGACGTCGAGGTCCTCGACTTCGCCGGCCCCTACGAGGTGTGCAGCGGTACCCGAGGGCCCGATCGACGGCCCTACGTGGACGTGCTGACCATCGGGACCGGGCCCCTTGTCACGTGTCGGGGCGGTCTTCGCGTACAGCCGGACCGCACGCTCACCGACTGCCCGCCGCTGGACGCACTCATCGTGCCCGGCGGTCCCGGGGCGGATGAGCGCACGCCGGACCAGGACGAGCTCATCCTGCCGTTCCTGCGCGCCCGCGCCATCGCCACGCCCACCATCGCGTCTGTCTGCACGGGAGCCTTCCTGATGGGCCGCGCCGGCCTGCTTGACGGTCGCCGCGCCACGACCCACTCGTCGGGCCTGGCGGCCCTGCGGGCGGAATTCCCGGCCGTGGACGTGGTCGCGGCCAAGGTCGTCGACGAGGGTCCCATCGTGAGCGCGGGGGGCGTCAGCTCAGGGATCGACCTGATGCTGCACCTCTTCGAGCGCTGGTTCGGGTCGCAGGCGCGGGCGCGAGCGGCCCGCAACCTCGACGGGCCGTGGACGTAGGCGCGCCCAGACATCTGGCAAGCCTTCGGCTCCTCCCGATGGCATCGACGCGTCTCGTATCCTGAGTGCCGTGAGCGCCCGGCAACGTCTGATCGTCGTCTCCAACCGGCTGCCCCTCACGGCCACGCGTGTCTCAGGCCGCTGGCGCAGCGAGCGTTCGTCGGGTGGGCTCGTGGCTGCCATGGCCCCCCTGATGGAGGCCTACGACGGACTCTGGCTGGGGTGGCCCGGTGACGCTCTCCCGGATGAGGCCTCCGGCCGTGACCGGCTCATGCGCGAATGGGAGAAGCGATACGGGTACGTGGCGGTGGAGATCCCGCCGCGGGTGTCGCGCTCCTTCTACGAGGGCTACGCGAACGACACGCTCTGGCCGTTGCTGCACGGCTTCGTCACGCGCGTGGCCTTCAACCCCGAGAGCTGGCACGCCTACCGCGACGCCAACGAGCGCTTCGTCGACGCCGTCGTGGGGCGCATGCGAGGGCGAGACCTGATCTGGGCGCATGACTACCAGCTCATGCTCGTGCCTCGGCTGCTGCGGGAGCGAGTTCCGTCTGCCCGTGTCGGCTTCTTCCTGCACATCCCGTTCCCCTCGTCCGAGGTCTTCCGCATCCTCCCCGAACGCGAAGAGATCCTGCTGGGTCTGCTGGGCTCGGACTCGATCGCCTTTCAGACGCACGGCGACCTGCACAACTTCCGACGCTCGCTGCTCCAGGTGCTGGGCCTCGAAAGCCAGATGGACGGCGTCCATGTCGATGGCCGGACCGTCTCACTGGCGGCTCTGCCGATCGGCATCCAGACCGCCGAGTGGCACCGGCTGACCAGTGCCGACCGGAAGGTCACGCGGCGGATCGCCGACCTGCGCGACCGACACCTCGGACGCAAGCTCCTCGTCTCGGTGGATCGCCTCGACTACACGAAGGGCATCCCTGAGCGCCTGCGGACGTTCCGTCGCCTGCTGAAGGCCAACCCGTCCTGGCGGGGGCGTGTCACGCTCGTGCAGGTCGCCGTGCCGTCACGCGAGCGCGTGCCTGCCTATGCCGAGCTGCGGCGCGAGGTGGCAGAGCTCGTGGGCGAGGTGAACGGCGAGCTGGGCACGCCCGAGTGGCAGCCCGTCGTGTACATGCGCCGCTCGGTGGACAAGGCGGAGCTGGCGGCGCTCTACTCGGCCGCCGACGTGGCCTGGGTCGGGCCGCTGCGTGATGGCATGAACCTGGTGGCCAAGGAATACGTCGCCTGCCAGCGGCAGCGAGCCGGCGTCCTCGTGCTCAGCGAGTTCGCGGGTGCCGCACAGGAGCTCGGCGAGGCGCTCCGGATCAACCCCTATGACGAGGAGGGCACGGCGGAGACCCTCGTACGCGCGCTCGAGATGGACGAGGAGTCGAGGGCCGAGCGGATGGCCGCCCTCCACGAGCGCGTCGAGCGCAACGATGCGGTCGCCTGGGCCGCGCGCTTCATCGATGGCCTGCGCGAGGCCACCAGGACCACGCGCCTGTCCATGCGCGCCGATCGTCCGGCGCCCGATCCGATGGTGCTGCGCGCTGCCTTCAAGGCCGCGCGGTCGCGCCTGCTCCTGCTCGACTATGACGGCACGCTGGTGCCCATCGCCAGGCGGCCCCAGGATGCCGTGCCCAGCCGTGACCTGCTCCAGCTCGTGGCGAGCCTCGCATCGTTGCCCGCAACGACGGTGGCGGTCATGAGCGGTCGCGGCCGTGCCGATATCGGGCACTGGTTCGGAGACATCCCGGGCCTCTGGCTTGCGGCCGAGCACGGCGCGTTGGTACGGCCACCGGACGGCTCCGCATGGGAGCCACTACGGGCGGGGGCCGACCTTGCCTGGAAGCAGGCGGTCCTGCCCGTCCTGGAGCAGTTCGCAGCCAGCGCCCCCGGTGCCTTCGTCGAGGAGAAGGAGCTGGCCCTCGGCTGGCACTACCGGCTGGCCGACGCCGAGTTCGGGGCCTGGCTGGCCAACGAGCTGGTGGCCACGCTGGAGAACCTGCTGGCGGGGACCGAAGCGACCGTGCTGCGCGGCAACAAGATCATCGAGGTGCGCTTCGCCTGGGCCAACAAGGGAGAGCTGGCTGGTCGGCTCAGCGCGCTGGCCCGGCGTGGATCGCTCATCGTGTCGGCCGGGGACGACCGCACCGATGAAGACATGTTCGCTCGTCTGCCACGTCGCGCCTGGACCATCCGGGTCGGCCAGGGGCCGACAGTGGCCCGGTTCCGGCTGGCCGGACCCGCGGCGGTGGTGGGGTTGCTGAGACTCATGCAGGAGGGGCAGGGCTCGTCCGCCACGACCTAGGCGTCGGGCGCTGAAGGGCCTGGCGCGCAGGTCGGCGGTGGGCGCCGCCGAGCGCTCCGGTCAGCGCCTGGTGACCGGTCGGCGCTGCGGTCAGCTTCGGACGCCGGAAGCCACTTGCTGCCGGATGAGATAGGCGTAGCCGCCGAGAGCGAGCCCGGCGATGATGAGCACGATGCCGAGCAGCTTGAAGATGCTGTCAACGGCCGACGAGCCGGCGGCGCCGGCGAAGAGCAGGACCAGACCGGCCAGCGCAAGCAGCCCGTTGATCACCAGTGCGAGCAGCGGCAGCGCAGCGTCCGCGCGCCGACGGATGAAGGATCCGGCGACGCCGGCCGCGCCGAAGACGAGGAAGCCGATGCCAACCACCACGGCCATGGCAGCCGTCACGGCATCCGTCGCCGAGGCGAAGACGGTGGCCACGATGGTCACGAGGCCGACCGTGACACCCGATCCGGACCGGAAGGCCGCCAGGGTCAGGAGGTCCGGGCGCACCGTGCCGCGCCACAGCTGGAACGTCGTGATGAGTGCGCCGAGCAGCAGGATGAGACCCATCGACAGCAGGGTCACGCTCGAGCCGCCAAGAGGCTCGAAGAGGAAGAGCAGTCCCAGGATGACGGCGACGACCCCCTCGGTGGCCACGATCGTCCACGACGTGCGCGAGCTCCACGGAGATCCACGCTCGATGAGGTCCTCGGTGAAGGCGGTGGCCCGCGCCACACCGGCCTGAGCCGCCGGCGCCACTGGCGCTGCCGGCGCTGCCGGCATGGGTTCCTCTTCGGCGACGGGTGGCGGCGTGGCGGTCATCGGCGAAGTCCTCCTGTGATCGACCCCGGTGGCGCCATGCTAGCGCGACGTAGCTGCGGCCAGCGGCGGTTACCCGGCTGGGCTAGCGGCCGGCTCGGCCGACGCCTCCACTTCAGCCCCGGCATCTGACCCTGCCGGCGCCCCCGACGGCTCGCCTCCAGTCTCCGCATCAGCGCCGTCGGCTGCCACCACCGCGGCGTCGATGGCCGCCAGTGCCTGCTCGAAGTCATCGAAGACCAGCAGCTGGCCGTCCAGGACGAGCGAGGGCGTGCTGGAGATCCCGAGCGCGCCAGCATCCTGGCGCGACTCGGCTTCGATCCGGGCGAAGCGCTCCCGGGCCTTGTCAAGGACCAGGCCGGCCCTGAACCGCTCCATGTCCAGGCCGGCTGCCTCAGCCATCGCCAGCAGTCGGTCGAGGTCGTAGCTGCCCACGTTCTCACCAAGGAGGTTCGCGAAGAGATAGTCGTGGAAGGGCCAGAACCCATCCTGCTCCGCAGCCAGGTCGGCTGCCACGGCTGCCCAGTGCGATTCCTCGCCGAGGAAGGCCAGGTTCCGGAAGGTCAGGCTGGCCTTGCCCGTCTCGACGTACTCCGAGACGATGAGCGGCTTGATCTGGAGCGCGAAGCGCTGGCAGAACGGACATTGGAAGTCCTCCCAGACCTCGATGGCCACCGGCGCGTCGGGATCCCCCAGCGTGTAGCCGTCGGACAGCTCCGCCGGCGAGACCACGGACGGCGCCACGACGGGCGGCAGCGTCACCAGGGGCGCCCAGGTGAGCTCCGGTTCTGGGGAGTCCTGGGCACCGGTCGCGGCCGCGCCGCCGACCGCCAGCAGGCCGGCCAGGAGCAGGGACGTGACCGAGGTGAGGCCGGCGCGGCGGCTCGGGCGGCGTACGGTACGGGTCATGGTGGTCCTCAGTGCAAGGTGGCAAGCCCCAGCATAGACCGGGGCCCCGGTCTTGCGTGACCGGGGCCCCGGGGGTGCAGTGTCGGATGGATCCGAGCCTAGTCGTCGTCCTCAGGCTCTTCCGTCTCCGTGGCTTCCATGTCTCCGCCGTCGTCATCGCCCGTGGCGGCGTCGGCGGCGTCGGCATCTGGATCTTCAGCCATGCCCGTATCCATGGGGCCCATGGCCTGGACAGGCAGCGTCACGGTCTGCGGCTCGGCGTTGGCGAACTCGAGCGTCAGCTCGATCTGCTCGCCCACCACGAGGGGTTGCACGAGGTCGATGAGCATGATGTGGTAGCCGCCTGGCTTCAGCTCGGCGGCGCCACCGGCCGGGATGGGCACCTCCTCGACCGGCGCCATGGCCATCGTGCCGTCCTCGGCCTGGGTGGTCTGGTGGATCTCCACGGTCGCGGCTGCTGGGCTGCTGGCGCCCATGAGGGCGTCGTCGGCCTCGGTGTTGTTGACGATGAGCATGAAGGCGGCGCCCGCCAGCTCCATCATCGGCGACTCCCGCGACCAGGCGCCCACGACATGGAGACCGGGGCCGAGCGAAGCGGGATCCAGGGAGGCGATCGGCGTTGCCGACTCCATCGGCGCTGCCGATGTCATGGCGTCCTCGTCATCCTGGGCGGCCATCGGGCTGATGCCCAGCGCCACGCTGGCGGCCACGGCCATCACCGGCAGCAGCACGAACCGCTTACTTCGATCCACGTGTGTTCCCTCCTGTCTGTGCCTGGCAGTCTGCTCCAGGTCGCCGCCCTGAGCTGCCCCCTGGTCGCTCAGCCGGCCTGGAGCGTCGAGATGTCAGCGGCTATCTCGGCCGCCGGGGTGCCAAAGGGGAAGATGCGTCGCAATCGACCATCGCCGTCGATGAGGTAGACGTTGGCCGTGTGCGACATGGTGTAGCCGGCCGTCGATGAGGTCTCCACACGGGCGTACTTCACGTCATAGCCGTCAGCGGCGCGCCGGATGGCGCCGGGGCTGCCGGTCACCGCGTGGAAGCCTTCAGGGAAGTACTCCGTCCACGAAGCCAGGAACTCCGGCGTGTCGCGCTCCGGGTCCACCGAAACGAACACGGCCTGCGTCTCCGGCGCTGCCTGGAAGACGCCGAAGATCTCGCCGATGGTGGCCGGGCAGACGTCGGGGCAGTGGGTGTAGCCGAAGAACACGAGGGTGGGGGTACCCGCGTAGTCGGTCAGGTGGAAGGGCGTGCCATCGGCGTTGACCAGGCCTTCCAGCGGCGGTGCAGGCTGCGCGCTCTCGAGGCCGGTCGGGACCGCCGCGGATGTGGCGCCTTGCGGACTCGAAGCGACACCTGGAGTCGAGGCGATCGGCGGTGTCGAGGCCACGGGCGCTGTCGAGGCCACAGGCGGAGCCGAGGCGGGCGCGGCGGTCGCGGTCGCTCCCGTTGACGGGCCCGGCGAGCCCGGTCCCGATGCCACCTTCGGTGTGCAGGCTGCGGTCACCAAGAGCAGCGCGGACAGGATGGCGAGCGAGGTCGGCGTGCGGCGGCTGATCACAGTTGGCTCTCGGGCAGACCGTGTCCTGCGCGATCGGCACGCAGTCTCCTCGGTGCTTTGGCGAGTGTAGGACAAGTGGCCGCCGACGCGGCCCGGTGCCCGCCCGCATCCGCTCAGCCGCGCCCGAGGTCATCCTTCCGACTGGCGTACCCTTGCCTGTGGCCGCGGGCGAGACCACGGTCCTCGGAGGCCACGCCTGTCGAACGGAGGGAATGCATTGTCCAGGACGGTGAGTGAGCTTGCGCGCGAGATCATCGCGCGCCTCGAGCGCGGTGAGCCGCTCGACGAGGCGCTCACCTTGGCGCTGGCTGGCGCCGAGATCGACGAGCAGACGCGCCTGGAGCTTGAGACCGCCGGGCTGCGCGCCGCAGTCGTCCACGAAGCCTTCCATGAGCTGCTCGACTGGCACGCCGACTTCGGTGGCCTCGTCGAGTTCGCCGAGATCGACGACGCCCTCCACCGTACCGCCGAGCGCATCGGGCACGACTTCGAGCAGGACGCCCCGGAGCACGGCGTCGACAGCGGCTCCCGGCTCGTCCACTGATCGGCCGGCCAGTCGTCGAGGTCTTCGCCCGACCTCAGGGGGTCTGCCGTCGTCCTGCTGCTGATCGGGCGCCCGGCATCATCAGGACTGCGTAGCCCGGCGGTACCAGGTCCCGCCAGCCATTCGGATGACCACGGGCCCTTGCCTTGGGGTCTACCATGCGAACCCTCGAGGCGGGCTCGCCGACCCCCACTTGCCCAGGGCGCGCATCATCTCGAGCAGAGGGAGTGGAACCATCATCCTGCCTGACGCCCGCTCGAGCGCCTGGACATGGGTGGCCGCACGCGCTGTGGTCGTGCTGTGCGCTGTGACCCTGCTGGCCAGCGGCGCACTGGCCTCTCCGGACGCCGTCACGGCCACGGAGATCGGCGACCGGATCTCCTACGGTCGACGGAGCCAGGCCTACTTCGAGTCGGTCATGCTCGCGCAGGACGCTGCGATCGCCCGCATCAAGGGACAGTCGCACCTGACGCACCGCGCCCTCAAGCAGGCCAGGCGGGCCGTCACCCAGAGCAAGCACGCCCTGCGTGACGCCCGCCAGGGAGTCGGAGAGCGGAGCAGGCGCCTGGCGGAGCTGGAGGCGCTGCAGGCCGGGATGCCGTTCGAGCTGATCCCGGAGGACTTCGCCGACCGCGTGAACTCCGCCCGTCGCGAGCTCGCCAAGGCGAAGAACCGACGCGTGCAGATCGGACAGCATCTGCGGACTGCGATCCGCCAGCGGCACGCCCGACAATACCGCCTCGGCGTCCTGAAGCGGCAGCGCAGCGCCGCGATCTCACGACGTGAATCGGCCGAGGGTGGCCTGGGTGCCTACATCGTGGAACTGACGCGCCTGGCCCAGCTGCGGGCCGAGAACCAGAGCGACGTGCGCCTCACCACGACCACCGGCTTCACGTGGCCCAGCGTCGGCCGCATCAGCCAGACCTACGGCTGCACCGGATACCGCCTCAACCCGCGACGTGGCTCGTGTGCGCACTTCCACGATGGTCTGGACATCGTGGCCGGCTACGGGTCGCGCGTGGCCTCCGTGGCTGACGGCGTCGTCGCCTACGCGGGCTGGAACCCCTGGGATGAGGGTGGCCGGGCATGGCTCATGGTGGTCAGCCATCCGGATGGCTACGTGACCCGCTATGGCCACCTGCTGCCAGGGCCTCTCGCCCGGGTGGGCCAGTTCGTGCGGCAGGGCGAAGCCATCGGGAAGATGGGCAATACTGGTCGGAGCACCGGCACGCATCTGCACTTCGAACTGCTTCAGAGCGGCACGACGGTCAGCCCGTGGTCTTACCTGCCGGCCGGCATGGTGACCGTCAAGGGGCCGCGGCATGCCGAGAGGCGCGGCCACGACAAGGGCAAGGACGGCCGCCATGGAGCAAGGTCACGGACGTCCACGAAGCGGGATCCCGACCGTGGCGCGGCGCGGAGGCCAGGTCGCGATCGAGATGATCGAACCGGCAAGCGGACTGCCGCTGACGGCGGCCGTGGAGCGCCCGGTCTCGAGGTCGCGGTGGCGGATGCCACCCAGGTGAGCGTGGCACCGGATAACGGCGCACCGACAGATGCGGCGCCGCTGGATCCCAGCGCGATGTCCGATGCTCGGCCCTTCAGCGAAAGCCTCGTCGATACGGAGGCGTCCGTCTGCCTGTCTCCGCTCGACGTGCCTGGCGAGGCTGACGCCATGGCGGCCGGCCGATCGGGTCCCTCATCGGACGCCGTTGGGTCGGACGCCGTGAGCCGCCCGGACGAAGTCGCGGATCGCTGTGCGGTCGTCCGCCCAGCGGAGGCCAGCGCAGCGAGCGTCCGGGACAGCGCCCCTGCTGACCGCACAGCCGAGCGCGAGGCATCCGGCGCACCGTTGGCAGCTGTGCAACGGGACCTCGGGGTGCCGCAGCCCGACCGCGGCACGTCGCCTGTCCCCGCCTGATCGTCTGCAGCCCAGCCGTCGTCTCGTCTTCGCCCGGGCGCTGTCGTAGGGGCCGCCCACGCTGATGGCCGGTACGGGCTAGGCTTCCAACGTAGGCGCGGGTTCCGCGACCTGCCAGCAGATGATCGGAGGTCGGGGTCTTGGAAGCACATCCGCGGCTGCACCTGCGCCGCCGCCTCGGCGCCTCACTCGGGTCGGCCGCCGTGGTGGCCCTGCTCGCGACCTGCCTGCCCGCCATGGTCGTGGCCCAGGATCCGTCGGGGGATCCTCCGCCCAGCCCGTGGCCGCGGTGGCGACGACCGGTCCGGCGTTCCCGACCACCCTGGGCGGCGCGGACCTCGATGTCCAGACCTACAGCGGCGAGCAGTGGCTTGCCCAGTTCAAGGACGGCACGGCGGAGAATCAGGCCTTCGCGGCGGACACCGAGGCCCTGCTCGATTCGCTGGGCAAGGGAGTCGAGGACCTGACCGTGACATCTGCCCTGGCTGAACCGACGCCTGGCACCCAGGCGGTCGTCCTGGCGCTCCGGGTCGAGGGTGCCGACGCGCGCGACTTCGCCACCGATGCCGTCAAGCTGCTGCTTGGCGACGTCACCGAGCCCGGGTTCGCGCTGCGGCCGCTGGGCAGCCGCTGGGTCATGCGCGTGGTCGACGCGGCCGTCCCGGGCGTCTACCCGCGAACGGTGTACCTGGACGGCGACACGGCCTGGATCATCGGTGCCGACGAGGGATACGTGGTCGAGCTCCTGGAGCAGCTCCCCGCACAGTCCTACTCCCAGGCGACCGGTGACGCGGTGCTGGCCGGGAAGCTGCCCGTCATCCTGGACGGTCGCCGCCGGACTGGCCTCTATGAGGCCAGGGAACCGCTCTTCCTGCCGGGGTTGGAGCTGCGTACGGGGCCGGCCCTGGATGCCTGGCTGCTGAACCTCTACCTTGAAGACGGCCTCACCCCCACTGACCTCGTGGGCGCCATCGCCTGGTGGGGTATCGACAGCAGTGAGGAGAGCGTGGAGGTGGAGGGCTACCAGGTCCCGGATGGCTCGCCCGAACTCGTCGAGAGCCTGCGCTCCCAGGTCTTCCTGGGGGGCGGCCAGGTGCTGCCGGACGAGGTGAGCCGTACCGACCAAGAGCTGGGCGGCCGTCAGGTCACGACCTTCGACTTCGGCTACTCGAAGCAGCATGTCTTCAGCAGCGGCGACACCGTCTGGGTCGTCACCGACCACGCCGGGGAGCCGGCCATGGCCGAGGAGGCGATCGCGGCGCTGCCGTAAGGCCACCTCGATGCGGTGCCGCCGGCGCCGGCTGCGAGCTGTTGGGCTCGCCGGGCCGACGCCGGCCAACGTGGGAAGCGTCCCTACTGGGCAGCCGGCAGGTTGCCACTCGCGTCGGCCACCCACCAGATATCGTTGATGCCCTGGCCGTTCGTCTGGCCGGCCTCGGTGTCACCCTGCCAGTAGTAGAGCGGGTGACCGTCGTAGGTGACCTGAGTCGAGCCGTCCGTGCCCGTGATGAGCCCGATCACACCGCTGACGCCGTCACCAGCGGCCACGGTGCTGCCGGCTTCCACGCTGACGGGTGGCCAGGCGGTCAGGCAGTCGCCCTCGCATACGCTCACGCCGGGCGTAGTGTCGGCTGCGAAGAAGTAGATCGTGCGCCCGTCCTTGCCGGTCAGGAAGGTGCCCAGGTCGGTGGTGGCCGTGCCCAGGGTCAGGGCTGGTAGGTCGGCTGAGGCGCTGGCCGTCGCGCTGGCTGGCAGGTGGCCGCTCACGTCAGCCACGAACCAGACGTCGTTCATGCCCTGGCCGTTCGTCTGGCCGGCCTCGGTGTCACCCTGCCAGTAGTAGAGCGGGCGACCACGGTAGGTGGCTTGGAGCGAGCCATCGGCCTGTGGGGCCGTCGCGAGCGTGCCCGTCACGCCATCGCCTGCGACGATCGCCTGGCCCTCCGACACGAGGAGCGGCGGCCAGGCCTTCAGGCAATCGCCGGCGCAGGCGCTCTGGCCCGGTGTCACGTCATTGGCGAAGAAGTACAGGGTGCGGCCGTCGGGGCCTACCAGGAAGGTGCCCAGGTCCCCGGTCGCCGCGCTGACAGCGACCTGGTCGTCAGCCTGGGCCAGGCTCGTCAGCGGCACGGCCGCCGTGGCACTGAGGACCAGCAGCCCGGCCAGGGCCAGGCGGCTGATGGAGCGGCGCACGGCCGCGAGGTCGGTTCGGGTCATCTCGGTATCTCCTGTCATCTTGGATGGCTGGCCGTCAGGCACTGAAGGTGGCGCTGCCCCGGCAGACCTCGCCACTGCGTGGGTTGGTGGCGATGCCCGTGAAGCGGTCGCCGCTGCCGCCGGAGACGACCCGTCGGGTCTCGAAGGAGCCGGAGGGCGCCTGCGTGGTGCGCTGGCCGCTCCAGACGCTGGTGCCGTTCTTCTTGAGCTGCACGTCCCAGGTCTGGCCGTTGCGGTTCTGGTCGACCTCGAACTCGACCTCGATGCGGCCGTCCTCCGGGCTCAGCTTGAGCTTCCAGTCGGTGCTCGCCGAGCAGCTGCCGGTGCGGATGATGTCGCCGTCCTTGGCGGCAGCGCCCATCGGCGCGGCCACCAGGAAGGCGCCAGCGAGGAGCGTGGTGATGAGGGCCGTCCGTCGGCCTGTGGTGTGTGTCGGCATCTTGGTCCTACTCCATCTGTGGCTCCCGGCCGCCCATGCGACCAGGCAAGGACGTCATGGTGCGCGAGGGCGGCCGCAGCGCGGAACGGGCGGCGGTCTGGAAATGCCTCGGACCTTGGTCCGATGCCGTACCGGACGCCGGTCTCTACCCCTTGGCGGATGGCCCGCCTACCATGATCGGCGTATGCCCACCCCTGCCCAGGCCAGTCCCACGCCGCCCCGCGCCGGCCCACCATCGCCGACCGCCGGCCTGCTGCCCTCGCAGTCGACTCCGGTGGTGCCTGCCCCGAGCCTGCGTGAGCGGCTCGCCCGTCCATGGCGCGCGGCTCGCTCGACCTCGCTCGCCCAGCGCTTTCTGATCGCCAACCTGCTCATCCTCCTGGTGGCGGGCTTGACGGTCGGCGTCTGGGTGGGCGATCAGCTGGAGCGCAGCATCGTCGACCGCACGGCCTCGGTGACGGGGCTCTACGTGGAATCGATCATCGAACCCAGCGTGGCCTCGCTGGCCGATGGCGGTGAGCTGACGCCCGCGGAGATCGCCGTGCTCGACTCGCACCTGGCCAACCCCCCGCTGTCCGACCGCGTCCGCTCGTTACGCCTCTGGTCGGAGGATGGCCAGGTCGTGTACAGCCCCAACGACGAGCTCATCGGGGAGGCCTTCCCGGTGGAGGGCAACCTCGCCAGGGCCTGGCAGGGTGAGGTGATGGCCTCGATGGATGACCTCTCCGGCGACGAGAACGCCTGGGAGCGTGCCCGCTGGGCCCGTCTGCTCGAGATGTACATCCCTGTTCGCGAGCGCGGCAGCGACCGCATCATCGCGGTCGCGGAGTTCTACCTGCCCCCGGCGGAGATCGACCAGCAGGTGGGTGAGGCGCGGCTCACGACCTGGCTCCTGGTGACGCTGGCCATCGTCCTGTCGGCCGCGCTGCTCTACGGCATCGTCAAGCGCGGCAGCGACACGATCCAGCGCCAGGGGGTGGCGCTCACCCGCCAGGTGGACGAGCTGACCGGGTTGCTCGAAGAGAACGCCGTCCTCAGCGAGCGCGTCAATTCGGCGGCGCAGCGGACCACCACGTTGAACGAGCGTGCCATGCGCCGGGTGAGCGCCGACCTGCACGACGGGCCCGGCCAGATGCTCTCGCTGGCCATCCTGCGCCTGGACGCGCTGCGTACGCGCGCCGCGGATGGCCGTCCCGCCACGGCGGCTGAATTGGCCGATGTCGAGGACGCACTCCGCGAGGCCATGACCGACATGCGCGGCGTGGCCGCCGGACTGCGGCTGCCGGAACTGGCGCCTCTGGACGTGGAGGCCGTGGCCAAGCGCGCCGTCAGCGACCACGAGCGCCGCAGCGGAGCCCGGGTCACCCTCAGCGTGGACGCCACCCCGGCAACCGTCTCGCTGCCGGTCAAGATCGCGCTCTTCCGGGCGCTCCAGGAGGGCCTCTCGAACGCCACTCGCCACGGCGGCAGCAAGGCCATCCTCGTGTCGCTGGCCTCGCGTCTCGCCGAGCGTCCGAACGGGGCGCCCGGCCTGGAGCTGGTCATCAGCGACGATGGCTCCGGCTTCGATCCCACGGGCCTGACCTCGACCGCCGGCCTCGGACTGGCCGGCATCCGCGAGCAGGCCGAGATCCTGGGCGGTACCTTCTCGCTGCGATCCGAGCCCGCGAGCGGTACGCAGCTGCGCGTGTGGTGGCCCATCCTGGGCCACGAGGAGGAGGCATGAGGACCATCGGGACGGCAGCGGGGCGGTCATGAGCGACGCCATCCGGGTGGCCGTGGCCGACGACCACCCCATGTTCCGGGCGGGAGTCGTGGGCTCACTCCGGGAGGTCCAGGGCATCGAGGTCGTGGGTGAAGCGGGAGATGCTGAGTCAGCGCTGTCCCTCGCTCGCACCGAGCTGCCGGACGTCATCATCCTCGACATCGCGATGCCCGGCGGCGGACTGACCGCCGCGCGCGAGATCGCTGCCGCTTGCCCGGCTACGCGCATCGTCATGCTCACGGTCTCCGAGGACGAGGACGACCTGCTGGCGGCCGTGAAGGCGGGCGCCTCCGGCTACGTGCTGAAGGGCGCCGGGGCAGGGGAGCTCGTGAGCGTCATCCGCTCGGTCAACGCCGGCGAGGTGTACGTCGCACCGGCCCTCGCATGGGGCATGCTCCGCGAGATGCAGACGCCCCGCACGTCGCCCTTCGACGAGCTCACCGAGCGGGAGCGCGAGGTCCTCGAGTTGGTCGCCGAGGGCCTCAGCAACCAGGAGGTCGGTGACCGGCTCGGTCTCGCCGAGAAGACCATCAAGCACTACATGACCAATATCCTGGGCAAGCTCCAGGTGCGCAGCCGCGTGGAGGCGGCGCTGCTCGTGGCTCGCGGGGGCTCGCCGGGCCCCAA
This sequence comes from uncultured Chloroflexia bacterium, assembly GCA_963825995.1. GTDB lineage: Bacteria > Chloroflexota > Limnocylindria > Limnocylindrales > CSP1-4 > JAFMJV01. The sequence goes on from CAWGVH010000001.1 coordinate 568,963, forward strand.
GGTCTGAGGTCCAGCCGCGCGCTGCGTCAGCCATGTCCACTCGGTCGGCGGCAGGAAGCCGTCGCAGTAGACCGCCGTGCTGACCACGTCGGGCTTCTTCTCCGCCAAAGGGCTGGGGCCAGCCCGGACGAAAGCCCCGACTTCGGACCGCGCACGGTGCTAAGGTCAGAGACGCGGACCATGCCGATCATCATCGCGATCATCATCCTGGTGCTCACGGCGACCGTCGTGAACGGTCAGGATGCCGCTTCGCCATCGCCTCTCCCGGTCAACCCTGTCTGTGACTGGGCCTTCTCGCAGGCGGTCCGGCGCGCGCAGGTGAGCCCCGCTCCGGCCGTGCCCGTCGTGACTCCTGGACCGAGCGCGAGCCCCGGAGCGATCGACGGTGGAGTGATCGACAGCGTACCGATCGTGGATCGGGCGTTCCTCGATGACGCCGTTCGCCTGTGTGCGGGTGTCGCCGACTGGGAGGCAGCCGCAGCGCTCCACCCGGAGGCCCTCGGTTCGACCGACCCGCTGGAGTTCCTGGCCGAACGCTGCGCCGACCCGACGGCAGGCCTTGAGGTCTACGCGACCTGCGTCTCGCTGATGCGAGCGCTGGCGACACCACCGCCGACGCCCGTGCCCTCAGCGACGACGAGTCCGTCAGCCGCGCCGTCGTCGTCCGCCGGTCAGTCAGCGTGGACCCCCGAAGCCCGTGCCAAAGCCCGTGAGTACCGGCAGCTGAGCCGGCACCTCTATCGCGGCACCCTCCCGAACCAGCTGCTCAAGTACAGCCTCGAGCGACTGGAAGCGTCTGGGGCCAGCGCAGGGACACGTGCCGCGGCGCGCCGCCGGGCCGCGGGGTACCTGGCCGACGCCAGGCAGGACGTGCGTGCCCATCAGCGCTACCTGACACAGGTTCCGGCTGTGCTCTGCTATCGAGATGCGTATGCAGCCGATCGGGCGCTGGCCAAGCGCTCGCTCGTAACGCTCCGTTCCGGCCAGTTGGACGACTGGGGTCGCCTCAGGAGGGCGTACGCGCAGTTCGGCCAGCGGCTGAACAGCTTCTTCGACGACTGTCGCTAGGCCTCCTACGCTGGGTCGGGACAGACCTCGTTGCCGGTCAGGACGGGCATCTCGCCCATGTCGAGGACGTGCACGTTGGTGGCGTTGCCGCAGATGCTGTTGCCGCTCAGCGTCGGGGTCGCGCTCGGGCCCAGGACCATGCCGATCGTGTTCGCTGCGATCGAGTTGCCCGTGAGATCGGCTGACCCTGCTTGGATGACGACGCCGCTGCCCTGGTTGTCATGGATGGCATTCCGAGACAGCCGGGGCGCCCCGGCGTCGACCTGGATGCCCGCCGAGCTGGTGCCACTGACGTCGTTGCCCTCGAGCACGGCCCCGCTGTCGGCGACCAGGATCCCGGTGTGGCCGCCCGTGACGGTGTTGCCGCGGATGAGCGCGCTCGCGCCACCGCTCACGAGGACCGCGTACGCTCTGGGCTCCGCGCCCTCGGGTACGCCCACGATGTCGAACGAGAGGCCCTCAAGGGTCGGGGAGCCACCATCGATGGTCACCCCCGCGAAGGTGCCGCGCAGGGTCAGGTTGGAGAGGGTGGCCCCGCTGGCGCCCAGGGCGAAGGACGGGGAGCCCGTGCTCGGTTGGACGACCACCCCGGCGCGGTCGCCGTCGCCGCTGATCGTGATCTCCCTACCCACGCTCACGGACTCGTCGTAGGTGCCCGCCCGGATGAGGATGACGTCACCTGCCCGGGCCGCGCCCACCGCTTCCGTGATGGTGGCGAAGTCTCCCGTGCCGTCCTGGGCGACGACGTGGATGAGCGGCATCAGGCGCCAGCGCCTGGGCCCCGGTTCGGGTCGCGGTGGCATCGAGGCCCGGAAGACCCGCTGGGTGGCCAGCGACTGGAAAGCCGCCATCGCTGAGCCATCGGGAGGCTGAGCCAGGCGCCAGTCGGGCTGTCCCGCGGACGTGGTGTCGTAGTCGAAGTAGCTCATGGCCCGGACGGCTTTCCATCTCCGGAAGACTGCCCCGTAGCCATCCCTGATCCAGGCGGCCTTGTCGCCACCGACGTGGTTAGACGCTATCTCCGGAAGGATCACGGGCTTGCCCTGCGGGTTCCGATCTGTCCTGGTGATGCGTCGCAGGTCGGCCAGAGACTCGTCGACGAGGCCGGCGAGCGACGTCCACGCGACGTCCCCCCAATTGAGAGCGGAGACCCCGACGTAGTCGACATACCGGTTGCCGGGATAGAAGGTCTCATAGCTGTAGCTGCTGCAGGTTCCGCAGCGTTGGAAGGGGCTCCACAGGAACATGACGTTCCTGGCACCGGCGTTGCGGAAGAGCCTGACGATGTGACGCCAGGCCCCCACGAACCGGCTGGGGCTGTTGTCGAAGTTGGTCAGGGCCCATGGGAACCAGGTGCCGTTCATTTCGTGAGCGAGCCGCACGATGACCGGCCGGCCGAAGGCCCTGGCAGCCCTGGCCCAGGCCCGGATGTAGTTGTCGTGCTTGCCCACGATGGTGTTCTCGTAGCGCTCGTACCAGCCGCCCGTTGGGTTCGCCGGGTTGGTGGGCTGCCAGTAGATCGACCGGCGTGACGCCTCGCTCGCGCAGGCCGCGAGCGAGGGCACTCGGGAAGGCACACGTCCCCAGACCCTTGACACATCGGGCACTGCCACCTCGGTCCCCCCAGGTGCTCCACAGGGTCCATGTTGCCGGGCGGACGCCGACGCTCGCGGCGAATGCATCGAGGGCGGCCAGATCCGTGCTGTATTGGGATGAGACACCGAGCGCCACCGGCCGTCTTGCGGCGACGGGCTCAGGCGCCAGCACCGTGAAAGCTAGGGCTACGATTGCCAGAAGAGTGAGCGATCGCCGCACGGGTGCTCCTTGTGGCCCCTGGCCCCTCGCAGTCGGGCATGCCCCGATCGCGAGGGATCATCCCGTCGTCTATCCCTGCGCGGCCTCCTCCAGGACGCTGAGGCGCTCTGCCAACCTGTCGAGGCGCTTCAGCATCTCATCGGTGGTCGCCTCACTGTCCGTCACGCGTGAACGGAGATTGGCAGCGTCCACGTCACCGATCTGGGTCCGAAGGTCCTTGACCTCGGTGACCAGCTCGTCGAGCGACTCGTTGAGGGCGATGAGGTCGCGCTCGCTGAGGCGCTCTGCGAGCACCACCGTCGGGACAGGGAAGGCTTCGTCAGTCCCCGTCCACGCCTGCTCGAGCTCCCCGCAGCGCTGCACGACCGGGAACTCCAGCACGGCACCCGGTTCATCCGGGAAGCGCAGCCGCAGGCCGAAACCGAGGAACTGGCCGTCCTCGAGCGGTCCACCGCTCCAGCGCACGAGTGAGATCCGCGGTTCGGCGTCCACGCCCTCCTGTCCTTCGACCGTGGTGGTCTCCGTCTCCACCACCCAGCCGGGCACGGCTTCGGGGATGGGGTTCTCCACGGATGCCGGGATGGTGACCTCGAGGCTATCGGTCGGGACTGCCCGTCACAGCCCTCGTGGACCTGGAAGTGGATGACGAAGGTGCTGCCGGGTGGCACGATGCCGCCCTCGGGGATCCTGACGCCTTGGGCGGGCGTCGCGAGCACCATGAGCATGACTGCGCCCAGGGCTGCGGCGGTGATGAGACGGGGCCGCTTCGAAGCTGCCATCGGGGAGGTCTCCTTCTCGTGAGTGGGTGCGGAGCGCGGTCGATGGACCGACCCTCGCCGTGGGTGGACTCGTCCAAGCTGGCTGCCTAGCGCTCGAGGGCTGATCCCAGCCTGGCGACAGCCGCCTCGAGGGCATCACGTGAGCGATCGAACGCTTCACGTGACCGCTCCAGTAGGACGACCTCTGCACTGCGCGGTGCCGGACGTCGACCCCACGCCAGGGCAGCCAGGAGGATGACCGAGACCAGTCCGACCACGAGCACGGCGACCAAGCGAGGGTCCTCAGTCACGCGCTGGGCGGCTTGTTGGGCGGCCCCCATGTCGAAGTCGTCTGACCCGGCATTACCCGAAGAGGAGTGGATCCGCTCCGCAACCTCGTCCACCTGGCTGAGAGGCCGCTGGGCCGGCTCGATCATCTGCTCGATCGTCATGTGTGTCCCTCCGCACTGACTGGTCACTCGCAGCCTACGTGGACGACGATGGCAGCGGCATACCCTTCGAGAGCGGCCTCGTCACACGGACGTGACAGTGGCCCTGGAGCCCAGGTACACGTGGTCGCAGCCGGCGTCGATGCACGCCTGGATCCTGGCGACCTGAGTCGCTGGATCCGCACCGCATGCGAAATCGTCCGCAACCTGGTCCTGCGTGCGGACGAGCGCCCGAGTCCCGTGCTCTTTGCTCGACAGGTCGTACCCGAGCCCGCGCCGTCATCACCGGCCCTCGCCCCGCTGACCCTTCGTCTCGCCAGCCTCGCGCCGTTCCTTGTTCACGGTTCGCGCCGCCCGCTCCTCGGCTTCGTCCTCCTGGACGCCGCGGACCTCGTAGCTGTCCTTGATGTGCTCGTACTGCCGCTCGCGCTTCGTGGACCAAGCTCTCTGGGGCATCGGACGCTCCTTCGTGGTGGGGTCTCGATCGACCGCCCTGGAGATTGCGGCTCTGCGCATCACGTGGGCGCCCAGAATGCCCGCGTCCAACCTTCCGAACGCATGACACGCGATGCTCCAGCGCCCCGGGCCACTTCCGGCTTCGCTCCCTCGGCACCAGCGCCGTCCGCCGCGATGGTCAGCGCGGAAGCCTCGGTCGGCTTTGTTGCGTGAGAGAGTGGATGACGCGCGCGACGTTCTCAGGGCGTATGAGGGCTGGGCCTTCGTAGGGGCCTGGTCGGACCCGACGAACGGCGAGCCGGCCCAGGTGGGCGGGGTCGACCCTCCCGATCGCGGTCTCCCACCGCGACAGCCATCGAGCGTCCCTTCATGGCGCCGTCCGTACTTGCGTCACTCGAGGAACACTCTGGTGCGAACCCGTGTCCCCCGCTCGTTGGCAGGCCGCTACACTCGCCCGCGACCCCGACCTCACATGGACCTGCAGCCCGGAGGAACGATGACGCGGACGAACGGACGAGGCGATCGATTGCCGGTCGCCGTCCTGATCGCGGTCCTGCTGATGGTCGGCCCAGCCCTGGTCACGGGTCCTGCGGTTCAGGGCGCCGACGCTGATCAGTCACCTGCGTCACCGAGCGCATCGCCCGCAGCCACGGCCGCCTCGATGTCGGCCGCTCCGAGCGGCTCGGTCACACTCCCCGATACGCCCGCCGCGACCCGCCTGCAATGGGTGCTCGACGCGCTCGACAAGGGAGCCGACCCTCTCACGGTCGCCGAGATCAGCGATGCGTTCTCGCCCACGTTCCTCGCGCAGGTCACGACCGACCAGCTGACCCAGGCCTTTGCCCAGATCGCGGCCGCGGGACCGTTCGCGGTCACGTCGTATACGCCGTCGGCCGACGGCCTCCAGGCGGAGGCACGCCTGGACGGCCCGGGTCCGGCGCTTTCCGTGGTGCTCGCCGTCGAGCAGGCCGCCCCGCACCGCATCGTCGGGCTCGGCTTCGAGCCGGCATCCGCCTCCCCGACGATCGCTCCCATCGCGACCTGGAGCGATGTCGATGTCGCGTTGCGCGGCCTGGTGCCGCAGCCCAGCATGCTGGCGGCAGAGATCGTGGATGGTGAGTGCGTGCCGATCCACGCGCTCGACGCCGAGCGCAGCCTGGCCATCGGCTCCACGTTCAAGCTGTACGTGTTGGGTGAGCTGGCCCGCCAGGTAGCGGAGGGAACTGCGACGTGGGACGAGCAAGTCGCCATCCGAGACGACTGGAAGAGCCTCCCCACGGGGACGATGCAGGACGACCCTGCGGGAACGCGGCACACGCTCGAGGCGTTCGCGACCGGGATGATCTCCATCAGCGACAACACCGCCGCCGACCACCTCATCCACCGGCTGGGTCGTGAGAACGTCGAGGCGAACCTGTCCGCCATGGGGCATGCCGACGCATCGCTCATGACGCCGTTCATCACCTCTCGCGACATGTTCGTCCTCAAGGCGACCGGCAACGCGGAGCTGACGCGGGAGTACCTGACCTCTGACTCCCTTGGCCGGCGCACGTTGCTGGACGGTAGCGTCGCCAGCACCCCGATCGCCCTCACCGACCTTGGAGACTGGACGGCGCCGCGGCACATCGACACGCTGGAGTGGTTCGCCAGCACGAAGGACCTGTGCGCCGCGATGGCGAGGCTTCGCGACTTCGGCAGCCAGCCTGCCCTGGCGCCCGTCCTGGAGATCCTCGCCGTGAACCCCGGGATGCCGTTCGACGCGGCGCGATGGCCCTACGTGGGCTTCAAGGGCGGCTCAGAGCCAGGCGTGCTCCAGCTCACATGGCTCGTCCGCCGCGACGACGATCGATGGTTCGTGCTGTCGATCACGGTCGACGACCCGGCCGATGCGACGGACCGAACGATGCCGATCGTGGAGATCGCGCGGGGAGCGTTTGACCTGCTGTCAGAGGTTCCCTAGGCGACCCGGGCTGACGGCTGCCGACATGGGGCGCCGGCCGTCGAGGGCCTCACGTCCACCTGGCTCGATGCATCGGACCGGCCGGCGCTCACCCGGGAGTTCGAGGCGATCCCGGCCGGTCTCTGAGGCGCCGGCGCCGGACTTCCGAGGAGCGGGTGGGTAGAGTCGACCATAGATGGCATCGCACGGCGCGCCACGCTGTGGAAGCTGGTCAGCGCCGAAGTGGCGGACTGGCAGATGCCGCGGTCCTCCTGAGCCCCGCTGAGAGGCGACTCTCGTGTGGGTTCGAGTCACACCTACGGGCCACGAGCGGTCGTTCGACTGGGCGCACGGAGACGTATCCTCGCAGTGCGACTTGCACACGGGGGGCCGATCGCTGCGACCGGACGTGCCACGGGCCCAGGGGAGGGCCTTCTTCGAATCGATCGCGCCGCACGTCGGGGCGCTCGACGGTCGGGTCGCCGAGGTCGTCCACGGCTACAACGTGGGCGATGCCGAGGCGACGTTCGCCGCTCTCGACCTGGCTGCCGCAGCGGGGGACGCGCTCGTCGGCCTCATCCGGACGCTCACGAGCGGGAGCCTGGCCCAGGCCGTCGCTCCACTGCGCTCGATGGTCGACCATCTCCTGGCTGCCGGGACCACCTGGAGGGCGGCGCGGTCGAACGTGGAGCGCGTCGCGGGGCCGGTCGATCTCTCGAAGTCGGTGAGAGACCTTCCGATTCCGGCCGGTGCCGGGAGGCCGGCCGGCTGGGAGGCCGTTCTCTGGGAGGAGGTCCAGCGTGCCGACCGCGTCTGGGTGGCCGTGGCCGACGAGCTCGCGGCTGTCGGGGTGTCGGGTCCGATCGACTGATCCCCGAGTCCCGCGCGCCCGCACGACACGGGCGTCCCCTGTCTGGAGCACGGTCGTCGGGACTGCCCGCGATCATGGTCCCGTCGTCCAAGAGCGCGGGATGACCCGGTGAGCCTCTACCATGGCCCGCATGAGCGAACCGACGTGCTTCGCCTGCCCTCAGCCGGCCACCGGGACGACCCGCGCACAGGCGGACGGCCATGCGTGTGAGGCGGACACCTGCGATGAGCACCGCGACCCCGAGGGCTGGACGGAGCGTACGAGGGCCCTCTTCGCGCGCGTCGCCCGGCGCCTGGGCGAGGTCGCGCCGGAGGTGATGAGCGACATCGCGGAAGACCTCATCGACGACGCCCTGGGTTGAGGCCGGACACGGCCGACCCCAGGCATTGACCCGATTGCCCACCGTCTCGATGCTAGAGGATGCTGACCTGCTCGAGTCCTAGAGTCCACGAGGGCGCCGAGCCCGGGGTGCCCACATCTGAAAGACATCGGCGCCCGTGGACCCTCGCCCGCTTACAGGCCCACGGCGCGGAACTGGTGGCCGAGGTCGTGCGGTACGAGGACCAGTACCGACTCTGGCACCTCCGCGGTCCCGAGGGCATCATCGTCGCACTGGCGGACTCGCTCAGCTGAGGCCTGAGCCAGCAGCGGCGGTGAGGCCGGCGTGCACCTGAGCCCACCGAGGACATCGGCGCCCGGGGAGGGCGACTGCGGCAACCCGCCAGCCAATAGCGAATCGGGACACTCTACGAACTCAGTCCGGACGACGGGGGCGGTAGCGTACTCATCCGACGACCTCGAAGCCAGAGATTGGCGCGTGTCCCTCATCCTCGGGTGATGGCGGCAAGCCCGCTGAAGTCGCTGACCCGGACGGGGCTTTGCCGGTTCGTGCCCGTCGCCGAGGCTGACGCCGCCGCGCTGCTCGACGGGCAGCTGCTGCGGAGGACGACACGACGGTCTGCTGGGCTCGGCGCCGCGAGTGAGAAGAGGCCCGCCCCAGAGCGGACGGGCCTCCGAAAGCTCGCTCAGGGCGCGGCAGAGACGGGGCAGACTACCTTGAACCGGATCGTGGCATCGGCCGTCCGGTCCCCGGTCGCAGCCCACGACCCGAAGCCCGTCCCCTCCACGCTCGTACTGGCGGCGAGCCATCGGCGCTGGCGAAGAACAGCTCGGGCGGCTCCGCCGTGGTCGGCTCGATGAGCCAGGTCCCCACCATGGGATGACCGGCCATGGACATCGACTCGTCCTGGGCGACGACCCCTGGCGCGACGGTCGTCGTGGTCAGCAGCAGGCCGCAGCCACCGCGCTGGCCATCTGGCGGCGCCCACGCTACCATCGGCGGGGGTGTCGTGACGAGCCACGAGGACCCGAACGCATGACCACTCCCGACGACTTCCACGTGACCGCCATGGTGACGTCCCCCGACGCCCTCGGCGAGAAGGTCTTCGCATCGATCCTGGGGACGCTCGACGTCTTCGCCATCTACGTCGGCGACCGACTGGGGTACTACCGCCAGCTGGCTGATCATGGAGCGATGTCCTCGACCGAGCTTGCCGAGCGAGCTGGCACCGTCGAGCGCTATGCGCGTGAATGGCTGGAACTGCAAGCCGTGGCCGGCTACCTCGAGGTGCACGACGGCGAGCCCCGCCGCTTCGCGATCCCGGCCGGTCATGCCGAGGCGCTGACCGACCACCTCAGCCTGGGCTACGTGGCACCGTTGGCGCGGATGGTCTCGGCCGCTGGGGCCAGACTGGCCGACATCGTGGCAGCCCATCGCAGTGGGACCGGCGTGCCGTGGGATGCCTTCGGCCATGACATGCGCGAGTCGCAGGGCGACATGAACCGACCCTTCTTCCTCAACCTCCTGACCCGGGAGTGGTTCGGCCGCGTCGAACGCATCGATCGTCGCCTTCGGGCCGGCCGTCGCGTGGCCGACATCGGCTGCGGTCACGGTTGGTCGGCCATCGCCCTGGCCCTGGGCTATCCAGGGCTTGAGGTGGACGGTTTCGATCTCGACGCGCCCTCGATCGCTGCCGCCGAGCGCCACGCCTCCGAGTACGACGTGGCCGACCGGGTCCGCTTCCATGCCATCGACGCGGGTGATGCCTCGATCACTGGGACCTACGACCTGGTCACCGCCTTCGAGTGCATCCACGACATGCCCGATCCCGTGTCCGCACTGCGCACCATGAAGCGTCTTGCAGGGGACGACGGCTTGGTGGTGGTCATGGACGAGCGCGTCTCCGAGTCGTTCTCGCCCCATGCCGACGAGGTCGAGCATCTGATGTATGGCTTCTCGAACTTCGTCTGCCTGCCCGATGGCATGTCGAGCGCGCACTCCGCCGGCACCGGCACCGTCATGCGTCCGGATACCCTGCGGCGCTATGCGCGTGCGGCCGGGTTCGAGGACATCGACGTCCTGCCCATCGCGACGGACTTCTGGCGCTTCTACCAACTCATCTGAGCATCGCATGGCCATGCACGCCGCTGCCCGTCGGCGCCCTCGGTCCACTGAGCGCGGGTCGGGTCCGCCAGTGGCTATCGGCGCGGTCCCGGCGACCAGGGTCGCACCGTGCGTCATCGCCTCCCGCTGTTTCCACCCCTGACACAGCCAGCGGAGCGCGGTGAGGCTTCACGGTGACACCCAGCAACGGGCGACGAGCGAGGGCGCCCGTCCAGGGCGCGCTCCAGTTGATGAGCTTCTCACCGCCACCGGGTACGGGTGAGTGACGACGGCTGCACCATCGGCCTGTGGCGCCTGTAATCGCGGCGGGAGGTGCCACCCGGCGTGCGTTCCTGTCTGCGTCGGGCAAGGGTAAGGTCGAGGGTAAGCCCCGACAGTAGAACGGCCCCGCAGTACACCTGCGGGGCGGTTTCACGCTCAGTAGAGTTGGCTGGCGAGGAAGGATTCGAACCTTCAATCCCCTGATCCAGAGT
>CAWGVH010000002.1:0-78311 GCA_963825995.1 uncultured Chloroflexia bacterium
CTTCATCCAGGCAGGAAAGTCGCTGTAGGTGGCCGACGGGTCGAGCTCCTGGCTGGCGATGGCCCGAGCGCGGTAGGCGACCAGGCGGATGTCGCGGATGTGGGTCGTGCCGCCGTCACTGAGATCCTGGCAGTCGAGCCGAGCCTCGAAGGACGAATCGTCCGAGTGCACCATATCCAGGGCGATGGGGAGGCGGTCCCCGGGTTGACCATGCCCTCGGACGGAGCCGACGGTGACGCCGTAGTCCGTCCCGATCCCCACGGCGCAGCGGACGGTGCCTTGATCGAGCGGCGCAGGCTGGTCGAGACTGGCCTTGGCGGTGATCGCCCAGCGGCCGGCCGGAAGGGGCAGCGACGCCACCGTGCGAATCTCGCCTGGCACGAGAGCATCGCTCCCGATGAGGAGTCGGATCTGGCTCATCGCGTCTGCGTTGCCGTACGTCGTCTCGAGGGCTCCCTTCTGGCGGCCCATCGATGCCGCCTTGAAGGCGACCATGCGGATGTCCTCGGCGACGACCTGGCCGGTCTTGGAGCCCGGTGCTCCGCAGCTGAGGACCGCGGTCGCAACCGTGTCGAGGTGGGCGGCATGCGTGAGCAGGAAGACCTGGCGGGAGCCCCCACGGTCTCGGGAGGCCGGGCTGGCGAGCACCAGGTCCCGGCCGCTGCCGAGGGCCAGGCGGCACCGCACCGGTCGAGCGGTCGGGCTGCCCGTCGTGTTGCGCAGCACGCCCTTGGCGAAGACCGCCCAGTTCCCCGGCGCGACGGAGAGGCTGGCCAGCGTCCCGAAGCCATTGCCGCCCAGAACCGCCACTGGGCCGGCGAGCTCACCGGCGCCCATCATCGGCGTCCTGGCGGCGAGCGTGGGAGCGGCACGCATGCCCATCGCCATGGTTGCCAGCAAGGCCGCGCCAAGCATGACCGCGACGACGGACCGCGTGATCCTGCGCGGCAGAAGACGGACGGACATGACGAGCACCCCCATACGCTCGGGCGCCGGCGCCCGGCCCGCGGAACGACCACGGCGCGTGACGCCATCTTCATCCCCACGGGCCAGACGCGCACAGGGCGGGCAGCCCCGATTCGAGAGGCGCTCCGGCACATGCAGCCGGGTGGGTCGCGGACGGGGCGGAGGGACCGACCCGAGCCCTCGCCGGCAGGGATTTCGTGCGCGGAGGCGGGCCAGGCGGGACGGCTCCTGCTCAGGAGGGGCCGCCTGCAGCCCAGGGTGTCGACAGCCGGACGACCTCGCGATGATGCGACTCAGCCGCGTCCGGTGCTACGCTCAGGCTCGCGGTCGGACTCCGCTCCGGTGCGAATGGGACCCGGCCACACTGGGGACAGCGCCGTACGCCTGGACGGGGGTCCACATGCTTCCCGATAGCACGAGCGGCCCTTCTGAAGGAGTCGCCATCACCACCGGGACCGCGACGCTGACGAGTCATGCTGAAGCGGTCGGCCGTACAGCGTCGTCGATGCCAAGGCCGGCTCCGCCGCCCGCGCAGGGAATGGTCCTTGATGCGAGCGCGGACGCCATCGTCGCCGTCAACGTTACTGGCCAGATCGTCTTCGCCAATCGCGCGGTCAAGCGGGTCTTCGGCTGGTCGCCACGCGAGCTCGTGGGCCTCTCGGTCGAGCAGCTCGTTCCAGTGCCGCTCGGGGAGCGCCACGTCGAGGCGCGGCGCAAGTTCCGCGCAACGCCAGGGAACCGACCGATGGGCATCGGGCTCGACCTGACGGCCCGGCACCGTAACGGCCGGGAGTTCCCTGTAGAGGTCGGTCTGACCACCGTCGAGACCGCTGACGGCCCCCTGGTCTTCGCGACGGTCGTGGACATCTCGGCCCGCAAGGCGCTTGTCAGCCAGCTTCAGCAAACCAGCGAGGAGCTGCGCCAGCACGTCGTCGACCTCGAAGGACAACGACTGGAGATGGCGCTCGTTTCCCGGCTCGAGGCGCGACTCGATGGCTGCGGCACGCTGGACGAGGCTCACCGGGTGCTGGCCGAGGACGTGCCGCCCGTCTTCGAGGGCGATGCCGGCGCCCTGTACAGACCCGAGAGCTTGGGCGGCTGTCTGGAAGCCATCGTCGCCTGGGGTGACCCCGCACCGCTCACTCGGGCGTTCGCTCAGCACGATTGCCTGGGCGTCAGCCGCGGCCGGACGCACGTGGTAGCCGACGCTGACGGCGAAGGCCGATGCTCCCACGTCACGGAATCAGTCGGCGCGGGCCTGCTGTGCGTGCCCCTGATGGCGCAGGGCGAGATCCTCGGGTTGCTGCACATCCAAGTCCGTCGGACAGTGAGGGGAGTTCGCGCCACCGCCCGCGTGGCCGCCCGTCGGCGACTCGCGGAGATGCTCGCAGAGCACGCCGCCCTGGCCCTCGTGAACATCGGGCTTCGGGCCACGCTTCGCGAGCAATCCATCCGCGACGAGCTCACCGGGCTGTTCAACCGGCGCTACATGGAGGAGACGCTCGAGCGGGAGCTTCGTCGGGCCAGACGCGAGGGTGGAAGCGTGGGGCTCATCATGTGCGACCTCGATCACTTCAAGACGTACAACGACACTCGTGGCCACGCCGCCGGTGACGCGATCCTGCGGACGGTCGGCGGTTTCCTGAACGGGGCGGTCCGGGGTGAGGATGTGGTGTGTCGCTTCGGTGGCGAAGAGTTCGTGATCATCCTCCCCAAGGCTGGGCTGGAAGATACGCGGCGTCGCACCGATGGCCTCCGGCAGCAGCTGGCCGGCCTGGACATGTCCTCGTCGGGATCTGAGCTGCCCGCGGTGACGCTGTCGTTCGGCGTGGCCGCCTTCCCCGAACACGGCGTTGGTCCCGACCAGCTCCTGAGGGCTGCCGACGAGGCGCTCTACCGCGCCAAGGCCGCGGGTCGGGATCGGGTGGTCGTCGCCGAGCCACCGCCGGCCGTTGGCCGATGATGGCCCAGCCATGAACATCGAGCAGACACGGGCGCCGCGCATCCCGGCTGGCGTCCTGGCGGGGACACTGGCGACGATGTCCATGGATCTGGCCATGGTGGCCGCAGGCCGTATCGGCGGGGCAGCTTTCACCTCGGACCGCCTCGGCCCCGACGTGATCGGCCGCTGGGCCTACGGCCTGATGCACGGCCGGTGGCGCCACGCCGACATCCGGAGTGAGCCCGCGCCACGTGGGGAACTGGCGCTGGGCATCCTGACGCACTACACCACCGGGATCATCCTGACGCAGGCGTACCTGGAGCTGTCGCGCCGCAGCGGAGTGAAGCCGAGCCTGCTCGGGGGGACGGTGTATGGCATCGCCTCAGCGGCCCTGCCGCTGCTGGTCCTCTTTCCCTCGCTGGGCTACGGCTGGTTCGGTCTCCGTACCGGCGACGCGGCCCGGATGAACCGGATCATGCTCCTTGGCCACCTGGCGTTCGGCATCGGGATCGGCCTGTCGTCCCTCGGAAGTCCCAGATCTTTCAGCGGGCGCGATCGCCGAACTGCCCAGGCCGCGGGTGAGGGCGTCGACACGGCCGGACGATGAGGGAGATGCGGACACGGGAGTAGGCTCCCGGTAGGCACCTGACCGGGCGCCCGTATCGAAGGAGCATCGACCATGCGCGCACCTTCGCGCAGCCGCGGACAGTTCCGCGTGATGGCCGGCAGCGCCGTCGCGCTGGCCGCCTGCCTGACCCTGGCCGTGGCTGCCGTGGCCGAGACCCCTGGAGCGAGCGCGACCGCGCCCGACCCGGGGAGCGCGACCGCGCCGACCCGGGGCCAGCATGCCACCCCGACTCGCCATCGAGGCTGCCGTCGCGAGTGGGACCATCGACGCCACCGGAGCGACTTGGATAGTGCGCACCCCCCGGCTCATGGGCCCGCTCGATGCGGCCGTCCTCGAGACGATCGATGCCGCACTCGCGACCGGGGTCGAGGATGACCTGGCTGCCTTCGAGGCGGGCTCCTCCGCTCCGATCGACGAGGCGATGTCCAGCGACGAGTTCTCGGCGGACTTCACGGTGGCGCTCCTGGCAGCGGACCTGGCGTCCCTGCGGGTGCTGACATACACGTACCCGAGCGGCGCAGCGCACGGCGGGACGGCCCTCGAGACCTGGACCTTCGATCTGCGGACTGGGCGCCGCCTGGCCCTCGCGGACCTCTTCAGCCCGGGAGCCGATTACCTCGGCGCCATCGCGACCGAGACTCGTCGGTCCCTGCTCGATCGCTATGCCATCGACCGATCATCGCGCCAGTGGGTGAAGGACGGGACCCGGCCGAAGGAGGCGAACTACAGCGGCTGGGCCCTGACGCCCGACGGCCTCGAGATCACGTTCGGTCAGTACCAGGTCGCTCCGTATGCTGCGGGCATGCCGGTCGTCGTCATCGGCTGGTCCAGGCTCGCGGGTCTGCTCGATCCGGCCGGGCCCGCCGCCGCGTACCTTGAGGGCGCGGGGCGCCCGGCCCCCCTGCCGAGCCCGTCGATGTCGCCGGGCCCGGCCTGAGCACCCGAGCTGACTTCCGCTGTCCCGTTGCTTGATGGCGGTGGAGGGCCGAACACCGTAGGCTTCTTCGATGAACACCACGAACCGATCTGGCGGACGCCGCCTGGCAGAGACCCTCGGACCCGTCGGGGTCTGGAGCTGGGCGCTCCAGCAGCTCCCCGGCGAACGGGCAGGGGAAGCGACCCGAGCGTTGGAGATGCTCGGATACCCGGTCACGTGGATCCCTGAGACACTGGGTAACAAGGAGCTCTTCAGCCACGCCGCGATCCTCCTGGCAGGCACCTCGCGGATGGTCGTAGCCTCGGGCATCGCCAACATCCACGCTCGCGATCCGATGGCCATGGCCAACGGTGCCAGGGCGCTCGGCGAGGCGTACCCGGGCCGCTTCGTCCTCGGCCTCGGTGTCAGCCACGCACCCTCGGTCGCTCGCCGCGGTGGCATGTATGGCCCGCCGATCGAGACGATGCGTGCCTATCTCGACGCCATGGCTGCGACGCCCTACGGCGCACCGGAGCCTGAGCCACCCGTCCCGGTCGTGCTCGCCGCCCTCGGGCCGCGCATGCTCGAGCTGGCGGCCGAGCGTGCGGACGGTGCACATCCGTACTTCGTCCCGGTCGAGCACTCAGCGTTCGCGCGCGAGCACCTGGGGCCCGAGCCATTCCTCGCCGTCGAACAGACGGTGGTGCTGACGAGGGACCGGGAGGATGGGCGTCGCATCGGACGCGCCTTCGCGCAGAACTACCTGGCGCTGCCGAACTACGCCAACAACCTGCGCCGGATGGGCTGGGGCGATGACGACCTCGCGGCTGGCGGCAGCGACCGCCTCATCGACGCGGTCATCGCCTGGGGCGACGTGGACACCATCGTCGCCCGCGTACGGGCCCACCTCGATGCCGGCGCGGACCAGGTCTGCATCCAGGTACGTGCGGATGCAGCGAACGACCCCGCCATCGAAGCGTACGAGGAACTCGCCGCCGCGCTCCTCGAGACGGGCCGCTAAGCCAGAGAAGGCCACCTCCGTGTGAAGTGGGGACAGCGGCGACACCGGCCAGCGGCCTCCATCGCGACACCGATGCCGGGCGTGCGTCGTCCGCGCTACCCCGGCGTGTACTGGAAGGCGGCCAGGGCCTGGGTGGCCGGCCGCTGGCGTCCGTCGGATGGCCGGTTGGCGACGCGGAAACGTCCCGTGGTGAGGGAACGCGTGGCCATCAGCGTGGAGCCACCGCCATCGAGGTTGATGGCGCTGACGGCGCCCAGCGAGCCCATCAGCCTGCCCATCTCGGCAAGCTTGACGCCGACGCTGTAGCGACGCTGGCGACCATCCACGGTGACCATCAGGACGCGACCATCGGCCGTGACGCCCACGTTCGTGCGGGGCTCGCGCCTCACCGACCCGGGGTAGACCGCTTTGCTGGGAGCCGCGACCGCGCCGTTTCGGAGCGTGAAGTGGTTGCCCCCGATGGCCTCGATAGTGTCGCCCCAGCCCGGGGCGGCCTCGATCTTGCCGCCGCACCTCTTGTCGACCTTGTGCACGATCCTGGTCTTCAGGCGCATCCATTGGCCTGGCTGCAGGCGCCCTACCCATCGGTCGGTGGGACCTTGCACTGAGAGCACAGCCATGCCGGGACCCAACGGGGTGTCGCCAGCGCCCGGGCGCACTTCCAGGACCTGCACCTCTTGCACCCCATTGGGTCGGAGGATGTCGGGCATGGAGAGGACCACCTCGACCCCGCCGGGCGCGGTCTGTGTGCTGGGAGCGAAGCGGGAGGTGAAGAGGACCGGCTTCTGATCATCGCGATGGGTGTTGACACGGTAGACCTGCATCCTGACCAGGCGGCCGGGGCCGCCGGGCATGGTCTGTGAGGTGGGAGCCAGGCCCATCGTGACGTGCACCCGGACGTCGTCGATGCGGGCTTCGCCGGCGCCGTCGATGCCGAGCGTGGGACGAGTGCACGCCTGCGCCACGAGCAGCTCGCCGCCCGACACCGCCATCGACTGTGGTGCCGCGTAGGCATCGACCCTGCCCTCGGTCGACAGATCCCCGTTGGTGGCCACCATGGCCACCATCCCGGGACCGCTCATGCGCTGCGCCAGCCGGGTGAGACGCTCACGGCCGACCACGAGGTCGTTCGAGAGGAGAGAGCGGAGCCGGACCGAGGGATGATCCGGCCAGACCGTGGCCACGCGCACGGATTGGATGAGGTAGCCCCAGCCGGTCCGCATGGTGCCCTGGCTGTAGGTGATACCGGGGGACAGCTCGACGGTCGCGGTGGGTACGAATGGCTCTCGGATATTCGCCTCCGTCCCGCTTGCGAAGAGCACGCAGGCGAGGCACCCGAGCGCGATCGAGAGGATCCGGGAGGCCGGGACGAAGGACGGCAGGCGCATCTTTACGCTGTCACGATCTGCGCCTGGGGCCCTGTTCCCCAGCAGGTATCCCACCAGGACCGAAGGTCATCGCTGCGAGGGCGCGACGCAGTTCCATCATGTCTCCCGATGACGATGCCCCTCGAGCATCGTCCTCCCGGTGTCAAGCGTTGTCGTGGCCGATCGTGCTGGGCCCGATGCGGGCCCAGCACGGGGCATCCGCGCACAAGACGGAGCCGGGCATCGGTGTCGTGAGGGCACCAGAGGTTCGGTGGACCGGACTTCGATCAGCCCGTCGTGCCGCCGCACTGTCCCGACTGCTGCCACTCCGGGTACTCACCCTCGACCGAACGATAGTAGCCGGGGAACAGGCGCGCGGTGCCGACCACGGTCGTCCCGTTCAGCGCATACCAGCGCAGCTCGATTCGCGCTCGATAATGTCCATACGTCCCGTGATGGGGGTAGGAGTCGACCGGCACCGACCGCGCTGAGAAGGCCGCCTCGGTGGACGGCGTCGCGGATCGCGACTGCCAGGGCGACGCGTCGTAGGGCAGCCAGCGGGTCCCGTCCCAGGCCTCCACGACCAGCCGCCAGGCGACTTGCTGGCTCGTCCGGCCTGCGCGCGCGAATGCGAGCGGCGCACCCGCCCTGACCCGCCGGAGTCCGTTGTAGTAGCCGATGCCGTCCACCGCGTACCCGTAGGTGCACGTACCGCCTGGGGTGCCCACGGTGTCCACGAGCGAATGGGAACCGATCTTGCCGGCCGACCCGTCCACGGGCGGGGTCGGGTAGGCCCCAAGAGCGGGCGTCGCGGTCAGCAGCAGAGCGGCCGCGAGCAGGCCACCGAGCCAGTGGGTGCGGCGGCGGACAGGGACGCGAGGTACCACAGATGACTCCTGGGTGATGCGTGAGATGAGGGCCGCCCGGATCCGGGCACACATGACGCTGCGGGACGTGTTCGTAGCGGATCGCGCTTCCGGCAGAGCTTCGAAGCTGGGCCTGATGGCGGGACGTTTCCCTCCCTGTATCGACCTAGCTAGACGCGCTTGAGGACGACGGAGATGTTGTCCCAGAAGGCCTGGCAATCACCGGAGCTGACCGTGGCGTCGCCGTCGGCCCAAAGGTGGACGCGCAGGATTCGAGTGTGCTTGGAGAGGGTCGTTGAGGCGCTGATGCGCTGGTACTGCTCGTTGGTGCTGCTGGCGGTCTTGGTGATGCCGTTGCTGGAGACCGAGTGGTTCTCGGAGTTCCGGAAGTAGAGGTCCAGGTGGGCGTTGAGGTCGGCCGCCCCGTTGGTGCCTGCATAGCCTTTCAGCGTGATCTTGACGTGGCCGCTGTCGATAGCCGGGCCGATGCCCTTCAGGGTCCACGCCTGGCTCGCGTCGCCGCAGGTCCCGTAGGCGTCGTCGTAGGGTCCGGCGTAGAAGAATTGGGCGCCACCGCCCATGCTGCTCGCGGTGCTCTGGGAGGGGAAGCCCAGGCCCGAGGGCCCGTACGTCTGGGTCCGGAAGTCGCCGGATGGGAAGGTCTCCCATTGGCCGAGACCGCTCTCGGCCCCCGCGTTCTTGACGAGGTTGACGCCGTAGGGCGTCGCCGCCGCGGCCTCGAGCGGTGGGACCCCGACGAGTGCCGTGGCGATGAGCACTCCGGCGATGGCCAGCGTCCTGCTTTGCGCATAGCGCCGGAGCGAGGTGAACAGAGCCGATCTCGATCGTTCCATGGGTTGATAGCCCTCTCCGCCGCTTCCAGAAGCGACTCGAGGTCAGGTCGGTCTCGCCAGATGCTGGGCCCCCGCAGGCGACTGATTGGATGAGCACGCGCGTCATTCGCTATCCTGACCTCCCCGTAATCATACAGCGAGTGACTTAGTGTTTACATACTGGCGGTCGTGGCGGGTCCGCCTCCCGGTCCGACGCTCCTGCGCGCGCTGCAACGGGGACAGGCCACAGTCCTCCAGATCTGCCCGCCACCCACACGAAGACGAGATCGTCAGCCAAGTCCGATGAGCGCCCCGACCAGCTCGCGCAGCGAGGCGATGCGGGCGTCGGCGAGGTCCAGGACACGGGGGCCTGGATCGGTGGTCGGATTGGGAACGGCGACGACCCTGGCGCCTGCCGCCGTCGCGGACCTGATGCCGGCCCCGGAATCCTCGACGACAGCGGTGGTCGTCGGATCGAGACCCATGCGTCTCATCAGCTCGAGGTAGACGTCCGGAGCCGGTTTGCCGTGCTCGAGCTCGTCGCTCGAGATGAGAGCCTCGAAGAAGCCATCCCACCCGGCACCCTTCAAGCAGGCTTCGATCAGGCGCATCGGTGAGCCCGACGCGAGCCCGACGCGATATCGATCCGCGCATGCTGCGACCGCCTCGCCCGCCCCCGGCAAGATCGGGACCTCGCCCCGCTGGTAGTAGCCGGCCATGCGGCCGATGATCTCGTCGAGGACCCGTTCGCGGCTCAGCTGGCCTTCGAGCTTGTCGTACAGCGCACTCACCCAGACGTCGGTGTGCACGCCGGCCATGGCAAGCTGGTCGGTCGCGGTCCAGATCCTCCCGTAGTGCTCGAGCAGATCGACGCGGGCTCGATACCAGGCCGGCTCGCTGTCGACCAGCAGGCCGTCCATGTCGAAGATGACAGCATCGATCATCGGTCGCTCCAGTCACGCGGCAAGGTTCGGGTCATTGTCGCCGAACGGCGAGGCGGTCGGCCTGAGCCAGCACCGAAGCCTTCGCCGCGGCCATGTCGGGTGGGCTGTCGGCGTCCGCTACCTGAAGAACGGTGGCAGCCGGGTCGACTCGCCGGCGACGGCAGGGTGACAGGGCGAACCGTGGCCTCGGCGGACACCTACCTCTCGTTCCACCCGCCACGCCAAGGTCGCCGCTTCAAGGGGGCCGTAGGCGCCAAGGACGAGGTCGCCACAGCGGGTGTTCGCAGGAGAGTCCGAATCTCAGAATGGCGTCCCCGGCAGGACTCGAACCTGCGACCGGCCGCTTAGAAGGCGGCTGCTCTGTCCTCTGAGCTACGGGGACGCGGTTGGCTGCTTCAGTGTACGCACGAAACGGTCGCCATCACCCGGAAGTCGGGTCTCTGAGTTCGACATGGCCGGGCGTGTCGATGAGGTTGAGCCCGCAGGGCAGCCCGTCACCGGCCAGTGACCTGCACCTCCACGCAAGGCCCGGAGCCGGCGGCGATCAGGCTACGGCCATCGCGCCATGCCGGCGGGTCCGCACGACGACGCCCACGCCCCGCACCTCGGGGCCTTGCTCTACATCTCGGCGATGATGGCGTCCGCCAGTGCCCTGGCGACGGACGCGGAGTCGAAGCCGTCGGGCAGGCCACCCACCTGGACCGCGAGCACTTTGCCGTTGCCGTCAGGCAACCCGTCCAGGTCGACGATGAGGATGGAGTTCCCGCCCTTATCCAGGGAGAGCGCGGGCTGGCCCGAGACGTCGACCTTCTTCAGCCGCCCCGGCACGCCGTAGCGTTCGGCCCACGCCTTGGGGTCGGCTGCAGACTCCTGCATGACGATCACGCCCGAATTCGGGCGAGTGGCGTCGACGTACTGGCAGGCCGGCCCACTGGCCGAGACGTCGTCTGTCTGGAGTCCGGTAAGACCACCGACCACATCGACCGGAAGCGGGCACTCCGCTGGAAGCGGTGGAGGCTCAGTGCTTAGCAGCGGCAGGAGTGCCTCGGCGACGGCGAGGGTCGCCTCGCGGCTCGTATCGGCCGACTCCCCTGCGAGATCGATGGCCAGGACCCGACCAGCGCCGGCGTCGATCGACAGGCGTTGCTCAAGGCCGTCCCACGTGGCCGGCCGCTCAGCGACAACGAGCTCCTCGGTCCCGTAGTCACCGAGGTCCACGAACTTGAAGTCATCACGCGTGAGGTAGACCGTGAGGCCGCTCGGGAGGTAGCCGCACTGCTGATCGTTCCCGGGGTCACTCCCTTTGTTGGAGCCGCCGACGATCTCGTCGACCATCTCGGTCGTGAGCGTCTTGCACATCGGTTCGACCAGGTAGAGGGGTTCCGGGTCACCCCGCTCGGGCGGCTGCGCAGTCACGGGCCCAGCCGCGAGGATCGCTTCGAGCAGCTCCTGGGCGATCCCCTCCGCCGCCTTTGGCCGCACGCCCTTCTGGGTGACCTCCGCGACGAGCGTCCCGCCGTCCGGGAACTCGGCGATCGCGACGCCTCCATCGGAGGACGTCCCAGAGATGGTGGGCAGCCCGGCCACGGTCGTTGGCTTGACGTCCCCGTGCCTGGCCAGTGAATCCCCGGGGTCCAGCCGGATCGTCAGTGGCTCGGCGTTCCCAGCCCGATACGTGCAGGCCGCCCGGCTACCCTCTCGCGTCGCGGTGACGTCCGTGCCCAGGATCTCGGACACGGCGGCCTCGGGGAGCAGGTCGCAGGCGAGTCGATAGGTCGCCTGGCCAACGGCGACACTCGGAGCGAGGGTGCCAACGATGACCGCGACGACCGCGGTCGCGCCGACCCGGCGGAGCCGTGCGACGATGCCCATGACTGCACCTCCTGGTGGTGCGACCCCTGCCCAGCGACCCGGGCCGCCCATCTCGGCACCCCCACGGGCAGCCTTGTACCACGGGCTCCGACTCGGCGCAAGTCGCTTCCGCACCTGCGGCGACCGCTCCGGGTCCGTTCAGACGCGGGCTGGGCGATTCGCCAGACCCGCATGAAGGGGGCGCAGTGCGACACTCACTGAGCCGATCGGGACCAGCCGATGGTCTGCCGTCGCCACAGCCTTCGCGGCCATGTAACACTGACACGCGTGAAGTTAGATTTGACGCGCCGCGCCGCCTACGCCATCCGCACCGTCCTGGCGCTGGCGCACGAGGACGGTGTCGAAGTGGTGTCCGCTCGCACGATCGCCGAGCGTGAGCACATCCCGGTGCGCTTCCTCCCCCACGTGCTTGGAGACCTCAGCCGTGCGGGCATCGTGGAGGCCCACCTCGGCCGGGCCGGTGGCTACCGCCTGACAAAGGACCCCAGGCTCACGAGCGTCCTCGAGGTGATCGAGGCGGTGGAAGGCGACGCGCGTCGGCAGACCTGCGTGCTCACGGGAGGTCCGTGCGGAGAGCCAGGCGCCCTCTGCGACGTGCACGCCGTGTTCGCGGAGGCCCAGTTGGCCATCCTCAACAGGCTGGCAGAGGCGACGGTGGCCGACATCCTGGCGACCTCCGCGCCCGATGACGCCCGCGACCGAGCGGAAACCCAGGAACACCACGAACCGATGCCTTAGATGTGAGACCCTGCCGCCCGGCTAGCCACCGCGCTTGGCCGCGGGGAGGGAGTCGGCCGAGCCGGCCTTCGAGCCGGCCTTGGCGACAGGTGCTATCGGCAGGAAGGCCCTCAGAGAGCTTCCGGTCGGGCGAAGGGCCCGCTGACCCGGACCTCGCCAGTCTCGTCGAAGGGGACCGCGCCCGTCCCGACCACCCGGTAGCGGTGATGGATCGCCGTCTCCCCGGCTGCGAGCATCGCGCCGACAGAACAGTACTTCCTGGCTGCCAGCTCGATGGCCTGGCGGACGGCCGCGACACTCACACCGGGACCCTCGACCTCGACCATCATCTCGATGTCCGTGAAGATCTGCGGGTACGCGGACCGCTGGGTCGCCCGCACGTAGACATCGAAACGGGTCACATCCTGGCGCTTCTTGCGCAAGATCGAGACGACGTCCATGGCGGTGCACGTCCCGAGGCCGGTGATGACCAACTCGGTGGGCCGTGGGCCACTGTCGCCGTTGGCGTCATCCACCACGACCTCATGACCCGAACCGGTCCGGGCGATCAGGCGCATCCCGCTGTCACGGTGGATCTCGACTGTCTTGTCGGTCACGGTCTCCTCCAGGCGATCTCGGGGTGCTCCGGGATGGCGAACGTTCTTCGCACCACGTGACTGATGCGCGGTCCCCGGGTGACGGTACGTTATGCTGCAGGTCCTGGGATATCGAACGTGGGGAAGCCGTCGTCCTGCCAAGGTAGCTCGCAGGCAGGCCGGGGCGGCGGGGCGAGCCGGTCCGTGGCAGCCGGCGCCGGAACATCGCCAGCATTCCGTCCCCTTGCCAGCCGGTCACCGATCGGCGTCGATCCCCCGCGCGATCCGACAACCGCCACGGACACCAAGAAAGGGAACTCGATGAAGAAACCAGTGGTGGCGCTCCTCGCGAGCGCTCTTGCGACGGCGGTCGTCCTCAGCGGCAGCCTGGCGCTCACGGCGGCGGCGCAGGACGCCTCCGACGCGACCATCCAGATCGGCTCGCTCTACGAGCCGCAGAACCTTGACAACACGGCCGGCGGTGGGCAGGGCGTCACCGAGGCCTTCGACGGCAACGTTTACGAGGGCCTCTACCACCTCACCGATTCCGGGGCGGTCGAGCCGCTGCTCGCCGAGAGCTACACGGTGAGCGATGACGGCCTGACCTACACGTTCACGCTCAGGCCAGGCGTCACCTTCCACTCGGGCAAGGCGCTCACGGCAGAAGACGTCAAGTTCAGCATCGAGCGCGTCTTCGCCCCAGAGTCGCAGTCGGCGCGCAAGTCGAGCTTCGGTGCCATCGCCAGCATCGAGGCCCCGGCCCCGGACACCGTGGTCGTGACGCTGGCGGAGCCTTCGATCTCGTTCATCTACAACCTCGCCTACGTCTGGATCGTCAACAAGGACGCCGCGGACCTCACGACCACCGAGGACGGCACTGGTCCCTACGTGCTGGACGGCTGGACGCGCGGCAGCTCCCTGTCGCTGAAGCGATGGGATGACTACTGGGGCACGCCTGCCTCGAACGCGGAGGTCGTCTTCAACTACTTCACCGACGCGACCGCGCTCAGCAACGCGCTGCTCACGAACGCCGTCGACATCATCACCAACGTGCAGAGTCCGGACGCGCTCGCCGAGTTCGAGAGCGATCCCGACTACGTGGTGAACAACGGGGCCTCCACCACCAAGGAGATCCTCGTCTTCAACGACCGCGTCGCGCCGTTCGACAAGATCGAGGTGCGCAAGGCCATCTACTCGGGGATCGACCGCGCCAAGCTGCTCAACGCCATCTGGGGCGACAAGGGCACCCTTATCGGTTCGATGGTCCCGCCGACGGATCCCTGGTACATCGATCTCGTGGCCGAGAACCCCTACGATCCGGAGCTCTCGAAGCAGCTGCTCGCCGAAGCCGGGTACCCCGACGGCTTCGAGTTCACGCTCGACACGCCGACCTACGACCCGCACCCGGTGGTCGCGGAGTTCATCAAGAGCGAGCTGGCCAAGATCGGCGTCACAGTCAACATCAACCCCATCACGGCCGACGAGTGGTACACGAAGGTGTTCCAGCAGCTCGATTACGAGGCGACGCTGCAGGAGCACGTCAACGACCGTGACGTGGTCTGGTACGGGAACCCCGACTTCTACTGGGGCTACGACAACCCGCAGGTGACGGCCTGGGTGGCCGAGGCCGAGCAGGCCAAGACCGTCGAAGAGCAGACCGCCAAGCTCAAGCTCGTCAACGAGCAGATCGCCAAGGATGCCGCCAGCGCCTGGCTGTATCTCTACCCGCAGCTGGTGGTGGCCTCTGCGGACCTCAGCGGCTACCCCATCAACGGCCTCAACTCGATGTTCCCCGCCTACACCATCGTCAAGCAGTAGCGACCCTTCGGGGCCCTCGGCGCGTCTGCGGCGGGGGCCCCGGCGATTCCAAAGCACACCTGAGCCAGGAATGGCAGCAGGGCTAGCGAGACATGGCCCAATACCTCCTCCGTCGCACCACCATCCTCGTCGTCTCGTTGCTTGTCGCGATGGTCGTCATCTTCCTGCTCTTGAGGGCCTTGCCGGGCGACCCGGCCAACGCGCTGCTGTCAGTCAACGCGACGCCTGAGCAGATCGCAGCGGCGCGGGCCCAGGTCGGAGCGGACCTGCCGCTCCACGAGCAGTTCGTGAGCTGGTTCCGCGGCATGATCACGCTCGACTTCGGGAGCTCCTTCGTCAGCACCCTGCCGGTCGGGCCGGAGATCGCCTCCCGGCTGGCCGTGACGATCCCCCTCACGTTCCTCGCCTTCGGGCTGGCCTTCGTGCTGTCCTTGTTGATCGGCTTTGTCGCGGCGTACAAGGCCGACCGCTGGTACGGCGCCGCGCTTTCCGCCTTCTCGCAGCTGTTCATCGCCATCCCGGCCTTCTGGGTGGGCATCCTGCTCATCAGCTTCTTCTCCCTGCGGCTCCGGGTCCTGCCCTCCGGCGGCTTCCCGCGGGAGGGTTGGTCCGACCCGGGAGCCGCGCTCACGCACCTCGCACTGCCGGTCCTGACCGTCGCCCTCGTGATGGCCGGCTCGCTCTCGCGCTATGTCCGCAGCGCCACGCTGGACGTGATGGGCAGCGACTACCTCCGGAACGCCCGCGCCATGGGATCGACGATGGGGACGGCCATGCTCCATCACGGCCTGCGCAACGGCGCCGTCCCTGTCATCGCCATCCTCGGCATCGAGCTTGCGACCGCCTTCCTGGGGGCCGTCGTCATCGAGGCCGTCTTCGCGCTCCCCGGCCTCGGCAGCATGCTGCTCAAGGGCATCGCGCAGCATGACTACCCGAACATCCAGGGCATCCTGTTCGTGAGCACCCTGCCTGGTGCTCATCGTGGGCTTCATCGCGGACGTCGCGCAGCGCCTCGTCGATCCACGCCTGCGCCACCGGTCACATCGCCGTGAGCACCCAGGCCAGCCTGATCCGCCCACCGAGCCCGACTGGCACGCCGAGGTCGACCCGCTCGAACCACCGCCGCTGGACGGGCGGGCCCGGAGGCGCCGTTCCCTCATCCTCGTCGCCGGCCTGCTCCTGGTCGGGACGATCGTCCTCATCGCGCTCGTGTCGCTGGTGTGGCTACCGTACGATCCGAGCGACACGTCGGGCGGCCGCCTGGAGAGCCCGGGGCTGAGTCACTGGCTCGGCACGGACAGGCTGGGCCGGGACCTCTTCACCCAGATCATGGTCGGCGCCCGCATCGCGCTGGTCGTCGGCCTCGGGGCCGTCGTCGTGGGTGCCGCGATCGGGGTGCCCGTCGGCCTGGCCGCGGCCTTCGCCGGCGGCTGGCTGGATGACGCGATGTCCGCCGGCATGGACATCCTCATCGCCTTCCCCCTGCTCCTGCTGGCCATGCTGATCGTGGCCGTGACCGGAGCCTCGCTCGTCACCGTGACGGTGGCCATCGGGGTCTCCGTGTCCGCGATCGTGGCCCGACTCACCCGCGTCGTCTCGAGGCGGATCCTGGCGCAGCAGTACATCACCGCGGCGCGCACATCCGGGACCGGCTCGCTGGGGATCGTCTGGCAACACGTCCTGCCCAACATCTGGCCCACGATCAGCGTCAACCTGGGGCTGCTGTTCGGCGTCGCGGTGCTCGCCGAGGCGAGCCTTTCGTACCTTGGGCTGGGCGCGCCGCCTCCCAACTCGTCCTGGGGACGCCTGCTGCAGGAAGCGCAGAGCACCGTCATGACGGCACCGCTGGGAGCGGTCGCCCCGGGCGTGGTCCTCGTCATCCTCGTGATCGGCGTGAACCTCCTCGTCGACGGGCTGCGGGACGTCTCCGACCCGACCCTCGTCCGCGCCCGATGAACCTGGTACGCGCCCGATGAACCTGCTGGAGGTGGCGTCGCTCAGCGTCATGTCACCGGACGGTGTCGCCCGGGTGCGGGACGTCTCGTTCACGGTCGCACCCGGCGAACGCCTCGGCCTCATCGGCGAGTCCGGCTCCGGGAAGTCGCTCACGGCGTTCGCCATCATCGGGCTGCTGCCCGCGGGGCTCGCGGCGACCGGCAGCATCCTGCTTGACGGCACGGAGGTCGTCAGTGCGCCGGAGAAGCAGCTCGTGCCCTTGCGCGGCCGAGTCTGTGCCTTCATCTTCCAGGAACCGCTGACGGCGCTGGATCCACTGATGAAGCTGGGCCGCCAACTGGCAGAACCCATCGCCCGTCACCAGGACCTGCGCGGTTCGGACCTCAGGCGAGCCGTCCTGGAAGCGCTCGACGAGGTGCGCCTTCCCGAACCTGAGCGCATCGCCGACTCACGCTCCTACGAGATCTCCGGCGGCCAGCGGCAACGGGTCGCCATCGCCATGGCGCTCGCCTGCCGTCCGCGACTGCTCATCGCGGACGAGCCCACCACGGCCCTCGATGTGACCGTCCAGTCCGAGGTCCTCACGCTCCTCGATCGCCTGGTCGCCGACCGCGGCATGGCCCTCATCTTCGTCAGCCACGACCTGGCGGTCGTCTCGCGCATGACCGACCACGCCCTGGTGATGCGGGCCGGGGAGGCGGTCGAGCGGGGCACCATCTCGCAGCTCCTGGCCTCGCCACGGCACCCCTACACCGCGGCCTTCGCCGCGAGCGCGCGCCGGATCGAGGCCGGGTTCGCCGCTTCGGTCGCCCGGGGGCGGGACGAATGACGCCGGTCCTGGGGCTCGACGACGTGAGCTATGCGTATCGGGGCAGCCCGGCGGCACAGCCCGCGGTGCAGGGTGTCTCGTTCACCATCGAGCCGGGACAGAACACCGGTCTTGTCGGCGAGTCCGGCTCCGGCAAGACCACCGTGCTCAGGCTGCTGCTCGGCCTGCTGCGACCGAGTACGGGCCGGGTCCTCTTCGACGGGCTCCCGCTCGACCTGGACGACCGATCACGGATGCGCGCCTTCCGTCGAAGCGTCCAGACCGTCTTCCAGGATCCCTACTCGTCGCTGGACCCGCGGCAACGCGTCGGTCGCATCGTGGGCGAGCCGGTGCGGTCCCTGAGGATCGCCCGTGGACGGGCGGCTGACTCGCTCGTCGCGGAAGCGCTCGAATCGGTCGGTCTGCCTGTCGCTGCGGTGTCCCACTACCCGCATGAGTTCTCCGGCGGGCAGCGCCAGCGCATCGCGATCGCTCGAGCCATCGTCAGCCGACCGCGCGTCCTTCTGGCCGATGAGCCGGTCAGCGCCCTCGACGTCATCACTCGCAGCCAGGTCATCGCCCTGCTGGCAGAGCTGGGCGCGAGCCGGGAATTGACCGTGCTCATGGTCTCCCACGACCTCGGCGTGGTCGGGGCACTCTGCCGGCGCACGATCGTCCTGCAGGGGGGGCGGATCGTCGAGCAGGGGACGACGTCCGGCGTCTTGGGGACTCCGAGCGAGCCGTACACGCGGCAGCTCCTGGCGGCAGTGCCGCGGCTGCCGCCGGTCTGACGGGGTCCGGGCGTGATGGCCGTCCTGGGCAACGGGACGCGCAAGGGTGCCCGGTCGACGCGGGACGGCGACCGGGCGCCAACGCTCAGGGGAGGATGACCACCTTGCCCAGCACCTCGCCCAGCTCCGTCCGGCGCAGGGCCTCGGCCGCCTCGCTCAAGCGATAGGTCCTCTCGATGACCGGGGTCACCGTCCCGGCCAGCAGGAGGCCGATGAGATGGGCCAGGTCCTCCGCATCCATGGCGCGCCACAGCAGCAGGCCCACTGTCTGACTCGAGTGGCGTGAGAGGATGGGGCCCACGGTCGCCGCCTGCGCCAGACGCAGCGTGGAGCCCCCGACGATCAGGCACCTCCCGTCTTCAGCCATCACGCGCCGGTAGTCAGATGGTGACCGGTGCGACACGAAGTCGACGATACGGTCGTAGCGCCGTCCCATCCGGGTGAAGTCGTGGCCGGCATAGTCGATGACATCGTCCGCGCCGAGCGAGCGCAGCAGATCCAGCTTGCCGGCGCTGTCGACTCCGGTCACCTTGGCACCCATCGACGTGGCGAGCTGGACCGCGAACGTGCCGGCCCCTCCGCCGGCACCGTTGATCAGCACGTTGTCACCCGGCTCGACCGGGCGACCGTGGCGGAGGCCCTGGAGCGCAAGGAGCCCCGCCTGTGGCAGCGTCGCGGCCTGCTCGAACGTCAGGCCGGCCGGCTTGGCCATCAGCGCCGACTCGGGCACGCGGGCGTACTCGGCGAAGGCCCCGAACCCCGACGCGAAGAGGTCGCCGAAGACCTCATCACCGGGCGCGAAGCGCGTCACGTCGCCACCGACTGATTCGACCGTCCCGGCGATGTCGGACCCCAGCACTCTGGCGCTCGGGCGGAACGGTCCCGTGAAGCGAACGAGGAATGTGCCCCGCATGTGATCCACGTCTGCGGCGTTCACGGAGGCCGCCCTGACACGGACCAGGACGTCCTCGGCCCCGATGGCTGGCAGTGGTCGCTCTCCACAGCGAAGGACAGCGGATGAGCCATACCTGTCCCGCAGGAGCGCCTTCACACGAACCATTCTGAGGGCTCGGAGCGGCGTGGACCGCCGTGGGCCGAGCGCGGCGGGGTGCCACTCGCGGGCGTATACTTCGACCGACAGTCGGTCGGTCTTGAGGGATCGTGCGTGGCGAGGACCCTGAACACGGCGGTGCATGGCGTGCGCCGGGACGCCATCCTCGATGTCGCGGAGCAGCTCATCCGCACGAAGGGCTACGAACGGATGAGCATCCAGGACGTCCAGGATGAGCTGGGCGTCTCGCGTGGCGCGATCTACCACTACTTCGATTCGAAGTCCGCCCTGCTCGAGGCCGTCGTGGAGCGCATGGTCGAGGCCATCATGGCCGTCCTGGCGCCCATCGCGGACGATGCCCTGCTGTCCGCCACTGCCAAGCTCCAGGCGGTCTTCACCGCGAGCAGTCGCTGGCAGGCCGAGCGTCGGGAGCTCATGGTGGCCCTGCTGCAGGCTTGGTACTCCGACCACAACGCCATCGTGCGGGAGCACCTCCGGCGCGCCGCGATGGTGCGCCTTGTGCCCCTCATCGCCGTCGTCGTGCGCCAGGGTACGTCTGAGGGATCCTTCAGCGCTACCTCGCCCGAGGACGCCGCGGGCATCCTCGTGGCCCTCCTGGTGGTCTCAGGCGACGCGACGAGCCAGCTCTTCCTCGATCGCCTGGCTGGCCGCGTCGCCTATGCCGGCGTAGAGCGTGCGGTCGCTGCCTACGACGAGGCCGTGGAGCGCATCCTCGGCCTCTCCGCTGGCTCGTTCAAGATGATCGACGAGCCGTCCATGCGCTTCTGGTTCGCGTAGCAGGGAGGATCCATGGCCGCAGTCGTCCAGCTCGAGAAGCTGACCAAGTCGTACGGAGAGCACCGCGGCATCATCGACGTCGATCTCGGCGTCGAGGCCGGCGAGGTCTTCGGGTTCCTGGGCCCCAACGGTGCTGGGAAGACCACGACGATCCGAACGATGCTCGACCTCATCCGCCCCACCCATGGACGGGCACTCGTCTTCGGCATCGAATCGACCGTGGACCCCGTCACCATCCATCGACGCGTCGGCTACATCCCTGGCGAGTTCGCGCTCTACGACCGCCTCACCGGCGCCCAGCACCTCGAGTACTTCGCCAACTTGCGCGGCGGCGTGGACAAGGCCTACCAGGCCGCGCTCGTCGAGCGCCTCGACCTGGACCCCAGCCGGCGCTTCAAGGAGTACAGCAAGGGCAACAAGCAGAAAGTGGGGCTCGTCATCGCCCTGCAGCACCGCCCCGAGCTTCTCGTGCTCGACGAGCCGACCTCCGGCCTCGACCCGCTCGTCCAGCAGACCTTCTTCGCCATCGTCGCGGAGGCCGTGGCGGAGGGTGCCACGGTCTTCCTTTCGAGCCACATCCTCAGTGAGGTGGAGAAGAGCTGCCAGCGGGTAGCCATCATCCGGGAGGGCCGACTGGTGAAGGTCGACACGGTCGACGCCCTGCGCGATCTCGCCCACCACCAGGTGGAGCTGCGCTTCGCGGGCGACGTCCCCAGGGCGGCCTTCGAGGCGCTGCCCGGAGTCAGCGACGTCGTCGTCGACGACCACGTCTTGCGGCTGCGGGTCGCCGGGGCCATCACGCCGGTCGTCCAGGCCGCCGCAAGCTATGAGCTGCTCGACTTCGTCAGCCGCGAGCCGAGCCTGGAGGAGACCTTCCTGGCCCAGTACGGCCGCGAGGCCGTCGAGGTGAGCTAGCCATGGCCATCGAGACTGGTGCGCCACAGCGCGCCATGACCTTCGCGCCCATCCCCCTCCGCCGTCGGCTCTACGGCTTCGGCTCCATCTACGGCAAGACGATGCGCAATTCGCGCCTCGCCTTCCTCGTCATGACCGGCCTCATCGGCGGCTTCATGCTCGCCATCGGCCAGGCCTTCGGGACTGCCTACGGCAGCCCGGAGATGCGGCAGGAGGTCGCCAACCTCGTGGCGACGGTGCCGCCCGTCATGGCCGGCATGGCCGGCAACCCCGTCGACGTGGATACCATCGGCGGCTTCATCACCTGGAAGTACGGCCCGTTCTTCGCCCTGCTCGTCGGGCTCTGGTCGATCCTGGCTCTGTCAGGCACGCTGGCCGGAGAGGCGCAGCGGGGCAGCCTGGACTTCGTGGCCGCCAGTCCGTTCGGCAAGCGGCGCGTGGCCCTCGAGAAGCTGGCCGCCCACGTGACGGTGGTCGGACTCTCGATGGCCTTCCTGGCCCTCTCGACCTGGGTGGCCGGCTCGGTCTTCGGCGACCCGACCCTGGGCGACCGGATCGACCCGCTGTCCGCGATCGGCTTCGCGCTGTGGGTCGGACTGCTCGGCCTCATCTCGGGGGCCCTGGCCTTCGCCCTGGCCCCGGTCGTGGGCCGGGCGAGCGCCGCGGGCGTGGCCGGCGTGGTCATGCTGCTGGCCTTCGTGATCGGCAACTACGCGCCCTACGTGCCGGAGTTCGGGACCATCGCCAACCTGTCCTGGTTCTCCTGGACCTACGATCACGTCCCGCTGGCGGCACAGTTCGACTGGGCTTCGCTGGCTGTGGTTGCCCTGGTCGCGGTGGCCCTGCTCGTCGCGGGCGTCGAGCTCTTCGCTCGCCGTGACCTCGGCATCATGACCGCGCTGCCGATCCCGGGCCTGCCTCGTGCGACACTCGGCCTGCGTGGCCCGGTCGGGCGTGCCTTCGGCGACCAGCTGCCGCTGGCCCTCGGCTGGGGTCTTGGCATCGGGGTCTTCGGGTTCCTGCTGGCCGCGGTCAGCCGCAGCTTCGGGGACGACCTCGTCACCGAGTTCCCGGCCTTCGCGGACATCATCGGGACGATCTTCCCGGGTGTCGACCTGGCCTCCGCGGGCTGGTTCCTGCAGCTCGTGTTCGTGGAGATGGGCCTCATCGTGGTGGGCTTCTCGGCTGCCACGTTCGTCAGTCGCTGGGCCTCGGATGAGGAGAGCGGACGCCTGGAGATGCTGCTCAGCGCACCGCTCACGCGACCGGGCTGGGCCGTCGCCGGCGGCATCGGCGCCATCCTCGCGGTGGTCGTCTCGACCGTGGTCTACGCCATCGGGATCGGGCTGGGCGGAGCGTTCGGCGGGAGCGAGGTCGTCACCCCGATGGCCGGCACCGCGGCGCTCGGCCTGTACGCGGCGGCCATGGTCGGTGTCGGCGTGGCTGTCGGCGGGCTGTGGCGCACCTCGTGGGCGGCGGAGATCGTGGCGGCCGTGGTGATCGTCACGTTCCTCATCAACCTCCTGGCGCCGGCACTGCAGCTTCCCGACCTGGTGCAGCAGCTGGCACTGACGGCCCACCTCGGGCAGCCCATGATCGGCTCCTGGGACCTCGTCGGCTTGGCCGCCTGCCTCCTCATCGCCGTCGGCGGGGTCCTGCTCGGCGCCTGGGGCATGCATCGGCGCGACGTGGCCGGCTGAGCCTCCTCCCCTTTCAGCCGGCACAGGCCGGCAACCGGCGCGGGTCGCCAGCCGGTCCGCCCGCCCGGGACGCGACCGATGGCCCTACCGACGACGGGCCATGGCCGGGAGGCTACCGACATGGACACCGCACGCCCCACTGCTTCCCTTCCCGCGCCTCGCACCGATGGCAGCATGGCCCTGGAGACCGCGCTCGCCCGGCGGCGCACGATCCGCGACCTGGCACCCCACCCGCTGACAGACGCTGAGATCGGCCAGCTCCTCTGGGCAGCCCAGGGGGTCACGCACGACGAGGTCCGTCGGACCGCACCCTCGGCCAGCTCGCTGTTCCCCCTGGAGGTCTACGTGGCCACGGCCGCTGGCTTGGCGCACTACATGCCCGCCGCTCACGCGCTGGAGCAGCTGTCGGATGTCGACCTGCGCCCAGCTCTCCAGGCTGCCACCCGCGACCAGCCCTTCGTGGGCACTGCGCCTCTCCTGGTCATCCTCTGTGCCGTGACCGGGCGGCTTGCAGGTCGGCACGGGCCGGACCGCGCCGTCCGCTATGCCGCGTTCGAGGCCGGTCACGCCGGCCAGAACCTCCTCCTGCAGGCGGCTGCGCTGGACCTCGCCGCGGTCCCCATCGGCTCCTTCGTGGACGACGAGGTCGGCCGCCTGCTGGGCCTCGCGAGCGACGAGAAGCCGCTCTACCTGTTCGCCGTCGGCCGGCTTTCGTAGCCGGCGACAGCCGGGTCAGACGCCGGGTTGGATCAGGCGCGGATCCCCTCTGCTCAGGCGCGGATCGCGCCTTGGTCAGGCGCGGATCTGGCGCCGGGCGAGCTCGACCTCGATCTGGCGCTCGGCCTCCACGTAGCGGTCGATCTCCATGCGCAGCTCGTTGGCCTCCGGCCGGTAGAGGTGCACCTGGCTCTGAAGGACATAGCTGAGGCGCCGCGACGTCATGCGGACGTGGTCCAGGTTCTTCATGAGGACCAGCGGATCCATGGAGGCCAGGTCGTCCGGGTGGTACATGGATGCCATCGCCGCCCGAGTATAGCGAGCGTCGATGGCCCGCTCCGCGGGCCCCAGATACACTCGGGCGACACCGGCCGACGACATAGGGAGGGCGCGCATGAGGGTGACCATCGTCTTCGACACCCACACAGGCATCACCGCGGCGGCGGCCGAGAAGATGGCCGAGGTCGTCCGCGCGGCCGGTCACGAGTGCACGACGGCATCCACGTGGAGCGCTGACCCGGCTGCCGTCGGCCGGGCGGATGCCATCGTCATCGGCGCCTGGACCAAGGGCTGGTTCATCGTCCGCCAGCACCCCTCGGAGGGCGCCCTCACCTTCCTCGAGAAGGCCTCACTCAACGGCAGACCGGTGGCTGTCTTCGCCACCTACAAGCTGGCTGCCGGGTCCACGGTCACCCAGCTCGCACGTGGCGCAGAGCACGCCGGTGGCCGGGTCACCGGCATGTACAAGGTCAAGGGGCCCAAGGTTCCCCAGGGCTTCGAGGGCTGGGTCGCCTCGCTGACGGCCTGACACGGTGTCGGGGTGGTCCGTCGCCAGACGACCCACCCCGACGATGACCCGGTGCGACCGCCTGCCGATGGCTGGCGATCGACCGACGTGGACGACACCTAGAGCGCGAGGTCCCCGCAGAGGTTCACCTTCACGCCGAGGGCATCGAACA
Source organism: uncultured Chloroflexia bacterium (assembly GCA_963825995.1). GTDB lineage: Bacteria > Chloroflexota > Limnocylindria > Limnocylindrales > CSP1-4 > JAFMJV01. The sequence continues at coordinate 24,182 of CAWGVH010000002.1, forward strand.
TGGCCGCCTTGGCAGCGAAGGCACGCGCGGCCGTCGCCTCATCCGGGGCGTACACGACCTGGATGTGGTTGCTGCGGTGGCGTGCCATGAACTGGTCGCGGGTAACGCCGGGCATCACCAGGTGCATGATCGGCCAGTTGCTGGAGGTGGCGTCCCAGCGACGCTGGGTCTCCTGATCCGGCAACTCGACGGCCGCGCCGATGCCCATGTCGACCTGCAGCTTGCCGTCCATCAGGAAGACGCGGCTGTAGACGACCGGACCGGGCTTGCTGACGCCCTTGATGGTGCCGCCGCCCAGGGCGAAGTACATGGGCGACTGCCGCTCGCTGACGGTCCCGGCATAGCCACCCCGCAGGTGCGACGGCGGCACGGACCCGGAGATCTCCATGATCCACACGAAGTCGTCACCCCACGGGTCGCCCCAGCGGACGTCGTGGAGGCTGGTCGAAGGATTGAGGCCCATGGCCGTCCAGACGCGATTCGTGATGAGCGCGTCCACGCCGGCACCCCAGTCCACCTCGTTGAAGTGCGGCAGCGGTTGGCCTGGGTAGAGCTCCTTGCCGTTCTCATCGTAGGCGGGCGGCCGGTCGATCTCGTTGAGCAGACCTTCGGCCAGGTCGGAGGCCGGCACGAGGTCCTTGAGCCCCTGCTGGTACTGGATGCCGATGCCCGCGCAGCCGAAGTCGTTGGCGATGCGCAGGGCCGCGATGTACATCTTGCACTGCGCGAGGACCTGCGCCTTGGTGAGCTCGGTCTCCTCGTCGGTCCCGAACTGGAAGGTCACGCCGCGGCCGACCAGCCACTCGAAGATGGCTTCCGCCTCGATGTCGGTGACCGTGAGCATCCGCGCATAGAGGGCCGACTGGCTGAGCCGCTCCTTGTAGATGCCCATGGGGTTGATGTACTCGTCATCAAAGATGGCGTTGTACATGCCCATGCAGCCTTCGTCGAAGACGCCCATGACGGCCTTGGTGCGCTTCAAGTGGGCGGCCAGGGCACGCCCCAGCTGGGCTTCGGCGGCCGGCAGGGAGGCCGCGTCCAGGCCACGCACGTGCGAGGTGTCGTGCGTGATCGTCTTGGTGGCCACCCATTCCTTGAGAGCGCGACGGGCGAAGTCGTCGCTGAAATCCTCACTCCAGATGGAGCTGTACGCCATGCCGGCCTTGGTCATGGAGGCGTTGAGGTTCAGCAGGCCGACGAGGCCTGGCCACTGGCCACTCCAGTTGGCGGCCGTGAGGATCGGCCCGCGCTGCGACTTGAGGCCGGCCAGGACGTGGTGGCTGTACTCCCAGACAGCCTCGGCCACGATGACCGGAGCGTCGGGATGGATGGTGGCGAAGACGTCCATGCCCATCCGCTGGTTCCAGATGAAGCCATGGCCGACCTCCGGGTCGAAGCCGTGGGCCCGGCGCACCTTGATGCCGAGCTCGCCGAGCGCGGCCGCGATGTCCGCCTCCAGCTTCTGCTGGGCCGGCCAGCCCATGCGGTTGGCGCTGTGGCGCAGGTCTCCGCTGGCGACCAGGACGACCTCGTCCGCCGCGACGGGCGCCGGCTCGTGCGCGACGGGGATGCTGTATTCGTGGCTCATGGGGCAGCGTCTCCTCCAGAAGGGCGATGTCGATGCCCCATCATGCCCCGCCGGGCCGGCGACGACAGGGCCGGCCTGCCCCTCACACCATGCCGACTGTCGCCACGAGCGTCCCGCTGCGCTATCGTCCCGCCATGAGTTACGACATCCGACTGGCCAACGAGGCCGATCTCGAGCAGTTCGCCGAGATCGTCAACCACTACATCGAGAACACGACCATCAACTTCCACATCCGGCCCCTGAGTGAGGACGATTGGGAGACAACCTGGCAGGTCCTCCACGAGCGATACCCCTTCCTGGTGGCCACGGACGGCGACCTGGTGAAGGGCATCGCCTGGGCCTCACCTTGGAAGCTACGCGGCGCATACGACTGGACGGCTGAGGTCAGCGTCTATGTGCGCAACGGCCACGAGGGGCAGGGCATCGGCCGGGCCCTCTGCGGCCGTATGCTGGAGATCATGGATGAGCAGGGCTACCACGCCATCGTGGCCGTCATCGCGCTGCCCAACGAGGCTAGCGTGGCGCTCCACCAGTCGCTGGGCTTCGAGCTGGGCGGCACGCTCAAGCGATTGGGCTATAAGAACGGCCAGTGGCGCGACGTGAGCTACTGGCAGCGCCTCCACGGCAACGCCGACGACAGCGCGCCGCCGCCGCTCAAGCTCGTCAGCGAGATCGCGAGCAGCCGCCAGATCGCCCCCGGCTGACAACGACGCCGGGCGTCGCCACCATCAGACTCCTGCTATCGCGGCCGTTCAGCCGGCCCCGGTGACCCGGTCCGCCAACTCGGCGACCTCTGCCTCGACTTCCTCGGCGGTGTCGCCTGTTGCCTCCGCGATCGGGATGGCGATACGTTCCGCAGGCTGGTTCACGGGCTGGGCTACGGGACCTTGCCTTCGGCTTCCCTGCAGCCGGCGGACGATGGCGACCAGCACGACGGCGCCCAGCGTCGCAAGCGCGGCCACCGCGATCGCGACAAGCAGCCACTGGACTGGGCTCCGGCCACCCCGTACCAGCGCCACGGACGGCTCGAGCGTCAGCCTCCGCGTCGTCAAGGCAAGCGCCGCTGGGCGCTCGAGCAGCATGATCGGCATCTCAGCCTCGACGCGATCGGCGACGGCTGTCCGGGCGCGGTCGATCGTCGCACGCAGACCCTCCGACGTCTGGCGCAGGCTCTCCGACGTCTGGTGCGCCAGGGGCTTCAGGCGCTCTGCCAAGTCGGCCACATCGATGGTCTCTGGTATCCGGTCCATCTCGGTCCTCCATCCTCCGCCTGTCGCCACGGCACCGGTGCCGGCCGGAGGGCGCCTGACGATACCCCACCTGCGCTCGTCCAAGGGAGTGTCGTACGGCACCAGGTGGCCCGCCAGTGCCGGACGTCACCGCGGACAGCTTCTCGGTCGTTCGGTGCTCCGCGGCAGGTCACGCGCTCGGCTATCGATGTGATAGATGATAGGTCCGGCAGATCGGGAGCCGTGCTCGCGAATGGCGCGCCAGGTTCGCCCGGGCGCCGCACCGTCGGGGGTTACCCCGGCGCTGACGGATGTGGGAGGGGGCCACGATGAACGTCTTTCAGGTGACGCGCTCACGCTTGGCGCTGTCTTCGGCCAGCTTGGCGATCCTGCTCGCGGCTGCGCCACCGGCCGCTGCCTCGGTCGCCTATGACATGGACGCCGCCCAGGACTACTGCGTCTCCGTGGGCGGGCAGGTACAGGAACGGCAGGCGACCTGGAACACGAACAGCGACCCCGAGCAGTGGGTCGACCTTGGCCGGACGCTGGAGGTCTGCCGCTTCGAGGCTGATGACGAGGCCGGCTCGCGCATCTACGTGGACCTGCTGACGCTCTGGTCGGAGGCGCCCAGCCTGGCAGCGGCGGCTTACCTGGCCAAGGTGCCCATGAGCGATGAGTTGCCGCCCGGCAACCCGGCCACGTACTACTGCGCGGACCTCGGCGGCTCGGCGCAGTGGGGCACCGGCGCGGCCGGGGGTGGCTGGGTGAACCTGGAGGACCCCGACGACCCGGTGCTGGCCCTCTGTGTCTTCCCCGATGGCTCGGCCATCGATGAGTGGGGCATCGCCTACTACAGCGACGGTGCCGTCAGGGGTGCCGATCTCGCCCCGCTCTTCCGGGCGGACACGTCGGCGTTCCCGCCGATCTTCACAGGCGGCATGGCCCCCGAGGCCGGCACGGGCGACCTCGACACCGCCGCCGCGGAAGCGCCGATCTCTGCCGCTGCGGGCGGCGTGGTCGAGGTGACGAACGCCGATGGCACGCTGACGACGATCGCCTTCCCGGCAGGGTCGGTGTCCGAGGACATGACCGTCGTCGTCACCCCGCTCAACGTGCCGACCAGCGACAAGGGCGCTCCCCTCACGCCGGGCGTGCTCGTGGAGCAGAAGGGCAGTGAGGGCCAGCACCTGCAACTGGCGAGCCCCGCCATCGTCACCTTCGCGATCACGGGCCAGGTGCCGGAGCAGGCGGCCATCGTGACGTTCACGGACCCTGAGACCGCCCAGCCCCTCACCTCGAGCATCTCGAAACAGGGCAAGAAGTCCATGGTGACCGCCTTCGTCTCGTCGTTCAGTGAGACCACGGTCGACGGCGACCCTGGCGAGTGGGGCGACTTGGCTCCACTCACGCCCGACCACCGCTGGTCGCTCACGGTGAGCGGCAGCGACTCCCGGACCGTCCAGAAGGTCGAGATGAGCCTGACCGCCGAGGGCAAACTCAAATCCACCGCCCTCACGGGCAAGTTCGCCTTCAGCGGCATGAGCGGCCCCCTCGATCTGGGCCTCACGGCATCGCTGGACGAGGGGCCCATCGCCGGCTCCCTCGACAGCACCAAGATCAGCGGCGAGGCCAAGCTCGACGACTGCTGGGTCCAGGTGGCGAACAAGAAGAAGGGCACGTTCTGGGTGCGCGGCAACGGCAACCTGTTCGTGAGCGGGTCAGCGACGCTTACGGCGCAGGCGAAGGTGGGCGACACGACGTCGACGAAGGACTTCACGGGGGACTCGACGAGCGCCGTGAAGATCGGCGTCAAGGCCAACGGTGTGCCGACCGAGGTCGGCGGCAGCGTGCCCGCCACCTTCACGATCTATGACGGCGACTATGCCTGGAAGTACGAATCGACGCTCACGTGGGTCAGCAGGTGATTGGGGGCGCAGTGTCGAGCGGCCCCCGCCCGACGCCAGGACGAAAGGCGATCGCGCTCAGGCGGCGGCGATGGCCAGCGGCCGGTCGCGCTCCTCGGCCATGACTCGGGTGGCCATGGCAGCCAGCCTTGGCAGAGCCGCCAGCGCGAAGCGGATGCCGAGGTCTTCAAGCTGCTCGTACCCGAGGCCGCGGTAGTCGCCGCGGGCGGCGACGGCGCACATCTCGTCGTACAGCTCCGGCCAGGCCACGGCGCGGCGGCGGTAGCAGAAGCGCACGAAGGCGAGGGCCTCCATGTCGGGGTCAGTGCCGTCCTCGCGAGGGGCCGACGAGGTGGCCAACGCGGCTCTGCCGGCGGCTGGTCCTCGACTCCACGCGTCCTCTTCATGCCTTGCGGGCAGTGCGTTGCCCAGCCGCTCTGTCGACACCCTCTCCACCCTTGTTCCGGGCGCGCCAAGTCGCCCGTATCGAAACCCAAGACACGATGCCGGACGCCGTGCCGCATGACCGCTCGCTCGACGGCGCCTGGACCGACCCGCGAGACGTCCGCAGACCCCCGGGCCCCCCTCTCCTCTGGCCCCCGGGAGGTCGTCCCGATGGGCTGAGCGGATGATACGTCGGGCCCATTCGAGACCGCTAGCGGGTCGTCCACGAACTTGTCCACCACGTTGTCCACAAGGGCACGATCGAGACTCAGACGGTGCCATCCGGCACGTCCATGGAGACCCATCCGGACCGTGCGATGGGCGTCAGGCAGCCTCTCGGAGGACTCCCAGCCCGGGCCAGGTCGAGAGTCGCCAGCGGCAGTCGTCGCCCAGCACGGTGCGCAGCGTCGACGTCATCGGTCGGCAGCCTCCAGCGCAGCCCGGAGACCATCGAAGAGCCGCGCCGGACCGAAGCGGTACGGGTCGTCCACGGGTAGGCCGGTCTCCGCGGCCACCCGCTCGATCTCGGCCCGTGCCTCCCCTTCTGTCAGCAGGGACGTATTGAGGGCCACGGCCACCACGGGGGCTGGGGCCACGGCCGCTGCTACGAGCTCGTAGAGCGCGATGTTCTGGGCCACCGACTTCACGGGAGAGCCGCGGCCATCCTCGCCCTCCCAGCCGTGGTGGCCGGGCCGCCCGGGCTGGTGCACCAGCACCATGGCATGCGGGGAGCATCCATGGACCAGGCCCAGCGTGACCGCCGAATAGGCGGGGTGGTCGATGGAGCCCTGGCCCTCGACGAAGATCCAGTCGCCCATCTCCTCGGCGCGCTGTACGAGCCACTCGGCGGTGCCGTTGACGAAGTCGGAGACGACCCGGTCCACCGCCACGCCCCAGCCCTCGATCATGATGCCGGTCTGGCCGGTCGGGACGAAGACCGCTGACAAGCCCGCGGCCAGCGCCGCCCTGCGGAGCTCCAGGGCCACCGTCATCTTGCCGATGGCGCAGTCGCTGCCGACGGTCAGGATGACGCGGCTGCCCGGCCGATGGGCGCGACCCGTGGCCACCTCGTGGCGCTCCGGCGGGCGGCGGTGATCGATGAGCTCCACGCCGTGGGTCGCCGCCAGGGCGCTGAACTCGGGATCGTCGGAGACGAACTCGTGCAGGCCGGAGACGATGTCCAGGCCATGCTCGATGGCCTCGACGATGATGGCCCGCCAGGGTGGTGGGATCTTGCCGCCCTGCGGGGCGATGCCGACGAGCAAGGCCGTGGGATGCTCGGCCAGCGCCTCGGCCAGGCTGGCCACGACCGGGGCCCGGTGCTTCGGGCCGAGCCACTCGGAGACGTCGCGGCCGGCACGCTGGCTGTCGATGACAGCCACGACCGGGTCGCGACCGTAGGCGATGACGCCCATGGCCGTCTTGGAGGGCAGCTCGCCGAAAGCGCCTTCCGCCAGGATGACGTAGCGGCGGCGTGCCTCGGCGTCCACGTGCCCGTCCCTCCCCATGATCGAGACTGTAGCGGCCCGCGCGCTCCGTCGAGGGCGCCCGGGCAAGGAGAACGCCCCCGGGGCGCGGTCCGGGGGCGTAGGGATATGCGTCTGGTACCGCATACCGGATTCGAACCGGTGGTCTCCGCCTTGAGAGGGCGGTGTCCTGGGCCTCTAGACGAATGCGGCGTGCGTCCGGCCGAGAGGATAGCACGACGCTGCACGAGGGCGTCCCGTGCGGGCCGCCTCATGCACGGCTCGCCCACCGCCCGCGGCGTTCAGAGCCGGTGGTGCTCCAGGAACGAACGGATGGTGTCGGCCACCTGGTCGTGACTGTGCTCACCGATGACCAGTCCATAGTGAGAATGAGCGCCGAAAGGCTGATACTCGGCGCCCAGCCAGTCGGCCAGGCGGGCGCTGTCGATCTCCGAGAACTGGCGGTCCAGGCCGGCCCCCACCACCAGCATGGGCACGTCCGGCAGGCGATCGCGGTCCACGTGCACACCGGCCAGCATCTGCCGCCGCGCAGCACCGCTCTCCGCACCCAGGAGATGCTGGATGCGGCGCACGTCGTCGATGCTGAGGTCCTGGTTCTGGCGCTGGATCTGCTCGAGAGTGCCCGCCCAATCGATGAGCTCGGCCTGGTAGATGGCGGGCACGAGACGCACGACGTGAGGAGGCGGCACGGGCCGCACCGGGGCCGGGATGGCGGGACTGAGCAGGACCAGGGCGTCGATCTCACGCGCCTCGGCCAACTTCATGGCCAGCAGCCCACCCAGGCCGTGCCCGACGACGACGGCCGGGCGATGCAACGCCTCGTAGCCGGCGATGACGTCATCGAGGTAGGCGCGGAAGTCGAGTTCCTCGAGGGCCGACGTCTCCGACCAGAAGTGACCGCGCAGGTTGAGGGCATGGCCTTCCCAGCCGCGCTGCGCGAAGTACTTCAGGTAGTGCTCCCAGAGCCACGAACCCGCCAGCTCGCCGTGCAGGTAGAAGAGCGGCCGGCGGCGCGAGCGGCGCTCGGGAAGCCACGACTCGATGTACAGGCCGCGCTCCTCGAGCACGATCTCGTCCTTGCGCACGGGCTTGCCAGCGGTGCGATCGCCGATATCACCGTCGTGATAGCCGCGCCCGTTGCCGGCGATGGCGGCCGTCCCACTGGGTGGCTCTGGGTCCATCCTCTCGCTCTCTCCTGTATCCAATGTCGCCTCGCCTACCACTCCAGCGGGCTGATGGCCAGCCCGGTGGGGGCCTTGGGGTCGAAGTAGGTCGACTTGTGGGGCATGACCTCGCCCGCGGCGGCCACCTGCGCGATGGCGTCCGTGGGCATCCCGTCGAGCAGGAAGGCGGCCGATGCCGCCTCGTCCACGACCTGCTGGGTCGCCTCGCGTGCGTCCTTGACGTACCAGAGCCGGCCATCGCCGGCCATCGTGCCTGGCTCATCGCCGTAGGCCCGGTCGATGATGGCCGAGAGGGCGTTGACGTCCAGCCCGCGCGAGGCCTCGCACAGCCCGGCCGGCAGCAGCCCGTCGGTGACGCCTCGCTTCACCATCAGCAGGGCCGCCTTGTCGCGCGTCAGCAGGCCGATGCGTCCCGTGCCGCTGGCGCCCACGGGCAGGGCGGGTGGCTCGGCCATGCGTGCCAGGAGGTCCTCGGCACCATCCAGCCGCTCGATCCGGGCGTAGTCGTCCAGGCAAGCCAGGAGATCGTCGCCGCAGGGCCGGCCACGGATGACGCGGTGCGTGGGCAGGACCGGCGGCGACTGGTCGAGCGGGTAGACGAGCGCCAGCAGGTAGTCCCACGCCGGATCATGGGCAGCCGGTGCCTCGGTCGCCAGCGCGACTCCTGCCGCTTCGCGTCGGGCATCCCTGAAGGCCAGCGCCGTCTCGTAGCGATGGTGCCCATCGGCGATCGTGAGCGGCGCGGCGGAGAGCAGCCCCAGGATCTCGGCGGCGACGCTCGCAGTGCAGATCCAGAGCTCATGACTGATGCCATCGGCCGTGCTCGCGCGGGCGTCCGGTGGTCGGTCGGTCAAGCGGACGAGGGCACGGCCCGTGGCGATGGCATCGCCGCCAGCCAGGAAGACAACGGGGCTGGTGTTGGCACGCGTCTCCTCGAGGAGCCGCAGTCGGTCCCGCTTGGGCCCGCCCATCGTGCGCTCGTGGGGCAGGACGCCAGCCCCCGGGCCGAAGGCCTCCAGGCGCAGCACGGCGAGGACGCCCGTGGCCACTTGCAGCCGGCCCTCGGCATCGGACCAGGCCATGCGGTGCACGGTCACGGTCGGCTCTGCGTCGCGCACCAGGACGCCGTCGCGCTGCCAGGCCTCCAGCGTGCGGGCTGCCGAGCGGTAGTCTTCATCCGTGGCTCTGCCGAGGTCGGCGGGCAGTTCGATGCGCACGACGTTGTGCGGATCCTGCTCGAGCAGCCGGCGACGCTGGTCCGGGTCGATGATGTCATAGGGCGGCGCGAGGACGGCTGACAGGTCGGACGCCGCCGCGTCGAAGCGAAGCGCGCGGAACGGTCGCAGCGTGGGCACCCGCGCATGGTAGCGACGATCGGCCGATCAGGCCGCGGACCGCATGGCCGGCAAGCGCTGGGGCTACGCTAGCCAGGTGTCCATCGTGCGTCTGTCGTCGCTCGCCGTCGTCGTCCTGGGCGGGTTGCTCGTGGCCGGCTGCTACAGCTTCAGCGAGCCCTCCTTCGACCCGGGCAACAAGCGCGACGTGCTGCAGTCGATCGCGCGGCGCGGGGTCGTGGTCAGCCAGCCCGTGGTCGGGCAGACGGCCTGCGACGACCCCGACCTGGTCGCCAACTCGCTGTACCTGACGGCCCGGCTGCCGGACGAGCGCGAGCCCAGGGACGTCTACGTGCACAGCTACCGCGAGAAGTCGTGGGCAGGTTCGAAGGCCGAGGTCGACGCGTGTCAGGTCATCTACGCGGCAGCTCATCCTGGTGCCCGGATCGTGCGCCTGGACATCCCCACCTTCCGCGTCTTCGGCGCCGACTGGTCGCCGGAGCTGACCCGCGAGCTGCGGGCCGCCATGGAGGAGGCCGCGCAGGCCGGCGCCGACTGATGAACGAGAGCCCCGCCCTCAGCAGCCGGCAGAACCCGCGCTTCAAGGCTGCGCTGGCACTTCGCGATGCCCGCGAGCGCCGCGAACGCAGGCGCCTGCTCGTCGATGGCACACGGGAGATCGGGCGAGCCCTGGATGCCGACGTGGACGTGGTCGAGGCCTGGGTCGCTCCCGAGCGCGTGCGAAGCCGGGAGGCCGGGGCGCTCCTGCCCCGCCTGCGGTCAGCCGGGGCGCAGCTTCTGACGACCACACCGGCGCTGCTGGGCGCGCTGGCCTACGGTGAGCGCGACGATGGCATCGTCATCGTCGCCACGGAGCCCTCCACCGACCTCGGGCAGCTGTCGCTGCCGGAGCGCCCACTCGTCGCGGTGGTCGAGCAGGTCGAGAAGCCAGGCAACCTGGGCGCCCTGATGCGCTCCGCGGATGGCGCCGGCGTGGACGCCGTCATCGTCGCCGATGCGCTCTGCGACCCCTGGAACCCCAATGCCATCCGGGCCAGCCAAGGCACCATCTTTGGCCTGCCCATGGCCATCTGCACGTCCACGGAGGCCCTCACCTGGCTGCGCCAGCAGGGCATCGCCATCGTCACGGCGCGGGTGGACGGCACGGTCGACTACGACGCCGTGGACCTCCGGGGAGGGGTCGCCATCGTCGTCGGCGCGGAGACCACGGGCTTGGGTGCGGCCTGGTCGGGCGAGGACGTGACGGCCGTGCGTATCCCCATGCTGGGGCTCGCGGACAGCCTCAATGTCTCGGCCAGCGCGGCCGTACTCTTCTACGAGGCCAGGCGCCAGCGCCGGGCGGCGACAGGAAGCTGAGCGGGCCGCGCAGGCGGCCACGGCAGATGGCCGCGCAGGCGGCCGAAAGGAGCACGGCGGTGGGTGAGGTCACGCTGGTCCCGGTCTTCGAGATCAAGCCCGGGCGGACGGAGGACTTCAAGGCAGCGGCGGCGACGCTCATCGAGCGCACCAACGGCGAGCCGGACACACTGCGCTATGAGCAGAATCTCTCGGCCGACGGTCTGCGCTGCGTCAACATCGAGGTCTTCCGCGACGCGGACGCCTTCGTCCACCACAACCGCAACGTGGCGGACCTTGTCGATGCCCTGTTCGATGCCGGACCAGTCGTCCACGTGGACGTCATCGGCGAGGTCAACGAGGCCCTGCGCGAGGAGCTGGGCTTCGCGAACGTGACCTACCTGACGCCGCTGGGCAGCATCGACCGCTGACACGGGCGCCAGCGGCGGCCGGGCGCGGCGGCGGTCTCGGAGCGCCTCAGCCCAGCGGCTGCGTGGCCAGGCTTGCCACGGCGATGGAGCGCCGCCGGGGCCCGTCGAGCTCCAGGAAGATGACGCGCTGCCATGTGCCCACGTCCAGCCGGCCGCCGCTGATGGGCAGCAGCAGCTGCGTGCCCAGGAAGCTGGATAGTACGTGCGCCTGCGCGTTGCCCGGGTTCCAGGTCTCGTGGCGGAAGGGCCCTGACTCGGCCACGAGTCGTGCCGCCACGCGCTCGTAGTCCTCGAACATCTCGCTGCCCGACTCGCCCAGGAAGAGGGCCGCCGTAGTGTGCTCCACGGAGACCAGGAGCAGCCCGTCCGACCAGGTGCGCGACGTGAAGAGGTCGGTGATGTCGATGGCCTGCCTGCTCCGGATGCTGGACAGCTCGAAGCGGAGCAGACCAGTCCTTCGGCCGCTCGGGCCAGGGCCGCCCGGGCCGCTGCCGCCCGCCACTATGCGTCGGGGATGACAACGACCTGGCTGAGGTGGCGCGGCACCTCCGGGTCCAGGCCACGCCGCACGGCCACACCCAGGGCCAGGGCCTGGAGCACGTGCAGTACGAGCGGCAGGCGGGCGATGTCGTCCAGCGCGGCTGCCGGGCCATCCGGCCCCAGCAGCCAGGTGGTCGCGCCCAGGGCGGCCGATTCCTCCAGCACGCGCCGCTCGGCGTTCGCTGACGTGCCGCCCATGATGCCCACCACGAGCATGCCCGGCTCGCAGACCGAGATGGGCCCATGGCGGAACTCGAGTGGGTGGAAGGAGGCGGCCGGGACCTGGCTCGTCTCGGTCAGCTTCAGGACCGCCTCGTTGGCCAGGCCGTGGGCAGCCCCGCCGCCCAGCACCACGACTCGCGACGGGTTCGATGCTGCCAGCCCGAAGGCGCGCTCGATGAAGGGCGCCAGGTCCGCCCAGTGCGCAGGCAGGGCATCGAGATCGGCCGCGAAGCGGGCCTCGCCCAGCCTGGCACCGAGTCGCATGAGGAGCGCGGACTGCGATGCGAACGAGCGCGTCATGACGATGGCCGTCTCGTCGCCCTCCGGGATCGCCAGGGTGGCAGTGGCCAGCTGGGCCATGGGACTCTGCGGACGGCAGGTCACGGCGATGGCCGGCCCACCTCGCACCTGGGCCAAGCGGATGACGTCGAGCGCCTCCGTGGTCGTGCCCGACCGGGAGACGACGATGACCGGCTGGTGGGAGGGCTCGCCGGGCGCGAAGACAGCCTCCGGCCGCAGCAGCACCTCCGAGAGGGGCGCCGCCAGAGCAGGCAACCCGCACCGCGCTCGCAGCGCCACAGACGCCACCTGGGCGATGTAGTAGGACGATCCGGCGCCGGTGATGACGACCTGCGACGCTCCGGCGAGCGCGTCCAGTATCTCCGTAGGTGCCGCGTGCGCGACCCCCAGTGCGGCCGCGATGGCCTGGCCGCCGGTGCTGGCCTCCTGCCAGGCGGTGGTGGCCTCCACGGCGGCGCGGACCGCCGCGGCCGTCGTGGGTGCCGACGCGGAGGCTGGGGCGGCGGTGTGGTGGATGGTCACGGCGTCACCTCGGCTGGAGGGGCATCAGGGATGGGGGTCGTGAAGGTGCCCGTCATACGTCACCGAGCTCGACCGAGTAGTGGTAGCGGTCGGCGCGCAACGTGCTGCGGCAGTACTCGATGACACGGCCATCGGCATCGTATGTGGTTCGCTCCACCCGCAGGGCGGGGCTGCCCGCGGCGCCGCCCAGTTCGCTCGCCTCAGTCCTCGTCATGAGCACGGGCTCGAAGGTTTCGCGCGCCCGAATCGGTCGCACGCCGAACTCCGCGGTGAGGGTCTCATAGAGGCTGCGGCGGCTGAGATCGAGGCCCTCGAGCCCTGCGAAGCGGTCGGCCGGCAGGTAGCTCGTCTCGGTCACGATGGCGTCATCGTCGGCCAGCCGGATGCGGCTGAGGGCCACCACGGCATCGCCCGGCTCGATCTCCAGGACGGCCGCCACGCGCTGGCCGGCCTCCTCGACGCGCAGGCCGCGGACGCGCGTCCCGGGCCGCATGCCGTGCCGCTCGATCTCGCGGCTGAAGCTGTAGAAGCCGCCCAAGCGGTGCTCCACGGCGGGCTTGCGCACGTAGGTGCCAAGGCCACGGCGGATCTCCACAAGACCGTCGTTGACGAGTCCTGCCAGGGCCTGGCGCACGGTCGCACGGCTGACCTCGTAACGCGCCATGAGCTCCTGCTCGGTCTCCAGGCGGCTGCCCGGCGGCAGCTGTCCGCCGTTGATACGCTCGCGCAGGTCCGACTGGATCTGGCGATAGAGCGGCACGCCGGCCACGTCGAGCATCTGGCTTACCCCCCTCTCGGGCCGCGTCGCGCTCATCCCTTTGGCCTCGATGCGAGTCATGCTCCCCTCCTCGCTCGCGCCACCATCAGCATCGGGTCGGACCGCGTGTCGGTCACGTGGTGCGGACGGTCGCCGACTGGGTCGCGATCGTGAGGTACGGACGTCCGGACCTCATGGGATAGTAGCATCGACCGCAGCGAACCCTGGCCGGCAGGTGGCCTCGCACGAGCAGGAGGGAGTTGACTCATGACGCTGAGGATCGGCACCGTTCGGGGCCTCGACGCCTGCGCCTCCGACACGGGCAGGCTGTCGGTCCTGGCGCTCGACCACCGCAACAACCTGCGCAGGATGCTCGGCCCGGATGATCCTTCCGCGGTCACATATGAGGCACTGGTCGAGGCCAAGCGGGCCGTTGTGCGCGCCATCATGCACACGGCCAGCGGCATCCTGCTCGATCCTGAGCTGGGCGCAGCCCAGGCCGTCACGGACGGCTCACTGCCCAGCAGCGCCGGCCTCATCGTGAGCGTGGAGGCCAGCGGCTACACGGGGCCATCCACGGCGCGCGTCAGCCGCCTGCTCCCGGACTGGGGCGTGCTGCAGGCCAAGCGCATGGGCGCCGACGCCATCAAGTTGCTGCTCTACTACCACCCCGACGCTGCCAACGCCTCGCAGCAGGAGCAGCTGCTCATCGAAGTCGCCGAGGCCTGTGCGGACGTCGACCTGCCACTCTTCCTGGAGACGCTCGGCTACTCCCTCGACGAGTCCGCCCCCAAGCTGGTCGGCGAGGCGCGACGCGACGTCGTCGTGCGGACGGCACGGCGCCTGACGGCCTTGGGTGGCGACATCCTCAAGTGCGAGTTCCCATACGACCTCTCGGTGAGCGAGCGCGGCCGTTGGCTGGAGGCCTGCCAAGAGCTGGACGAATCGTCGGCAATCCCCTGGGTCATCCTCTCCGCGGGCGTGGACGACGCCACGTTCGAGGCCCAGACTGAGGTGGCCTGCCAGGCCGGGGCCTCCGGTGTGCTCGTCGGGCGTTCCGTGTGGGGCGACGGCGTGCTGCTGCCGGCAGCCGAACGGGATGCCTGGCTGGCGACTGAGGGAGTGGCACGCATGCAGCGGCTGGTGGACATCGTCGAGCGCGAGGGCCGGCCCTGGCGCGAGCGCTCGCCCCTGGCCACACAGGCGGAGCCGGGCGAGGGCTGGTACAGGGACTACCCGGGGTGACCGAGCCGGCGGCCGATCCGGGACGACCGGCGGCCAGTCCGGGTGCCGACCTCAGTCCGGGCGTCGCGGCCGGCCGCGACATCGACGTGTACGTCATCGGCGACGTCAATCCGGACATCCTGGTCATCGATGCAGATCCCACACCCGAGTTCGGACAGGTCGAGAAGCTGGTGGGCACCATCCGCCTGACGGTGGGTGGCTCGTCCGCCATCACGGCCTGCGGCCTGGCCCGGCTGGGCCTGCGCGTGGCGCATGGGGGCATCGTCGGCGACGACCTCCTCGGCCACGTGGTGCTGGAGGCGATGCGGGAACACGGCGTGGACACCTCGACGGTCTCCGTCGACCCGGCCATCCCCACAGGCGCTACCGTGCACCTCTGCAAGGGTGACGACCGAGCCCTCCTGACGGCCACCGGGACCATCGATCGGCTGCGCGCCGAGGACGTCCCGCGCGAAGTGCTGCCGCTCATCCGGCACCTGCATGCCGGCTCCACGGCCATCCAACCGCGGCTGCGACCAGGGCTGCCGGAGCTCTTCCGCGAGGCGCGCGCGGCCGACGTGACCAGCTCCTTCGACACGAACTGGGACCCCGACCGGCGCTGGGAGGGCATCGCGCCCATGCTGGCCGCGGCGGACATCTTCTTTCCCAACGCGCGCGAGGCCGCCCTCATCACGGGCGTCGACGACCCCCTGGGTGCTGCCCGCGAGCTGGGGGCCATGGCGGAGGCGGGCGGGCGTGACCCGGAAGCCGGGCCGCTCATCGTGGCCGTCAAGCTGGGCGCGGAAGGCGCGCTGGCCGTCCGTGGCGACGAGGCCCTGCGGCTGCCGGCCAACCGCGTGCCGGTGGTCGATTCGACCGGCGCGGGCGACGCCTTCGACGCCGGCTTCATCCGGGCCTTCCTGGACGGCAGGCCACTCGAGGAGATGCTGGCCCTGGCCGTCGCCTCCGGCACACTGTCGACCCGGGCCGCTGGCGGCGTGGACGGCCAGGCCACGCTCGAGGAGGCGCTGGCGCTGCTCTAGGAGGCTGCGCCCGTCGTTACCGTCCGTTCGGCTCTGACCAGGGTGGCCCTCGCCGCGCTTGGATAGGCACAGCCATGTTCGGTCGTCTCGGGCATCTCGTGCTGCGGGCGAGGATCGCCATCGTCGTGGGCTGGCTGCTGCTGGTCCTCGGGGCCCTCGTCTTCGTGCCCTCGCTGGCTTCGCTGACCGCCTCGCAAGAAGCCGGCTTCCTGCCCGAGGACAGCCCGGCGCGCCTGGCTGCAGAACGCCTGTCCGCCACCTTCCCGGAGCGACAGGCGGCGGC
This sequence comes from uncultured Chloroflexia bacterium, assembly GCA_963825995.1. Classification (GTDB taxonomy): domain Bacteria; phylum Chloroflexota; class Limnocylindria; order Limnocylindrales; family CSP1-4; genus JAFMJV01. The sequence continues at coordinate 40,030 of CAWGVH010000002.1, forward strand.
AACCGCGACCGTGGTCTTCTCACGGGCGGGGGCCGCTCTCACGGGCGCCGACCACGAGGCCATCGCGGCCGTCGCGGCCTGGCTGCGTGGCTCCAGCGTCCCGCCAGAGCTGGCCGACGTCCTCATCTCCATCGAGGGCGCGGCCGACGTGCCCGGCTACGAGGCCATGTACCGCAGCTCCGACGCCGCCGTCGAGATGCTCTCCGTGCGTCTCTCGGCCGATCCCATGGGCCAGCCGGCCCGCGACGCGGTCGGAGCGCTGCGGGGTCACTTGGCCGGCCTCGACGCGGATGGCCTGGAGGCCACCGTGACCGGGACGGTGGCCATCACGGCCGACTACCTCGAGGCGGTCATCGCCGGCACCGATCGCACCACGCTCGTCACGGTGGTGCTCGTCATCGTCATCCTGCTGCTCATCTACCGGGCGCCCGTTGCGGCGACCGTACCCCTGGTGACCATCGGCGCCGCCTTCGTGGTGGCCCGGGCGGCCCTCGCCCTGTTGGCCATGGCTGGCTGGCAGATCCCCTCGCTGCTTGACTCGTTCATCGTCGTGCTCGTCTTCGGCATCGGCACCGACTACGCCATCTTCGTCCTGTCGCGCTATCGGGAGGAGCTGGGCCGCGTCGCACGCGACCGGGCTGCCGTGGTGACCGTCGGGCGCATCGGCGCCGTCATCACGGCCAGCGCGGCCACCGTCATGGTGGGCCTCTCGGCCATGGCTGCGGCCAGCTTCGGCATGATCCAGACCATCGGGCCGGCGCTGGCCATCACGGTCGCCATCACACTGGCGGCCGGTCTGACACTCACGCCGGCCCTGGCCCTGCTGGCTGGCCGCTGGCTCTACTGGCCACGCCACGACGCGGTCATCGATGGGCAGGCTCACGCGCCCGGCGCCTGGGACCGTCTGGCGTCACACATCACGCGACGGCCGGGCCGCGTAACCGCCGTCGTCATCGCGCTGCTGGCGCTGCCCCTCCTGGCCCTGCCCAGCCTGGAGGTCGAGTTCGACACGCTCAAGGAGCTGCCGGCCAGGACGGAGGCGCGTCGTGGCTTCGACGCGGTAGCAGCTCACTTCGATCGCGGCCAGCTGTTGCCGATCAGCGTGCTCCTGGAGGCGCCGGAAGGCGTGGACCTCGGCTCTCCTGCCGGCCTGGCGGAGATCGCGCGGATCAGCCAGGCGCTCGGTGACATCGAAGGCATCCAGACCGTCCGTTCGCTTGCGACACCGGCCGGCGATGGCAGCGTGCCGGTCGGCCTCCGGCCATCCAACCAGCTGCAGACCATGGTCGAGGGCCTGGGCTCCGGCGGTGACCTGCTGGAGGCCCTGGCCGCGCTGGCCGATCCGGCCACGTTGGAGGGGCTGGACAGGGCGCTTGGCTACCTCGACGCGCTCGCGACGGCCTATCCGGACCTGGCCGACCAGGGCCTGGCTGCGACTCGCGCTGGCTCGGCCGCGCTGCGCGACGCCGTGGCCACCTACCAGGCCGCGCCCGATGGGACGCCGGAGCGCGCCGATGCCCTGGCCAGCGCCGTCGAGGTCGCGGCCCGGCTGCCCGCCGAGCTGGGCAGCCTGGCGGAGACGTTCCAGGCCCGACCTGACGACCTCTTCATCCCGTCCACGCGCCGCCAGCGACCCCTCGATGGGGCTCCTCCTGGAGACCTACCTCTCGGTCGATGGCCGCGCCAGCCAGCTCAGCCTGGTGACCGCAGACGAGCCCTACAGCCCGGCAGCGTTCGAGACCGTGGGCAGGGTGCGAGCGCTGCTGGCCGAGTGGACGGCGGGCCCGGGAGCCGATTCGAGTGGGGCAGCCCCTGAGCAAGCGGCGGTCCTGGCGACCAGGCCGACCCTGGGCATCATCTCTGCCGCCCACGTGGGTGGCCCGACCGCGACCTCCGCGGACGTCCAGGCCGCCACCACCGAGGACTTCAAGCTCGTCGGGCTCATCACCGTGATCGGCGTCTTCGTCGTGCTCGTGCTGCTGCTGCGCAGCCTCGTGGCACCGCTGTACCTGGTCGGCAGCGTGTTGCTCAGCTTCGGGACCACGATGGGCGTGGCCACCCTGATCTTCCAGGGGATCATGGGCCAGGACGGCCTGAACTACCTCGTGCCGCTCATCGTCTTCGTGTTGCTCGTGGCGTTGGGGTCGGACTACAACATCTTCCTCATGAGCCGGGTGCGCGAGGAGAGCGCGACACGGGACCTGCGCGAGGGCATCACCATCGCTTCGGCCCGTACTGGCACCGTCATCACCTCGGCCGGCATCATCCTGGCGGGCACGTTCGCGGCCCTCACGGTGGCACCCCTCCAGGTCCTCCAGCAGGTCGGCCTGACGGTCGCCATCGGCGTGCTCATCGACACGCTCATCGTGCGCAGCCTGCTCATCCCGGCCCTCACCGCGCTCATCGGCGAGCGTGCCTGGTGGCCCTCCCACCGCAAGCGCGTCGAGCCTGCGCTGGCTGGGGCCGACGCGGGCGGATAGCCCTCAGGCCTCCTCGCGCTCCACCTGGCGACGCGTGGCAGGCGTGCGGCGCGGCGTGGGCACCTCGGCGTCCCCGGAGACGCCCGGCACGAATGAGGCCTCCCTCGCCCAGGCGGCAGCCTGCTCCTGCTCTTCCACCGAGAGGATGTCGTGGCGCGCCAGCGAGGCCAGCTCGTCGCGGATGTAGGTCTTGAGCATCTCCGGCCCGTCGGTGTTGATGGTGTAGCGGACGCCGTTGCGCCGGAAGGTGTCGAAGATCCACCTGAACTCGTCCCAGCCTGAGACCACGCGCGAGTTGAGGTTGCTGGTGGGGCAGATCTCCAGCGTGATGCCGCGCTCGCGGATCAGGCCCATGGTGCGCTGGTCGTAGGCGGCCTTGACGCCGTGCCCGATGCGGTCGGGCTCGAGCTCCTCGATGACAGCGGCGATCTCCTCGACCGGTCCCGATTCACCGGTGTGCACGGTGATGCCCAGGTCCTTCTTGCGGCAGCGTCGGAAGAGCGCCCGGTAGTCGGCCGGGTGGAAGGCGTTCGATTCGGGGCCCGCGATGTCCACGCCGACCACACCGCGGCCACGGTAGGCGATGGCCTTCTCGGCGATGATCTCGTTGAGGTGCACCGGGAACGCACGGTCCAGGCAGAGGAGGAGGCCAGGCCTCACGGGGTACTCCAGCATGGCCCGGTCCATGCCCCGGATGGCCGCACTGATGATGTGGTCGAGATCCTGCTCACCGCCGCGGTTGCGCTTCATGGGGTTGAAGCGCAGCTCCATGGTGGTGACGTGGTTCTTGCGGTAGGCACCGCCGATGACCTCGTAGGCCGCCCGCTCCACGGCCAACGGTGACGACTGGATGAGCTCCGTCCAGTGGAACAGCTGCAGGTAGCCGTCGAAGGACCGCCCGCGCCGCGCCGACACGGTGATCATCTCGCGGAACTCCCAGTAATCCTTGCTGGGCAGGCGGATGCCCTGGGAATGGGCGATGCCCCACATGATGGCCGGCGCCACGGCACCGCCGAGGTGGCAGTGCAATTCCGTCAGCGGGATCTTGCGCGAGAGAACGGCGGACACGAGCTGATGCTAGCGCGAAGGGGTCTGGCGGATCGCACGTCAATCCGTCATCGTGTGGGCGTCAGGTGGCCGAGGGCCAGCCGAGCGGTCCGTCGAGGGGGGACGCAGACCGCCACGTTTCGGTCTTCTCGGGTTGACACCTGTGGCAGGATGATGTCCGGACGTCCGTACGTCCTGACGTCCCGGGTCACGCCGCCGGCGGGCCCGATACACGGAGGAGGTCGGAGCAACGATGACCACGAGACTCAGCCGACTGGTGACCCTGGGAGCCGCGGGCCTGCTCGTCGTGGCGGGTGCAGCACCCGCGGTGGCGCAGGACAAGGTCAGCATCGAGATGATCCAGTCCGGCTACACCGACAACATGCAGCCCTACTTCGACGACCTGGCGGCGCGCTTCATGGAGGCGAACCCCGACGTCGACGTCGCCGTCCAGGTCGTGAGCTGGAACGACATCTACGACGTTCTCAACACCCGGGTCGCCTCGGGCGATCCGCCCGACATCATGAACCTCAACTACTTCGCCAACTTCGCGGCCGATGGCCTGCTGTACACGGCTGAGGAGATCGTCGCGCCGGAGGTCCTCGCGGACATCATCCAGACCTTCCGCGACAACTCCAAGTACGAGGGCGTGGAGTACGCCGTCCCGGACCTCGCCAGCGACCGGCTCTTCTTCTACAACAAGGACATCCTCGAGGCAGCCGGAGTGACGGCGCCACCGGCGACCTGGAGCGAGCTGCTGGCGACCTGCGAGGCCATCAAGGCCTATGACCCAGCCATCATCCCGCTGGCTCTTCCGCTGGGCCCCGAGGAGGCGCAGGCCGAGTTCCTCATCTGGACCGGCGGCAACGGCGGCGCCTACTTCCGTGACGGCGAGTGGGTCATCAACTCGGCCGAGAACCTTGAGACCCTCGACTTCCTGCAGAGCCTCGTGGACGCCGGCTGCACGCAGCCCAACCCGGGCACGACCGACCGCACCTCGGGTGCCTGGCCCCTCTTCGCGCAGGGCGTGGCAGCCATGGTCAACGGTGCCATCTTCCTGCCGGGCGAGCTCGAGAACACGTACCAGAGCGACGTCAACTACGGGGTCTCGCCCTTCCCGGCCAACGACGGCAAGGACAGCGTCACCCTGGGCGTGCAGGACTACTTCTTCGCCTTCAAGAAGGAAGGCAACCAGGAAGCGGTCCAGAAGTTCCTGAGCTTCCTCTATGAGCCGGACAACTACGCCGCCTTCCTTGAGGCGGCTGGCGGCTTCCTGCCGGCGACCATCTCGGCCGGCGAGGCGATGTCGTCCGATCCGGCGATCGCGCCCTTCATCGAGGTGCTGCCGACGGCCATCTTCTACCCCAGCGACCAGGCCGCCTGGCCAGCTGTCCAGGGTGCCATCCAGCAGACCATCGGCACCGCGCTGGCGGGCACGGACAAGCAGCAGGTCCTCGACCAGATCCAGGCCGCGACCGAGGAGTAACGGCCCCTCCGTCCTCATCGGTTCGACCAGCATGCGGGGATCCCTGCCGACAGGCCGGGGTCCCCGCCTCTGTTCCGCGGAGCTGACCCGTGACTGAAGCGCCCATGGCCAAAGACCGCCCGCCCGCGAGCCCGCGGGTGAGCGAGACACCCCGGCGACGCCTTCCCGACCTCGGCCCGCTGCCCTGGATCGGCCCCGCTCTCCTGCTCATCTTCGGCGTCGTCCTTTGGCCGGCAGTCGAGATGCTGCGCACCTCGACGCTGGACATCAGCATGTCCGGCATCAGCCGGGGCTTTGCCGGCCTGGAGAACTTCCAGAACCTCTTCGCCAATCCCGAGCTGCCGGGGATCCTCATCCGCACCATCACCTGGGTCATCGTGGTGGTGGGCGTGACCATCCTCATCTCGCTCGGCCTGGCGGCCCTGCTGAACGCAGCCTTCCCGGGTCGCCGCCTGGTGCGCTGGGCGCTCATCGTGCCGTGGGCCGCCTCGGTGGTCATGACGGCGACCATCTGGCGCTGGATGTTGGACGGCTTCTCCGGCATCCTCAACCGCATCCTCTTCGACCTGGGCCTCATCGCCAGCCCGGTCAACGACTGGCTGGGTACCCCCTCGGTGGCCTTCATCTGGCTCATGGCGGTCGCCATCTTCGTCTCCCTGCCCTTCACGACCTACGTCATCCTTGCCGGGCTGCAGTCCATCCCGACCGACATCTACGAGGCCGCCAGGGTCGATGGCGCGACTGGCACCCGCACCTACCGCTACATCACGCTGCCGCTGCTGCGCCCGGCGCTGCTCGTGGCAGCGATCATCAACATGATCAACGTCTTCAACTCGTTCCCGATCATCTGGGCCATGACCACCGGTGGGCCCGGCTTCCAGACGGATACGACGACCACGTTCATGTACAAGCTGGCCTTCCGCTTCCAGGACATCGGCCAGTCGGCCGCCATGTCGGTCGTCAACCTCGTGGTCATCCTCGTGTTCGTGCTGCTTCTACCTCCGGGTCGTCGACTGGCGGCGGGCCTGAGATGGCGACCACGCCACTCAGGAAGGCACTGCTCACGGGGGCCGGGGTTCTCGTCGCCTTCTTCTTCCTGGCGCCATACATCCAGATGCTCATCACGGCACTGACGCCGAACAAGGAGCTCTACGAGATCCCGGCGCAGTACCTGCCGTCACGCCTCGAGTTCTCGAACTTCGTGGATGTCTGGTCCGAGGCGCCGCTGTGGGGCTACCTGCGGAGCAGCCTCATCATCGCCGGCTTCGCCACGATCCTGGCGCTGGCGGTGGCCCTGCCGGCCGCCTACTACACGGCGCGCTACCGCTACCGCGGACGGCTGGCGTTCATGCTGCTCGTGCTCGTCACCCAGATGTTCGCGCCGACGGCGCTGGTCATCGGCATCTACCGCGAGTTCGTGACCATCGGCGACATCGTCCCGGCTGCCGGCGTCAACACCTACCTGGCGCTCATCCTCGTCAACGCCGCCTTCAACCTGGCCTTCTCCACCTGGATCATGGTGGCCTACTTCTCGACCATTCCCGTGGAGCTGGAAGAGGCGGCCGCCATCGACGGTGCGACTCGGCTGGGCGTCCTGCGGCGCGTGACGCTGCCGCTGGCCCTGCCCGGCATCGTCACGGCCACCATCTTCACGTTCATCGCGGCCTGGAACGAGTTCGTCATCGCCCTGACCCTGGCCCAGTCTCCGGGCATCCACCCCCTGACCGTGGGCGTCACGACCTTCATCGGCCAGTACCGCGTGGAGTGGCAGTACCTCTTCGCCTCGTCCGTCATCGCCATCGTGCCGGTGGTCATCCTCTTCATCGTCATCGAGAAGTGGCTCGTCGGCGGCCTCACCGCCGGCAGCATCAAGTGAGCTTGGGCTCGATGCGGCCACCGCGCGCATCCGGGGGAGTGCCGTGGGCGACCTGAGACTCATCGACTACCGGCCGGTGCGCCGCCTGCGCGTGCCGGAGCACCGCATCGAGCGGCCGCGCTTCCCGGTCGTGGATGCCCACAACCACTTGGGGCCCGGGTTCAGTTGCGGCTGGGACAAGCGTCCGGTGGCCGAGCTGCTGGCGGCCCTCGACGAGGCCGGCGTGGAGACCGTCGTCGACGTAGACGTCGAACAGCGTGTCGGGTTGGCCGAGCGGATGGCGCGCTACGGGGGCCAGCATCCCACGCGCTTCGTCCACTTCACTGGGCTGGCCTACGACGAGTGGGCGGAGCGGCCTGACTTCGGGGAGATGGAGGCACAGCACCTCGAGGCGGCCGCTGGGTTGGGCGCCCGCGGCCTCAAGGCCTGGAAGCCGCTCGGCCTGCGAGCTCGCGATTCGCAGGGGCACGTGGTGGCCGTGGACGATGAGCGCCTCGATCCCCTGTGGGCCATGGCGGCGCGGCTGGACCTGCCCATCGTCGTCCACGTCGCCGACCCCATGGCCTTCTTCGATCCGCTCGACGTGCGGAACGAGCGCTGGGAGGAACTCCACGAGCATCCCGACTGGCACTTCTGGCCGCCGCGGTCAGAGGTCGGAGGCGATGCGGGCTTCGCGGCCTTCGACGAGATCCTGGCCGCCTTCGACCGGGTCATCGGCCGCCACCCCGACACGACCTTCATCGGCGCCCACGTGGGTTGCGCCTCAGAGGACCTGGCATTCGTCAGCGCGATGCTCGACCGCCATCCCAACTACCACGTGGACATGTCGGCGCGCATGGCCGAGCTGGGCCGCCAGCCCTATTCGGCGCGGGCCTTCTTCCTGCGCTACGCCGACCGCATCCTGTTCGGCACGGACCTGGGCTACGACCCGGAGATGTACCGCGTCCACTACCGCTTCCTGGAGACGATGGACGAGTCCTTCGACTACTCGACCGACGAGACCCCGCCACAGGGGCGCTGGCAGATCCACGGACTGGGGCTGCCGGACGACGTGCTGCGCAAGGTCTACGCCGACAACGCTCGCCGGCTTATCCTCGACCGCTGAGCCAAGCCGCGGGCGAGCTCAGTCGGGCGACTCGGGTGCGTCGGCCGCGGGCATGAAGAAGGTGAAGATGCGCTCGGCATCGACGCGAGCATAGACGGGACCGCTGTCCAGGAAGGACTCCCAGTCTGGGCCGTAGCGGGGTACGTAGATGTCCAGCAGCGCCTGCCGGAAGCCAGACTGCTCGCGCGCGTGCATGTCGATGACCGTCGCCCGGCCATGGACCGTGACCGAGAACTCCTCCGATGGCAGGTGAGTGGCACTCACGGCCGCGTTGTGCTGGATGTGGGTCATGCGCCGCGAATTTGGCGCCGAGCCGAAGTACCAGGCGCCCCGAAAGAAGACGCCGTCTACCGGCCCGGCCATGGGTCGACCGTCACGTGTCACGGTGGCCAGCACGAGCAGGCACATGCCTTGCAGTCGGTCGGCCAGGTCGGCCGCGGAGAGGCGCCGCTCGCGCGTGATGACGTCGCGGAGGTGCCGCCCGGCCGACTCATAGCTGCGGTCGAGGAGCGCCTGCATATGGGCCAGATCGTCGGCGGTCTCGTGCATGTCTCAGGGCGTTGTTGCCAGGCGTCCGGGCGGGACCCACTGCGGTCCCTCGCCGGTCAGCCCCCCGTCGCCAGGCCGTTGGCGGCGAGGGCAGCCGAGCGGGCGGAGCGCTGCCGCCGGGCCTCCTCCGGCACCTGGTCGCGAGCGTGGTACGAGGAGCGCACCAGCGGACCCGATTCGACGTGCTTGAAGCCGAGCGCGAGGCCCTCCGCCTTCATCTCCGCGAACTCGTCGGGGTGGACGTAGCGCTCGACGGGCAGGTGAGCGGGCGTGGGGCGCAGGTACTGGCCCAGGGTCAGGATGTCGCAGTCCACGGCGCGGAGGTCGCGGAAGGCCTGTGAGAGCTCCTCGCGCGTCTCGCCCAGGCCGACCATGATGCTCGACTTGGTGTGCACGGTGCCGGGACGTCCGGCGATCAGGTGGGCCAAAGCCTTGGCGTCGGCCAGGACCTGCAGCGAGCGGTCGTATCGGGCTCGCTTGCGCACGGGCTTCTGGAGCCGCTCGACCGTCTCGACATTGTGGTTGAGGATGTCCGGCGCGGCCTCCATGACCGTTCGCAGCGGCGCGTCGAGGTAGTCGGGGATGAGGACCTCGACCCCGGTGTCCGAGCTCAGGCGGCGCAGCTCGCGGATGGTGGCCGCGAAGGCGCTGGCGCCGCCGTCGGCCAGGTCGTCGCGACAGACGCTGGTGACGACGACGTGCTCGAGGCCCATGACGGCGACAGCCTCGGCCACACGGCGCGGCTCGTCGGCGTCGTCCCAATCTGGACGCCCGGTCTTGACAGCGCAGAAGCCGCAGGCCCGTGTGCAGGTGTCGCCGAGGATCATCACGGTCGCCGTGCGTTGCTCCCAGCACTCGCCGATATTCGGACAGCGCGCCTCTTCGCAGACGGTGTTGAGCGTCTGCCCGCGGACCAGGTCCTTGAGCTCCAAGTAGTTGGCACCACTGGGCATCCGGGCCTTGATCCACTCGGGGTGGCGGCGCACGTCGGGGCCGCGGAGACCGGAGGCGTCCACCGATCCGCCCATGGCGATGGTCAGGGGCTGGAAAGCATGCCTCCCCGGATGGCGCTGGTTGGTGCTGTCCGCGGGGGTGAAGATGGGGAGCTCGCGAGCCACGGCGCTACCAGATGGGCGTCTGCGCGGAGACCGAGCCGAGCCGGCTGGCGACATCGGCCAGGAAGGCGCCGGCCTGGGCGCCATCGGTGGCGCGGTGGTCGATGGCGATGCACATGTTCATCATCGAGCGGACGGCGATGGCGTCGCCCTGTTCCTCGAGGACGACCGGCCGCTTGACGATCCTCTCCATGGTGACGATGGCCACCTCTGGGACGTTGATGATGGGCAGCGTCAGGATGGACCCGGTCCAGCCGGTGTTGTCCACCGTGAACGTGCCGCCCTGCAGGTCCTCCGGCCGGAGCCTCTTGCTGCGCGCCCTGGCGGCCAGGTCATTGATCGCCGCGTTCAGGCCGTGCAGGCTGAGGTCCTGGGCCCTGTGGATGACTGGCACCACGAGGCCGTCGGACACGGCTACGGCGATGCCGACATTGATGTCCCGCCGCCGCCAATGGCCCTCCGGCGTCCAGTGGGCATTGAGGTCGTGGTGCTTGCGGAGGGCTTCCACGCAGGCCTTGGTGACGTAGGCGACGAAGCTGAGCCCGATGCCTTCGCGGGCCTTGTATTCATCGTTCATGGCGGCGCGAGCACGAACGACCGGCGTCATGTCGACCTCGATGGTGACGTAGGCCGCGGGCACCTCCAACGAGCGCGTCATCTGGGCCGCGATGGCCTTGCGCATGGGCGAGAGCTGCTTGAGCGAGTCGCCGTCGCGGACGGGGGAATCCGGGGTGCCGAGCGCTTCCTGGGCCGGGACGACGGCTACGGCGGCTGAGGCTGCGGGGGCGCCTGCGGCCTGGCCGACGGGGGCCTGACGGCTCGCCGCCGGGCCGCCAGCGGCAGCCAGCTCGATGTCGGCTCGGGTGATGCGGCCACCCATGCCGGAGCCTGCGATGGTCGTGATGTCGACGCCGCGCTGGCGGGCGAGCTGGCGGACGGCTGGCGTCATGCGGATGCCGACCGGTACATGGACCGCGACGGGAGCGGTGCGGGAGCGGGGGCCGCAGGCGCAGTGGCAACCATGGGGGCAGTGGCGAGAGCCGGCGCGGTGGCGACCTCGGGGGCGGGCGGCAGAGCTGGCGCGGCCGGAGCGGTCGGCGCGGCCTCGACGATCGGAGCGACCTGCGCGGCCGCGGTCGTGCCCGGCGCAGGAGCGCCGGCCTCAACTGTCCCAGCGGTCTCGATCTCGGCGATGGCGACATCGTTGGCGATGGTCTCGCCCTCGGCGACCAGGATACGGGTGAGTGTGCCCTCGAACGGCGACGGGACCTCAGCATTGACCTTGTCGGTCACGACCTCGACGATCGGGTCGCCGATACGGACGTGGTCACCGACCTCCTTGAGCCACTTGCCGATGGTGCCCTGTTCGACGCCTTCACCGAGCTGTGGCATGGTCACCTGGGGCATCAGCAGACTCCTGGGGCGTTCGTTGGCTGGTTCACGGTGGGCACTTCAGGGTTCCGAGTGCCCATGATAGCGGGCGTGCCGCTGGCCCCTGGCGAGCGGCACGGCGAGGACCATCCGCTCACGGCCATGCCGCCGCAACCGCCGAGAAGCTGCCACGCCGTTGGAGCCGCCGATAAGTCGACGAGAAGTGACGGTCGTCATCGTGCACGCATGGATGACGTCCGCATCGGCAACACGTTGCGCGTCATCCGCATCCGCAAGCACCTGCGCCAGGAGGACGTCGCCCGCCGCGCACGTGTCTCGCGCCAGCTCGTCGGCCGGCTGGAGTGCGGGGCGGCGGGACGCTACCCGCTCGATACCACGAGGGCCGTCGCTGCCGCGCTGGGGATCCGGCTGGATGTGCGGCCCCGCTGGCAGGGCGCAGACCTCGATCGCCTCGTGAACGCCGCGCACGCGGAGCTGCACGAGTCCGTGGCGGCACGGCTCGGTGACTTCGTGGGGTGGACGTGGCTGCCGGAGGTCACGTTCGCGCACTATGGCGAGCGAGGCGTTATCGACATCCTGGCGTGGCATGCCGAGTCGCGGAGCCTGCTCATCATCGAGCTCAAGACCGAGCTCGTGGATCCCCAGGAGTTGGTCGCCACGATGCACCGCCGCGTACGCCTGGGGTCGGCCATCGCCCGCGAGCACGGCTGGGACCCGGTCACGGTGAGCGCCTGGGTCATCGTCCGGAGCAGTCGCACGGAGAGGCGTCGGCTGCACCAGCACGAGGGCCTGCTTCGGGCCGCGTTCCCCAGGGACGGTCGGGCCATGCGGCGGTGGCTGCGGGATCCGGGCAAACCCGTGTCAGCACTGTCCTTCTGGACAGATGTCACGCCGGGCGGCCTTAGGCACGCTTGTCGACCCACGAAACGCGTCCGTCGGCAGCTCCAGGCTCCGTAGCGGCCGGAGCCAAGCGTGGATCAGTCGTGTCATCGGCCGACCGAGGGCCGGCCAGCCCCCCAGACCGTCGACATTCGGGCCTAACGCCGCCCCAGCCTCCGATCGGCACGAAACAGCGGGCATGAGCCGGGCACGGCCGCTCACGCTGCAGCCGGCCGGGGTGACCGGGCGGCGGGCGCGATGGCGATCGCGAGGGAGGCCACCGGCAGTCGCGGGCGAAGCCTGGTGGCACCCACGATGCACCGCCGGCGCGCCAGCGGGAGCGGCGAACGGCCGCTGCCCGCGCCTGCAGAGGCGCCGGCCGCGATCAGAAGTTGATCGACTTGCCGTCCACCGCCATGGCAGCCTCGCCGAGCGTCTCCGAGAGGGTCGGGTGCGGATGCACAGCCGAGCCGATCTCCCAGGCGGTGGCCTCCAGCAGCATACCCACGGAGGCCTCGGCGATGAGCTCGGTGACGTGGGCGCCGATCATGTGCACGCCCAGGACCTCATCCGTCTCTGCATCCGCGATGACCTTCACGAAGCCGCTCGTGTCGCCGTTGATGATGGCCTTGCCGCTGGCCTGGAAGGGGAACTTGCCCACCCGGGTCTTGCGACCTGCCGCCTCGCACTGGGCAGAGGTCAGACCGATGGAGGCGATCTGCGGCCGCGCGTACGTGGCCCGCGGCATCTTCACGTAGTCGACCGGCTCCACCTCCCGGCCGGCGATGGCATTGACCGCGGCGATGCCCTCGTGGGCGGCCACGTGAGCCAGCCAGAGTCCGCCGATGATGTCGCCGATGGCGTAGAGGTGCGGATCGGCTGTGCGCATGTGACCGTCGACCTTGACGATGCCGCGCTCCACGACGGCGCGCGTCGTTTCCAGGCCCACGTCCTCCGTGTTGGCAGCGCGACCGGTGGCCACCAGCAACTGCTCGGCGCGCAGTTCGGCGGGCGCCTCCCCCTCCTTGCCGACCACGAGGCGCACGCCCGTCTCATCGGCCACGACCGCCGCCGGGTCGAAGCGAGCGCTGGTGACGACGTGGATGCCGCGCCGCTTGAAGGCACGCTCCATCTCCACGGAGATCTCGGCGTCCTCGAGCGGCACCATGGCCGGCAGGTACTCCAGCACGGTCACCGTGCTGCCGAGGTCGTGGTAGTAGCTGGCGAACTCCACGCCCACAGCGCCGGCACCGACGACGATGATCGAGCCGGGCACGTCCGAGGAGCGCAGCACGTCGTCGCTGGTGACGATGCGAGCGCCGTCCGGAACCAGCCCCGACAGCGACTTGACGCGCGAGCCAGTGGCCAGGATGACGTCCTTCGCCTTGAGGATGACCTCGCCGCTGGAGCCGCCGGCATCGTCGACGGTCGAGACGCGGACCTGCTGGGGCCCCTCCAGCCGACCCCGGCCGCGCACGTAGGTGACGCCGTTCTTCTTGATGAGGCTGTGGAGGCCTTTCACCAGGCGGGCCACGGTGCGGTCGCGGCGCGCAGCGATCACCGAGGCGTCCACGCTGGGGTCCGCGACGGAGATCCCGAACTCGCCCGCGTGGCGGATGCGCTCGTAGAGGTCCGCCGTCTCGAGCATCGCCTTGGTGGGGATGCAGCCCAAGTGGAGACAGGTGCCGCCGATGCCGGCCGGTCCGTCGTCGACGAGCGCGACCTTCAGACCCAGCTGGCCGGCGCGGAAGGCGGCCGAGTAGCCGCCCGTGCCGGCGCCGAGGACGACGATGTCGAAGGACTGGCTTTCGTTGGGCACCGGTGACTCCACGAACGAGGCTGGGATGACGGACTCGATGGTATCAAAGGGCCTCTCCATCTCCCTATACTCGGCCGGCGTGGACGACCTGCCGCTGACCATCGGGCTGCTCGTGATCGGCTACCTCATCGGCTCGCTGCCCATGGGCGTCATCGTGGCGCACCTGACCGGCGGCACCGATCCGCGGACCGTGGGTTCGGGGCGCACAGGTGGCACCAACGCCCTGCGGGCCATGGGCTGGGGACGCGCCATCACGGTCGGGCTGCTGGACCTGGCCAAGGGCGCCGTTCCCATGCTCATCGCCCGTGTGCTCGGCGCTCCCATCGAGGTCCAGGCCCTGACCGGCGTGGCTGCCGTGCTGGGAGCCTGGAAGTCGGTCTTCCTGGGGTTCCACGGCGGGCGGGGCGTAGCCGCGGGCGTGGGTGGCATGCTGGTCGTCTCGCCCATCGTCTGCCTCATCGCAGCGCCCGCGTTCTTCATCATCATCGGGGTCACGCGCTACGTCTCGCTGGGCTCCCTGCTGGGGACCGCCTTCGGGGCCGCGGTCGCCATCGTGTTCGTCCTGGCGGGGGCCCTGGAGCCGGGCTGGCTGCTCTACGTGCTGCCCGGACTGGCCATCGTCTGGATCGCGCATCGCGACAACATCGGGCGCCTGCTGGCCGGCACGGAGCGCCGCTTCGATCCCGGCGACCGGCAACCCACGCCACCGCCGGACCGGGGCTGAGGCGTCTGCGGCAGCCGGCTACCGGCTACCGGCTATCGGCGCAGCGCGCGACCGAGGACCACGGTCGTGCCGCCCACGAGGACCAGCACGACAAGCGGCAGTGAGGCCAGCACGCCGTCCAGGCCAGGGATGAGAGCGCTCAGCAGGTTGACCCCCAGGACGGCGGCCACCAGCGCCGCCACGAGCAGGATGACGGTCCGCGCCCGGGGTCCCCGCTCGGGCTGAGCGGCCATCTCAACGACGGTCGGCTTCGACGGGGATGCCGATGGGCGCCACGAGTACGTGGCCGGCCAGCACCTTCCCGACCCTGCTGCGGTGGCCGAGCTTGGGGCGATGGAAGGTCACGGTCACATCGGCGCGGATGACTGGGTCGGAGGGCTCGCCGGTGGTGAGGTCGACCGATGTGGGCGTGTCGACCGCGAGGACCGGCACGAGGTGCTCGCGCGCGCGCACGGCGACGTCGACCGCAGTGCGGACGGGCTCTCGCAGGGGTCCTCGCACGCCGGTCCCCAGCAGCGCGTCGATGATGAGGCCAGCGCGCTCGATGCCGTTGAGGTAGAGCGCCACGTCGCTGCTGCGGACCGTGGCCACGCGGTGCACGCTGTCGATGCCCTCGAGGCGCTCCCAGTTGAGGATCGCGTCTGGCGTGGACGGCCGGCCGGCCGGGGCCAGCAGGACGACCTCCGATCCGATGCCCAGGCTGGCCAGGTACCTGGCCGCCACCAGCCCGTCGCCGCCGTTGTTGCCTGGACCGCAGAGGATGAGCGGGCGTGCATGCGGCGAACGGTCGGTCGTGACCAGCAGGGCTCGCGCCACCGCCGCGACGGCGGCGCCGGCCTGCTCCATGAGCCAGTGACCCGGCGTCCCGAGTCGCTGTGCCCGGGCATCGGCCCCACGCATCTCTTCGGAGGTCATCGTCGGCAGAGCGCCCTGGGCGCGCCAGCGCTCGACCAGAACGTCGAAGTCGGCCGTGGCCGCGACGATGACGTCGTCGCTGGCGGGCAGCGGGATCCTCGTGGTCGGATCCGTGGTCGGGGCCTGGAGGTCGGCGAAGGATGGCTCACGCGTGGTGCTCATGGCGTCAACGATGGTAGGCGCACGGACCCATCGGCACGCAACTCGAGGAGGCCGTCCAGCTGGAGGGCCGCCGTGGCCGCGGCGACCTGGTCCGGTCCATGAGCCCCGATGGTATCCGGGAGGCGCGTCCAGGCGCCATCCTCCAGCGCCCGCAGCTGGGCCACGATGCGGCCGCGCAGCCAGCGGGTGGTGTGCTCGAAGGCGGGGCCGCCCGGCGCGGGCGGGCGTGGCGGCATCCCGCTGTCCGGCGCGGTCCGGCGTGGCGGCATCCCGCTGTTCTGCGCAACTCTCGCGCGGGCCTCGACGGCACCGATGACGACCAGCGCTTGCGCACCAGCGGCTGACCGGACAGACATCGCAGGCCGGACCCCTCGACCGGCAGATCGTGGCGCCGAGCTCCATCGAGGCGTGGGTCCAGGTGGCCGGATCATGCGATGGCACCAGCTGGTCGGCCGCCGCCTGCATCTGGCGCGCCGGCAGGACCTGGCCGGCGAGCCTGCTGATGACCCTTCGGACGTTGGTGTCCACGGCAGCCACTGGCTGCCCGAAGGCGAGGGCCGCCACCGCGCGCGCCGTGTACGGACCGACCCCCGGCAACTCCTCCAGTTGCTCCACGCCGCCGGGCACCCGGCCGTCGTGCGCGGCAACGATGGCCCCGGCGGCTCGCTGCAGGTTGACCGCACGTCGGTTGTAGCCCAGGCCCGACCACGCTCGCAGCACATCCGCTGGCGACGCCTCGGCTAGGGCCCGAGGCGTGGGGAAGCGCTCCAGGAAGCCGGCCCAGGCGTCGTCCACGCGGGCGATCTGCGTCTGCTGGGCCATGACCTCGGCCACCAGGACAGGCCACGGCTGGCGCGTGGAGCGGATGCGCAAGGGTCGGGCGTTCTCCCGGTACCAGGCCAGCAGGGACGCCTGGAACGGGCGCCGGTGCCTGATGGACAGGAACCCGGCCGGCCCACTCTCGGGGTCGCCGCTGGGCGAACGTGTCGGAAGCTTCATCTCGCTCTCACCCGGTCGCGCCGATCCTCATGCACAATCTGGAACGCATGCCGTACCGCCCACAGAAGCGCCGTGCCTCCCCGTCCGCCAGCCGGACCGGGAACGGGATCCATCATCGGGGTTCCTACGCCGCGCGTCTCGCCATCGCCCGGAGCACCGCCCGCAAGCCGTCAGGTCGGGGCGCCAGCGCCTTGCTGGCCCTGGCGCTCGTCGGTGTGGTCAGCGTGCTCAGCATCATCTCGGCCGGCGCGATCGCGACCGGCGGAGCAGCCGCCGTGACCATCGCCACCCTCGACCAGGGCCTGCCGGACGTGCAGGCCTTCCGTGACCTCGACTTCTCGGAGCCGACCCGCATCATGGACCGCAGCGGCAAGGTCGAGCTGGCACAGTTCTGGAACGAACGGCGCACGGTCGTCGGCTTCGACTCCATCCCGCCGCTGGTCCTGGACGCGACCACGGCCACGGAGGACGACACCTTCTGGGACAACCCAGGCTTCGACCTGGAGGCCACTGTCAACGCCTTCCTGACCGAGGCAGGCGGTGGCGGCAGCCGCGGCGGCGGCTCGACCATCACGCAGCAGCTCGTGCGCGCGCGCCTGCTGCCGGAGGAGATCATCACTGCTGACAACACGCAGCAGGGCCTGTATCTGCGCAAGGCCAAGGAGCTCCTGCAGTCGTACAAGCTCACGCAGGCCTTTCCCGGCGAAGAGGGCAAGAAGGCCATCATCACGGCCTACCTGAACGAGATCTCGTATGGCACGGCACAGGGTATCGCGGCGGCGGCCGAGATCTATCTGGGCAAGGACCTCGATGAGCTGACGGTCAGTGAGGCCGCCCTGCTGGCAGCCATCCCCCAGTCGCCAGCGGCCTTGTACCCATGGGCCACCGACGCCAAGGGCCGCTATACCAACGTCGTCAAGGAACCGTACGGCAAGAAGGGCAAGGGCTCCGACAAGCGGAACACGCACCTCGTGCTGCGCACCTGCGCACCGGATGACGCCAAGTGCACGGATACCGAGCTCATCCAGCGCCGGGACTACATCCTCGGCCGTCTGCGGGATGGCAAGGGTCGCTGGACCACTCTCTCGGACCAGCAGTACGAGGAAGCCCTGCGCGCCAAGACCGTCATCAAGAAGCCCCAGGACGTCGTCTTCAAGGCACCCCACTTCGTCAACGCCCTGCTGCCCGAGCTGAACCTCATCCTGGGCGACCGTGACCCCATCAAGAGCGGCGGCTACAAGGTCACCACGACGTTGGACTGGAAGGCCCAGCAGATCGGCGAAAAGTTCATCGAGGCCGGCGCCCTCGTCCCGAACCTGCCCTCGAGCCAGTACTACCAGGCCATCCGGGAGCGCAAGCTGGGCAAGGACGCCTACTGGATCGCCCGTTTGCGTGGTCTCGATCTGCACAACGGCGCCCTGGTGGCCATGGACTATCGGACCGGTGACGTCCTTGCCTACGTCGGCTCGGCCGGCTACTACCGGAAGGCCTCACCGAAGTTCGATCCCAAGTACGACCATGCCGGCCAGGGACGCCGCCAGCCCGGTTCCGCATGGAAGCCCATCGTGTATGCCACGGGTTTCGACACCGGCGCCCTCACCGCGGGCACTGTGCTGTTGGACATCACCACCCCGTTCGGCGCCGGATGGGCGCCCAAGGACGCCGATTTCGATCGACCGGGGACCCGTGCTCGTGCGCGAAGCGCTGCAGTACTCGCTGAACATCCCGGCTATCCGGGCGCTGGATCGGACTGGCGTCCGGACGGTCCGCAAGTACGCTGTGAAGGCGGGTTTCAGCTTCATCAACGGTGACAGGATGCTGGACGACGCCGGCCTGGCCGGAGCCATCGGCACCGTGGAGGTGCGGCCCGTGGACATGGTGGCCGCCTACGGGGCCTTCGGCAACGGTGGCAAGGTCACCCAGCCGCGCCACATCCTCAAGGTGGAGGACTCGGATGGCAACGTCATCTACGAGGCTGGGGCCCCCACCGCCACGCAGGTGTGGAGCCCGCAGGCGGCCTACATCATCGTGGACATCCTGAAGGGCAACAGCGATCCCGCCGTCAACAGCGTCTGGGGCCCCATCTTCGCTCTGAGCAACACGCCGGATGGCAGCCTGCGCGAGATGGCCATCAAGACGGGCACCACCAACAACCTCAAGGATTACTCCACGTATGGCCTGCTGCCCATACCCAAGGGCAAGAACCAGCCCGCGCTGGCAGTCGGCGTGTGGTTTGGCAACAGCGACAGCTCGTCGCCCAACCTCTCGAGCAATGTCTTCTCGATGGACACCGCGGGTCGCGCGTGGCATGCCTTCGTTCGCGACTACATGGCCGGCAAGCCATCGGCCTCGTTCAAACGGCCAGCCAAGGGCATCGTGGCCGAGACCATCGACCAGTACACGGGTGGGGCTCCGGGCGCCTGGACGCGTGGCACGCGCACGGAGCTCTTCGTCCAGGGCACCCAGCCGGGCGGCAAGCGGGAAGTCGACCCGCCCGGCCTGATGTACTCGCGCGGCTGCAGCACCTCCGTCGTGCAGCCGGCCCGGGCTGAGAACCCTGGAGCGCCGGCCTCCTGGCTGGCAGCCGTCAACGCGTGGGCATCACGCGGCGGCCTGGGGAGCAGCCAGTGGGGCAGCCGCGGCAGCTACTTCTCGCTGGCCGGCAAGTCCTCGTTCGGTGGCCCCGTGGCACCCGGCGACAGTTGCTCCATCGCGGCACCGCGCACGGGTGAGCCCACCAAGGACGAGCCGGGATCCGGCAACGACAGCCCTGGCGAGGACGAGCCGCCGCAGGCTGCACCGACCTGCCGGCCCGGCTTCACGGACAAGCCGGCTGGCTGCGTCGTCCCCACCCAGTAGCGTCCCGATCCTGTAGCACGGCTCAAGGGGCCGGTCGGCACGTGCCGCCCAGCGAGGCACGCGGCGAGCCCGTCGCTGGCCCGTGGCAGCTGGAGTGGAGAACGGCAGATAAGCGGCGCGTAAGGGCAAGACGCTACCCTCATCGCATGTCGCTCGAGGAGTACTGGCGCAAGCGGGACTTCGAGGTCACGCCGGAACCCAGGGGCGCCAGGCCGGACCGCCGGGGAAGCCACGGGCGTCGCTTCGTCGTGCAGCGGCATCGGGCCACGCGGCTTCACTACGACGTGCGCCTGGAGATCGGCGGCGTCCTCGTCAGCTGGGCCGTGCCGCGCGGGCCGTCGATGCGCCCACTGGCCAAGCGCCGGGCGGCGCGCACGGAGGATCACCCTCTCGAGTACCTCGATTTCGAAGGCATCATCCCGTTCGGAGAGTACGGCGGCGGTGACGTCATCGTCTGGGATCAGGGCGCCTGGGAGCCGGAAGGGTTGGATGACCCGGCCATCTCGCTTGAGGACGGGGAGCTCAAGTTCGTCCTGCACGGGCGGCGCCTGCGCGGGCGGTTCGTCCTGGTCCGTACTCGACGTGAGCACCAATCGAGGGAGGACTGGCTGCTCATCAAGAAGGCGGACTCGGAGAGCGACCTCTCCTGGGACATCCGGGACCACCCCACCTCCATCCTGAGCGGACTCAGCAACGAGGAGGTGGCAGCGCGCCGGACACCGCCGCAGGAGACAGCGGCGGCACACTCGATGGCGGACATCGATCTCACGGCTGCCACGCAGAAGCCGCTGCCCGCGTTCATCCAGCCCATGCTGGCGACTGCCGTGGACCGGTCCTTCAACGACGACGGCTGGCTATTCGAGCTCAAGCTGGATGGCTATCGGCTCCAGGCCATCATCCACGGCCACGCCGTCCGCCTGAGGACACGCAACGGCAAGGACGCGGCGGGCTACTTCCCGGCGCTGGCCGCCGCACCCGCCAGCGGCTGGATCACCGCGTATGACGCCATCGTGGACGGCGAGATGGTGGCGCTCGACGCGGACGGCCGGCCCAGCTTCAGCCTCCTCCAGGAGATGGCCGGGATGCGCGGCCTGGGCGTGAAGCGCGGTGAGCGCGTGCCCCTCGTCGAGCATCGGCCGGCGGACGACCCTGGCCGGGACGAGCCCGAGGGCAGGCTCGTCTACCACGCCTTCGACCTGCTCCACCTCGACAGCTGGGATCTTCTGGATGTGCCCCTCGAGGAGCGCAAGCGGCTTCTACGGCTGGTGCTGCGGGAGCACCCTTCCGTGCGCTTCGTCAGTCACGTCCTGGAACATGGCGAGGATTTCCAACGGGCCGTCATCGGGCAGGGCCTGGAAGGCAGCGTGGCCAAGTCGCGCCGCAGCCGGTACGAACCCGGCACCCGTTCGCGGACCTGGCTGAAGATCAAGGCGCGGCGGGAGCAGGAGCTGGTCCTCGTCGGCTATGAGCCCGGCGCGGGGAGCCACCAGGACCTGGGGGCGCTGCTGGTGGCCACTTGGGAGGCTGAGGGTTGGCGCTACGCCGGCAAGGTCGGCAGCGGACTGGACGGGCGGACGCGGACGCTCCTGCGTCAGGTCCTGGACGAGCACCCCCTACCGGATCCACCCACGCCCGGCGCACCGTACATGCCTGACGCGCGGTGGTGTGAGCCTCGCCACGTCATTCGCGCCGAGTTCGCGGAGTGGACGCCGGATGGCTTGCTGCGGCAGGCCGTCTACAAGGGCAGGGAGATCGGGCGTGACCCACGGAGCGTCGCCCGTGAGCGCGTGGAGCGAGCCTCGCAGGTCCGCGATCGTCTGCCCGGAGAGGCTGCAGACGCGGCAGGGGAGGCAGGCGACGCCGGAGGTGGAGACACGAAGGGTGCTGGAACCGCCGCTGGCGATGGGCCGATGCCGCCAGAAGATGCCGCTCGACCTGCGAACCAGCCACTGCCGGCAGAGCCACCTCGCCAGCCGGCCGGACGGCGGGCCGTCGCCTT
Organism: uncultured Chloroflexia bacterium; assembly: GCA_963825995.1. Taxonomy (GTDB): domain Bacteria; phylum Chloroflexota; class Limnocylindria; order Limnocylindrales; family CSP1-4; genus JAFMJV01. The sequence goes on from CAWGVH010000002.1 coordinate 61,436, forward strand.
CGAGCTGGTTCGCGACGCGGACGATCGGCGCTCGCCGGTCGAGGCGGTGAGCCAGGCGGAGCTCGCAGCGCTGGGGGCGATGGGCGATGGCGGCCGCTGGGAAGTCGGCGGGCATGCCGTGGAGCTCACCAACCTGGACAAGTCCCTCTTCCCGGCGGCCGGCTTCCGCAAGCGGGACCTGGTGCGCTACTACACGACCATCGCGCCGATCATCCTGCCCTACCTGCGCGACCGTCCGCTCAATGTGCACCGCTGGCCGGACGGTGTCGATGGCCGGACGCAGTTCTGGCAAAAGCAGCTCCCCAGCCATGCACCCGACTGGATCAGCCGCTGGGAGTATCCGGAGGCCGGACGCGACCGCTCGCACACCTACCTCGTGGCGGACCGTGTGGCCACCCTCGCCTGGATCTCCAACCAGGCGGTCATCGACATACATCCCTGGACCAGCCGGCTCCCGGAGTACTGGCGGCCGACGTATGCCTACATCGACATCGATCCCGGCGAGCAGACCACGTGGTCTGAGGTGGTGACGCTGGCGCGCCTCTTCCGCACAGCCCTCGCGCACCTGGGTGTCCGCGGCCACCCCAAAGTCACCGGCAAGCGGGGCATCCAGGTCTGGATCCATATCCAACCCCGTTACACCTTCGATGACACACGGGAATGGGCCGGCCAGCTCTCTCGGGGCGTCGGTGCGGTCGTCCCGGAGCTCGTCTCGTGGGAGTGGGGCAAGGCTGATCGGGGAGGCCGGGCACGACTCGACTACACGCAGAACTCGCCCATCAAGACCCTGGTGGCGCCATACGCGGTCCGTCCCGTGGCCTCGGGTGCGGTCTCCGCACCCATCACCTGGGAGGAGCTGGATGACCCGACGCTACGGCCGGACGGCTGGGACATCCGCTCGATCATCCGCAGGGTTGAGGCCAGAGGAGATCTCTTCCGGGGAGTGCTGGAGGACCCCCAGGAACTGCCCCCACTTTCGTGAGTTGACCCGGCGTTCTCATGAGGCGGAGACCCCAACCTGATCATCGCGAGACCAGGTGGCGCCAGCCCGTGGTCAGGAGCGGCGGCCCATGTGCCGGCCCAGGACCAGGGCTCCGATGACGATGAGGATGATCGGCCACAGCCGCAGCGCGCCCTCCACGTCGGTGCGGCTGATCTGGACGAGCCCGATGAGTGTCAGGATCCCGCCCGGGATCAGCGGCCACCAGTGGCTTTGCGGAAGGCGGTAGAGCGAGCCGAGCACCCAGATGCCCAGGAAGCCGCCCGCGATGGACAGCATCATCACGCCCGACTCGATGTCGCCGCTGGTGGCCGGCTCCAGGGCGATGCCGATGCCGATGCCGGTCAGCAGCGAGCCCGGGACGAGGAAACCGTACTCGCGGCGGATGACGAAGACGGCCAGCAGTGCCAGGCCGATGAAGAGGGTCACGAAGCGGCCGATGTCCGGCTCCACCTGGCCGGCCAGGAAGAACAGACCAAGCCCGGCGATGACGAGGCCGGCCACGAGCCCGCCGGGGTCGCTGCGGGGCGACCGCCTCGGGCGAGCGGTCGGCGGGGGCTGGCCCCACCCGAGTCGCGGATCGCTCGTCGGCGGAGTCGTGCCCCCAGGTGGTGGCCGTCCTGGCCAGGGGGCCGGCGGGGGAAGCGGGCCAGGCTGCCAGCCCTGGGGGGCCGCAGAGCCGGGGACGACGGCCCGGGCGATGATGGGCCGGGCTGCCAGCCCTGGGGGGCCGCAGAGCCAGGGGCCGACGGCCCGGGCGATGATGGGCCGGGCTGCCAGCCCTGGGGGGCTTGCATGGGCTGCGGTCCCTGCGTGGGCTGCGGAGCCGGTCCCTCGGGGCTGCGGAGCTCGCCCCCACGGCGACGGTCCGCCACGGCCCAGCGGAGCGCTTGGGTCGATCACGGCATCCATGCTGGCACCATGGCGCGCTCCTTGCTCGGCTGTGGGACCATGGCGGCGCCCGCTGGGACAAGGTACGAGGAGGGGTGCACAGATGTCCGATGATCGCCGCCGCCTGGGCGTGCTGGCCGTGGGTGCCGCCAGCATCGCCCTTCTGGCCAGCCCGCTTGCCGCGCTTGCCCAGGATGAGTCCGTGGCTCCGGCGGAGTCCATGGCGCCAGTCGCCGAGTCGATGGCGCCAGTCGAATCCATGGCGCCTGCACTGGTCAGCGAGGCCTGCCAGGCTGCCGCTCTCGACGGCACCCTTGAGAACCCGGGCCGCCTCACCATCAGCACCGACAACCCGGCCTTCCCGCCCTGGTGGGCAGGCGAGGTCCCGGAGGGATCGGATTGGGCGGACTTCGGCGGCTACCCGCCGTCCGGTGAGGGCTACGAATCGGCCATGGCCTACGCCATCGCCGCCGCACTGGGCTTCACCCCGGACCAGGTCGACTGGGTCGGCCAGGCGGCCTTCGGTCTCGCCTTCAAGCCGGGGGACAAGGATTTCGACATCCACTTCGGACAGGTCTCGTACCGTCCCAAGCGCGCCGAGCGAGTCGACTTCAGCGACTCATACTTCGACGTGAACCAGGGCATCGTGGCGCTGGCGGACAACCCCATCAACGAGGCCACGAGCCTGGCCGATCTCAAGGAGTTCCGGCTCGGCGCCCCCGTGGGTACCACCAGCCTGGAGATCATCGAGACGGTCATCCAGCCCAGCAGCGATGTGCTGGCCTACAAGGACGTGGCCGGCGGCACGAAGGCGCTCGACAACGGCCGCATCGATGGCCTCGTGGTGGACCTGCCGACCGCCTTCTACATCCGCGACGCGGAGCTCGACGATTTCGACACGCCGGAGCCTGAGGGATCCGTGGCAGGACAGATCGCCACCGACACGGGCGAGTACTTCGGCATGGTCCTGGAGAAGGACAGCCCGCTCACGGCCTGTGTCAACGAGGCACTCGCGCTCATCAAGGAGAACGGCACCTGGCAGTCCATCTACGACCAGTGGATCAGCGAGGTGAATGCCGCACCCTTCTTCGAGTGACGGCCGACCGGTCCCGGGGCCTGGCATGACCGACCCCGAGACTCCGAGCCGGGAGGCGATGCCTTCCGGCTCGCGCCGCTCCAGGCTCCTCGGCGGCTCCGACACGGGCAGCCGGGGAGTCCTCGTGTCGCTCATCAGCACCCTGCTCTTCCTGCTGCTGGTGGGCTTCCTCCTCGTCAACTCGCCAGGCTGGGATGAGTTCCAGTCGTTCTTCTTCGACCCTGAGGTCTTCGCGTCATCGTGGCCGAAGATCGTGCGGGCCTTCTGGATCAACATCCAGATGTTCCTGGTGGCTGAGTTCTTCGTGCTCATCTTCGGGCTGCTGCTGGCCCTCATGCGGAGCCTGCCCGGTCCCGTCTTCACGCCCATCCGCGGCCTGGCCATCGTCTACGTCGACGTCATGCGGGGCCTGCCCGCCATCCTCGTCGTCTACATCCTGGGCTTCGGGATGCCGGGGCTGGGCATCGAGGGCATGCCCACGGACGAGTTCTTCTGGGGCACGCTCTCGCTCGTGCTCCTCTACTCCGCCTACGTCTCGGAGGTCTACCGGGCGGGCATCAACTCCGTGCACCCCAGCCAGGAGGCAGCTGCCCGTTCACTGGGCCTCTCGCGCTTCCAGGCCCTTCGTTACGTGGTCGTGCCACAGGCCGTGCGACGTGTCATCCCGCCCCTCCTGAACGACTTCATCGGGCTCCAGAAGGACACGGCCCTGGTCGGCCTGCTGGGCCTCGTGGAGGCCTTCCGCCGGGCGGACATGGAAGCCGCGCCGGCCTTCAACTTCACGCCGTATGTCGTGACGGCGCTGCTGTTCCTGGCACTCACCATCCCGCTCTCGCGCTTCGTCGACTGGCTTGTCGTGCGCGACCAGCGACGCCAGCTGGCAGGCGCTCGATGAGCCCGGTGACAGGCCGGGTGGTCGGCGCCAGCGGACGGCGCTTCGGCGCTGAGGCCGTGCGCATCGAGGGCCTCCGCAAGTCGTTCGGTCAGCTCGAGGTGCTCAAGGGCATCGACCTGGTGGTCCACGAGCACGAGGTCGTCTGCCTCATCGGCGCGTCGGGGTCAGGCAAGTCGACGCTGCTGCGCTGCGTGAACTTGCTGGAACCCATCGATGCCGGCCGCGTCGTGGTGGAGGGTGAGGAGATCACGGCCCGCGGCACGAACGTCGACCGCATCCGTCGGCGCATCGGGATCGTCTTCCAGGCCTACAACCTCTTCCCGCACATGAACGTCCTCGCCAACATCACGCTCGCGCCACGGAAGGTGCTCAAGCTCTCCGGCGGGCAGGCCGAACGGGAGGCACGCGATCTCCTCGAACGCTTCGGGCTGGCCGAGAAGGCCGAGCAGTATCCCGACCGGCTGTCCGGCGGGCAGCAGCAGCGCGTGGCCATCGTGCGTGCCCTGGCCATGAAGCCGGACCTGCTGCTGCTCGATGAGATCACCAGCGCCCTCGATCCTGAACTCGTGGCCGAGGTGCTGGACGTCATCCGCGGTCTGGCCGAGCAGGGCATGACGATGATCATCGCCACCCATGAGATGGGCTTCGCGCGCGACATCGCCGACCGCGTCTGCTTCCTCGACCAGGGCCAGCTCCTCGAGGAGGGGCCACCTGGGGACATCTTCGGCAGCCCACAGCAGGCCCGGACGCGCCAGTTCCTCGACCGCGTCATCTCTGCCGGCCGCATGGGGGGCGGCGGCGGCGCCTGAGTCTCTACCGCGATGCCGCGTGGCTGGGACCCGCGCGGAGCCCTCAGCGGCCTTGCTCAGCCTCCCGCCGCATCTCCGAGCCGGCCGGCTCGAAACGCCTCGATGAAGGCCATGCCGAAGGCGTCCTCGCCCGCCAGCATGGCGGCCGCCAGCCGGTAAGGCTCCGACTCGCGATCAGGCATGAGGGCCGCCGCGATGTCTGCGGCCACCGGGTCCACGATGCCGCTGTCGTGGCCGGCTTGGACGCAGAGGTCCAGGAAGACGTCGCTCACGAGGCGGCGGGCCGGCAGTCCGAAGGAGACGTTGGAGATGCCGCCCGTGACGTGGATGCGCGGGCCGAAGCGCTCGCGGATACCTCGCACCGCATCGAGGTACGCGGAGCCGGCGAAGGGATCGACCCCGATGGGGATGATGAGGGCGTCGACGAAGAGCGAACCCTCCGGCATGCCCTTGGCCAGGGCGAGGCCGACGATCTCCTCTGCACGCTCGAGACGGTCCTGGGTCCCGGATGGCATCGACGACCCCGTGCACGAGAGCACCACGGGCGTGCCGCGCTGGGCGCACAGCTCAAGCACGTCCGGCCGCTCCACGGAGGCCGAGTTGACCATCGGCGTGGCGCCACCAGCCCAAGCGGGGTCGATGGCGTCGAGCCCCGCCTCCAGCACGACGGCATCGGAGGAGTCGATGGAGAGAGGCACGCTCGAGACCGGCCCGACGGCCCGCACGAGCCAGGTCATGGCCTCCACCCGGCCGGCCACCTGCGGGTCGATCTCGTCCACGTTGAGGTCCAGGTAGGCGGCCCCGCCGGCGATCTGTCGCTCGGCCATCCAAGACAGATACTTGGCAGCTGTGCCGGCCTCCGGCCCGCCTGCCAGGCCCTGGCGCACGGCGGCCATGACGTGCTTGATTCGGCTGCTGCCGGTGAACTCGGTCGACTCCAGGATGGAGTCGGGCAGCGGCAGCCAGGCCTCGCCGCCGGAGCCGTCGGGGAATCGCACGCCGGGCCGTCCATCGGGCGCCAAGCCACCGCGGGCGCCGTCGCGCTTGACGACGCGCGTGCAGTGGATGTTCTCGCCGATGATGATGAACGGGCGGCTGCCCTCCGAGTCGGTCACGAGTCCCCTCCCTTGCCCTGGTGTCGATAGTGGTCACGGCCCATGAAGGTGTTGGCCCAGGCGCTGGTGCCGCGCAGCGCATCGTCCTGCAGCACGGGCTCCCGATCGAGCATCGTGAGCGCCTCGCCGTATGGCTTGAGGCGGTCGTAGGCATTGGCCCACACGCAGCGCTTGCCCGGCACCTCGCACTCGCCGTTGAGCGAGCCGCCGCAGGGCCCGTTGCGCTGGTTCTTTGCGCACGCCCCCTCGGGGCACTGGTAGGCGATGTCCGGCAGCGAGCAATCGCCACAGTCCTTGCAGCCGTACATCGGGATCTTGGCCATCTGCTCGATGACGTGCGCGGGCTTCGCGAGGTGCAGCAATTCGAGACGGCTGTAGACCGAGCGGGCGGCCGAGAAGCCCCTCGATCCGGGGTCGAAGACATGGTCGTGCACGAGGCGGTTGAAGCGGTAGAAGAGCGGCGCACCAGGACCCTTGAGCGGCCGCGCCGGTCGGTCGGATGCCAGCTGCGGTGCGACACCAGGCTCGAAGAGGCGGTAGGCGCCGGGCTCCGGATACGAGACCGCGGCCAGCATGCCACGCCAGTCGTCCGGTCCATAGCCGTCGGCCAGGGTCAGCAGCCGGTCCATCTCCGAGGCGTCGCGCTGCCCAGCCACGTAGACGCCCGCGTAGCCCAGGCCCCGAGCCACGGCGATCTGCATGGCCGCCAGCTCCAGGAAGCGCCCACGGCCCTTGTCCGGCGACTCCGCGGCTGCTTCCACCATGGCCAGCAGGTCGGCCGACAGGCGGATGCCGGGGATCTCGTCGCGATGGAAGACGCGGGCCACTCCCCGGCTGAGGATGTAGACCGGGGCGATGAGCGGGATGCCCAATCGCTGCGCTTCTCCCCAGCGGATGAGCTCGTGCAACGAGCGCGCGTCCCAGCCCACCTGGCAGATGGCGAAGGAGGCTCCCACCCGGACCTTGAGGGCCAGCTTCAGGAGTTGCGGCACGAGGTCCGACTCGAGCGCCTTGAACGGATTGACCGCAGCCCCGGTCGTGAAGTGCGGGCCGTGCGCGGAGGCGTCGCGGAGCAGCGAGACGAGGCCCACGGAGTCGATGTCGAAGACAGGCCGCGAACGGCCGCGGTAGCCGTCCTTCGGGAAGTCGCCGGAGAGGGCCAGGACGTTGGTGAGCCCTTCGCTGGCGAGACCGTAGGCCAGCGTCTCGAGCGAGGCACGGTTGCGCTCGCGGCAGGCGACGTGGACGAGGACCTCGCCACCCATGTCATGGATGGCGTGACCGAGCGTCAGCGGTCCCAGGCGGACATGTCCGCCGGCGTTGTCCGTGATCGTGATGGCGGTGACGCGTCGATCGGCAGCCAGGTCGCGGGCTTCTGATCGCAGGCGATCGCCAGCCTGGTCCTGGATGGTACCGGCCCAGGGCACAAGCTCGGCGAGCACCAGACGGCCATCGGCCCGGACGAGCGCGTCGCTGAATGTGGCCATGGAACCGATGGTACGCAGGTGGCCGAGCAGCCGGACGGTCCGAGCGGCCCGGTTGTTGGTGACCATGGTCGGGTTGACAGAGCATGCTCGTTCGTGCTCGAATAGCAGTACTTCATGATTGATTCCAATCGTCCCCCTGGCAACGTCGCGGCCTTCGCGCCCGAGCGACAGGAGCGCCTGCGCCAGATCGTCCGGACGCGCCACGCCGTCCGCGTGGAGGAGCTGCGCTCCGAGCTGGGCGTCTCCACGGCCACCATCCGCCGCGACCTGGACGAGCTGGAGGAGCGGGGCGCGCTTCGTCGCGTGCACGGCGGCGCCGTGGCCGTGGACATGCGACCCATCGAGGCGCGCTTCGAGGCCAAGGCTGCCAAGCATGCCCTTGAGAAGCAGCGCATCGCCGCCCGCGCCGCAGAGCTCGTGGAGCCGGACGCGCGCATCTACCTGGATGCCGGCAGCACCTGCCTGGAGCTGGCACGCCTGCTCGTCGAGCGGACGGACATCACGGTGGTGACCAACAGCCTGCCGGCCGTCGTGGAGCTGGCCGGCCGCGGTCCCCGCCTCATCGTCGTGGGTGGCGAGCTGCGGCCCCTGAGCCAGGCGCTCGTGGGACCGCTCTCCGCACGGCTCATCGACGAGCTCTACGTCGACCGAGCCTTCATGGGCACCTTCAGCCTCTCGCTGGACGCCGGCTTGACCACGACCGACCCGGGCGAGGCCTTCACCAAGGAACGTGTCCTCTCCCGAGCCAGGGAGGTCGTGCTACTGGCCGACAGCAGCAAGTTCGGCTCCCGTTCATTCGCCCACGCCGGTCGTCTCGACCAGGTCGACGTCGTCATCACCGACGCTGACCTTGATGAGGCGGCCGCCTCTGTCTTCGCCAGTGCTGGCGTCCGCGTCATGGTCGCCTGAGGAGGATCGATGTCCGAAACCACCACGCTCTACCGCTCGGACCACCGGCCGGTCTTCGAGCCGTTCACCATCCAGCCGCCGGCAGTGAAGGGCTTCACGTACCGTGGCGACCTGGCCGGTGAGCTGCGCGACGGACGCCTCACGGCCGCCGCCGCCGTCGATCTGCTCGACGACATGCTGGCCATCCGCGAGCTGGAGGAGATGATCGTCCGGCTGCGCTCCGGCGGCTACGAGCCGCTCAGCGGCTACGCCTATCGCGGGCCGACGCACGTGTCGATCGGCCAGGAAGGCACGGCCGTGGGCGCCTCGTCCGTGCTCTGGCCCACGGACCGCATCACGAGCTCGCACCGCGGCCACGGTGACGCCATCGCCAAGGGCTTCTCGGCCATCCGCCAGATGAGTGACGAGCAGCTCTGGGCCCGCGTGCCGGGCGCAACGGCCACCGACCGGCCCGGGCTCATCGCGGCAGCGCTGGAGGAGCACGTCTACCGCACCATCGCCGAGCTCTTCGGCAAGGACGAGGGCTACTGCCGGGGGCGCGGCGGCGGCATGCACATCGCCGACTTCTCGAGCGGCCAGCTGGGCGCCAACGCCATCGTCGGCGGCAGCGTGCCCATCGCCACCGGGGCCGCCATGGCGCTGCGCTACCTGGGCACGGGTGAAGTCGTCTGCTGCTTCGCCGGTGACGGCGCCTACGCCAACGGCGTGGTGCTCGAGTCGCTCAACTTCGCCTCGCAGTACCAGTGGTCCAACTTCCTGGCCGGCGAGCGCCAGGGTGGGCTGCCCATCATCTTCCTCATCCAGAACAACCACTACGGCATGACCCACCGCACGGACGACGAGGTCATGGGTGTCAAGGCGCTGGCGCTGCGCGGCGCCGGCTTCGCCGACGACGGCATGCACGCCGAGGTCGTCAACGGCATGGATGTCCTGGCCGTGCGAGACGCGGTGGCGCGAGCCACGGAGCTCTGCCGCGCCGGCGAGGGCCCCGTGCTCATCGAGTCCTCCACCTACCGCTACTACGGCCACTCGCTCTCCGACCCGCGCAACGAGTACCGCACGCGTGAGGAGGAGGAGGCCTGGCGGGCCGTCGATCCCATCGAGAACCTGGGTCGCCAGCTGGTGGCAGTCGGGGTCCTGGACGAGGCCGGCCTGACGGCCGTGAAGGCCGCCGCCACCGAGCGCAACGCCGTGGCCGCCAAGCGCGCGGCGGCGGCCACCGATCCCGACCCAGCCGACGTGCTCACGTTCATGTACGCCGGCACGGTGACGGAGACGGTGCCGGCCGAGTTCGCCTCGCCCAGGATCTACGAGGCGGCGCCCGTGCCCAAGGTCACCGAAGCCGGCATGCTGCAGCGCGATGCCCTGCGTGAGGCCATGGTCGAGGAGATGACCCGCGACAGCCGCGTCATCTTCTACGGCGAGGACGTGGCCGACTATGGCGGCGCCTTCAAGGCCAGCAAGGGCCTCATGGAGACGTTCGGCCGCGACCGGGTCTTCAACACGCCCATCTCCGAGGCCGCCATCTGCGGAACGGGCGTGGGTGCGGCCATGGCCGGCCTGCGGCCGGTCGTGGAGCTGATGTACATGGACTTCGCCCTGATGGCGTCGGACCAGATCGCCAACCAGGCCGGCAAGTGGCACTACATGAGTGGCGCCCAGACGAACGTGCCGCTCGTCATCCGTGCCTCGGTAGGTGCCGGCAAGGGCTACGGCGGGCAGCACAGCCAGTCCCTGGAGTCGATCTTCACGCACACGCCCGGATTGGTCGTCATCTACCCCGCCACGGCGGCCGACGCCAAGGGCCTCCTGAAGTCGGCCATCCGCTCGGACGATCCGGTGCTCTTCTGCGAAAGCCAGGCTCTCTACGCGGAGCGTGGTCCCATCCCCGACGATCCCGACTACCTGGTGCCCATCGGGGTGGCCCGCGTGGCCCGCGAGGGCAGCGACGCCACCATCGTGGCCTGGGGACCGGCGGTCCCCGACGCCGTGGCAGCGGCAGAGACGCTGGCTGGCGAGGGTGTCGAGTGCGACGTCATCGACCTGCGCACGCTGGTGCCGCTGGACATGGAGACGGTGCTCGCCTCGGTGCGCAAGACGGGTCGCTGCGTGGTGGCCGCCCAGGCGGTCCTCATCGGCAGCTACGTCAACGAGATCGTGGCCCGCGTCGTGAACGGAGGCCTTCGATGACCTCGACGCGCCCGTGGCCCGCATCGGCGCGGCCAACGGCATCTCGCCGCAGGCCGAGGCGCTCGAGGAGGCGTTCCTGCCCCACGCCGCGGACATCGCGGCCGCAGTGCGAGGGCTCATCTGATGGCCGTCGCGATCCGCATGCCCATGCCCGGGCAGATGACCGAGGAGTGCACGGTCCTGCAGTGGTTCAAGAAGGAGGGTGACAAGGTCGTCCGAGGCGATCCGCTCTTCGAGATCGAGACCGACAAGTCCAACATGGAGATCGAGGCCTTCGACGAGGGCGTGCTGCTGCGCATCGACGCGCCGGAGGGGGCCACGGTGCCGGTCGAATCCATCGTGGCCTGGATCGGACAGCCCGGGGAAGACATCCCGGAGGCCGTGGCGGCTGGTTCGGCCGTGCCGGCGGCGGCCGCGACTGCCCCTGCCCCCGCTCGTCCACAACAAGCATCTCCAAGTCAGCCGGGGGCATCGACCACCGGGCAGTCGGCACCGGACTCCCACGCGGTGCCTGGAGCCCAGTCGCCCGGAGGCCGGATCATCATCAGCCCGCGCGCCAGTCGGGTCGCGGCGGAGCTGGGCATCGACCCACGCAGCGTGACCGGCACTGGACCCGGTGGGCGGATCGTCGAGCGTGATGTCCTGGCGGCCGCCTCCCAGTCGAGCGCGTCAGCGCCGGCTACCGTGGCCGCCATCTCACTCGCGGACGTGACCGCTGCGCCGACCCCATCGGCGGAAGCGGCCAGCCCGGCGGCCCGCTCCGCTCCGGTGCTGCCGGCCGCGGCCACGTCCGGCCCGGGCGAGACGCTCAGCCGCATGCGCCAGACCATCGCCCGCCGACTGACGGAGGGCACCTCGGTGCCCACCTTCACCGTCACTGTCGTGGTGGACATGACCGACCTGCTCAAGCTGCGCGCCGACCTCAAGTCGCGGGGATCGGACATCTCGGTCACCGACTTCATCCACGCCGCCACCGTCCAGGCCCTCGGCGAGTTCCCCATCCTCAACGCCTCCACGGATGGCGTGACGGTCTGGAAGCACGAGCACGTCCACCTCGGGGTGGCGGTGTCGGTGCCGGCAGGGCTGCTGGTGCCGGTCGTCCGCGAGGCCGACATGCTCAGCGTGCGCGCCCTTCACGACCGCACGGCTGAGGTCGTCGGGGCGGCTCGCACGGGCAAGCTCAGCCCGGACGCCCTCTCTGGCTCGACGTTCAGCGTGTCCAACATGGGCATGTTCGGGGTGGAGCAGTTCACGGCCATCATCAACCCCGGTGAGTCGGGCATCCTGGCGGTCTCGAGCGTCACGCCTGAGCCGCGTGTCCACGGCGATGGCATCGCCGTGCGCCAGGTGATGCGAATCACGCTCACGGCCGACCATCGCCTCGTCGACGGCGAGGTCGGGGCGCGCTTCGTCAACGCCGTGAAGCGCCGCCTGGAGAACGCCGATTCGTTCCGCAACCAGGTCCCGACTGGCTGAGCCGGTCGGCGGCCACGGGCCGACCACACCAAGTCGACCGGCCAGGTCCGATCAGCCGACCCCGACAGGATCGAACTGGCAGCCCTCGACGAAGAGGCCGAAGAAGTCGGGCTCCGTCTCCAGCTCGACGTGCTCGATTCGGCCCACCAGGTCGCTGAGCTCGTGGCGCCGCCCGCGCGAGAGGAGCAGCATGACCGCACCGTGGAGGGCGGCGTTTCCGACCCGTTCCACGCGGTCCGGGCGCACGTCGGCCAGGAAGCCGATGGCGATGGCGTTGTCGATGTCGATCGCATTCGCGAAGCCGCCGGCCAGCAGGACCCGGTCGACTTGCTGTGGGTGGAGCCCCAGCCGCCGCAGCAGGATGCGCTGCCCAGCGGCGTTGGAGGCCTTGGCCTGGGCCAGCTGGCTGGCATCCGCGCGTGAGAAGGTGATGAGCGGCTCGCTGACGATGGTGAACCCGTCACGTCCGTCGGTGAAGCGGCCGATGGGCGTCATCCAGTCCGCGCGCCGCAGCTCGGCCAGGATGTCCACCAGGCCGGAGCCGCAGATGCCCTGCGGCTCGGCGTCGCCGATGACCTCGATGGCGAAGCCGCCGTCCTCGATGCGCACCTTCTCGATGGCACCGTCGGCTCCTGGCATGCCGTAGCGCAGCAGGCCGCCCTCGAACGCGGGACCGGCCGGGCTGGAGGCCGCCACGATGCGCTGCCCGTCGCTGACGACGATCTCCGTGTTGGTGCCGATGTCCACGAGCATCGTCGTGCCGCCCTGGCGTGCAAGCTCGGTGGACACCAGGTCGGCGGCCACGTCGCCGCCCACGTGGCTGGCCACCAGCGGCGCACCCACGACGCGGCCCTGCGGATGCATGAAGATGCCCAGCTCGTGGGCGAGAGCGGTCAACCAGGTGGAGTCGGCCTCGCCGTTGGCCACGGCGAGCTCGGTGACCGACTTGTAAGGCATGTGGCCGATGGGCGCCACGTCCAGGCCGAAGAACAGGTCACGCATCGTCGAGTTGGCCACGACCATCGCCTCGTAGACGCAGTGGCGGTCGATGCCGGCCTCCGCGTAGACCTCCTTGAGGGCGCCATTGAGGGCGCGGCGGAGGGCCTGGCGGAGGGCGCCGGGATGGTCGCGCTCATAGCTGATGCGCGACATGACGTCGCTGCCACCGAAACGCTGAGGGTTCTCGAAGGCGCCGCCGGTCACGGTGTGGCCGCCGACAAGGTCGACGAGGCGGAAGACGACCGTCGTCGTGCCCACGTCGATGGCCAGGCCCAGCAGGCGGCCGCGTGCCTGGTCGAGGGGGCGGCTGTCGTAGAGGACCACGCCTCCCTCAACGGTGACCACGGGGTCGACCTCGCAGGGGGTCTCGCTGGTGGCCTCCAGGATGTGCATGCGCCGGCGGATGATGGCGAACTCGATGTCGCTGTCCGTGGAGGCCACGAAGGCCTGGCAGGCGAGGCGGAAGTCCTCGGGCAGGTATTCCTCTGCCTCGGTACGGGGCGAGAGCGCCTCTCCACCCTGGCGGACCTCGACGACGCACTCGCGGCAGCGTCCCGATCGCCCGCACGACTGGGGGACGGCGATGGCGACCTCGTCCGCGTAGTCAAAGATCGACTTGCCGGCCTCGAGCGGCCGGCGGTCGACGCCATGGATGATCTCGGGCACGAGGACTCCTGCGTGGACGCGCGCGGGCGGTGCTGGAGCGCGACGCGGGCGCTCAGCAACGCTACCAAACGGCGCGCTCCTGGGAAGCGTCGCACGGGGACTCGCTGATGGCCTCTGCTATCCTGTTCGGGTCGCTGGCGAGTGGCCAAACGGTAAGGCACCTGACTCTGGATCAGGGGATTGAAGGTTCGAATCCTTCCTCGCCAGCCAACTCTCTGAGCGTGAAACGAGGCCGCCAGGTGTCTCCGGCGGCCTTTCCGATTCCCGGAATGTAGCCACGGTGTAGCTGCGGCGGGGTGTTCCTAGCCGGCAGGGGCAGCAAACAGGGCGTCCATGCGCTCCGCGGCGTCGCGCTGCATGGCAGGCATGACGTGCGCGTAGGTGTCCATCGTCGTACTTGACCCTTCACACCGCGATCCGAACGGGTCCCGTACGGTGGCCGCCACCCTGACCACCATCCCCATCAAGAACCAGACCGTCCTCAGCCCGGTCTCACCGAGGAGCAGAAGCTCGAGACCTACACCCAGCGAGGCACCTCCGAGGGCGGGCGCGACCCGGCTCAAGGCGGCTTCGACCGCCTGGCGGAGCTTGAGGCGATCATCGACCTTGGGGAGCGGTCTTCATCGCGACCGGCCAAGCATTGGCCAAGATCCGGGACAACGGCCTCTCCCTATGGGCGGAGACCGGGCCTCCGGCACGCCGTGGCATCGAACCGTCATCTGCGAGGCCCACGTGAAGGGCATGACGATTCGCCACCCCAACGTCGCCGAGGAGCTTCGCGGCACCTATCAACGGCGGCTCGGGTGGCGCGACACCAGCCTCGTCAGTAGCACTACCAGAAGGTGGATGGGCGACGGGAGACGGGTACAGCGCGGTGTCGGCCTCGAGCTGCTCCTCAGCAGCGTCCGCTCGGTCGCGAGACGCTCGTCGGGGACCGCGCTGATCTCGCGACGATCTGCGCATCAGGTTGTCCAAGCGGGTCACACGCGTCGAACCCGGAGCGCGATCACTGCTGATCCCTCACGTAGAGATAGAGCTCCCGGAACCGTCGTGCCACCATGTAGCCATGAGCTTGCAGGATGTCGTGATCACCCGGATGGAGGTAGATCACTCTCATCGTTCGCGGACGAGAAGCCAGTGACGATTCGATGCGAGCCATGACCAGCTCGAGGACCCCGCGGGGAAATGAGTTCGCGACATAGCACGTGTTGACCTCGTCGGGAAGGACATAGTCGGCTGCGTTCGCGACGAAGATATCTATCTCCGGGCAAGCGAACCTCCGACCGACTGGATCGAGGTTCCTGCGCGCGATGTCCACGAGTTGTTCGGACAGGTCGATGCCGATGATGCGCTTGAAGGGGTAGTGGGCGGCCAGGAACATCACTTGTCCCTTGCCGCACCCATATTCGACAAAGGCGTCCTCTCCCGAGATTTCCAGCATGCCCAGGATGCGCCTCAGGTTGATGAGGTTAATCCAATTCGAGGTCTGGTAGTGATGTCCCTCGCTCTTGTCGAAGCCCAGTTCGGTGTTCGAGACCGCGCCGGCCGTATCGATCCCTGCAAGCCGGTCAAGAAGCCGATCTCCGAGTACCTGGGCAGCAGTACGGACCCGTCCCATCCTGAGGTATGGTCGCACACTCGGTCCTCCTGGCGGATTTTGTGGACTGCGGAGCCGCGAACGGGAGGGTATCGGCGAATCGAGAGCGATCGCACCTCAGTTCGGGCTCGCCCAGCACCTCCTCTCCATTGCATCGCACGGACACGCCGTCGTCAAGGACGTTGCCTCCGCGTGGTGCACGAGCCGATCGACCGGGTGCTCCGCGGGTGGCCATAAAATCGGTGGGTGCCGAATTCCAAGGACCGCGCGCCGGTGGATTCGCCGCCGGTGCCCGAGTCGCCCCCTCTGTCGTTCGATGGTCTGCTGCTGGCCGACGAGTCCGCCCCACTGCCGGTGGAGGAGATGACCCCAGCCGACCCTGTGCCTGTCGTCAGCTCAGCGGCTTTCGGGGTCGCGACTGTCGCGAACAGCTCCGGATAGACAGGACCGTCGTAGTGAACCCGAACGACTCCAGGGCGGTCGAGGCATCGAGCACGGCCTTGTGCTCGGTCGCGAACGCGTCGGCCGCTCGTATACTGCACCATACGGTTCAGTATGCACCAACCTATCCGCGAATGCAAAGGGGGCTCGTCGAAGCCCGCTCGTGGCGCCGCAGGAGGTGCCGCGCGTCGTTCGCGCAGATGGCCACGAGCCATGGCCGCACACGCTCAGGGTGGCGGAGCGAGGGCATCCGCTGTCAGGCGATGGCCCAGGCGTTCTGGGCCGCCTCTTGCGACAGGTCGGCCTGGCCGACGATGACGAAGGCGGCACGGACCATAGGCCCGTGGTAGGCGTCGCTGAGCCACGCGGAAGCGCGCGGCCGCGCCCGGATTCCGACGACCGTGCTCCAGACAGGGGACGCCCGTGTCGTGCGAGCGCGCGGGACTCGGGTATCAGTCGATCGGACCCGACACCCCGACAGCCGCGAGCTCGTCGGCCACGGCCACCCAGACGCGGTCGGCACGCTGGACCTCCTCCCAGAGAACGGCCTCCCAGCCGGCCGGCCTCCCGGCACCGGCCGGGATCGGAAGGTCTGTCACCGACTTCGAGAGGTCGACCGGCCCCGCGACGCGCTCCACGTTCGACCGCGCGGCCCTCCAGGTGGTCCCCGCAGCCAGGAGATGGTCGACCATCGAGCGCAGTGGAGCGACGGCCTGGGCCAGGCTCCCGCTCGTGAGCGTCCGGATGAGGCCGACGAGCGCGTCCCCCGCTGCGGCAGCCCGGTCGAGAGCGGCGAACGTCGCCTCGGCATCGCCCGCGTTGTAGCCGTGGACGACCTCGGCGACCCGACCGTCGAGCGCACCGACGTGCGGCGCGATCGATTCGAAGAAGGCCCTCCCCTGGGCCCGTGGCACATCCGGTCGCAGCGATCGGCCCCCCGTATGCAAGTCGCACGGCGAGGATACGTCTCCGTGCGCCCAGTCGAACGACCGCTCGTGGCCCGCAGGTGTGACTCGAACCCACACGAGAGTCGCCTCTCAGCGGGGCTCAGGAGGACCGCGGCAGCTGCCAGTCCGCCACTTCGGCACTGACCAGCTTCCACAGCGTTGCGCGCCGTGCGATGCCATCTGTGGTCGACTCGACCCACCCGTTCCCCCGAAATCCGGCGCCGGCGCCTCAGAGACCGGCTGGGATCGCCTCGAACTCCCGGGTGAGCGCCGGCCGGTCCGATGCATCGAGCCAGGTGGACGTGATGCCCTCGACGGCGCCCATGCCGGCAGCCGTCAGCTCGGGTCGCCTAGCTTG
>CAWGVH010000003.1:0-412885 GCA_963825995.1 uncultured Chloroflexia bacterium
CCTGGCCGCCGTAGTCGGTCGAGTCCGCGTCGGTGCGGAACGCGGCCCCCGTGTGCACGCCGATCCGGACGTCCGGGGCGACGATCTCGGCGCCCAGCGCACGCTGGATGCCGATCGCCGCGTCGATCGCCGCCTTCGGGTTGTCGAACGCCGCGAAGAAGCCGTCCCCGGTCTTCTTCACGATTTCGCCTCCGCTCTCGACGATCCGCTCGCGGACGAGCTCGTCGTGGCGGGCAAGCAGCCGCTTCCACTTCTCGGCGCCCAGGGTCTCGAGGAGCTTCGTCGAGTCCACGATGTCCGTGAAGAGAAACGTCCGCCGAGTCTCGACCCTGCCGAGGAGCTCCTCGACTCGCTCGAGGTCGACACTCGCTCCGAGCCGCTCGAATGCGGCGAGCGCGCCTTCCATCTCGTTCGTTCCGGCGTGTTCGTCGCCGCTTCGCATGTACGCGGTACCGAGAAGCATCCGGGCCCGCGCCGTCTCGTACGGCGCGCCGACTTCCTGCCATTCGTCGCGGGCATGCCGGAGCGCCGCGATCGCGGCGTCCCAGTCCTTCTCCGCGAGCTGGATCTGGCCTCGTAGGTCGTACACGGTCGCAGCGAACGCTGCAGCGCGCCGGTTCGCGATCTTGTACGAGTCGACGATGTGCTCGGCCTCGTCGGCAGCGGCTCGGGCTGTCTTGAGGTCGCCGGTGGCGATCGCGATCTCGACCTGAGCCGGGAGACGCCGGAGGCGCGAGAGGGGATCCGTCGCGTCCTGTAGCGCACGGGTTATCCCTGCCACTGCGGCATCGACTTTCCCCTCGGCGAGCCGCAGTAGGGAGAGTCCCGGCTGAGGATCGCGCCCCAGCTCGTTCGACGTGCGATACGCGTCTTCGGCACCGGCGAAGTCGCCGCGCCGGCGCCGGATCTCCCCGATCTCGTAGTGGCCACTCGCGGTGATCGCGCGGTCGAAGTCGTGGAGCTCTTCGCAGGCCGCGACGGCCTGCGCCTCGGCTGCGGGCCAGTCTCCGCGAAGCCGGAGCACCTCCGCGCGATGGATCCGGCAGGCGCCGGGAAAGCCCGAGACGTCGAGCTTGTCGCACCAGCGGTTGGCCGCCTCGGTCCACTCCGGCTGCGCGCCGGTAGTCGCCGAGGTCCTGGCAGGAGCTGATCGTGATGCAGTAGACGAGACCGGCTGAGTGTGCGCGGAGGTCGCCGCACATCGCCGACGCCGTCGCCTCGTCGAGCAGCGCGAGCCCGTCGTCGATCCGACCGCTCTTGATGAGCGCGCGTCCCTTCCCGGAGAGCGCCAGCATCTGCACGTCGCGATCGCCGATGCGCCTCGCGAGCTCGAACGCGTCGTCGAAGATCTTCACGGCCAGGTCGAGATCGCCTTCGGCGAACATCGCGGTGAGGGCGTGGGTGAGCAGTAGACGGCCGTGCTCGGGGGACTCGGGCAGGCTCCTCGAGGCAGGCGCTCGGCATTCGACTGCCACCCGCCTGCGACCGCGAACGAGCCGCGTCCCTCGTAGTCCCATGCGAGCGTAAGGGCCATCCGGGCTGCGCCGAGAGCGTCGTCGACGGCGGTGTACGCGGCGTACGCGCGCTCACGGTTGGCGATCGCGTCGTCGAGCTTCCCGCTCCACCACGCGGCCTCGCCGTAGCTCTCGTGGTCAGCGGCAGTCAAAGCATGCGAGTCAGCCTCTGAGTAGGCGGCGTAGGCTGCGCGCCACGCCTGCCGCGTAGCGGCGGAGCGTGCCTCGTCGAGAGAGTCGGTCACCTGGGACACGGGAGCCTCATTGTGGCTGCGACTCGGCAGGTCCGGCAATGTGAGACGTTCGTGCGCCCGGTCGCGCGCGGCGGCGTCAGACGCCGGTGCGGCTGTGCGCGAGCCCCGCGGGGCAGCGCCAGTACTCGATGCCGTTGCGGCGGCTCTCGCGCGTGCAGGAGTCCTTGACCAGGTTCGGGAAGCCGCTCATGAGCCCTTCGTGGCAGCCCTGCCATTCACCGTCGTCTCCAGCCGGGGCGCGGACGCTGGTGCAATAGCCGACGAGACCGGCCTTCTCGAACGCATGCTCCACCTTGGCGACGTAGAGCCCGACGCCGATGAGGGCGGCGACTACAACGATCTTCACGAGCATCGCGCCTGCTTTCCGAGACCTTGGGTATCGGCAGATTCGGCCCCGCGCTCGACACTCCTGCGAGGGCGCGAGCGCGAAAAGTAGGCTCTTCCCTGTGCCGGCGACGGTCATCGACGGGAGGGCCCTCGCGCTCAAGGTGCGCGCCGAGGTCGCCGAGGAGGTCGCCGCCTTCGGCGAGCCGATCTGCCTTGCGACGATCCTCGTCGGAGACGATCCCGCGTCCCACATCTACGTCGGCAACAAGCACAAGGCGTCGCAGGAGGCCGGGATCGACGGGCGCGACCACCGCTTCCCCGCCGACACGCCGGAGAGCGAGATCCTCGAGCTCGTCGCTGGACCTGAACGCGGACGATGCCGTGGACGGCATCCTCGTCCAGCTCCCCCTGCCCGAGCACATGGACGAGACCCGGGTCACGTACGCCGTCGATCCCGCGAAGGACGTGGACGGCTTCCATCCCTTGAACGCAGGGCGCCTGTACCTCGGCGAGCCGCTGCTCGTGCCGGCGACGCCGCTCGGCGTGATGCGCATGCTCGAGGAGTACGGCATCGAGCTCGAAGGTCGCGAGGCTGTCGTGATCGGACGCAGCGAGATCGTCGGGAAGCCGATGGCGATGCTCCTCCTGGCGGAGCACGCGACGGTTACGATCTGCCACTCGCGGACGGAGGACCTCGCGCGGCACACCCGGGAGGCCGACGTCCTCGTGGCCGCCGTCGGTCGTCGTGGCCTCGTGACCCCGGACATGGTGAGACCAGGCGCGACCGTGATCGACGTCGGCCATGGTGCGACCGGACGAGGGCCTCTTCGGCGACGTCGACACGGCCGTGGCGGACGTGGCCGGCTGGCTCACTCCCGTGCCGGGCGGGGTTGGGCCGATGACGATCGCGATGCTCCTTTCGAACACGCTCCGCGCCGCGAGGCTCCGCAAGCTCGGGCTTGCAGTGCCGGGCGCGTAGGCGCTACCGTTCTCCGCGTTCAATGTTCATCGGCGCGGGCCGTTCGTCGGCGTGCGTCTTGTTTGTAGGAGGACGTAAGTGGAGCAGGGCACCGTCAAGTGGTTTTCGAACGAGAAGGGCTACGGCTTCATCGAGCGCGAGGGTGGGGACGACGTCTTCGTCCACTTCTCCGCGATCGCGATGGACGGCTTCAAGACCCTCACCGAAGGCCAGCGTGTGGAGTTCGAGGTCGTCCAGGGTCCCAAGGGTGCCCAGGCCGCGAACGTCGTGGCAGCGACGAGCCGGTGGTCTTCGCGGGCTACGACAGCGACCTCCGCGAGGTTCCCGCCGACACCGGCTACGCGACCATCAACGAGATGTCCCTGCCGGGTTCTGACTGGGTCGTGGTGGCGTCCGGGATCCTGGAACACGGTGCCGACCAGCGGCGCGATGCCAGCTGTCGGGTCGGCCGCGGCCTCGACCACGACGACGTGGACCTGCGCTGGGTCCGGCGGGCACGTCGAGCGCCAGTCAGCCCTTCGCCATCACTTGGGCAGGCTCGTTCAGCGGCCAGCGCGCGGTTCGTCTGCAGTGCAGCGCCAACGGCACCGACGTCCGCATCTACTACCTGACCATGACTGCCTACAAGGCGGGCACGCTCAGGGAGATGCCCCTCGAGTAGCCGCCAGGTCTGGCCGACGCCATTGGCTATGCTTCTGGCCCAGGTTCCATCGGCATCCATCCGGAACCGCGCCACGGAGGGCCGCCGGCCATGAGCAGCATCCCGGGCATCAGGCTGAATGACGGCCGGACGATCCCGCAGCTCGGGTTCGGGGTCTTCCAGATCGCACCGGGGGATACCGTCAGGGCCGTGAGCGAGGCGCTCGAGGCCGGCTACCGGCACGTCGACACGGCCGAGATGTACGGCAACGAGCGCCAGGTCGGCGAGGCCGTTCGCGCGTCGGGGCTCGCGCGGGATGCGGTGTTCGTCACCAGCAAGCTCAGCAACGCGTCCCATCGGCCGGACGACGCGCGCCGGGCGTTCGATGCCACGCTCAAGGACCTCGGGTTCGACTACGTCGACCTGTTCCTCATCCACTGGCCGCTGCCCACGCTGTACGACGGTGACTTCGTCACGACCTGGCGCCAGCTTCAGGAATTCCATCACGACGGCCGCGCCCGCTCCATCGGCGTCTCCAACTTCGCGATCGGGCACCTCGAGCGGCTGGCCGCGGAGACCGACAGCGTGCCGGCCGTGAACCAGATCGAGGTCCATCCCTACTTCCCCAACGACGCCGTCCGGGCGTACGGACAGGAGCACGGCATCGTGACCGAGGCGTGGGCACCCCTGGCGCAGGGCAAGGTCATGGCAGACCCCGCCATCGCGGCCATCGCCGCCAGGCTCGGCCGATCGTCCTCTCAGGTCGTCCTGCGCTGGCACGTCCAGCGCGGCGATGTCGTGTTCCCGAAGACGAGCTCATCGACGCGGATGCGTGAGAACCTCGACCTCTTCGAGTTCGAGCTCGAGCCCGACGACATGGCTGCACTGGCAGCGCTCCAGCTGGGCGCTGCCGGACGCATCGGTCCGCACCCGGACTCCTTCGACTGGGTGCCTGGATGACCGCCGAGACGGGAGGAGCCGTCGTGACGCTGGACGAACGGGACCAACGCCTGCTTCGGCTGGCGATCGCGCTCTCCGGAAGGTCCCGTGCGCACGGCAACCACCCCTTTGGCGCCGTCCTGGCCGACGAGGACGGCGTGGTCCTCCTGGAAGCCGAGAACTCCGTCGTCACGACCGGGGACGTCACCGGTCACGCAGAGACGAACCTGATCCGGACGGCGAGCCGCACGCTCCCGCGGGGGGCGCTCGCACGGGCGACGGTGTACGCGAGCACGGAGCCCTGCGCCATGTGCGCAGGGGCCATCTACTGGAGCGGCGTCGGGCGCCTCGTCTACGCGCTGGCGGAGACCGACCTGCTGGCACTCACCGGGGAACACCCAGGGAATCCCACGCTGGCCCTCGGCTGTCGGCTCGTGCTCGGAGCCGGACAGCGCTCGGTCGAGGTCGTCGGGCCGGCCCTGGCAGGGGAGGCCATCGCGGTCCACGAGGGCTTCTGGGATGGGTCCACGAGCAGTGCGACGACCGAGCGATCAGAGCACGCACGGGCCCTGGGGGCCGCCTTCGAACTCGCGACCGGGTACATCCACGAGCTGCCAGGCCGTCACGTCGGGCCACGCGCGGATGCGGTCGAGATCATGGCCGCGCTCGGCCGCGACCTCGCAGACGAGGGCGTCGCGGCCGACGTGGTCATCCGACAGATGGCCGAGGCCGTCGAGCCGGGGCTGGTGGCGTCCAGCGGCCCGCGCTACTTCGGCTTCGTCGTCGGCGGAGCCCTGCCGGCGTCCATCGGGGCCGACTGGCTGGCGGCTGCCTGGGACCAGAACGCCGTCCTGCACGCGGCGTCGCCTGCCGCCGCGGCGGTCGAACAGGTGGCCGGTGAGTGGGTGCTCGACCTGCTGGGCCTGCCCAGGACTGCCGGCTTCGGTCTACCTGGAGGTGCTGGTCTCGCCAACGTGGTCGCCCTCGCCGCGGCTCGCCATGCCGTGCTCGCCCGGATGGGCTGGGACGTCGAGGCTCGCGGTTTGTACGGGGCCCCGGAGATCACGCTGCTCATCGGGGCTGAAGCACATGCCACGCTGGAGTCCGCGCTCCAGTATCTCGGCCTGGGGCGTGAGCGGGTCGTGCGGGTGCCGACCGATGAGCAGGGCCGGATGCGAGCTGACGCGTTCGTGTCGCTCATCGCCGACGTGGAAGGGCCCACCATCGTCTGCAGCCAGGCGGGGAACGTGAACAGCGGCGCGTTCGACCCCATCGCCCAGATCGCCGATCATCTGGACGGCAAGTCCAACACGTGGCACCACGTGGACGGAGCATTCGGGCTCTGGGCCGCAGCATCGCCGCGCTACCGACACCTGCTCGACGGCGTCGAGCGGGCCGATTCGTGGGCCACGGACGCGCACAAGTGGTTGAACGTGGGCTATGACTGCGGATTCGTCGCCTGCCGAGATCCCGAGGCGCAGCGAGCGGCGATGTCCACGCGAGCCGCCTACCTCATCCACGATGCCAGCCAGAGGGACGGCTGGGAATGGGTCCTCGATAGCTCGCGGCGTGCCCGCGGCTTCGCACTCTACGCAACGCTCCGCTCCCTCGGCAGGAGTGGTGTGCGCCAGCTCGTCGAGCGCTGCTGCGCCATCGCCCAGGCGATGGCCGGCGGGCTGGCGGAGGCTCCTGGTGTCGAGGTCCTCAACGACGTCGTCCTCAACCAGGTGCTGGTGCGCTTCACACCACGCCCTGGCGGGGATGCCGACGACCATACCCGCGCAGTCATCGATCGGGTGCAGGCCGGCGGCACTGCCTGGATGGGCGGCACGACCTGGCAAGGCAGAGCAGCCATGCGCATCAGCGTGAGCAACTGGTCGACCAGCGAGGCGGATGCTGACGCGACCGTGGCAGCCATCCTCGACGCCCACCTGGCCGGGTGACCCCGGGCATGGCGGTCTCGCTTCCCACGGCCGGTGAAACGGCTCGGATGCGGTACCCCATCCGGATCGGCCGGCGGTCAGCGCCGCTCCTTCGCGTCTGCTTCGGCGTGACGCACGACCGAGCGTGGGCCATGGTGGCCGACGAACGATTGACCGCGCGCTTCGGCTGGTTCGAGTTCCAGGTCGCCCTGCGCGACATCGCCGGCTGGCGCATCGAGGGGCCGTGGCGATGGATCACCGCGATCGGCGTCCGTCGCAGCATCCGGCACGGGGACCTGACATTCGCCGGCAGCCCACGAGGTGGTGTCCGCCTCGACTTCCGCTCGCCCGTCACGTGGAACGTCCTGCGGGTCCCGGCCTTCTACGTCGGCGTCGAGGACCTCGAGGGCTTCGCTGCCACGCTTGCGGCGCTCGGGATCCCTGGCCAGGACGCACGAACGGTCTAGACACCCCGTCGGCTTGGCCATGGGCGGACTCGGCCGACTGTGTCGCCAGCCCGCGCCTGGCTCTAGTCAGCCGACACCATGTCGGCGATGAGGTCGCATGCCATCGCGGGCCACTCGTGCCCTCCGCTCGGGGGTCGATGCAGCGCGACGTTGGCGGCGCACTCGGGCCAGGCCAGCGCGTGGATCAGCCCTTGACGGCACCCGACATGAAGCCGCGTACGTAGTAGCGCTGCAGCACCAGGAACAGGAGTACGCACGGCAAGGCCATCACGACGACGCCAGCCTCGGTGGCGCCATAGTCGATGACGCCCATGGACTGCTGACGCAAGGTCGCGATGGCGAGCGGCAGCGGCGCCTGGCTCGGGTCGCTGATGAGGATGAGCGGTGCGAAGAAGTCGTTCCACGAGGCCAGGAAGGCGAACAGGCCCACCGTGATGAGGCCCGGGACAACCGCCGGCAGGAGGATCCTTCGCAGCGCGGCGAACGAACCGCAGCCATCCACAAGGGCGGCGTCTTCAAGCTCCCGTGGCACCGCCTCGAACGAGATCCGCATCATGAACATGGCGAAGGGCAGCTGGTACATGGAGAGTACGAGTGCCAGGCCGACCAGTGAGTTCTGGAGGCCGAGCATGTTCAGGAGCACGTAGAGCGGGATGAGCAGCGTCGCGTAGGGGACCATGAGGATGGCCAGGGTCACCAGGAACAGGAGCTCACGTCCGGGAAAGTCGAACCTCGCGAAGGCATAGCCACCAAAGAGCGAGACCGTGAGCGTGATCGAGACCGTGAGAACGGAGATGATCACGCTGTTCAGGAAGAACCTCGGCAGTCCGGCCCCGAAGTCGAACAAGGTCCCGTAGTTGCCTAGCCCATATCCGAAGGTCTGACCCGTCCCCCCCTGCGGGCTGACCGACGCCAGAGCGCTCCACACCAGTGGGAACAGGAAGATGATGGCGAGCGCCCCCGTGACGGCGTAGAACGGCATGCGACCGATCGCGCCCGAGGTCGTCATCATCGTGCCTCTCGCTGCTCTGTCACGCTTTGTCCGGGCTGCGGAGGCCGCGGAACTGCACGACATTGAGCGCCAGCAGCACGATCAGCACGACGATCGATATGGCCGCGGCGGTGCCCAGGTTCTGGCGCTGGAACGCCTCGCGGTAGATCAGCTGGACCACCGTGACCGTGCTGTTGTTCGGGCCACCCTTGGTCAGGATGTAGAACTGCTCGAAGGCCAGGAGTGAGCCGGTGATACACAGGATGAGCGCGAGCGCGAGGGAGGGACGCAGTAGTGGCAACGTGATCCGGCGCAGGGTCTGGCGCCGGCTCGCTCCATCGACTGCCGCCGCCTCGTAGACCTCCCGCGGGATGGCCTGCAACCCCACGAGCAGGATGAGCATGTAGAGACCGGCGAATTTCCACACGATGAGGAATGTCGTGGAAAGCAGCGCGGACAGCGGCGCGCCCAGGAAGGAGATCGGCTCAGTCGTCAGCCCCATCTGTTCCAGTACCGGGCTGATCGGTCCGATGGACGGTGAGTAGAGCCCCCAGAACAGCAGGGAGGCAGACGCCAGGCCCACTGCGACGGGCAGCAGGAAGATGGTGCGCAGGCCACCCACGTAGCGGCCTCCCTCCTGCACGAGGATCGCCAGTCCCAAGCCAAGGCCGATCAGCAGGACCGTCACCAGCAGGGTGTACTCGACGGTGAACACGACGGCCGGCCAGAAGAGGCGATTCGAGTCGATGGCCGTGTAGTTGTCCGGAGCATTCAGCCCGCGATCACCGCTCAGCAGCGACCAGTCGCTGACCGACATCCGCCCGACGAGCAGAAGCGGAAGGATGAAGAAGACGGCCACCAGGAGGATCGTCGGCGTGGCATAAGCCAAGCCCTGCAGCTGACGCCTGCGCCGTAGGCTGAGGCGTGGCGCAGAGCCGGATCGGCGGGACCCTCGAGCAGCCGTGGTCATGACGTCAGAGGTTACGCTGCGATGTCGTGTGGTGGCGGGTGAAGGTCGCCGCGACCTTCACCCGATTCGACGAACGACGCGACAGGATGTCGCCGCCGGTCAGTACTGCAGCGAATCGTTGATGGCGTCGTTGTCGGCGTCGATGAGGCTCGCATCGCCGAACAGCGCGTCATAGAGCAGCACGAGCCACGGCCCCTGAGGGTCGTTGTATGTCTGCCCGAAATGGAGCGCGAAGGGGGTTTCGCCGACGCCCGCGATGGTGTTGAAGAGCACGAGGCGCGGATCGGCCGAGCTGTACTGGTTGTCGGCCAGGTCCGTTCGCGCGACGACATTGCCGCCCTTGGCGACGACCTCGACCTGGGCTTCGTCGTCGAGCATCCAGGCCAGGAAGTTCCAGGCCTGGTCGACGACCGTGCTGTTGCTGGAGATGCCGATGCTGTCTCCGCCGACGAAGGTCGACTGGCCGCCGTTGATGCCGGCGATGGGCGTGACTCCGATGTCCTCGTCCTTGAGCTGATCGTTGGCCATGCCCTGCAGGCTGGCCGGCATGGGCTGGATCCCGATCGTCCCCTGGGGGAACTGCGCGGTCCACGTCGGCCCCTGCTCCTCGAGCGCTCCGGGCCCCACGATGCCGTCCTCATACAGGCTGCGGAACGTCGAGTAGATGGTCTTCATCTCGTCGTTGTCGAGGAAGGACTCGGTGCCCTCGGGGTTCATGACCGGCTCACCGTCCGCCCAGCTGATGGGCCACCAGGTGAAGACCTCGCAGCCGCCGCAGCTGCCGCCGAAGAACGTGCCGTTGACGTCGCCACCGAGCGCATCGACTGCCCTCGCGGCAGCATCGAACTCGGCAAGCGTGGTGGGCGGCTTCTCCGGATCGAGACCCGCCTGACGGAAGAGCTCCTTGTTGTACATCCAGACCGACAGGTCGATGATGAACGGGAGCCCGTACTTCTTGCCGTCCCAGGTCGAGCCGTCGATGTGCGCCTGTCCGATCTGGTCCACGTACGGCAGGCTGGCGATCTTGTCAGTGAGATCCGTGAAGAGCCCCTGGGACGTCCAGTTGGGCATGAAGACCACGTCGGCCGAGAAGAGGTCCGGCAGCGAGTCTGAGCCTGCCGCTGCGCCGACCACGGTCTGATAGTCATCCGTCGGCACGACGGTCAGCTCGATCTGGTTCTGATGGCTGGCGTTGTAGGCATCCACGAGCGCCCGCGAGCGGGCCTCGGTCGCCGCCCGCGTCCACATCGTCAGCGTGGTGCCGTCATCGACCCCCTGCCAGGCGGTGTCGTCCTGGGCTGCCACACCGAGCGGCCCGGCGAACATCCCAGCGGCGATCGCGGTGGTCCCCATGGCCACCATCAAGGTCTTCCGGAAGTCCCTCATAGCCGATCTCCTTCTTCCCGATTCCCCGACGCCGAGGTGGCTCTCGGGCCGGCATTGCGGGCGACAGCGTATCACCGCAATGGTATGCACACAACCCTTTTCTTCCCGCTCTTCCACTGCTAGGATGCGAGTCCGGACGGTGGACCTGCTGCACAGTGGTGCGTCCACCCGCCGATGGACCGGCTGATCGGAGGCACCTGATGGAAACTCCCACATCGAACCGCGACAACGTC
Source organism: uncultured Chloroflexia bacterium (assembly GCA_963825995.1). Taxonomy (GTDB): domain Bacteria; phylum Chloroflexota; class Limnocylindria; order Limnocylindrales; family CSP1-4; genus JAFMJV01. The sequence continues at coordinate 10,623 of CAWGVH010000003.1, forward strand.
ATCGCGCCAGTCGTCCCCACGGCGTCCGCCCACGTCCGCCTTCGGCCGGTCGGGCTGCGGGAGAGTCGCATCACGGGCGGCATGTGGGCCGCCCGACGGGCCAGGAACCGCGAGGTCACCATCCCCCACGGCGCCGCTCAGCTGGAGCGGGTCGGCAACGTCATGAACTTCCGCCTGGCCGGAGGACAGGAGGGCGTCTACAGGGGCGGCAACGACGACTCCGGCACCACGGCACCGTTCCTGGACTCGGATATCCACAAGTGGCTGGAGGCCGTCGGGTGGGAGCTCGCGCAGGCCCCCGACCCGACGCTCCTGGCCCTCGCTGACCCGCTCATCGCACTGATCTCGAAGGCCCAGCGGGACGACGGCTATGTCGATACGTTCTTCCAGGTGGCACGTCCGGGCCAGGAGTTCACGGACATGCAATGGGGCCACGAGCTGTACGTAGCCGGCCACCTCATCCAGGCGGCTGTGGCCTGGCAGCGAGGTCTCGGCGACGATCGGCTCCTGCGCATCGCCGAACGGTTCGTCGATCGCATCTGGCGTGAGCTGGGTCCAGGCCGGCGAGAGCTCGTGTGCGGGCACCCGGAGATCGAGATGGCCCTCGTGGAGCTCTATCGCACCACCGGTCGGGAGCGTCACCTGGAGCTTGCCCGTGTCCTCGTGGAGCGGCGTGGCCACGGCCTTCTGGCCGGAGGCCGCTTCGGCGACAGCTACTGGCAGGACCACGAACCCGTGCGCACCGCGGTGGAGCCCGTTGGCCATGCCGTCCGGCAGATGTACCTCGACTGCGGGGTCGTCGACGTGGCGACGGAGACCGGCGACCGTGAGCTGCTGGACGCCGTGCTGCGGCGATGGAAGGCGCTGAGAGTCCAGCCGGATGTACCTGACCGGCGCTCTCGGTTCACGCCACCGGGACGAGGCCATCGGTGCCTCGTTCGAGCTCCCATCCGATCGGGCTTACGGAGAGACGTGCGCGTCCATCGGCAGTGCGATGCTGGCATGGCGCCTGCTCCTCGCGACAGGGGAGGCCAGGTTCGCGGACGTCATCGAGCGCACCGCCTTCAACGGCATCCTCTCCGGTCTGGGGGCGGACGGCTCGCACTTCTTCTACTCGAACCCGCTCCTGAGACGATCCGCGGGTCTCGAAGTCCTGGAGGGTGCTGCCTCGACACGGCGCGCCGAGTGGTTCCCGGTGTCGTGCTGCCCGCCCAACCTGATGCGCTTCCTGGCCACGTTTCCCTGCCAGGTCGCGACCGTCGATGATCGTGGCATCCAGCTCTTCCAGTTCGCGACGGGCACGCTGGAGGCTCGCGTGGGCAGCGACGTCGTGAGGCTCGAGGTCACGACCGGATACCCGTGGACCGAGGATGTCGAGGTCACGGTCGCTCAGGGCATCGGGCAACCGTGGGCGCTCTCCATCCGGGTCCCAGGATGGTGCCCGAGCGCCACCGTGACGCTGAACGGTTCGACGGTCCTGGCTGAGTCGGGACCAGGCCTGATCACCCTGGATCGCCCGTGGCGGGCCGCGGATCGGATCAACCTGACACTTCGGATGGAGCCGCGGATCACCTCCCCGGACCCGCGGATCGACTCGCTTCGCCAGACGGTCGCGCTGGAACGCGGTCCGCTTGTCTATGCTGTCGAGGACGCGGATCTGCCCGCAGATGCCTCGGTCGAATCCATCGAGGTCGATCCGGCGCTCGAGGTGCAAGCGGTGTCAGAGCCAATTCCCGGCCTTGAAGGAGCGATCCGTTTGGTCTTCGATGCCCAGGTCCGTGACGATGGGCTGGATAACGACTGGCCTTACGCGAGCCGGCCCGTGGCGGGTCCGGCAACGCACCTGGCGCCGCCGACCGCCGGGGTCACGGTCCACGCCGTGCCCTACTTCGCGTGGGCCGAGCGACCCCGCCTCGGCATGCGGGTCTGGCTGCCGATCCGGCCAGGGACGGCCAGCGAGGAGTAGGGGGTCGTACGGGGGTGAAGACGCCAAGCGAGAGCCGAGCTCAGGTCGCTGCGGCCACCACGCCGTCGGACGCAGCCACACCGGCGTCCCGTCGCGAACCTGGCGATGTGGTGACGATGCGTGACATCGCCGACGCTGCGGGCGTGTCGCTGAGCACGGTGTCCCGGGTCATCAACGAGGCGCCCTCCAGGGTGCCGATCGCCCCGCAGACGCGTGACCGCATCATGCAGGAGGCTCTCCGCCTGGGGTACCGCCCCAACCCCTTCGCGCGCGCGCTTCGTGGCGCCCCCACGATGCTTCTTGGCGCGGTGGTGCGAGACTTCAGCGACCCGTTCTTCGCCGGTGCGCTCGAGGCCCTGGCCGTCGAGGCCATGGCCCGTGGCTACAACATCATCCTCGGGCATGTCCAGGGTCGCGAACAGGAGGGACTCGCGCTTCCGGCCGTCCTGGAGCCCCGGCGTTGTGACGCGGTCATCATGCTCGGCGAGATGGAGGATCAGCCCCAACTCCTCGCGGACCTCCTCGACGCGAAGGCACCGGTGGTGGCCCTCTGGCAGGGATGCAGTCCCATCCGCTTCCCGACCGTCGATGTCGATGACCGCAAGGGGATCGCGATCGGCCTCGAGCACCTGGTCCAGCTGGGCCACCAGCGGATCGGCTTCGTGAGCGCGCGGCTGCCCGGCGACAACCCCACCCGCGAGGAGGCCTTCATCGACTTCATGGTGAGCCGGTTCGGGGCCGTACCCTACGGCTACGTCCAGCGCTGTGCGAACTCGCTGGCCGGCGGAGAGGCGGGGCTGGAAGCGCTGCTCGGCCTCGAGGAACCGCCCACCGCCATCGCCTGCTCGACCGATGTGACGGCCGTCGGCGTCCTGCATGGTGCCCATGCGCAGGGTGTCAACGTCCCTGACGGGCTGTCCGTGGTGGGCTACGACGATCTCATGTTCGCGCCCTACACGGTCCCGGCCCTCACCACCTTGCGCATGCCGACGACCGAGATCGTGATGGAAGCGGTCAAGACGGCGGTCGCGCTGGTCGCTGATCATTCCACGTCCCCAGCCCCGACGAGGACGATCTTCGAGCCGACGCTGATCGTGCGGGGATCCACCGCGGCCCCAGCACGAAGATCTGGCGTGGTGGGCAAGACGGCCTGAGTGGACCGCGGCCGATTGAACGGCCCGTGGCAGACGCGGCGTAGGATGACGTCCTCAGTCCCATGTGCGCCGAGGTCCACCATGTCGCAGTCCATGACCAGGATCCGCCGGGCGAGCGCGGTCGTGTTGCTGGTCGCAGCGTCGTTCGGCGGGGTCGCGCACGGTGCGGACGAGCCATCTGCATCGCCTGAGATCGGCCGATGGCCGACCGGGAGCGAGCTTCGAGCCTCACTAGGGGCTCTTGGATATGCCTTCAGCCCTGTGGCTTCGGGGTCCCCGTGGACTGGCGATGGCTTCTGGACCGGAGGGCAGGCGGCCATCCCCGGTTCCTTCGCCTGGTCCCCCGAGCGTTCCGTGAGGCTGGACGGGGCCGATGACGGGCCGGTGACGGCCCGCCTGCTGGTGGGGGCCGACGCTCGCCTGACGCAGCTCCTCGATGTCGGCACTGCCGAAGGCGCCCCGATGGGCCTGCTCCTCGACGTCAGTGACCTCGTCCGGGATTCGGTAGGTCCGGGCCAGGCCAGCGCATGTGCGTTCGCGGAGTGGCCCTTGGAGTCCGGCCGGATCGTGCTCTGGCGGGGCGATACGCTCGGAGCCGCCGATGTCGAGGTCGCCTTCGAGCCGCTCCACGACGGCCGGGTGGTCGGCACGAGCCCGGGCCTCTCGTCCGGCCTCGATGACAGCATCCCGGCGTCCGCCGAGGAGGCTTGCCCGTCCGTGGTGGCCGGGGCGACCGGCCAGCCGTCGCAGACGCAGGACCCCGGCCCGAGCGATGCTGCGCGGATCGCCGTCGTCACGATCGAGGCCAGGGAGTTCGGCTTCAACCCGGCGGCTTTGACGATCCCCGCCTCCGGCGCGACACGGATCGTGGTCAAGGACGCGGGTCGGATCGTGCACAACTTCACGATCGATGCGCTTGGTGTCCAGGTCGTCGTGCCCCCCGGCGGTAGCAGCGAGGTCACGCTCGTGGATCCCCAGCCTGGCACCTACCAGTTCTACTGCTCGGTCTCCGGCCACAAGGAAGCGGGCATGGTGGGCACCATCACGGTGGAGTGAGGGGCAAGAGAAGAGGCGCGCCGGCAGGTGGGCCGACGCGCCTCGTGTTCGTCAGTGCCAGCCGTCAGGGCTGCAGGCTGACGAGACTGCCACCGTTGACGCAGACCGCGCAGGTCGAGACGTAGAGCGTCCCGTCCTCGGCCACCGCCATGCCACCCGGCATGACGAGTCCCTCGCTCGTGATGAGCTCAGGCGTGCCGCCCCCGGCGGGGACCTTCCAGAGACCGCCCGGTGGGGGACCGGCCGTGGGGTCGGCGCTCAGCAGGCCGTCGTGGGCGATCTCGAGCACGTAGAGCGTGCCGTCAGGCCCGAAGGCGACGTCGATGATGTTGGTGAAGCCAGAGGCATAGACACTGGGCGCTTCCCCGGGCACGACGCGGAAGACCGAGGCGCCACCGGGTGGGAAGGGGAAGCCCGTCAGTTGTCCGACGTAGTAGGCGCCATCCGGCCCGAGGGCCACCGATGTCGGGACGGGATCCATGGGGACCATGGCCGGTGTCGCGGCGGGATCCATCGAGGCCGCCGGGTCGGGTGAAGCGGTCGGGTCCACGGGCATCGGCATCATGACGACCGGGAACACGGCCGCGACGGAGATGGCCCCGTCGCCGTCCACCAGCAGGAGCGAGTTGGCACCCGCATCTGCGACCGCTGCACCGTCAGGGGTGGCTGTCACGCCGTTCGCGTTGGAGTCCGGCATCGTGTTGCCCGGCTGGTCGACGTCCGGGTTGTTGGCTGTCTCATAGGCGGCCAGGTCGGCCACGCTCTGGGCCTCGCCGTTGGCGTCGACCCAGTAGAGCTGACCCATGCCGGCAGCGGCATCGTCGGGGACGCCTGCGCGCCCATCTGCCGCCCCGGCCCCTGGCCCACCGACGAGGAACCAAACGGTCCCGTCAGCATCGACGGTGACGTCCGATGGCCCGATGACGTCGCCCGTGGCACTCAACGCGGAGGCCAGCCCATCGACCAGGCGAGTCGCCACGCCGTCAGTGACGGCGCTGATGCCCCCCGTGGGGCCGAAGCAGAGCTTGCCGAGTTCCGGGTGCTCGACACACGGTTCGGTGCCGCCTTCGCCCGCCTCAGCGACATAGATGGTGCCGTCGGCACCGATGGCGACCCCGCGTGGCGCATCCAGGCCGCCCACGACCTCGGTGATGGTTGGTGCCTGGGCCGCGGCTGGTGCCGCGATGGCAGTGAGTGCGGCGATCGAGCCGACCACCAGTAGGACCCTTCGGACGGAGTGCATGCTCGCACCTCATGATTCCGGCGGGTCGGTTTCGCCATTGGCTCGGCACGGTCCAGGCGACCAGGTTGGACGACCGTGCGTCTGCGCCTCCTGTCGGTGTGTCCACATTCTACGCCGCTTCTGTCGAGAACGCTCCTATTGGCCCAACTCTTCAGGACTAATGGCCCTTGTGTGCCGGATGGCTCATTAATCAGCCGATGGGCGACCGACCGGGGCACGCAGGGCCGATCGAGTCATCGGACGTCCGGCGGTGGTGTTCGACGGCCAGGAGCACGCGACCCTCGACCTGCGCGTGTGCGTCCCACCAGACCAGCTGCAGGGCTGCGCGATAGCGAGGCCAGTTCGGGGCCGCATCAACGTCACGCACGACAGTCGAGCCGTTGAGGGTCGCGGCGGTGCTCTGGTCGGCCACCCCGCTGATCAGCGTTCCACGCTGAACGGTCTTCCAGCCGTGGGCTGTCCCTCGCTGCAGCAGGAGTCGGTAGCCCACCGATCGGAGCTGTGCCGACGAACCATAGATCGTCGGTGGACGCACAGTGATGCGCTGCAGGTACCACGTGCCGGCGGTCCCCTCGTAGCGGCAACGAGCGCCCGGCCTCGCCGGCGAGTCGGTGACCTTGTACGCGCCATGGGTGCCCACGTCGGAGACCGGGACTGCCGCCTGGGTCACTCCCGGCGTGGTGGACAGCAGGGTCGCCAAGACGATCGGAAGGTAAGCGGAGCGGGCGGAACGTCGCAGCATCGTGAAGCGCATGATCACCTCCGCGTCATGGTCGGTGTGGGACCGCGGCCGGGTGCCGCGGCCATGCGTCAGTGCAGGTGGCGCTGCCAGTCCAGAGGCACTCGCCCTGCCGGTCCCGGTGACGGCTGATCCACCGGATGGTGGTGCGGCGGGACGAGGACCGGGCCGTCGAATGCCTCCTCTGTCTCGTAGTCCCAGAACCAGTCCTCACCGGGCTCATAGCTCTGGGCGGCCGGATGGCCGACCTCCGCGGCATGGTGGCGCGCATGTTGCGATGGCGATGCGTCGCAGCACCCGATGTGGCCGCACCGCGCGCAGCGGCGCAGATGGAACCACCAGCCCTCGGAGGCGAGGCACTCCACGCAACCGGACCCGCTCGGTGGTGCGGTCGGATCGATGTCGTGATCGCTGGACATCACGTCTTCCTCTGCGTGGTCTCTACGCTCCGGGCGCCCGATAGGTCGGCGTGAGCTTCATGGCCTCGTCGACCTCCTCCGGCGTGAGCAGCACGATGGTCCGTGGGCTGGCGCCCCCGGCCGCCGCCACAGCCGTCGCACCCGCAGCCGCCGCGGTGTTGCTCGGCAAGTCGACGGTCACATAGAAGTCATCACCGCCGAAGCCGAAGTAGAACGACTCGACCGTCCCGCCGAGGGACGCGATGAGCTTGTTGACCGCGGCCACGCGTCCGCTGCCGCCCTCTGCAAGAACGCCGTTGGCCCCCTGGACGGTATAGCTCCCGGTGATCAGGTACTTGGGCATAGCCTCTCCTTGCCGCGGGGCGTCCGATGGGGGGACACGCTCGATCCGCAGTCGCCACAGTTTGGACTGCCCGGGAGGCATGTCAAGGTGCCGGTCATCATCACGGCCGACGACGCGTCCTGCGGCCAGCCACTGCCTGTTGACCATGACATCGGCGGGTGTAGTCTGGAGACGTCGGGGGGTAGGACCCAGCCACGGCCCTGCGGACCGTGCGAACGAGGAGGCCCCTTCGATGGCAGAGAATCCCAACATCGAGCTGATGCGGCGCGCCCACGAGGCCATCGCGCGGGATGGCTTTGCGGTCATGGCTGACTACCTTGCCGATGACGTCGTCTGGCACGAGATCGGACGGTCCGAGCCGAGGCACGGGAAGGCAGAGCTCGCCGCCGGCATGGGTGACATGGACTACGAGATCACCTTCGAAGTCCACGACATCCTCGCCAACGACGAGCACGTCATCGTCCTCGGCGATGCCCATGGCACGCGGGCCGGCAAGACGCTCGACTATCGCACCGCGGAGATCTACCACATGAGGGACGGAAAGATCCGTGAGCGCTGGGCGTTCTCCGACGACACGGCGGCCATCACGGCGTTCTTCGGGTAGTCCGGGCGCTCGGCCCGACCGTCTTGCTCGGATCGAGCCACAGGCAAGGGGCAGTAGCTGTCAGCCGAGCGAGTCGATGTTCGCCTTCTGGGCCGGGTCGGGCTCGTTGGCCGGATCCAGGAAGGCCTCGAGGCACTCCACGGCGACGTCCGGCGAGAGCCGCTTGAGGCTCAGGCCCAGCACGTTCGCGTCATTCCAGCGTCGTGCACCCCTGGCGACCCAGGCATCCCATACGAGCGCTGCGCGCACCCCGGGCACCTTGTTCGCGGCCATGGTGACGCCCGTGCCCGTCCAGCACATGACCACGCCCAGGTCGGCCTCGCCGCTGGCGACCCGGCGGCCCACCTCCCGTCCGATATCGGGCCACTGGTCACGGTCGTCCACCAGCGTCACCTCGCCGTGCTTGCCCAGGCAGTCGATCACGGCGGCCGTCGTGGCATTCGAATCGTCGGCGCCGAATGCGAATCGCATCGTTCCTCTCCCTCCCTGGTTCCTTGTGGCATCTTCCATGGTCCGGTAGGCCGGTTCGTCCCGCCGGGGACTGGTCTCATGCCCTGGGCGGCCTCACAATGCGGGTACGTCCACTACGCCATCGACACGGAGGTGATCTCATGGGTGACAAGGGACCAGGCAGCAAGAGCGGCGTGAAGAAGCCGAAGGGTGGCCCGACGGCGGGGGACAAGAAGAAGCGCTGATCGGCTCCTCTCGCGCTCACGTCCGTCGGCTGAGGATCACTCCACCTTGTAGTCGTAGCGGAGAAGGAGCGTCGCACTCGGTTCGACCGTGACCTGCCAGCGCAGCAGGTTGCCCGGCGTCCGCTCAGGCTCGACTGTCGCCTGCAGCGCCTGCGCTTCAGGCGGGACCTGGTCCACGACCTCCAGCTCCACGGCCTCGGTCCCCAGGTTGCTGATGGTCAGTTCCACCTCGTCCTGGTAGCCGAAGCTGCCCGCGCCGAGCGCCGCTCGACTCTCGGTACGGCTCACCCGCACGTCCGGCAGCCAGCCTGCCGTGATGCTGCCCTCGCCGCCAACCGGTGTGAGCTCCATGAAGTCGCTGCCGATGAAGAGGTCGTCCTGGTAGGAGCGAACGATGCCCTCCGCGAAGGGCATGTCACTCTCGTTGCGCACCTTGTAGATGACGCTGACCTGGTCGTCGGTCTGGGCGTTCCAGAGGTGCAGCCGGCGGGCAGGCAGGCTGCCGTCGAAGAGGCCCAGGTAGACCGTGTCTCCCGGCTCCGCGCTGACCACGCCGACGTCGTAGACGTGCTGGATGTCCATCGAGCCTGTCGGTGCTGCTGCGTGGGCGACCGGGGCGGCCAGCGGATCCTCGTAGCCGGCGATGTACTGGTTGGCGGTGATCTGGGACACGGCGTCGACCATCTGGGTGGGGTCCACGCGGCCGGCGACCAGCCGTGTCGCCACGTCCTCCATGAGCAGGGCGCCGTTCGAGACTTCGGCGAAGGCGTCGAAGCCCACGGTCTCGTCCGCGTCCGCTGCCAGCCACATGTCGTAGGTGGGGCTCCAGCCCACGCCGGCGATCAGGTACTCCAGCGTCACCTCGCGCAGGCCGTCGTCGCCTCCGCCGGTCGCGTCCGGAGCGCTCTGCCATTCGACCGCCGGCGAGCCCGTGCTGCGGTCGATCCGATAGCGCGCGACTCGTTGGCCATCCTCGCGCAGGACGAGCGTATCGTCGAAGACGCTGTCCGGCAGCACGACGCGGGCGTCGACGCCCTCCGGTAGCAGCAGGCTGTCGTGCGCATAGGCGATGCCGTTCATGAAGATCGCGACCGTGTCCGGTGTGCTCGTGTAGCTGATCTGATCGCCCGCGGCGACGGCCGTGAGCGAACCCGCGGGGGCGATGACGAGCAGCGCTGCACCGAGTGACGAAGCGACCTTGCGGAATGGCCTCTGAGACATCGCGGTTCTCCCGGCTGCGGTGATGGCCTCCCCATTGTGGTCCGCCCGGCAAAGCCCGTCGCTCCAGCACCCCCATCGCTCGGTGCCGACCATCAGCCCTCGACCGCCTCCCTGATGAGGCCGCCGCTCGAGCGTCGTATCACGATCTCCGTGGGCAGCACCACGTCCTGGGCCGGGCCACCAAGGTCGGCCAGGCGGTCGAGGAACAGGCCGACGCTCCGACGGCCCAACTCGAAGGCGGGCTGAGCCGCCACCGTGAGGAAGGGAAAGGTGACCATGGCCAGTGGCAGGTCGTCGAAGCCCACGACCGCCACGTCATCGGGAACTCGAAGGCCGAGCTCCACGAGCCCGTGCAGGACGCCGATGGCGATGAAGTTGTTGGCCGCGAAGAGCGCCGTGGGCCGTGGGGTTCGGCCCATCACGGACAGCGTCATGGCGCGGCCGCTCTCGATGGTGAACGCGCCGTGGGCCACGGCGGGCGCAGGCAGGCCCGACTCCTCGACGAGGGCCCGGCTGAACCCGGCAGCCCGGTCGACCGCCGTGGGCACGGAGGCCGGCCCGGTCAGCACGGCCATGTGGCGATGACCCAGGCCGGCGAGCAGTCGGCCGAGCTGGAGCGCTCCGCCCTCGGAATCGGCCCGCACCACGTCCACGCCTGGAGTCCCTGGCCGTCGGTCCACGACCACCACCGGGACGCCATGGGCGCGGCACCGGCGGATCGTCTCGGCGCCGGCGCCGGCCGGGATGATGAGGACGCCGTCGACCTGTCTCTGGAGTAGCACTTGGACCAGCCGCTGCTCCTCGTCCTCTCGCTCGTCGCTGTTGGCGATGAGGAGGGATATGCCGACCTCCCGTGCCGCCGTCTCCACCCCGTGGGCCAGCGTCGTGAAGAATGGGTTGGTCATGTCCGGCATGACGAGCGCGATCGTGTCCGTCCGCCTGGTCCGCAGGTTGCGGGCGACCGTGTTCGGGATGTACCCGGTCTCCGTGAGGGCCTGTTCCACGCGTGCACGGAGTTCCGGGCTGACCTGCCCAGATCCGTTGACGACCCGGGACACGGTCATGGGCGAGACGCCGGCGAGTCTCGCAACGTCATGCAGGGTCGGCATGCGTGGTTACCTCGCGGCAGATCCGCGCTCGCCCGGTGTCGGGAGCCGTGCCAGGAGCACGAGAGAGTCCGTCGCTGAGGCGGGCTCCCCTTCCGAGGGCGTGACGACATAGGGTCCCGCGTCGGCGGGAACGACGAGCGTCCCGAATGGTTCCAGGTGCTCCTGCCAGCCGCTGCCGCTGACCACCACCGACCCGCTGGCCGTCGTCAGCACGTGCAGCGAGGCCCGGCCCGGGTCACAGGACACCCCTCCCAGCGGGCCGGGCCGAAGGTACTCGAGGACGAAATGCTCGCAGCGGATGAGCAGGCCGCGGGGATCCGTCCCGGCGCTGGAGCGCACCGTCTCCGTCCACGGCTCGGGACGAACGCAGACGAGCGACTGCTCGATGTGCAGTGGTCGTCCCGCGCTCGGAGGCCGCCCCCAGTCGTCGCAGCGATAGGTGATGTCCGAGGGCTGCTGGATCTCGTAGGCCAGCACTCCTGGTCCGATGGCATGCAGGGTCCCGGCAGGCACGAGGTAGGCCTCGCCCGCAGCCACCCGATGTCGCTGCAGCAGGTCTGCCAGGCCTCCGCGGCGGATCGCCTCGCGGATGGCATCCGGCGACACCGATGGCTGGACTCCCAGCAGGATCTCCGCCCCGGCCGCCGCCTCGATGACGTACCACGCCTCCGTCTTGCCGACGGCCCCAGCTCCTTCGAGTTCGCGCGCCTGCTCATCGTTGGGGTGGACCTGCACCGACAGCCAGTCGCCCGGGTCGATGATCTTGGCCAGCAGCGGGAATCGGTCCGCCCGCGGCGCGTCGTCGCCAGCCAGGCGGGCCCCATGCAGGGCGGCCAGCTCCTCCAGGGTCGCACCCTGGGCCGGTCCGCCGGGGACGTGCGACCAGGGTCCGGCCAGCCAGGCTTCACCGATGGGCGGTCCGCCCGCAGGCGTGAGGTGCGCGCCGCCCCAGACGCGCTGCCGGAGGTCCGGCTGGATCCTGATGGGGCGCATGTGCCCTCCTTGTCAGAAGCCTCGCAGTTCCGTGCTCGAGCGGGCGGGCAGCCCGGCGTGTGGGACTCGCGCCAGGACGACGTACTCGATCCCGTGCGTCCGGCAGAACTCGCGCTTCTCTGGCTGGTCGCCGTCCTCGTTGACGACGTAGAAGGTGGGCCCGATCTCGGCGATCTCCGGCTCCGCATCCATCCACCCGGACCCCGATGACACCATACAGCGATGCACGCTGCGGACGGCGCCGACCATGTAGCGCCGCTCCTCTTCCCGCTGCATCGGGTGGCCCGGACCCTTCAGGAGCGAGACGTTCCGATCGCTCCCCACCACCGCGTGGAGCGCGCCGAAAGCGGCCGCATCCATGAAGAAGCGCACATGCCCCGAGTGCAGCCAGTCGTAGCAGCCGGTGACCACGACGCGGGCCACGTCGGGCGGCGGCGGGGCAGGGTCGGTCACGGGGAAGCCGGCGCGGTCCGTCGGCGACACGACGTGGCAGGGCACGCCCGCCGCGAGCGCAGCGGCCTGGGCCGCATGCACGACATCGGCATCATCGGGTCCTTCGCGGAGCACGAGCGAAGCGCCATCCGCAGCCAGCGCGTGCAACTCACCGGCCGCAGGCCGCCCCACGATCGTGGCGCGCTCCACCCAGCGCATCGACTCGGCCAGGAACAGGCGCTCGATGGCAGGGAAGGAGGGCGGGGCACCCGTGGACGCCGCGACGAGGTCGTCAGATGGGACACGAACGTGCAGCGGGCCCAGCCGAGCCGCCTCCTCGAGGAAGCGAACGTCGTCTGAGCGCAGATCGTCCAGGCTCGCTTCCACGACCACGGGTGACCCGGCCAGCCCTCGGTCGTCCAGGCGCGATCCGGCCACGTCCGCCGTCACGAGCGCACGGAGATGGGAGCGGATCCGGCGGGTGGCTCGTGGGAAGCCACGATGAGGTAGCCGCCACCGCACCCGGAGAACATCGCCCCGGGGTACTCGGCGGCATACGCTGCCCGGAGGCCGCGGAGGTCGATCTTGATGGTGGGATGCTCGAAGACCTGGGGCAGGATGGCGTCCCAGGCGAGCGAACACTCGTTGAGCGATGCGCCGAGCGCGTCAACGTCCATGGCCAGGATGGCGTCGTAGCAGGCACGCCCACTGGCGCCGAGGCGGGCGATCCAGGCTGGGTCCAGGCGCTTGACACCCAGGGGGCCGTAGCCTTCGGGGCGCTCGCCGACCGGGACGAGGTGGAGGACCTGCTCCAGCCAGGCCACGACCATCGGGTCGCTGGTGGACTCGACGTGGGCTGGGAACCAGCCGCCCTCCACCGAGGCGTCGTAGTCGAGACGGCTGATGCCTGGGTAGATCAGTCCGCACATGTCCTGGGAGCCGGACGGTTCGGCGCGACCGGTGTTCTCGGCCTCGTACAGCTCGTGGACCAGGTCGGCCGGCGAACGATCGAGAGGCAGCGCATCACCCCACAATGCCTGGGCCGCCACCCGAGTCCCGGTCGCCATGCCGCAGCGGTCCATGTACCGGACGGTCGGCAGCAGGGATACGACGACCATCGAGCCGGGGGGATCTGGGTCGAGCGATGACACGAACGGCTGGTCGATCCAGCCGCCGGCCATCTGCAGCCGGTAGGGGAGGCCCCCGATCGCGCGTCCGAGACCGGCCGAGTTCGCGGGCGCCGTCGCCGACACCGCCACCTGGCCGGGCCGCGCCATCACCCTTCGACGACGCGCCGCCCGGCTTTGCGGGCGGCGAACTGCTCGGCGATCCAGGCGTAGGTCGCTGCCATCCCGTCGCGGAGCGGCGTGTTGGGCTGCCAGCCGAGCACCTGCTGGATGAAGGTGTTGTCGCTGTTGCGACCGGCGACGCCCTTCGGCGCGTCCAGGTCGTACTCCCGCTCCAGCGTCACGCCGGCGATGTCCTCGACGAGCGAGACCAGCTCGTTGATCGACACCATCTCGCTCGAGCCCAGGTTGATGGGCGTGGCGATCAGCTCAGGGCTGTGCATGATCAGGTCGATGCCGTGCAGGCAGTCGTCGATGTAGCAGAACGAGCGCGTCTGCGTCCCGTCGCCCCAGATCTGGATGCGCAGGTCGCCGCTGTCCTGGGCCTCGAGGACCTTTCGGCACATGGCGGCCGGCGCCTTCTCGCGCCCGCCGAACCAGGTGCCATTGGGGCCGTAGATGTTGTGGAAGCGGGCGACGTGGGTCTCCAGGCCGCGTTCCGCCCAGTACTCCTCGCAGAACATCTCGCTGATGAGCTTCTCCCACCCATAGCCGCGCTCCGCCATGGCTGGGTAGGCATCGGATTCCTTGAGGGCGATGACGTCAGGCGACTTCTGCAGGTCCGTGTTGTAGGCGCAGGCGGACGAAGAGAAGAAGTAGCGCTGCACGCCGGCGCGGTAGGAGGCCTCGGTCAGGTGCGTGTTCACGAGGATGCTGCGCAGGCATTCCACGCGGAAGTGCTCGATGAAGCCCATGCCGCCCATGTCGGCCGCGAGGTTGTAGACCTCGGTGGCGCCCCTGACGGCGTCGGTGGCGTTCTGCTCGTGACTGAGATCCGCGGAGATCGACTCGACCCCCGGCACGCGCAAATACCAGTCGGGCAGCGGCTTGCGGTCGATGGCCCGGATGTTGGTGTAGCCCTGCTCCGCGAAGTAGCGCGTCAGCGACCCGGCGATGAAGCCGCCGGCACCGGCGATCACGATCAGGTCGTCCTTGCCGAGGCCCCGCGTGACGCCGGTGCCGGGGATCGTGTCGCTGAACTCCTGGGTCATCGCGGACTACCTCTCTGTCTGGTGGTGGCGCCCGTCCGGAGGCCGGCGGGGCGCGATCGCCGATTTCGTCGCTCACACGCGTACGCGGCGTGATAACGTTACCAGACCGGCACTCACGGCGCCGGGCCCACGCTTCCGTTCGGGGGCCGGGTATAGTGCATCGAGCAGCCCACATACGAATTCGCTCCTCGTTCGGGGAGCCGGCTGGCGGGCTGGGAGGATACGTAGAGGAGGACAATGAGAAGCACCCAATTCGCCGCTCTGCTCGCCTCGCTGACCCTGACGTGCATGCTGGCCGTGCCGGCCATGGCGCAGGACGAGAGCCCCGCAGCTGACATGAGCGCTGCCCCGGCCGCCGCTGAGCCGGTCGCCTTCGACGAGGCGCCGTATATCCCGATCGTCTCGAAGGGCTTCCAGCACCAGTTCTGGCAGGCCGTCAAGAAGGGCGCCGAGGACAAGGGCGCTGAGCTCAACGCCAAGGTGAACTTCATCGGTCCGCCCAGTGAGTCCGACGTCGCCATCCAGATCGAGATGCTGCAGGCCGAGTACGACAAGGGCCCGGACGCGATCTGCTTCGCGGCGCTTGACAGCCAGGCTGCCAACCCGCTGCTCGAGAAGATGGCTGCGGACGGCATCCCCGTCATCGCCTTCGACTCTGGCGTCGACAGCGATATCCCCATCACGACGGCCGCGACGGACAACGTCGCTGCTGCCGCCATGGCCGCTGACAAGATGGCCGAGCTCATCGGCGGCGCCGGCAAGGTCGGCGTCATCATCCACGACCAGACCAGCCGCACCGGCATCGACCGCGGCGACGGCTTCATCAATCGGATGAAGGAAGCCTACCCGGACATCGAGGTCCTGGAGCCCCAGTACGGTGGCGGCGATCAGCTCAAGTCCACCGACTTGGCCAAGGCCATCATCACGGCCAACCCGGACATCAAGGGCTTCTTCGGCGCCAATGAAGGCTCCGCCATCGGCGTCGTGAACGCCGTCAACGAGCTCGACATGGCCGGCAAGATCGTGGTCATCGGCTACGACTCAGGCAAGGCCCAGATCGACGCCATCAAGAGTGGCCTCATGGCCGGCGCCGTCCAGCAGAACCCCATCGGCATCGGCGCCCAGTGCGTCCGCGCCGCGGCCATGGCCCTCCAGGGCATGGACGTCCCGCCCACCATCGACACCGGGTTCCTGTGGGCCGATGCCGCAACCATCGACTCCCCCGAGGTCCAGGCTGTCCTCTACGAGTAGGCCGGAGCTCTGATCCCATAAGCCTTGACGGGGCTGCCGCTCGAGTGGCAGCCCCGTCGACGTATCCACCACGAAGCGAGGAACGCATGTCGGCTGACCTTCTGGTTCGCATGGAGGGCATCGACAAGAACTTCCCCGGCGTCCAGGCCCTGGTGGACGCCCAGTTCGAGTTGCGCCCCGGCGAGGTGCATGCGCTCGTCGGCGAGAATGGCGCCGGCAAGTCCACGCTCATGAAGGTCCTGACCGGCATCTACCGCAAGGATGCCGGCACCATCTCCTTCAAGGGCCAGGAGGTGGACATCCCGGACCCGCGAGCCGGCCGCGACCTGGGCCTCAGCATGATCCACCAGGAACTGGTGCTGGCTCCGCACCTCACCGTCGCCCAGAACATCTACATGGGCCGCGAGCCGCGGGGCCGTCTCTCCTTCATGGTGGACGAGAAGCAGCAGGTCGCGTTGACTGCCGAGCTCATCGATCGGCTCCACCTGCGGCTCGATCCGCGCGCCAAGGTCCGTGACCTCAAGGTCGCGCAGCAGCAGATGGTCGAGATCGCCAAGGCCCTCTCGCTGGACGCCTCCGTCCTCATCATGGACGAGCCGACGGCCGCCCTGACCAACACGGAGATCGATGAGCTCTTCCGCATCATCCGCACCCTCCGGGCGCAGGGCGTGGGCGTCGTGCACATCTCGCATCGCCTTGAGGAGCTGCGGCAGATCTCCGATCGCGTGACCGTCATGCGTGACGGCCGTTTCGTGGCCACGGTCGAGACGGCGGCCGTCTCCATCGACGAGATCATCTCCATGATGGTGGGCCGCGTCATCTACCAGGAGGCGCCGCAGGTTCCCGAGACGCCGGATCCCGAGATCGTCCTGGAGGTCCGCGGCCTGTCTCGCGGACGAGCCGTCAAGGACGTCTCGTTCAGCCTCAGGCGAGGGGAGATCCTGGGGGTCGCCGGGCTCGTCGGCGCCGGGCGCACCGAGCTGGCCAGGCTCATCTTCGGGGCGGACCGCAAGGACTCGGGCGACATCCTCGTCCACGGCAAGCCGGTGCACGTCGGGAGCCCGGCGGACGCCGTTCGCCTGGGCATCAGCTACCTCTCGGAGGACCGCAAGCGTCATGGACTGGCGCTGGGCCTCGACCTCGAAGACAACAACGCCCTCGCCTCGTACCGACGTTTCCTGAGGGCCCTGGGCCAGGTCAACACGAAGGCCACCCGCATGGCTGCCACGCAGCGCGTCGAGGAACTTTCCATCAAGACCCCGAGCATCGCGCAGAAGGTCCGCAACCTGTCCGGAGGGACCCAGCAGAAGGTGGTCCTGGGCAAGTGGCTCACGGCAGAGGCAGAGATCCTCATCTTCGACGAGCCGACTCGCGGCATCGACGTTGGCGCCAAGAGCGAGATCTACCACCTGCTCAACGAGCTTGCCGCAGCCGGGAGCTCGATCATCATGATCTCCTCGGAGCTGCCCGAGATCCTGCGCATGAGCCACCGGATCATCGTCATGTGCGAGGGACAACTGACAGGTGAGCTCACGGCGGCCGAGGCCGACCAGGAGAAGATCATGACGCTCGCCACGCAGCGCGAGTCCGTCGCCCAGGCCATCGACTGAAGAGGAAACCGATGCAGAGCGCACAATCGCGGCCAGGCTCGTTCTTCCGCTCCGACGCGGTCCAGCGCCTGCTGGCCTTCTCCGCCCTGCTCCTCATCATCGTGGTCTTCACGATCCTGTCGCCGTACTTCGCCACGCCCAGCAATGCCATCGGGATCCTGCTGGCGACAGCCGTCAACGGCATCCTCGCCATCGGCGTGACGTTCGTCATCATCAGCGGCGGCATCGATCTCTCCATCGGCACCGTGATGACGATGTCGGCCGTCATGACCGGGGTGTTCGTCACCAACCTGGGTCTGCCTCTGCCGATCGGGCTGGTGGGGGGCCTTCTCACCGGCGGGCTCATGGGCCTCCTCAATGGTGTTCTCATCGCCCGTTTCCGCATCCCACCGTTCATCGCGACCCTGGGCACGATGCAGGTGGCCAGGGGTCTCGCCCTCGTCCTCGCCGACGTGAAGCCCATCTACTTCAATGACACGCCCGAGTTCAGCTCAGCGGCCATGAGCTCGGTCGTCGGCTCCGCGGTCCCTGGCCTGGACATCCCCAACCTCGTCCTCGTCTTCTTCGGCGCTGCCATCCTGGCCGCCTTCGTCCTGGGTCGGACGATCCTGGGCCGCTACACCTTCGCCATCGGGAGCAACGAGGAGGCGACGCGACTGTCCGGTGTGAACGTCAATCGCTGGAAAGCCTCGGTCTACGTGGTGAGTGGCCTGTTCGCGGGCCTCGCCGGCGTGGTCATCGCCGCGCGGCTCAACTCCGCCCAACCCGCCGTCGGCATGGGCTATGAGCTCGACGCCATCGCCGCCGCGGTCATCGGCGGCACGTCCCTTTCCGGCGGCGAGGGGTCCATCCTGGGCACGGTCATCGGCGCCTTCATCATCAGCACCCTCACCAACGGCCTACGCATCTGGGGGGTGCCGCAGGAGCTGCAGTACGTGGTGACGGGCGGCATCGTCATCCTCGCCGTCTACCTCGACATCGTCCGCCGGCGCCGCCAGGGCTGACGTGGGCCGCACTGCCTGAGCACACGCCGGCTGACGACGTCAAGCGGGGCTCAGCGCTGGCGTTCCGCATGGTCCTCACCGACGTGGCCATCGATGCCGCCGAGCTGCCCCCGAAGCTGCGCCAGGCCATCGAGGCCGTCTGACGACCCGTTGATTCCAGGCAACGGGCGCCCTGTACCGCTCCGGGCGGACCGAAGTACGGGTTGGCGCAGACAAGGGCGGACGCCACCATGCAACCCAACACCTCGATGGACCGCAACGCACGGGCCCTCATCGATCCAGGTGTCATCCACCTCCAGCGGACCGAGCACTCCGAGCGTTCCGAGCACCGACCAAGCAGCCCATCAAAGTCGAGGTAGGGAACCCAGATGGCCTCCATGGCAGTTCACGAGCTTGGACCGATGCTCACCGCGAGCGAGGTGGCCGAGCTCCTTCACCTGCACGTCAACACGGTCAAGCGCCTCGGCGACCGGGGCGAGCTGCCCTTCTACCGGGTCTGCAAGCGGGGCGACCGCCGCTTCCGCCTGGACGACGTCCTGACCTACCTGTCCACCAACCGCTAGGCCGCGCCAACGGGACCTGTCCCAGGCCCCGTTCGCTCCCCCAGAGGAAGGGACGGCTGGCCGCCTGCCTCGGCGCCGCCGGATCAGCCTGCAGCGTGCTTGCCGGCCACGACCGCTTGCGCCTGCTCGACCCAGGCCTCGCGCCGGATGCGCTCTGGTCTCACCTTGAGGCTTGGGGCGATGGCCTCGATGTCATCGTCGGACCAGGCAGCCACCTGCGCGACCGAGGTGACGCCACTGGCCAGCAGCCGCTTCTGCGTCGCGGGCCCGATGCCCATGATGGCCATGAAGGCATCTCCGGGTTGGCCGGTCTGGGCCGTGGCCTGGCGGTCAGCCTCGCTCCCCGGTGCTGCCTCGGCTCCTGGCCGGGACGCCGCCGCAGCCGTCGGGGCCGTCGCCACATCCGGCAAGGGCTCGGCCGCGATGGCCGGCAGCGTGGCGGTCGCAGCTCCGTCCAGCCGTGCCCGCTTCGCCTGTCGCTCTGCCCGTCGCCGGGCCCGTGCCTGCTGCCTGGCCCTCCGCCGTACGAACACGGCCGCCCCGGCCGCAGCCGCAGCCGAGGCTGCCAGCAGCACCAATCGTCCGATCATCGTCTGCTCCTCCCTCGTCATCCGCGGCCTTCGCCGTCACCAGCGCTCCGTGTGCACCACCTGGTCGTAGGGCTTGCGTCCGCCGGCCCGCGGCGGTCGGGTCAGGTCCTCGGGGTCGGCCGGCCAGCCTAGCGCCACGATGTACTGGCACTGCCGATCTGCCGGCAGCCCCAGCACGTCCGCGGCCAGGTCGAAGTCCTGCACCGTGATGGGGCAGGAGCCGATGCCCATCGCCCAGGCCGCCAGGATGATGTTCTGCGCGGCCCGACCCAGGTCCCAGAGCACCGAGCGGGCATGGTCGGGATCCGGCGCCGGCACGATCAGGGCGATCGCCGCGCCCGCGCTGGGCAGGTGCTTGGCGTAGATGGTCACCCCGGAGAGGCGCCGGAGGGACTCGCGGTCGCGCACGGTGATGAAGTCCCAGCGCTGCGTGTTCTTCGAGGAGCCGGTCTTGCGTGCCGCGTCGGCGATGGCCCGCAGCTCCTCCTCGGTGACAGGCTGGGTCCGGTAGTCCCGGATGACCCGAACGGTGCGGATGGCATTGATCGCGTCCATCGCGTGAGTCTATCGGCCGCCGCACGCTGTGGTCTTGGCGTCACGCCCGCGGACTTGCCCATCTCCGTAGACTTGCGCGCATGAAGCTAAGCACGGAGTTCCCCGCCGTCATCGAGGTCGTGGTCGAGATCCCGGCTGGCAGCCGCAACAAGTACGAGTACGACGAGGTCGCCAAGGTCATCCGCCTGGACCGCGTCCTCTCGTCGGCCGTCTACTACAACTTCGACTACGGCTTCATCGAGGGCACGCGCGCCGACGACGGCGACCACACCGACGCCATGCTGCTCATCGACGAGCGCACCTTCCCGGGCTGCCACGTCTGGGCTCGCCCGGTCGGCGTGCTCAAGATGGCCGACGAGAAGGGCGTCGACTTCAAGGTCCTCTGCGTGGCCCTCGCCGACCCGCTCTACCGGCACGTCGACGCACTCTCTCAGGTGTCGCCGCACAAGCTCCTCGAGATCGAGCAGTTCTTCCAGACCTACAAGAACCTCGAGGACAAGTCGGTCGAGCTCGACGGCTGGGGTGGCGTGGCCGAGACGCTGGAGATCCTGCGGACGGATCGGCAGCACTGGGTCGACGAGCAGCGCGCCGCGGCATTCACGACGCAGGGGGCGGAGGCCGGGTCGGCCTGAGGCCGGCGCGCCACGTCCGCCGATGGCCACCGCGTTCGAGCTCATCGAGGTCGCAGGCCGCGAGGTCAAGGTCACCAACCCGGCGAAGGTCTACTGGGACGGTGCGGGCTACACGAAGCTCGACCTCGTGCGCTACTACCTGGCTGTGGCCGACGGGGCCCTGCGCGGTGCGAGCGGCCGCCCGATGGCCCTCAAGCGCTTCGTGAACGGCGCCAGCGGCGAGTTCTTCTTCCAGAAGCGCGCCCCCGACTCCCGGCCCGACTGGATCGAGACGATCGTGCTGTCGTTCCCCTCGGGCCGCACCGCGGAAGAGGTCGTGCTGCGGGATGCGGCTTCGCTCGCCTGGGTGGCCAACTTGGGCTGCCTGGACCTCAACCCGCACCCGGTCCGGGCGGAGGATCTCGACCACCCCGACGAGCTGCGCGTGGACCTCGACCCGGTGCCGGGCGTGCCATGGTCGCAGGTGCGCGAGGTGGCCCTGGTGGTCCGCGAGGCGCTCGAGTCCGTCGGACTGACCGGCTGGCCCAAGACGTCGGGCTCTCGTGGCATCCACGTCAACGTCCGCATCGAGCCGCGCTGGACGTTCGACGAGGTGCGTCGGGCAGCGCTGGCCCTGGCCCGCGACGTGGAGCGGCGGGCGCCCGCCCTGGCCACCTCCAAGTGGTGGAAGGAGGAACGCCATGGCGTCTTCCTCGACTACAACCAGAACGCCCGGGACCGCACCGTGGCCTCCGCCTACTCCGTGCGCCCCACCCCGGACGCGCGCGTGTCCATGCCGTTGGCCTGGGACGAGGTGCCCGACGTGGACGCGGCCGACTTCACCCTGGCGACGGTGCCGCGGCTCGTCGCGCAGCGCGGCGACCGGGGCGCGGGCATCGATGCCACGGCCGGCTCGCTTGAGGCGTTGCTGGAACTCGCGGCTCGCCACGAGGCGGAGGGGCTCGGCGATGCCCCGTGGCCGCCCCACTACCGCAAGCAGGAGGGCGAGCCGGCCAGGGTGCAGCCCTCCAAGCGGCGCGCTCCGGCGGGCGTCGCCTCGGAGAAAGCCCCGGCCGCACCGTCACCGACGGGCCGCCGACGCAGCACCAAGCCGCTCATCGAGATCGCCCGGGCGGCACGCCGGGAGGACGCTCTGGCGGGCCTCGAACGCTGGCGATCGCGTCACCCGGAGCCGGCGGCGCACCTCGAGCCGGCGGACATCCTGGTCGACGCCATGCGCGGCCGTTCGACCACCTGGACGCGCATCCGCGTCAATCTCGAGCATGTCCCGGAGGCCCTGCGTCCCCCTCAGGAGGCGCTGGATCCCGACTACGACCCGTGGTCGGAGTGGGAGACGGGCCGCCGCGAGTGACCCATCGGCGGGATGCGCCGGCCCCGGTGAGCGCGGCGAAGGTGTCGACGAGCGCCAGCCCTGATTGGATCCCGGCACCTCGTGATACCCACTGAGCGGTTTCGCGAGCGTCAGACGAATGGTCCCACGAGCAGCGACTGCCGGAGCGCGCTCCGGTCGGCCGTGAACGAGGACGACCCCCGGGGTACGGGGGTCGTCGCGGGTGTCATCGGTAGGCGGTCGATCAGCTGACGCCCTTCTTCCGGAAGTGACGCCGGCCCGTGTACATGGCCAGGAAGATGAAGGCGTAGCTGACGAACACGAGGATGGCGAGACCCAGCGCCTCCGGATCGTCTGAGAAGGTTCCCTTGATGGTCTGATCGCCCACGTTGAGGTCGACGGACGAGATGAGCAAGCCGATGCCCAGGATCGTGCCGAGGAGGCCGAGAACGACGCCGAAGGCGCGGCCCCACGCCCGATGCGCCAGGATGCCCACCGCACCGATCGACTGCGTGATGCCGAGGATGAGGAGGAGCGCACCGTAGGCGCTTGCCTGCTTGTTGAACTCGGCAACGAGATCCATCGTCTCGGCGCTCAGCGTGAGGTCCTTGACCACCTCGTCCAGGTTGCCAAGCCACATGGTGAGGCCTCCGCCCACCGCGTAGATCACGCCCCATGTGAGCAGCACGAAGCCGGCCAGGACGACCGCGAAGGACCGACCATAGCCTCCTGCTGATTTGTCCCAATAGGGCGACTCAGCGGGCCACGCGGGCTGGCCAGGCTGGCCGTAGGCGTACGGCTGCGTGGGCGGTGGATAGCCCTGCCACTGCTGCTGCGGGTATGCCTGTTGGTCGTAGTAGCTGGGCTGCTGGCCGTAGGCGCTCGGGTCGTAGTACGGCTGCGCGGGCTGCTGTCCGTACGGCTGACCGTATGCCTGCTGGCCGTAGGCGCTCGGGTCGTAGTACGGCTGCGCGGGCTGCTGTCCGTACGGCTGCTGCCCGTATGCCTGCTGGTAGGCCGCCTGCTGCTGCGCGTAGGCCGCCTGCTGCTGCGCGTAGGCCGCCTGGTCATAGGCCGCCTGGTCGTACGCTGGCTGTGCCGCCGCCTGCTGCTGCGCGTAAGCGGCCTGCTGCTGCGCGTAAGCCGCTTGCTGCTGCGCGTATGCCGCCTGGTCGTACGCCGGCTGCTGCTGTGCGTAGGCCGCCTGGTCATACCCCGGCTGCGCCGCTGCCTGCTGCTGCGCGTAGGCCGCCTGGTCATACGCCGGCTGTGCCGCCGCCTGCTGCTGCGCGTAGGCCGCCTGGTCATACCCCGGCTGTGCCGCCGCCTGCTGCTGCGCGTAGGCCGCCTGGTCATACCCCGGCTGTGCCGCCGCCTGCTGCTGCGCGTAGGCCGCCTGGTCATAAGCCGGCTGTGCCGCCGCCTGCTGCCACTGCGGCTCTCCGGAGCTCGCCCCCTGCGCCTCAGGCTCTGTGCTGAACATCGTGGCCTCCGACTCTGGGGTCTGACCCTGCGACTGCCCGTACGAGGCGTCTGCGGACCACGGTGCCTGGTCCGCGATGGCGTCCTGGCTCCAGCCCGCCTCTGCCTTCACCTGGTCAGACGCAGCCGCCGCGTCCGGCTGGCCCTGATCCCACGCGCCGGCACTCATCGGATCCGGCTCCGACTGTGGCGCGCCCGCGTCATCACGCGGTGAGTACTGATCCATCGAGCTCCTCCCTGATAGGCAGGCGCAAGTGTACTCGCCTCGCCCTCCCACATGAATACACGGGACCTCACCTCGCTGCGAAGATTCGGCCGAGTTCGAAGGGAGCCGTGACCTCCAGCTGGTCGTACCGGCAGTCGGAGGGCGCCTTATCCGGACGCCAGCGGCGGAACGTAGTGGCGTGCCTGAAGCGGTCGCCCTGGAGATGGTCATAGGCCACCTCGCAGACCCGCTCGACCCGCAGCGGTTCCCAGGAGAGGTCGCGGCCACGGTTCCAGCGCGACATGGTGCCGGGGACTCGCCCCTCGGTCCGGGCTGCTGCCTCCCAGTCCGCCCACTCCCTCCACGGATGGCCGGCCAGCGCGTCTTGCCGCAGCGCACTCAGTTCATCGGTCAGCTCGGCGCGCCGCTGCCAGGTGAACGACGAGGTCACGCCCACGTGGTGCAGCACCCCGGCGTCATCGAACAGTCCAAGTACCAGCGACCCGACATGCGTGCCCCGGCCGTTGGTGTGCCACCGAAAGCCCGCCACGACGCAATCGGCAGTACGGGCATGCTTGATCTTCAGCATCCGCCGCTTGCCCGGCTCATAACAGGCCGCGGCATCCTTGGCCACCACGCCGTCCAGCCCGGCGCCCTCGAACCGGGCGAACCAGTCGGACGCCAATCCGTGGTCGCGCGTCATCGGCGTCAAGTACACCGGCGGCGCGACCCCGTCCAGCACCGACTCCAGTCTCGTCCGGCGTTCCGCCTGGGGCACCGGCATCAGGTCGGTGTCGTCGAGGGCCAGGAGGTCAAAGGCCACGAACGAGGCAGGTGTCTGCTCGGCCAGCCGGGTCACGCGAGAAACCGCCGGGTGGATGCGCAGCAGGAGCGCCTCGAAGTCGAGCACGCCGGCGGCGGAGATGACGATCTCACCATCGATCACGCAGCGCTGCGGCAGTGCGCTCCGCAGCGGCTCCAGCAGCTCCGGGAAGTAGCGCTCGAGCGGCTTGCGGTCGCGGCTCTGGATCGTGAGGTCGTTGCGGTCCCGGAAGACCAGGGCCCGGAAGCCATCCCACTTGGGCTCGAAGAGCCAGTCCCCGTCCCGTGGCAGATCCGTGACCGCCTTGGCCAGCATGGGCTCGAGCGGGGGCATGACCGGCAGGTGCATGGGCGGCACGATAGCGTGCCCACGGATCGAGTGACGCGGGATGCACGGTGGGCCCACCTCGTGGCCTCGGCCGCGGCCCTCGTCCGCGGGGGCCGCGGATGACCCGCGCCGCGGAGCGTGCCCGGGTCCCGTGGTAGCCTCGAGGGCGTGTCTGCGCCCGGCTTTCGTGGTGATCCCTATGGCGTGCTCGACGTCCGCCACGACGCCCCGGCCGACGAGATCAAGCGGCGCTGGCGCGAGCTGGCGCGCGAGCATCACCCCGACCGGGCGGCCCATGACGCACAGGAGCGCGAGCGCCTGACGACCCGCATGGCACGCATCAACGCCGCCTACGACGTCCTGCGAGACCCCGTCCGGCGGGCGCGCTATGACGCCAGCCCTCTGGCCCGGCGGGAGCGATCCAGCCAGGGCCGGTCACCCGGCGGATCCGTGGGTCCCCCGCCGCCGCCCCCTGCGCCGCCGGTCACGGCTCACTTCGACACTTCGGCGCTCTTCCGGAAGCGCAACGGCAGCCTGTCGCGCCGGCGGGCCATCCTGCGTTCCGGCCAGCAGCCCATCGACCGGCGCTTGTTCCAACGCGGCCGTGACCTGCGGGCCAGCCAGCCCAACGGGCCGGTCCATCGCACCATCGACCCCGCCAGCATCCGGGTGCCCAGTCTCGACGAGGCGCGTGCCACGGTCCTCGGCTTCGGGCGCTTCCACGGCCTGACCCTTGGTGAGGTGGCCGAGCGCGAGCCCACCTACATCGACTGGATCGCCGCCACCATCACCCGCGACCGCGACCTGGTCACGCGGGCGCGGGTCATCGCCAGCGACCTCGATGCCAAGGGAGTCGAGCGCCGCCCCCGCGTGCCCGCAACGTAGGGGGGCCGATCGCGCCGCCCGGCTCGCTGGCTCGCGAGACCGGGACCGAAGAGACGATGGACGGATGATCCCGCCGTCGCGACCCTCACCAGGGGCAGGGCCGGAGCCAGCCGGTGCACCTGTTACTCGACTCGTGATCCCGGGATGGCGACCCGTGGCGTGTGACGCAGACCCCGATGCACGGCGTCGGTGCGGCACCACGTTGACCCTGGTGGGTCGCGGTTCATCCCGGGCCCGGTGGTCGACGCCTCAGGGCCCGTGCCTCCGTAAAGGACGACGGCAGTCCCGACAGTAGCGATGGACGGCTGCCAGGGCAATGGCGACATCATCCGTGCCACCCCGGACCATCCGATCGGCACCGGACAGGCCGCCCTCCCGAGGCCGGCCTGGCGCGCCTACAGGGATCGCTCGAGGATGCTCGTCAGTTCCGCGTCGCTGAGCGGCACAGGGTTCGTCTTCATGCTGCTGCCGGGCGAGTCGGCCACGACCGCGGCGATGTGCTCGTGGCCCATGCCGAAGGCCGACAGCCCGGGGACCCCCAGGCGTGCCACCCAATCGCGCAATGTCGCCGTGAGCGCCGATCGTGCCTCATCGCCGCTGCAGGTTGCCGGCAAGCCGGCCAGGATGCGTCCGGCATCGGCGTACCGGTCCAGGGCCGGTGCGCCTGGTGCTCGCTCCTCCAGGGCTGCGACATTGGCCTCGATGGTCTGCCAGAGGACCGACCCACAGGCCATGCCGTGAGGGATGGGCAACTGCGCACCCAGTGGGCTGGCCAGGCCATGGACGGCTCCGAGCCCCGCATTGGCGAGGCAGATGCCGGACAGCAGGGCGGCGTAGGCCATCTGGCTTCGGGCCGCCGGCGCGCCGGGGCCTGCCGGCTCCGCGTACCAGGCCAGGAGACCCTCCCGCACGGCCGCCAGCCCGGATCGTGCCAGCCCATCCGTGACGGGCGTAGCGCGCTCCGACGTGTAGGCCTCCAGCAGCTGCGTGAGCGCATCGAGTCCGTTGGCGGCGATGAGCGGAAGGGGTGCCGTGGCCAGCAGGTCAGGGTCGACGACGGCGTCGGCCGGCACCAGTCGCTCATCGCGGAAGGAGCGCTTGTAGCCCTGCGGCCCGCGCTCGGTGATGACGGCGTTGCGGGTGGCCTCCGAGCCGGTCCCGGCCGTGGTCGGCACGGCCACCACGGGCAGCGCCGGGCCTTGGTAGGGGAGGCCGCGGCCGACTCCCTCGAGGTGGTCCATGAGACTGGTGCCGCTGCGAAGCAGGCCGGCGATGGCCTTGGCGGTATCCAGGACCGCCCCACCGCCGATGCCCAGCACGACATCCACCCCGGCCTCGCGGTGGAGGCGCAGCGGCCCCTCTACGTCCTCCGGACCGGGCTCGCCCGCGACGGTCGCGGTGCCGACGATGTCCACGCCGGCGGTGGTCAGGCCCGTCTCGAGCTGCGACCGGCGCGGCGACTCGTCGAACCAGGTGCCGCCGCTCACCAGGAGCACGCGGGACCCGTGCCCGGCCGCGATCCGGGGGACGGTCGCGAAGCTGCCGGAACCGAAGGTGATGCGCGGCAGCCGCCCGATGGTGAAGGGAGGCACGGTGGTGGCCAGTCCGGCCAGGGCAGACGCCGCCGCCGTGAGCGTCGCTCCGGCCGCGTCCGGCCTTCGCTCCGGCGTGGTCATCGGTCCGCTGCGGACGTCGCGGGCGTCTCGGGATAGATGCCCGTGTAGAGCTCGCTGATGCGATCCTCGGCCATCATCTCGCCCATGGCGGCGCGGAAGGCCAGGTAGTGCGGGGTCGTCTTGTGGTACTGGTTGGCGACTTCGTCCACGTACCACTCCCAGAGCACGAAGCGCGTCGGGTCCTCCCTGGACTGGGCCACGTCGAAGCGCAGGCAGCCCGGCTCCGCGATGGAACCCAGGTGGTTGGCGCGGATCATCTCCCTGAAGTCATCGACCTTGTCCTGCCTGACATGGACGCGGACCAGCGCGATGAACATCGGACGACCTCCTTCTGGTGCCCAGGGTGGGCTCCCGCCGCAGCGGCGAGGCGATCCCCACGACCACCCCGAAGCGGCAGGACTCAGTAGACATCCCCCGGCTGGCCATAGTAGGCGCCCGGGCCGTGCTTGCGGTCGAAATGGCGGCGCAGCAGGGCGTCCTGCACCTCCGGCACGGCCGGCTCCAGGGCCAACGTGCGCAGGGCCATGGCGGCCGTGGCCTCGAGGGCGATGGCGTTCTCAGCCGCGAGGCGCGCATCGCGTCCCCAGGTGAACGGGCCATGGGACCGCACCAGCACGGCGGGCATGCGCAGAGCCTCGTCACCGACCCGGCCGTTGATGGTCTCGATGATGACGTTGCCGGTCTCCGCTTCGTAGGGGCCCTCGATCTCGGCCTCCGTCATGTGGCGTGAGACGGGCACGGCTCCGCGGAAGTGATCGGCGTGCGTGGTGCCCAGGCAGGGGATGTCCCGGCCGGCCTGCGCGAAGGCCGCCGCGTACGAAGAGTGCGTGTGCACCACGCCGCCGACATCCGGAAAGGCCTGATAGAGGCGCAGGTGCGTGGGCGTGTCACTCGAGGGGCGCATGGCCCCCTCCAGCACGCGGCCATCCGCCAGCGAGACGACCACGAGGTCCTCCGGCTGGACGGCCTCGCACGCCACCCCACTGGGCTTGATGACGAGAGCCCCGGCCTCACGGTCCACGCCGCTGGCGTTGCCCCACGAAAGGACCACCAGCCCGGCCCGGGCGAGGTCGCGGTTGGCCTGACAGACCTGCTCGCGCAGGGCCTGTTCGATCATGCCCGGAAGGATACCAGTTTGACCGGGGGCATACGTTTGCATACACTCGATTGCGCGCCGCACGCAGCTGCTGCGAGGTCGGCCGGGACTCGATGGGAGGGCGAGGGGCATGGCGTTCGACGGACTTCGGATCTGGTTCCTGACGGGCAGCCAGGATCTCTATGGCGAGGCGACGCTGCGATCCGTCCACGAGCAGTCGGCGGCCATCGTGGCCGGCCTCGGGGAAGCGCCTGATATCCCGGTCGAGATCGTCCACAAGCCGACCGTGACGACGCCGGACGGCATCCGCCGCGCCTGCCTGGACGCCAGCGCCGACGACGCCTGCATCGGCGTCATCGCCTGGATGCACACCTTCTCGCCAGCCAAGATGTGGATCGCCGGCCTGCAGGCGCTGCAGAAGCCGTTCCTGCACCTGCACACGCAGTACGGGCGCGACCTGCCCTACGCCGACATCGACATGGCCTTCATGAACCTCAACCAGTCGGCCCACGGCGACCGCGAGTTCGCCTACATCGTGTCGCGGCTGCGCCATCCGGGCAAGGTCATCGCCGGGCACTGGCGGGACGAGGCTGTGCAGGCCCGCGTCGGCGCCTGGGCGAGAGCCGCTGCGGGCGCCCACGAGGCGCGCAGCCTGAAGGTCTGCCGCTTCGGTGACAACATGCGCGAGGTGGCCGTCACCGAGGGCGACAAGGTGGAGGTCCAGGCGCGCCTCGGCACCGCGGTGAACACCTATCCCGTCAATGAGCTGGCGGACACCATCGCGCAGATCGGCGAAGCCGAGGTCGATCGCCTCTGCGCCGAGTACGACGAGGCCTACGAGGTCGTCCCCGAGCTGCGCCCTGGCGGCGAGCGCCGCGCGTCGCTGCGGGATGCCGCCCGCATCGAACTCGGGCTGCGCGCCTTCCTGGAGGAGGGCGGCTTCAGCGCCTTCACGGACACATTCCAGGACCTCGGCGCGCTCAAGCAGCTGCCCGGCATCGGCGCCCAGCGCCTCTTGGCCGACGGCTTCGGCTTCGCCGGCGAGGGTGACTGGAAGACGTCCGCGCTGGTGCGCATCATCAAGGTCATGAGCCAGGGTCTCGAAGGCGGCGTGTCGTTCATGGAGGACTACACCTACGACTTCGGGGCGGGCTCCCCTTTGAGCCTCGGCGCGCACATGCTGGAGGTCTGCCCGACCATCAGCGCGGCCAAGCCGAGGTGCGAGATCCACCCGCTCTTCGTTGGCGATCGCGAGGATCCCGTGCGCCTTGTCTTCACGGCCGCGGCCGGTCCGGGCGTCGTGGTGGGCCTCTGCGACATGGGCACCCGGCTGCGCCTCGTGGCCAACACGATCGATGCCGTGGCGCCACCCCAGGATCTGCCCAGGCTGCCGGTGGCCCGAGCGGTCTGGAAGCCTCGCCCGAACCTGTCCACGGCAGCTGAGGCCTGGCTGCTGGCCGGTGGCCCCCACCACACCTGCTTCAGCCAGGGCGTCGGCCTTGAGACCCTCGAGGACTTCGCCGAGATGGTCGGCGTTGAGCTGCTGGCTATCGACGAGGACACGAACGCCCGCACCTTCCGCCGCGAGCTGCGCTGGAACCAGGTCTACTGGCACCTCGCCCGCTCGGTCTGAGGGAGCGGCGTTCAGTGCCAGATCCCGGACGGGCTGCACGGCGCAGCCCGCGCCTTGGCCGATGGCTGCCGGCGACTGCCGGGCTGCCGGGACCCTAGCCAGCCGCCTCGAGGGCGCGAGCCCGGATGGCGCGCAGCCGCTTCATGGCGTCGTTGGCCCCGCGACCGAAGTAGTCGTGCAGGCGTCCGATACTCGGCGTACAGCTCGTCGTAGACGGCAGCGCGGGCGGCATCCGGCTCGTAGCGCTCATCACGCAGGCGTGCCATGCTGGCTGCGGCGTCCTCGATGCGGTCGTAACCGCCGGCGTCCGCGCCGGCCGCCACGGCCGCCCACATGGCGGAGCCCAGGGCCGGCGTCTGCGGCGACGCCGCCACTGAGATGCGCCGCTTCGTGACGTCGGCGTAGATCTGCATGAGCAGCCGGTTGCGCTCCGGCAACCCGCCGCAGGCGACGATGTCGTTGACGGGCACGCCGGAGGCCTCGAACGACTCGACGATCATGCGGGTGCCGAACGCGGTGGCTTCGATGAGGGCGCGGTAGATCTCCGGCGCGGTGGTGGCCAGGGTAGCGCCCAGCAGCAGGCCGGAGAGGTCCGACGTCCACGAGGATGGAGCGGTTGCCGTTCCACCAGTCGAGCGCCACCAGGCCCGACTGGCCAGGTACCAGCCCGGCGGCCTCGCGCTCCAGGACGGTGTGGACGTCCACGCCCTCGCGCTCGGCCTGGCGGTGGTACTCCGGCGGCACGAGGTTGTCCACGAACCAGGCGAAGATGTCGCCCACGGCCGACTGGCCGGCTTCGTAGCCGAAGAGCCCGGGCAGGATGCCGTCCTCCACGACGCCGCACATGCCCTCCACCGACGGCGGTCTTCTCGCCCATCACCATGTGGCAGATGGACGTGCCCATGACCATGACCATGCGTCCCGGCTCCGTCACGGTCGCCGCCGGCACGGAGACATGGGCGTCGACGTTGGCGACCGCCACGGCGGTGCCTGGGCGCAGCCCGGTCCAGGCGGCCGCCTCCTCGGTCAGGGCCCCGGCCTTGTCGCCGATGGACACGATGGTCGCGTGACATCTTCTGGTCCACGATGTCTGCGAGGCGCGGGTCGAGGGCCGCGAAGTAGTCGCTGCTCGGGAAGCCGTCCTGCTTGGACCAGATGGCCTTGTAGCCCGCCGTGCAGCTGTTGCGGGTCTCGACGCCGGTGAGTCGCCAGATGACCCAGTCAGCGGCCTCGATCAGGCGGTCTGCTGCGTCGTAGACGGCCGGTGCCTCGTCGAGGATCTGGAGCGCCTTGGAGTAGAACCACTCAGACGAGATCTTGCCGCCGTAGCGGGGCAGCCAGGCCTCCCCGCGATCGCGGGCGACCTGGTTGATGCGATCGGCCTCCGGCTGTGCGGCGTGGTGCTTCCAGAGCTTGACCCAGGCATGGGGTTGGCGGCGCAGCTCGGGCAGCGCGCAGAGGGGCGTGCCGTCGGCCTTGGTGGGCAGCATCGTGCAGGCCGTGAAGTCGATGCCCACGCCCACTACCTGCTCGGGGTCCACGCCGGCGGCTGCCAGCGCGGCCGGCACGGCCTGCTGATAGGTGCGCAGATAGTCCTCAGGGTCCTGCAGGGCCCAGTCGGGCGCCAGCCTGACGTCATCGTCGGGGGCGGGCAGCTGCGTGTCGATGACGCCGTTGGCATAACGGTAGACGCTGCTCCCGAGCTCCCGCCCGTCGGCCGTGTCGATGACGACGGCACGACCGGACTCGGTCCCGAAATCGACACCGACGACGTAGCTGGGCATGGTCAGGCTCCTTCCGCTGGATGAGTGGGCACGGGTCCGGTCGAAGCGCGTATCACGAGCTCCGGTTGCAGGACAGGATGGCTGTCAGTGACGGCCGCCTCGGGGCCGATGACGAGGTCGAGAGCTGCCACGACCATGGCCGCGGTGGGCATGCGAACGGTGGTCAGGGCCGGGACGCTCACAGCGGCCACGGGGATGTCGTCGAAGCCCGAGATGGAGACGTCCGCGGGCACTCGCAGACCGCGGCGCTGAGCGGCATGCAGCATGCCGATGGCCAGCACGTCCGTGGGTGCCACGATGGCCGTCGGTGGTTGCGACAGGTCCATGAGCACGTCCAGCGCTTCCACGCCGCCGGCGAAGTCGTTGCCCGCGTCGACGAGATACTCCGGGCGGCGGGCCAGGCGATGCCGGGCGAGTGACTCGAGGTAGGCATCCTCGCGTTCGGTGATGTCACCCAGGCGTTTGGGCCCCGCGAACGCGATGCGCTGATGGCCCAGGGCGGCGAGATGATCGACGACGGCGGTCATGCCGGCACGATTGTCCACGCTGACGGTGGGGATACCGCTCTCCCGCGAGCCGTGCCAGAGGGCCACCACTGGGATGCTGGTGTCCTTGAGGTCCTCGATGAGCTCGGGGCGGTCGCGCAGGTCACCCAGGAAGAGGAGGGCGTCGCAGTGGCGCGCCTCCAGGATGCCCCACAGCGCCACCGCCTCATCGGCGCTCTGGTGAGCGTGCCCCAGGACGACGTTGTAGCCCCGACGGTTGGCCTCCAGGGAGGCGGCCTCGATGGCGCCCGCGAAGAAGGGATCGGTGACGTCGCGGACGATGACCCCGAGCAGCATCGTGGGCGCGCCACGCAGGCCGCGGGCGAGGGGGTTGGGCCGATAGCCCAGGCGCTCGGCGGTCTCCGTGACGCGCTGCCGGGTGGCCTCCGCGATGGGCACGGCCGTGGGCGTCCCGGACAGGACGCGCGAGACCGTCGACTGCGAGACACCTGTGGCTAGGGCGATGTCACGCATCGTTGGCGGTGCAGTGCTGCCGCGCTGGGGGTGCGTCCGGATGACGACCCGCGGATGGCCTGTCTTGCCCGAAGCCCGCGCCACGACCATCTGCCCTCCGTGCCTCTCCTGTCCGCCGCCCTGCCCGCCCGTCCGTTCTGCGGGAACGCCGCGTCCCGGTTTGACGTACAGCATACGTGTGCATACACTCGTTTGCACGCGCTGCTCAGGCACGGGGCGGTGAGTCCCGCGTCGGCGCCGAGGGGAAGAGGACTGGATGCTTGCCACCGCGCCAGCAGAGCTGGAGACCGCGCCCGCCCTGGGACCGATCCTCCAGATGCGCGCCATCGAGAAGCGCTTCCCGGGCGTGCACGCGCTGGCCGACGTGAGCATGGAGGTCCTGCCCGGCGAGGTGCATGCCCTCGTCGGCGAGAACGGCGCCGGCAAGTCCACCCTCATGAAGATCCTGGCCGGCGTGTACATGCCCGATGGGGGCGAGATCGTCTACAAGGGCCGCCCCTATGCTCCCCGCACCCCGCGCCAGGCCATCAACGCGGGCATCGTGACCATCTACCAGGAGCTCAACCTCGTCCCGGAGCTGACCATCACGGAGAACATGTTCCTGGGCACGGAGCTGCACCGGGGACCCCTGCTGCAATGGCGAGCCATGCACGGTCGGGCGCGCGAGCTGCTGGCCCGGCTCCATCTCGAGATCAACCCACGCACCGTCATCAGCCGACTGGGTGTCGGGCAGCAGCAGATGGTCGAGGTCGCCAAGGCCCTCCTGCACGAGGCGGACGTCATCATCATGGATGAGCCCACCGCCGCCCTGAGCCTGCGCGAGATCGACGACCTCTTCCAGATCGTGCGCGAACTCAAGGAGCATGGCGTCTCCACCATCTTCATCAGCCACCACCTGGACGAGGCCTTCGCGCTCTCGGATCGGATCACGGTCCTTCGAGACGGCCAGCACGTCGCGACGCGAGCCACCCGCGAGCTGACCAGGAATGAGCTCATCGGGCTCATGGTCGGCCGCGAGCTGGCAGAGCGCGCTCCCAAGAAGCCCGTTCCGCCGGGTGCCGAGATCCTGCGCGTGCAGGGCCTGACGCGGCGGGGTGTCTTCGAGGACGTCAGCTTCACGGCTCGTGCCGGAGAGGTCGTGGGCCTGGCGGGACTGGTGGGGGCCGGCCGGACGGAGGTCGTGCGCGCCATCTTCGGGGCCGACCCGATCGATGCCGGGACCATCCTCATCGATGGCCAGCCGGTCAACATCAGGAACCCGCGCGACGCCATCGACCATGGCATCGCCCTGCTGACCGAAGACCGCAAGGGCCAGGGCCTGATCCTGATCTTCGACGTCCGCGAGAACATCTCGCTCGCGGTCCTCGACCGCCTCACGCGCGGCCAGTTCACCAGCCGATCGAGGGAGACGGACCTGGCGTCGGCGTTCATCGACCGCCTGGCCATCAAGGCCTCAAGCCAGCAGCAGCTGGCCCTGAATCTCTCCGGCGGCACCCAGCAGAAGGTCGTGCTCAGCAAGTGGCTGGCAGCCAAGGCCAGGGTCATCATCTTCGACGAGCCGACGCGTGGCATCGACGTGGGCGCCAAGGCCGAGATCTACGCCATCATGAACGAGCTGGCGGCCCAGGGCGACACCATCCTCATGGTCAGCTCCGAGCTGCCCGAGATCCTGGCCATGAGCGACCGGGTCCTGGTGATGCAGGGTGGTCGCATCCGCGGCGAGCTTTCACGCGCCGAGGCCACCCAGGAGCGCATCATGGCCTTGGCCACGGAGTCCGGTCCAGGCGCCCAAGGCGGCGTCGGCGGCGACCACGACTCCGGTGATGCCTCCGGTGCACTGGCTGGCACTGGCAGCGCAGGGGTCATCCAGTGACCGAGTCGGGCACCACCACGAGCCGTTCCGCCGGGCTCGTCAAGAGCATCATCTCGGGAGCCGGTCCGGCGCTGGTGCTCATCGCCATGGCCGTCGCGCTGTGGATCATGTCGCCGGCCTTCCGCTCGCCCACCAGCCTCCTGCTCATCGGGCTCGAGGCCTCGGCCCTCGGCCTGGTCGCAGCCGGCCAGACCTTCGTCATCCTCACCGGTGGCATCGACCTCTCCGTGGAGGCCATGGTCTCATTCTGCGGCGTCATCGCCGCCATCCTCATCGCCGGCACCAACGTCAGCGGCGGCCAGCTGGCGGGTGGCTTCCCATCCTGGGTGGCCATCCCCATCGCGCTCGCGGCGGGCATGGCCATCGGCGCCGGGCAGGGTGTCCTCATCACGGCCTTCCGCATGAACCCTCTCATCGTCACGCTGGGGGTCAGGTCGGTGCTGCTCGGATTCGCGCTGGTACTGTCGCGAGGCTCAGGCATCTACATCAAGAAGGACGATCTGCTCGGCGCCCTGACCGGGCATGTCAGCGTCCTGGGCTTCAACATCCCCGTGCCGCTCATCCTGACCATCGTCATCTACACCATCTGCTGGATCGTCCTGAAGAACACCAAGTTCGGGCGGTACACCTACGCCATCGGCGGCAACGAGACGGCCGCTCGCCTGTCCGGCGTGCGCACGTCGCTGACGAAGGTCGCCATCTACGCCATCTCAGGCTTCCTGGCCGCCATGGCCGGCATCCTGGTCATGGGTCGCCTCGAGTCGGGCGCCTACCAGAACGGCACCAACCTGACGCTGATGTCCGTGGCCGCCGTGGTCATCGGAGGCACCTCCTTGACGGGCGGCGTGGGCGGCATCTGGGGCACGCTCATCGGCGTCTTCATGATCCGGCTCGTAGATGCCGGGCTCGTCTACATGTCGTTCCCATCGCAGGCCAAGGAGATCATGATCGGCACGATCATCGTCCTGGCCGTGCTTCTCGACACGGCGCGCCGCGGCCAGATCCCGTGGTTGACGCTGAGACTGAGGGGAGGTGATCCGGGAGGCTGAGTACGGGGAGGGTGTGCCCATCGAGGCGCCCTTCAAAGGAGGCGCTGGATCGGGTCGATCCAGCAAGACGATAGGAGGAGAGTCCACATGCGGAACCTCGGTTCCCACTTCAAGGCCGCCGCGCTCCTGACCGCCCTGGCGATCGTGGGCAGCGGCGCGGCCGTGACGGCACAGGACGAGGAGAGCAAGACCATCGGCTTCGTGCCGCCGGCCCTCACGAGCCCGTTCCACGTGGCCATGGCCGATGGCGCCACCAAGCGTGGCGAGGAACTGGGCTGGACCGTCGATGTCCAGGCCCCCACGAGCGAGGGTGACTTCGCCGCCTTCGTCACGACCGTCGAGCAGCTCCTCGAGAAGGGCGTCGACGGGCTCAGCATCAACCCCATCGGCACCGACTCGGCCGTCACCGCGGTCAAGGCCGCAAACGCCAAGGGCGTGCCCATCATCGCGCACAACTTCATCACGCCGTTCTCCGAAGGCGACGTCCTCTCGTACATCGGGTACGACCAGTGGGGCGGTGCCGAGAAGCTGGCTGCCCACACGTGCGAGCTCCTGGCCGGCAAGTACGGCACGACCGCGGCCGAGACGCCCGGCAAGGTCTACATCCTGCTGGGCATCGACTCGATCTTCTCGCATCGGCGCACCGGCGGCTTCAAGGCCGGCCTCGCGAAGAACTGCCCCAACGTCGAGGTGGTCGGCGAGCAGACCGCCAACTGGGTCCGTCAGGACGGCCAGGCGGTGGCCTCGGTAGCCTGGCAGACCGATCCCGAGATCGATGTCTTCTATGGCAACAGCGACGAGATGGCCATCGGTGCCGCCTTGGCCGGCGAGCAGCTGGGCAAGAAGATCAACGAGGACTTCTTCGCGGTCGGCATCGACGGCAATCCGCCCACGCTGGACCTGCTCGGAGAGGGCAAGTTCAGCGCCACGCTCGGGGTAGACCCGGCGAACATGGGCAAGACCACCATCGACACACTCCAGAAGATCTTCGCCGGCGAAGAGGTGCCCCTGGTCACACTCACCCCATCGGTGGTCGTGACCCCGGAGAACCTGGAGGCCTACCTGGCCGGTGAGCTCTGGACAGAGCCCGTCGCGGGCGCGCCCGAGCTCGACAACGACATGCCCACGGTGCCGGAGGAGTAGGTCACCGACGGCCGCGTGGTCGATGGACTGCGCGGATCGGGCTGAAGGGCCCTGTCGAGAGTCGTTGGGTCCGGTGGAGCATCAGTCGCGCCACCGGTCCGTCAGCTCTCGACAGGCCGAAGAGGCGGGGTCGTTCGACCCCAGCAAGGAAAGGGGAGGTACATGGTTACCACTCACGTGCATCGGTCCCTGGCGCTGCTGACGGCGATGGCCCTCACGGTGTCGGCGGTGGCCGTCACTGGCGGGGCCGCGGCGGCCCAGGACGGAGGCAACTTCTGCAAGGGCACCAAGATCGTCTTCTTCCCCGGTGGGACGCAGGGCGGTCCGTTCGAGACCGTCGTGGCCAATGGGGCCAAGATGGCCGAGAAGGCCTTCGGTGCCAACGTCCAGTACGTCTGGTCCGACTGGGATCCGGCGAAGATGATCACCCAGTTCGGCGAGGCCGTCGCCACCAACCCGGATGGCATCGCCGTCATGGGCCACCCCGGTGATGAGGCCTTCAAGCCGCTCATCGACGAGGCGGTCGCCAGCGGCATCGTCGTCACCGTCATGAACACGGAGCTCCCCGAGACCGAGGCGGCTAACGTCACTGCGGGCACCGGCTACGTTGGCGCCGTGCTGTACAAGGCCGGCGGCGACTTGGCCCGGGAGGCCATCAAGCGTGGCGGTCTGGTGGAAGGCGACCAGGTCTTCCTGTGGGGCCTTGAGGCCCAGCCCGGCCGCGGCCAGCGGACCCTGGGCATCCATGATGCCCTCACCGAGGCCGGCATGGACGTCATCTATCTGGAGATCGATGACGCCACGAACGCCGACCCGTCGGCCGGCATCTCCACCTTCACGGGCATGGCTTCTGCCAATCCCGAGCTCAAGGCGGCCTTCTTCGATCACGGCAACGTGACGTCGACGGCGCAGGCGTACCTGGAAGCGGCGGGTATCGCACCCGACGCGGTCTACGTGGCCGGCTTCGACCTGGCCC
The DNA here is from genome assembly GCA_963825995.1 of uncultured Chloroflexia bacterium. Classification (GTDB taxonomy): domain Bacteria; phylum Chloroflexota; class Limnocylindria; order Limnocylindrales; family CSP1-4; genus JAFMJV01. The sequence goes on from CAWGVH010000003.1 coordinate 48,441, forward strand.
CGGCCACCATCGCCGCCATCCAGAGCGGCTATGTGGACCTGGCCATCGACCAGCAGCAGTGGCTGCAGGGTTTTGAGGCCATCGCGCAGATCTGCCTGACCGACAAGTTCGGCTTCAGCGGTCTGTTCATCGACACTGGTGGCGGCTTCGTCGATGCCAGCAACATCGACAGGGTCGCGCCGCTCGTCGAGCAGCAGATCCGCTAGTGACCGACCAGCACGCCGTGGTGGACGGCGTGCCGGCTGGCGAGGGCTCCGGCCCTCGCCAGCCGGCGCCGCTGCGCCTCGAGCTCCGCAACGTCTACAAGTCCTTCGGCGGCGTCCAGGTCCTCCAGGACGTCAGCTTCCGCCTGACCAGCGGTGAGGTCGTGGGCCTGCTTGGCGACAACGGCGCCGGCAAGTCCACGCTCATCAAGGTCATCACCGGCGTCCACCAGCCGGACCAGGGCGAGATCTTCTTCAACGGGGAGCTCGTCAGCCACCTCGACGTGCAGCGAGCACGCTCCCTGGGCGTCGAGACCGTCTTCCAGGAGCGCGCTCTCGCGGAGCAGCTGCCGCTCTGGCGCAACATCTTCATGGGCCGCGCCGTCGCGGGCCGCCTCGGGTTCCTGAAGGTCGGCGAGATGCGCCGCATCACCGAGGACCTCATGAGCGAGTCGATGGGCTTCACGTCAGCCGTGCTCACGCCGGACACGACCGTCACGGGTCTCTCTGGCGGAGAGCGCCAGGGCCTGGCCATCGTGCGCGCACTGCACTTCGAGGCCGACATCATCATCCTCGACGAGCCGACGATGGGCCTCTCTCTCAAGGAGACGGAGAAGCTGCTCCACTTCGTGGAGGGGATCCGGACGGCCGGCAAGTCAGCGGTCTTCATCGACCACAACATCTTCCACGTCTACTCGGTGGCCGACCGCATCGTCATCATCGATCGCGGGCGCGTGGCCGGCGAGTTCCCGACCTCGCGCTACAGCCTCAATGAGCTGATGGACATCATGCGCGAGATCGCCTCCACCGGGGTCTTCCAGACCGACCGGTCTAGCGTGTCCCCGGCACGACCGGAGGTGACGGCATGAGCGCCCCGGCCGTGCCCGCCCGCGAAGCCCCGGATCGCAGCTCGGTCGGTATCTTCGCCCGGCGCTGGGCTTCGCAGATCGGCATCACCGTCGCCTTCGTGCTGCTCTGGCTGATCTTCTTCGTCATGGCGCCGATGACCTTCGGCTCGGACCGCATCTACCTCTCCTACGCGCAGACCGTGCCCTACTTCGCCATCGTGGCCATGGCCCTCACGATGGTCATCGTGGCCGGGGACATCGACCTCTCCTTCCCATCGATCATGGCCCTTGGCATGGTCGGCTTCGTGTGGACATGGGAGGCCACGGGCAACGTGGCCCTGTCGGCCATCGCGTCGCTGGCCATGGGCGCGGGCGCCGGGCTCTTCAACGGCCTCGTCGTGACGGTGGTCGGCCTGCCCTCGCTGGTGGTGACCATCGGCACGCAGTTCCTCTTCCGCGGCCTGGTCCTGGTGCTCGTGGGCGGCAAGTCCTTCGCCCTGGCATCGACGCGTGGAGACCCGACGCGCGACATCCTGGTGGGCAAGACCGTCCTGGGCATTCCCATGGAGTTCTGGTGGCTGGTCCTGGTGACGGTCGTCGCCTGGCTGCTGCTCAACCGGCATCGCCTGGGCCAGAACACCTACGTCATCGGCGACAACAAGCAGGCGGCGGCCCTGATGGGCATCCCCATCCAACGCACGCGCATCATCCTCTTCGTGCTGACGGGGCTGACGGCGGCCCTGGCGGGCATGCTCAACAGCCTCCAGATCGTCAACTTCTACCCGGGCATGGGTGACGGCTACCTGCTGCCGACCCTGGCCGCCGTCTTCGTGGGCGGCACCTCGGTGTTCGGTGGACGCGGCAGCATCTATGGCACCCTGGTCGGAGCCTTCATGATCGGCGGCATCCAGGCCGGCATCGTGGCCGCGGGGCTCACGAACTACCTGGAGCAGTTCATCTACGGTGCCGTCATCCTCATCGCCGTCTCGATCCACGCGATCCTGCAGCGACGCTTCGAGCGCTAGGGTGGAAGGTATGGATGAAGGACCTGGGCCGGACCTCATGGTGCTCGTCGCCGACCTGGCGGCAGAGTCCGATGACGTGAGCAGCTCCGGTGACGAGGGCATCGTGTCGTATCGGCGGGGCTCGGTCCTCTTCGCCCGCGTCTCCGCCGACGCGCTGGACGTGCGGCTGCCGGCCGATATCGCCGACGCTGCCCTGCGTACGCCGGACACCGCGGCGATCCCGGGTGACGCTGATTGGCTGCGGTTCAGCCCTCGCGGCCGTGAGCGCCACGTCGTGGACCGCGCCACGGCTTGGTTCCAGATGGCCTGGCGGCACGCCGGCGGGAGTTGACGCGCCGGACACGCCTTGGGTCGCGTGATACCTTCGCGGCCGCCCTCGCGGCACCCGTCAGGCCGCTGCCATCAGGCGACGCTGCCGGCCTCCGCGCCCTCGGCTGGCATGAGCTCAGCCAGGCCGAACTTCTTCTCCAGCGATTCCATGGGCTGGAAGCCGACCACACCGCGGGGCTGGTCGCCGGGCTTGAAGTAAGCGATGGTGGGGATGCTCATGATCTGGTAGGCCTGAGAGAGTCCGGGGTTCTTGTCCACGTCCACCTTGACGATGTCGACGATGCCCTCGTACTTCGCGGAGAGCTTCTCCATCTCCGGCGCGACGAGCTTGCAGGGGCCGCACCAGACCGCCCAGAAGTCGACGACCACGGGCTTGTCGTTCTTGAGCACCAGCTCCTCGAAAGTGGCGTCGGTCGCTTCCTTGATCGCCATGTTCCTGTCCTGTCCTGTCCTTTCTCCGCTCGAGGCGGTCACCATCCGCCCGAAGCGGAACACCGTGACGCTAGCTCGCGACGGACTTGATCAACCGGTAGGCCTCCAGGATCCGGGGATCCGTGAGGCGGTAGTAGATGGTGCTGCCGTCCCGCCGCGAGACCACCAGGCCCGCCGACCGCAGGACGGCAAGATGCTGGCTCATGTTGGGGACCTGGCAGCTGGCCTCGCGCGACAGGTCGCTCACCGAGCGTTCGCCGTTCGAGAGCAACTCGAGCACGCACAGCCGCTTGGCATCGGCCAGGGCACGGCTGATGGCCGCGTAGCGCTGGCGCTCCACCTCGGTCGTCAGCTCCGGCCCGTCCTCGTGGGTCACGCCGGGGTCGACTGCTGTCGTCATGACCGACATGTTCTCATCATTTGCGCAAGCACGCAAGTGTCAAACGAGCCCGCGTCGGTCGGCGCCGGGTCGGGTCAGTCGTAGCCGAGCTCGTGCAGCCGCTCGTCGCTGATGCCGGCATGGTGCGCCAGCTCGTGGATGACCGTGCGGCGGACCTCTTCCGCGAGCTCGGCAGGGTCCGCGAAGTCCGACTCGAGCGGGATCCTGAAGAGCGTGATCTTGTTCGGGAAGGCCACCGTGTCGGCGCCCCACTCGGTGGCCGGAACGCCGTCGTAGAGTCCATAGAGCCAGCCGTCCTCTTGGGTGCCGCCGTCGGCCGACTGATCTGCGTCCGGCACATCCTCGATGACGATGGCCACGTCATCGAGCAGGCGACGAAACTCCGCGGGCAGGTCCTGCAGGGCCTCCTCCACGAGGATCTCGAAGGGTACGTGGCGTGGCTCGGGCAGGCGGACCCGCCTCCCCGGGTAGCGGCGGGCAAGGTCTCCACGGCGTCGCAGCGGCATGCCGGCAGCATCGCACGAGCGCAGCCGAGCCGCCGCAGCCAGCCAGCCGGAACCGCGCGGACAACGAGCCTGGACCGCGCCAGCCAGCCGGGATCGTCCCGTCAACCGGGACCGGATCGCCCCTATGCTTGTGCCGTGGGTGCCCGCCCGTGAGCCACGCTGATCTGCCGCCTGGCGGCCATCAGCCGCCCGAGTCCATGGTGGTGACCCTCCAGACGGGCGAACGCCTCCACTACCTGGATTGGCCGGCAGCCCGGGAGGGCCGACCCATCGTGCTCATCCACGGTCTGACCCGCACTGCCTGGAGCTGGTTGCCGGTGGCCCGCCGCCTGGCGCTGCGGTTCCCGATCGTGGCCTCCGACCTGCGCGGCCACGGCGCATCTGATGCACCGCTGGCGGGCTACGGCCTGGAGTCCCTGGCGCTCGACGTCCTCACCGTCATGGCCGGCAGAGGCTGGGGCGAGACGGTGGCGGGCCCGCCCGCCACCGTCGCTGGGCACGGGCTGGGCGCCATGGTCGCCGCCGAGATGGCCCGGCTGCAGCCCGGGTCGGTCGCCCGGCTGGCGCTGGTGGACGGCGGCTGGGAGGCCATGCTCGAGGCGACCCGGATGCTGCCCATGCAGCTCGTGGAGGCCATGGCCGAGCCGCCCGAGGTGCTGATCTCCATGGATGCCTGGCTGGCCGACCGCCGCGCCTTCGACCCCGCTTCCTGGGACGCCGACCAGGAGACTGCCGCGCGGGCGCAGGTCGTCGAGACGCACGCCGGGCACGTCGGGCTAGTGACGAAGGGGTCCGTCGTCCGCCGAGTGGTGGAGGCCATGTATGCCTACCAGCCACACTCCACGCTGGCCGACGTGCGCTGCCCGGTCAGCGTGCTCGTGGCCGACGCGGCGACGGCCGACGACGAGGACCAGCGCGAGCGGCTGCTGGCCCTCGAGGATATCTGCCGCGTCCGGACCGCCGCTGGCTGGCCGAACACCCGCGTCCGTCGCTTCGCCGGCGCCGGGCACGACCTCATGCGCCATCGGCCCGACGAGGTGGCAGAGGAGCTGGCCAGGCTGGCCGACTTCTGAGGCGATACGCAGGCCTGGCGGAGTACCATGGCGGCATCGTGGGACCGGAGCTCGTCATCCTCATCATCGTGCTCGTGGTCGTGGTCTTCTGGCGCGGGCCATCGACGCTGCCGAAGCTGGGCGAGGCGCTGGGCAAGGCCGTCAAGGGCGCGCGCGACAACATGCCCGATGCCAAGGACGACGCCGCTGATCCTGACTCGTCCGGTGATCCCGCAGAACCCGGTCCGCGCTCCGGCTCCTGACGACCGGCCAGCACCACGAGGAGCGCCAGATCACGCGTGCCCACGATGCCACGGATCGCCCCATGAATGAGCAAGCGGCCCAGCGGCCGGAACTGCCCGGGTCCGGCGCCATCGAGACGGCCGTGAGTGCCATCCTGTCTGCCATCGGGGAGGATCCATCCCGAGAGGGACTGGTGGACACCCCAGGGCGTGTTCGGCGCATGTACGCGGAACTCACCGCCGGCTACGCCACGGACCCTGACGAGGTGCTCAACGACGCCGTCTTCGACGTGGGCTACAGCGAGATGGTGCTCGTCAAGGACATCCCATTCCACTCGCTCTGCGAGCATCACCTGCTGCCATTCGCCGGCTCTGTGGCCGTGGCCTATATCCCCGACGGCCGTGTCATCGGCCTCTCCAAGATCCCGCGCGTCGTGGACATGTACGCGCGTCGGCTGCAGGTGCAGGAGCGCCTGACGCAGCAGGTCGCGGACTTCCTCATGGATCGCCTGGCCCCCAAGGGCGTGGGCGTCGTGGTCGAGGCGACCCACCTCTGTGCCAGCATGCGCGGCATCCGCAAGCCCGGCATGATCATGACGACCTCGGCGGTACTGGGCATCTTCCGCCGCAGCGACAAGACGCGCGCCGAGTTCTTCAGCCACCTGCAGCGCCCCTCGAGCGGCGCACCTTAGCCTGCCGCCTCGCCTACCATCCTCTGATGACCGAGCGACCCCTCAAGGTGCTCATCGCCAAGCCCGGCCTGGACGGCCACGACCGCGGCGCCAAGGTGCTGGCGCGCGGCCTCCGGGACGAAGGCTTCGAGGTCGTGTACACCGGGCTGCGGCAGACGCCGGAGATGGTCGCCACGGCTGCTCTCCAGGAGGACGTGGACGTGGTCGGGCTCTCCATCCTCTCCGGCGCCCACCTCACGCTCCTGCCTCGCATCTGCCAGCTCCTGCGCGAGCAGGGCATGGCCGACGTGCTGGTGACAGCGGGCGGCATCATCCCTGACGAGGACGTCCCGACGCTGCAGGACGCCGGCGTTGCGGCCATCTTCGGGCCCGGCACGAGCATCGGCGAGGTGGCCGCCTTCATGCGGGAGCACGCGCCGCAGCGTCCGGAGTGACGACGCCCGGGTCGGCCGGCACCGGCACGCGCCTGGCGAACGATGCCCGCGCCGGATCCCGCCTGGCGCTCTCTCGCCTGCTGACGGCCATCGAATCCCGCACGGCAGCGGCCGAGGAGGCGCTGCGCACCCTCTATCCGGCGGCCGGCAGCGCCCATGTCGTGGGCATCACCGGGCCCCCGGGGGGCGGCAAGTCCACGCTCGTGGCAGCCCTCGTCGCGGAGGCCCGTGCCGGCGGCCGGGCCGTTGCCGTGCTGGCCATCGATCCTTCCAGCCCCGTCACCGGCGGCGCCATCCTGGGCGACCGCATCCGCATGCAGCAGCACGCCGGGGATCGCGACGTCTTCATCCGCTCCATGGCCTCGCGCGGACATCTCGGTGGGCTGGCTGGCACGACAGCCGAGTCGGCTGCCGCCCTGGCGGCCTGCGGCTTCGGCCTCGTCTTCATCGAGACCGTGGGCACCGGGCAGTCGGAGGTGGAGGTGGCCGCCATCGCCGACACGACGGTCGTGGTCCAGGCGCCCGAGATGGGCGACGAAGTCCAGGCCCTCAAGGCCGGCCTCCTCGAGGTAGCCGACCTGGTCATCGTCAACAAGTCGGACCGGCCGGGCGCGGACCGTGCAGCCGCGCAGCTGCGCGCCGTGCTGACGCCCGGTGCCGAGCCTGAGGCAGGGGAGGTGGAGCTCGGCATCACCCAGCACCGCCGCCCGAAGCATCCGCAGGTGCTGCTGGCCTCAGGCCTGACCGCTGCCGGCGTGCCCGAGCTGCTGTCTGCGCTCGACGAGCATCACGCCACACGGGCTGCGACCGCCCAACCCCATGGCGCCCGCCTTGCCCGCGCACGTGCCCAGGTGGAGGGCATCCTGGCCGACCGCATGCGCGAAGCGCTCTGGTCGTCCTCCCGGCGGGCTTCAGCCGAAGCGGTCCTCGAACAGGTGGCCGCCCACGAGCTGGACCCCTACACCGCCGCCGACAGACTGCTTGACGACATCGCGCAACGGATCCGGGTGAGACGATGACTGCAGGATCGCCAGGTTCCTCCTCGCTCCGGGTGGTTCGGCAGCGATGAGCCCGCCGACCGGGGAACGCTCCGGACCTTAGACCCCGATGCGATCAGCCCTCGCGGCTGCCACCGGCGACGGAACGCAGCCAGTTGGCGAGCAGCTCCATGCCGTCGGTGGTGAGGATCGACTCAGGGTGGAACTGGATGCCCTCGACGGGGTGGACCCGGTGGCGCAGGCCCATGACCAGGCCATCCGGCGAGGTGGCCGTCACCTCCAGGACGTCGGGCATCGACTCGCGCGCCACGGCCAGGGAGTGATATCGGCCGGCCTCCATGGGCGTGTCGAGGCCCTCGAAGCAGCCCACGCCCCGGTGGTCGACGGCCGACTGCTTGCCGTGCACCGGCTCGACCGTGACGACCTCGCCGCCGTAGGCCAGGCCGATGGCCTGGTGACCCAGGCAGACGCCCAGGATGGGTGTGTGCGGCCCGAAGCGACGGATGACCTCGAGCGAGATGCCCGCGTTCTCCGGCCGCGAGGGACCCGGGCTGATGACGATGCCGTCAGGCGCCAGGGCCTCGATGCCCGCGAGGTCGATCTCGTCGTTGCGGGCGACGGTCACCTCCGCGCCCAGCTGGCGGAGGTACTGGTAGAGGTTGTAGGTGAAGGAGTCGTAGTTGTCGAGCAGCAGGATGCGCAGGCCGCCCCCTGGTTGCTCGTCGACGGCGCGAGTCGCCGACGTCGATCGCGGCGCCGCCGCGAGTGTCGTGCCTGGGCCGGTCATCGGGTAGCCTCCTGTCCTCGTGCGGCTGCGATGGCCTCGGCATCGGCGATGGCGGCCAGGATGGCACCGGCCTTGGCGGCCACCTCCGCCGATTCGCGCTCCGGCACGGAGTCGGCCACGATGCCCGCCCCCGCCTGGACGTGGGCCACGCCGTCCACCAGGACCATGCTGCGGATCGTGATGGCCACCTCCACGTCGTCCGGCGCGAGGAAGCCGACGGCGCCACCGTAGGGCCCGCGCCGCTCGCCTTCGAGCTCCGCGATGGCCTGCATGGCCCGCACCTTGGGCGCGCCGGAGAGGGTCCCCGCCGGGAAGACCGAGCGCACCGCGTCGAAGGCGTCGCGATCTTGTCGCAGCCGCCCCTCGACCTCCGAGACGATGTGCATGACGTGTGAGTAACGCTCGATGCCGTGGAGGTTGGGCACGGTCACGCTGCCCGCCTCCGCCACCCGGCCGACGTCGTTGCGGGCGAGGTCCACGAGCATGGCGTGCTCGGCGAGCTCTTTGGCATCCGCGAGGAGGTCCATCTCAAGCTCCTGGTCACGGAGGGGGTCCGCCGAGCGTGGTCGCGTCCCGGCGATGGGCCGCGTGGAGACGATGCCGTCCCGCACGCGCACGAGGAGCTCCGGCGAGGCGCCCAGCATCGAGCGGCCGGGGCCAAGGTCAACGGCAAAGAGGTGCGGCGAGGGGTTGATGCGCCGGAGTGAGCGGTAGATCTCCAGGGGCCCGACGGCACAGGGCATCGAGAAGCGGCGGGCCAGCACGGCCTGCAGCATCTCGCCGGCCCGGATGTCCCGAACGAGGCTCGCCACTCCGGTTTCGTAGCGCGGGTCGGCGGTAGGCGGCGTGGGTCGCACCGGATCACGGGGGATCACGGTGGCGGCCTCGTCGGCGCTGGGTCGGGCCAGGCGGTCGGCCGTGTCCGCCAGGCGCTCCTGTGCGCCGGGTCCGTCGATGGCGGCCAGCGTGGCCGTCTGGGCCAGGTGGTCGAAGACGATGAGGACCTCGGGCAGGTGGAAGAGCGCCTCCGGGAGGCCGATGGGGTCCGCATCAGGGACGGGCAGCCGTTCCCAGCGTGCGGCTGCCTCGTAGGCCAGGTAGCCCACGCCCGAGGCCAGCGAGATGGGCAGCTCCCCGTGGGCGAGGGCTGCCGGAAGCAGCAGGCGCAGGGCCTCCAGCGGGTCGCTGGCGTCGAACCGGTCGATCTCCCCGTAGTCCCGGTCGAGCACGCTGGCCACCCCGCCCTCCAGGCTGAGGATGCGACCACGCACGCCGACCATCGAGTAGCGGCCGTAGCGGGCACCGCCCTCCACCAATTCGAGGATGAAGGCCAGGCGGTCACGCAGCCGCAGCGCGGCCGTGACCGGAGAGATCGTGTCGGCGCTCATCTCCACGGCAGCGACGCCGTGGAGGCCGGGGCGCGGGAGCAGGGCGGTCATGTCTGGTCCTCGGGTGTCTCGGGACGAGCGTGCAGGGCTGCGTGCTCGTGGAGGAAGTCGATGGCCTCTAGGTAGCCACGCCAGCCGTGGCCCATGATCCGGTGACTGACGACCGGCTCGATGACCGAGACGCGGCGCCAGGCCTCGCGCGAGAGGATGTCGCTGATGTGGATCTCGACACTGGGGCAGTCCGCGCCGATGAGCGCGTCGTGGAGGGCGTAGGAGGTGTGCGTCAGGGCGCCCGGGTTGATGACGATGGCGTCGTAGTCGCGCCGCTCGATGCGGTCGATGAGGGCACCCTCGTGGTTCGACTGGAGGGCGACCAGCGTGTGACCCAGTGCCACGGCGTGCTCCGCCGCGGCCTGCTCGACCTCGACGAGCGTGGTGCTGCCGTAGATCTCCGGCTGGCGCAGGCCGAGCCGGCCCAGGTTGGGGCCATTGAGCAGGAGGATCCTCATGGCCGGCGGTCCGTGGACCGGCGAGTGGTGGCCGGCACGACGCGCAGTCCTCGTGCGACGGTCTCATCCGCCTGGATGACGCGCATGGCAGCCTCCAGCTCGGCGTCCGTGACGTCGTCGGCCTCCTCGACCCGACCCACGGCCATGGGCAGGATCCAGCGCTGCCGGCCCCTGTGGCGCTTCTTGTCGCTGCCCAGGGCGTGCGCCACGACCGTGGGGTCGAAGGCGCGCCGCAGGTGGTAGCCAAGGCTGGCTACGACATCGTCGATGCGCTCGGCCAAACCCGGCTCCGCGCCCCGCTCGGCGGCGATGGCGGCCACAGCGCGCAGGCCCAGCACGACGGCGTGGCCGTGCGGCAGGCGGTAGCCGCTCTCGACCTCCAGGGCGTGGCCCAGCGTGTGGCCCAGGTTCAGCACGCGACGCTCGCCGGCCTCGAAGGGATCGCGGTCCACGACGTCCAGCTTGAGGCGGACGGAGCGGTCGATGATGGCGAATCGGGCGGCCTCGTCGTCCCGCAGGGCAGCGCTGCCGTGCGTCTCCACGAGCCGCCAGAGGCCGGGATCGCCGATGAGCCCCGCCTTGAGCGATTCGGCCATGCCGTCAAGCCGACGCGAGCGCGGCAGCGTGCGCAGGGTCGCCATGTCCCCCACGATGGCGACCGGCGGCCAGAAGGCACCGGCGGCGTTCTTGGCCACCGAGAGGTCCACGCCGACCTTGCCGCCGATGGAGGCGTCCGTCATGCCCAGCCAGGTCGTCGGGAGGGCCACGAAGGGCACGCCGCGCAGGAAGAGTGCTGCGGCTGCGCCGACCACGTCGGTGGTCGTGCCGCCGCCCACGCCGACCCAGGCATCGCCACGCTCGGCACCCATGGCGCTGGCCGCCTCCAGCAGCCGCTCCACCGCCCGCAGGCGCTTGGAGCGCTCGCCGGCGCTCATGGCCAGGCGGCGCCCGGCAGGCAGGGCGGCCATGAGACCGGGGAGCAGCCTGGCCGGGCGCCGATCGGCGACGATGACCGGGTCCCCGGTGCTGGCCGTGGCGAAGATGTCGCCCAGGACCGTGCCATCGAGATCGCGGCCGAGGACGATACGCGCTGTCCGTGGGCCCATGGGATGGTCGCGCCGCACTTCGGCGTCGAAGAGCCGGCGGGAAGCCGAGCGTGGCGATGGGGAAGGGTGCCGGTCGATGGCGGCCGCGACGGCGTCGGCCACCTGCTCCAGCGAGCCGGAGGCGTCCACGCGCACGTCGGCGGCGCGGTAGAAGGGCGTCCGCTCGGCCCGTAGCGATGCCAGCCGGCCAGCCGCGTCGCCATCCAGCATGGGCCGCGCCTCGTCGTGCTCGGCCAGCCGCGCCAGCAACACCTCGTCCGGCGCGTCCAGCCAGGCGACGGTCCCGGCCTCCCAGAGCTGCCAGCGGTTGAGCGGGTCGATGACGGCCCCGCCGCCGGTGGCGATGACGGCGCCCGGAACCCCGCGGGCTCGCGCCAGGACGCCCGACTCGATCTCCCGGAACGAGGCCTCGCCCCGGTCCCGGATGAGGTCCGCCGGATGGGCACCCTCACGCGACGCGATGTCCGCGTCGAGGTCCAGGAGCGGCCGTCCCAGCCGCCGCGCGAGCAGGCGTCCGACCGTGGACTTGCCGCTGCCGGAGAGGCCCACGAGGACGATCGCGTCAGGCATCCGAGCGGCCTCCGAGCTCCGCATCCAGAGCCGCGCGCATGCTCTCCACCGGAACCACCCCGCCGAGCCACAGCTCGAGCGATCGGCAGGCCTGGCCGAGCAGGATGCCTGCCCCGGCCTCCGCGGGCGCGCCGGCGGCGCGGGCCTCCCTCACGAGCCGCGTAGGGCTGGGCCGGTAGACGAGGTCCAGGACCGCCAGGTCAGGGCGCAGGAGCGCCGCCGGCACCGGGCTCTCATCGCTGCCGGTGCCTACCGGCGTGGCGTTGACGAGAAGGTCAGCCGCGGCCAGCTCGTCCTCCAGGCGGGCCATCGAGCCATCCGAGCGGCGCAGGATGCTGGTCTGGCCAGCGCCCACGTAGGCCAGCGCCAGCTGCACGGCACGCCCTGCGCCGCCGGCCCCCAGCACGACGGCGTGGCCGATGCCGCCCGGGCGGAGCCGCCGCAGCGCATCCACCGTCGCCGGCAGGTCCGTGTTGTGACCCACCAGGCGGCTCCCGTCGCGCACGACGACGTTGACGGCGTCCGCTTCACGGGCCACGTCCGAAAGCTCATCCATGAGCGCCGCCACGGCTGCCTTGTGGGGCACGGTCACGTTGGCGCCACCGGCGTCGGCGGACCGAAGGCTGGCTACGGCGGCCGAAACGTCGTCTGGCGCCATGTCCATGAGGACGTAGCGATGGGGCAGGCCCAGGGCTGCGAAGGCGGCCGTCATCATGGCCGGGGAGGCCGAGTACGCGATGCCCTGGCCGAGGAGGCGGAAGGTCAGCCCGTCGGCCATCAGGCGTCCTGGCCGCTCACCGGCGTGGCCGCCTCGGCGGCCGTTTCGGGGAGACTGGGGAGCTCGCCGCGCGCTTCCATGCGTCGACCACGCGGGCCTGCCGAACGGGCTCGGCGGCGGCGCACGGCCGCGCGGACATCACCGATCGTGTCGCCGCCCAGGTCGGCCAGCAGGGCGTCTGCGAGGGCCAGGGCCAGCATGGCCTCGCCCACCACGGCAGCCCGCGGCATGATGGCCACGTCGCTGCGCTCGATGTGGGCACGGCGCACCTCGCCGGTCTCGAGGTCTACGGCATCGAGCGGCGTGCGCAGCGTGGACACTGGCTTCACGGCCACGCGGGCGACGATGGCGGCGCCGTTGCTCATGCCGCCCTCCGTGCCGCCGGCGCGGTTCGTCTTTCGCGCCCAGCCCGGCGCACCCGGCGCGACCTCGTCATGGACGGCGCTGCCGAGCCGGCTCACGACGCCAAAGCCGAGGCCGATCTCAACGCCTTTGACGGCCTGGATGCCCATGAGCACGGCCGCGATGGCGGTGTCGAGGCGGGTGTCCCACTCGGCGTTGGAGCCGATGCCCACGGGCATGCCCTCGGCGACCACCACGAAGGAGCCGCCCACCGAATCGCCCGCCTCCACCGCCGCATCCACCTCGGCCATCATGCCCGCCTCGGCGACGGGATCGGGGCAGCGCAGGGGAGTCGGGGCCCGCCGGTCCTCATCGGCCCAACCGGCCGGAACCAGCGCGACGGGGTCGTCCGACCCGCCGAAGGCGCGCACGGGGCCGAGCTGATCGACGAACGACCAGATGGACACGCCGCAGGTGGCCAGCAGCTGGCGGCAGACTGCGCCGGCCGCGACGCGCGGCGCCGTGGATCGTGCCGAGGCTCGCTCCAGGACATCGCGGATGTCGCCCGTGTCGTACTTGATGGCGCCGGCCAGATCGGCATGTCCGGGCCGTGCCAGTGTGATGGGCTTCGGCCGGCGGTCTCGCGGCCGCGGCTCGACCGACATGCGATCGGACCAGTCGGCCCAGTCGCGGTTGGAGATGCTGAAGGCGAGCGGCGAGCCCAGCGTCCGGCCGAAGCGCAGCCCGGCCGTCCAGACCACCCGGTCCTGCTCGATCTGCATGCGCCGGCCGCTGCCGTAACCGTGCTGGCGGCGCGCCAGCTCGCGGTCCACGGCAGACGTGGAGACGGGCAGCCCGGCCGGGAGTCCGTCGAGGATGCCGGACAGGCCGGGACCGTGGGATTCGCCGGCCGTCAGGAGTCGCAGGCGTCGCAGGGTCATCGGCTGAGGGTCTCCAGGTCCGTCCAGAACGAAGGGTAGGAGACGGCCGCGCAAGCGGGATCGTCGATGCGTACGGTACCCGCCACGCCGCAGACCGCGGCGATGGCGAAGGCCATGGCGATGCGATGGTCGCCGGCCGTGCGGATGGCCGCCTCGCGGGGCCGCCCGCGACGCACGATCCAGCCGTCCGGGCGCTCCTCGACCAGGGCGCCCACGGCGGCCAGGTTGGCAGCCACGAGGGCGAGGCGGTCCGATTCCTTGACCCGCAGCTCTGCTGCATCGTGCAGCTCGCTGCGGCCCGCCGCGGCGGCCATGGCCACGCCGATGAGGGGCAGCTCGTCGATGACGTCCGCCACTCGGTCGCCGTTGATGGCGATGGCGCGCAGGGGTCGTCCGCCGCGTACGGTGATGGTGCCCACCGGTTCTGGATGGTCGGGCGGGCCGTCCCCGCCCTCGCCGCCATCTCCATCGTCCAGGGCGACCTCGATGTCGGCGCCCATCTCGCGCAGCACGTCGATGATGCCCACTCGCGAGGGGTTGAGACCAACGCCCTCGAGGTGGATCTCGGCATCGGGATGCAGGGCGCCCGCCACGAGCCAGGCGGCCGCAGAGGAGATGTCGCCCGGGACGGTCAGGGAGCGGGCGGCAAAGCCGGCCGGCCCCTCGATGGTGGTGACCATCCCGTCGCGATGGACCGGGGCTCCCAGCCAAGCCAGCAGGCGTTCGGTGTGGTCGCGGGTCGGCCCGGGTACCTCGACGGTGGTCGTGCCACCGGCCGCCAGTGCCGCCAGGCTGAGGCAGCCGATGACCTGGGCGCTGGCCACCGCCGGGCGGTGCACCATGGCCAGCAACGGGCGGCGGCCGGTGATGCGCAGGGGGGCATGGCCATCGGTCGTCTCGATAGCCGCGCCCGCTTCCCGCAGCGGAGCGGCGATGCGCTCCATGGGCCGGCCGGAGAGCGATGCGTCGCCGATCAGGGTGGCCCTGCCCGGCCTGCCAGCCAGCGCCCCGGCCAGAAGCCGCATGGCCGTGCCGGCGTTGCCGCAGTCGAGCGTCTCTCCGCCATCGCCCGGCAGGCGGGCCGCCGCCGCAGTGCCGCCGCCGCGAACGCTCGCCACGGTCGCACCTACGGCGTCGACGGCCAGGTCGTCGATGGCACCGATAGCCTGGAGGGCGCCGGCCATCGAGAGCACGTCGCCGCCTGGTCGGTCGAGTCGGACCGTGGCCGTCCCGGCACCCATGGCGTTGAAGAGGAGCGCACGGTGCGCCACCGACTTGTCAGCCGGGAGCCGCAGCGAGCCAGCCAGGCGTGCCGCGGGGGTGACGACGCCAGTCCTCCTGCCGTGGCCCGGCCCAGGCCCCTCCATCGTCACTGCGATGGGCCGCTGGCCGAGGTGCCGACGCTGTCCGTGGCGGCCGCCGCGGCCGCCGCCTCACGGTCGGCTGCGCTGCGGCGCTGGGCGGAACGCGAGACCCGCAGGATGGTGCCGAAGACCATCTCGCGCTCCTCCGCTGTCAGGACGCCACCCTCGAGGTGTGCGGCCCGCTCGATGAGCTCGCGCTCGCGGCCCACGTCGTGGCCGTGGTCGTCCGCGGCGCGCGTCTGCTGCACGGCCACGGAGAGCTCCGCACGCTCTTCAAGGAGGGCCGCGATGCGGGCATCGACGTCCTCGATGCGGGCCCGCAGCCGGCGGCGCTCAGCGGGTGGCTCTGCGGGCACGTAGGTGCTGCGGGCCGTGGGGTTGCGCAGGTACTCGTGCCGTCGCAGGTCATCCATGAGGTCGCCGAACTCCGGGAACGAGAGCGACTGCTCGGAATCCGAGCGGGCCATCGGCGGGTCCGGGTGCACCTCGATGATGATGCCGTCCGCGCCGACAGCCGCGCCGGCCACGGCCAGTGGTCGCACCAGGGCCCGGTGGCCCGTGCCATGCGAGGGGTCGACCATGATGGGCAGGTGCGTGCGCTCGCGGATGACGGGCACGGCCGAGAGGTCGAGGGTGTTGCGGGTGGCCGTCTCGAAGGTGCGGATGCCCCGCTCGCAGAGGACGACGTTGGGGTTGCCCGAGCTGAGGATGTATTCGGCGGCCATGAGCCACTCCTCGATGGTCGCCGAGAGGCCGCGCTTCAGGAGCACCGGCTTGCGGCTCTGCCCCACGGCCTTGAGCAGGACGAAGTTGGCCATATTGCGGGCGCCGACCTGGAGCATGTCCACGTAGCGCTCGAAGACCTCCACGTCGCCCGGGTCGGTGATCTCGCTGACGACGGGCAGGCCGGTCTCCTCGCGGGCCTCGGCGAGCAGCTTGAGCCCCTCGATCCCCAGTCCCTGGAAGGCGTAGGGCGAGGAGCGCGGCTTGAAGGCACCGCCGCGCATGATCGTGGCGCCCTCGCGCTTGACCCACCGCGCCGTGGCCAGGACCTGCTCGCGCGACTCCACGGCACAGGGCCCGGCGATGACCACGAGGGGCGCGCCAGCCCCGATCTCGACATCCCTCACGCGGACGCTCGAGCGATCGGGGTGGTGCTCCGCGCTGGCCAGCTTGTAGGGCTTGCTGACGCGGATGCACTGCTCGACGCCGGGCATGATCTCGACGTGCCGGACACGCTCGATGCCGACGCCCACGACACCCATGACGATGCGCTCGGCGCCCACCATCACGTAGGTCTCGAGGCCCTCGTCGGCGACGGCCTTGCGGACCGCGTCGATCTGCTCCTGCTGCGCTTCGGTGCGCATGACGATGATCATCTCGGTACCACCCTCGTCCTTCGGCTGGTCATCCCTGCTGGTCTCACCGGTGAGGCAACAAAAAACGCAGGGCCCCGGTGGGCTCCTGCGTCAGCGGGCACGAGTGCCTCTGCTGCCGGGCGCTGCCCGGCTGCCTCGTACCCGCTAGCTAAAGGACCAATAGCGAACCATGTGGCTTCGGACCATAGCGACCACCCGTGGGCCTGTCAACTCAGGACCGGCCCCACGACGTGGCACCCACGCGCGAGTGCCACCCTGCTTCAGCGAAGGGAGGGCGCTTCACCCTCCTGCCCTGGGTCCCTCCGGGACGATGTCCGCCAGGCTGACGATCTCGACGCCTGCTCGTCCCCGAGGGCGCGAGTCGTTCGTGATCAGGCAGGTCGCACCAGCGCGGCGCGCCGTCGCGATGTGGATGGCATCGCCGAGGTCACGGTGTCCGCTGCGGCCCCACGCCGCGTCGATGGCGGTCTCGGCATCCAGGCCGACGATGCGCAGGTTGGAGGGAAGCGGCCCAGCTACGAAGCGAGGGTGCTTCCCGGGTCCGGGAGGTAAGCCGAGCTTCCTGCGCACATAGGGCCCGTTCGGCCGCCCTGCGTGCCGTCAGGGCGCGAGGCGATCCGTCGCGGTCAGCCGCTCGAGTGCGAGGACCTGGAGGGGCAGCACAGAGAGGGCGTCGCCGATCTCGCCCGACGTCACCATGGCCATGACCTCGTCGAAGGGCAGCCACCGGACGATGAGTTCCTCCGTGCCTTCCGGTTGGGCCTCGCCCTGCTCGAGGTCGGTGGCCAGGTACACGACCGCCACCTCATCGCTGACCGAGTTGGAGAGCTGGTAGCGACCGACCTCGCGCCAGGTGCGGGCCGTCAGCCCCGTCTCCTCCAGCAGCTCTCGTTGGGCTCCTTCCAGGCTGTCCTCGACGTGGGGGGAACCACCCTCGGGGATCTCCCAGGAGAGCTCGTCGAAGGCATAGCGGTGCTGGCCCACGAGGGCCACGCGGTCATCGTCGTCGATGGCGACCACGCCCACGGCCACGTTGGCGTAGTGCACGAGCCCATAGATGCCGGGCAGCCCATCGGGGCGCGTCACGTCGTCGTGGTAGACGGTGATCCAGGGGTTCTGGTAGGCGACCCGCCGCGCGCGTCGGGTCCAGGGCCCGACCACTGTGCCGCCCCACCCGGCAGCTTCCGGCGAGACGCGTCGGACCCTCACGCCTCGCTGGGCCCGCCGGCCGTCGAGCGGCCGGCCGATGTCGCCGGCGAGAGCGCCGTGCGCCCGCCGTCCACGCGCCACACCGCCCCGGTCACGTAGGACGCCTGCGGTGACAGGAGGAAGGCCACCACCTCGGCGACCTCTTCTGCCGTGCCCATCCGGCCCAGCGGAACATCAGGACGTGCCTCCGGCGGGTGGAGGGCAACGTCGAAGGGCGTGTCGATGGCGCCCGGCGCGAGCACGTTGACGCGGATGCCATCAGGCGCCCCGATCACGGCCAGAGATCGAGCCAGCCCTTCGAGACCGGCCTTGGCAGCCGCGTAGGCAGGCGAGCGGGAAGAGCCCTCAGCGGCGCCCACGATGCTTCCCAGCAGGACGACCGAACCGCGCGCCGACCGCAGCGTCGGCCAGGCCAGCCGTGCCGCCTGCCAGGCGGCCGTGAGGTCCACGCGGATGACCTGCGCCCAGTGGTCGGGATCGTCCCAGGGCCCGCTCGGCGGCAGCCCGGCGGCACAGACCAGCCCGTGCAGTCGCCCCTCCGGGCCGGCGGCAGCAGCGATGGCGACCTCGAGAGCGGCTGGCTCTGCCGCATCGCCCGTGATGGCTTGCACGCCGCCCGGTGCCCGTTCCCGGCGTGACAACGAGGTCACATGCCAGCCTTGCTCGCGAAGGCGGGCACTGACCGCGTGGCCGATGCCGGACGAGCCGCCGGTGACCAGGCAACGTGGCTCCTTCGTCTCGCTCATGGCCCGCATCGTACCCGTCGGCGTCACTCCAGCGTGCTGCAGCCGGCCAAGACCGCCGGGGACGTGCGGGTGCTCTGAAGGTGACATGGGTCGGACGACCGGCCTACGATGAGCCATGCCTACCATCGCCATCGTCACTGACACATCGTCCGACCTGCTCCCCGAGCAGGCCGCCGGGGCGGGCATCCGCCTCGTGCCGCTCACGGTCAGCTTTGGCGACGAGACCTTCGAGGCCGTCACCGAGCTGCGTAACGAGGACTTCTACCCCCGGCTCACGGCCCCCGGGGCAGCCCTCCCCAGGACGGCGGCGCCCAACCCACAGCAGTTCGAGAGTGCCTACCGTGAGGCGCTCGAGAGCGGCGCCGACGGCGTTGTCTGCGTCACCCTCAGCCAGAAGCTCTCGGCCACCTACTCGTCGGCCGTCCAGGGCGCCAAGGCCTTCGACCCGGGCGATGTGGCGGTCGTCGACTCGCGGACCACGACCCACGCCCTGGCCATGATCGCCACCGAGGCGGCAGCGTTCGCCCAGGGCGGCGCCAGCCTGGCAGAGGTCGTGACCCGCACGCAGGGGCTCGCTGGCCGCTCGCACCTCTACTTCGCCGTGGACACCCTCGAGTACCTGCAGAAGGGTGGACGCATCGGCCGTGCATCCGCTTTGGTAGGCACCCTGCTGTCCATCAAGCCCATCCTCTTCGTCGAGGACGGCGCCGTGGGTACGGCCGACAAGCTCCGCACGGCCGCCAAGGCGCGGGCTCGACTCCTGGAGCTGGTCAGCCAACGCCGCGTCGAGCGCGCCACGGTGCTGCATACGCTCGCCCCCGGGGTGGAGGCCTTCCGCGATGAGTTCGCGACCCTCGTGGGACTCGCTCCGGAGACCGTGCCGATCGGGCTCGTGGGTCCCGTCGCCGGCACCCACGTGGGGCCTGGCATGTACGGGGTTTCGCTCATCACGCCTGCCTAGCCGAGGCCGAATGGCCCTTCGGGGCAGACGAGCATGAAGGTACATTCGCGCGGCTTCGGTTCGTACGCGAGCCCGCCCGCCGCTTCCACGCACCCGGCCCGGCGCTCGCCCATTTGGAGGTACGCGTTCCGATGAGTGCCGTCGAGGTCGTCCCCGTCATCGATCCCTGGGCCTCGGCCCAGCGGCAGTTCGACATCGCCGCGGACCGGCTCAGTCTCGACCCCGCGCTGCGGGCCGTGCTCCGCGAGGCAGAGCGCGAGCTCATCGTCTCGGTGCCCGTGCGCATGGACGACGGCAGCGTCGAGGTCTTCACCGGCTACCGGGTGCAGCACAACCTTGGCCGTGGTCCGTCCAAGGGCGGCATTCGCTACCACCAGGACGTGACCCTCAACGAGGTGCGCGCCCTGGCCATGTGGATGACCTGGAAATGCGCCGTGGTGGGCATCCCCTTCGGTGGCGGAAAGGGTGGCGTGCGCGTCGACCCCAAGAGGCTCTCGATGCGCGAGCTGGAAGGCCTGACGCGCCGCTTCACGACCGAGATCAGCGTCCTCATCGGGCCGGAGAAGGACATCCCGGCGCCGGACGTCAATACCAATGCCCAGACGATGGCCTGGATGATGGACACCTACTCCATGCACGTCGGCTACACGGTGCCCGGCGTGGTGACCGGCAAGCCCATCAGCCTGGGCGGGTCAGAGGGTCGTCATGAGGCCACCGGCCGCGGCGGTGTGGTGACCATCGTGGAGGCCGCCAGGCACCTGGGTCTCCCCATCGAGGGGGCTACGGTGGCCATCCAGGGCTTCGGCAACGCCGGTGCCATCGCCGCCTACCTGCTGGAGGACCTGGGGGCCAGGATCGTGGCCGTCTCGGACTCCGTGGGCGGTGTCCGCAAGGCCGATCGCCTGGACATCAAGTCCGTCCGTGCCTGGAAGGCCGAGCACGGCACGGTCGTCGGGTTCCCCGGGGCGCAGCCGATCAGCAACGAGGCCCTGCTCGAGCTGGAGGTGGACATCCTGGCCCCGGCGGCCCTGGAGAGCCAGATCACGGCCACCAACGCCGAGCGAGTCCGGCCCCGGATCCTCGCGGAGTTGGCCAACGGCCCCACCACGCCGGATGCGGACGTCATCCTGGCCAGGAACGGCGTGCTCGTCATCCCGGACATCCTCTGCAATGCCGGTGGCGTGACCGTCAGCTACTTCGAGTGGGTGCAGGATCTCAACCGTGACCAGTGGTCAGAGGCTATCGTCAACGCCAAGCTCTCCGAGATCATGGTGCGCAGCTTCGGCGAAGTGCTGGCCATGTCCCTGCGGGAGAATGTGGATATGCGGCTCGCGGCCTACCTGCTTGCCGTGGACCGCGTCGCCTCCGCAACGGCGCTGCGCGGCATCTACCCCTAGCCGGAGCGGACGAGGCCGATGGAACGACTGGACCACGAGGAGCAGTTCCTCTTCAAGCAGGAGGTGCAGCAGCTCGCCGAGGCGCTCGGTGAGAGCGGTGCCCTGGACAACGTGGAGGACCTGCTCACGGACGTCATCACCAGCCCGCGCTTCGATTCCGAGGTCTTCACGCTGGAGCGGTCGCTCCAGGTGATGCTTGGGGCGCGCCCTGGGACCACGCTGGTGGGCCTGCTCACGGTCTCGCCGGAGGTCTTCGACCAGGTGGCCGAGGTGCGCATCGCGGCGGAGACGCTGGACCGGCTGCGGGCCTGGCGGGCGCGCTTCGGGCTGGCCATCGACAACGCCCTCAACTTCCTCAACAACCCCGACGGCATCCAGGGCCACGACTTCTCGACGCAGATCGCCAACGTGGACGAGCGTCGGGTCCTGCAGGGCCGACTGACGCTCGTGCGCTACAACAACGAGCCGCAGTTCTTCCTTGCGGATGCCCACGTCTTCTACGGGCTCATCGCCGACATCCTCGAGCAGCTCGGCCCGCATACCGACGAGGATGCGGTGGACGAGGAGATGCTGGCACGACTGCGAGAGGCCCTCGACCGCCTGGAGCGCAAGTTGGCCTCGCGCGACCGCCACTGACGGCCGTCGGGCGAGGCGCGGTCCTGCATCAGCCGAGCAAGCCCTTCGCGCGCAAGTCCGCGCGCAGGCCGTCTGCGCCCCTGAAGTGGTGGACGGTGATGCCCAGCGCCCGAGCGGCCACGATGTTGGGCTCATGGTCATCCACGAACAGGATGTCCTCGATCGCCAGGTGGTACGTCTCCAGGAGGTAGCGGAAGATGGCCGGGTCCGGCTTGGCTAGTTTGACCCGCCCGGAGACGACGACGCCCTCGAACCAGTCGAGCCATTCGTAGCGCTCCTCGGCGTGGGGGAACTTCTCGGCCGACCAGTTGCTGAGCGCGTAGAGCGGCACGCGACGATCATGGAGCTCGCGCAGGACGGCCACCGTGTCCTCGTGGGAGCCGGCCAGCGTCTCCGCCCAGCGCTCGTCATAGGCGCGGAAGATCTCCGCCCACTGTGGATGCCGCTCCACCAGGTCGGCCATCGCGTCAGCCCAGGAATCGCCGTGATCGCGAGCGAGGTTCCAGTCGTGGTTGAGGACCTCGGCCAGGATGGTCTCCATCTCGGCCTCGCGGCCGGGCATGACCTTGCGCAGCAGGTAGCGGGGATCCCAGTCCACGAGGACCCCGCCCAGGTCGAAGACGACGGTGTTCACAACCTCATGCTAATCGGCTCAGCATCGACGTACCCTGTGGGTCATGCGGCAGGTCTACCTGGCGGCCACGGGCATGAATCGCGGCAAGACCACGTTCGCGCTGGGGATCCTGGCGGCGCTTGTCGAGCGCGGCCTCTCGACGGCCTTCACCAAGCCCGTGGGCCAGAGATACGCCATGGTGGACGACATCCCCGCCGACGAGGACGCCATCCTCATGCGGGCCACGTTCGGGCTCGCCGACCCCTACGAGCTGATGAGCCCGGTGCATATCCCGCGCGGCTTCACCAAGGCCTTCATCCGCGGCGACATCGTGGAGGACCTCGGCGCGCGGATCGAGGCCGCCCATGCCCGCCTCGCCGAGGGCCGCGAGGCGCTGCTCATCGAGGGCACCGGGCACGCCGGGGTGGGCGCCGTCATCGGGCTCTCGAACGCGGTCGTGGCTGCGCGCCTTCGAGCACCGGCGGTCATCGTCAGCGAGGCCGGTGTGGGCCGGCCCATCGACGAGATCGTCCTCAACGCCGCGCTCTTCGCACGGCACGGCGTGCCCCTTGCCGGCGCCGTCGTCAACAAGGTCGATCTCGACGCCGACCCCTCGCTCGTCGACGTGCTCCGCGACGGGCTGGCGCGTCACGGCATCGAGCTGCTGGGCGTGCTTCCGTTCCGGCCCATCCTCGCGCACCCCACCCTGGCCATGCTCCTCGAGCAGATGCACGGTGAGCTCCTGCATCCGGGCGATGACATGGATCGGGCCATCGAGCACGTCGCCATCGGCGACATGCAGCCAGCTCACCTTGTCGCGCGCTTCGGCCCCGGCACGCTGCTCATCCTGCCCGGCGACCGTCGGGATGTCATCGCCGCCGCCGTGACTGCCCACCGCGCGCGACGAGCCCTGCGCCCGCGAGCTGGCCGCGCAGACCCCTCACGCGAGCGCGCGCTCCTGACGCCCAGCCCGACCGACCCGGCCAGGGTCTCGCTGACGGGGATGGTCTTCACGGGCGGCATCCGGCCTCGACAGCGCGACCTCGACGCCCTGCGCGAGGCCGGTCTCTTCGCCTACCTGATGGACGCCGAGACGTACGAGGTGGCCAGCCAAGTCCACGGCCTGCTCGTCAAGACGCACCCCGCCAACCGCGCCAAGATCGAGGCGATCAAGCGCCTTGTCACCGATCACTTCGACGTCGACGGATTGCTCGAACGGCTGGACGGCCTGGCTCGCGATGCTGACTGGAGCCCGGAGGGCGCGCCGACGACGCCCCACGCTCGTGGTGGCTCACAGTCGAGGCCCTGGTCGATGCCGGGCCAGGCACGCCTGGCAGGCTGGTCAGGACGCGCCAGCCGGACCCTGCGCCGCCGCTGAGGCCTCGCCGCGCCCGGCCGCGGTGGTGGCCGGCGGGGCTAGACCTCCATGCTCAGCAGGACGTTGTCGATGAGCCTCGTCGAGCCGAAGAAGACCGCCAGCGAGACCAGCGCCGGTCCCACCACATGCCGCACCTCGGACAGGGTCAGGGCGTCCGCGCACGAGACGTACTCCACCTGGGCGGATGGCTCCGTCGCGATGACCTCCTCCACGAGCCCGCGCAGCACGTCAGCCTGGCGCTCACCCTCATCCCAGGCTTGTCGGGCGGCCATGAGCGCGCGATGGAGCACCGGCGCCGCCCGTCGCTCCTCCGGAGTGAGGTGCACGTTGCGCGACGAGAGCGCCAGGCCATCGGGCTCGCGGACGGTGGGGCAGGCGATGACCCGCGTCGGGAGCGCCAGGTCGCCGGCCATGCGCCGGATGACCATGACCTGCTGGGCATCCTTCTGCCCGAAGTAGGCCCGCTCGGCGCCGACGAGCGCGAAGAGGATGGCTACCACCGTGGCCACCCCATCGAAGTGCCCCGGGCGCGCGGCGCCCTCCAGCGGTGCCGCCACGGCGCCGACGCGGACGAGCGTGTCGAAGCCCGGGGGATAGACCTCCTCGACGTCCGGCAGCCAGACGATATCCACGCCCTCGGCCTCGCAGATGGCCAGGTCGGCGCCCGGGTCCCGCGGATAGCGGGTGTAGTCAGCGCTGTCGTTGAACTGGCGTGGGTTGACGAAGATGGTCACGACCAGCGTGGTGGTCTCCGCGCGTGCCCGGCGCATGAGCGCCCGGTGGCCATCGTGGAGCCAGCCCATGGTCGGCACCAGGCCGACCGGGCGGGGCACGCCGGCGAGGGCCTCGCGCAGTTCCTCCCGGGTGCGCAGGACCAGGGTCATGCGCCGACCCTTCGGCCGGGGCGGCCGGGGCGGCTGGGGGTCATCGGGCCGTCCGCTGCCGCGGCCCGCTCAGAGGTCCCGGTCGAGCGGGATGGCCAGGCTCATGTCCGGCTGATCGAGGCTGGAGCGCCCGAGCACCTCGGCCAGCACGGTCTCGTCCATGGAGCTCGACTCGGCCTCGCCAGGGAACTGGCCGCTGGTGACGGCGTCGCGATAGGCCGTCACGGCCTCCGCGAGCGCCTTGCCGACCTCGCCGAAGCGCCGCGCATGGCGCGGCGTGAAGCCCTGCGTCAGGCCGACCACGTCGGTGACCACCTGGATCTCCGCCGAGGTGTGTGGGCCGGCGCCGATACCGATGGTGGGGATGCGCAGGCGCTCGGTGATGGCCCGAGCCAACTCCGTCGGGACGAGCTCCAGCACGACCGCGAAGGCGCCCGCCTCCTGGACGGCCAGGGCATCCGCGATGAGCTTGCGCGCGGATCCCTTCGAGCGGCCCTGCACCCGGAAGCCACCCAATTGGTTGATGGCCTGCGGCGTCAGGCCGATGTGGCCCATGACCGGGATGCCGGCCGTGACGATGGCGTCGATGGTCCGTGCCGAGCGGACACCGCCCTCCACCTTGACGGCCTGCGCATACGCCTCGGAGAGGAAGCGTCCGGCGTGCTCGACCGACTCTGCCTCCGAGACGCCGTAGCTGAGGAAGGGCATGTCGCCCACGACGAGGGCACGCTTGGCGCCGCGTGCCACCGCCCGCGTGTGGTGCAGCATCTCGTCGATGCTGACGCGCACGGTCGTGTCGTAGCCGAGCATGACCATGCCCAGCGAATCGCCGACCAGGATGAGCGGGATGCCGGCCTCGTCCACGATGCGGGCCGTGGGGAAGTCGTAGGCCGTGATGGTGGCGAAGCGCTGGCCCTCCTCGTACATGCGAGCGATGTCCGAGATGGTGATGCGTCGATCGGGCTTGCTGCTGCTCATGTTGGGTCGCTCGTGGCTGGTGAGGCTGATGTGGCTGGCTTCATCCGCCCAATGATGCACCGCCCGGCGCGCGCAGGCGCAGCAGGCGGTCGAGCAGGTCGTGGGCGACCTGCGCCTTGGTCCCCGGAGGCCAGGGCTCCGGGGGCTGGCCTGGCACGATGAGGGTGACGCGGTTGGTCTCCGTGGCGAAGCCGGAGCCGGGCTCCGAGACGTCGTTGGCCACGAGCAGGTCGACGCCCTTGCGGGCAGCCTTCTCGGGTGCCCGCTCAAGCGAGCCGGTCTCCGCCGCGAAGCCCACGATGAGCGGCCGGCGCGTCGGGTCGTCCGCGGCACGGGCGATGGCTGCCACCTCGGCCAGGATGTCCGCCGTCGGTTCCAGCTCGAGGCGCAGGCCCTCCGAGCGGGCCAGCTTGGCCGGCGCGACGGCTCGCGGCCGGAAGTCGGCCACCGCGGCCGCCATGACGAGCGCGTCGCAGCCGGGCAGTGCGTCAAGCACGGCGTCGCGCATCTGCGCCGCCGTCTCCGCCTCCACGACGGTCGCGCCCTCCGGCGGGGTCACGCTGGTGGTGCCCTTCACGAGTGTGACGCGAGCGCCGCGCAGCAGCGCTGCCTCCGCGATGGCGAAGCCCATCCGGCCGCTCGAGCGGTTGCCGATGAAGCGCACCGGGTCGATGGGCTCGGCCGTGCCACCGGCGCTGACCACGATGTGCCAGCCGGCCAGGTCGGCGGAGCGGGTGGCACCCGTGCGTGGCGGACGGGACGACGGATCCGGCCGCCGGACCGGCCGGCCGGCGATCGCGCCGGTCACGGCCTCGACAAGGAGCGGCAGGGCGGCGAGACGGCCGACACCCACCTGGCCCGAGGCCAGCGGGCCGGAGGCCGGGTCCACCACCGTGTAGCCGAAGTCGCGCAGCCGGGCCACGTTGCCCACGGTGGCCGGATGGACGTACATGTCGCCGTCCATGGCTGGGGCCACGACCACCGGTGCCCGGGTGGCCAGGCAGGTGGCGGTGATGATGTCGTCTGCGAGGCCGTTGGCCATGGCCCCCAGCCAGCGGGCGGTCGCCGGCGCTACCAGCACCGCATCGGCGGTATCGCCGGCCACGATGTGGCTGATGCGGCGGTCGGCCTGCAGCTCCAGCGGGTCGAGCATGACGGGCCGACCGGAGAGCGTCTCCATCGTGAGTGGCCCGATGAAGTGGGTGGCGGCGCGGCTCATCATGACCTGCACCTCTGCCCCGGCGACGACGAGCTGGCGCAGCAGCTCGGCGGCCTTGTAGGCAGCGATCGAGCCGGTCACGCCCAGCAGGATGAGGCGTCCCTCGAGTGGTCGGTCGGTCATGGCAGCGCTCCAGCTCCTGGTCGGGTGGCGATGTGCTCGGCCAGCAGGCCGAGGCCCCGCAGCACGAGCTCAGGGTCCAGCGTGTCGGCGATGGCGGGCAGGCTCGGGCCGGCTGGCTGGCACCAGGCCCGGCGGGCCCAGGGCGCGGCCGCGTAGCCGCCGGTCACGACGATCTTGGGTGCAGCTGGGCCCTGTGAAGGCGGGTCGATGAGGCCAGCCTTGCTGGCGAGGCGCTCGCGCATGCGCGTCGCCAGCTCACGAACGGCGCCCAGGTGGCCGATGACGATGCCGCTCTGGAGCGCCGCCGCGGTGTCCGCGCCGATGGCGTCGTCGGGCAGTCCCAGCTCCACGCGGGGCAATCGGGCCGTGCCGTCGGCCAGGGCGTGGACGGCCAGGCCGAGGCCCGGCAGGATGGCGCCGCCGAGGAAGAAGCCGTCGGCATCGACGGCATCGACCGTGGTGGCTGTGCCGAGGTCGACCACGATCACCGGTCGACCGTGGAGAACGCTTGCCGTCCACGCCGCGAGCAGCCGATCAGGGCCCGTCAGGTCGGGCCGCGGCAGCGCCGTCAAGAGCGGGATGCGGTCCGTCGTGGCGACGGCCAGGGGCAACCCCAGCGCCTCTGCGGCGCGCTCCAGGCGGGCCGTCCAGCGGTCCACGACGCTGACGGCCATGATCGAGGTGGGTGGCTGCGGCGGCTTCTCGGCAAGGATGCGCAGCCCCTCGGTGAGGTCAGCCGTGGACGCCGCCGAGGTGTCCAGCCGGCCCGATCCATGGATCGTGCCGCCCTCCAGGAGGGCGGCCTTGGCGGCGCTGTTGCCGATGTCCACGCCGATGATCACAGCGCGATGATAGGCCCGGCCCATGGCGGTGGCCTGCAGCCCGGTCCGGCGCTCACCCGGGCTGCAGGCCGCAGCCGCCGGCGGCTGCGGCCTGCGATACCATCGCCTGGGTCGTCGACCCGATGGTCCGGGCGGGCGCGGACCGCGAGCCAGGAGGGGTGTGTGTCGTTCGAGCCGCCGGCCAAGTTCTTCGTCAACAGCGGCCTGGCTTCGAACCCCGTAGACATCTACCACCTGCTGCGGCCCCTGCTGCGGCAGACCGTCGCCTACCGCTACCTGCGTGACGGGCGGGTCGTCGCCCACGGCACGGGTTGGGTCGAGCGCATCGTCGCCGACCGGCCGGACGTGTCGTCCTTCTTCACGCCGCTGTCCATCTGCCTCTCGGTGGCCTCGTGGGAGCATCTGGAGTTCGAGACTCGACCCGACCAGCTCATCACCTACACCCTCGTCCAGGGTGACGAACGGGTCATCCTGCAGTTCGCTCCCAGCCCCGGCGCAGACCAGGACGAGCCTATCCAGGAGCTGTTGCCCTTCCAGGTCATGCCCGGCTACATCCAGATGGAGCTGGGTGCCTTTGACGCCGACGAGACCTCGGCCGAACGCGACCTGCCACCGGCGGCCGATGGCGGTGCTGGCGGGCCAAGCGAAGGCGGGTCGGCCCCCTGACGTGTGGCCTCGGCGACCTCCGCGGCCCGTCACGTGGTGGCTGAGTGGCCCGGCAGTCCCGGCCCGCGTGGGACCGTCGGCTCCTGTCGGATGCCCGGCCGTGTAGCATGACGGCCCGATGTTCGAACGTACCGCGTTGCCTCATGGGCCCCGCGTCATCTCCGCCCGCCTGCCCGGCATGCGCTCGCTCTCCGCTGCCGTCTATGTCCTCGTGGGGTCGCGCGGCGAGACGCGCAGGACCTCCGGTCTGGCCCACTTCATGGAGCACATCACCTTCAAGGGCACGCGTGACCTGCCCACCACGCGTGACGTCTCGGATGCCATCGAGGGCGTGGGTGGCAGCTGCAACGCCGCCACCGACCGCGAGACGACCGTGTACTGGACACGCCTGCCCCTGCGTGAAGCCGAGCGAGGCCTGCACGTCCTGGCCGAGCTGACCCTGCGGCCGCAGCTCCGCAGCGAGGACATCGCCCGCGAGCGCGAGATCATCGTCGACGAGATCCGCTCCTATCGTGATGACCCAGGCCAGCACATCTACAACGTCTGGGACGAGGCCTACTTCGGCGATTCCCCGCTGGGCTGGGAGATCGCGGGTGACGAGGGCACCGTGCGTGCGCTGAGCGACGATGACATCCGGGGCTTCTGGGGGGCCCACTACCGGCCCTCCAACCTGGTCATCTCGGTGGCCGGCGACATCGGGCACGAGGACGTCGTGCGGCTGGTGGAGCGCTCCTTCGGCCGCGGTGAGGGCGCCGCGCACGAGTACGCGCCGGCACCCGGGGGGCCCGTCGAGCCATTGCGCGTCGTGGCGCGTGACACCGCGCAGGCCTATCTCTGCCTGGGCGTCACCGGCTTGCCGCGCGATCACGCCGACCAATGGACCCTCGATCTCCTCAACACCGTGCTGGGGGACGGCACGTCATCGCGGCTCTTCATGAGCATCCGCGAGGAGGCCGGGCTGGCCTACGACGTGCACTCCTTCCAGACCGACTACGCTGACTGCGGCACGCTGCAGGTCTACCTGAGCGTGGATGCCGGCGACGTCCGGTCGGGCGCGGAGGCCGTCCTCGCCGAGCTGTCGAGGCTCCGTGACGAGCGGGTCCCCGATGCGGAGCTCGAGCGCGCTCGCAACTTCGCCTTGGGCCGGCTCGAGCTGCGCCTGGAGGAATCGAGGGCCATGGCGTCCTTCCTGGGAACCCAGGAGGCGCTGCACGACAGGGTCATGACGATGGACGAGGTGATGGAGGAGCTGCGAGGAGTGACGGCTGACGACATCCGGTCGCTGGCCGGCCGTCTCTTCCGTGACGAGGCCGTGTGCGTCGCCGTCATCGGCCCCGATGGTTCGTCGCACGCCTTGGATGGCGGGCTGCGCCTGCCATGAGCGACCAGCCGGTTCCCCGGCGTCCAGATCAGCCCACCGCCCCGACCCACGGGCCGAGTCCTGCCAGCGCGGGTCTTCCGCCGCCAGCTTCGGGCGCGCCGCCGCTGCCGCCCCCTCCAGGAGCGGTCGCACCCCTGCCCCCTCCGCCCCTGCCCCTTCCGCCCCGCGCCGCCGCACCGCCGGGCCAGGTGCCGCCCCCGGGACTACGCCCGCCGCCGCCGCCTCATCCGCTGCCGCCCGGGCAGTCGCCTTGGATGGGCGCGGGGTCGCCGGGCGGCCCGGGACCCGGCGCCATCCCCCTGGGACCCGGCGCCATCCCCCTGGGACCCGGCGCCACGTCCCCATCCGGCGGGACACCGCCAGCACCCGGCGCCATGCCCCCGGGTATGGTCGCCCCGCGAACGGGTCCCCCGCTGCCAGGCGTCGTGCCGCCGGGCGCGCCACCGCCGCGACCAGGCGCTCGACCCGCGGGCCCGACCTCCGGGTCCGTGGCACCCTCGACCCCTCGCCCCGCCGGATCCGTGCCCATCCGCTCCATGGTCGGTTCCCCGGACGAGGCGCTGCCCGGTCCCGGGGACGATCAGGCCGCGGCCGCCGAGCGTGCCGCGGACGCCCGCCTGGCTCGCCTCCATCTGCGCGGCGGCCTGCTGCCACTGGCGCGCGCCGCGCTGGAGCAGATGGCCGGTGCCGGCACGCTGGACGTGCCGGCCATGGCCGACCTGGCCGAGGCTCGCTGGCGCAGCGGAGACCTGGAGGGCGCGGCCGATGCCGCGCGTGCCCACCAGGCATCCGGGGGCGCCGAGCCCATGGCTGCCCTGATCCTGGCCGAGGACCTCATGCGCACCGGGCAGGCAGCCGACGCGCGCCGCTACGCCGATTTCGTGTCGGCCCGCGCCGGGAGCGCGGCGGACCAGCTCTTCGCGTTGGAGCCACGCAGCCCCATCTGGCCGCCGGCCGACGACGGCTGGATGGCGCACGGAGCTGACGCCCCCGGGCGCTGGGGCCTGCTGGTCGGCGGCAGCGAGGTGGCGGCACCCACGCCGCGGACCTGGGTCGAGGAGCCGATCGTCGGGCCGGCCTCCAGCCTCGACCCGGATGCGGCGTCCCAGCCGGCCCCTGCAGGGCGGGGTGCAGCGGCCTTGGTGAGCGGTCCGCTGTCCACCACGGCCGTGGTCATGAGCGGACGCCTGGCCGGAGAGGAGCTCGAGCGCGTCGATCGCTCGCTGGCCACGGGTGACGTCCGTGGAGCCGCCGGACGCCTGGCCGTGCTGCTGCGCCTGGACCCGGCGCTGGCGCCTGTCATCCTGTCTGCGGCTGAGCGTGCTGCGGCCGCGAAGACCCTGACTGGCGGCGACCTGTCAGCGGTCCACCTCGTGAGGGGTGATGCCTACCGCATCCTTGGTCGCGAGAACGAGGCAGCCGAGGCCTTTCGACTAGCCCACCAGGCCCTCTCGTCGGGGCCAGCCCGGGAGGACCATCCGTGAGCGAGCGCACCCTCATCCTCATCAAGCCGGACGGCGTGCAGCGCCAGTTGGTCGGCCGCATCATCGAGCGCTACGAGCGGCGTGGCCTGCGCATCGTCGGCCTCAAGCTGTTGCAGGTCGACCGAGCCCTCGCGGAGCGCCACTACGCCGTCCACGCCGACAAGCCCTTCTTCCCCGGCCTGGTCGCCTTCATCACCTCGTCGCCGCTCGTGGCCATGGCCGTCGAGGGCACCAACGCAGTGGCCATCTGCCGCGCCATCAATGGTGCCACCCGCCCGCACGAGGCGGCCCCGGGCTCCATCCGCGGCGACTTCGCCCTGGAGACGGGCATGAACCTCGTGCACGCCTCGGACAGCCCGGAGAACGCGGCCGCGGAGCTGGCACTCTGGTTCGCGGAGTCCGAGCTGCTGGACTTCACGCGCGCCGTCGACGCCTGGATCGTCGAGGGCTGAGGCCGGCCGCCGGCCCGACCTCCTGACCGGGAGACCGCTCCGTGCGAGCGACGCCTGGGAGCCGAAGGAGCACCACTCTCGTGACCGATGGCCCGAGCGAGACCGGGCCTCTCAGCCCACGCCGCGAGGCGTGTCCGATGTGACACTCTAGGGCGACCCGAGGCTGTCGCCTCGGCAAGACATGCCCAAGGCTCGCCCCGCCGCGACCGTTGCCGTGACGCAGGCAGGAGCCACGCCCAGAAGGAGGCTCACGTAGACCGTGTCTGACACCATCGTCTGGATCATCCCGATCGCCGGGATCGCGGCGGTCCTCTTCGCCATCTACCTGGCCCGGGACGTGCTCTCGCGCGACCGCGGCACCCAGGAGATGCAGGACGTCGGCAAGACCATCCAGGAGGGCGCCAACGCCTTCATCCGTCGCCAGTACTCGACCATCGCGCTGCTGGCGGTCGTCGGCACGCTCGTCGTGGCCGCCGTCATCGCCTTCGTGGAGACCAAGGAGGTCGCCGACACGCAGGTGTTCGGCATCGACCTGGGCATCCGGACCGGCGTCGCCTTCCTCGTCGGCGCGGCCTGCTCCATGGCGGCCGGCATCATCGGCATGTGGGTGAGCGTGCGCGCCAACGTGCCCACCGCTGCCGCGGCCCAGACCAGCCTCGTGGGTGCCGTCCAGACGGCCATGCGCGGCGGCGCCGTCTCCGGCTTCCTTGTGGTGGCCCTCTCGCTTCTCGGAGTGTGGGGCATCTTCGCCCTCTACGGCGGCCTCCAGGGCGGCATCAACACGGCCGAGGCCCCCTTCCTCATCGTCGGCTTCGGCTTCGGCGCTTCGTTCGTGGCCCTCTTCGCCCAGCTCGGCGGCGGCATCTACACCAAGGCCGCCGACGTGGGGGCGGATCTCGTGGGCAAGGTCGAGAAGGGCATCCCCGAGGATGACCCACGCAACGCGGCCGTCATCGCAGACCTCGTGGGTGACAACGTCGGCGACTGCGCCGGCCGCGGCGCCGACCTCTTCGAGTCCACGGCTGCCGAGAACATCGGCGCCATGATCCTGGGCGTGGCCGTCTACGCCATCGCGCTCAGCGCCGGCTGGCCGAACCCCGAGGCCTGGATCTTCTTCCCGCTCGTGGTGCGTGCCTTCGGCCTCTTCGCCACCATGATCTCCATGTACTTCGTCCGCGGTCGCGAGGACGAGGACCCCATGCGCATGCTCAACAAGGGCTACTGGGCGACGACCCTGCTGTCCGTGGTCGGCCTGGGCATCGCGACGTACCTGATGATGAACACGGCCGATGCGACCGGCGCCAACGGCATCCCGGTCTGGGTGTGGTACTTCGCGGCAGGCATCGTCGGACTGGCCACGAGCATCGCCTTCGTCTACATCACGCAGTACTACACGGCCGGCAAGTGGCGGCCCGTCAAGGACATCGCGGAGGCCTCCAAGACCGGCCCGGCCACCAACATCATCGCCGGCACCGCGGTCGGCTTCGAGACGACCTTCGTGACCGCCATCACCATCGGCATCGCGCTCATCGTGAGCTACTGGCTGGGTGACCAGGCCGGTCTCGTCAACGAGCAGGGCCGCAACGTGGGCGGCGTCTTCGGCACCGCCGTGGCCACCATGGGCATGCTCATGACGACGGCCTATATCCTGGCCATGGACACCTTCGGCCCCATCACCGACAATGCCGGCGGCATCGCTGAGTTCTCTCGGGCTGGGGCCTCGGCGCGCGAGATCACCGACAAGCTCGACTCGGTCGGCAACACCACAAAGGCGCTCACCAAGGGCTACGCCATCGCCTCCGCGAGCCTTGCCGCCTTCCTCCTCTTCCAGGCCTACATCGACAAGGTCAACCTCATCCTCCTCCGCCAGATCGAATCCGGCGTGCGGGATGCCGCAGAGGGCATCATGGACGCCGTCAACCTGGCTGACGTGGGCGTGTTCGTGGCGGCCTTCATCGCGGCCATGACCGTCTATCTCTTCAGCTCCCTGGCCATCCGAGCCGTGGGTGTGGCCGCTGCCGCCATCATCGTGGAGGTGCGCCGCCAGTTCCGCGAGATGCCCGGCATCATGGACTACAGCCAGAAGCCAGACTACGCGCGTGTCGTGGACATCACGACCAAGGCCGCCCTTCGCCAGATGATCCCGCCGGGACTGGTCGCGGTCGTGACCCCCATCGCCGTGGGCATCATCCTGGGCTACGAGGCCGTCGCCGGCCTGCTCATGGTGGGCACCATCGCGGGCGTCCTCATGGCCACCTACCTCAACAACAGCGGTGGGGCCTGGGACAACGCCAAGAAGTACATCGAAGCGGGTAACCTCACCGACGAGAACGGCAACGTCCTGGGCAAGGGTTCCGACCCCCACGCCGCGGCCGTGGTCGGTGATACCGTGGGCGATCCCTTCAAGGACACCGCGGGCCCCTCGCTCCACGTCCTCGTGAAGTTGCTGGCGACCCTGACCCTGGTCTTCGCGCCGCTCTTCATCCGCTAACCCAGCACCCGACCTCCGACCGGCGGGTGCTGACCCGCCGGTCACACGGAGGCAGATGTGCAAGAGATCGTCGAGGCCATCGTCATCGGGGTGGTGCAGGGGCTCACCGAATTCCTGCCCATCTCGTCGTCGGCGCACCTCATCCTGGTGCCACGGGTCCTCGGCTGGGACGACGCGCTGCTCAACAGCGCCGCTTTCGTGGTCATGTTGCACATGGGCACGCTGGCAGCGCTGTTGCTGTACTTCTGGCGGGACGTGCTGCAGCTCCTGGCCGCCGGGTGGGCGGCACTGCGCGAGCGTTCCCTGGCTGGTGACCCCAAACGCACGCTGGCGCTCGTGCTGCTGCTCAGCATCATCCCGGCCGCCATCGTGGGCTTCCTGCTGGAGGGCTGGATCGAGTCGTTCTTCCGCGACGCCATCCTGGTCATCCCCGTCATCCTCGTGGTCGGCGCCCTCATCCTCTGGCTGGCCGAGCGCTTCGGTACCCGTGAGCGTGACCTCGACCATGTCGACTACGGGGACGCGGCGCTCATCGGCGCGGCACAGGCGCTGGCGCTCTTCCCGGGCATCAGCCGCTCCGGCATCACGCTCTCGGCGGGTCTCTTCCGTGGCCTGACACGTGAAGCGGCGGCGCGCTTCGCCTTCCTGATGGGCATCCCCATCATCGCCGGGGCCGGCGCCTGGAAGGTGCGCAGCATCGTGACGGGCGGTGCTGGGGACGTCGATCCGGCCGTCCTCGCGGCCGGCGTCATCGCCGCCGCCCTCTCCGGTTGGCTGGCCATCGGCATCCTGCTGCGCTACCTGCGTACCCACAGCACCGCGATCTTCATCGCCTATCGACTCATCGCGGCGGCAGTCTTCATGGTCCTGCTCCTCGCGAGCGGCAGCGCTTGACACGGGCATGGACGTGTTGAAGCGGGCGCGCCAGCAGGCCATCGGCGACCTCGTGCGCACGGCGCGCATCCGGACCCAGCAGGAGCTGGTCCTCGCGCTGCGCGAGAAGGGCTACCGCGCCACGCAGGCTACGGTGAGTCGCGATATCAGGGAGATGGGCCTGCTCAAGGTCGACCGCGGCGGCGGTCTGGTCTACGCGCTGCCCTCCAGCGAAGCGGCCGTCGAGCTCACGGGTGAACGGCGGCTGGCGGGCCTGCTGTCCGACCTGCCCGTGGAGATCCGCGCCTCAGGCACACTCCTGGTCATCCGCGCCGTGCCGGGCACGGCGCATGCCATCGCGGCGGCACTGGACCGCGTGCGCTGGCCGGGCGTGTTGGGCACCATCGCCGGCGACGACACGGTCTTCGCGGCCTGTACAGACGAAGCCGTGGTGAACCGCGTCAGGCAACGCCT
Organism: uncultured Chloroflexia bacterium; assembly: GCA_963825995.1. Lineage (GTDB taxonomy): Bacteria > Chloroflexota > Limnocylindria > Limnocylindrales > CSP1-4 > JAFMJV01. The sequence goes on from CAWGVH010000003.1 coordinate 83,574, forward strand.
GCTGCGCCTCGGTCGCTGAGCTCCAGTTCGCCGAGCGTGCCTGTTCCGGTCGAGCACTGGCAGCATGACGCCACCCCGACCCGCGCACGCGGGGCACCGAGCGTCGGGTGGCGGGCCCGACCGTGTACAATCTCCACTCTGAACGGCGCCTGATCCGCCTGTTCTCACGAGGCGACGTGGCCGCCCGTCAGGACCCGACCCTGACATGCCGCCAAGACCTGTGCCCAGCGCGTCCCCAGAGCGGGCGCATCACGAGGATCCACGTTGAACGCGAACAAGCCCGAATACCTCTCGGCGGAGGGGCTGGCCAAGCTCAAGGCGGAGCTTGACGAGCTGACCAACATCAAGCGGCCGGAGATCGCCCAGCGCATCCACGATGCCAAGGAGTACGGCGACGTCACGGAGAACGCCGAGTACGAGGACGCCAAGAACGAGCAGGCCTTCGTGGAGGGCCGCATCCAGGCCCTCACGTCGATCATCAAGAACGCCGTCATCATCGAGGAGAACCACTCGCGGACGTTCGTCCAGATCGGCTCCACGGTGACCATCAAGGGCGACTCGGGCAAGGAAGAGAAGTACACCATCGTGGGCGCGGCGGAGGCCGCCCCCGCAGAGGGCCGCATCTCCAACGAATCGCCCGTCGGTCGTGCTCTCCTCGGCAAGAAGAAGGGTGACGCGGTGACGGTCACCGTGCCCGCCGGCGCATCGACCTACACCGTCGTCAACATCCGCTGACCTCGGGCCGGAGCATGCCTCCGGGGCCTCGGCCGATGCTTCTGGGCACCGACGGCCCATCCCGCTGACCGGGAGCACCGCCCGAACCAACGGTGCAGGGGACCGCATCGCATGTTCTGGGCTGACGAGCTAGCCGCACAGTTCGACGGACCGCAGGTCGTCAACGATTCGAAGACCCCGTCCGGCACGGTGCACATCGGCTCGCTGCGCGGCGTCGTCCTCCATGACGCCATCCACCGCGCCCTGCTGCAGGCCGGGCGGCCCAGCCGGTTCCTGTATGGCGTGGACGACCTGGACCCCATGGATTCACAGGCGCTCCTGACGCGGACGCCGTGGAGCGCTACATGGGCGTGCCACTGGCGCACGTTCCGGCTCCGGCGGGCAGCAGCGCCGCCAGCTACGCGCGCTACTTCGTCGGCGAGCTCTTCATGGGCACCTTCGTCGGTCTCGGCGTGGAGCCCCGAGATCTACTGGATGAGCGAGCTCTACGGGGACGGCGCCATGGATCCCTGGATCCGTCGGGCGCTGGATGGTGCAGAGACCGTCCGCGACATCTACCTGCGCGTCAGCAATGTCGAGCGGCCGGCCGGCTGGCTGCCTCTCTCGGTCATCTGCGAGGCTTGCGGGCGCATCGGCACGACGCTGGCCACCGATTGGGATGGCCAGACGGTGGCCTATGCCTGCCAGCCGGACTACGTGGCGTGGGCCACCGGCTGCGGCCACAGTGGACGCGTGGCGCCCTTCGGCGGCCGCGCCAAGCTGCCCTTCAACGTGGATTGGGCGGCCAAGTGGAGCCACTTCGACATCACCATCGAGGGCTGCGGCAAGGACCTCGCCACCAAGGGTGGCAGCCGCGACCGCAGCGATGCCGTCAGCCGGGAGGTGTTCCATCGCGAACCGCCGGCCAACGTGCCCTACGAGTTCCTCAACGTCGGTGGGCGCAAGATGAGCACGTCGAAGGGCAGCGGGGCGGCGGCCCACGAGATGGCCGACCTGCTGCCACCGGAGCTCATCCGCTTCCTCTTTCTGCGCCACAAGCCGCGCCGGGCCCTTGAGTTCGACCCGGAGGGTGACGCCATCCCCGGGCTCTTCGACGAGTTCGACCGGGTCGCAGCGGCCGCGGCGGGCCGCGAGGTACGCGGCGAGATGCCACCGGAACCCGAGCGCATCTTCCGGGCTAGCCTGGTCGACCCCCAGGCGGACGTGGAGGTCGAGGCCGCCCGCTTCCGACCCGCCTTCCGACACCTCACGCTGCTCGTGCAGGTGCCCGGCGTGGACCTGGAGGCCCGCGTGGCAGCAGAGAAGGGTGCGGACCTGGATGACGAGGAGCGTGCCGTCGTGGCAGTACGGGCGGCCGTGGCCCGCGCCTGGCTCGATGGCTTCGCCCCCGAGCGCTACCGGGTCTCCGTGCGGGAGGAGATGCCCGCCGACGTTGCCGGCCTCAGCGAGGCACAGATCCTCTTCCTGTCCGACCTGGCCGACGGAGCGGAGGTGGACGTCCCCGCCAGTGGTGATGCCTGGCAGGACCTCATCTACCGCTGCGGACAACGTCGTGGCGTCTCCTCGCGGGACACGTTCGCGGCCGTGTACGCCACCTTTCTGGGCCGCGTCAACGGCCCGCGTGCGGGCTGGCTGCTCGCCAGTCTCGACCTGGGATTCGTGACGGAACGCCTGCGGCAGGCAGGAGCCACGCTGGCCACGACCGTCGGGACCGCGGACGCCGCCGCAGCCGATGGGGCCCCATCGCCGGCGAGCGAGGCCGCAGACGGAGCAGCCGGGCTGGCAGAGGGAGGGGACTGATGAGCATCGGGGCAGCGAGACTCCGCGAGGAATCGGACGTCATCCGCCGGGGCTGCGTGCTCAAGGGCGAGGACCCGGCCCTCGTCGACGAGGCCCTCGTCGTGGATGCCGAGCGGCGCGACCTGCTGGGCAAGGCGGATACCCTGCGCAACCAGCGCAAGTCGCTCTCCGATTCGATCGGCGAGGTCATCAAGGGCGGCGCTGCTCCCAACGGCCCGGAGGTGTCGCGGCTGCGTGAGCAGTCGAACTGGATCGGGGCCGAGATCAGCGGCCTGGACGCGCGACTGGCGCTCGTGACCGGTCGGCTGGACGAACTGCTCCTGCGCATCCCCAACCCGCCGGACCCCGGCATCCCCGAGGGCGGCGAGGAGGCCAGCCTCATCGTGCGCTCCTGGGGCGAGCCTCTGCCCCCGCATCTCGAGCCGCAGCGCGACGAGCAGGAGGCCTGGGTGCGCAAGCCGCACTGGGAGATCGCCGAGGCGCTGGGCATGATCGACCTGGCCGCCGGGGCCAAGATCACCGGCTCTGGCTTCGTGGTCTACAAGGGTGCCGGGGCCGCCCTGCAGCGGGCGCTCATCGACTTCTTCCTCGACCTGCACACCCGCGAGCACGGCATGACGGAGATCTGGCCGCCGGTCGTCGTCAACGAGGCTTCCGCCCGGGGCACGGGACAGATCCCTGACAAGGAAGACCAGATGTACGTGGTCACCCGTGATGACCTCTACCTGGTGCCCACCGCGGAGGTGCCGGTCACCAACATCCATCGCGACGAGATCATCGAGGCCGACCAGCTGCCCGTCCGCTACGTGGCCTACTCGCCATGCTTCCGGCGCGAGGCCGGCGCCGCAGGCGCGCGGACGAGGGGCATCCTGCGTGTCCACCAGTTCGACAAGGTGGAGATGGTGGCCTTCGAGAAGCCCGCCGATTCGGACGCCACCCTGGAGTGGATGACGACGCGCGCGGAGACCTGTCTACAGCGTCTTGGTCTGCCCTACCGCGTCAAGCTCATGGCCACCGGCGACATGGGCTTCACGCAGGCCAAGAAGTACGACCTGGAGGTCTGGGCGCCGGGCGTGGAGGACTGGCTGGAGGTCAGCTCGGTCTCCAACTTCCGCGACTACCAGGCCCGCCGCATGAGCATCCGCTGGCGGCCTGAGACGGGCGGCAAGCCGGAGATCCTGCACACGCTGAACGGCTCCGGTTTGGCCCTGCCGCGCACTGTGGCTGCCATCCTGGAGGTCTACCAGCAGCCTGATGGATCGGTCCATGTGCCGGAGGTCCTACGGCCCAGACTGGGCGACCGCATCAGCGCCGACTGATCGAAGGCCGGCCGCCGGGGCTGCCCCGAGGTTCTCCCAGCTGACGCCGCATCGACCTATTGACGTGGACGAGTGCTGCACGTAGGCTACGTGCTGCACGTCACCCACAGGATGGCCTCGATGCAGCAGAACCTGACCGTTCGACTTGACGACGGAACCATCCGCAAGGCGAAGGTCCTGGCCGCCAAGCGCGCCACGTCCATCAGCCGTCTCGTCGCTGAGGAGATCGACCGGCTCGTCCGCGAGGACGAAGCCTATGAGCAGGCTCGCGTCGAAGCGCTGGCCGATCTTGAGTCGCCGATGGACCTCGGGAGCGGTGGCCGGCTGCCGCCGCGGGTGGACGCCTATGACCGCTGATCTGACCTTCGTCGACACGAACGTCCTGCTGTATGCGCATGACCGCTCAGCCGGTCAGAGACACGAGCTGGCGCGAGACCTGCTGGTGAGGCTGTGGGGGTCACGGACAGGCGTGCTGAGCACGCAGGTTCTCCAGGAGTTCTACGTCAACGCCACGCGCAAGCTGCCCAGACCGCTGTCGCCCACCCGGGCTCGCGCGATCATCCACCGCTATGCCACGTGGCCGGTCCACCGGATCGACCCGGCTCGATCTCATCGCCGCGTCCGAGCTGGAGACACGGCACCGCCTCTCGTTCTGGGACGCGCTCATCATCATCGCGGCTGCGCGTTCGGGCGCGACCATCCTGGCGACGGAGGACCTCCAGCACGGGCGCCGCTTCGAGAAGCTGGTCATCCTCGACCCGTTCCGGGGTGGCTGAGGGGGACGACCCGAGGGTTCGAGGAACCTCCGCCGACTATGGCTGCAACGTGGGCGGTCGCGGGATCCCGAAGTGGCGCATGGAGACCCGGGTGAGGTCGTCGGCGAGGCCCTGGATGTTGGTACGACCCAGGTTGGTCAGCACGACCACGTCGATGTCCTGGCGGTGCAGCCGGTACATGAGCGCCACGAAACCGCGCAGCGAGCCGCCGTGGCCGATGCCAAGGATGCCGTCCAGGCGCGCGTAGCGCATCCCCAGGCCGTAGCCGCTCTTGCGGTCGAAGTCCAGCATCTGCGCCAGGGAGGCCGGCTGCAGGATGCTGCCGCTCAGCAGCGCGTCCTGCCAGTCGGAGACGTCCCGGACGGACGAGACCATCGCACCGGCGGCGTTGGCGACGGTCGCGGCTGAGGTGTTCGGCCGGAATCGGCTGCCGTCAGCCAGGCGCTGGTAGCCCTTGCGGGTGGCCAGATAGCCCTCGGCCGGGACCTTGAGGATGGGTTCCTGGCCCTGGAAGAAGGTGTCTCGGAGGCCTAGCGGGAAGAGGAAGCGGTCGCGGATGTTGCGCGCGACGGATGTGCCGGTGACCTTCTGGACGATCTTGCCCAGCAGGACGTAGTTGGTGTTCGAGTAGTGGAAGCAGGTGTCCGGTCGGCAGTAGCGGGGCCCCGTCAGCGCCAGGATCTCGCGCGCACTCCAGCGGTGCCGCGGCCGGTCGAAGACCCTCGACTCGTAGCGGGGGTGCGCGAAGTAGTCGTAGATGCCGCTGCGGTGCGAGAGGAGCATCCGGACCGTGATGCGCTTGGCGACGGGGTAGTCGGGCAGCCAGGTGGAGATGGGCTGGTCCAGGGTGAGGCGGCCCTCCTCCTGCAGCTTGAGGACGAGCGCCGCCACGAACGTCTTGGTCAGCGAGCCGATCTCGAAGGGCGTCAACACCGTGACGGGCTTCTCGCCCTTGCCGACGGTGCGCTCGCCGGAGGTGCCCATCCAGCGGCTGCCATCGGGCAGGCGCACGGCGGCGGCGACGCCCGGGGCATCGTGGGAGGCACGCCAGCGGTCCAGGCGGGCCTGCAGCTTGGTGGCCAAGACGGGGTCAAGCTCACCCGGCGTCTGGGCGGCGGAAGCGCCACCGAAAAGCGCCACCAGCAGGAGGGCGGCCAGGGCGGCACGGAGGATGCGCACAGGTCTCTGGACGGTCACGGCCCGCAGAGCATAGCGCCACCGCCAAGTCAGCCCTCTCCGACCATCGTTCGCCGCCCGCTCCGACCTTGTGCGAGTCGCCTGACGGGGACGGCAGCGCTGCTATCCTCGGCCCTGCCGGAGAGGTGGCCGAGTGGTTGAAGGCGACGGTCTTGAAAACCGTTGGGCGAAAGCCTCGTGGGTTCGAATCCCACCCTCTCCGCCAGGCTAGCTGAGCGTGAAACGGTTGGGCCGAATGACACCGTTGCCGCAGGAATGGCACCGTTGCCCCGGGCTGGCTGGCCATCCGGGATCCGCGGGGGACGGGCGACGCTCAGTGGCGCGGGGGTCCGCCCGGCTCGCCTCCGCCATCCCAGCCCAGGTTGGAGAAGGTGGGGATGAAGCGGTAGCCCTGGCCGGGGACCGTGGCGATGAAGCGTGGATGCCGATAGTCGTCCTGCAGCTTGACGCGCAGGCTGCGGATGTGGCGATCCACGACGTTGCTCTCGGCCACGAAGTCGGTGCCCCAGATGACATCCAGGATCTCATCGCGCGTCACGACCCGTCCGCCGCGACTGGCCAGCAGGTAGAGCAGGCTCTGCTCGATGCCGGAGAGGTGGACGACGGCGTCGCCGGCGCGCACCTGGCGATCGACGATGTCGATCTCGATCTCACCGAGGCGGATGGTGGGCACGATGGGTCGATCGGTCCCGGTGGCCCGACGCGTGATGACGACGGAGCGCGCGAGCAGCTCCTCGGGCGAGAAGGGCACCGTCAGGATGTCGTCGACCCCGAGGTCGAAGGCTCGCAGCTTGGTCTTGAGGTCGCCGCGGCGGGTGAGACCCAGGACCGGCGTGACGCTCCGCGTCAGCGTGTTCGAGGCGCCGACTCGCCCGAGCAGGGCGGTGCTGTCGTCATGGTCCATGTCGACCACCGCGAGATGCGGTTGCCACTCGGACAGGATCGCGTTCGCCTCGGCCAGGCTGCGCGCGGCCCGCACGACGAAGAGGCCGTGGTTGAGCGTCAACTCGATGAGGTCCACGACCAGCGGGCGGTCATGCAGCACCAGGGCGCGGAGTGATCCACCTGACCGGGTCTCCTCGTGACCGACCGTCATGGCTCGTCCCTCACAGCGGTCCATTCCGACGCCGACCCCGGCGGGACTCCGCCCCGCGTTGGAATCCCGACGCAGCCCCCTCGCGAGGCCGTCGGACGACATCGATTCTAGCGGCCGAGCGCCCGGGGCCGAGGGGAAGTTAGCTGGGACCCTGTCGGTCGTTCTGGCCGGGCGATCCGGTACGGCGGCCGCCGGCATCCACCGTCAGATGACGGCCCGTCATGACGACACCGCGCCCGGACCTCACCGTGCCACGTACGCACGGCGAGGGTCGGTCCATCGACCGCGCTCCGCACCCACTCACGAGAAGGAGACCTCCCCGATGGCAGCTTCGAAGCGGCCCCGTCTCATCACCGCCGCAGCCCTGGGCGCAGTCATGCTCATGGTGCTCGCGACGCCCGCCCAAGGCGTCAGGATCCCCGAGGGCGGCATCGTGCCACCCGGCAGCACCTTCGTGATCCACTTCCAGGTCCACGAGGGCTGTGACGGGAGTCCCGACCGATAGCCTCGAGGTCACCCTCCCGGCATCCGTGGAGAACCCCATCCCCGAAGCCGTGCCCGGCTGGGTGGTGGAGACGGAGACCACCACGATCGAAGGACAGGAGGGCGTGGACGCCGAACCGCGGATCTCACTCGTGCGCTGGAGCGGTGGACCGCTCGAGGACGGCCAGTTCCTCGGTTTCGGCCTGCGGCTGCGCTTCCCGGATGAACCGGGTGCCGTGCTGGAGTTCCCGGTCGTGCAGCGCTGCGGGGAGCTCGAGCAGGCGTGGACGGGGACCGACGAAGCCTTCCCCGTCCCGACGGTGGTGCTCGCAGAGCGCCTCAGCGAGCGCGACCTCATCGCCCTCAACGAGTCGCTCGACGAGCTGGTCACCGAGGTCAAGGACCTTCGGACCCAGATCGGTGACGTGGACGCTGCCAATCTCCGTTCACGCGTGACGGACAGTGAGGCGACCACCGATGAGATGCTGAAGCGCCTCGACAGGTTGGCAGAGCGCCTCAGCGTCCTGGAGGAGGCCGCGCAGGGATAGACGAGGGATGATCCCCTCGCGATCGGGGTATGCCCGACTGCGAGGGGCCAGCCGACCGTGTCTGAAGAAGGCACCCCACATGCCCCACTCCCAGGCGGGTGGGGCAGACCATTCGACCACGTATCATCGAGCGGTCCCAGACCGTCGACGGGCGTCACGGCGTAGCAGAGGCCTCAGCGACGCGCTGAGGATCAGCACATGAGATCGATCCGACGTATCCGCAGCTGGCCGACCAGTGTGCGCGGGCCGGTCGCCTCCCCGGACGACCTCGATGAGCCGATCCTCGCGGAGCTCTTCAGCATCGAGCGGCTTGAGCAGCATGGCGCGTCGCTCGCTGCCGCACAGTCGATCAGCTACGATCCTCGCCACGCCTACGCCCTCCGGCCCCGCGTCACCGAGAATGGGCGCGTCCTGCTCGCCTCCTACCGGGCACTGGCACGTGCCATCAAGGACGAGCGCGCGATCACGCCAGCAGCCGAATGGCTCGTCGACAACTTCCACATCGTTGACGAGCAGCTGCGCGAGATCCAGCGACGACCTGCCAGCGGACTACTACCGGCAGCTGCCCAAGCTCGCCGAGGGCCATCTGGAGGGGTATCCCCGGGTCGTCGGGCTGGCGTGGGCGTACGTCGCTCATACCGACAGCCGCTTCGACGCGGAGAGCTTGCACCGTTTCGTGGACGCCTACCAGCGCGTCGAGCCGCTGACGATCGGGGAGCTCTGGGCCGTCGCCATCAGCCTGCGCATCGTCCTGGTCGAGAACCTGCGCCGGCTGGCTGAGTCGATCGTCCGGGGCCGCGATTCCCGGCAGAAGGCGAATGAACTCGCCGACGGCCTGCTCGGACTCCGGAGTGACCGGCCCGAGCTCACCGCGCCATCGCTGCGCCGGCTCGCCGACACGGCGCTGTCAACACCCGGCCAGGTCCAGCTGTTCCAGCGGCTGCGCGACCAGGACCCAGCCGTCACGCCTGCGCTCGGCTGGCTCGAGGAGCTCGTCGCGGCGCGCGGCACCAGCGCCGAGGAGATCGTCCGCCTCGAGCACCAGCGCCAGGCGGCCATGAACGTGACCGTCCGCAACGTCATCACCAGCATGCGCCTCATCTCCTGGTTCGATTGGGCCGAGTTCGTGGAGGGCCTCAGCCTCGTGGACAGGGTCCTCCGCGACGGCAGCTCGTTCGGGAGCATGGACTTCGCCACGCGAGACCGGTACCGGCACGCCATCGAGAAGCTCGCCCGGCGCTCGGGCCGGACCGAGGTGGACGTCGCCCGCACGGCGATGCTGTTGGCTGCGGCGCCCGGCACGGTCGATGATGCCGGCCATGGGGCTGGCCAGGCTGGCGCGGATGGCGCGCACGCCGCTCCCGGTGTGCCCGAGGGCACGGAGGAGGAGTCACCCGCACCAGCGAGCGGGACCACCTGGGGCGTGGACGACGGCCTGGCGACCCCGACAGGCCGACGCCGTGACGCGGGCTTCTACCTGATCTCCGACGGGCGACCCTCGCTCGAGCAGGCGCTCGGGTGCCGCGTGCCGCGGACCGAGCGCCTGCGGCGCGCCTTCACGCGCATGGCCACGGTGGGCTATCTCGGCACGGTGGCGTCAGTCACCGCCATGCTCCTCGCGCTCCCCCTCTGGTCGGCAGCAGCGAGCGGCGCGACCGATCTGCTCCTGCTGGCCATGGCGATCCTGGCCCTCATCCCGGCGTCTGACGTCGCTGTCGCCCTTACCAACCGGCTGGTGACGCATCTCGTCGGCCCACGGCCGCTTCCGAGGCTGGAGCTGGTCGGCGGTGTGCCGTCCGACCTCCGGACACTCGTCGTCGTCCCGACGCTCCTGGCCGACGAGGCGGACATCGAGGCGCAAGTGAGCCTCCTGGAGGTCCAGTACCTGGCGAACGCCGAAGGCGATCTGCGCTTCGCGCTGCTCACCGATTGGCTGGACGCACCGGACGAGCAGGTCCCCGATGACGAGGCCCTGCTAGCCGCGGCGGCCGCTTCCATCGATCGACTGAATGCCCGTCACGGCGAGGCCCCCGGGGGCGGGGCCCGCTTCCTGCTCTTCCACCGCGGACGCCGTTGGAACGCAACCCAGGGCGTATGGATGGGCTGGGAACGCAAGCGTGGCAAGCTCCACGAGCTCAACGCCCTGCTGAATGGCTCTGCCGACACCTCGATCCTGGACACGGGGCGACGATCATCGAAGCCCCCGAGCGGCGTTCGCTACGTCATCACGCTTGATTCCGACACTCGACTGCCTCGGGGCGCAGCCGCCCGCCTTGTGGGGACGATGGCGCACCCGCTGAACCGCCCGGTGTTCGACGCGCACGCCGGAAGGGTCGTCGACGGACATGCCATCTTGCAGCCTCGGGTCACCGCGACCCTGCCGGCCGAGCACGAGGCATCCATCTTCCAGCGAGTCTATTCGGGCTCCGCGGGCATCGATCCCTATGCGTCCGCGGTCTCCGATGTCTATCAGGATCTCTTCGGTGAGGGCACCTACACCGGCAAGGGTATCTACGACCTCGCCGTCTTCGAGCAGGCGCTGGTTGATCGGGCACCCGAGAACACGCTGCTGAGCCATGACCTGCTGGAGGGCACCTTCGCCCGGGCGGGTCTGGTCACCGACATCGAACTCTTCGAAGAGTCACCGTCGCGGTATCAGGAGTCCGTGGCACGGCAGCACCGCTGGGCACGAGGAGACTGGCAGCTCCTGCCCTGGATCCTGGGCAGGCCACACGGCGCGACGGGCCGGCCGAGCCAGATCCCCGGCATCGCGCGCTGGAAGATGGTCGACAACCTGCGCCGAACGCTCTCCGCGCCGGCGGCGCTGGCGACGCTCCTGGCGGCCTGGACGCTGCCCTCGGTGTCAGCCGTGCTATGGACCGGGCTCATCCTGGGCTCGATGCTCGTGCCGGCTTCGTTGCCCGTGCTGGCGGGACTGCTGCCGCGGCGGCGGGGGATCTCGAAGCGCAGTCACCTGCGGGCCGTGGGCACGGACTTGGTCCTCGCCGCTGCCCACGTGACACTCGGCCTCACCTTCCTCGCCGATCAGGCCGTGTTGATGCTGGACGCCATCCTGAGAACCCTCCTGCGGGTCTACCTCACTCGCCGCGATCTGCTCGAGTGGATGACCGCAGCCCACGCCAGGGCCCGTCTCGACCTCGACCTCGCGGGGTCCTATCGATCGATGGCCGGCGGGGTCGGTATCGCGGTCGCGTCAGGGTTCCTCGTCCTCGTCCTGAAGCCATCGGCTGCCGTGATCGCGGCGCCGTTCGTCATCCTCTGGGTGCTCTCGCCGCTCGTGGCCAGATGGGTCAGCCTGACGCCTCGAGAGTCGACCGACCGCGAGCTCTCGGACGCCGATGCCCGGACGCTGCGTCTCATCGGCCGCCGCACCTGGCGCTTCTTCGAGACGTTCGTGACCCCTGAGGACCACGGCCTGCCACCCGACAACTACCAGGAGGAGCCCGAGCCTGTCGTCGCGCACCGGACGTCGCCGACCAACATCGGCATGTACCTGCTCTCGACCGTCACTGCCCGGGACATGGGGTGGATCGGCACACACGAGATGGCGGAACGACTCGAGGCGACCCTCGCGACGGTCGGCCGGCTCGAACGGGTGCGCGGCCACCTGTACAACTGGTACGACACACGTGACCTGCGGCCGCTCGAGCCGGCCTACCTGTCGTCGGTCGATAGCGGCAACTTCTGCGGGCACCTGCTGGCGTTGTCCAACGCCTGCCGCGAGATGCTCGAGCAACCACTCCCGGTCGCGACGGCACTGGCCGGGATCGACGACGCGATCGGGCTGACACGGCAGGCGGCGGACGCAATCGGCGACGACCGACGAAGCGAGAGCGTCACCCGCCAGGATCTCGACGATGCCCTCGAGCCATTCGCAGAGTCACTGCAGTCCGCTCCGACGACGCCCGGGGCGTGGGTCGCACGCGTGACCCTGCTCTCGACACAGACCCGGACACTCGCTGACGTCGCTCGGGCCTTCATGGCGGACCGCGCAGGGGGAGCACAGAGCGAGCTGGTGACGTGGGCGGAGGCCGCGCAGCGGACCGTGTCCAGCCATGCCAGGGACCTCGAGACGATCGTGTCGAGCGTTGACATCGCCGGCACCGAGGTCACCCCGACCCTGGCCGAGCCAGGGGTCCCGGCATCAGCCAGCCCCGGCGGTTCGATGGACCAGCAGGGTGCGGCCTTTCCCTCACTGCTCCAGGCAGCGGGGCCGGACATCACTGCGTCTGGCGACGTCGCACCGACTGTGACGACGATCGTGCGATCGCTCCGGGGCATCGCCGATGAGGCCCAGCGACTCTTCCGGGAGACGGACTTCCAGCTCCTCTTCGTGCCCTCCCGGAAGCTGTTCTCCATCGGCTTCCGGGTCAGAGACGGGAGCCTCGATCCCAACTGCTACGACCTCCTGGCGTCCGAGGCTCGCCTGACCAGCTTCCTTGCCATCGCCAAGGGCGATGTCGACGCGTCACACTGGTTCCGCCTGGGCCGCCCGCTGACGCCGATCGGCCGTGGCTCCGCGCTCGTCTCCTGGTCGGGCTCCATGTTCGAGTACCTGATGCCCGCGCTGGTGATGCGCGCGCCCATGCTGAGCCTGCTCGGGCACACCTACCGCCTGGTCGTGGCGCGACAGATCAAGTACGCCGCCGACCGCGGCGTGCCCTGGGGCATCTCGGAATCGGGGTTCAACGCGCGTGACCTCGAGGGCACCTACCAGTACTCCAGCTTCGGCGTGCCGGGCCTGGGCCTGAAGCGAGGCCTCGGCGAGGACCTCGTGGTGGCCCCGTACGCCACCGCCCTGGGCGCCATGATCGAGCCCGAAGCAGCGGTCCGGAACCTCGCCCGCCTGAGTGACGCCGGGTCGAGCGGCCGATACGGGTTCCGGGAGGCGCTCGACTACACCAGGCGACGACTCCCAGAGGACACCACAGTGGCCGTCGTGAACAGCTACATGGCGCACCACCAGGGGATGTCGCTGGTGGCGATCGGGAATGTGCTCCATGACGGTGCGATGGTCAGGCGCTTCCATGCCGAGCCGATGGTCCAGGCCACCGAGCTGCTCCTGCAGGAGCGGATGCCTCGCGACGTCCTGGTCTCGCGACTGCGCTCGGAGGAGGTCAAGAGCGACGCGGACGTCCGCGATCTCGTGCCGCCGGTCCTCCGCCGCTTCACGTCCCCGAGCGACCCGATACCGCGAACCCACGTGCTGTCGAACGGCCGCTACGCCGTCATGGTCACGGCCGCGGGGTCCGGATACAGCCGCTGGCGGGACGTCGCCGTGTCGCGCTGGCGCGAGGATGTGACACGCGATCCTTGGGGCATGTATCTCTACCTGCGCGATTCGAGCAATGGCGACGTGTGGTCCGCAGGCCATCAGCCGACGTGTGTGGAAGCCGACAGCTACGAGGCCAGCTACTCGGAGGATCGCGCGGAGTTCTCGCGTCGCGATGGTTCGATCACCACGGAGCTGAGCGTCATCGTCTCGGCCGAGGATGACGCGGAGATCCGCCGCGTGTCCCTGACGAACCTCGGCTCTCGCAGCCGTGAGATCGAGCTGACCTCATACGCCGAGATCGCCCTGGCGCCGCAGGCCGCCGACGTCGCTCATCCGGCCTTCCAGAACCTCTTCGTGCAGACGGAGTTCGTCCCCGAGATCGGCGCCCTGGTGGCGACCCGCCGTCCCAGGTCCGCGGGCGAGCGGCAGATCTGGGCCGCGCACGTCTCGGCGCTCGAGGACCAGGCCGGCGAGGCTATCCAATTCGAAACGGATCGCGCTCGCTTCCTGGGCCGCGGTCGCTCGGCTCGCAGTCCCGCGTCCGTTGTCGATGGTCGCCCTCTCTCCGGCACCGTCGGAGCGGTCCTGGATCCCATCTTCAGCCTCCGTCGCCGGGTGCGACTGACACCCGGTGGCACCGTCCACGTGATCTTCTCTACCATGGTCGCGGAGTCACGGGACGCGGTGCTCGACTTGGCTGACAAGTACCGCGAACCGGCGACCTTCGACCGGGCCCTGACCTTGGCCTGGACGCAGGCCCAGGTCCAGCTGCATCACCTGGGCATCGAGACCGATGAGGCGCACCTCTTCCAGCGGCTCGCCAATCGGCTCATCTACTCGGACCCATCGCTTCGACCGACGGCCGGGTTGATGGCACGCAACGAACGAGGCGCATCCGGACTCTGGGCCCGAGGCATCTCCGGCGATGTGCCGATCGTCGTGGTCCGGATCGACGGTCCAGATGATCTGGACATCGTCCGACAGCTGCTGCGCGCCCATGAGTACTGGCGCCTGAAGCTCCTGACCGTCGACCTCGTCATCGTGAACGAGCAGGGAGTGTCGTATGCCCAGGACCTCCAGGAGGCGCTCGAGACCCTCGTCCGGACCAGCCAGTCGGCCCTGGCCCACGAGGGACCTGGCGCCCGCGGTGGCGTCCACATCCTGCGTGGCGACCTGCTCACCGTCGAAGACCGGACGCTGCTCCAGACGGCGGCTCGGGCCGTCCTGCTGAGCCGGCGTGGCAGCCTGGCCGAGCAGGTCATCCGCCTGGAGCGACCGGGTCGGAACCACCCCGCCGCGATAGTGCAGCCCGGTCCGTCGCCGGCCCGGGCGGAGGTCCTGCAGACCGCAGCGCGATCCGTCCTGCGGACCCGGCTGGGCGGCCTGGCCGAGCAGGTCAGCCGCCTGGAACGATCCGCTCGGACCGGCCCATCGACACCTGCGCCCGGCTCGGCCTGGGGCCGGACGACGGCGACGCAGATCGCGGACCTGGAGTCCTTCAACGGCCTGGGTGGCTTCGCCGAAGGCGGGCGGGAGTACGTCATCGTCCTGGGTCCGGGACAGGAGACGCCGGCACCCTGGCTCAACGTCGTCGCCAACCGCTCATTCGGCTTCCAGGTCTCCGAATCCGGGTCGGGCTACACGTGGGCGGAGAACAGCCGGGAGAACCAGCTCACGCCGTGGTCGAACGACCCCGTGAGCGACCCTGTGGGTGAGGCGATCTACCTCCGGGACGATGACAGCGGCGAGCTGTGGGGTCCGTCGGCGCTGCCGATCCGATGGGACGGATCGACGTACGTCGCCCGGCATGGCCCTGGCTACAGCCGCTTCGAGCATGAGCGCGACGGCATCGGTCTCGGGCTGGTCCAGTTCGTGCCCCTCGAGGACCCGTTGAAGGTCTCACTGCTGACCATCGAGAACCGTTCCGGCCGCACCAGGCGCCTGTCCGTGACCGCCTTCGCGGAATGGACCCTGGGAACCTCTCGCGGAGCGGCCGCGCCGCACATCGTCACCGAGATCGAGCCCGGGACGGGCGCGCTCCTGGCGCGTAACCCGTGGAACACCGAGTTCGGGGGCCGGATGGCCTTCCTTGACCTGGGAGGGCTGCAGACTGCCTGGACGGCCGATCGAACCGAGTTCCTCGGCCGCAATGGGGCACCTGACGCACCCGTGGGACTCGCTGCAGGGCACGCTCTGTCAGGCACCGTCGGCGCCGGGCTTGATCCGTGCGGCGTGCTCCAGACCAGCTTCGAGCTCTCCCCGGGGGCTCGGGCCGACGTCCTGATCCTCCTCGGGCAGGCCGCCAACGCCACGCTCGCTGCCGAGTTGATCCGGCGCCATCGAGCCATCGACCACCGGCAGACCTTGCGCGCGGTGGCAGATCACTGGGACAGCGTCCTCGGCACCGTCCAGGTGGAGACGCCGGACCGTTCGATGGACATCATGCTCAACACCTGGCTGCTCTACCAGACGCTGGCCTGCCGAGTGTGGGCCCGGGCCGCCTTCTATCAGGCCGGGGGTGCGTTCGGGTTCCGGGACCAGCTGCAGGACGGCATCGCGCTCATGACGACGAGCCCGGCTCTGGCACGGGAGCACATCGTGCGATCCGCGGGACGGCAGTTCCGCGAGGGCGACGTCCAGCATTGGTGGCATCCCCCCTCAGGTCGCGGAGTGCGGACCAGGATCTCCGACGATCGTCTCTGGCTGCCCTACGCGGTCCACCGCTACGTCGCAGCCACCCAGGATGCCGCGATCTTCGAGGAACGCGTCCCGTTCATCGAAGGACCCGAGCTCAAGACCGACGAAGTGGACGCCTACTTCGAGCCGGAACACTCCGCGGAAACAGGATCCCTGTTCGAGCACTGTGCGCGAGCTATCGACCGTAGCCTGGCCGTCGGCACGCACGGGCTGCCCCTCATCGGGTCAGGGGATTGGAACGACGGCATGAACCTTGTCGGTGCCGCGGGCCACGGCGAGAGCGTCTGGCTGGGGTGGTTCCTCCACGCTGTCCTGACGGCCTTCGCGCCCGTTGCGCAGAGCCGCAGTGAGCCTGCGCGCGCGGAACGCTGGCGGGCCCACGCCAAGTCACTCCGGCGTGCACTCGAGCGCGATGGTTGGGACGGTGACTGGTATCGGCGCGCCTTCTTCGACGACGGCACGCCGCTCGGGTCCGCGGCCAACGCCGAGTGCCGCATCGATTCGATCGCCCAATCGTGGAGCGTCCTGTCCGGCGCTGCCAACCCTGCTCGTGCTGCGCGCGCGATGGCTGCGGTCGAGCAGTATCTCGTCCGTCGGGGCGACGAGCTCGTCCTGCTCCTGACGCCGCCGTTCGACCGTGCCGATCTCGACCCTGGCTATATCAAGGGGTATCTGCCCGGCGTCCGAGAGAATGGTGGCCAGTACACCCATGGGGCGGTCTGGTCGGTCCTTGCCTTCGCAGCTCTCGGCCACGGCGACAAGGCGGCTGATCTCTTCGCGATGCTGAACCCCATCAACCACGCCAGCACGCGGGCCGGGGTCCATCGCTACAAGGTGGAGCCGTACGTCATGGCGGCGGACGTCTACGCTGAGCCGGCACACCTCGGTCGGGGCGGATGGACGTGGTACACGGGATCCGCCGGCTGGATGTACCAGGCTGGTATCGAGGGGATCTTGGGCTTCCGGATGCGAGGCACGACGCTGGCGCTCGAGCCCTGTATCCCGCGCGCCTGGCCCGGATATCGGATGGAGTTCCGCTACCGGTCCGCCCGATACCAGATCGTCGTGGACAACCCGCAGGGAGTCAGTCGTGGGGTGGCATCGATCGAGCTCGATGGGCGGGCGCTGAAGGGTGAGGGTGCCACGATCGCGCTCGCCGATGATGGCGCGACGCATGCGGTGAGAGTCGTGCTTGGCCCGTCAGCCACGGCCTCATAGCTGGCGCAACTCGACATCGAGGGTCACTTCCGCCAGACTCGCGCCTGCATGGTGCATGGCACAGCCGGAGTCTGGCGACTTGGTAGCGGGCGCCCGTCCGTGGGGCAGGCCGAGTGATGAGCCGGGCGTCTCTGCTCAGCATGGCGATCGTCGCCCTGTCCATCGCGCTCCTCCTGACCGGGCGAGCTGCCCTCGAGTCGGGCCGCGCTTCCTTGGGCACCCGGCTCGTCGCAGAGGTCGATGCCCTGGCCGGCTCCGCCCCACCGCCCGAACTGTCCGCTCGGGTGACCGAGGCGGCCGAGTGCTACCCGCGCCTGATGGCGCCCGATAAGGCGTGCCTGTACGTCTGGGCGCATCCCACGCGCGCCGACTACCTGCGCCTGGTGGCATCGCGGCTCTAGGAAAGCGCCACCTCGGGCGCCATCCTGTGGGGCGTTGGAGCCATCCTCTTCTGGCTCGTCACGTTGGCCCTGGCCTGGAAGGCCATCCGCTGGGGCGACCCGCGCGCGATCCATCGGCGATCGCAGCCGGCGCCGCGCGCCAGGCCGCCATCGCACGCGAGCCCGCCGCGCCCGTAGCGCCTCGTCCCGTGGCTAGGTGGGGGCATGGTGAGCGGTCCGGTCCGTTGGGCCGGCGCTCGCGGCCCGAACGGCTCTGGCCCGCGGCCGATGGTGTGCCCAACATCATCGCCGCCCCCCGAAGCGAGGTCGTGCCGCAACTGCCTACGGTGGTCGCCCGATGGACCTGCACCACCCCATCTGGCACGTCACCAGGATGTACGACTGAGCGACTCGAGAACTGCCGACGCTCCAGCTGATGGGGAGGGCGCCGCGAACGGCATGGCATCGGTCGAGGGTGAGGGCCTCACCGATGGGCCCGAGCCGGGCGACGCGGACGGCTCCGATGGAACGTCAAGGTCGGCAGAGGGCGATGGCTCGACGGACGGGGCTGGGCTCGGGGATTCCTTCGGCCCGATCCGCACCGGCTTGCAGCGCGGCAGGCTTGCAAAGACCTCGCGCATGGACCGGTCCATCTGCCAGTGGTTCGAGGGTGCTTCGAAGAAGGGCAGGTTCATGTCGAAGTAGATGGCAGCCGCGACGCCCCGCACGTCGGCGAGTGTCGCCAGCCAGCCGTCGCGGTCGGCCAGGTCGATGCGCCGCCCGAACTCGCCCACGAGGATGGGTCGGCGACTGATCGTGCCCAGGCGGTCGATGATCGGGCCCCACTGCTCGGCCAGCGGGATCCACTCCTCGGTCCTCGAGTAGCCATCGAAGCCGACCTGCTGGCACCACTCATCGCCGGGGTAGAAGGACTCGATGGTGTCCAGCCCGGGCGCTCCGCCGCGCAGCCCGGGGCAGAAGTGGAGCTCGACATTGCGGGCCCCGGCTACATGGCGGATGCGATCGCTGACGTGGCGGAACGCTGCCACGTACTCGTGTGGCGGCCGGTCCGACCATGGGAACTTGCCGTTCATCTCCTGGTCCCAGCGCAGGACGAGTCGATGGCCATAAGCGGCCGCCGCGATCCCCCACGCCTCCAGCGCCTCATCGCGCTCACCGCGCAGGATGGCCTCGTACCCGTGCGTCTTCCAGCGAGCCTCGTCCGCCGAGTGCGCGAAGACGGCCGGCTCCACCCCGCGCTCCCGAAGCCCCTGCAGCAGCCAGTCGGCGGGGAAGATCCCGCCGCGAGGGGCAGGCAGCTCCAGGTCGAACGGGGACCACAGCGGCAGGATGGCCGGGTAGAAGCCGGTCAGCTCCCGCCAGCGGTCCACGGCGGGCAGGACGAGCGTCTCGTCACCGTGCAGAGTGGCCTCGAAGAGCGAGGCGCCCAGGCACATGCTCGAGGCCCCGCCGCCGGAGGAGGCCCCGGCGATGGTCTGCTGCTCCTCGCTGGAGGTAGCGGCCGAGACAGGGCTGGCGCCGGCCGCCAGGGCGCCGTGGCCGGGTACCAAGCGGCTGACCATGGCCGTGCCCACGATGCCGGCCCCGGCCAACAGCAGTCGACGTCGGCTCATCCTGGTGCCCATGTCGAGCGGCATCGTCCCTGCTCCCGTGTTGGCTTGAGCCGTCATATTGTCGCCCCTGGTCGTGTATCGGCCGCCGCGGGCCCAAGACACGTCCGCTGGCGCGGCCGATAATCGAGACCAGCGGGGTCGTGCCATGGGGCCCGGAGGGGGATCGGCCCGGGCGGCACGAGCGCCGAAATGCGGAGGTCCGATGCCGACGTTCAGACTGGCGCGCACGACGATGGTGGCCCTGCTCGCGGCCGTCCTGCTGGTGGCCAGTTCGGGCGGCGCCGCGCTCGCCGGCAAGGGCGACAAGGCCGGCAAGGGCGACAACGGTGACAACGGTGACAAGGGCGCGAAGGAGGCCACCACGGCCGCACCCCCGGCGGCCGTGGAGTCGGTCGACGGCGGGCGCGTCAAGATGGCCCAGACCAAGGTCGCCGAGCGTCTTACTCGCATCGCCGACGCCGCTGGAGACCAGGTACTCGCGGATGGTTCGCCGGCCACGGAGGCCGAGGCCTGGTCGGACATCAGCTCGGTCCACCTGGCGCCCATCAAGGTGCCGGCGAAGCTCATCGCCCGCATGTTCGAGGACTTCCCGCGCGGCGCGCAGGGTGCCTTCTACGGTGCCGATGCCGACTGGTCGCGGTCCGACCGTGCCATCTTCGTGGCCGTCGAGCTGGCCGACCGGCGCCCGTCCGGCCCCCTGGTCCAGCAGGTGGAGGTGGGCCTGGACGGCGATGCTGCAGGCCCCGTTCAGGTCGGCGCGGCGTCGGACACGCGGGCGGGGCTGGAGCGCTTCTCGCTGAGTGGCACCTTTCGTGATGGATCGGAATCCTCGGGAACGACGGACGTGAGCGGCCGCCTGCCGGGCGAGGCTATCGAGTACTACAACGCGGAGTCAGGTGTCTTCGGATTCTACGACGCCAAGATGCGCAGCTACCTCATGATCATGCCCCTCACCGGCGACGCCCAGTCGGTGTCCGTGGCCCTGCGAACGGTCACGCCCCAGGGCGAGGTCGTCGACCAGCTGGAGCTGCCCGGCGGCGGACATCTCGTGCCGCTGGCCGATCCGGCCGGCGGCTGGGATCGCGAGCAGGGAGCGCCACCGTTGGCCTGCCGGTCGCTGGAGACGTTCAGCTCGGTATCCGGCCGCTCAGGGCTGGAGGGTGCTGACACCACGATGATCCGCTATGCCGCCGGGGCCGACGTCGCCCTGGGTGAGACCGAGGCCGACGCGCTCCTGGCTTCCCTGGACGACATCGGTGACTCGGTGTCGGTGACACTGCAGCCGGCCGGTGGCGACGGCCAGGCCGGTGGCGACGGCCAGGCCGCCGGAGACGGCGCACCCCGTGGCGACGGGGCCCCCCGCGAGGCGATCACGGTGGACGCCACGATCGAGCGGGCCCCCGCGCTTCACGCCTTCACGCTGACGATGGACGTGCCGCCTGGCCAGTGGACGTTCGCCCCAGCCGATGGCGTCACGCTGCTGACCCCGGCAGGCGAAGCTCTCGTCGACCCGCGCTCGCTGATCGGTCGTGGCGGGCTGGGCACCGGCGACGGGCTGGATGGGTTCGTCGCTGGTGACCCGGGCTGTGCACGGTTCGACCTGGGCGCCGATGCCTGCACCTTCGTGCCGGCGGACGCCATGGCAGGGCTCGTGGGACTCGACGGCAGCGAGATCGATCAGGAGTCGGTGATCCGCCCCGACGGTGCGCGATGGTGCGTCGGGACGGCCCCGGCCACGGGCGAGGTGCAGTACATCGCCCGCTTCGGGACCAGCTACCTGACTTCCGACGCATTCGCGAGCGAGGTCGCGGCCAGCCCCTGCGTAGCCGCTCCACAGGAACTCGGGGCGGAGGCCGCCACGCTCGACTGCGGTGCCGATGGCTTCGAGCGCCACCTCGTGCGCGTGCTTCCGGAGGTCGTCGCGGACCGCGATCCCGACGGCGGACTGCTTGTCTCGGTCGACATGCTCGTGGATGGCGACCAGCCCGCCGGCGAACGCTACGACGCGGCCGTCGCTGCGGAGCTCTTCGGCGAGATTGTGGATGCGCTGGCTGCTTCGGCGGCACCGGCCTTGACGGAGCCGGCCGATGTGGGCGGTGAACCTGCCGCTTGAAGGCCCCGGTTCAGGTGCGCATGAGGTAGGGGAAGAGCCGCATCTTCAGGTCACTGGCTGGCATGGCGCCGACGATGCGGTCGACCACGCGGTCGCCCTTGATGACGATCATGGTGGGGATGCTGCTGGCCCCGAACTGCTGTGCCAGCATGGGGTTCTCGTCGACGTTCACCTTGACGACCTTGAGGCGCCCGGCGTACTCGCGTGCCAGCCCCTCGAGCATGGGGCCTACCACGCGACAGGGACCGCACCACGGCGCCCAGAGGTCCACGAGGACCGCCACGGAGGCCCGTGCCTCGTACGGGAAGGTGGTGTCCGTGGCGTCCACGACCCACGTCAGGGCCTGGCTGCAGGAGCCGCAGTGGGGCGTGCCGCGCTCGCTGGGCCGGATCTTGTTCTTCTTGCCGCAGTCGGCGCAGACGAGGACGGAGAGGGGGCCGGCAATGGTGGTACCGCCGGACGACGCGGCGCCCGGGGTGGTCGGATCCTGGTCAGTCATGGCAGCCCTGAGTCTGCCGCGACTGCCCGTTCCCTGCACGGCGTCGCGATCGGTCGCTGTCGACCGGTCGTCGCCGATCAGTCGCCGCCGCGGAGCTGGTAGCGCGAGAGACGCCACGCGGCCAGCGCCAGTGAGCCCACGATGACGGCGCCCAGGACCACCACGGATGTGACCCCGCCGATCGTCCGTCCGGCGTCGTCGCCCCCCTGCAGCATCTCGGCCAGGCCCAGGGTGGCCTGCCGCACGGAGAAGACGCGTGTGCCCTCGAAGAGCCCGGACAGGACCCCCTCCCAGAGCAGGACGTAGCCGAGGCCGATGGCCAGTGCTCGCGAGGTGAAGCTGGAGAGGGCCAGGAAACCCAGCGCGTAGGCCGTCCCACCTACGGCCGCGGCGATGGCGTAGGCCACCGTGGAGCTCACGAGCGAGGCCTGATGTGAGGTCGCCACCAGCCCGGTGAGGATCGTGGCTGGGACGATGAGGGCGGCCGTCAGGCCCGCCGCCACGACGCCCTTGGCAAACACGATGCGGAAGCGTCGGACGGGCTTCGTGAGCAGGAAGACGATGGTGCCGTCCTCCAGCTCGGTCCCGAGCGCCGCCGTCCCGAAGACGAGGGCGATGAGCGGCAGCACCGTACGCACGATGAGCTGGTCGAAGATGCGCTGGCTGAAGAGCTGGCCCCCGAAGACGCTGCCGACGATCGCCATCAGTACGGGGACCGCGGCCAGCAGCACCATCAGCCAGAAGCGCCGGCGGTCCACGAGGCTGCGCAGGGTCAGTGCCACGATGGGCATCGCGCGGATCATTGGCCCACCAGGTAGGCGAAGACCGACTCGAGCGAGTCGTCGGTCGGGGTCAGCTCCAACAGACGGATGCCGGCCTCGCGTGCGACCTGGGGCATGCGCCGCGTGAAGCGCCCGAAGTCGGACGTCCGCACCAGCAGGCCCTTGGGGTCGATCTCCACGCCGAAGACGCTCTCCTCGGCCAGCAGGATGGAGCCCAGGCGCCGGTCGTCGCTGGAGCGCGCGAAGAAGACGTGCGGGCGGTCGGTCATCAGGCGCCGGATGGAGCGGAAGTCACCTGAGGCGGCCAACCGACCGGCATAGATGACGAGCACCGAAGCGGCGATGCGCTCGACCTCCTCGAGGATGTGCGAGGAGAGAAGGACGGTGCGGCCCTCGTCGGCCATGCGCTGCAGCAGTTCGAACATGTGCAGGCGCTGCCGCGGGTCCATGCCGTTGAAGGGCTCGTCGAGGATGAGGACAGGCGGATCGTGGACCAGGGCAGCGGCCATCTTGATGCGCTGCCGCATGCCCTTGGAATAGGTGCCGATGCGCCGGTCGGCCGCATCCGCGAGGTCCACCAAGTCGATGGCGCGCTTGGCCGCAGCGTCTGGATCGGCCAACCCGTGCTCCCTGGCGTTGACAAGCGCGAACTCGCGGCCGGTCAGGAACGGATAGACCGCCTCCCGCTCCGGCACGAGGCCCACCTGGCGGTAGATGCCCGGGTTGTGCCAGGTCTGCTGGCCACCGACCCGCACCTCACCGGCTGAGGGAGCCAGAAGCCCGGCAGCCATGTGCAGCAGGGTCGTCTTGCCGGCGCCGTTGGGGCCCAGCAGCCCGGTCACGCCGGGTCCTACTGCGAAGCTGATGTCGTTGACGGCGACGACGTTGCCGTACCAGCGCGAGGCGTGCTCGACCTCGACGACGGCCGACGCACGCCCCGCCGGTTCGGGCGCGGGCGGGGGTGGGGCGACGGGCGGCGGTGGGGCCACGGGCGGCGGCGCGCTCATGCCTCGATCCGCTGGTAGCGGCGGGCCAGGACCGCCAGCGAGCCAAGGACCCAGGCGCCCGCCGCGATCGGGTAGGACCAGCCGGGCAATCCGGCCTCTGCGACCGTCTGGTTGTCCGGTGAGACGCCGAAGAAATGCGCGTTGACGCCGTCGAGGACGTCAGCCGGGCTGAGCAGCACGGCGACCTGCCCCAGGAGGTCGGTCTCCAGCTCCACCAGCAGGGCAGCCGCGATGTTGGGGATGAGGAAGATGCCGATGATGGTGACGGTGGCGTATGAGCGCCGCGGCGTCAGTGCCGCCGCGGCAGACGACACCGTGCCCACCACCGTCACCACCAGAAGCCCGACGACGAGCAGGGCGGGCAGCTCCGGCAGTTCCTCGGCGAGCCCGGCCACCGGGTCGGCCGCCACCAGGACGCGACCCACCAGCAGGAGCAGCTGCGGCGCGAGCACCAGCACGAGCAGCGACACGAGCAGGCCGAGGGTGCGTGCCGCCGCGTAGTCGAGCCGCGAGGTAGCCCGCGAGAAGTAGAGCGGCAGAACGCCAGCGCGCTGGTCGCGCCCGAAGAGCTCGGGAGCTTGGGATGCACTGAAGAGGAACACGAGGGTGGCGATGAAGGGGAAGAGCGTCGAGTAGCGGATGGGCGAGACGGCCTCGATGGCCTCGCCCGCTGGGCCCACTTGGGCCACCAGGGCGATGATGCCGAGCGCCAGCAGCGAGGGCAGCACCGCCAACAGCACCAGCCCGACCGGCATGACCTTGGAGCGGGCGCTGCGGCCCAGGCCATAGGCGGTGCGCACCGAGTGCGTCAGCAGGGACGCCACGGCTGCCCAGCGACCTAGGCGCGGGCCCTCGTACCCGCGGTAGCCGAGGTCGTAGATCGACCCGCCACCCCCGCCCGTGGGCGACGGGCTCGCCGGCGATGGCCCGAGTGGCGTCGCCGGCGGCCCGTCGAGCGGGCTTGCGGTCATGCTGCCACCTCGGCGTCGTCGCGGAAGAGATCCTCCAGGCTGCCGCGCCTGGGCTCGAGGCGTACAAGGCCCAGGCCCAGGTCCACGGCCGCGTCGCGCACCGCGTCGAAGGTGGCGTCATCGCGGATCTGGACGAGGAGGTGATGGCCGTCCACGCGAACGCCCAGGCCGTCTGCGGCCAGGCGCGTCGCCAGCTCCTGAGGCGACTCGTCCACCTCAACGAGGAGGATGCCGGTCTTCTGCGTGAAGGTCCCCAGGGCGGCGGCCCGCAGCAACCGGCCGGCGTCGATCGCCACCAGGAAGTCGCAGACGCGCTCGATCTCGCCGAGCAGGTGGCTGGCCATGATGATGGCGATGCCGAACTCGTTGCCCGTGCGCCGGATGAGCTCCAGCATCTCGTCGCGGCCCGCGGGGTCCAGCCCGTTGGTGGGCTCGTCGAGCAGCAGGAGACGCGGGTCGTGGACGAGCGCCTGGGCCAGCTTCACGCGCTGCTTCATGCCCGTCGAGTAGCCGCCCATGGGCCGGTAACGCTCCTCGAAGAGGCCCACGTGGCGCAGCACGTCTGACGTGCGCTCCCTGGCATTGGCGCGCGGCAGCCCGGACATGCGCGCCATGTGGTTGACGAACTCGCTGGCCGAGATGTCGACCGGCAGGCAATCGTGCTCCGGCATGTAGCCGACCCGCTGGCGGATGGCCAGCCCCTGGGTGGCCACATCGAGGTCGAAGACGCGCGCCGAGCCACCGCTCGCTTCCAGCAGGCCCAGCAGGATCTTGATGAGCGTGGACTTGCCGGCCCCGTTGGCGCCGACGAGGCCCACCACGCCCGGCTCGATGGCCACGCTCAGGGCATCGAGCGCCATGACACCGCCGGGATAGCGCTTCGTGAGTCGGTCGAGGCTGACCAGGGACATGTGAGGCGAGTCTATCGGGTCGTGACCGACACGTGATGAGAGCACGGCTCGACCGGGTGTCGGCACGACCCGGACCCGGGACAGTGACCTCGCCAGGAGGCAAGATGGTGGCCAGCGCGACCCGCGCAGCGACGAGGGAGGATCGAGCATGCCGGCCGTGCCCACGAGGGAGATCGTCCAGGCAGCCTTCGCGGCGCGCTTCGCCGTTCCGGCCATCAACATCGTCGATGGCCTGACGATGGAGGCGGTCCTGGCCGCCGCCGACGAGCTGCGTGCACCGCTCATCGTCCAGACCTCCGTCAAGACCGTGACGTCGATGGGCGTCGAGGTCCTGGCCGGGATGTGGCGACCCATGGCTGCCCGGGTCTCGGTGCCCGTCTCGTTGCACCTCGACCACTGCCCGGACCGCGCCGTCATCAGCGCCTGCCTGGGAGCCGGCTGGTCGTCCGTGCTCTTCGATGCCTCCGAGCTGCCGGTCGAGGAGAACCTGCACCAGTGCCGCGAGGTGGTAGCAGAGGCGCATCGCCTCGGGGCGGATGTGGAAGGCGAGATCGAGGGCATCCGGCGCGTGGAGGAAGGGGGCGCCGCGGCAGGCCCCGACCCACTGTCGCTGGAGGTGGCGGTCGACTTCATCCGCGCCTCGGGCGTGGACATCTTCGCGCCCGCCATCGGCAATGCCCACGGCCTCTACACGGAGAGGCCCGTGCTCGACCACCAGCGCGTTACCGACATCGTGGCCGCCACGGGTGTGCCCCAGGCGCTCCACGGTGGCACGGGCCTCACCGCGGAGCAGTTCACGGACCTCATCGCCCGCGGCTGCGCCAAGGTCAACGTTTCGACAGCTCTCAAGATCGCCTACCTGGAGGCCAGCCGCGGCCACCTCGTCGCCCACCCGGAGGCGAGCGACCCGCCGAAGCTCTTCGCGGTGGTCCGCGAGGCCGTCATGGAGATGGCGCGGCAGCACATCCGTCTCTTCGGCGCGGAGGATCGCGCTTGAGCGGCGCCCGAGACTCGAAGGCGCCATTGATGAGGGCCCGCGCGCTGGTCTTCGACTGTGACGGGGTCCTCGCCGACACCGAGCGCCACGGCCACCTGCCGGCCTTCAACCAGGTCTTCGCCGAGTTCGGCCTGCCGGTGCGCTGGTCGGAGGACGACTATCGCCTGGCCCTGCGCATCGGCGGCGGCAAGGAGCGTATGGCCAGCCTGCTCACGCCGGCATTCGTGGCCGCCGCCGGCCTGCCCGCCGCCCGAGAGGCGCAACTGGCAGAGGTGGCCCGCTGGCACCGACGCAAGACGGAGGTCTACGTCGAGCTGGTGGAGGACGGCCGGATCCCGGCGCGGCCGGGCATAGCGCGGTTGGCAGGGGAGGCGCGCGCCGCCGGCTGGCGGCTGGCGGTCTGCTCGACTTCGGCCGAGCGGTCGGTCCGCGCCATCCTGGCCATGGCCGTCGGGTCGGCGGCGGCTGACTTCCTCGTGCTGGCCGGCGACGTCGTGGCCCGCAAGAAGCCGGCTCCGGACATCTATGAGTTGGGCGTCGCCTGCCTCGGCCTGCCGCGGGTCGCCATCGCCGCGGTCGAGGATTCCCGCCAAGGGCTTCTGGCATCGGTCGGCGCAGGGCTGACGACCATCGTGACCGTCAACGACTACACCCGAGAGGAGGGCTTCGACGAGGCCGCGCTGGTGGTCACTTCCCTGGGCGATCCGGTCGGCGAGCGCACCACGGTCCTGGCCGACCCGTTGGCGGTCCACCCGGGTGACTGGGTGACGCTCGCCGATGTCGAGGCCTGCCTGGCCGGGCAGGCCGGGTGAGTATCGCAGGGCCAAGCGTGCCAACCACCGGTCGTCCCGACCTCCTGGCGGCCAGCCTCCGCGTCATCGCCGATGGCCAGGCTGCCAGCGGCGCATTCGTAGCCAGCCCGACCTTCAGCCAGTATCACTTCGCCTGGCTCCGCGACGGCGCGTTCGTCGCTGAGGCCCTTGACCTCGTCGGAGAGCTGGAGCGATCAGCCCGCTTCCATGCCTGGGTGGCCGGCATCGTCCTCCGCTCGGCTGACGGACTGGCGCGTGCCATCGTCAAGGCGCGGAGAGGCGAGCTGCCCTCGACCGACGAGTACCTCCACTGTCGCTACGGCCTCGACGGCAGCCGGTCCGAGGGTGAGTGGCACACCTTCCAGCTCGACGGCCCGGGCATCTGGCTCTGGTCGGTGGCTCACCACGTCCGACACGGGGGACAGCTCGACGATCGGCTCCGCGATGCCGTCCGTCTGACTGCCCGCTACCTGGCGGCGCTGTGGTCCCTGCCCTGTGCGGACGCCTGGGAGGAGTGGCCGGAACAGATCCACACGAGCACCCTGGCTGCGATCCGGGCGGGCCTGGATGCCGCGGTCGTCGTGGCCACCGACCTCGCCGCTGAGACCGAGGTCGCGGCCACCCGCGCGGCCATCAGAGCCGGCCTCGCCACCTCGGACGGCCCGCACACGAAGTGGCAAGGCAGCCACTCCGTGGACGCCAGCCTGCTCTGGATGGTGGCGCCCTACGACTCGGTGGCGGCCAGCGAGCCGCGCTTCGCTGCCACCCTGGCGCGCATCGAGGACGAGCTCGATCGATGCCGATGGCGGCCTGCACCGCTACCGCGAGGACACCTTCTACGGTGGCGGAGCCTGGCCGGTCTTGACGGCGGCCTACGGGCGAGTCCTGCTCCGCCGTCGTGCCCCTGGTGACCTGGAGCGTGCCCGCGCCGCCCTGCGCTGGATCGAGGCACAGGCGGACGCCCGCGGACTCCTGCCGGAGCAGGTCGCCGACCACGCCCTCGCTCCCGCTCGCGTCGCCGAGTGGCGCCAGCGCTGGGGTGAGTCAGCCCGCCCGCTGCTCTGGTCGCACGCCGCCTACCTGGCGCTGCACGCTGAGCTCGAGACACTCGGAAAGGGATGATGCGTCCACGGGGCACGTGGACCGGTTTCGGCTCCGGCCTGCACCTGTCCTAGACAGGTCGGGTCGATTCAGGGTCGCCCTCCCGAATCGCGGGGCGTAGACTGGCCTGCAGGCAGACCGCGTCGCCGTGGGAATCCCCCAGGGTCGGCGGCGCTCGGAGGAAAGGAGGGGTCGAGCCACCATCTAAGTCGTTGCCCACCACGGGCTTTCTGACGACACGCCTTCGCATTGAAGAGGAGTTCCACTCGCGATGAAGAGATCGTTCCTTGCCCTGGCTGCAAGCCTGCTCCTGATCGGCCTCCTGCCGCTGGGCGCCGTCGCGCAGGCCGAGAAGAAGACCTTCTACTGGATCTCACACGGCGCGCCCACCGATCCGGTGTGGACGTACTTCCTGCAGGGTGCCGAGATGTGGGCCGAGGCCACCGGCAATACCGTCAACACCTCCTTCCATAGCGGCGATGTGCCTTCCCATCAGGAGGCCGTCCGTGCCGCCATCGCGGCCGGCGCCGATGGCATCGTGAGCAGCAGCCCTGACCCGGGCAGCCTTATCGAGGTCGTCGCTGAGGCCCGCGCGGCGGGCATCCCCATCGTCAACATCAACACCCCCGATCCCGACGCTGACTGGAACGCCTACGTCGGCGGCGACCTGGTCGCCTATGGCACGGCCTGGGCGCAGTACATGGTCGACAACGGCCTCGTGGCCGAGGGCGACTTCGTGTGGATGCCCGTCGAGGTTCCCGGCGCCACCTATGGCGTCCAGGAAGAAGAGGGCATCGCCAGCGTCTTCGAGCCGCTGGGCATCACCTGGGAAGTCACCGATGCGACGCTCGACCAGGCCGAGATCATCACCCGCATGTCGGACTACCTGACCGCCAACCGGGACAAGATCGACGCCATCATCGGCCTTGGTGACCTCGTCACCGGGTCCATCGCCCGCGTCTTCGATCAGGTCGGCGTGGCCCCTGGTGAGATCCCGGTCGTCGGCTGGGGCAACTCGCTCGACACCACCCAGGAAGTCCTGAACGGCTACGTCAATGCAGCCCAGTGGCAGGATCCCCTGGCGACCAGCTGGATCGGCCTGTCCATCGCTGACATGGCCGCCAGCGGCATCCCGCCTGGATTCGACGTCATCACCGGTGCCCTCTACGAGGCCGACACCGCGCAGGTCTACGACGATATCCTGGCGGGCAAGTAGCCACAGCGTCCACCAGGCCCGCGACTGCGGGCTCATGTGATCGTTCGATCGGGGCCGCCATGAGCGGCCCCGATCGCGTTTGCGGGTTGAGCTCAAGAGGCCAAGGCCAATCCATGGCACCACGCATCCACTGCATCGTCACTGCCGAGCTCGAGTCCACCATCGAGGGCTCACTGCTCAACGGGGGCGTCTCGCCCGACATCCCGCGTGAGCGGGTCCTGCCCTACGGCTGGCGGGAGGACCTGGCGCGTCGCGATGGACAGGTCGTGGCCGGCGTCATGGTCCCAGCGCCGGTTTGGCTCATCGAGGGCGCCTCGCGGGTCATCCTCGTCGACACCGGGGTCGGCGACGTGGACGAGGTCGACCGGCTGCACGCCCGCCACGGATCCATCCGCTGGATCGTCGAGCGCAACGACGGTCAGGACCTCGTGGCCGGGCTGGCACGACACGGCGTGCGGCCCGAGGACGTGGAGCTCGTGGTGCTCTCGCATCTCCACTTCGACCACGTGGGCAACAACGAGCTCTTCACCAACGCGCGCTTCATCGTGCAGCGCGACGAGTTGACGCTGGGCTTGGCACCGCCCAGGTTCTCGATGTTCTACTACCCCGAGTACCGCTACAAGATGACCACCATCCTCGACCGCGTCGAGGCCATCGACGGCGACGTGGACATCGACCAGGACGTGCGACTTCTCAAGATCGGTGGCCACACGCCGGGCTGCCAGGCTACCCTCGTGAACACGGCTGCTGGCCGCGTCTGCCTGACCAGCGACGTGATGTACAACTACCGCAACATCGAGCTCGACTGGCCGGTCGGCTCGTTCTGGGATCTGCCGGACCTGCTGCGGGGCATGGCCCGCATGCGCCACGAGGCGGACATCCTTGTGCCCCAGCACGACTGGCAGTTCATGATCGAGCATCCCCAGGGAACGGTCGGCTGAGACGGGCCCACTGACGAGGACCACCTGTACATGACAACCACTGCCATCCGGACCTGTTCGTGGCCACGCGAGTGACTACGATGCGGGGGGCCTGCAGGCTCCCAGCGCGTCCGCACGCAGCCGCAGGGCGGCCCTCGGGCCAGGCTCCTGGGGGCGCTGATCGGGACGAGCATTCTTGGGGAACGACAGAGTGATGAACGCCATCAGGGGAGCCCATATGACCACGGCAGCTCCACCCATCCAGAGCCGGCCGAGCGGCAGCGAGCGCTGGAAGCGGACGCTGGCCAAGCCGGAGTTCGGGCCCTTCGCCCTGCTGATCGGCGCCATCATCGTCTTCACGCTGATGTCGGCGACCTTCGTCTCCGTCGGCAACGTCAGCAACCTCATGGCCTTCACGCCGGAGCTGGGCATGATCGCCCTGGCCATGACGCTGCTCATGACGTCCGGCGAGTTCGACCTCTCGGTCGGCTCCGTGTTCGGGTTCACCGCCGGTGATCATGTGGTTCGTCTTCAACGAGGGCATCGCCCCTTGGAGGTCGGCTTCATCATCGCCATCGCCATCGCGATGCTCATCGGCCTGGT
Source organism: uncultured Chloroflexia bacterium (assembly GCA_963825995.1). Lineage (GTDB taxonomy): Bacteria > Chloroflexota > Limnocylindria > Limnocylindrales > CSP1-4 > JAFMJV01. Next base: position 114,685 of record CAWGVH010000003.1, read on the forward strand.
CAACGGCCTGTTCACCACCGGCTGCAGCATCCCGTCGTTCCTGGTCACGCTGGGCATGCTCCTCGTCGTACGAGGTGCGCCCTGTTGCTGACGCAGGGTTTCCCGCAGCGAACCTGGAAGGCGGAAGGGTCGCTCATCTCCGAGATCCTGGTCGGGGACATCCATGTCCCCACGCCCTGGGGTGACCTGCGCCTCTACATGTCGCTCTTCTGGTTCGCCCTGTTCGCCGTGATCCTCGGCTACGTCCTCATGGCGTCCAAGTACGGCAACTGGATCCAGGCTGCGGGCGGTAACCCGATGGCCGCCACTGCGCGCGGCGTCCGGGTGGCACGCACGAAGATCGCGCTCTTCATCCTGACCGCCGTCCTGGCCGCCTACTCCGGGATCACCAGCTCGATCCGCGTCAGCGCGGCGAACCCCAACAGCGGTGAGAGCTACGAGCTCGAGGTCATCGCCATGACCGTCATCGGAGGCACCGTCCTCAGCGGTGGCAAGGGCACCATCATCGGGACGATCATCGGCGTCCTTCTGCTACGCGTCATGCGCAACGGCATCGTCATGGCTGGGGTCGATGCGCTGGCATACAAGATCTTCATCGGGGGGATCATCCTGGGCATGATGGCGCTCCATTCCTACATGGCCGGACGGCAGCGGGCGGAGGCCTAGACGTGAGCGAAGAACTCGTCCGCACTCGAGCACGTCGACAAGTGGTACGGGCGCGTCCAGGCTCTCGAAGACGTCAGCTTCAGCATCCGCACGAACGAGATCGTGGGTCTGCTCGGGGACAATGGTGCGGGCAAGTCCACGCTGATCAAGATCATTTCGGGGGTCACCCCGCTGTCGAACGGCGCCATCTACTTCCACGGCAAGAAGGTCGCAATCCGGAACACCAACGATGCCATCGCCCACGGTGTGGAGACCATCTACCAGGATTCGGCGCTGGTGACGCAGCTCTCCATCGCGCGCAACCTGTTCCTGGGTCGCGAGCCACTTAGGGGCCCTGCCATTTTCAACCGTATGGACAAGCGGCTCATGGAGGACGTGGCCGCCCGCCTCATGGGCGAGGTCGGTCTCACCAAGAAGATCCCGCCCAAGACGCCCATCAGCTCGCTCTCCGGCGGTGAGCGCCAGGCGGTCGCCATCGCGCGCGCCATGTACTTCGACAGCGAGCTCATCATCCTTGACGAGCCGACCAACAACCTCGGCGTGGCGGAGACGCAGGGCGTGCTGCGGTTCGTGCGCAACGCTCGGGACTCGGGCCACTCGTGCATCTTCATCGCCCACAATATCCACCACGTCTTCCAGGTGGTGAACCGCATCGTGGTCCTGCGTCGCGGTCGCGTGGTGGCCGATGACATCGACCCGCAAGAAGACCACCATCGAGCAGGTCGAAAAGGTCATCACCGGGGACCTGGAGTTCATCGACGGCGAGATGACACCGTCCAGCGGGGCGCTTGCGGCGGCGGCGGCCGTCGTTGGGGAACCTCCCCCGACCCAGTAGCCGGATGGCGGTCTGGGCATGACTCCGGCGAGTCTTCCCCGCGCGCCCGAGCTGGGGCGCGCCCGTGGCTGCAGCGGTCAGGTCTTGGCGTGGCCCACGTTGCCGTTGATGGACAGGGCGCCATCCACGAGGATCTCCTGGCCGGTGATGTAGCGCGACCCGTGGGAGGCCATGAAGGCCACCACGTCAGCGACCTCCTCCGGCACGCCGATCCGCCCGAGGCCGATGCGCGCGTTGTAGGTGGCGCGCACCTCCGGCGTATAGGCGACGGCGTTGAGAGGGGTTTCCGTGGCGCCCGGTGCCACCGCGTTGACGGTGATGCCATGCTCGGCCAGCTCGAGGGCCAGCACTTTGGTGAGGCCCACGATGCCGCCCTTGGCGGTGATGTAGGCGGACAGGCCGCTGATGCCCTGCACATCCGCCTCGGAGGTGATGTTGATGATGCGGCCCCAGCCGGACGTGCGCATGCGCTCCGCGGCCGCCTTGCAGCCGTAGTAGTAGCCGTGCAGGTTGGCGGCCAGCAGGTCGTGCCACGCTTGCGTGGTGGTCTCGAAGAATGGGCGCACCATGAGTCGGGCTGCGTTGTTGACCCAGATGTCGAGATGGCTCCAGCGCTCCACGACGGCGTCCGCGAGGGCCTGGATATGGGCCTCATCCCCCGTGTCGCCCTGCAGGATGAGCGACTCGCGGCCCTGGGCCTCCACGAGGCCAGCGGTCTCCGCGGCGCCCGCCGAGTTGGCCAGGTAGTCGCCGGCCACGTTGGCGCCCTCTCGTGCGAGCGCGACCGCGATGGCCTGGCCGATGCCACTCGAGAGGCCAGTGACCACGGCGTTCCTGCCGGCCAGGCTGTAGACGTCACTCACGGGTTCCTCCTCCTGGGGGCTTTCGGTGGCGGGCAGTGTCGGCGCCGGGCCGTCGCGATGGTCAGCCGGCCGCGTCCAGGCGCGGGTCGAGCATGAGCTTGAGACCGTCGGCCGCTCGTGTGCGAGCGAAGGCTGTCTCCCATTCGGCGAGCGGCAACACATCCGTGACCAGCGGGTCGAGCACGACATGGCCCTCCCCGACGAGCTTCTCCAGTCGGCGCCACGACCGCGGGGTGCTGGCGAAGCCGGAGGTCACGACCAGCTCGTTGAGGCAGATCAGGTCGATGTCGAAGGCGATGGGTCGGCCGGTCAGGCCGACCTGCACGAAGTGCCCGCCCTTGCGGGTCGCCCGCAGGCCGGCATCGATGCCGCGCTCGTTGCCCGAGGCGTCGGCCACCACGTCGAAGCCGCCGTCCGGCGTGACGCCGGCCAGGTCGCCTGCCTCCACGACCTCCAGGTCCAGCGATGCGGCGATGTCCAGGCGCCGGCGGTCCGCGGGCGTGCCGGAGACCGTCACCCGTGCTCCCTGGGCGCGCAGCACCTGGGCGCAGAGGATACCCATGGCGCCGGGCCCGACCACGAGGGCTGTGTCGCCGGGTGAGGCGACGGCCGGGTCGCAGAGGCACTGGGTGACGCAGGAAAGCGGCTCGTACAGCGCACCGGCATACTCGCCCACCGATGGGTGGACCTCGTGGAGGTTGCGGGCGGGGACCAGCACGTAGGGCGCAAAGCCGCCATTGACGTGGGAGCCGATAGAGCGGCGCTTGAGGCAGAGGTTGCGCCGGCCGGCACGGCACGCCGCGCAGCTCTCACAGGTGTAGAAGTACGTCTCCGTGGCGACGCGCTTGCCGAGGTGCGCCTCCGCCCCCTCGCCGGCCTCCACGACACGCCCCGTGAGTTCGTGTCCCATGACGACCGGCGGGTTGCTGTTGAACTCGTCGTGCTGGATGTGCAGGTCCGTGCCGCAGATGCCGGTGGCGTAGACTTCGATGACGACCTGCCCGGGGCCCGCTGCTGGACGTGGCACGCTGCCGAGGCCGACGTTCTCAGCCCCCTTCGCCTTCTTCATGAGCCCCGTCATCTGGACGCCGCTGGAGGTCGTGTCAGTCATGGCCCGATTGTAGGGTCGCGACCGGGGTCGGGGAGACGCCGGTGCCCGTTGGCGGGCAGCGGCCAGGGCACCCGGACCGGCCCGTCAGCGTGCCAGGCGGGCGATGCGGTTGGCGGCGCGCATGACGCGGCGTGCGGTGTCCGGCGACGTCCGCGCCACGGCCTCCAGGGTCTCCGCCAGCTCCTCCTCGGGCAGTGAGCCCAGGAGTCGCAGGAGTCGATCGAGCGTCTCGTCGGAGATGCTCGAGAGCACGGTGAAGCCGCGGGCGATCTCGCCCGTCTCAGCCCGCGAGAGCGCCCGCAGGGCGCGGTCGAAGAGCGTCACGAAGCCCTGGATCTCCGCCAGCCAGCCGCGCAGTCGCTGCGCCTCGATGTCAGCCGGCGAGGCCGCGACGACTTGCTCGGCGAGTTCCAGGCAGGTCGCGAGTCGAGGCTGCAAGGGGTCGGCCTCACGGGCCCGGCGCTCCTCAGCCACGCGCTGGAACCAGCGCCAGCGATCGCCGGCCACGCGCCAGGCCACCGCCGGTGGGCCCGGCCGGGCTTCTCGCGGGGCGTCCTCGACGCGCTCCACGAGGCCCCACTCCTCCAGCTCGGCGAGGGCCAGCGAGGCCGCGCGGTGGCTGAGGCCGAGCGCCTCGCGCACGTCTCGCTCGGTGAGCAGGCTGCCCCAGATCAGCAGATACCCGTGGACGCGGGCCACGGACGGCGTGACGTTCCAGGCCGGCCCCATGTCCCCCCAGATGTCTGCGAAGGCGACGCGGACGTCCTCCGGCGTCGGGGCCTCCGCTGGGGCGGCGGGGTCGTCCTGGGTAAGGGGGAGGCTCGTCACCTCGGCACGATAGCAAGGCATCGGGCGCTGTGCCGTCGCGATCGGCGCCAGGATCTCGAGGCCGGCGGGCAGTCCGTGCCATCGGCACTCGGATCGTCCGACCGCTAGCATTCGGGGACCCATCCGACCGAGGAGGCCCAGACTCGCCGTGACCGAACCGACGACCGAGGACATCCGCGGCGCTTTGCGGATCGTCTCGACCGGTGGCGTGCTCGCGCCGGACGAAGCCGAGCGCTTCATGATGGCGGTCCTGGATGGCCAGGTCACCCCGGCCCAGCTCGGCGGCCTGCTCATCGGGTTGCATGCGCGAGGTGAAACGGCCGGCGAGCTGGCGGGCTTCGTGCGGGCCATGCGCTCGAGGGCCCTGGCGGTGTCAGCTCCGGAAGGCGCCATCGACACCTGCGGGACCGGCGGTGACGTGCGTGGCACCTTCAACATCTCGACGGCCGTGGCACTCGTGGTGGCGGCCGCCGGTGTGCCGGTCGCCAAGGCCGGCAACCGCGCCGTGTCCTCGGAGGCGGGCAGCTCGGACGTCATGGCAGCGATGGGCCTGCGCGTCGAACAGACGCCGGCCGACGCCGAGCTGTCTTTGCGCAAGGACGGCTTCGCGTATCTCCACGCTCCGGCGTTCCATCCGGGCATGCGCCACGCGGGGCCCGTGCGCCAGGAGCTCGGCGTGCGTACAGCCTTCAACATGATCGGTCCGCTCGCGAACCCCGCCCGCCCGCGCCGGCAACTCGTTGGTGTCCCGGACGCCGAGGCTGCCCCGCGCGTCGCGGCGGCGCTCCTGGAGCTCGGAACGGAGCGCGCCTTCGTGGTCCACGGCGACCGACTGGATGAACTGCCGCTCGATGGCAGTGGCTTCATCTACGACGTCTCGCCGGCGGGCATCGCCTGGCGGCAGGTGGGTCACGAGCGACCATGGCCTCGCCGAGGCGCCGACGGAGGCGTTGCGCGGCGGGAACCCCGAGGCCAACGCGGCGCTCATCCTGGCCATCCTCGAGAGCCGCGAGCGGGGCCCGGCGCACGACGTGGTAGCGCTCAACGCGGGTGCCTCGCTCGTGGTGGCCGGCCGCGCTGGTGACCTGCGTGACGGGGTGGTGCTGGCGGCTGAGACCATCGCGTCAGGCGCGGCGCGTGAGCAGCTGGAGCGACTGCGCCGGAGCGCAGCCCTGGCCCCCCGGGCCGACTCGACCGGCACAGTGGAGGCTGGGTGATGGCCTCGCCGAAAGCGACCCATGGTCGGGCCGGCCGAACCACGGGTTCTGTGTTGGATGAGATCGCGGCCCGCCGGGCCGCCGACGTGACTGCCGAGCTGGGTGAACGTGACCTGCCTACGATCCGCCGCGACGCGCCTGAGGGTCCCGCCCGCCGCGATGTGGCCGGCCGGCTGGCTCGCCCGGGTCTGCATCTCATCGCCGAGATCAAGCGCCGGTCGCCATCGGCCGGCGCGCTCGCCAAGGCGCGTCTCGACATCGGGGCCCAGGCGCGCGCCTACCAGGCTGGTGGCGCATCGATGATCTCCGTGCTCGTCGAGCCCCACTGGTTCGGCGGCTCGCTGGCGGACCTGCAGGCGGCCCGCGCAGCCACCTCGCTGCCGGTGCTGGCCAAGGAGTTCGTCGTCGATGCCCGCCAGCTGCCTTTGCTGCGGTCAGCCGGGGCGGACGCCGTCCTGCTGCTGGCCGCTCTCCATCGGCCCAGGGAGTTGGCCCGGCTCGTCGCGCTGGCCTTCGAGTTGGGGCTGGAGCCACTCGTGGAGGCGCACGATGCGCGCGAGTTGCGCTCCGCGATCGGAACAGGCGCCCGGCTTATCGGCATCAACAACCGCGACTTGCGCACGCTCCGGGTGGACGTGGAGCTGGCCATGCGCTTGCGCCCCCTGGTGCCGGACGATCGCCTCGTGGTGGCCGAGTCCGGGCTGCGCGATGCGACCACCGTGCGCCGCTGGCGGGCGGCCGACTTCGATGCCGCCCTCGTCGGCGAGGACCTCATGCGCACAGGTAGCGACCCGGTCGCCGTGGAGGCGCGGGTGGCCACCTACGTGGCGGCCGGCTCGCTGCCGGCGCCCGGCGTGGACCCGGCCGCCGATGGCCGGGCGCCGTTCGTGAAGATCTGCGGTGTCACGGAGCCGTCGGGGTTGGCGGCCGCCATGGCGGGTGGAGCGGACGCCATCGGCCTCAACTTCGTGCCCGGCACGCCACGGGCGCTGGACGAGCAGGAGGCCGCCGAGCTGATCGCGGCCGCCCGGGCCGGCGACGCCCCCGGCAACGGACCGCTCCTGGTCGGCGTCTTCGCAGACCGACCGGCTCGCGAGGTGGCGGCCATCGCCGCGCGACTCGGCCTGGACGCCGTGCAGCTCCATGGTCACGAGAAGCCCGGCGACCTCGACCGCATCCCGCTGCCGGTCATCAAGGTCCTCCATGTCCCGGCGGCCGGGGAGGGCGACGACCCCCCCGGAGCTGACGATGAGGCCGACCAGGCTCCCGACCTGGGCCTCGTCGACGCCATCGTGGGCGATGCCGAGCGCTTCCTGCTGAAGGACAACCTGCAGGCCATCCTGCTCGACGCCGCGACAACCGGCGCGCTCGGCGGCACCGGCCGTCGCGCGGCGCGGGCCCTCGTCCATGCCATCGCCGCGCGCATCCCCGTCATCCTTGCAGGCGGCCTCGATGCCGCAAACGTGGCCCAGGCGCTCATCGACATCCCGGCCATCGGGGTGGACGTCTCCAGTGGCGTCGAGCCGCGCCCGCGCGCCGGTCGGCCGCGCGACAACCAGCCTGGACAGCTTCTGGCCGGCCGTCCGGCCAAGGACCCGCTGGCCGTGGCGCTCTTCCTCAAGCGTGCCGGAGCGGCCCGCCTCGACCGTCCCACCGTGCCCTTCGGCCCGCAGCCCGTGGAGGCAGGCCTGCTCGAGGCTGACGCGCACGGTCGCTGGGGCGTCGACCGCGACTTCGGCGGACGCTTCGTGCCCGAGACGCTGATGGCTGCTCTCCTCGACCTCGAGGCGGCCTACGTGCGCATCCGCCGCGAGCCGGCATTCTGGGCCGAGTTCCGCGAGCTACTGGCCCGCTATGTGGGCCGGCCCACGCCGGTGTACCGCGCCGATCGCCTGGCTGCCGAGCTGGAGCGCCGCGCCGGACGCGAGCCCGGACGCCTGCGCCTGTACCTCAAGCGCGAGGACCTCGACCACACGGGTGCCCACAAGATCAACAACGCCCTCGGCCAGGTACTGCTCACGAAGCGGCTGGGCAAGCCGAGGGTCATCGCCGAGACGGGTGCCGGCCAGCACGGCGTGGCTACCGCCACCGCGTGCGCGCTGCTCGGGCTCGATTGCGTGGTGTACATGGGCGCCGAGGACATCCGGCGCCAGGCTCCCAACGTGCTGCGCATGCGTGCGCTCGGGTCAGAGGTGCGCGAGGTGACCTCGGGCACCGCCACGCTCAAGGATGCCGTCAACGAGACGATGCGCGACTGGGTCACGAACGTCGTGACGACCCACTACGTGCTCGGCTCGGTCGTGGGGCCCCACCCATTCCCGACGATCGTGCGCGACCTCCAGCGGGTCATCGGCGACGAGGCCGCGGAGCAAGTTCGCACGGTCGAAGGCCGCCTGCCGGACATCGCCGTGGCCTGTGTCGGCGGCGGCTCGAACGCCATCGGCCTGCTGGCACGCTTCATCGGTGAGATCGACACCCGGCTCATCGGCGTGGAGGCGGCGGGGGAGGGGCTGGCAGGTCGCCATGCCGCCGCCCTGGCTGGTGGCACCCCCGGCGTGCTGCACGGCTCGCGCTCCTACCTGCTGCAGGACGAGGACGGCCAAGTGACCGAGGCCCACTCGATCTCGGCCGGGCTCGACTACCCGGGCATCGGGCCGCAGCTGTCGGCGCTGTACGCGGCCGGGCGCCTGGAGATCCTGAGCGCCACCGATGACGAGGCGCTCGAGGGCGTCCGCCTGCTGACCCGGACCGAGGGCATCCTGCCGGCCCTGGAGCCCGCCCACGCCATCCACGCCCTCATCGACCTGCTGGCCGGTCGCGGCGTGGAGCCGGCCGGGCCGGACGACATCATCCTCCTGGGTCTCTCCGGGCGTGGCGACAAGGACCTCGCGGCCATCGAGGAGCGCCTCATGGCCGGCTTCGTGCCGCAGGGCGTGGCATGAGCGCCGCCAGGAAGAGCGCATCCGGCGCCGCCGTGACCCGGTGGGCCGCTGCCACCCCGTTGGCCGGCCCTGCCCGCATCCGGGCCGCCTTCGAGTCGGCCGCGCTGGCCGGACGGGCCGCGCTCATCCCGTATACCGTGGCCGGCTACCCGGACGCGGACACGTCGCTGCGCATCGCTGTCGCCCAGATCGACGCCGGCGCCGACCTCCTGGAGATCGGCCTGCCCTACTCCGACCCGCTCGCCGACGGCGCCACCCTGCAGCGGGCCAGCACGGTCGCCCTGCGGCAGGGCGCGCGCCTGGACGATTCCATCGAGCTCGTGGGGCGCATCCACGCGGCCCGCCCGGCGACGCCGCTGGTGGCCATGGGCTACGTCAACCAGGTGCTCGGGGGACGTGACGGCGCCACCGTCCTGCGCCGCCTCGGTGAGGCCGGTGTGTGCGGCTTCATCCTCGCCGATCTGACACCTGACGAGGGCGCCGAGCTGGAGACCGAAGCCGCCCGCCACGGCATCGGCATCGTCTACCTGGTGGCGCCGACCACCCCGGTCAAGCGTCGTGCCTTCATCGCCGCGCGCAGCCAGGGCTTCCTCTATGCGGTCTCGCTGGCCGGTGTCACAGGCGCTCGCAAGCGTCTGCCCCCGGGCGTGCGCGGCTTCCTGCGCGACGTGCGCAGCGTGAGCCCGGTGCCGGTCGCCGTCGGATTCGGCGTCTCGAAGCCCGCCCACGCGCGCGAGCTGGCCAGCGTCGCGGACGGCATCATCGTGGCTTCCGCGCTGGTGGACGCACTTGGACCCGACGGCCGGGACATCGAACGCATGGCCGCCCTGGTGCGCTCCCTGCATGAGGCCACCGCGCGGAAGTAGGGGAGTCCGGCTGGCCTATCCCTCGAGCACGGACCTCACGGCGGCCACGACCTCGCCGTGGATGGAGGCAGCCGCGGCTACGATGCCGCTGTTGGCCGTCATGCGGCTGCCCGTCGTGAAGTCGAGCGGCCGACCCTGCACGTCGGACACGCGTCCGCCTGCTTCGGTCACGATGAGGAAGCCCGCGGCGTGGTCCCAGACGTTCTCCACGTAGCCCCCGCGCGGCAGCCGCAGATAGATCGAGGCGTCCCCGCGAGCGACGACCGCGTACTTCGTCTGGCTGTCGAGGCGAAGGGGCTCCGCCGTGATGCCCAGGAGCTCGCCGATGCGCACGGAGGCGGACTGGTCCGAGTGTGCTGCCTCGACCGATTCTGCGTACCGACCACCCGACGTCGAGGCCGGCGATGCCACGCGGATCGGTCTACCAGGTGCGCCGGTCGCGGCCTCGTCGAGCGGCATCATGACGGCGCCGCGGCCCAGCTCGGCGATGAAGAGGCAGCCCAGGGCGGCTGAGTCGTGCGGGTCGGCCGGGCCAGTCGCGGCGGCCATCCCCTCGTTCGTGCCCGGCTCGCCCGCGAGCGGCAGGTTCGGGCAGGCCATGGCGGCCAGCACGACCTGGCCGTCCTCGATGAGCGCCAGCGCGACCGCGTACTGCTCGTTGCGCAGGAAGCCCTTGGTGCCGTCGACCGGGTCCAGGATCCACCAGCGGCGGCCGGAACCGCCGGGGTCGTCGCAACGGTCGAGCGCGTCGCGCAGGTCGTCCAGATCGGCTTCCGGCCGCTGCTCGCGTACGCGCGCCAGGACGGCCTCCGCCAGGTCAGGTGAGGTCGCCAGCGGACCGAAGTCCTCCTCGCCCATGAGGCCGTCGCCGGGCAGCGCCTCCGCAAGCGCCATGCTCACGAGCGCCTGGGCGCCCAGGTCGGCCACGGTGACCGGCGAGGCGTCCGACTTGGCCGTCGCCTGCGAAGGGTCGAAGTCCGCCCGCACCGCTCGCGTCAGCAGGCTGGCGACCACCACGGCCGCGATGGCAAAGCGACGCTCGGCCGCGAGGCGGCTCGAGCCCGAGAGGTCACCTGACCCGGGCGGGACGGCCGAATCGATCGAGCGGTACGAATGGCTATCGGCGTCCGGGCGGGTCGGTGTACCCGCGGCCGTCACTCCCCCGATCCTGCCTCGGCGGCCTGTCCCTCCGTCCCGCCAGCCGGCAGGACGGGCAGCTCCGGCTCATCGCGCGAGGCCTCCAACTGGGCACGGATGACGTCCACAGGCGCCAGCTGGCCGGTCCACAGCCCGAAGGCGGCGGCGCTCTGGTGGATGAGCATGACGTCCCCGTTCAGGGCGCGGGTCGCGCCGGCGGCCTTGGCGTCCTTGAGGAGGCGCGTCTCCTCGGGCACGCAGTGGAGGTCCAACACCAGGAGATCGGGCGGCAGCAGCTCGGCCGGGAGCGGCGATTCGTTCGCTTCGCGACCAACGGAGCTGGCATTGATGAGGATGTCCGTCTTGGCCAGCTCTGCCTCGATGACTGACTCGTGCCAGGGCTTGGCCTTGAGGTCCATGTGCGATGAGCTGCGGGCGAAGTGCTTGGTGAGGCGCTCCGCGCGATGAAGGTGACGGTTGAAGACGACGACGTTCAGGAAGCCGTTGGCGATGAGCGAGTAGACGACTGACCGCGCGGCGCCACCTGCCCCCAGCACGACGGCCGTCTTGGGCATCTTCTGGTTGCCCACCAGCGCCTCCAGCGCGGGCCGGAAGCCGAGGACCTCCGTGTTGTGGCCCACCAGCTGGCTGCCGTCACGCGTGACCGTGTCCACGGCGCCGGTCTTCAGAGCCTCGTCGGTCAGGCGGTCGAGCATCGGCACGACGCGCTCCTTGTGAGGCACGCCGATGGCGGCGCCCAGGTCATCGCCGCGGCGCAGGGCCGCGATGGCCTCCGCCAGGTCCACGGTGGGGGTGTCGACCGGCTCGTACGTGGCATCCATGCCGGCCGCCGCGAAGGCAGCCGTCTGCAGCGCCTCCGACAGAGAGTGGGAGACCGGGTGGCCGAGAAGGACGACGCGTTGGGACATGGACATCATCTCCAGGATCGCAGGCACTCATGACCCGCGGCGTGAACGAGTGGAGGTAGTTCCCCCGCATTGCCACGGACGCCAATGGTCGGGCCGCGGCTCGCCTGACACCACTCCTCCCGTGGTGGGCTTCCGATGATACCCGGCCTCGTTGCCCTGCGTGCTACCATCGCCCGGCCGCAGCGGAGAGGTCGCATAGAGGCCTAGTGCGACGGTTTGCTAAACCGTTGAGTGGGGTAACCTGCTCCGAGGGTTCGAATCCCTCCCTCTCCGCCACGATTTGGCGCCCGTAGCTCAGTGGATAGAGCGTTAGGTTGCGGACCTAAAGGTCGTGGGTTCGAGTCCCGCCGGGCGCGCCAAAGCCAGACTCTGGGAGCTGTCGAGCTCGTGCCTGACCTGGAGGCCTTCGTGCCGTACGGCCATCGTCTGGCAGCAGCGGCCACCGCGGCCCGGATCGCGGTCGTGTGCCCAGGGTCAGGCGTGGGTTCATGAACCCGTTGTTGGGTCGGTACGGCGCGTGCCCGCATCGGCGGTCTGCCCGGTAGGCTGTGGGGCGCCGCCCACCCAATGCGGCTGCCACCGGGAAGGAGTCAAGGACATGCCGACCATCGGACTCGGGATCCAGCTGTGGGCCCAGAACACGGACTGGCCGTCGTACCTGGCGGCTGCGCGCCGGGTCGACGAGCTTGGCTACGATCACCTCTGGACGTGGGACCACCTCGTCTCAGCCGTGGGCGACCCGGACCGGCCCGTCTTCGAAGGCTATTCGAGCCTGGCGGCCTGGGCCGCTGTGACGACGCATGCCCGCCTCGGGCTCCTCGTCGGCGCCAACACCTTCCGCAACCCGGCCGTCGTGGCCAAGACCGTCGCGACCATCGATCACATCAGCGGCGGTCGCGCCATCCTCGGGCTGGGCGGCGGCTGGCATGAGCGTGAGCACGCCGCCTTCGGGCTCGAGTTCGGGCGCGGCTTCGGCGACCGTCTCGACTGGCTCGAGGAGGCCCTCCAGGTCGTGCGCCCGCTGATGGCCGGCGAGGAGGTGACGCACGCGGGACCGCGCTATCGGACCGAAAGCCTGCGCCTCGTGCCGCCACCGGTCCAGGCGCGGGTGCCCATCATGGTCGGCGGCGTCGGCGAGAAGAAGACGCTGCGCAGCGTCGCCCGCCACGCGGACATGTGGAATGCCCAGCTCGAGCTCGCCGAGGCGCCCCACAAGATCGAGGTGCTGCGCGCGCACTGCGCCGATGCGGGGCGCGACCCGGCGGCGATCGAGATGACCTACAACTGCAAGATCGTCATCCGCGATCGCGAGGCTGACGCTCGCGCCGTCCTCGAGCGCCAGCTCGCGGCCAACAGTCTCGGGCCCGACAGTGCCGACGCGGGTTTCTGGGCCGGGACCGTCGAGACCATCGCCGAGCGGATGGCTGCCTTTGTGGAGGCTGGCTTCCTGGGCTTCACGATCGAGGAGATGGCGCCCTTCGACGACGAGACGCTGGAGCGCCTCATCGGCGAGGTGAAGCCGCTCGTCGAGCGAGGCTGATCAGCTGCCTCATGCCCGGCGAGGTCGTCGTCACGAGGCGATCGTTCATCCCGCCACGAGAGGCCCGGCGATCTCTTCGATGACGAATGCGACGCCGGCCGGTGCGATCGAGGCGGGCACGCCGAGGATGACATGGTTCGCGCCGGCACGGCGGAAGCGACGCGCCGTTTCCAGCGCTGCCGCCCGCTCACCCGTGGTCGTGCCGCAGGTCAGCTGAGCCGCGAAGGTGAAGTCGTCGGGATCCCGGCCCGCATCGGCGAGCGCCCGACGGATCTCGTCGCGCCGCTGGGCGAAGTACGCGACATCACCCGGCCGATTGCCGGGCATCGGCCAACCGTCGGCATACCGAGCGCCCAGAGCGATCCCACGCCGCCGCTGGCCCCCGAGCCAGATGGGCGGGCCGCCCGCCCGCAGTGGCGGCGGCTCGTTCGTGGCGCCGCGCAGCGGGAACAGAGGATCGTCAAGGGTCACCCCAGGTTTGCTCCTGGCCGCGTCGGAGAAGAGGGCTGCGATGACCCGCACGGCGCTCTCGTAGCGGTCGAAGCGCTCGGGCAGAGGCGGCAGGGGCACGCCGAAGGCGTCGTGCTCCCCCTCATGCCAGCCGGCGCCCAGACCGAGGATGAAGCGGCCACCTGTCGCGTGGTCGAGGACCGTAGCGGCCTTGGCAACGACGGCGGGGTGCCGAAAGGTGCTCGAGACCACCGCGATCCCGACCCACTTGCCGCGGACCCGGTGCGTGAGCGCGGCGACGCTCGTCAGGGACTCCAGCGAGGGCCCGCCACGCTCCGCGGTGACATCCGAGAGGTGATCGCTCATCCACAGGGCATCGACGACGGGCGACTCGCCCGCCAGCGCCCACGTCTCGTCGACCCGCTGCCAGTCGGTCCCAGCTGCCCCCGTGGCGGCGATCCGCAGGCCGACCGGGCCGGGATGGCGCCCGCTGCGAACCAGCCGGCCGGCCGCGACGTCGCGGGTGCCCGTGGGATGCCGGGCCGTTGTCCGCTTGCCGCTCATCGATCTGGGTCGGCGCCGTAGCCGAGATGCACGACGCCGGAGTCGAAGCCCCGCGTCTCGAGGAGCCGGAGGCCGATGCGACCCTCGAGGTTGGAGTAGATCAGTCTTCCCATCGGGCCCTCCGGTCCGAGTTCGACGGCGGGCGATCTGTGAGGGTGCTCCTCAGGATCGACCGTCACCAGCGACTCCCGTGCCCTGAGTGTGCCCGAGTCGATCAACGACCGCAGGGCCGGCCCGAGCTGATGCGAGCCACCGCTCGCTACCATCTGGGGCGTGGAGACCGCCCCCTCCATCTTCGAGCTCGGTGCTCTGCTGTTGGCCGCTGTCGCGTCTGGCTGGCTTGCCCGACGCTTCGGGCTGCCCGCTGTCATCGGGTACCTGGTGCTTGGCGTGGCCGTGTCGCCGTTCACGCCCGGCTTCGTGGCCGACCGGGAGCAGCTGCAGCTGCTCGCCGACGTTGGCGTGGTGCTCCTGCTCTTCGAGGTCGGCATCGAGGTCGACTTGTGGCGCCTGCGCCGCGAGCACGGTCAGCTCGCCTGGGCCGCCCCGCTGCAGGTCCTCATCACCACCCTGCTCACGGCGGCCGTCGTCCTGATCCTGGGGCTCGAGCCGGTCGCGGCCGTCGTCATCGGCCTGGCCATCGCCCTGTCCTCTTCGGTCGTCATCGTCAACATCACGCGAAGCCGTCGACGCACGACCGACCATCCGACCGAGGTCGCCATGCTCGGATGGAGCGTGATCCAGGATGTCACGAGCATCATCCTCGCCGCGGTCGTGCTCGCCACGCTGGAGGGCGAGCCGGGCGCGTTCATCTCGTCGCTGCTGGGTCTCGCCGCGTACGCGGCCGTGGCCATCGTCACCGCGCTTGTCCTGCCGCGGCTGCTCCGCCGGCTGCGCGAGCAGCCCGACCTGTTCCTGCTGACCTCGGTGGCTTCAGGCCTGGCCCTGGCCGGCCTCGGGACCATCGCCTTCGGCGTGCCGCTCGCGCTGGCCGCGTTCATCGGTGGCCTGGCCATCACCGAGGATCCGGTGTCGCGCGAGGCACGGCGCCAGCTGCTGCCCTTCCGCGACCTCTTCGCGGTCCTCTTCTTCGTCGCCATCGGGGCCCTCATCGACCCACGCGACCTGGCCGAGGGCCTCGGCTGGCTGGTGCTCTTCCTGGCCCTCATCGTCGGGGCCAAGGTCCTGCCCGCCTATCTCATCGCCCGCCGTGCGGCCATCGGCACGCGACCGCTCCAGCTGGCAGTCGGCCTGGGCCAGGTCGGCGAGTTCAGCTTCGTCCTCGCCGCCCTGTTGGCCGCGGAGGGTGCCATCGGCTCGCCGGTCTACGTGGCCATGATCGCCGCGGTCGCCATCAGCATCGGAGCTAGCACCATCCTCGTCCGACTGGTACCGGGTCCAGTGGGGGCCCGGCCCGACACTCATCGTTAGCTGCCGAGCGTCGAGGGCGACCCCGAGCGCTGGGAGCATGGTCGGTGGAGATCTCGGTCGACGCCACCGTCCCCGGTGCGGAGACCAAGCTGCGGCGGCCGTCCTGCACTCGACGCGTCAGGAGCTGAGCGAACCCAGCGTCTCGAGCGTGACCAGCTCGGTCTGGCCGTGAGGCGCGGTCTGGCGGTCCAGGCGTACCCGACAGGAGCGCTCGGCGTCGAAGACGACGAGCGCAACACGCAGCCGCTCGTCCTCGGCTTCGGCGTTCGCGCGCGCGTCGTCGAGCTGGTGGAGCACGTCGGCATCGATGCCGCGCGCTCCCCACTTGCAGTCGTAGGCTTCCGCCGCCCCCGCCTGCTCGACGGTCACGTCGTAGGGGTGGATCTCCGCGGGCACACCGTCGAAGAGGATGCGGCGCTCCCGACGGACCGCGGGGGTACCCACTCGTCGGCCCAGCAGCTCGGCGGTCAGCGACTCCACGAGGGCCCCGCGAAGCTGGTTGCGGGCCTGGTCGCCGCGGTCGGCGATCGCCAGCGAGACGGCCAGGATGCCTTCCGAGCGCTCCCGGTCCGACGGCGCGATCCCGGGCCCGAAGAGCGTCGGGAACATCGTCCGCCAACCGTCCGGATCGAGCGTCTCGCCGTTCATGACCGCCCGCGCCAGCAGGCACTGGGTGGGGCTGGCATCGGCCAGCAGGCCGGCGGCGCGCGCCACGACCGGGTCGGCCTGGATGGCTGCGTAGGTGACGGCGCGGGCGTCCTTGGCGGCGTCCTGGAACCTCATGGCTGCTCACCCAGGGCGCTGAGCACGACTTGCGGAAAGGTCGAGAGCCAATCGATGGCGCGGTGTGGGTCGCCGATGCGGCCGACCTCGTCGACGGCGCGATCGATGGCCGCCTGCTCCGGCGCCGCGGTGAGCGCGCCACCACGCTCGGCGGCCACGACCTCCAGCCGCCCCCGCCATGTCGCACTGAGGTCCATGACGTACGTCCACTCGTCCTCGACGTCCTCGGCCAGGGTCACGAGCTCGTCGTATGCGGCCACCGCGCCCTCCAGCAGCTGGCTGATCGTCATCGCGTCAGCCATCGGACGGGACGGCTCGATCGGAGCGCCTCGGACGCGGGGTGTGGCCGGGGATGGGGCGGCCTGACGCCTCAGCCACGGCGGTCATGGCGCGCTCGACGACTGCGGCATCGTCGTCACCGATGACATCCAAGAACACCTGCCCGACCCCGCGCAGGTGGACGGGCATGGCCTCGCGAAGGCAGCGCACGCCGGCTGGCGTCAGGGCGGCGAACGAGCCGCGCGCGTCGCTGCCGCAGGACTCGCGCCCGACGAGCCCCTGTGTCTCGAGACGATCGACGAGCCTGGTCACGCCGCTGCGGCTGAGCAGGACGCGCGATGCGAGTTCGCTCATGCGCAGGCGCGCCCCGGGAGCGCTCGCCAATTGCACGAGGGCGTCGTACTCGGCCAGCGTCATCTCGCGTTCGGCCACGAGCTGAGCCTCCAGCTCACGCATGACCGCGGCGTGCGCGGAGAGGAACGCGCGCCAGGCGCGCATGCGGGGATCCTGTGGGCTGACCGAACCAGGATCGGGGTGGTGCCCGGACGTGGCTGCGGTGGCCGCAGAAGGGGGGCGGGTCATCGCTGCCATCCTACTCTCCCGGCGCAGTAGTTGATAACGCAACGACCCACCCCGACCAGTGATCGCAGGACCCATCCCTCGGCTGGCAGCCGCGCTATGGTCGCGATCGTAGCGCGAGGGCTCGGACGACTGACGGCCTTCCTCGCGCCACGAACGGACATCGGAGGAAGGACGTGAGGCTGCGACCACTCATCGGCGTGAGGCGCGACCGTGGCGCCCGGTACCTCTTCGTGATGATCGTGGCGTTCGCGGTCACCGTTGTCGCGACGCGCGTCTACCTGGACTGGAGCGGCTACCCCAAGGTCGGAGGCGGCGGACTCCACGTCGCGCACATGCTCTGGGGCGGCCTGCTGCTCGTGCTCGCCGCGCTCATGGCCCTGCTGTTCGTGGGACGTCGGGCGCTCCTGCTGTCGGCGCTGGCGGCGGGGGTCGGCGTCGGCCTCTTCATCGACGAGGTCGGCAAGTTCATCACCGAGACGAACGACTACTTCTTCGCGCCGGCGGCGCCCATCATCTACGGGACCGTCCTGCTCCTGGTGCTGCTCTGGCTGGTCCTGGGTCGGCGCGAACGACCCTCACGCGCTGAGGCCACCCACGGGGTCGATCGAGGCGGTGCGCGACCTCGCCGATGGTCGGCTCTCGATGGCCGACCGGGACCGTGCGCTCGAACGCCTGCGGGCCACGATGGGCAGCGATGCCCCGAACGGGCTGGAGGCGGATCTGCTGGCGCTTCTCGCGGCGCCCGGCACGGAGGCCCGTCTCGTGCTGCCCGGCTGGGTCGAACGGGGTGAGGCCCGGCGGCTGCTGCAGCGGTGGCTGCCCGATCGTCTCGAGCGCCTGCTCGTCCGCATCGGCCTCTTCCTGTCGGTGCTGGCGGCCCTCCTCGGCGTCCTCGTGGCCATCGCCATCGGCGGCGGTGAAGTGCCGGCTATCCCCGACCCGGCCGGTCCCATCGAGGTGCCCTCCGAGCCGGTCTGGATCCTCTTGCTGGCGCTCGTGTGGGTCGTCGTGGGCCTCGCCAACGGGATCGCCCTGGTGCTGAGCCTGGCTGGACGGCACCCCCGGGGCATGGCCATCGCGCAGTACGCCGTGCTGGGAGGCTTGGTGGCCGGCGGCCTGCTCAACACCTACGTCTCGCAGATCGGTGCCCTGACCAGTGTGATCGTGCAGGTGGGACTGCTGCTGCTCATCATCGATCAGCGCCGCCGCCTCGCTGACGGGATGGCGCCTGGCAACGAGTGAGACGGTGGCGCCCTGGCCGGGTGCGGCTCAGGCTGGGACGCAGATCTCGAGCCATTCGCCATCCGATTCGTGGATGGCGACCTGTCCCATCGAGCCATCAGGCAGGCGACAGGCCTTGCCGGTCAGCACGAACGAACCGTAGCGGATCCCACGTGGTCCATCGGGCGCGGGGCGAAGACGCGCCAGCCATTCGGCCGTGCGGCTCACGATGCCACCAGTCCGCCCCTGTCCGTCGAGCGTCCGCTCCTCAGCGAGGTCGCGTTTCATGGCGTCGCGCCTCGAACGTGATGTTCATCCACCCGACACGGGCGACCGGACTGCATCAGGCCTGCTCCGAGATACCGCCCCAGCCCCCGGCGCGGCTACCCGACCACGCTTCTGACGCAGCTTGAGCATAGGGCGGCCGGGCGCCTAATGGCAAGTACGTTGATCATATCTGACGGCGGCCCGACGAAGTGGCTGCCCCACCTGTGCCCTCGTGGTGCCCTCGTGGCCGGGCCGGCGACCGCGGCCCAGTCACGCGCCAGGGGGCATGGCGTACCATCCCGCCGATGGACCCCCTTGCGCGGACGAGCCACGAGCACCATGACCGCCTCATCGTCCACGTTGACCGCCTCGCTGAACTGGCCGGCACCCTGGACGATGGCGTCACGCCGGGCTTTGTGGAGGCCTGTGAGGCCGAGCATCGCTTCATCCTCGAGCAACTGCTGCCCCACATGGAGGCGATCGAGTCCACGCTCTACGGTGAGCTGGAGCGCCTCATGGAGGGTCGGCACTCCATGGCACCGATGCGCCGCGAGCACGCCGACCTGCGCCGCCTCATCAGCTCGCTGGAGCGGTACCACGACAAGGTCGCGGCCGAGCGGATGGACGCCAGCGACACGATCGGGCTGCGGCGGGCCCTCTACCGGCTCCATGCCCTGCTCCGGGTCCACCTCGCTGAGGAGGAGCTCTACCTGCGCGTCCTCGAGGGCAACCTCAGCGAGACGCAGAAGGCGGCGCTGGCCCGGGGCATCGAGCACGCAGCAGCCGAGCCGGTGTAGGTTCGCGGTCTCAGGGCCGCGGCATCAGGCTCGCGGCATCAGGCTCGCGGCCGCCGGACGCGGGCCACGACCTCCAGGTACCGCCCGTCGAACTCCCCGATCAGGCGGGCACGCTCCTTCATGACCGCCGCCCACTCGTCGAGAGCGCCATAGCCAGCCGCTGTCAGCTCGTACTCGCGGCGCCGTGGACCGGCTGGGTCGTTCGACCACGACGAGGTCACATAGCCCGAGGCCTCCAGGTCGCGGAGCGTGCGGTACACCTGGCCCACGTCGACCGACCCGCCGGTGATGCCCATCTCACCGAGTTCCGCCGTCACGGCGTAGCCGTGGACGCCTCCCGTTGCGAGGACGACCAGGACGAACGGCTCCATCCAGAGATGGCGTCCGCCGAGAGGCGCCCAGCCTCGATGGATGGGCACGCCGGCCGCGTCGCGATCAGAGGCGACGGCATCGGTCGTGGCTCCCGTCGTCTCCTCGGTGTCGCTGGCTGGAGGCCTGCCTGGTGCACCCATCTGCTCGAGAGGATAGCCGCCGCGTGCCTCCAGGGAAGGCGCGCGGCGGCCCGCCGCCGACCGGGGCGCAGCCCAGCCTTGATCAGGCGGTCGGGATGCCCGCGTGGTCGAGGGCCGCCGTCATGACCGCGGCCGACTCTTCGCTCAGCTCATGGTCGACGATGGGGACGTAGAGCTCCTCCTCGGCCAGGTGCACCTCCAGGAGCGCATACAGAGGGTAAAGCGTGCGCCGCAGGGCGACCACCTGGCCGACCAGCGGCCGGTTTCCCTCCACGCCGGCGGCGAGCCGCGTGAGGTCCGCCACCAGGCGGCGGATCTCGTCGTGCTCGCGACGGAGCGGAGCCATCGAGTGACGGTTCTGGAGCATCCGCTCCAGCTCCGGGTGGATGGCGCGTTCAGCTGCCTCGAGGTGGGGCAGGAGAAGCGTGTTCAGGAACCCTGCGAGCTCGTCCAGTCTAGGTCGAAGCTCAGCCGTGGAGGCGGTCAGCAGCAGCGCGCCGACTTCCGGCATGGCCTCCACGTGGCGCATGAGGCGCTCGTGATGCTCGCGGGTCACGCGCGGCAGTGTCGTCGTCATGGGGAGCCTCCGTGGGTCCGTGGGTCAGCGTTGGCTTGGTCGGGGCCGCCGTGCGGCTCCCGAGCGAGGGCCAGGAAGAAGAGGGCCACCGGTCGGTAGACCGCATGGGCGAGCTTCATGAAGGGCGCCAGGAGGACGAGCTCCATGGCCACCGCCACGTGGAAGAGGAAGACCCAGTAGCCCCAGGTCGTCGGCTCGGGCAGGTACAGCGCGAGCTCCAGCACGAAACCGGTCACGCCGGTTACCCACAGCAGCGCCAGGAGGGTCCAGTCGGCCGGACTCGACCGGACGACTGATGAACTCGCGCCTCTGACCCGGTCGATGATCATGACGCTCGTGCCATACACGAGCATGAGGCCGGCCGCGGTCCCCAGGAGGCGGACCGGGTACCAGATGGGCACCGGGGTCCCGGTCTCCTTGATGCCCAGGATGTCGAGCCCGTAGTCGAGTGCGGTCGCAGCCAGCAGGCCAAGGAACCCCCACACGACCATGGCATGGATGAACCAGCGCCGCCGATACCAGGCCACGACAGGCGCATCCGTCTCGCAGTCCGCGCGGTAGCGCGCCTGGCCGAGCGACTCGCGTCCGATCGAGCTCCATAGCGCCCGGCCGGTGCGGGCCAGGGCAGCACGGCCACCCAGCAGGTCACCCCAGCCGACGCCTTCGCGACGCCCGATCCGGCGAGCCATGCGGGCGACCCCGAGGAGTCCCGCAGCGAAGACGAGGACCATGACCAGGATGCCGATGTCGTGGATGATCTCGGCCGGGATGAACTCGAAGATGGCCAGCGTCTCGGTGCTCTGCGGGCCGCGACCGATGTACATGACGAGAGCGAAGAAGACGGCCAGTGCCAGCGCGAACACGGTGCCCATGGCTGGCCGCAGGTACATCAGCCGGGCCAGCCCGGTGACGTCGTAACTGGCGATGGCGAAGCGGCGGGCTGCTGCCATGAACTCGCCCGGGTCGGCCTCCGTGGGGCAGCTCTCTGAGCACTCGCCGCAGTGGTAACAGCTCCACAGCTCCTTGCTGGAGAGGAGCGCGTCGGTCATGCCCACCTGGGCGTAGCGGATCATGCGGCGAGGGAACGTCGCATCGTTCTCGGAGAGGGGACAGATCGCGGTGCAGTTGCCGCAGCTGAAACAGGCGCTCATGTCGGTGGCGCCGTACTTCTGCAGCTCGGGGTAGAGTCTGACGTCAACGAGCGCGGTCACGCTCGCTCCTCCGCCTGGTACCGGAAGTAGCCGTCGCTGTCCGATCCCTTGATCTCGCGAAGCCAACCGTAGCGGCGCATACCCATCACCCAGAACACGACCTCGTGGGTCGGGCAGCCGACGGCCTCGGCGATCTCCGGGACGGTGCGCGGCCCTTCCTTCAGGGCTTCGATGATCCGGCCGTGCATGACCATCTCCTCGCGGACCACTTCGCGGACCTCGCGACTCGCGGTGCTCATGCGACGGGAACCCCCAACAGGCTGTCGATCTGGGCCCTGACCTGGGCATCCGTGTAGCCCCGCAGGTCGATGGCGTCGTCCGGGCAGACCGGGACGCAGCCCCCGCAGCCCTTGCAGATCGTCTCGCTGATCAGGGCGATCTCCTTGCCGTCGTGGGCGCCCATGCTGATGGCGTCGTACGGGCAGGCGGTGAGGCACTTGCCGCAGGCGGTGCAGGCGATGGCATCCACGTCGGCGACGAGCGGGTCGAGCTCGGCGTAGCCCTTGCGAAGGACCGCCGCGCTCTGCGTCACGGCCGCCAGGCCGGAAGCCACGCTCTCCGAAGAGCTCTTGGGGCCCTGGCATGCACCGGCGATGAGGACACCGTCGACGACGGTCTCCACGGGGCGCAGCTTGGGGTGGATCTCGTTGAAGAAGCCGTCGCTCCCGAGCGGCAGCTTGAGCGTCCCCACCAGCCCGTCGTTCCTGCGGGGGACCATGCCGGTCACGAGAACCACGAGGTCGGCCGGGATGGCGAGCTGCTCGCCACCGGTCAGGAGGTCGCGGACGGTGACCACGAGCCCGCCCGTCTCACCCGTCACGACGGCGGGTGGCTCGTCATCCGGGAACCGCAGGTAGACGGAACCCGCCTTGCGCGACTCCGTGTACAGCGTCTCGTACTTGCCGTACGTGCGCATGTCCCGGTACAGGTGGAACTGGCGGACCGTGGCGTCGAGGTGCGACGCCTGGATCGAGGCGTGCACGGCCGCCGTGCAGCAGTACCGCGAGCAGTACTCGTTGGCCCCGTTGCCATCAGCCGGCTGACGACTGCCGACGCAGTAGACGTAGGCGATGCTTCGCACCGGCCGCCCGTCGAAGTCGAGCGGCCCGGACGACCGATCGAGGAGATCCTTGAACTCGGGCAGGGTGACGACGCCCGGGATGCCGAAGCCGAGCTCGCCGACCTCCGGCTGGTACGACTCAAAGCCGGTCGCCACGATGATCGACCCGACGAGGACCGGTATGGAGGCCGAACCCGGGTCTCCGATCCGCACGTCCACGACGTAGTTGCCGAAGCTCCCGGACCTGGCAACCACCTCCGCCCCCGTGAGGACCGTGATGGCCGGCCGTCGCTTCACCTCGGCCACCAGGCCCGCCACCAGCTCCCGCCCGTTCTTGCCGTGCGGGTACATGTCGCCGAATCGCCCGACCCAGCCACCCAATGCCGGCTCACGCTCGACGAGGGTGACCGCCAGGCCGATGTCAGCCAGGCCGATGGCGGCCCGCAGGCCGGCGATCCCGCCGCCGATGACCATCGTTCGGGGAGTCGTCTCGACCACGATCGACTCGAGTGGCGTGGACAGCCGTGTGTGGGCGATCCCGGCGCGGACCAGGCCCATGGCCTTGTCGGTCGCCGCCGCCTCGTCGTCCGTGTGCACCCACGAGCACTGTTCGCGGACGTTGACCTGGGTGTACTCATAGGGATTCATGCCAGAACGGGCTGCCACGCCCCGGAACGTGTAGGTGTGGAGCTTCGGCGAGCAGGAGGCCACGACGAGGCCATCCAGGCCGAACCTCTCGATATCCTCGGTGATCTCCTGCTGACCCGCTTCGGAGCAGGCGAACATGGGCGAGCGGGCGACCACCACGGCTTCCTCGCCGAGGGCCTCCGAGGCCACCCGCTCCACGTCGACGTAGTCGGAGATGTTGCCGCCGCAGTGGCAGACGTAGACGCCGACCTTGCGCGGGGGCGTCACGAGGGCCTCGTCCTGGCGTGGCGCTTCGCTCACGCCAGCACCTCAACCTTCTGGAGGCGGGACCGCTCGAGGTGGGCCGAGACCTGCGCCACCGTGGCCCCGGCGTGCAGGATCGACTCGGCGATGTCCTTCGCGCCCGAGGCGGCCCCGGCGACGTACACCCCCGGGATGCTCGTGAGACCGGGGTTGACGTCCTCGTCCATCTCCGCGATGTAGCGGAACTCGTCCAGCGTGAGCGCGCCCTCCGGGAAGAGCACCGTCGCCGTGCTGTTGGGCTGCACGCCCACCGCCAGGACGACCAGGTCGTACTCGGCGTCGATGAGCGCCCCGCCGTTCTCGATGTCCTCGTAGCGCAGGACGAGGTTGCCACCAGGCTGCTCGGTGACCCTGGCGACCCGGCCTTTGACGTAGTTGGCACCCATGGCCCGAGCCTGCTCGTAGAACTCGTCGTACTTCTTGCCGGCTGCCCGGATGTCCATGTAGTGGACTGTCACGTCGGCCAGGGGCAGCGCGCCCATGATGAGCTGGTTCTGCTTGACCGAGTACATGCAGCAGAACCGGGAGCAGAGCGGATTGCCCACCTGCTCGTCGCGCGATCCGGTGCACATGATGTAGGCGATGCGCTCGGGAACCTTGCCGTCGCCCGGGCGCAGGATCGTGTTGAAGGGGCGGGTGGGCGCCAGGAGGCGGTCCATCTGCATGCCCGTGATGACGTTCTTGAAGACCCCGTAGCCGTACTCGGGCTTGAGGTCCGCCGGGAAGAGGTCGAAGCCAGTCGCGAGGACGACCGCCTCGACCTCGACCTCGAACTCCTCGTCCCGTGCGTGGAGGTCGATGCAGCCGGGCACCGGACAGGCCTTCACGCACTCTTCGCATTCGGAGCAGACGGCGCAGTCCATGCACCTGCCGGCGCCTTCATGGGCCTCCACTTCCGTCATGGGTGGCTCGATCTCAGCAAAATCGCGCGGAGCCGCCTCGAAGGCGCCGTGGACCGGCGCCGCTGGGCGGATGGAGTAGGCGGCCTGGCGAGCCACGACCTGCTGCTTGTCGACGACCGCAAGCCGGTCATCGAAGCCGGACAGCGTGCCACCCGTCAGCCAGCGGTCGATCATGAAGGCGGCCCGCCGTCCCTCGCCCACGGCGCGGGTGATGTCCGAGGGCCCCGTGACGACGTCGCCCGCCGCGAAGATGCCGCCGGACCCCGCCTGCAGCGTTTGCCGGTCGGCGTCGATCGTTCCGTTCCCGTTGGTCGGGACGAGGCCCGCGAACGGGCCAGTGTCGGCGGCCATGCCGATGGCTGCCACGATGACGTCGCAGTCCAGCACGTGCTCGCTGCCGGCGATGGGCTCAGGCCGACGTCGGCCCGACGCGTCCGGCGCACCCAGGGCCATCTTCGTGCAGCGAAGGCCGCGCACGGCGCCGTGCTCGTCTGCGATGACGTCGACCGGGGCGGCCAGGAAGGCGAACCGCACGCCCTCTCGCTCCGCGTCGTCGACCTCGGCCTGGTGAGCGGGCATCTCCTCGCGGCCGCGCCGATAGGCCACCGTGACGGCGGCAGCACCCAGGCGCCGCGCGGTCCGCGCCGCGTCCATCGCCACGTTGCCGCCGCCCACCACGACGACCTTGCCGCCGGAGAGGTCCGCCGCCCGGTCGAGCCGGACGTCGCGCAGGAACTCGACGCCGCCGAGGAGCCCGGCACTGTCCTCGCCCGGGATGCCCAGGCTCGTTGATCGCGGCGTGCCAGTCGCCACGAGGACCGCGTCGTAGCCGTCGGCGCGGAGCGCAGCGAGGTCACCGACGGGGCTGTTCGTGACGATCTCGACACCGATGTCGGTCACGTTCTTGATGTCCTTGGCGACGACCTCGGCCGGCAGCCGGTAGGCCGGGATGGCGAGACGCAGGAAGCCGCCTGGCTCGGGAGCGGCCTCGAAGACCCTGACGGCGTAGCCGCGGAGCGCCAGCTGCCAGGCTGCGGTGAGGCCGGCCGGGCCGGAACCGACGATGGCGATGCGCTTCCCGTTCGGGGGCGGGACCGTCACGCCCGGGCCGTCGAAGTGCTCGTGGTGCCAGTCGTCGGCGAAGCGCTTGAGCCGCCGGATCGGGAGCGTGCCCTCCAGCTCGCCACGGGTGCAGTCGGTCTCGCAGGGCGCGTAGCAGGCCCGGCCCAGCGTGCCGGCGAGCGGCGTCGCCTCCAGGACCAGCTGGAAGGCCTCCTCGTACTCCCCGCTGCGGACGAGCGAGACGTAGCCGTGGGCCTGGATCCCGGCTGGGCAGGCGAAGGAGCAGGGCGAGCTGCCGGCCCGGTCGATGACGGCCTTCTTCGGCACGGCCTGCGGGAACGCGATGTAGGCCGCACGGCGGGGGATCATGTCGGCGTTGAACTGGTCGGGGACCGCGACGGTGCAGGCGGTCTCGCACAGCTGACAGCCCGTGCAGGCGACCTCGTCGACGAAGCGGGCCTTCCGCCGGATCCGGGCGCGGAAGGGGCCGTCTCCGTTGCGCTCGATGCCCTCGACCTCGCTGTACGTGTAGGCCGTGATGTTGTCGTGGTGGATGGTGGCTGCCATCTTCGGCGTCGAGATGCAGCTGGCGCAATCCAGGGTGGGGAAGACCTTGCTGAGCAGGATCATCTTCCCGCCCACGCTGGCGTCCTTCTCCACGATCAGGACCTTGTAGCCCATGTCGCCCAGCTTCAGGGCGGACTCCATGCCCCCGATGCCGCTGCCGATGACGAGGACGTCATAGTCCATGGCTCACCTCATCGCTCGACGGCCCGAGGGCGACGAGCGCCGTCGCGAACTGCAGCACATGCTTCGTGAACGGCTCCGCGCACACCGAGCAGATGGCGGCCATCTTGAGCCGCTGGGCGGAATGGCCGGCCGCCCTCAGGAGCCCCTGCGCCTGGGACATGATGTGCGAGGCACGCTCGGCGCAATCGGGCAGGTAGGCGCACTCATCACCGTCGGAGGCCACGAACACCCCGTCGAACCCGTGCTCGATCGCGTAGGCGATCCAGGACGGCTTGATCCCGCTGGTGCACGGCATACCCATGACCATCACGCCCGGCGAGTAGTGCATGTGCGAGCTGCCGGCCAGGTCGATGCCGGGGTCCGAGATGTTGTTGGTCGAGAAGACGAGGATCCGGGGCTCGAAGGCCCGAGGCGTCGTCTGGGAGTCGCCAACGGCCGGGGATGTCATCTGCGGGCGCTCCGTCTCCGGGAGGGCGCCAGGCGAGGGCTGGAGGAGCGGCGCCTCGCCGGCATCATCCCGTCGGCCCCTACTTCTGGCGCCGGACGAAGACCCGGTCGTAGCCGTCGGCCTCCAGGACGCCCATGAAGTCGTGGCCGACCTTGCCCGACCAGGCCGAGATATCGGTCTTGGTCACGGGGTCGCTTGACCAGATCTCGACGACGGATCCGACCGGGACGCCCGGCATGGCCTTCTTGGCGTCCAGGAGCGGGCCGGGGCAGGCTGCTCCGCGGGCGTCGATGATCTTGGCGGCGGTGGTGGATTCGAGCTCGGTCATGGTTGCGGTCACGGGTGTCTTCTCCTTCTGGTCAGATGAACAGGACCTGGCCGCCCTCGGCGGCCATGAGGAACGTTGCGATGCCGCCCGAGGAATTGACCAGCGGATCCAGCTCCATCGGGTCGATGCCGAGGACATCCAGCGAGCCGGAACAGGCCAGCACCGTCATCTCGCCGATCTCCTTGGCCTGGCGGAACGTCTCCAGCCAGGGGATGTCGCCGACGCGTCCGACCGGCTCGTCAAAGCGGGGTCGCGCGGCGTCATAGGCGAGTCCGTGGTCCATGGCGATGCGGTCCGCTCGAAAGGCATCCAGGGCCCAGTACATGAGCAGGACGTTGACTGGGCGGTCCATGGCCACGGCTCCGACGGCGATGGTGGCGGCTGCGTGCAGCTTGTCATCAGTGCCGGAGAACAGGACGATGGACAGCGCTTCGCTCACCGGGAGCCTCCCTCATTGGCGTTGACGGACTGTGTGCTAGGTGCACCGGCGGCGGCAGCCAGGTCGCCGAGTCGCGACAGCCGGCGGACCAGCACGCTGCGCATGGCGCTGCAGGCGGCCAGGATCTCCCGGTCCGACAGCTCGTAACGGATCGCGCGCCCATCCCGCACGGCGTCGACGATGCCCGCCGTGCGCATCACGGCAAGGTGCTGGGAAGCGGCCGCCTGGTTCAGGCCGAGGTCCCTCGCGAGCTCGCTCACCCCGCACGGGCCGACGCCAAGGCGGTGGATGATGCGCAGTCGATGCGCGCTGGCGAGCGTCCGCAGGAGTCCCGCCTGGATGTCATCGATGTCCTCGCGATGCTCCAGCATCTGATCGAGCCGCTCCTCCCTGCCCACTCCCGTGTCCCGGCGCCTGCCACGCACATTGCGCCTGGTTCTGGTGGCACCACGTATATATATGGCTACAGCATATATAAGCCACGGGCCATCTGTCATCATCCGATGGGCCGGAGGGACCGCCGCCGTGCGACGGGATCACATGGCGTATGCTTCACGTCGTCTTGACCATCCATGTCTCGTGAAGTGAAGCCGTCAACCCGGGAGCGCCTCTGCGGTGAGCTCCTCGACGAACTGCTGTCGCACTCGCCGGCCGCGGTCATGCGAGTCATGCGCAAGCGCCCGGGCGGCGCCATCAGCCTGGTGCACCTCAACGTCCTGAGCGTGCTCGAGCACGATGGGCCTCAGGCGATGCGCGGCCTGGCGGAGGCCCTGGACGTGTCCCAGGCCAGTGCGACCGGCATCGTGGACCGCATGGCAGAGCGTGGGCTCGTGACAAGACAGCGGGGTACGGCCGACCGGCGCGTCATCCGTGTGGCCTTGACCGCGGAAGGCGGCGCTGTCCTGGGCGGACTCAGCGCCGAGCGCCGCGAGGCCGTCGGCGAGCTGCTCGACGAGCTGACCGATACCGAGATCGAGGGCTTCCTCCTCGGCGCGCGCGCCATGCGCCGCGCCCGCGAGCGCCGCCACGCGAGCGGCGCCGACTGTCGATCGGTCGGTCAGGGCCAGACGTCGTGATCGCACTCCTGCGCCGTTACCTGCCGCGCTACCGCTGGCCGCTCCTGCTCGTCATCGTCCTGCTCTTCGTGCAGGCCGTGGGCACCCTCTACCTGCCCGAGCTCAATGCCGAGATCATCAATGACGGTGTCGTCACGGGCGACACGGACGTCATCCTGCGCACGGGCGCGGTCATGCTGGTCGTTTCTTTGGTGCTCATGGCGGCCGCCGTCGTGGGTGTCTACTACAGCGCGCGCGTGGCCATGGGCTTCGGGCGCGATGTGCGCAGCGCCATCTTCCGCAGCGTGGAGTCCTTCAGCCAGGCTGACATCAATCGCTTCGGCACGGCCACGCTCATCACCCGCAACACGAACGATGTCCAGCAGGTCCAGCAGGTCCTGCTCATGGCGCTCACGATGATGATCACGGCCCCGATCCTGTTGGTCGGCGGGCTCATCATGGCCCTTCGCCAGGACGTGCCCCTCTCCGGGGTCCTGCTCGTCATCGTCCCCATCCTGGTCCTGATCATCGCGCTCGTCATGAGGCGCGCCATCCCGCTCTTCGGCGCGCTGCAGCGCAGGACCGACCACATCAACCTCGTCATGCGCGAGACGCTCACCGGCATCCGCGTCATCCGCGCCTTCGTGCGCACCGGCCACGAGGAGCAGCGCTTCGACGCCGCCAACCGCGACTACATGACCACGGCGCTCTCGCTCAATCGTCTCTTCGCCATCACGATGCCGGCCCTCATGCTGCTCATGAACCTGAGCTTCGTGGCGGTCCTGTACCTGGGTGCCTTCCGCGTCGAGAGCGGCGAGATGCCCATCGGGAACCTCACCGCCTTCCTGCAGTACATCATGCAGATCCTCATGGCGATCATGACCGCCGTGCTCATGCTGGTCGTGGTCCCGCGCGCTGCCGTCTCCGGGGGTCGCATCCAGGAGGTGCTGGACACCGAGCCCTCCATCCAGGACCCGGTGGCCTCTACGTCGCCGTCACAGCGCGGCCACGTAGAGCTGCGAGGTGTCACGTTCGGCTACCCCGGTGCGGAAGAGCCGGTGCTCAGGGACGTCACCTTCGAGGCCCGTCCTGGCGAGACGACGGCCATCGTGGGCTCCACCGGTAGCGGCAAGACGACGCTCGTGAACCTCTTGCCGCGCCTCTACGACGTGACCGAGGGTACCGTCCTCGTGGATGGCGTGGACGTGCGTGCCGTCGACCGGCAGGAGCTCTGGAAGCGCATCGGCATGGTGCCCCAGCGGGCCTACCTCTTCAGCGGCACGGTGGCCAGCAACCTCCGCTACGGCGACGAGGAGGCCACCGACGACGAGCTCTGGCAGGCCCTCGAGATCGCCCAGGCGCGCGACTTCGTGAGCGAGATGCCCGAGGCCCTCGAGGCGCCCATCTCCCAGGGCGGCACCAACGTCTCCGGCGGCCAGCGCCAGCGGCTGGCCATCGCGCGGGCCCTCGTGAAGCACCCCGACCTCTACATCTTCGACGACAGCTTCTCAGCCCTGGACTTCCGCACCGACGCCCGCCTGCGGGCCGCACTCGGGAGGGAGCTCGACGACGCCACGGTCATCATCGTGGCCCAGCGCGTGGGCACCATCCTGCACGCCGACCGCATCGTCGTCCTGGAGGGTGGCGCCGTGGCCGGCATCGGCACCCACGAGGAGCTCATGGCCTCCTGCGAGACGTACCGCGAGATCGTGCTCTCGCAGGTGACCGAGGAGGAGGCGGCGTGAGCGGGCCGATGGGGCGGCCGGGAGGCGCGGGCGGCGCCACGGAGCGGCCCGGCCGACCACCCGGTGGCGGGCCCGGCTTCGGGCACATGGGCATGGGCATGCCGGTCGCCAAGTCGAAGGACTTCCGGACCTCCTTCCTGCGCCTGCTCCGCGAGCTGCGGCCAGAGCGCCGCTGGGTCTTCCTCGTCGTCGTCCTCGCCATCGTCAGCGTCGTGCTGGCCGTCATCGGCCCCAAGCTGCTTGGCGAGGCCACCAACATCATCTTCGAGGGCGTCGTCGGCCAGCAGCTCGGCGCCATGGGGCTCTCTGACGTGCCCAAGGAGCAGGTCGTCGAGATGCTCCGGGCCCAGGGCCAGGCGAACGTCGCAGACATGCTGGCCTCGATGGACGTCATCCCGGGCGTGGGCATCGACTTCGCGGCGCTGGCAGCCATCCTCGTGTTCGTGGCCGCCGCCTACATCCTCTCCGCGATCTTCTCGTGGGGGCAGGCCTACATCATGGCCGGCGTCACGCAGCGCATCGTCTACGGCCTGCGCCGGCGCATGGACGAGAAGATCGGCCGACTGCCGCTGGCCTACTTCGACCGCCAGCCTCGCGGCGACCTCCTGTCGCGGGTCACCAACGACATCGACAACATCAGCCAGACGCTCCAGCAGAGCCTGACCACGATGATCACGTCGGTCTTCACGGTCATCGGCGTGCTCATCATGATGCTCAGCATCAGCCCTCTCCTGGCCTTCGTGTCCCTGCTCGTGGTGCCTGCCTCCGTCGTCGTCACGATGCTGATCGCGTCGCGCTCGCAGAAGCAGTTCGCCGCCCAGTGGGAGCGCACCGGCACGCTCAATGGCCACATCGAGGAGATGCATACCGGGCATGCCATCGTGAAGCTCTTCGGGCGCCAGGATGAGGCCGTGGCCGAGTTCGACCGGCGCAACGAGCAGCTCTACGAGGCCAGCTACCGAGCCCAGTTCCTGTCGGGCATGATCCAGCCGGCCATCAGCTTCATCTCGAACCTCAACTACGTGGCCATCTGCGTCATCGGCGGCCTCCAGGTGGCGACCGGCCAGATCTCGCTGGGTGACGTGCAGGCCTTCATCCAGTACTCGAGGCAGTTCACCTTCCCCATCATCCAGCTGGCCGCCATCGCCAACACGCTGCAGAGTGCTGTTGCCTCCGCCGAACGTGTCTTCGAGCTGCTCGACGAGCCCGAGGAGGTTGCCGACCCCGTGGCGCACCGCGTCATCGAGCGCCCCGTGGCCGGCCGGGTGGCCCTCGCCGACGTGGCCTTCCGCTACGAGCCCGACAAGCCGCTCATCGAGGAGCTGGACCTGCAGGTCGAACCGGGCCAGACGATCGCCATCGTGGGGCCCACCGGCGCCGGCAAGACCACGCTCGTGAACCTGCTCATGCGTTTCTACGACGTGGACAGCGGGCGCATCGAGATCGACGGCATCGAGACGCGGGAGCTGACCCGCGACGACCTGCGGCGCTCCTTCGGCATGGTCCTCCAGGACACCTGGCTGTTCAAGGGCACCATCCGCGAGAACATCACGTACGGCGCGGAGGGCGAGGTGAGTGCGGAAGCCTTCCACGCCGCTGTCGAGGCGGCCCACGTCGACCACCTCGTCAAGACCCTGCCCGATGGCTACGACACCGTGCTCGACGAGGACGCCACGACCGTTTCAGCCGGGGAGAAGCAGCTGCTGACCATCGCCCGCGCCTTCCTCGCCGACCCGCCCATCCTCATCCTGGACGAGGCCACCTCGTCGGTCGACACGCGCACGGAGGTCCTCATCCGGCGTGCCATGTCACGCCTCATGCAGGGCCGCACGACCTTCGTCATCGCCCACCGCCTCTCGACCATCCGCGACGCCGACACGATCCTGGTCATGAACCACGGTCGCATCGTCGAGCAGGGCAACCACGACGAGCTCATGTCCGCCGGCGGCTTCTACCACGACCTCTACGCCAGCCAGTTCGAGGAGGCCCTGGACCCGGCCGCCTGAGCGCGGACGAGTTGGCGATGCGGGGCCGGCTTGGTCACCAGGGCATGACGGTCGAGCGCCCAACCTCGGCTTGACCGTGGCGCCGCCACGGATGCGCGGACGCGTCTCCGCGCCAGGGCGGCTGCGGCATCATCAGTGACGTGGACCTCATCACGCGCCTCCGGGTCATGAACCCCATCCCGCCTCCGCCGACCTCGCCCCATGAGACTCGCGCCACGGGCTTCCTGCGCCCGGCCGTCTTCGGCGGGAGCGACGGCCTGGTCTCCAACCTGGCGCTGGTCATGGGCGTGGCGGGAGCCTCCTCGGACAACCAGGCCATCGTCATCGCTGGCATCGCTGGCCTCCTGGCGGGCGCCTTCTCCATGGCCGTCGGTGAGTACATCTCCGTGCGCTCGCAGCACGAGCTCTTCGACGCACAGCGTCAGTTGCAGGTGAAGCAGCTTCAGGTCGACGAGGTCGGTGAGCGCGCCATCCTGGAGGGCATCTACTGCGAGCGCGGCTTCAGCCCGCAGGAGGCGCAGGCCATCGTGGGCACGCTCTTCGCGACCCCGGAACGGGCGCTCGACTCGATGATGCGCGACGAGGTCGGCCTGGACCCCAAGGCCATCGGTGGCCCGTGGGCCGCAGCCATCAGCTCGTTCCTCGCGTTCATCTCCGGCGCCATCATCCCCTTGCTGCCGTTCCTCCTGCTGACCGGGACGTCGGCGCTCGTCGGCGGCGTCGCGATCTCGCTGGGAGCGCTGTTCCTCCTCGGCCTGGGGGTCAGTCGGCTGACCGGCCGCCCGCCACTCCGCTGCGGACTGCGTCAGATGGGCCTGGGCGGCATCGCAGCCCTCATCACCTTCCTTATCGGCCAGGCCATCGGCACCGCGATCTGAGGCGGGCCTGCAGCGCGGATGTCACGGCGACCGGCCTGACGGGCACGCATCGGCCGATCCGCGAGCAATTCGTTCCCGTTCCGCGCCAGTCCCGCAGTCGAACCGCAACCTGTCGCTCGATAGACTCGCGACAGACACTGACAGCGGTCCGGCCCCCGCGTGCCCGCCGTCGCGCGCCACATCATCCGCCAGCCCACGCACAGGAGTCCCATGACCGCACGTCAATCGGCCATCGCCGCCATCGCCGGCCACCGGGTCGCCGCCACGCAGAAGTACCTCGAGCATGCCGGCGAGGCCATCTACGGCCAGTACGTCTTCCACGAGGAAGCGCAGCGCGAGTACCTCGCCAAGCCCATCTTCCGCAAGCTGCGCCAGACCATCGATGGCCACGAGCCCTTCGACCCGGGCATCGTCGATGCCGTGGCCCACGGTGTGAAGGAGTGGGCCCTGGCGCACGGCGCCACCCACTACACGCACTGGTTCGTGCCCATGACGGGCGCCACGGCGGAGAAGCACGATTCCTTCCTGACGCCGATGGGTGAGGGCCGCACGATCGCTGAGTTCTCCGGCCGGAACCTGGTCCAGGGGGAGCCGGATGCCAGCTCCTTCCCCTCTGGAGGCATCCGCGCCACCTTCGAGGCCCGCGGCTACACGGCCTGGGACGTCACCAGCCCCATCTTCCTGCAGGTGGAGCCCAACGGCGTCACCCTCACCATCCCCACGGCCTACGTCTCGTTCACGGGCGAGGCGCTCGACCACAAGATCCCGCTGCTGCGTTCCCAGGAGGCCCTGGGCAGGCAGGCCTTGCGCATCCTGCGCTGGTTCGGCAACACCACGGCCACCCGGGTCCTCACGGCCATCGGGCCTGAGCAGGAGTACTTCCTCGTCGACCGGCGCCTGGCCGAGCACCGCCCTGACCTCGTGCTCACCGGTCGGACCCTCTTCGGCGCACCCTCGCCCAAGGGGCAGGAGCTGGAGGACCAGTACTTCGGCCCCATCCGCGAGCGCATCCTGGCCTTCATGATGGACCTCGACCGCGAGCTCTGGCGCCTCGGCATCCCGGCCAAGACCCGCCACAACGAGGTCGCACCCGGTCAGTTCGAGATGGCGCCAGTCTACG
Source organism: uncultured Chloroflexia bacterium (assembly GCA_963825995.1). GTDB lineage: Bacteria > Chloroflexota > Limnocylindria > Limnocylindrales > CSP1-4 > JAFMJV01. Next base: position 149,037 of record CAWGVH010000003.1, read on the forward strand.
AGCCCACCTCGGTCGGTTCCGACCACAACATGGTGGTCATCAGCACGATGCGCCGCCTCGCACTGCAGCACGGGCTCATGCTGCTCATCCATGAGAAGCCCTTCGCCGGCATCAACGGATCAGGCAAGCACAACAACTGGTCCATGGCCACCGACGAGGGTGAGAACCTTCTCGACCCGGGCAACGACCCGCATGCCAACGCCCAGTTCCTGGCCTTCTTGATGGCCGTCATCCAGGCCGTCGATACCGATGCCGACCTGATTCGCGCCAGCATCGCGGACGCCGGCAACGACCATCGCCTGGGGGCCAACGAGGCGCCGCCAGCCATCATGTCGATCTTCCTGGGCTCGCAGCTGGAGGACATCGTCGACCAGCTCGGCAGGGGCGGGGCCTCCGCCTCCAAGAAGGGCGGGTCCGTGGAGCTGGGTGTCACCTCGCTGCCGGTGCTCCCCCGGGACGCCACGGACCGCAACAGGACCTCGCCCTTCGCTTTCACCGGCAACAAGTTCGAGTTCCGCGCCGTGGGCTCGTCCGCACCCATCTACTGGCCGCAGACGGTCCTCAACACGGCCGTCGCAGACGCCCTTGAAGGCTTGGCCGACAAGTTGGACAAGCTCAAGCCAGGCGACTTCGATGGCCTCACCAAGATCCTCTCCGAGACGGTCAAGCGACATCGCAAGATCCTCTTCGAGGGCAACAACTACTCGGAGGAATGGCACACCGAGGCGGCCAAGCGTGGCCTGCCCAACGATCGCACCACGGTGGACGCGCTGCCGGCGCTGACCACCAAGAAGTCGATCGCCGTCTTCTCCCGCCACGGCGTCCTCTCCGAGCGCGAGCTCACCGCTCGGGCGGAGATCAACTGGGAGCGCTACGTAAAGGTCAGCAACATCGAGGCCAGCTGCGCCCTGGACATGGCACGCACGATGATCCTACCGGCAGCCGTACGCTATCTGGGCGAGCTTTCCGCTGCGGCCAGCTCCAAGGGAGTCGCTGCGGTGGCCAAGAAGCTGGTCGCCGAGGTGGACGACCTGGTGGCTGCCATCGACACGCTGGAGCATGCCCAGCACGCCGCCCACGAAGCGAGCTCCCTGCAGGCGGAGGCGAAGGCCTTCTGCGACACGGTGATCCCAGCCCAGGCGGCCCTCCGAGCGGTCGCCGATGCGCTGGAGACCCTGGTCGCAGACGACCTCTGGCCGATGCCCAAGTACCGTGAGTTGCTCTTCCAGTACTGAGAGGCTCCAGGGTGAGAGGCGGCCATCGGCGCGGTGGCCGCCTCTTGCTCGTCTCGGGTCGCGCGGCGCGCGCTGGCTGGCCCCCGGCTACCTCGTGAACGGCTGGCGGCCGGGAGCGACACCGCCGGGCGCCGGGTACACGCACAGCAGCGTCAGTGGCAACGATCCCGTGTTGCGAAAGCCGTGCGCGCCGGATGGCCCCGCCGGGCTGATGACCGTGCCACCCGGAGCGATGGGTGTCTCTCCGCCGTCCGCGTCCAGTGCCAGGCCATGCCCGGACAGGACGAACTGCAGCTCCATGACCGGGTGGAAGTGGAGCGGGACCTCATCGCTGATGGCCACCAGGACGGCGAAGAGCTCGGCCCCCGGGGTCGATGAGTCGAGGATGCGGCTGACCGGCGCACCTGGGTAGTCGGCCGGAGCTGCGATGCCCTCGTCCGGTGCTCGATACGTCGAGCGTGGCCCGGTAAGCGTGCCGTGATCGCCCATCACACGTTCCTCCCTCTGGCGTGCCTATGGCACAGGTGACGCCTGCGCTGACGCCTGTGGTGAGGCCAGCGGTGACGCTGACGCCTCCGCCACCGGGTCGCCGAGCGCGACCGAAGGATCGGCGGCCAGGACGACCGGCACCACGACGCGGTATGGCGCGCCCTGCGTGATGACGGGCACGCCGGGCCCCGTCCACAGCGAGGGCCCATCGCTGACCCGCGCCACCACGAGATAGGCGACCGCCTCGTCGATGTCCTCCAGCAGGAAGGGGATCGAGAATGCCAGCGACTCGCTGCCGACCACCCGGCGGGCGTCGTAGGCGATGACGGCCCCGCTGTCGCCGCGAACCAGGAAGACCTCGCGGAAGGCGTTCGGTGAGAGCTCGCCAGGCGTGCCGATGATGATCCCGCTCACCTCACCCTCCAGGACGTCCGAGCGATACCAGAGGGGAACGATCAGACCGGACATGGGTGCACCCCCGGTGACGGCGGGGGTTCCCTCCCGGCTGATCCAGGAGTGGGGACCGTCCACCATCGCGGCCATGACGCGATAGCTGGCAGTCGGGTCGATCTCGGCCCAGTCGAAGCCGATGACGAATGCCTGGGGCGAGGTCCCGGCGGCCACGTACTGTGTCACCGGGACGGCCCGCGTCCCGAAGGTGCCGACCTCGAGGAGGCTCACGAAGACTTGCCGCTTGGCGGTCGCGGGCACCGGCTCCCGGTAGGCCAGCACGCCGGACAGGAGGCCCGTCCCGGTCGTCGGGTAGCTGGCGCTGGCGGCGGGGGTGGGCTCGGCCACTGGAGTCGGTGCGGGCGAGGGGCTCGCGGGCCCGGTCGGGCTCGGGCCGGCGGTCGAGGCCGGCCCAGACGACACGAAGAGGTCCACGAGCGAATCGGGCGGCACTTTGGTGCCCTTCTGCGGGTCGGTCTTGAGCGCGGACCCAGCGGGGATCTCCTCGTTCTGGTTGCGTGTCCGCTCGCCTACCCGGAGGTCGGCGTCCGTGATGGCGATGATGGCGTCCGGCTCCGGCAGGCCCCTGACCGCCGGGACCGCGACCGGTTTGGGGCTCGGTGACGGCGAGGCGCCGGTCGAGACGACGAGATCGACCTTGCGACCGGGCTGGATCTTGGTGCCGGCAGCTGGATCGGTCTTGATGACGGACCCGCTCTCGATCGACTCGTTCGACTTGCGCGTACTGTCGCCGGCCTTGAGGTCGGCCTCGTTGAGTTCGACGATGGCGTCGGCTTCTGGCATGCCCTTCACGTCGGGTACCACGACAGGGGTGGGCTTCGGTGTCGGCTTCGCCGTCGGGCCGGGCGTTGGCGTCGCGGCCGGCGTGGGGCTGACCGTGGGCTCCGGCCCCTTGGAGATGTAGAGGTCGACGGCCGTCTTCGGCGGCACCTGCGTGCCGGCTGACGGGTCCGTCTTGGTGGCTGAGCCCGTGGGTGTGTTCTCGTTGTACTTGCGCTTCGTCTCGTCCACCAGGAGGTCGCTACTCTCCAGCGTGGTCACGGCCTGCGCCTCGGTCTGGCCCGTGACGCTGGGCACGGTCACCGGCGTGGGCTCCGGCCCCTTGGAGATGTAGAGGTCGACGGCCGTCTTCGGCGGCACCTGCGTGCCGGCTGACGGGTCCGTCTTGGTGGCTGAGCCCGTGGGTGTGTTCTCGTTGTACTTGCGCTTCGTCTCGTCCACCAGGAGGTCGCTACTCTCCAGCGTGGTCACGGCCTGCGCCTCGGTCTGGCCCGTGACGCTGGGCACGGTCACCGGCGTGGGCTCGGGTGTGGGCGGTGGCGTCAGCTCCGGTGTGGGCGTGGGCTTGGGCGGCAGCGGCACTGAAGCCGCCGCGGCGACGGTGATGATGCCCGCGCTCAGCTGATCGTCAGCAGCCACGAGTGGCTGCGTCCCTTGGCTCTGCCACACGCTGGTGCCGTCCACGACGGCGGCCCAGGCGCCCAGTGACGCGTCCGGGGCCACGGTCGCCGGGTCGAAACCCAGCCGGAAGTCGATCGGGACCTGGCTGGTCGGCGTGATGGCTGTCCAGGCCACGGTCCGGCCAGTGGCCGTGTCCAGAAGGGCGGCCATGGCCACGGCCTTGCCGGTCAGGGAGGTCTTGTCGTCCTTGGTGATCTGCCCCAGGACCTCAGCGGCCGGCGAGCCAGGCACGCGCGAGACGCCGATCGTGACGTCGGACGACGGCCCCCCGGTGATGACCGGGACGCCGTCGCCGTTCTGCCACGCCGACCCGTCGTCGAGGACGGCCGCGAAGACGACATAGGCATGGTCCGTCTCGATACGCGCCGGGTCGTAGGCGACCTTGAACGTGATAGGCGTGGGACCCGGATCGGCCCGTCGCTGCTGGCCCACGATGACATCGGCACCGCCTGCCGAGCGGTCGACGATGGTCACCACGGCGACCGCGGAGGCCGATGGCGAGACTGGCTCAGCGGTCGTGATGGTGCCCGTGACCAGGCCGGCCTCGACCGAGCCCTGTCCCACTGCCAGTGCCGGCATGACGATCGACGCCGCGACCAGGAGCACCAGCACGATGACCAGCTCCGGCGCGCGCCACTCGGATCTCGACCGCATCGCGTCCTCCGTCCTGGGCCCTGCCCACGAGCACGGGCTGCCCACGTCCAAGCCTAGATCATCGTCGCACCAGTCGAGCCCGGTGCGTGCGCCGATCGTCAGGCACAGCGCTCGGACCGACCAGATGGGCCATCCGGCTCTGGAGCGGTCACCGGGTCCGATGTCAGCCTGCCTCGCGAAGGAGGCCAGCTTGTCCGTCGCATCCATCGACTCACCAGCCCTCGACTCCGCGGCCGGCCACGGCATGAGGCGGCCATGACCGAGGTTGCGCGCGTCGCCATCGTCACCGGGGGAGGGGACTGCCCCGGCATGAACGCGGTCATCCGTGCCGTCGCCAAGGCAGCTCGCCTGCGTGGCTGGGAGACCATCGGCGTCACGGGCGGTTTCGACGGCCTCTTCGACCCGCGGGCCTGCCATGTCCTCGACTACCAGGATCTGTACGGCCTGCTCACCAAGGGCGGCTCGATCCTCGGCTCTGCCAACAGCGGCCGCTTCGCCGCCAAGGTCGGGGGCGGAGAGGTACGCCAGCTGCCTGAGGGCCTGCTGTCCTCGACGAAGGAGGCCGTCGAACGGCTCGGCCTGAGCGGGCTCGTCGTCATCGGTGGGGACGGCACGATGAGCATCGCCCTGCAGTTGGACGCCTACGGCATCCCGGTCGTGGGCGTGCCTAAGACCATCGACAATGACCTGGGTGCCACGCTCCAGACCTTTGGCTTCGACTCGGCTGTGGCCTATGCGACGGACGCCGTGGACCGCCTGCAGACGACGGCGGAGAGCCACCGGCGCGCCATCGTGCTCGAAGTCATGGGCCGCCACGCGGGCTGGATCGCCCTCTACTCCGCCCTCGCCGGCGGCGCGGACATCATCCTCATCCCGGAGATCCCGTTCACGCACGAGCACATCGCGGAGGCCGTCCGCGAGCGTGACCGTACACACCGCTTCCACACCATCGTCGTGGCCGCGGAGGGCGCACGGTTGAAGGGCAGCGACTCGGCCTCGAGCGTCGGCGGCGGCAGCGGATCGCGAGGTACGCCTGGGAGGCATCGGGCAGGGGGTGGCGGCGGAGATCGAGCGCCGCACCGGCAAGGAGACGCGCTACGTCGTGCTCGGCCACCTGCAACGTGGTGGCAGCCCCACGCACTTCGACCGCGTCCTGTGCACGGCGCTGGGAGCCAAGGCGGTGGAGCTGGTGGCCGAGAAGGAGTTCGGCCGGCTCGTCATCTACACCGGCCATGGCATGGATAGTGTGCCCTTGGCGGAGGCCGTCGACAGCTTGCGCACGGTGCCGCCCGACGGTGGGCTGGTGCGAGCTGCCCGCGAGATGGGCGTCTCCTTCGGCGATCGCGCTCCCTGACGCCTGGGCACATGGACGCCGCCGCAGAACGGCTCACGGGCTGACCCGGCTCCGCCGGGCTGGCCATCGGCCGTGCCCCCGGCGCCTCCCTTCATCGGATCGGCGCTCGGTCTGTTGTGTGCGATGGCCACGCGCGGCTACAATCCGCCGCCATGCGCACACGCAGGCACGGCCGCCCTCCGCTCCTCGCCAGACGGTCCCTGCGCCATGTCGCGCTCCTGATATCCATGGGCCTCGTTCTGTCCGGGATGCTGGCCGTGGCGCCGGCCTTCGCCGTGGATGCCTCCCCGGCAGTCGATCCCTGTCCGAGGTGCCGCCGCCACCGCCCGACTACCCGCCGGGCTGGCTGGAGGACAGCACCGAGGCCGCCATGGAGGCCTTCGTCGAGGAGCGCATCGCGGCCATCGAGGCCGCCGGTGGCGTGGATCCCGACGAGGTGCCGCCGCCGCCGCCGCCCCGGTCGACGACCGGCCGGCGCCGATGCCGAGGTCCCGCCCCCCCCCGACTACCCGCCGGGCTGGCTGGAGGACAGCACCGAGGCCGCCATGGAGGCCTTCGTCGAGGAGCGCATCGCGGCCATCGAGGCCGCCGGTGGCGTGGATCCCGACGAGGTGCCGCCCCGCCGCCCGCCGCCCGGTCGACTGACCCGCCGGGCTGGCTGGAGGACAGCACCGAGGCCGCCATGGAGGCCTTCGTCGAGGAGCGCATCGCGGCCATCGAGGCCGCCGGTGGCGTGGATTCCGACGAGGTGCCGCCGCCGCCACCGCCGCCCCGGTCGACGACCAGGCCGGCGCCGATGCCGAGGTCCCGCCGCCGCCGCCCGACTACCCGCCGGGCTGGCTGGAGGACAGCACCGAGGCCGCCATGGAGGCCTTCGTCGAGGAGCGCATCGCGGCCATCGAGGCCGCCGGTGGCGTGGATCCCGACGAGGTGCCGCCACCGCCGCCCGACTACCCGCCGGGCTGGCTGGAGGACAGCACCGAGGCCGCCATGGAGGCCTTCGTCGAGGAGCGCATCGCGGCCATCGAGGCCGCCGGTGGCGTGGATCCGACGAGGTGCCGCCCCACCCGCCGCCCCGGTCGACGACCAGGCCGGCGCCGATGCCGAGGTCCCGCCACCACCCGACTACCCGCCGGGCTGGCTGGAGGACAGCACCGAGGCCGCCATGGAGGCCTTCGTCGAGGAGCGCATCGCGGCCATCGAGGCCGCCGGTGGCGTGGACCCCGACGAGGTGCCGCCCCCGCCGCCCGCCGCCCCGGTCGACTGCGACACCAGCTACCGGGTCGTCGAGATCCCGGGCGTCCGGAGCTGGCGTGGGTCCTGCATCGATTCGCTGGCCGAAGGACCCATCGTCCTGAAGTGGAAGGGTGCGACAGAGAACGGCACGTTCACGCTCCGCCCGTCGTCGGAGACGGAGGGCGCCATCAGCGAGGTCCTCAACGGGAAGCAGCCGGGCTACACCTTCACGTACCAGGGCAAGGGCCGCTACCGCATCGAGGTCGTCGAGGCGAACGTCGATGGTTCGCCGTGGCTCTTGGACGTCGTCTACGCCACCAAGGGAAAGACGAAGCAGTGTGTCGCCGGGAACTGCATCACGTCGTCCGTCGCCGGAGGCGAGGCCATGATCCCCCTCGAGGCACAGCGCGCCACCTGCCCGCGCGGAGAGTGACCGCGCGCCCGCAACCCGGCGCATCGGTCAGCCACGCGTCCGATCGTCATCTCAGCGGTACCGCGCTGCCTCCAGGGCGCCGTCGTACATGGCGATGACGTTGCGCGGCGGGACCTCGGGCAGGATCTGGTGGGCCGGCGCGAAGATGAAACCACCCCCGTCGGCCATGTCCTCGATGAGCCGCCGGGCGCCGTCGCGGATCTGGGCCTCCGTGCCGAAGGGAAGCAGCTCCTGGATGTCGAAGCCGCCGATGAACGAGAGGTCGCGGCCGAAGTCGCGCTTGATGCCGGCCGGCTCCATGCCGGCCGCCTTGGGCTGGATCGGGTTGAGCACCTCCACGCCGATGTCGATGAAGTCCGGGATGTAGTCGCGGATGGCGCCGCAGGAGTGCAGCACGAGCCGTGCCTCCGGGGCGCAACGCTTGGCGACATCGATCCAGCGCCTCTGGTAGGGCTTGCAGAAGGTGCGGTAGTCGGTGACGCTCATGAAGGGGCCGCGCTGCGTTCCCAGGTCCTCGCCCATGCAGATGAGGTCGATGTGGGGCGCGAGGGGTGCCAGGAACTCCTCGAGATACGCCTCGGTGATCTGAGTGATCTTCTCTACCAGCGCGTGGTAGAAGCGCGGGTTGAGGTGCATGTCCATCATGCGGGTGTCGAAGCCACGCAGGAAGTCGTAGATGTGGAAGAGCGACTGCGTGGCGGATCCGGGGATGGCCACCACGGCGAGGCCCTCCGCGTGCGCCGCGCGGGCCTGCTCGACGAGGCCAGGCGTGATTGCCGGCTCGTGGAGGAGCTCGGAACCGGGCCACCAGGGATAGGACTCGACCTCCTCGACGTCCGTCGCGTCGCGCATCGGCGCCTCGTCGTTGACGACGTCCGTGAAGGGACCCTCCGTGGCTAGGTTCAGGCCCATCCAGGGGTCGCGCTCGCGGCCGCCGGGGAGCGGCTCTCCGACCCGGTCCGTGCCCCCGCAGACAGCCCGCAGGTCCGCCCCGAAGCGGTCCAGCAGGCGCCGGTCGACGTTCCTGACGGTGTGGGAATCGCCGAAGATGACCGGCTTCTCATAGTCGTCGATGCCGAGCTCCGCGCAGAGCGCTCGGTAGCCGTGGGGTGGCGCGTCCCAGATGCTGGAGTAGACCGGCACGCCGAAGGTGATGGGCACCCGATCCGGCTCCCGGTGGTCGAGTGCGGTAAGGACACGTTCACGAGAGTCCACGGCCGACGCTGCCTCGCGCTCCTGATTGCCGGTACCGTCAGCCGCCCCGTTGGTCCACCGGTAGACCGATAGGCAGCGTAGGGCCTCGAGGCGGGCGTGTGGACGCTGACGCGGACGAAGGCCGCGTCGCCCACGGACGATGCCAGTGGGACGGCGTCCGCAGACCGCGCGTCTAGGCTAGGCGGGCTCGCTTTGTAGCCGTAGCCGCTGGTTCCGGCGCGTGGCCGACCCGTCGGCGAGAGCGCGCGTTGACGAGCGTGACCCCACCGATGATGAGGACGGTGCCCGCGATGATGCGCATGTCGATGGTCTCGCCTGCCACGAGGACGCCGAGGGCGATGCCCACCACCGGCAGCAGGTAGGCCACCGCGGTGGTGCGAGTCGCGCCCCACGAGCGGATGAGCCGGAAGTAGGCCAGGTACGCGAGGCCCGAGCCGAGCAGCCCCAGCCAGAGGACGGCGAAGATGGCACGCGGGCCGTACTCGAGGCTCGTGGGTGCCTCGAGCGCCACGGCCAGGACGCCGCTGATGACGAAGGCGATGGCCACCTGCATGAATGCGGGCACCACGGGTGGCAGGCCCGTGATCGTGCGCCGGGCGTAGACGGCGCCGGCGGCGTACGAAGCGGCCGCCAGCAGGAGGGCCCCCACGGCCGCCAGCGAGCTGCCGGACGCCAGGGCTGCCGGGCCCGTGAGGACCACGACGCCGGCGAAGCCCACGATCAGCCCGGACACCCGCTGCAGGGTGATGGGCTCCTCACGCAGGGTCAGCGCGGCGATGACGATCGTGAAGAGCGGTGCCGCCGCGGTGAGGATGGCCGCCAGCGACGAGGGCACCTCCAGCTCGGCCCAGGTGATGAGCGAGAAGGGCAGCACGATGTTGAGGACCGCCATGACCGTGAGGTGGAACCAGGTGGCGGGCCGGCCCGGGAGCCGTCCCCGGGCCAGCAACAGGACGGCGCCCAGGAACAGCGCGCCGATGCCCAGGCGGAGGGCCACCAGCGTCAGCGGTGTGACCGACTCCACGCCGATCTTGATGAAGAGGTAGCTGCTGCCCCACATGACCCCCAGCGCGATGAAGACGAGCCAGTCGACCCGTGCACCGGAGCGGTTCACGACCCGTCGCCATCCGGGCAGGTCTCGGCCGCCGTGGTGTCCATGCGCGGGGAGGCCTTCCGCCAGGCTGGCCGCTGGGCCAGCCAGCGGTGGACGAGCCGCTGCGAATCTGACCGGGCGCCAGGCCTTGGCAGGCCCGCGGGGGTAGCAGGTCGCGATGCCTGTCGAGCGAGGCGTTCGCGCTCGGTGGAGCGGATGCGCTGAGCGATCTCGTCCTGGGCGATCTGTGAGATGAGGAGTGGGTGCATGGCGTGCTTCCTTGACTCTGCCGACCCCCGTGGATGTACCCATATTGCCGGCGAAGCGGTCCAGTGGTAAGGTCCAGTCCGATGGCGATATCGAGGACCAGTTCGGGCCTCGAGCTCTTCGTGCCGATCGACCGTGGCGACGCCCAGCCGCTCCACCATCAGCTCGAGCAGCAGCTCCGGGAGGCCGTTCGCTCCGGGCGCATGGCCCCTGGCAGCCGGCTGCCCTCCACGCGTGCCCTGGCGGCCCAGCTCGGCGTGGCCCGGGGCGTCGTCGTGGAGTCATACGCGCAGCTTGTGGCGGAGGGATACCTCCTGACGCGGCCGGGCGGCACGACCCGGGTGGCTCGCGTGCCGACCGGTCCGACCACCCAGGCGGCGGCGCCGAGGCCCGCGGCGGTCGAGTTCGACTTCCGGCCCGGGCGGCCGGACGTGACCGAGTTCCCCCGGCAGGAATGGTTGAGATCGCTGCGTCGGGTGCTCAACGAAGCCCCGGCCGATCGGCTCGGCTACCTCGATGGACATGGTGTACCCGAGCTCCGCGAAGCGCTCTCGGCCTATCTCGACCGCGTGCGCGGGACGTGCACGAGGGCCCGTGACATCGTCATCTGCAACGGCTTTGCGCAGGGCCTTCAGCTGGTGGCCAACGCGCTGCGCGAGACCGGCGCGCGGCGTGTCGCGGTAGAGGATCCGTGGAACGCCACCTACCGGCGCATGCTGGCCAGCTCCGGCCTGGAGATCGTGCCCATCCCCGTGGATGAGGGGGGCCTCCAGGTAGAGCGCCTGGAGCAGGCCGGCGTGGACGCCGTCGTGCTGACCTCGGCCCATCAGTACCCCACTGGGGCCGTGCTCGCGCCGGAGCGCCGGGCCGCGCTCATCGACTGGGCCGACCGCCTCGGAGCGACCATCCTCGAGGACGACTATGACGCCGAGTTCCGCTATGACCGTGAGCCCATCGGGGCCATGCAGGGGCTCTGCTCCGAGCGCGTCATCTATGCAGGGACGGCCAGCAAGACCCTGGCGCCCGGCCTGCGCCTCGGCTGGCTAGCGGCCCCGCGCCGGCTCGCGGAAGGCATCGCCCAGGTCAAGACCCTCGCTGATCACGGCTCCAGCGCCATCGACCAGCTGGCCTTGGCCGACTTCATCGAGCGCGGTGAGCTGGACCGCCACCTGCGCCGGGCGCGGGCGGTCTACCGCGAGCGACGTGACACGCTCCTGGCCGGTCTCGCGACCCTCCTTCCGGAGCTGCGGCCGACGGGCGCCTCGGCTGGGCTCCACGTGCTGACCTTCCTGCCAGCCGGCGTGGATGAGGCAGCCCTCGTCTCGGAGGCGGCCGAGCAAGACATCAGCCTCCAGGGCCTATCTTCGAGCTACGCTGGGAGGCCCGCCTGCGGCGGCCTGGTCTTCGGCTACGCGGCCGTCGACGAGCGGCGCATCCCGGCCGGGCTGGAACGGCTGGCGGCCCTGGACGCCTGGCGCCAGACGAGCCCGCCCGGCAGGACGGGCCGGGTGCCACGTCGAGCGCCCGCAGGCTCGGTCGTCACCGGAGCGTGAAAGGCGTTGCGCGGCACGGCACACTAGGGGCGATATGAGCAGCGACATCCCCAGCATCACTCCCGAGCGCAGCGACTTCATCCGCGACGTCGTGGCCGACGACCTGCGCAGCGGGCGGCACACCTCGATCGTGACGCGCTTCCCCCCGGAGCCCAACGGCCACCTGCACATCGGCCACGCCAAGTCGATCTGCCTCAACTTCGGCATCGCCCGCGAGTTCGGCGGCCGCTGCCACCTGCGCTTCGACGACACGAACCCCACCAAGGAGGAGCAGGAGTACATCGACGCCATCCAGACCGACGTGCGCTGGCTAGGCTTTGACTGGGGCGAGCACCTCTACCACGCCTCGGACTACTTCGAGCAGCTCTACGAGTGGGCCGTCCACCTGGTCAGGAACGGGCTGGCCTACGTCGACGACCTGTCAGCCGATGAGATCCGCGAGCACCGCGGCACGCTCACGGAGCCCGGTCTCGACAGCCCTTGGCGCGGCCGCTCGGTGGAGGAGAACCTTGACCTCTTCGAGCGCATGCGCTCCGGCGAGTTCCCCGACGGCGCCCGCGTCCTGCGGGCCCGCATCGACATGGCATCGCCCAACCTCAACCTGCGCGACCCCGTCCTCTATCGGATCCTGCACGCCACGCACCCGCGCACCGGAGATGCCTGGTGCATCTACCCCACCTACGACTTCGCGCACGGCCAGTCGGATGCCATCGAGGGCATCACGCACTCCATCTGCACCCTGGAGTTCGAGAACCACCGTCCCCTCTACGACTGGTTCATCGAGCGCCTGCCCGTCCCCTCCAACCCGCACCAGTACGAATTCGCACGGCTAAACCTGACCTGGACGGTGCTCTCCAAGCGCTTCCTGTTGCGCCTCGTGGAGGATGGCCGCGTGCGCGGCTGGGACGACCCGCGCATGCCCACCATCGCCGGTTTCCGTCGGCGCGGCTTCCCGGCCGATGGCATCCGCGAGTTCGCCACCGAGGTCGGCATAAGCAAGAGGGACGCGGTCGTCGAGATCGAGCAGCTCGAGCATGTCGTGCGCGATGTGCTCAATCGGCGCGCCCCGCGACGCTTCGCTGTCCTGCGCCCCCTGAAGGTCGTCATCGAGGACTACCCGGAGGGCCAGGTCGAGGAGATGGAGGCCGTCAACAACCCGGAGGACCCGTCAGCAGGGACACGCCATGTGCCCTTCTCGCGTGAGCTCTGGATCGAGCGCGAGGACTTCATGGAGGATCCTCCAGCCAAGTTCTTCCGCCTGGCGCCGGGCCGCGAGGTGCGTCTCCGATACGCCTACTTCATCACCTGCCGCGAGGTCGTCAAGGACGCCGCCGGCGACATCGTGGAGCTGCGCTGCACGTACGACCCTGCTACCCGGGGCGGGGATGCCCCGGATGGCCGCCGCCCCAAGGCCACGCTCCACTGGCTGAGCGCCGCGCACGCCATGCCGGCGGAGGTGCGCCTCTACGAGCGACTCTTCGTGCGGCCCGACCCGGGCGCCGATGGCGAGCTCCTCGCGGACCTCGACCCGGCCTCCGAAGAGGTGCTTGCCGACTGCCGGCTGGAACCGGCCGCCGCCGACCTTGCCGTCGGTGACACGGTCCAGTTCGAGCGACTCGGCTACTTCTGCGCAGACCCCAATTCGGTGCCCGGTCGACCGGTCCTCAATCGCACACTGTCACTCAAGGACAGTTGGGCCAGAGCCCAGGCGCAGGGCAAGACGGCCGGCTGACCGGCCGGAGCCGGCCACCGGGGCTTCGACCCCCGAGCGCGGCCGGCGCCTCGCCGATGACCTTGATTCAGCCGAAGATCGAGGTCGGCACGTAGCAGGTCACGATCCAGTTGGGCTGGTCCACGATCTCGCTGATGCGCAGCTCGCCGGCCACCGAGATGAGCATGTAGGCGTCGTCGGGCGCCATCCCGTGCCGCACGCCGAGCCGGTCGATCATGCGCCGCGTAGCATCCCGGGCCGCCTCGAAGAGGTCTGGGCCCACGCCATCGGCGGCGAACCACGGCGCGGTGTTGGTAGCGCTGCCCAACGGGCCGGCCGTCTCGAATTCGGGTGCCGTGACCCTCACGTCCTTGCGAACCGTCAGGCGCATCTGGGCCTGCATGGGCGTCTCGATGGCCGTGCCGCAGACTTCGCCGTCGCCCTGTGCGGCATGGCCGTCGCCAAGGCTGAAGAGCGCTCCGGGTACCTGCACTGGCAGCCAGAGCCGAGTGCCGGCCGTGAGGTGCCTGGTATCCATGTTGCCGCCTGTCTCCGTGGGCGGGATGGTGCTGCGCGGCTCGCCGGGGGAGGCCAGGCCCAGGACACCACAGAAGGGTGCCAGCGGGATGCGCACGCCGGGCAGGAACTCCCCCATCCCGTCGGCCAGCCTGGTGATGCGTAGGGCAGGGTCCGGGAACTCGTCGGCCAGCAGGCCGAAGCCGGGGATGGAGGCCGTCCAGCCCCAGTCGGCCGGTACGAACTCCAACAGCTCGATCTCCAGGCTGTCACCCGGCTCGGCGCCCTCCACGAAGACCGGTCCGCCGACCTGGTCAACGCGCGAGAAGTCCAGCGTCACGATGTCGGCGACGGCCGACTCGGCCGTCAGCTGGCCGCAGGAGGCGTCAAGCACGTCGAACGAGACGACGCTCCCGGAGGCCACACGCAGGACCGGCGGGATCGCGGCATCCCAGACCAGGTGGTAGGTCTCGCGTCCGATGTGGGCTGCCATGGTTCTCCCTCCTCGTGCTGGGCTGACAGGGGCTGGTCGGGGGCTGGTGGGTGTCTGAAGTCGCCGCTGCGCATCAGTCGAGCCAGCAGCGGCTGGCCCGGCCCTCGCCGAGACGGACGAACGGCGGGGTCCGGTCACAGGGATCGTAGCGGTGTGGGCACCGATCGCGGAACGAGCAACCGGGGCCCTCGGCCGCGTCCAGCGTGACCTCGCCGCCGGCCCGCTCGGTGCGCAGCCGTGCCGCCCAGGCCGGGTCTTCGCCGGGGATGGAGGCCAGGAGGGCTCGCGTGTAGGGGTGGTGGGGCTCGCCGAAGATCTCGTCCACGCCACCTTCCTCGACGATCTCGCCGAGATACATGACCGAGATGCGGTCGGCGGCGTGATGCACGACGGCCAGGTCATGGGCCACGAAGAGGTAGGCCAGGCCGTGCTCCTCCTGAAGGTCCTCGAGCAGGTTCACGATCTGGGCCTGCACGGAGACGTCCAGGGCAGAGACCGGCTCGTCGAGCACGAGCAGCTCCGGGTCCACGGCCAGGGCACGGGCGATACCGACGCGCTGGCGCTGCCCACCGGAGAGCTCATGGGGGTAGCGCCGGGCGTGTTCTGCGCCCAGCCCCACGTCCGAGAGCAGCGCCGTGACCCGCTCGCGGCGCTCGCGCCCCGGCGTCCCGATGCGGTGCACGGCCAGCACCTCCGCGATGGTATCGGCCACCGTGATACGCGGGTTGAGCGACGAGTAGGGATCCTGGAAGACGATCTGGATGCGTTCACGCAGTCGACGCAGCTGGCCGGATGGCGCCGCCAGGACGTCGATACCGTCGAACGCGATGCGACCGCTGGTGGCCGGCACGAGGCGCAGGATGGCTCGTGCCGTCGTCGTCTTGCCGCTCCCGGACTCGCCGACGAGGGCCAGCGTCTGGCCACGCGCGATGGAGAAGCTGACGCCCCGCACGGCCGCCACGCTGCGCGGCGGCCGGCCGGCAAAGCGGTCGGTGACGCTGCGGCCGCGGGTGAACGTGACATGCAGGTCATCGACCACCAGGAGAGGTGTCGAGGCGGCCGGTCCAGCAGCTGGCGCCGCCGCCGGCGCGATGACAGCTCACCCCGCGTCAGGCCCGGAGCGACCGGACAGGGGGCCGCGCCCGGCGCTGCGTGGAAGTCGGCGCGGCGCGGGGCGAGCCAGCGCCTGGGCGCGGGTGCGCGTGAGGCCCTGCTCGGCACGCGACAGGAAGTCGGCCAGCACGGCCATGTAGCGATCCGGCTCCTCGGCGTGCGACATGTGACCGGACTGCTCGAAGATGGTCCACTCGGCTTGCGGGATGCGCTCCGCGACGAGCGCCATCTGCTCCGGTGTGGCCTCGTCGTGGCGGCCGCTGGTGAGGAGGACGGGCACGTCGATGGCGCCCAGACGCGGGCCGATGTCCCAGCCCCCCAGCGTGCCCACGACGTGGAACTCGGTCGGCCCGTTCATGGTCCGATAGACCTGCGGATTGCGCTCGATCTTGGCGAACGTCCGCGTCACCGGCTCCGGGAACGGCACCACCCGGCAGACATGGCGCTCGTAGAAGACATCGACAGCGGCCGCGTACTCGGGGTCGTCCCAGGTGCCCGCGGCCTCGTGGCGATCGAGGACCTCGATGACCTCGCTTGGCAGATCCGCGCGCAGGCGCCCCGTTTCGGCGACCCACAGGGGCATGCTCGCCGGCGAGCTGGCGATGGTCCCGGAGATGACGCCGCGCGGCTGCCGCACGAGGTACTCCATGAGCAGCATGCCGCCCCAGCTCTGGCCCAGGATGTGAACACGCTCGAGACCGAGCGCCTCCCGGACCGCGTCGACCTCCCGCACGAAGAAGTCCACCGTCCAGCGCGCGGGATCATCTGGCTGATCGGAATTGCCGCAGCCCTGCTGGTCATAGAAGATGACGCGTCGGCCTGCGGCAGATACCGCGGCGATGGCCTCGATGTAGTCGTGGCAGGCACCCGGTCCGCCATGCAGCAGCAGCAGCGGCACGTGACCCTCCTCCCGCTCCCGCTCAACATCGCCGACGGTCGCGACCCATGTCCGCAGGCCCTCGAAGGTGACGAAGCGCTCCTCGGCGCCCAGCGCAGGGTCGATGGTCACGAGTGTGGTGTCGTTCATGTCGCTTGCCCCCAACTGATCTGCAGGCTTCCATCCACAAGCTCGGCGCTCCGATGACAGGCTGCCCGACGGCCGGGACCGGTCGGCAGCAGCGCCGGGATCTCCGTGTGACAGCGATCCACGGCGGCCGGGCAGCGGGGCGCGAAGGGGCAGCCGGGGGGCAGCGTGGCCGGGTCGGGCGGCGTGCCCTGGATCTGGGGCAGGCGCCGGCGCCGCTCCAGGATCGACGGGATGCTGGCGCGCAGCCCGGAGGTGTACGGGTGGTGCGGGGTGGAAAGCAAATGAGCCACCGGCGCCTCCTCCACGACCCGACCTGCGTACAGTACGACGGAGCGCTCGCAGAGCTCGCGGACGACCCCCAGGTCATGGGTGATGAGCAGCAGGGCCATGTTCCGGTCGCGCACGAGCGAACGCATGAGCTCCAGGATCTGCGCCTGGACCGTGACGTCCAGGGCCGTCGTCGGCTCATCGGCGATGAGCAGTTCGGGCTCACCAGCCAGCGCCATGGCGATCATGACGCGCTGCCGCATGCCGCCCGAGAGCTCGTGCGGGTAGCGCTCTGCCACGCTGGCCGGGTCCGTCAGGCCGACCGCAGTGAAGAGCTGGATGACGCGCGTGCGGGCGTCCGGCCGGGAGAGGCCGAAATGGAAGCGCAGCGCCTCGGCGACTTGCTCGCCGGCCCGGTAGAGCGGGTCCAGGGCCGTCAGCGGGTCTTGGAAGATCATCGCCACACGCTCGCCGCGCACCCGCCGGTACTGCGATTCGGGCAGCCCCACGAGCTCGTCGCCCTCGAGGCGGATGCTGCCCTCGACGGTGCTCGTGCGCGGTGGCAGGAGCCCCATGATGGCCCGACTGCTCACGGACTTGCCGGAGCCCGACTCACCCACCAGGCCGACGATCTCACCGGCCCGGATGGTGAGATCCAGCCCGTTGACGGCGTTGACGGGGCCGGCGATGGTGCGGAAACGGACGGACAGATCGCGGACCTCGAGGAGGTTGCCCGCCAGGGCCGGTGCCGCCGGCGAGGTCCCCGGCGTGGCCCCCGGCCCGGACGCAGGCGTGGCCCCAGGCGAGGTGCTGGTCGCCCCGTTCGCATCTGGTCCAGCCGCGACGGGCCCGCTCGAAGCACGCAACGGCGCCCTCATCGCTCTCGCTCCCGCGGGTCGAGCTGGACCCGCAGCCCGTCACCGACGAGATTGAAGCAGACGACCGCGATCATGATGGCCAGGCCGGCAGAGACGGCCGGCAATGGGTTCTGGAGCAGGTACGAGCGCCCGTCCGCGAGCATCGAGCCCCAGTCCGGGTCCGGCGGCTGCTGGCCAAGGCCCAGGAAGCTCAGGGCCGCGATATCCAGGATGGCATAGGCAAGGTCGATGGTGGACTGCACCACGACAGGGCCCACGAGGTTGGGCAGGATGTGCCGGAAGATGATGCGCCGGTCGGAGTAACCCAGCGCCCGTCCCGCATCCACGTACGCCTGGTTGCGTTGCACGAGCGTGACGCTGCGCACCAGCCGGGCCATGGCCGGCACGTAGATGATGCCCAGGGCCAGGACCACGGTCTCGAGGCCGCGCCCGAAGGTGGCCACCACGAGGACCGCCAGCAGAAGCGCCGGGAAGGCCAGCAGGGCGTCCAGCGGTCTCATGATGACCGCTTCCCGCTTGCCGCCGTAGTAGCCCGCGATGAGCCCCAGCGGCACGCCCACGACACCGCTGACGATGACGACCACGAGCGCCCCCAGCAACGTGGGCGCGGCGCCGTAGATGACGCGTGCCAGGACGTCGCGGCCGGGCTTGTCCGTGCCCAGCGGGTGCTCGGCGCTGGGGCTCAGCAGCGACTGGGTGAGGTCCTGCGCGATCGGGTCGGCCTGGGTCAGCAGCCAGGGTACCAGCGTCGCGATGAGCAGCGGGATGAGCACGATGAGCGCGACGAGCGCCGCGCGGTTGCGTACCAGCGGCGCCGCCGCGATGCGCCGCAGCACCATGCGGTACGACGTTGGCAGGGGCAGCGAGGCGTACATCCGGCCGATCACGAGTAGCGGATCCGCGGGTCGATCACCGCGTAGAGCAGGTCAGTCAGCAGGTTGATCATGATGAAGAGCACCGTCAGCAGCAGGACCGACGCCTGGATGACCGGGTAGTCGCGGTTCTGGATGGAGTCGGTGATGAGCGAGCCGAGGCCACCGAGGCCCATCGTCGATTCCACGAGGACGGTGCCCACGACGAGGAAGCCGACCTGCAGCGAGATGACCGTCAGCACCGGGATGAGCGCGTTGCGCAAGGCGTGCTTGACGAGGATGGTGCGCTCAGGCAGGCCCTTGGCGCGCGCGGCCTCGATGAAGTCGGAGGCCAGCACCTCGAGCATGGCGCTGCGCGTCATGCGCGAGGTCAGGGCGATCATGCCCAGCGCCAGCGCCACGGCAGGCAGGATGAGATGTCGCAGCTGGTCGACGAGATCGTCGCCTCTGCCGAAGGCGGGCAGCCAGCCGAGCCACACGGCGAAGACCAGGATGCCGATGATGGCCGTGAAGTAGACCGGCGAGCTGACGCCCACGAAGGCGAGGAACGAGCCGGCGTAGTCGACCGGGCTCTCGCGCCTCCGGGCTTGCAGCACCCCCAGCGGGATGCCGATGAGGATGGCCAGCAGGACCGACAGGGCGACCAGCTCCACCGTGGTGGGGAGGCGGGCCAGGATGAGGTCGCCGACCTCCTGCTTCAGCTTGTAGGAATCGCCGAAGTCGAATTGCACGGCCCGCCCGAGCCAGGCGATGTACTGCGTGATGGGGTCGCCCACCAGGCCGAACTTCTCGCGCAGCTGCTCGACGAGTTCGGGACTGATGCGTTTGCCGCCCAGGACGATGAGGACCGGGTCACCCGGCGCCAGCCGCACGAGCCCGAAGGTGACGAAGGAGACGAAGAGCAGGGTGGGGATGGCGGCCAGCAGTCGGCGTACGGCGTAGCCGGCCATGACGGTGTGGTCTCCCCTCCCTGCTGGATGTCTGGCGCCACCGGGCCCGCCCCGCAGGTCCGGTGGCGCAGGTTAGAGATGGCTACTCGGTGACCCAGACGTTCTTGAAGAGCGATGCCCAGTACCACAGCGGGCCGACCTCGGCTCCCTGGACGCGCTTGTTGACGGCCAGCGGCCAGCCCGGGTTGGTCACCGAGATGAGGGGAGACTCCTCGGCGATGATGGCCTGCGCCTCGATGAGGAGCTTGGCCCGCTCGGCCCGGTCCGTCAGGAGGTTCTGCTCCTGGAGCAGCGCGTCGACATCGGCATTGCTGTAGGCGGAGGCATTGGCGCCACCGGCGACGATATTCTCCGAGCCGAAGTTGGGGCGCAGGTTGCCCGACGGATCAGGGAAGTCCGAGCCCCACGAGCCCACGAAGATGTCGTAGTCGTCGTGCGCGCCGAACTGCTGCGCGATGTTCTCCTGGTAGGTGGTCTTGTTGGCCTCGATGGTGATGCCCAGCTGAGACATGGCGTCGATGAACGACTCGGCGATGCCCTTGATCGAGGGCGTGGACTCGTAGTACGAGATGGTCATGCCGTTGAGCTGGTCTGCCACGCCCGACTCCTCGAGGAGCTGCGCAGCCTTCTCGAGGTCCTGGTCATAGGCTGGCAGGGCGTCCCAGGCCGCCTGCCAGGCGGCGTCCTCGAATGTCCACATCGTCGGATAGACGAGGGTCGCCTTGGTGTCCGGGCTCTCCGGCCGATACAGCGCACGCAGGCCAGCCTTGTCCAGGGCGTAGTTCATGGCCTGGCGGACCTGGACGTTGTCGAAGGGCGGCAGTTGCGTGTTGAAGGTGATCCACTCGCCGTAGAAGGAGGGCACGAAGGTCAGGCTGACGTTGTCGAAGCCCTTGACCGTCTCGTACTGGTCGGAGGGCACGTTGTTGACGAGGTAGTCGATCTCGCCGGTCTCCAGGCCGGCCACACGCGTCGTGGGCTCGGGCAGGATCTTGATGGTGATCTCGTCGAGGTATGGGCCGCCGTTGGCCTTGTCCCAGTAGTCGTCGTTGCGGGCCAGCGTCTGGTGGTCGCCGGAGACCCACTCCACGAACTTGAAGGGGCCGGTGCCGATCGAGCCCACGCCGGGGGTGCCGTAGTCCTCGCCGACGGATTCGACGAAGGCCTTGCTCACGACATGCGCCGCGGTGGAGGCCAGGGCGTACTCCAGGAGCGCGTCCGGCTGGCTCATGGTGATGACGACGGTCCGGTCATCCGGCGCCGTGACGTCGGCGACATTGCCGAGCATCCAGCCCACGTACGAGCCAAGCTCCGGGTCGCGGATGCGGTTGAGACTGAAGACGACATCCTCGACGGTCATGGGGCTGCCGTCGTGGAAGGTGACGCCGTCGCGGATGGTCAGCGTGTACGTCAGGCCGTCCTCGCTGACGGTCCAGTCGGTGGCCAGGTTTGGACAGAGGGCCGTGTCGCCCTCGCAGAACTTGAGCAGCGGCTCCGTGATGCTGGACGTCGCCAGGCCGGAGACGAAGTCGTAGTCGAAGGCCGGGTCGACAGAGGTGGGCTCGCCTTCGACGACGGCGACGATGGAGCCGCCCATCTGCGGCTCCTGGGCGACAGCCGCGGCCGGCAGGAGGGCGGCCGTCGCGACGATGGCCATCGTGCTCAGGGCAACAAGGCGGGGCCACGGGGATAGCAGTCTCATAGGTGCTCTGGTCCTCCCTGCGATGGGCCGGCATCGCGGCCGCGCCGGCGCTCAGCCCGTTGGCGACGAGGGTCGCCGTCGCGAGTGTACCGCGACGCTCGGTGTCGGCAGGGATACGACTTGGTCGCGGCGCAGCCGACCAGGCTCTCGCTGGAGCCGGCGAGACGGGTATCCTCAGCTTCGTGACCCGGGCACGATCGACAGGCCGACACAGCGCCGGTCTCGCATGACCCTGAGTCGCCGCCAGCGTGTGCTCCGCGCGCTGCGCCACGAGCCCCTCGACCGTCTGCCCACCCAGGTCGGCTGGACCGCGCAGATGGGCGGCCGATTGGCGAGGCACTTCGGGCTGGACGTCTCGGAGCTGCCGACCCGGTTCGAGAACCACCTGGTGCGCGTGGACCTGAGCCACCGACCACGCCTCAGCCCGGATGGCCGAACGCGCACCGACTGGTGGGGTGCCGGCCACGACGCGGCGGAGGAGGGCTATTTCATCCGCGAGAGCCCCTTGACGAGCGCTCCCGACCTCGACGGCTATGCCTGGCCGGACCCTGGGACGGCCGGCCTCCTCGACGATGCTGCGCGCCTGCGCGAGCGCACCGGCGAGGACGGTTTCGTGGTGCCCAACCTGGGCTTCGCGCTCTTCGAGCGGGCCTGGTCGCTGCGCGGCTTCGAGCAGCTGCTCTTCGACCTGGCAGCGGACCCGGCCTACGTGGCCGAGCTGCTCGACCGCATCACGGAGATCCAGCTCGTGCTCATCGGGCGCTACCTGGAACTGGGCGTCGACGGCGGCTATTTCGGCGACGACTACGGGGCCCAGGCCGGCCTGCTCTTTTCGCCGGCCACCTGGCGCAGCCTCGTCAAGCCGCGCCTCGCCCGGCTCTTCGCACCCTTCGTGGAGCGCGGCCTGCCGGTCCTCATGCACTCCGATGGGCGCATCGACGAGATCGTCCCGGACCTCGTGGAGATCGGCCTGACGGCCCTCAACCCGGTCCAGCCTGAGGTTCTGGAGCACGATTGGCTGCGCGCCACGTTCGGTGGACGGCTGGCCTTCTACGGGGGTGTCTCCACGCAGACGGTGTTGCCGCACGGGTCGGCCGCCGAGGTCCGCGATGCAGTGATCGCCTGCCGCGCGATCTTGGCGCCCGACGGCACGGGCCTGCTGCTGGCGCCCTCCCACCGCATGATGGCGGACATCCCCATGGCCAACGTGGAAGCCATGCTCGCGGCCTTCGCGGAGGCCGCCTGAAGCCCATGGACGCTGGGGCGCGACGATCGCGCTTAGAGGCCGCATTCACCGAGCGCTACGGCAGCCCGCCCACGACGTGGTGCCGTGCTCCCGGCCGGGTGGACCTCATGGGCAGCCACACCGACTACAACGAGGGCCACGTGCTGACCATGACGGTCGATCGCGACACCTGGCTGGCCGTCCGGCCGCGGGCCGACGGCCGTGTCGCCGTCGCCTCGCTGGACCTGCCCGGGGAAGCAGAGTTCAGCCTGGCGGACATCCGCCGGGACGCCCACGCGCCGTGGACCGACTACGTGCGCGGCGCGGCCAGCGTCCTAGTCGCCGAGGGCCGCGATCTCGTCGGCTTCGATGGCCTCGTGCAATCGAGCGTGCCCTTCGGCGCCGGGCTCTCATCATCGGCGGCCATCGAGGTCGCGTCGTTGCTGGCCTTCGCCACCGTGAGCGGCTTCCATCTCGCCCCTCTGGAGACGGCCATCCTCGGCCAGCGGGCCGAGAACGAGTTCGTGGGCGTGAGCTGCGGCATCCTCGACCAGTACACCTCGGTGCTCGGGCAGGCCGGACATGCCCTCCTGCTCGACTGCCGTCACCTGGAGAGCCGGCCGGTGGCCATCGCGCCGCACCTCGCGGTGGTCATCTGCGACACTCGCGCGGAGCGGCAGCTGGGCGCCACGGCCTACGGGGAGCGGCGGGCCCAGTGCGAGGCCGGCGTCGCGCATCTGCGCATGAGCGATCCGGGCATCACGGCCCTGCGCGACGTCAGCCCGGCACTGCTCGCCGCCCACGAGGCAGAGCTGCCCGCTGTGGTCGTCAGGCGATGCCGCTTCATCATCGAGGAGGATCGGCGTGTCCTGGAGCTTGGCGAAGCCCTGCCGACAGGAGATCCGACGGCGCTGGCTGCGCTGCTCGATGCTTCATACGACGGCGCCACGCGCCTCTTCGAGATCGGGGCGCCCGCCATGGACGCCATGCACGAGGCCATGCGCGAGGCTCCGGGACTCATCGCGCGTCGCCAGGCCGGGGCCGGCTTCGGCGGCTGCCTGGTGGCCTTCGTCGAGCGCGACGCCGTCTCCGACTTCAGTGCCTGGGTCGAGCAAGCCTATCTGGCTGCCACCGGCATCGACCCGGGGATCTTCCCCGTGGAGGCCGCCACCGGCGCGTGTGCCATCGACTGAGCTGGCCGTCTGCCCCGGCCGCGGTCGCCTGGCCTGTCCTGGGCCCACCCTCAGCGTGCCAGCACCCCCTGCAGGATCTCGCGAAGGGGCCGGCCACTGACCTGGGCCAGCTCATAGCGCACCCGCGTCACCGGCTTGTCCAGCTCCAGCAGGCGCCCGAGGTCGATGGGCGTGGCCACCAGCACGATGTCGGCATCCACGCGCTCCAGCGTCTCCTTGAGCTCACGCATCTGTGTCTCACCGTAGCCCATGGCTGGCACCAGCGGCTCCAGGTCCGGATAGCGCTGCAGCACGGCCTTGATGGAGCCGACCGCGACAGGCTCGGGGTCGACGAGCTCGGCGGCACCGAAGCGGCGGGCCGCCACGACGCCGGCCCCGTAGGTCATGCCACCGTGCGTGAGGGTCGGGCCGTCCTCGACGATGACGACGCGCTTGCCTTCGACGGAGGGTCCCTCGAGGGTCAGGTCGGAGCGGGCCGTCAGCACCTCCGCGGCGGGGTTGAGCGTCGCGATGCTGCCCAGGACCGCCTCCAGCGAGGCCTGGTCCGCCGAATCGACCTTGTTGACGATGACCACGTCCGCCATGCGCAGGTTGGCCTCACCGGGGTGGTAGCGCCGCTCGTCGCCGGCACGCAACGGGTCGGCCACGACGATGTGGAGGTCCGGGCGGTAGAACGGCAGGTCGTTATTGCCGCCGTCCCAGAGGACGACGTCCGCCTCGCGCTCGGCCTCGCGGAGGATGGCCTCGTAGTCCACGCCCGCGAAGACGACACGCCCCGCTTCGAGGTGCGGCTCGTACTCCTCGCGCTCCTCGATGGTGGTGTGGTGGCGGGCCAGGTCGTCGCGGCTGGCGAAGCGCTGGACGCGCTGAGCGGCGAGGTCGCCGTAGGGCATGGGGTGGCGCACCACGACCGGCGTGTGACCGGCCTCGGCCAGCAGCGCAGCCACGGCCCGCGTGGTCTGGCTCTTGCCGGCGCCGGTGCGCACGGCACAGACGGCCACCACGGGCAGGCTGGACGACAGCATCATCTCGGCTGGTCCCAGCAGGCGGAACTGGGCGCCGCACGCAAGGGCGCGTGAGGCGGCGTGCATCACGGTCTCGTGGCTGACATCGCTGTAGGAGAAGACCACCACGTCGACCTGCTCCTCGGCCACGATCCGCTCGAGGTCCGCCTCCGGGACGATGGGGATGCCTTCCGGGTAGTGCTCGCCGGCGAGCGCCGCGGGATAGCGCCGCGCATCGATGCCCGGGATCTGCGTGGCCGTGAAGGCCACGACCTCGACCGTGGGGTCGGGGCGAAAGACGACGTTGAAGTCGTGGAAGTCGCGACCCGCGGCACCCATGATCAGCAGCCTGGTCCTGTCCACACCGGCCTCCCCATCGCCTCTCTGTCGCCGGGCGGCGAGCGTCGCCGAGGCGAACGCCTATGTTGCCACCCTGTACCGTCGTCCGGCACGCGCCCACGCCCGGGAGCGGGGCGCCGGGTATGCGGACCCGTCAAGCGCGGCCTGCGCCACTCAGGCCGAGGCTGTTCTCCACTCGTCCCCGGTGCGCTGGAGGCGCCGGCTCGCCGGCACCGGCACGTGCCAGCCGATGAGCTCACAACCGAGGTAATGGGGTGCCTCCTGGCCCGGAGTGCAGCGCGGGCAGCCCCAGTGGGCCAGGCCCCCATCGTCGGGCAGGTACTCGGTGCTGCAGATGTCCTCGCCGGGGTCACATCGCCGGCTGTGACAGCCGCAGTCGCAGTCCGGCCAATGGCGGCAGGTGCACAGGGCATCCGCTGAGGGCAGGCGAAGGATGGTCGCGAGGATCGGAGTGGGGTCGGCCATCGTGGGGGGTCCTCCGGGCGCTCCCGTGCCACGCCATGCCGCCCCCCACGGAGGATGACGCGATAGTGTATGAGGCGAACGTCGCGAGGCGATAGTGCGCCACTTTGTCAAGGGGCGCCACCGTGACCGGCATGTGCGTCCGTTGGTCGACCCGCCGCGCACGGTGCACGGTCGGCCGGGTCGCCTATCCGACCGTGTCGCTGGGCCCGCCCGACCTCAGCGCGCTGTGGGAAGCTTCCGCACGAGGTCCCCGCTCCGCACCATCCCCGGATCGACGACCACGGCGTTGGCGCCGCGCAGGCGCAGCGCACGGCCGCGCTCGGAGTTCGCGATCTGCAGGGCGTCCAGCCCGAAGCGCGCGCTGAACTGGGCGCAGCCGGTGTGTGGCTGGGCCGAGATCTCGATGACTGCCCCGCCCACGGCTAGCCGCGATCCGGGCGGCAGGTTTTCCTGCGAGAGGTCGAGATCGATGTAGAGCTGGTCGCCGGCCTGGGCCCAGGCCTGGGGCCCGCCTTCTCCGGCGATGAGCTCCGCGAAGCGTGCGTTCATGACCGTCACCTGTGCGTACGGACTGGGCTGCCCAGTGGCCCTGCTGGGGCGGTTGACCCAGTCGTCGCCGACCAGGCCGACCTCGCGATCCAGTTCGCCGACCGCGAGGACCTCGCGCTGGCCCTTGCCCGTCCGTCGCACGATGAGGCGGACCTGGCCCTCATCCCGCGGTGCCGCGCTGATGTCCCCCATGCCCTGCTCGAGCTCTGCTGCCGTCCGGTGTGTCATGGCCGCCGAGTATGCCTCACCCGCCGTCGTGGCATCGTCACATAGGTCTGCTTGGATAGCCACCCATGAGCCCGGCACTCGCATCCCCCCCGCCGGCCGACGATCGACCCGGCACCGGACCCGCGCCCTCGCGCTGGGCCGATGTGGCGGCCTTCATCGGCGGTGGGCTGGCCGCTGCGTTGGGCATCGCCGTCGCTGAGCTCCTGGCGGGCCTCGCCCCGGGTGCGCCCTCGCTCGTCATCGCCATCGGCGACCTCGTCATCGAGAACCAGCCGCCGGGTGCCAAGGATCTCATGGTGGAGCTCTTCGGCACCAACGACAAGCTTGCCCTCAACGTCGCCATCGTCCTGGCCACGCTCCTCGTGGCCGGCCTCCTGGGCGTGGCCGGCCGGCGTCGCTGGAGCATCCCGGTGGCGGGCTTCGCCGTGGCCGGCGCGGTGGGTCTCGTGGCGGCGCTGGCGCAGTCCCTGACGGACCCCTTCCTGGCCGTCGTCACCGACGTCGTCGCCGTCGGCGCGGCGCTCGCCGCGTTGCGCACGATGCTGCGTGCCACTGGCCCAACCTGGGCAGGCTCAGCCGGGCGAGACTCCGCGGGCTCCGCTGCTGGGGAGATGCCCGACTGGGATCGGCGACGCTTCCTGCAGATCAGTGGCGGTGTGGCCGTCGGGTCGCTCGTGCTCGGCCTGGTGGGTCGCGAGCTCCTCGACCACCGCCCGGGTGGCGCCGTCGAGGGCGCCACGCTCCCCACTGCGGCCGGCCCCGTGCCGGAGGTACCTGCCGCCGCCTCCCTGGACGTCGAAGGCATCACGCCCATCGTCACTCCCAACGAGTCCTTCTACCGCATCGACACAGCGCTCGTGACGCCGCGGGTGGACGTCGCCGCTTGGCAGCTCACCGTCAAGGGTCTCGTTGATCGGGAGGTCATGCTGACGTACCAGCAGCTCTCGGAGCTTCCGCTCATCGAGCAGTTCGTGACCATCGCCTGTGTCTCCAACGAGGTCGGCGGCCGGCTCGTCGGCAACGCGCTGTGGACGGGCGTGGACCTGCGCGAGGTGCTCGACATGGCCGGCGTGCAGCCCGAGGCGACGCAGATCGTGGGCCGCTCCGTGGACGGCTTCACGGCAGGCTTCCCGACTGCCTGGGCCATGGACCCTGAGCGCCGTCCCATGATCGCGCTGGGCATGAACGGCACTCCGTTGCCCCTCGACCATGGCTACCCGGCCCGCCTCATCATCCCCGGCCTGTACGGCTACGTGAGCGCCACCAAGTGGCTCAGCGAGATCGAACTCACGACCTGGGAGGCGTTCGATGGCTACTGGATCCCGCGTGGCTGGGCCAAAGAGGCGCCCATCCTGACGCAGTCGCGCATCGATGTGCCTCGCAACGGCAGCACCGTCGCGGATGGCGCGAGCGTGGCCATCGCCGGGGTGGCCTGGGCGCCCGATCGAGGCGTAAGCGCCGTGGAGGTCTCCATCGACGACGGCGACTGGCAGCCGGCCCGGCTCTCCATGCCTCTCACCGATGCCACCTGGGTGCAGTGGTCGCTGCCCTGGGCGGCCGGCCCCGCCGGCACCCATACCATCCGCGTGCGTGCCACGGACGGCAGCGGCGAGGTCCAGACCGACGAGGTGACGCCGCCCGCGCCGGACGGCGCGCGAGGCCATCACTCGGTCATGGTCAGGGTCGCCTGACCGACCAGGCGCAGCTCTCCCTCGACCAGGGTATGGGTCGCGCCGCCGACCCAGATGGACCCGTCGGGATCTCGACTGATGCGCGGCCGGCCGGTCCGCCCCAGGAGCGTACCCTGGCTGGCGAGGTATGGCGGCTCGAACCGGCCGCTGCCCACGAGCCACTGCGCCAGCGACGCGTTGAGGCTGCCGGTCACGGGATCCTCCAAGATCCGGCCGCGGTCGTCGGCAAAGATGGCCCGCACCTCGTAGGCGCACGGAGAGCCGGCCGCATAGGGGCCGACCATCCCGATGTCGAGCGGACTGCCCTCATCGTCGGTGGGCGCGGCCGGCCGGACGGCCAGGACAGCTTCCGCGGAGGCCAGCATCACGGCCACCCAGCCGGGCCCGTTATCCACCCACTGGCTGTCGACGATGGCCTCGCGGCCGATGCGCAGGACGCGGGCGACGCGTGCCAGGTCCGCCTCCTCGACGGGGCCCGATCGGCGCAACGGCGGAGCGCGGAAAGCCAGCTCGTCGGCTGCGCGCCGGATAGGCACGAGGCCCGCACCGCACTCCTGGACGATGTGGTCGTCGTGGCGCGGCTGCCCGCCGGCGCGCAGCCAGGCGTGGCAGCTGCCCAGGGTCGGGTGTCCGGCGAAGGGCAGTTCGCCGGCGGCCGTGAAGATGCGCACCCGATAGTCGGCCGCCGGGTCGGTCGGCGGCAGCAGGAAGGTCGCCTCGGACAGGTTCGACCAGCGCGTGAAGCGCAGCATCTGCTCGCTCGTGAGCCCCTCGGCCTCCACGACCACGGCCACGGGATTCCCCTTGAGCGGCTCGGGCGAGAAGACGTCGACCTGCTGGAACCGTCGCATCGCTGACCCCCAGGCTGATGGGCTCGTGGGAGACCGAGGATAGCCGGCATGCGGCACCCTGTCAGGCGGTCGAGTCGGCCCCGCCGGCCTCCGTCGAGATGACCCGCTGGGGTGCCCCGTGGACGGCCGGGATGGTGCCCAGACGGCCGGCCTGGTAGTCGTGGAAGGCCTGCATGACCTCCTCGCGCGTGTTCATGACGAAAGGACCCATCCAGGCCACTGGCTCACGGATGGGTCGCCCGCCGAGGATGAGCACATCCATGTTCGGGCTGCGACTCTCCTGCAGCGACGAGGCCCGCAGGCTGATGCTGTCGCCCGCCCCGAAGACGGCCAGCTGGCCCATGGCGATGGGACGCTGCTCCGGCCCCACGCTGCCTTCGCCGTTGAGGACGTAGAGCAGTGCGTTGTAGTCGGCCCGCCAGGGCAGCTCGAGCTGCGCGCCGGGGCTGAGGGTGGCGTGGACCTGGGTCATGGGCGTGTACGTCGACCCGGGGCCCTGGAAGCCGGCTACGTCGCCGGCGATGATGCGCAGCAGGGCACCCCCGTCCGGGGAGGCGACGAGGGCCACGGCGTCGGCGCGCAGGTCCTGGTAGCGCGGCGCCGCCCACTTCTGCGAGCGTGGCAGGTTGACCCAGAGCTGGAAGCCGTGGAAGAGCCCGCCGCTCATGACAAGGTGCTCCGGTGGCTTCTCGATGTGGAGGATGCCGGCCCCGGCTGTCATCCACTGGGTGTCACCGTTGGTGATGACGCCACCGCCGCCGTTGGAGTCGCTGTGCTCGAAGATGCCGTCGATCATGTACGTGACGGTCTCGAAGCCGCGGTGCGGGTGCCAGGGGGTGCCCTTCGGTTCGCCGGGCGCGTACTCGACCTCGCCCATCTGGTCGAGGTGGATGAAGGGATCCAAGTCGTTCAGAGAGACCCCGGCGAAGGCCCGCCGCACGGGGAATCCCTCGCCTTCGAAGGCACTCGGTGCGCTCGTCACCGACGTCACCGCGCGCGGGCGAGACGCCAGGGGATCGAGGCGGGGAAGACGCGGCAGCGTCGTGATGTCGTCGACGGTGATGGCGGGCATGGGGGACCTCCTTGGCGCCATGATGCCACAAGATAGTTGCAGGCGCAACTATCCATCACACGCCAGCCGCGCTCCGGGTCACGACCGTGGCCGCCGGCGGGTCGGGGATCAGAGGTCCCGGTCGTCCATGCCCCGCTCACCGAAGAGGCGCCGGTGCGTGCGCAGGGCGTATCGGTCGGTCATGCCCGAGACGAAATCGGCCGCCTGCGTCACGCGGTCAGCATCCGTGTCGCGGTACGTGGCCGGCAAGTCATCGGGGTGCTCCAGGTGGTGGTCCATGAGGCGGCGGATGACCTCGACGGCGGCGCGATGACGCAGCCGCTGCGACGGCGCCAGGTAGACCCGCTCGAACATGAAGCCCCGCAGCTCGTGCATCTCGGCAAGCACGTCGTCGCGCATGCGCACTTCGCCGAAGTCGAGAGCACCTTCGACGACGGCCGCGATCATGCCGCTGATCCACGCCGAGCCAGGTGGGCCGAAGCGAGCCCGCATGGCGGCCGGGAACTCGTCCTCGATCAGCAGTCCCGCTCGGATGGCGTCCAGGGCGTCGTGGGTCAGATAGGCGATGCGATCGGCATATCGGACACAGAGCGCCTCCTGGGTCGTGGGCGGCGGATCGATCTTCCAGGAGTGCGCGCGAATGCCATCGCGCACCTCCCAGGCCAGGTTGAGGTCTTCGAGCGTCTCGTAGACGCGCACGCTCTGGGCGGCATGGTGCCAGCCGCCCGTGGTCGGGAAGTAGGGCGACAGGGCCTCTTCGCCGGTGTGACCGAAGGGCGAGTGGCCGACATCATGACCGAGGGCGACGGCCTCCGCGAGGCCTTCGTTGAGCGACAGGGCGGCTGCGATGGCACGGGCGATCTGGGTCACCTGGATGGTGTGCGTGAGCCGCGTGACGTAATGATCGTCTTCGGGGTTCACGAAGACCTGCGTCTTGTGCTTCAGCCGCCGAAAGGCCTTGCTGTGCATGATGCGGTCGCGGTCCCGCTCGAAGATGGTGCGCATGAGATCGGGTGCCTCCGGGCGCTCGCGACCGCGCGACGCCACCGAGCGCAGGGCCGCGGGGGCCAGTCGGCTGGCTTCCTCAGCCTCACGGGCCTCACGATCTCGCAGGATGAAGCGGTGGCGCATCGGTCCCCTTCGTGGAACGCTATGGGCGCCGCGGCGCGTCTAGCTGGAGGAGGTGGCCGCCCGCTGTGCAGAGAGGCGCTGGTGGTAGCGCACCTCGATCTCGGCCAGCAGTCGGTCGAAGCGAGCCTCGATGACCTCGCGGCGGAGTGCCACGGCGGCCGCCAGGATGACCAGGCTGCCCCACCAGATGACGGGCATGGCCAGCAGCATGCCGACCGGCAGCAGCCAGGCCTGGCCCCGCCGGGCGGCGTAGACGATGACGGCCGCTGCCAGGGGCAGGCGCACGACAAGCGGGATGGGGATGGATCCGGGCACCGTGCTCGACCCCGTGCTGCTCGTGAGCAGCGCGAACCAGTCGGCCCAGAGGCCGGGCGTGACGATGGCCGTGAGCGCGATGATGGCCACGGTGGCCGCCAGGGCCAGCACGAAGGAGGACCACTCGCGGCGCGCGCCGAACCACAGGAGACCGAGTCCCGGCGTCACCTTCGTGAGCAACGGGAAGGCCCAGGCTGCCGGACGGCTCAGGCCGATCACGATGGCAGCCGCCAGGAGGATGGTGATGTTGCCGCCCCAGATCTCCGGCAGGGCCAACACGACCAGGGGCAGGAACAACAGGGGCCTGGCCAGCCAGAAGAGGACGCCCAGCAGGATGGCCGTCCAGAGCCCCACGAAGACCGGCCAGGGCAGGGCTCGCAGCGGGCTCATGGCCACAAGGAAAGCCGGCGAGTACAGGTAGGCGCTCTCATGCCCGACCGAGCCTGGCTCGTAGGGGTCATCGAGGGGTGCCGCCCAGTAGGCCCGGGCGTCCTGTCCGGGTCCGAAGCTGTCCGGCTCGAACGGCTCGGCCAGGGCCGTCATGAGCACGACGATCAGGACCGCGATGAGCAGCCCCCAGAACGCCAGGACACGCCGCAGGTAGGCAGACCCCGCGCCGCGTGCGGCCAGCTCGGTGTTCATGGCCTGCCTGGCACGCGCATCTACTCCGCGAGCGGCGCCACGCCGTGGCCGAGCAGCAGCGGACGGCCCAGCAGGTTGGCGTAGACGGGGCGGAAGCGCTCGCGGTTGTACATCGCGTCAACGTCCACGGAGACTGCGCCCAGCTCCGGGTCAGGCAGCGGCGCGTGGGAGTAGCGCCCTTCCCGGATGGCCATCATGCGGCCGCGCTGGCCGTCCGCCACGAGCTCCATGGCCGTGTTGGCGAAGACGATGCCGACCATCTGGTCCACCGAGTCCGGCTCGCCGGAGCGCAGGTCGTAGGTGAGGTCGGAGTGGATGGTGTCGATGCCGGTGCGGCTCTTCAGCTCGGAGGCCAGGATCTCCGCCACGTTGGCCTTGTGACGATGGCCGAAGGCGTCTGACTCTCCGACCTCGGCGATGCTGCCGCCCTCCCAGATGGCGCCCTCGGCGGTGATGACGAAGGCGTAGTGGCTGGGGTTGCCGGCGTGGTCCGACTTGAGGATCTTGGCCAGCTGGTCGATGTCATAGGGGCACTCGGGGATGAGGCAGCGCGCCGAGGTCACGAAGGCTGTGTACAGGGCGGTGAAGCCGGCATCCCGGCCAAAGATGCGGAAGACGCCGATGCGCTCGTGCGAGCCGATGGTGGTGCGCTGCCGGTTGATGGCGTCCTTGGCCCGCGTGATGGCCGTGGAGAAGCCGATGCAGTACTCCGTGCCCTGGACGTCGTTGTCCATGGTCTTGGGGATGGCGATGAGCGGCACGCCGTTGTCGTGCAGGGCCTGCGAGAAGCTGAGCGTGTCGTCGCCACCGATGGGGATGAGGTAGTCGAGCCCCATGGCCTCGATGTTCTCGAGGACCACCGAGGTGATGTCGTAGCGGTCCTCCCCGACGCGCATCTGCTCGGCCCGGCTGGCGTCGAGGTGCGGCGGCAGGGAGGCCTTCTTCATCTTGCGCGGGTTGGTGCGCGAGCTGTGCAGCCAGGTGCCGCCGGTCCGGTCGATGGTCCGGGTGTTGATACGGTCAAGAGGGACGACATAGCGCTCGTCCGGCTCCGAGCCGGGCGTCTGGTGGGTCAGGCCCTCCCAGCCGCGACGGATGCCGACGACGTCAAAGCCGAGCTCGGTGGCCCGGTAGGTGACCGACTTGATGACGCTGTTGAGGCCGGGGACGTCGCCGCCCCCGGTGAGGATGCCGATCCGGCGGTTCCTTGCCATGTCGCTCGAAGTTTCCCCTCTGGGCAGGGCCTGCGCCGAGCCCGCATCGATGTGGTGGACGGTCGCGTGGACTTGATGACGGTTTGCGCGGGACGATGGTACCGCCTCCGTGCGCCAGCTACGATGGGCGGCACGCAGGACGCGCCGCCGAAGTATGAGGACCAACCACAGGCGACCATGAACTACGAGCTCTACATGCGAGCCGCGCTGGCCGAGGCCGCCCAGGCTGTCCGTGCCGGCGAGCGCGCCAACGGCGCGGTCGCGGTGCTGGACGAGGCCATGGTGGCCCACGGCCGCGAGTCGGTCCGCAGCAGCGGGGACCCCACGGCCCATGCCGTCATCATCGCGGTGCGCGAAGCGGCCACCCGACTGGGCCGTCGCTCCCTGGCCGGCCTGACCGTGTTCTCCGTCGTGGAACCCTGCGCCATGTGCATCGGGGCCTTGCAGCAGGCGGACGCGGATGGCGTGGTCTACTCGCTGGCCGATCCGGTCGAAGGCGCGTGCCACTCCGCGGTGAACCTTGCCGAGGCTCGCGGACTGCCGCGCCGCCTGAACGTGGTCTCGGGCATCCTGCGCGACGACGCCGTGGACCTGCGACCGGACCTGAGCCCCGAGCGCGAACGGGCCTGACCGCGATCGAGGGCGGCGTCGGCCCGCTGCCCGGCGGCGCTTTGCTAGACTCGGCCGCGGAGAGGTGTCCGAGTGGTTGAAGGTGCCGCTCTCGAAAAGCGGTGTGCGCAAGCACCGTGGGTTCGAATCCCACCCTCTCCGCCAGCCAACCTGCCGTTCGAGTCGGGCGGCGCCATGGAGAGGTCGCCTAGAGGCCTAGGGCGCGGCACTGGAAATGCCGTATGGGGAAACTCATCGTGGGTTCGAATCCCACCCTCTCCGCCACCCTTTCCCCTTCGGACCGCAGGCCGCTATCATTCCTTGGCCGTGCTAGGCGGGGAACTAGCGGTGCCCTGTACCTGCAATCCGCTCCAGCAGGGCTGAATCCCCTCCCGAGGTCCGCTGCCCGCGGACGCCAACGGGGCGATCGGTGTTGAGGATCGGGTCCCGCGCAGCGGCGACGCGTGAACCACGTCAGGTCCGGAAGGAAGCAGCGTTAAGCGCTGCTCGCCGGGTGCCGCGGACCGGCCTGGTCCGAGCCGAACGCCACGGTCGGGCTCGCGAGCGGTCGTGATCGACGGAGGGTGCACGGCATATCCAGCTCCGCTGTGTGCGCTGTCCCGCCGACCGCGCCGGGCGGAGACGCCGCAGAGGTCAGGGGCCGGCCCTCGAAGGCGCGGACCGGGACAGGGAGACCGATGGCCGACAGCCCCAGCACGATGAGCCCGGAGAGCGAAGGCCCCCGGCAGGCGCTCTATCGGCGCTTCCGTGCCCAGACGTTCGCCGAGATGGTCGGCCAGGGCCCCGTCGTCCAGACGCTCCGCAACGCCGTGCGCCTGGACAGGGTCGGCCACGGCTTCCTCTTCGTCGGCCCCCGCGGGACGGGCAAGACGTCCATGGCGCGGATCATGGCCAAGGCCGTCAACTGCACCGACCTCCACGACGGCGAGCCCTGCGATGCCTGCCCCAGCTGCACCTCGATCCGCGAGGGTCGGGCGCTTGATGTCATCGAGTTGGACGCCGCCTCCAACAACAAGGTCGACGACATGCGCGAGCTCGTCCCGCGCGTGTACACGGGTGCGGCCGACCTGCGCCGCAAGGTCTTCATCATCGACGAGGTGCAGCGCATCAAGGAGGGCTGGGACGTCCTTCTCAAGACCCTCGAGGAGCCACCGCCGGGGGTCCTCTTCATCTTCTGCACGACCGACCCCAGCCAGATCCGCCCGGCCGTCGTCTCCCGGCTGCAACGCTTCACCTTCCGGCCCCTGGCCCTGCCTGAGATCGAGGGCAAGCTCCGGCGCATCCTGGAGGCCGAGGGGCGCACCGTCGAGCCGGAGGCCGTCGCTCTCATCGCCCGATTGGCCGGCGGCGGCATGCGCGACGCCGAATCCATGCTGGACCAGGTGCTCGTCAGCTCGGCGGACCCCATCAGCGCAGGCTCCGTGGCAGACCTCCTCGGCCTGGCCGACGTCGCCGTCGTCGACGACTTCATCGCCGCCCTGGTGGCAGGCGATGTGCTGGGTGGCATCCGTCTCCTGGACGCCCTGGAGGCCGAGGGACGCGACCTGGTGGCCTTCAGCGA
Source organism: uncultured Chloroflexia bacterium (assembly GCA_963825995.1). Lineage (GTDB taxonomy): Bacteria > Chloroflexota > Limnocylindria > Limnocylindrales > CSP1-4 > JAFMJV01. The sequence continues at coordinate 184,158 of CAWGVH010000003.1, forward strand.
GCAACTCGTGACGCGCCTGCGGGAAGTGCTCGTGGAGCGCCTGTCGTTGCCGTCGCCGGGGCCGCGCACTGGCGTGCGTCCACTCACGGAGGCCGCGCGGCGCCTCACCGGGATCGATGCCAGCCGCAGCGGCCTGGGAGGCTATCGATGGCAGCTCGAGCTCTGCCTGCTGGCGGCCGCGGAGGGCATCCCGGCCGGGCTGCCACCTACCGCCGCCGGGTCGTCACCTGACGGCGCGGTTGCCGTCACGGGGTCGCCTGGGAGGCCGCCGGCACCTGAACCCCAGCGCACACCCCCGGCGGCGGCACCAACCTCGCCGTCGCGACCGACTGGCCGGTCCGCGTCAGGGATCCCGTCACACACGCCGCCACAGCCATCCGCGGTGACAGCGGCCTCCCGGTCCACTCCGCCGGCGAAGGCGCGTCCCGTCGAGCGACCCGCTTCCCCACCCGATCCGGATGACATCCTGTCCATCCGCGCGGCCTGGCCCGGTATCGTGGCCGCCATCGGCGCCAACCCGGCCAATCGACCGCTGGTGAGCTCCTGCCGCCCCGTGGAGTTCCGCGACGGCTTCCTCGTCCTGGGCTTCCCCGAAGGCCAAGCCTTCATGCGCGACATCGCCGAGCGCAAGCGGCGCGTGCTCGAGGACGGCATCACCTCCGTCGTCGGTCGGCCTGTGGCGGTACGCTGCGTGGTGACCAACCTGGAGCTCGTCGAGCCCGTGGACTCCGGCGAAGACGACCTCGTCGCACAGGCGCGACGTGTCTTCGACGGCGAGTTGGCCGGGGTCGATGACATCGACTAGTCGCGAAGGAGACAGCGCGTGGGCATGGGTAACCTGGCCAGGATGGCCCAGCAGATGCAGGCCGACATGGCCCGCGTCGAGCAGGAGCTGCATGATCTGCAGGTCGAGGGCAGCGCCGGCGGTGGCGTCGTCAAGGCGGTCGTGACGGGCAAGCAGGAGATCGTCTCGCTGACCATCGACCCGAGCGTCGTGGATCCCGAGGACGTCGAGATGCTTCAGGATCTCATCGTCGCGGCCGTGGGCGACGCCCTGGCCAACGCTCGCAAGACGGGCGAGGACAAGATGGCGCGCGTCACCAGCGGCCTTCGGATCCCCGGCCTCTAGGCCTGGCTTCGCCCTGCCCCCGTGAGCCAGCTCATCGAGCCCGTCGCCAGGCTCATCGAGTCCTTCTCCCGGTTGCCCGGCATCGGTCCCAAGACCGCCCAGCGACTGACCTACCATCTCCTGAGAGCGCCGGACACAGAGGCCCGCACGCTGGCCGCCGCCCTCGTGGCCGTACGTGACGACGTCGTCTTCTGCGATCGCTGCCACGACATCAGCACCGGCCCACTGTGTCCCATCTGCAGCGACCCTGGGCGTGATGACGCGCGCCTCTGCGTGGTTGAAGAACCCCTCGACGTGCTGGCGCTGGAGCGTACGCGCGCCTTCCGCGGCCGCTATCACGTGCTGCACGGTGCGATCTCACCGGTGGACGGCATCGGCCCCGAACGGCTGCGCATCGGCACGCTGCTCGACCGCATCGCGGAGCGGGACGCCGCCGGTGAGCCCTTCGAGGAGGTCGTCATCGCCACCAACCCGACCCTTGAGGGTGAGGCCACGGCGATGTACATCGCCGAGCGTGTCACGGGCCAGGTGGGCATCGTCTCGCGCATCGCACGGGGGATCCCCGTGGGCGGCGACCTCGAGTACGCCGACGAGGTGACGCTCGTGCGCGCCATGCAGGGCCGCCAGCGACTGGAGAGGAGCGCCGAGCGGTGAGATACCTGGTGAACGAGGCGCTCCTGAGGCTCATCAAGCCGCTCATCGCGCTGCTCATGGCGGCACTCCTGTACTGGATCGTCACGGGTCTGCTCGGCGAGCCGGGGTCGGCGCTCCTGTTCCTGGCCTGCTGGATCAGCGCGGCAGCATTCATCCTCCTGGCAGAGACGGGCGTCATCTAGCCTGAGTCCGCCGGCCTCCGCGCTGCCGTCCGCCACCGGGCCGTTCGACGCCCGCCGCCGAGACGGCCACCCTCGGCCGTTTGACGAGATGCCAGCGGGCGCCTATCATCCTCGTTCTGCGCAGCGCGGACCACGCGCAGCGCCAGTCGGACCATCGCGGTCCGACGGGGTGGCCAGACCTGCGGTTGACAGCCCTTCGGGGTTCGTGTCATCATAGGCGGCCGTGCCGAGAGCCCAGCAGCAGGCTGGTATCGGCGGGCACCTTAACAAGTGAAGAGTGGCAGACAGAGTCATTTGTTTGTGCGAGCGGGCAAACCCCGAAACCAAAGGATGGACCGCAAGGAACGTCCTTTATCGTCGGAGAGTTTGATCCTGGCTCAGGATAAACGCTGGCGGCGTGCATGAGACATGCAAGTCGAACGGACGACCTCGGGCTTGCCTGGGGTCGTTAGTGGCGAACGGCTGAGTAACGCGTGGGTGACCTGCCCGGAAGTGGGGAATAACTGCCCGAAAGGGTGGCTAATACCGCATGTGGCCATACGTTCGTTCGTATGACCAAAGCCGCAAGGCGCTTCCGGAGGGGCCTGCGTTCGATTAGCTCGTTGGTGGGGTAACGGCTCACCAAGGCGACGATCGATAGGTGGTCTGAGAGGATGATCACCCAGACTGGGACTGAGACACGGCCCAGACTCCTACGGGAGGCAGCAGTCGGGAATTTTGCTCAATGGGCGAAAGCCTGAAGCAGCAACGCCGCGTGAGGGATGAAGGCCTTCGGGTTGTAAACCTCTTTTCCCAGGGACGATGATGACGGTACCTGGGGAATAAGCCACGGCTAACTACGTGCCAGCAGCCGCGGTAATACGTAGGTGGCAAGCGTTGTCCGGATTTACTGGGCGTAAAGAGCGCGCAGGCGGCCGAGTCAGTCGAATGTGAAAGCCCCCGGCTCAACTGGGGAGGGTCATTCGATACTGCTCGGCTTGAAGATGGGAGAGGGAAGCGGAATTTCAGGTGTAGTGGTGAAATGCGTAGATATCTGAAGGAACACCAGTGGCGAAGGCGGCTTTCTGGCCCATTCTTGACGCTGAGGCGCGAAAGCTAGGGGAGCAAACGGGATTAGATACCCCGGTAGTCCTAGCCGTAAACGATGAACACTAGATGTTGGTGGTATCAACCCCGCCAGTGTCGTAGCTAACGCATTAAGTGTTCCGCCTGGGGAGTACGGCCGCAAGGCTAAAACTCAAAGGAATTGACGGGGGCCCGCACAAGCAGCGGAGCGTGGGGTTTAATTCGATGCAACGCGAAGAACCTTACCAGGGCTTGACATGACCAGGAATCCGGCGGAAACGTCGGCGCCCCGCAAGGGGCCTGGCCACAGGTGTTGCATGGCTGTCGTCAGCTCGTGTCGTGAGATGTTGGGTTAAGTCCCGCAACGAGCGCAACCCCTACTGTGTGTTGTATCACTCACACGGGACTGCCGAGAGAAACTCGGAGGAAGGTGGGGATGACGTCAAGTCAGCATGGCCCTTACGTCCTGGGCTACACCCACGCTACAATGGCCGGTACAACGGGCTGCGAAACCGCGAGGTGGAGCTAATCCCTTAAAGCCGGTCTCAGTTCGGATCGTAGGCTGCAACTCGCCTGCGTGAAGCCGGAGTTGCTAGTAACCGCGGGTCAGCATACCGCGGTGAATATGTTCCCGGGCCTTGTACACACCGCCCGTCACGTCATGGAAGCCGACAACACCCGAAGCCAGTGAGCCAACCGTAAGGGGGCAGCTGTCGAAGGTGGGGTTGGTGACTGGGACGAAGTCGTAACAAGGTAGCCGTACCGGAAGGTGCGGCTGGATCACCTCCTTTCTAGGGAGAGGGAGCCGAGGCCATCGGTGAGGCGTCGGCGTTAGACACCCTCCCAGGTTGATCGCCACGATCGAGACCGCCGACCCGGCTGGGTGGGGGCGGCGTGCGGCTCGTCCGCACGAGATCGTGACGACCCAGCACCAAGCACCGAAACCGCTCGTGCAAGATCCTGTCTGTCACTCTTCAAGTGTTAAGGTGCAGTGACCCTCGGCGAGCGTGCTCGTCGCGGGGGAACACCGGGCGTTTAGCTCAGTTGGTTAGAGCACTGCCCTGATAAGGCAGAGGCCTCTGGTTCGAGTCCAGAAACGCCCACCACGTACCGTTCGGATGAACGGCGGTGCAAGGGGACGTAGCTCAGTCGGAAGAGCATCTCCTTTGCAAGGAGAGGGTCAGGAGTTCGAGTCTCCTCGTCTCCACCACTTCCGCCGCCTGGGCAAGTAGCGAGGACCACAGACTGCTGACCGCGCACCTGACGATGGAACTGAATATCGGGTAGACCCCGTGGGCTCTCGAAGAGCGAACCCCAGGCTGGCAGATCATGACGGCTCGAGGTCTTCGAGCCGTCTTGTGGTGTCAGCCACCCGGGATCGATTGGTCCGTGGGCTCGAGGCAGGTCCTCGAGGTCACCGACCAGCGGATCGCTGGACATGCGGGCGAAGCCCGTCGCACCTTACCAAGTGAAGACGTGATCGGAAGAAATTGAGTCTTTTTTGAACTTCGATTTCTGCCGAGATAGAACGACAAGGTGAATGATCCCGGACATCCCTTGACAACTGCCTGTTGGGTGAGTTGTTGAGGGAGGTCAAGCTACACAGGGCACGGGGTGGATGCCTTGGCGCCAAGAGCCGATGAAGGACGTGGCAGGCGACGAAACGCTCTGGGGAGCTGCGAGCAAGCGTAGATCCAGGGATGTCCGAATGGGGAAACCCGGCTGGGGTAATGCCCAGTCACTCCGGGCTGAATATATAGGCCCGGGTGAGGTAAGTCCGCGAACTGAAACATCTCAGTAGCGGGAGGAAAAGAGAACATTCCCTGAGTAGTGGCGAGCGAAAAGGGAAGAGCCCAAACCAGCCCAGCGTGATAGGCGGCAGCCGTTTCTGGGTAGGGGTTGTAGGAGCTGACATCGGGGACCTGCCGGACCCCACTGGAGTTACAAAGTCGATCGTGAGCTGAACCCGTCAGGAAAGGCGGGCCAGAGAGGGTGATAGCCCCGTACGCGAAGCGAGCGACCTCCAGGTCAGCCACCTGAGTACCACGTGGAAGGTCTCTCATGTGGGAACCCGGGCGGACCACCGTCCAAGGCTAAATACTCTTGGCGACCGATAGTGAACCAGTACCGTGAGGGAAAGGTGAAAAGTACCCCGGAAGGGGAGTGAAATAGTACCTGAAACCACGTGCCCACAAACAGTCAGAGGGTGTTGCCGGCTTCACGGCCGGTAGCCTGATGGCGTGCCTTTTGAAGAATGAGCCGACGAGTTACTTGTGTGTGGCGAGGTTAAGTCCGCGAAGGACGGAGCCGAAGCGAAAGCGAGTCTGAATAGGGCGTCAAGTCGCATGCAGTAGACCCGAAACCGGGTGACCTACCCATGGCCAGGTTGAAGCGGGAGTAATGTCCCGTGGAGGACCGAACTCACTAGCGTTGAAAAGCTAGGGGATGAGCTGTGGATAGCGGTGAAATGCCAATCGAACCCGGAGATAGCTGGTTCTCCCCGAAATAGCTTTAGGGCTAGCCTCGAGCGTTCAATCACGAGGGTAGAGCACTGAATGGGCTAGGGGGCTTCCCGCTTACCAACCCCAATCAAACTCCGAATCTCGTGATTCCAGAGCTCGGGAGTCAGACTACGAGGGCTAAGCTTCGTGGTCAAAAGGAAAACAGTCCAGACCGTCAGCTAAGGTCCCCAAGTTCAGGCTAAGTGGGAAAGGATGTGGAGTCGCTTAGACAACCAGGATGTTGGCTTAGAAGCAGCCATCATTGAAAGAGTGCGTAACAGCTCACTGGTCAAGTGGTTCCGCGCCGAAGATCCAACGGGGCTTAAGCCTGGCACCGAAGCTACGGGTCTGTGATCCGTTCGCGGGTCATGGGCGGTAGGGGAGCGTCCTGCATGCAGCGAAGGTTGACCGTAAGGACGATTGGAGCGTGCAGGAGTGCGAATGTCGGCATGAGTAGCGAAATGTGGGTGAGAAACCCACACGCCGGAAGCCTAAGGTTTCCTGAGGAAGGCTTGTCCACTCAGGGTTAGTCGGGCCTAAGCCGAGGACGATACGTCGTAGGCGATGGACATCCGGTTGATATTCCGGAACCACCAGAGATCGTTTGCACCGCAAGGTGTCGCCTGGAGGAGGCGACCTCGTGGTTGGGCCGGCCGTAAAGGTCGATCCGAAGCGGGGGAGCTGAGCCCAGGTGAGAGCAAGGGCATGACCCAGCATGGTAGTTCGAGCGCGTTTTTGGCTATACGCGTCTAAGCCGGTAGGCGGGGAAGACAGGCAAATCCGTCATCCCATCCAACGCCGAGAAGCGAATGAAAGCGGCATCCGCTGCGATTCGAGTGAGCCAAGCTGGCAAGAAAAGTGTCTAGCGAGATCAAAGGTGACCGTACCGCAAACCGACACAGGTAGGCGGGTAGAGAATACCAAGGCGAACGGGAGAACCCTCGTTAAGGAACTCGGCAAATTGGCCCCGTAACTTCGGGAGAAGGGGCGCCTCGGCACGCAGCTTTGCTCGTGTGCTCGAGGCCGCAGTGAAACGGCCCAGGCGACTGTTTAGCAAAAACACAGGTCCGTGCCAAAGCGAAAGCTGACATATACGGGCTGACGCCTGCCCAGTGCCGGAAGGTTAAGAGGAGGGGTGCAAGCTCTGAATCGAAGCCCCGGTAAACGGCGGCAGTAACTATAACTGTCCTAAGGTAGCGAAATTCCTTGTCGGGTAAGTTCCGACCCGCACGAATGGCGTAACGATCTGGGCGCTGTCTCAACGAGGGACTCGGCGAAATTGAAGTACCTGTGAAGATGCAGGTTACCCGCGATAGGGCAAAAAGACCCCGTGGAGCTTTACTACACCCTGTCATTGGATTGGGATTCAGCACGTGTAGGATAGGTGGGAGGCTGAGAAGCTGGGGCGCTAGCCTCGGTGGAGCCGACGTTGAAATACCACCCTTGTTGTGTTTTGGTTCTAACCGCGACCCGTAATCCGGGCGCAGGACAGTGGCAGGCGGGTAGTTTGACTGGGGCGGTCGCCTCCTAAAGAGTAACGGAGGCGCCCAAAGGTTCCCTCAGGCTGAATGGAAACCAGCCGTAGAGTGCAAAGGCATAAGGGAGCTTGACTGCGAGACCCACAAGTCGAGCAGAGACGAAAGTCGGGCTTAGTGATCTGGTACCTCCGAGTGGAAGGGGTATCACTCAACGGATAAAAGCTACCCCGGGGATAACAGGCTTATAGGGCCCAAGAGTTCACATCGACGGCCCTGTTTGGCACCTCGATGTCGGCTCGTCGCATCCTGGGGCGGTAGTACGTCCCAAGGGTTTGGCTGTTCGCCAATTAAAGCGGTACGTGAGCTGGGTTCAGAACGTCGTGAGACAGTTCGGTCTCTATCCATCGTGGGCGTAGGGAACTTGAGAGAAGCTGCTCCTAGTACGAGAGGACCGGAGTGGACGAACCGCTGGTGTGCCAGTCGTCCTGCCAAGGGCGTCGCTGGGTAGCTATGTTCGGTTTGGATAAGCGCTGAAAGCATCTAAGTGCGAAGCCAGTCTCGAGATGAGGTTCCCCACCGGGTCAACCGGGTAAGACCGCAGGGAGATCACCTGCTTGATAGGCGGCATGTGGAAGCTGGGTAACCAGTGAAGCTGAGCCGTACTAATGGTCGAGGGCTTGACCTTTTTCAGCAACCCACCCATGGGCAGCTGGAAGGGATGACGGCATCATCACCGTGTCGTGGACGACGGCGACGTCGCCACCGCGGCAGGGATCGGAGTTCAGACTCATCGCGGGCTTCAGGCCTGCCATCCGATCACGTCTTCACGTCGCGACCACACGCACGAGATCCTGGTGACTCAAGCGGAGAGGCCACACCCGTTCCCATCCCGAACACGGAAGTTAAGCTCTCCAGCGCCGAAGATACTCAGGGGGCAGCCCCTCGGGAAAATAGGCCGTCGCCGGGGTCTTTTGCGTTGGAGGTTGCGTCTCGATCGCCGGCCGCGCCCATCCTCCGGGTCGTCGCGGAGAACGTCGCAGAGCTCCCGCCGACGGGTGACCCGTCGAGACTCTTGTTGGCCTGCCGGTCGCCTCGCAAAGGGCCAGGTGCGCGGCGACACCGTATCATCGGCGTGTGCAGCCGGATCATCGCCAAGAGCAGATGCCGACGCCCGACGGTCAGGACCACGCCCTGACCGGCCCGGGGAGCGAGCCATCGGCCTCCGCGCCTGGGCCTGCGGAGACCGCAGGGCGGGCGCCGGGTCCGATCCCTCCGCGGGGCGTGCCGGGCAGCGTACCTGGAGCGCCTGCCCCGGCTCCTCCGTCTTCATTCCCGCCCTATCCGATGCCGCCTCCGCCTCCCTCGTTCATGGGGCCGCCCGTAGGGGGGTCACCGGCTGGTCCGCCCCCAGCGGTCCAGGGTCCTTCCCCGGGTGGACCGGTCTTTCCTCCTGGACGCCCACCTGCCGGCCCGGCTCAGCCCTCCCTTCAGAGCGTCGCACCATGGCCGACGCCCGGCGGACCTCAGGCGCCGCCCATCGGGCAGTCTCAGGCTCCACGCGCCTCAGGACAGGCCAGTGCGCCCGCGTTGGGCGGTCCTCTTCCCGTTGGGGACCCGGCCGCCAGCGTACCGATGCCCGTGCCACCCGCCGCGCCGGTGCCCCCTGCCGCACAAGGGCCGGAAGACACCCTCGACCAACGGGTCGACAGTGTGCCGAGGCCCGGGCCGGACGAGTCGGCCCCGGCGGAGCCCGGCCTCGCAGAAACCCCCGGCCAGGCAGAGGATTGGCTGGACCGCATCTGTCCGTACCTCCTGTCCGAGGACGGCATGTACCGCTCGAGCCAACCGGATGTGGGACACCGTTGCACGGCGCAGGATCCGCCGGGGACCTTGCCCTTGGCGTTCCAGGAGCGCTACTGCCTCTCGGAACGACACCTTCGCTGCGAGATGTTCAAGGTCGCGCAGTCAGCGCGCTCGGCCGCCTTCGACCAGGAAGGCATCCCTGCGGAGCAGGTCCGCTCCGCGCGCTTCAAGCCATCCGTGCGGTCGGTCCCACTGGCGCTCGGTCCATCGAGCGGCAGCAGCGCGAGCCGGGGTCGCGACTCGCGTCGCCCGCTCATCGCGGCGGGCATCGGCATCGTGGTGCTGGCCGTGCTCGTCTTCCTGATCGTCCTGCTGTTCAGCGGGGGCGGTGGGTCAGGGCCAGGACCGGACGCCAGCCCGTCACCTATCGTGACGCTGTCGCCATCGGTGGCGCCGCCGACCACGCCAGCGCCCACCGTTCGGCCCACGCGCGCTCCGTCATCGTCCCCCGGAGCGGATCCTCCCGCCAGCGGCCCGCCGGCGGCTGATGGCCCCCGCATCGAGTACCAGGTGCAGGAAGATGAGGCGCTCATCGCCATCGCAGAGGCGTTCGGCACCAGTCGCCGCGAGATCCTCCTTGCCAATCCGGCCATCGCCGAGCAGAAGCCCTACACCGAGCCCGGCGACATCATCATCGTGCCGGTCTCGCCGGACATGACGCCAGCCGACATCGAGGCGGTCCCCGGTTTCGTCCGCTACCTGGAGTAGTCGCGCCGGCTCAGGCCTGGCAGGCTCGGCACCACGTCGTCACGAACCCGCCGGGCGAGACCTCCGAGAGGGTGGCGCCGCATCGCGGACACGGCTGACCGCCCTTCAGGTGCACGTGCAGGAAATCGCGAGCTTGCTCCTCGAACCGCGGCGGCACGCGGGTCCTGAGCTCGGCGATCGCCCACGCCATGGTCTCCCGGCTGGCTCGCCAGAGCCGCTCCGACTCCTCCTCCGCGAGCGACGCGCGCTTGCGAAATGGACCGAGGCGTGCCAGCCAGAGCACCTCGTCGCTGTAGGCGTTGCCGATGCCGGCCACGAAGGCCTGGTTCTTGAGCAGGTTGTGCAGTTCGCCATCGTGCCGCCGGATCCGGGCTTGCCATGTCGCCAGGTCGAGAGCCGGGTCGTCGGCATCCGGGCCGAGCGCGTCCCAGCCGGCGACATCCCGCTCCACCGCCTCCGGCAAGACGTAGACCTTGCCCATCCTGCGCGGGTCGCGGTAGCGCAGCTCGACGACCTCGGTTGCCGGGGGCAGCCACGCCGCCCCGCGCGTCCAGGCGGTCAGGCGGTGGGCCGCGGGCGCGGCGGTGCGCGGCCCGAAGGTGAAGACCACGGCCGTCGAGCCGAAGGCCTTGCTGCCCGGCACGGCCAGCCCGAGGCGACCGGTGAGCATGGCGTTGACGACGATGCGCCGGCGGCTCCCGAAGGTCAGTATCAGGAACTTGCCGCGCTGCGCGACGGTCTCCAGGACGCGGCCCTCGAAGCTCAGCAGCTCAGCGTTGGTGCCGCGCAGGACCAGCGGCTGGTGCACGACCGTGCGCTGCAGCGGCCGCCCGACCAGCGCGGTCGTGAAGGCCTCGGCGAGGATACGGAGGTCCGGCAGCTCTGGCACCACGACATTGTTGCGCGCTCCTGCCCGTGTTAGCATTCGCGGGCCCTGTCGAACGAGAATACGCAGGCCACGCAGGCCCGGTTCCGGAGGAGTCATCCCGCCCAGCAGGACACGGACGACGCACCGACGCACCAGCAGCCCGGGCTCGCACCCGGGCTGTCGTCATCCTCGGAGGACAGGAGCCCAGCCACCAAGGAGACCAGATCGTTGACCGTAGAAGAGCCGCAGATCACCGACGCCGAGAGCGTCACGACCACCCCGGAGGACGCCGGGATCGAGACCGAGACAGCGACCGCCACCCCCGAGGCCGCAGCCACGGAAGCCGCACCTGTCGAGGCCGCACCCGAGGTCGAGCCGGCGATCGGTGAAACGGCTGCCGCCATCGAGGCGGACGCGACCCCCGTGGCCGCAGACACCACTGAGCCCGTCGCCCATGCCGAGCCCCAGCCGGCCATGGAGGCTGGGCTTGCCATGGAGGCCGAGCCTGCCATGGAGCCCGAGCCGATCGCCGTGGCCGACGCCGAGCCGGCACCAGAGCCCGTTGCCGAGCCCGAGCCCGTCATGGAGGCCGAGCCGTTCGTCGAGCCCGAGCCGGCACCAGAGCCCGAAGTCGAGCCCGCCGCCGAGCCCGAGCCGGTCATCGAAGACCGCCCCGAGCCCACCACGATGGAGGAGCTGCTGGCGCAGCAGTCGGGCGACATCCCCAGCCTCAAGCACGGCGACGTGGTCGAGGGTGTCATCGTCCGCATCGACAAGGACGAGATGCTCGTCGACGTCGGCGCCAAGTCTGAGGGCGTGGTCAGCAATCGCGAGCTCTACGGCCGCAACGCCGAGAGCCAGCCCGAACTCAATGTCGGCGACACCGTCCTGGTGTACGTGCTGCAGCCTGAATCGACCGACGGACACGCCGTCCTCTCCCTGAGGCGTGCCGGACTCGAGCGCAAGTGGCGCTCCATGCAGGAGCAGTTCGACGCCGGTGACATCATCGACGCCCCGGTCATCGATCACAACAAGGGCGGACTCATCGTCGACTGTGGCATCCGAGGCTTCGTGCCCATCAGCCAGATCGTCGACTTCCCGCGCCGACCCCAGAACGACCAGCCGCGCGACGCGGCCCAGGAGATCGCTGAAAAGCTGCAGCCCTACGTTGGCCGCCGCCTCCGCCTCAAGATCCTGGAGGTCAACCGAAAGGCCAACCGCCTGATCCTCTCGGAGAAGGTGGCCCTCTACGAGGAGCGCCGCGAGAAGCGCGACGAGCTCTTCAGCAGCCTGCAGGTCGGTCAGCAGGTCAAGGGCACGGTGCGTTCCATCGCGCCCTTCGGCATCTTCATCGACCTGGGCGGCATCGACGGGCTCGTGCACAAGTCCGAGCTCTCATGGAACAAGGTCAACAATCCCGAGGGTGCCCACGAGGTCGGGGACGAGGTCGAGGCCGAGGTCATCGACATCAACCACGAGCGCGGCCGCATCAGCCTCTCCATCCGACGCATGCAGCCAGATCCCTGGCAGTCCACTGTCGGCGACCTGAAGGTCGGCGACTTGGTGGAGGGTACCGTCACCAAGATCGTCAACTTCGGCGCCTTCGTGCGCGTCAAGGATGGCCTTGAGGGCCTGATCCACATCAGTGAGCTGTCGCACCAGCGCGTCGCCCACCCGGGTGACGTGGTCCACGAGGGTCAGACGATCAACCTCAAGATCATCTCGCTGGACTCCGAGCGCCATCGCCTGGGCCTCAGCCTCAAGCAGGCCGAGGAGGCGCCCGCCCGGCCCGCCCGTGAGCGGCGTCCCCGCACCGAACGTGCCGGCTATGACCGCTCGCAGGCCATCCAGGAGCCCGAGGGCGGCATCGACAACACCCTCGCCGCGGCCTTCGCGCAGGTTCGCCTGCAGATCGCCGAGCAGGATGCCGCCGACACGGGCGAGCCCCGGGCAGTCGCGACTCGGACCACCGAGGTCAGCGACGTCATCGAGCCCGACGGCAGCGAGCTGATCGAGACCACCGAGGTCAGCGACGTCATCGAGCCCGACGGCAGCGAGCTGATCGAGACCACCGAGGTCAGCGACGTCATCGAGCCCGACGGCAGCGAGCTGATCGAGACCACCGAGGTCAGCGACGTCATCGAGCCCGACGGCAGCGAGCTGATCGAGACCACCGAGGTCAGCGACGTCATCGAGCCCGACGGCAGCGAGCTGATCGAGACCACCGAGGTCAGCGACGTCATCGAGCCCGACGGCAGCGAGCTGATCGAGACCACCGAGGTCAGCGACGTCATCGAGCCCGACGGCAGCGAGCTGATCGAGACCACCGAGGTCAGCGACGTCATCGAGCCCGACGGCAGCGAGCTGATCGAGACCACCGAGGTCAGCGACGTCATCGAGCCCGACGGCAGCGAGCTGATCGAGACCACCGAGGTCACCACTCGGGACTAGGGCGAACGTTGCGGCTGCCCTCATCGGTCGGCTGACTTCCGGGGTCCATGGTCGAGGGCTCGGCCAAGCCCGCCCCGCCCCACCCCGGCCGGCGTCGTTGACGACGAGTGGCAGCCGTCCGGTGCGGCGGGGTCCTTCACGGCCCCCACCGCCGACTGACCCGCCGGGCATCCCAGTGGGTCAGCCACGGTCGGACGGTGTCGGTTTCCCTATACGACGCGGTGCGGCAGCGCATGCCTCCGGTGGTAGCATGGCCGGGCGGCCGTCAAGGGGTCGCCTGCACCGGGAGTCGTCGTCAACCCCCATGGACCGGTTCGACAAGTTCACTGACCGCGCGCGCAAGGTGCTGACCCTCGCGCAGGATGAGGCCCAGCGCTTCAACCACAACTACATCGGTACAGAGCACCTCTTGCTCGGGCTGGTCCGGGAAGGGGAGGGCGTAGCCGCACGCGTGCTCGAGAACATGAACGTGGAACTGCCCAAGGTGCGCACTGCGGTCGAGTTCATCATCGGCCGCGGCGACCGCCCGGTGGTGGGGGAGGTCGGCCTGACGCCGCGTGCCAAGCGGGTCATCGAGCTGGCCATCGATGAGGCCCGCCGCCTCGGGCACAACTACATCGGTACCGAGCACCTCCTCCTTGGCCTCGTCCGTGAGGGCGAAGGGATCGCCGCCGGTGTGCTCGAATCGCTCGGCGTCAACCTCGACAAGGTACGCCACGAGGTCATCCGCGTCCTCAGCCAGTCGAGCGCGTCGGGTCCGAGTCCTACCGAGACCAAGCGCAGCAGCAAGACGCCCACGGTGGATCAACTGGGCATCAACCTGACCGAGGCCGCCCGGACCGGCAAGCTTGACCCGGTCATCGGCCGCGAGAAGGAGATCGAGCGCGTCATCCAGATCCTGTCGCGCCGGCGCAAGAACAACCCTGCCCTCATCGGCGAGCCCGGCGTGGGCAAGACGGCCATCGCGGAGGGCCTGGCACACCGCATCGTCAGCGGTGACATCCCCGAGTCACTGGCCGACAAGCGTGTCCTCACCCTGGACATCGGTTCGCTGGTGGCCGGCACCAAGTACCGCGGGGAGTTCGAGGAGCGGCTCAAGAAGATCATCGAGGAGTTGCGCAGCACCAACGACGCCATCCTCTTCATCGACGAGCTGCACACGCTCGTGGGCGCCGGTGCAGCCGAGGGTGCCATCGATGCCGCCAACATCCTCAAGCCTCCGCTCGCGCGCGGCGAACTGCAGTGCATCGGCGCCACCACCCTCGACGAGTTCCGCAAGTACATCGAGAAGGACGCCGCTCTCGAGCGCCGCTTCCAGCCCGTCATGATCGAGGAGCCCACCCTCGAGCAGACCGTGGAGATCCTCTTCGGCATCCGCGAGGGCTTCGAGCGCCACCACCGCGTCAAGATCACCGACGATGCCGCGCGCGCCGCCGCTGACCTCTCCATCCGCTACATCACCGACCGGCACCTCCCGGACAAGGCCATCGACCTCATCGACGAAGCCGCCAGCCGCGTCCGCCTGCGTCACAGCTCCACGCCCATCGAGCTCAAGGCCACCCAGAAGGAGCTCGAGCGCATCGCCAAGGAGAAGGAGGCCGCGGTCAACGACCAGGACTACGAGCGCGCCCAGGAGCTGCGCGATGCCGAGTCGGCGGCCAAGGCCAAGGCCGACCAGCTGCGCAGCGACTGGCAGGCCGCCCTGGCAGCGGAGACGCCGGAGGTCACCGACGAGGACATCGCCCAAGTGGTGGCCCTCTGGACCGGCATCCCCGTGACGCGCATCGCGCAGGAGGAATCGCAACGCCTGCTGGAGATGGAAGATGCGCTGCACAAACGCGTCATCGGCCAGCAGGAGGCCATCGACACCGTCTCGCGTGCCGTGCGCCGGGCTCGTGCCGGCCTCAAGGATCCCAAACGCCCCATCGGATCGTTCATCTTCCTGGGCCCGACCGGTGTCGGCAAGACGGAGCTCGCCAAGGCCCTCGCAGAGTTCATGTTCGGCAGCGAAGACTCGCTCATCAAGATCGACATGAGCGAGTTCATGGAGCGCCACAACGTGAGCCGCCTGGTGGGCGCTCCGCCCGGCTACGTGGGCTTCGAGGAGGGCGGTCAGCTGACCGAGGCCGTGCGCCGCAAGTCCTACTCCGTGGTGCTCCTCGACGAGATCGAGAAAGCCCACCCGGAGGTCTTCAACATGCTCCTCCAGATCCTGGAGGACGGGCAGCTCACGGACGCCAAGGGCCGGCGGGTCGATTTCCGCAACACGGTCATCATCATGACCAGCAACGTCGGCGCCAAGGATCTCCTCAAGGACACGTCGCTGGGCTTCCGGCCCGTGTCACCGAACGAGGACCGCGAGCGCGAGGCGCAGTACGACCGCATGAAGGCCAAGGTCCTGGAGCAGCTCAAGACGACCTTCCGGCCCGAGTTCCTCAACCGCGTCGACTCACAGGTCGTCTTCCGCTCGCTGACGGTCGACGAGATCCGCGAGATCGTGGACCTGCTCCTGGCCCGGGTCCGCACCCAGTTGAAGGCCCAGCAGATCGACCTCGAGGTCAGCCAGGCGGCCAAGGACCACGTCATCAAGCTCGGCTATGACGTGGACTACGGCGCCCGACCCCTGCGCCGCGTCATCCAGAACATGATCGAGGACCCCCTCGCCGAGGCCCTCCTGGTGGGCCGCTTCAAGGCCGGGGACACGGTCTTCGTGGACCGCTCGGAGGACGCCGGCCTGACCATCGAGCCGGCCGCGGAGAGGACGCCCGTCGAGGCCGTATAGGGTCATGGCGCGCACCCGGGCCGCCAGCGAATACATCTGTCAGGCATGCGGCGCGGCCTTCCCGAAGTGGGAAGGTCAGTGCCGTGGTTGTGAAGCGTGGAACTCGCTCGTGGAGACGCTCGTGCGTTCGCCGCAGCGGCGCCCCGCGTCGGGCGAGGGGCGGCATCCGTCGGCTGCCGCCCGGGCCGCCGAGCCCCGCCTGCTGGGTTCGCTCGACGTCGTGGCCACCATCCGCCGACCGACCGGGCTGGCCGAGGTCGACCGCCTGCTGGGCGGCGGCCTGGTGCCCGGGTCGCTCCTGTTGCTGGGCGGTGAGCCCGGCATCGGCAAGTCCACCCTCGTGCTCCAGGTTGCGGGCGCCCTGGCCGCTGGCGTGCCCGGCCCCGGCGGGAAGGCGGACGCGGGCGCCGACGCGGGCGCCCGAGCGCCTCGCCAGGTGCTCTACGCCAGTGCCGAGGAATCGCCGGCCCAGTTGCACCTCCGTGCGTCGCGCCTGGGTTTGACCAGCGGACCGGCCAGCTCGACCCTCTCGGTCCTCGCCAGCACGGACGTGGACGCCATCATCGCCACCGCCATCGCGCTCAGGCCGTGGCTCCTCGTCGTCGACTCCATCCAGACGGTGGCGGTCGAGGACCTCGACGGGCCTCCTGGCTCGGTCGGTCAAGTGCGCGAATCGGCCGCCCGGCTGGGCGCCTTCGCCCGGGAGCACGCCGTGCCCGTCCTGCTCGTCGGGCACGTCACCAAGGATGGCAGCCTGGCTGGGCCGCGGACCCTCGAGCACCTCGTCGATGCCGTGCTCATGCTCGACGGCGACCGCTACGCATCGCTCCGGCTGCTGCGCGCCATGAAGAACCGTCACGGTTCGACCGAGGAGGTCGGCGTCATGGAGATGACCCCTGACGGCCTCCGCGAGGTTCGCGATACCGCGGCCGCCTTCCTGGGCCATGGATCGCGATCAGCGCCAGGCGTGGCGGTGGCGGCGGTCCTGGAGGGCAGTCGCACGCTGCTGGTCGAGGTGCAGGCGCTGGTAGCGCCGGCCGGCTTCGGACCGCCCCGGCGCACGGTCGCGGGTCTCGACGTCAACCGCCTCGTGCTGCTCATCGCCGTGCTGGCCAGGCGCGGTGGGGTGGATGTCAGCAGCCGCGATGTCTACGCCAGCCTCACCGGTGGCATCACCGTCAGCGAGCCGGCACTGGACCTGCCGCTGGCCCTGGCCGTCGCGGCCTCACAGCGCGATCGCGCCATCGCCGGCGACCTGCTGGCCTGCGGCGAGGTATCCCTGCTGGGCGAGATCCGGCCGGTGCCTGGCCTGGAGCGCCGACTGCGCGAGGCTGCCCGGCTCGGCTTCCGTCGTGCCCTCGTACCCGACGATGCGGGTCTCAGCGGCAGGCAGGCGGCGGCACTGGGCCTGGAGGTCAGGCGCGTTGCGACCCTGCGGCAGTCACTCGAGCTGGCGCTCGAGGCCACTGGTACATCTGGGTGACGGGTCGGCGGCCGCCGGCTTCTGGTAGCGTTCGCGTGCCATGCTGAGGTTCATCCGCCTGTTCGGCGGCGCCCTGGGGGTCATCCTGGCCATCGCCCTCACGGGCTTCGACGCCACGTCCACCACGCTGCTCGATCCCTCGCTCGAGGGACGCTTGCTGCTCCTGGCCTGGATCGCTGCCTGGGGCGTGGTCGGCTTCATCATCGCCCCGTACCTCACCATCGTCCCGGCACACTGGCTGCTCCGGGCCGTCACGGACATGTCCACGGACGAGTTCGTCGCTGCCATCGTGGGTCTGCTCGTGGGCCTCCTCATGGGGTTCCTGCTGGGCCTGCCCCTCACCAGCCT
The DNA here is from genome assembly GCA_963825995.1 of uncultured Chloroflexia bacterium. Lineage (GTDB taxonomy): Bacteria > Chloroflexota > Limnocylindria > Limnocylindrales > CSP1-4 > JAFMJV01. The sequence goes on from CAWGVH010000003.1 coordinate 201,670, forward strand.
GCCGGCGCCGGCCGGCCTGCTGCTGCCCATCGGTGTCTCCATCGTCCTGGCGCTGGGCATGATGGGCCTGACGGTCGCCAAGCGGCATGACCTGCGTACCGCCCTGGAGGGTCTCGGCCTGCGGCGTCCTGCGGCTCCCGCCACGGTCCCGGCCGGGCCTCCCGTAGCCGTCACCTACGTGGACACCAGCGCCATCATCGACGGTCGCATCGTAGATGTGGTAGCGGCCGGCTTCCTGGCCGGGCTGCTGGTGGTGCCGCGGTTCGTGCTGGGAGAGCTGCAGCACATCGCCGACGACACCCACCCGGGCCGCCGCAATCGCGGCCGTCGCGGGTTGGATGTGCTGGCCGTGCTCCAGAAGGACCACCGCATCGGCATCGAGATCAGCACTGATGACGAACCGGGTGTCTCGACCGTGGATGGCAAGCTCATCGCGCTGGCGCAGAAGCGCGACGCCGCGATCCTGACCACGGACTACAACCTCAACCGTGTCGCGCAGCTGCAGGGCGTCAGGGTCATGAACCTGAACCAGCTGGCCAACGCCCTCAAGCCCTCCTTCCTGCCCGGTGAGGCCCTCCACGTGAAGGTCGTGCAGGAAGGCAAGGAACCTGGCCAGGGCGTGGCTTTCCTCGATGACGGCACGATGGTCGTGGTCGAAGGCGGCGGCCGGCACCTCGAGGGAGAGCTCGACGTGACCGTCACGCGCATCCTTCAGACAGTCGCAGGCCGCATGATCTTCGCGGAGATGGCCGGCACTGCCTGAGTCCACGCAAGGCCCTGAGGACGGGCCGCCGACCTGGCGCCGGGCTCCCCGCAGCGGCGTCGACCACGACACCCCTCCGTGCCCCATCGAGGATCCGTGGCACGAGCGCGGCACGGATGCCCGGCGCAGGGCACACTTGGGCGGTGACAGGGCACCGAGTGGCCGACGCCGTCGTGGTGGCGGCGGGCAGTAGTCGACGCATGGGTGGCGCGGACAAGCTGGCCGCGCTCATCGCCGGGCGAACGGTGCTGCGCTGGTCGGTGGAGTCGCTGGCCGCCGCGCCGGAGATCGCCGACCTGATCGTCGTGACCTCAGCCGATCGCGAGGCGGAGCTGCGCGAGTCCGACTGGTTGCGTCGGATCGGGGCCCGCGTCGTCATCGGCGGCCGGCGCCGCCAGGATTCCGTGGCCGCGGGCGTACGAGCTGCGGGGGCCGGCATCGTGCTCGTGCACGACGCGGCACGGCCATTCGTCTCCCCGGCGCTCATCCGGCGCGTCGTCGAGGGTGCCCAGAGCCACGGCGCCGTCATCCCGGCCCTGCCCATCGTCGACGCCGTCAAGCGTGTCCATGACGGCCGCATCAGCGGCGCTGCCGCCAGGTCCGGCCTCGTTCGTGCCCAGACGCCGCAGGCCGCGCGACGCCACCTGCTGCTGGCCGCCTGCGAGGTCCACGCGGGAGGCCCCGACGAGCTCCCCGACGAGGCCGAGCTGCTGAGGCGCGACGGGGTCGAGGTCCATATCGTGGAGGGCGAGGCCACCAACATCAAGGTCACGCTGCCCGAGGACCTCTCATTGGCCCGGCGCCTGGCGGGGCAGGGTGCCAGCCCGAGGGTGGCCCTGGGCGCGGACAGCCACCCCTTCGGTCCAGGTGACGGGCTGCGCCTCGGGGGCTTGCTCATCGATGGCGCGCCGCAGCTGCACGGCCACTCCGACGGTGACGTCGTCCTCCACGCGCTCTGCGACGGCCTGCTGGCGGCTGCCGGGCAGGGCGACCTGGGCCGCCTCTTCCCCTCCGGCGAGCCGACCTCACGGGGCGTGGACAGCCGGGCGCTCGTGGCCGAGGTGATGGGGCGATTGACCCGGGCCGATCTCGTCGTCGACAGCGTGGATGCCACGATCATGGGTGCGCGACCACGCCTCGGCGGCCGCCGCCTCGACGCCATGGCGGCCACCATCGCCGGCCTTGCTGGCGTAGACCCGGGACGCGTCTCGGTCAAAGCGATGACCGGCAACCTGGCTGGGGACGAGGGTGCCGGGCGGGTCATCAGCGCCACTTGCCTGGTCAGCCTGGTGCCTCGATGAGCCTGCGCTTCCGTAACACCCTGGCCGGCCGCCTGGAACCCTTCGAGCCGCTCGAGCCCGGCCACGTGCGCATGTACAGCTGCGGCCCGACCGTGTACGCCCCTGCCCACGTGGGCAACTTCCGCTCGTTCGTCTTCGCCGACCTGGTGCGGCGGGCCCTGCTCTTCAGCGGCTTGCGCGTCACGTGGGTCATGAATATCACCGACGTTGACGACAAGATCATCCGCGACGCGGGCCAGGCTGGCATCAGCATCGCTGAGCTCACGGCGACCTACACGGATCTCTTCCTCGAGGACATGGCCAGGCTGGGCGTCGCCAAGCCGGACGTCATGCCCCGGGCCACCGAGCACATCGACGACATGGTCACGCTCGTGGGGCAACTCCTGGAAACCGGCCACGCCTACCGTGCCGAGGACGGCTCCATCTTCTTCCGCATCGCCTCCTGGCCCGCCTATGGCCGGCTGGCCCGTGTCGACCCCAGTCAGCAGCGGCCCGGCGAACGGGTCGAGGCCGACGAGTACGAGAAGGACGACGTGCGCGATTTCGCACTCTGGAAGGCCGCCAAGCCGGGCGAGCCGAGCTGGCAGACCTCGCTGGGGGAGGGGCGCCCGGGCTGGCACATCGAGTGCTCGGCCATGAGCATGCGCTACCTCGGCCCCAGCTTCGACATCCACACCGGCGGCATCGATCTGGTCTTCCCCCACCACGAGGACGAGATCGCGCAGTCGGAGGCAGCCACCGGCCAGCCCTTCGTGCACACCTGGCTGCATTGCGCACACCTCCACATGGGCGGCCAGAAGATGGCCAAGCGGACCGGCAACATCACCCGGCCGGCCGAGGTCTACGCCTCCGGTGTGAGCCCGCGGGCGCTGCGTTACGCCCTCCTGGCCACCCACTACCGCTCGCCGCTCGAGTTCAGTGACGCGTCGCTGGCCCAGGCAACTGCGGCCGTGGACCGCGTGGTCACGGCCGTCGCGGCGCTGGATGGCTACCGTGAGGAGCGCTCCGACGACCCCTCGCTGGCGCACCTGCTGAGCTCGGCCCGCTCGGCCTTCGCGGCGGCCCTCGCCGACGACCTCAACATCTCGGCCGCCCTGGCGGCCACCTTCGACCTCGTCCGCGAGCTCAACAGCCGCGTCGGGATGCGAAGCTTGTCGAGCGCGGACGCGCGACGTGCAGCCGCCGCCATCCGGGAGCTGGACACGGTCCTGGGTGTCCTGGAGGAGGCCGGCCAGGAGCTCCGAGAGGACCTGGTGGCCATGCTCGAGGCGCGCGTCGTGGCGCGCACCGCGCGCGACTGGCGGCGCAGCGATGAGCTGCGCGATGCGCTGGCGGCGGCCGGTATCGTGGTCGAGGACACGCCCGATGGGCAACGCTGGCGGAAGGCTGGAGGCTGATGGCTGACGACGATCGAGGGCCTGACGGGCCGCCGAACCGTGATGGACCTCGAGGAGGCAAGCCCTCTGGCGGTCGACCGATGGGTGGCAGGCCGTACGGGGGCAGGCCGTACGGGGGCAGGCCGCCCGGCGACCGCCCCTACGGCGACCGACCCAGCGGAGGTGGATCCTACCGCGACCGGTCTGGCGGCGAGCGACCGACCGGTGGCCGGCCCGTCGGCGCCAGGCCCGTTGGTGGCCGACCCTCGAGCGGCCGGCCGTATGGCGACCGGCCACCAGGCCAGCGACCCTGGGATGACCGGCCTCAGGCTGACCGTGACCGGCGCCAGGCTGACCGGCCCCCCGGCGCGGGGCCGCAGGGAGGCACGCCCTCGCGCGACCGATGGCCGGACCGCAGGTCAGGCGGTCCTCCGGCGCCCGCCGAGTGGCGCCGTCCCGACCGCGGTCCGTTCCCCGGCGACCAGGCCGGCAGGCCCCCCGGTGCCCACGCTGGGGAGCGTGGTGGACGAGGCCGACCCTCCGGAGGCCCACCCTTCCGTCCTCGTCCGACGACCTCCGGGCCGCCCGGCCACCGCTCGTACGGCGGCCCGCCGGACCGCCCGGCCCCGCGCCCCCGGCGGGATTGGCAGCCCATCGCTGCCGGGCTGGCGGGCGCGACCCCGGATGGCCCCGCGCCCGTCGAGATCCTCTCCGAGGATGAGGAGATCGTGGCCGGCCGGCGGCCGGTCGAGGAGGCGTTCGCGGCCCGACGCGAGGCGCGGCGGCTGCTCGTCGTCCCGGAGCGACGGTCCGCCCTCGACCAGCTCGTCCTCCATGCCACCACGTTGCGCATCCCTGTCGTGGAGGTCGAGGGCGGCACCATCACGGCCATCAGCGGGTTCGATGGGCACCAGGGGGTGGCGTTGGTGGTGGCCCCGCGTCGCTGGGCCACGCTCGACGATGTCCTGGCGCTGGCCAGGACGCGTGGCGAGCCAGCGTTCGTCCTCGTCCTCGACCATCTCGAGGATCCCCAGAACGTGGGCACGCTCCTGCGTTCGGCCGAGGCCTGCGGCGTGCACGGCGTCCTGTTCCCCACACAGGGTGCCGCGCCCATCAGCCCAGCGGCCATCAAGACGTCGGCTGGAGCCGTGGAGCACCTCCTGCTCGTGCCCATGGCAGATCTGCCGGGCGGGCTGGTCGATCTGCATGCGCGAGGCGTTCGCATCGTCGGCGCTGACGGCGACGCCGCAATGACCGTCCGCGAGGTCGACATGCGCGGCCCGCTCGCCATCGTCATCGGCAGCGAGGGCCGCGGCCTGAACGCCAGGGTGCGCCGCCGCGTCGACATCATGGCGCGCATCCCCATGCGTGGACGCGTGGCCTCGCTCAACGCCTCGGTGGCGGGGTCGGTCTTCCTCTTCGAGGCCGCCGCACAGCGCTGGGCCAACCCGCCCTCACCACCGCATCGCGCCGCCGACCAGGGGGCCGAGGAGCGGTCGGAGTTGGCTCGCTCCGCGGATGAGAGTTCGGCTGAGCGTGCCTCGGCGACGATGACCGTGGTGCCGGAGGCCGACGCGCCTGCCACAGTGCTGGATGCCGGCGCCGCAGACGCCGAAGCGACGATCATCGGGCAACACGCCCGGGCCGATGGCCTCCCGATCGACGACGAGGATCTGTTGCCGACCTGACCCGTCAAGGAGCGGAGCACCCGCCGCTTGCGGCCCGGACGATTCCTGCGCTACTATTCTGCGTCGCCGCCGACGTAGCTCAATTGGCAGAGCAGTGGTTTTGTAAACCACCGGTTCCGGGTTCGAGTCCCGTCGTCGGCTCCAACAACAGAGGACGCTGTATCCCCTCACCACAGGGACTCCGGTCCCGAGGGGTGCACGGACGAATCATGGGTAGGTTGAGCAGGTGGTGAGCTCCGCTGACTGTAGATCAGCCGTCTTCGACTGTGGGGGTTCGATTCCCTCCCTGCCCACCAGCATCAGCGCCCTCTGGAAGCCCCACACATACGCCCAACGGGCCCACATAGCTCAGTGGTAGAGCACTTCCTTGGTAAGGAAGAGGTCATGGGTTCAAGTCCCATTGTGGGCTCCACCTGATCACCTCCGACGCCCACCGCACCGGTGCTGCGCGTCTGGGGCCGAATGGACACGAGGATGGCCAAGCAGAAGTTCGAGCGTACCAAGCCCCACGTCAACATCGGCACCATCGGTCACATCGACCACGGCAAGACGAGCCTGACCGCGGCCATCACCAAGTACCTGGCCCTCAAGGGTGACGCCAAGTACCGCGCCTTCGACAGCATCGACAATGCCCCCGAGGAGCGTGAGCGCGGCATCACCATCGCCATCGCCCACGTCGAGTACCAGACGGCCGCCCGCCACTACGCCCACGTCGACTGCCCGGGTCACGCCGACTACATCAAGAACATGATCACGGGGGCCGCCCAGATGGACGGCGCCATCCTCGTGGTGGCCGCCACCGACGGGCCCATGCCCCAGACCCGCGAGCACATCCTCCTGGCCCGCCAGGTGGAGGTGCCCTACATCGTCGTCTTCCTCAACAAGGTCGACATGGTCGACGACGAGGAGCTCCTCGAGCTCGTCGAGCTCGAGGTCCGCGAGCTGCTGTCCAAGTACCAGTTCCCCGGCGACGACCTGCCCGTCGTGCGCGGCTCGGCTCTCAAGGCCCTCGAGGCCCCCGACGATGTCGCCGATCCCGCCTACGCCTGCATCCAGGAGCTCATGGACGCGGTCGACTCCTACATCCCCACCCCCGAGCGCGCCATCGACAAGCCCTTCCTCATGCCCATCGAGGACGTCTTCGGCATCAAGGGCCGCGGCACCGTGGCCACGGGGCGCATCGAGCGCGGCGTGGTCAAGGTCGGCGACGAGGTCGAGATGATCGGCATCCGGACCACCCGCAAGGTCGTCGTCACGGGCGTCGAGATGTTCAACAAGCTGCTCGACTCGGGCCAGGCCGGTGACAACGTGGGCACCCTGCTGCGCGGCATCGAGCGCGACGACATCGAGCGCGGCCAGGTCCTCGCCAAGGCCGGCTCCATCAAGCCCCACACCAAGTTCACCGCCCGGGTCTACGTCCTGTCCAAGGAGGAGGGCGGCCGCCATACCCCCTTCTACAACGGCTATCGCCCGCAGTTCTACCTGCGCACGACCGACGTCACCGGCGAGATCAAGCTCCAGGAGGGCGCCGAGATGATCATGCCCGGTGACAACGTCGACATGGACGTCGAGCTCATCACGCCCATCGCCCTCGAGCCCGGCCAGCGCTTCGCCATCCGCGAGGGTGGCCGCACCGTCGGCGCCGGCGCCGTCATCGCGGTCCAGGACTAGACTCGCATGGCCAAGGCAGCCGAGAACCGTCCCACCATCACGCTCGCCTGCACTGAGTGCAAGGAGCGCACCTACACGACCGAGAAGAACAAGAAGAACGATCCCAACCGGCTGGAGCTGCGCCGCTACTGCCCTCGCTGCCGAAGCCATACACTCCACCGCGAGTCCAAGTAGGAGGCACAGGCCAAGCGTAGGCGCGTAGCTCAATTGGCAGAGCACTGGTCTCCAAAACCAGGGGTTGTGGGTTCAAGTCCCGCCGCGCCTGCCACCTCCACAGGCTGCCCCAGATAAGGGAACGACGAACAACGTGATCGACAGGATCCGCCGCTATCTGACCGAGTCGTGGTCGGAACTGAAGAAGGTGACATGGCCCACGCGGGAGCATGTCCGTAACCTGACGATCCTCGTCTTCGTCATCAGTGCCATCTTCGGCGTCTTCATCGGATTCTTCGACATCATCTGGCGCGACGTCTTCGTCATCATCACCGAGGCCTTCGGATGACGGGCTTCCTGGAGCACCTCACCGAGGCGGCAGGGCCCGAGAAGCGCTGGTACGTCATCCACACCTACTCCGGGTACGAGAAGAAGGTCAAGACCAATCTCGAGCACCGCATCGAGACGATGGGCATGGAAGACAAGATCTACCAGGTCCTCGTCCCGGAGGAGGACGAGATCGAGATCCGCGGCGGCCAACGTGTCACCGTCCAGAAGAAGGTCTTCCCCGGTTACGTGCTGGTGGAGATGATCCTCGACCCGGAATCGTGGTTCGTCGTGCGCAACACGCCGGGCGTGACGAGCTTCGTGGGTGGCGGCAACATCCCCGGCACCCGCAACGAGCCGGTGCCCCTCGAGGAGCACGAGGTCAAGGGCATCCTGCGCCAGATGGGCGTGGAGACGCCCAAGTACCGCGTGGCCTTCCAGAAGGGCCAGAGCGTCCGTGTCACCGACGGCCCCTTCGCCGAGTTCATCGGCACCGTCGACGAGGTCAACCCCGAGCGCAACAAGCTCAAGGTCCTCGTCAGCATCTTCGGGCGTGAGACGCCAGTCGAGCTCGACTTCCTTCAGGTCGAGAAGCTCTAACCGGCCCGTCCTGGGGCCAGGCATCCAACGAGGTACGACGAGACGAACCGATGGCCAAAAAGATCCGAACCATCCTGACCCTTCAGCTGCCCGCCGGGAAGGCCACGCCTGCCCCGCCCGTGGGCACGGCGCTCGGTCCGCATGGCATCAACATCGTCGACTTCACCAAGACCTACAACGAGCGCACCGCCGCCCAGAGCGGCCAGATCATCCCTGCCCGCATCACCATCTTCGAGGACCGCAGCTTCACCTTCGTCCTCAAGACGCCACCCGCGGCTGACCTGCTGCGCAAGGCGGCCGGCGTGGAACGGGGCTCGGCGACCACCGGTCGCCAGAGCGTCGGCCGCGTCACGCGCGCTCAGCTGCTCGAGATCGCCGAGGTCAAGAAGGTCGACCTCAACGCCAACGATGCGGCCATGGCCGCGCGCATCATCGAGGGCACGGCGCGTTCCATGGGCATCGAGATCGTCGACTAGGAGTCATGTGCCGCCGTCCGCCAGCCGGTGCGGACGGAGAGGCAAGCTGCGGGCCTGCCCGCACCGGTACGTCCACCCCGCGTCACCAGGGGGAGGCCACGCAGGCCGCACGGAGAGGATCGACCCACATGGGCAAGCACGGCAAGCGCTACCAGGAAGCCGCCAAGCTCGTCGAGCGCGGCAGGATCTATGAGCCGCAGGAGGCCATGGCGCTCCTCAAGGAGACCTCCGCGGTCAAGTTCGACCCGTCGGTGGAGGCCCACATCCGCCTGGGTGTGGACCCCCGCCACGCCGACCAGATGGTGCGCGGCACCGTGGCCCTGCCGCACGGCACGGGCAAGGTGGTGCGCGTGGCGGTCTTCGCGCAGGGCGACAAGGCCGCCGAGGCGACCTCGGCCGGCGCGGACGTCGTGGGCGCCGAGGACCTCGCCGCCCGCATCGAGGCCGGCTGGCTGGAGTTCGACGTGGCCGTGGCGACGCCGGACATGATGGGCAGCGTGGGCAAGCTCGGCCGCATCCTCGGCCGCCGCGGCCTGATGCCCAATCCCAAGGCCGGCACCGTCACGTTCGACCTCGCGCGCGTCATCAACGAGCTCAAGGGCGGTCGCATCGAGTTCAAGGTTGACAAGGGCGGCATCATCCATGTGCCCTTCGGCAGGGCCACCTTCGAGGCAGAGCAGCTCGCGGACAACCTGGCTGCCCTGACCGACGCCATCAATCGCGCCCGGCCCAAGGAAGCCAAGGGCCAGTACTTCAGGAGCCTCACCGTGGCGTCCACCATGGGTCCCGGCATCCGCGTGGATGTCCCGGGTCTCCTGGCCAGGGCGGCCGCCTGAGCGCGGCGGGCGGGAGCCCGCGTCCAGCCAGCGACGGGCCTCGGCCCATCACAAGGGAATAGCGTTCCGCCAGAGACAGCGATGCGTCCGCGGGCACCCTCGGGTGCCTGGCCGCGACCGGGGCGACCCGGCCGTCGGACCGGACCGAAATCGTCGACCGGACCGCTCACGCGGGGACGCCGACGGGCACGCCAAGGCAGGTGTCGAGCCGTGACCTCCGCGTCCGGATGCTGCAGTCGCAGCGACACCCCTGTGCGGGACCCACAGGGGTGGTCGCGCCAGCGGCACTCCACAAGGAAGGAGGTCAAATGCCCACAGAAGCCAAGCAGGCTGATATCGCTGAGCTCGTCGAGCTCCTGAAGGAGGCGAACACCACGATCGTCTCCGATCATCGCGGTCTGACGGTGGCGGACCTGTCCAAGGTGCGCAGGGACCTGCGCGACAAGGACATCCGCTACCGCGTCGTCAAGAACCGCCTCGCCCGCATCGCAGCCGAGCAGGCCGGACGACCGGAGCTCATCCCGCTGCTGACCGGCCCCAGCGCGCTGTCTGTCGGCGGCAGCGACGAATCCTCGCTGGCCAAGGGCATCATCGACGCCATGCGGCCCTTCAAGGTCGAGATCCGCGGCGCCGCCCTGGGCGGCCAGACGGTCGATGCCGCGGGCGTCACGGCTCTCGCGGCCCTGCCCCCGCGTGACGTGCTGCTCGCCCAGCTGGCCGGGGCCATGGCCTCGCCGCTGAGCACCATGGCCGGGCTTTTCGCGGCTCCGCTGCGGAACCTCGGCTACGGGCTGATGCAGCTCAAGGAGCGGCGCGAATCCGCTCCGACCGCCTGAGCGCCCGCCGGGCTCCAGGCCAGACACCCCCACGGACCTACCTGACCAGCATCACGAAAGGAACGAGATACCCATGGCCAGCAAGCTTTCCCAGACCGACATCCTCGAGGCCATCGACGGCATGACCGTGCTCGAGCTCTCCGAGTTCATCAAGGCCTTCGAAGAGCGCTACGGTGTGACCGCTGCCGCCCCCGCGGCCGTCGCCGTCGCTGCCCCCGCCGCTGCGGCCGAGGCCGAGGCGGTCGAGGAGCAGACCGAGTTCTCGGCCATCCTGGCCGAGGTCGGCCCCAACAAGATCCCTGTCATCAAGGTCGTGCGCGAGCTCACCGGCCTTGGCCTCAAGGAGGCCAAGGACCTCGTGGACGCGGCTCCCAAGCCCGTCAAGGAAGGCGTCGACAAGGCTGAGGCCGAGAAGATCAAGGCGGCTCTCGAAGAGCAGGGCGCCAAGGTCGAGATCAAGTAGCCCTCGCTGTCAAGTGATGGGGGCGGCCAGAGCGGCCTCCCCCATCCACCGTCCGTGCTGCCTCATGGCCGGCGCGGGGGCCGGGCTTGCTGCTCCAGGCGCGGCTGGCGCGTCGCCGGTGGCCGGGAGGCCGTCCGGCGTGACCGTGCCCCGTGGACCGACTGTTTGACCGGTCCTCCGTTTCGCGGTACCATACGCGGTCGGTGAGCGCGGCCCCTGTTCTCTTGATGACCCTCCGTGTCGGATTCCCGTGCCTTGTTCGCCTCGTTGCCGAGGCAGGAGTGCCCCATGACCGTGTCTGAAGTCGATCGTCGGCGTGCGCCCATGCCCCTGGAGCGCGAGCGCTACGCCCGGATCCCTGAGGTCCTGCCCATCCCCGACCTGATCGAGCTTCAGCGCACCTCCTACGACTGGTTCGTCGAGCACGGCCTGCGGGACCTGCTCGACGAGATCAGTCCCATCTCGGACTTCACCGGCAAGTCCATGGAGCTGCACTTCAATCGCTACGAGTTCGGCGAACCCAAGTACGACCAGCTCGAATGCCGCGCCCGAGACCTGACCTATAGCAAGCCGCTCTACGTCGATGTCGAGCTCGTCATCCACGAGACCGGCGAGCACATCGCTCAGCGCGTCTACATGGGCGACTTCCCGACCATGACCGAGCGCGGCACGTTCATCATCAACGGTGCCGAGCGCGTCGTGGTCAGCCAGCTGGTGCGCTCCCCTGGCGTCTACTACACGGCCACCGAGGACCCCAACACCGGCCGCCGCCTCTTCAGCGCCAAGGTCATCCCGAACCGGGGCGCCTGGCTTGAGTTCGAGACGGCCGCCCGCAACCAGCTCTACGTGAAGGTCGACCGCAAGCGCAAGCTAGAGGCCACCAAGCTCCTGCGCGCTGTGGGCTACGAGTCCAACGACGAGATGCTGGCCCTCTTCGCCAAGGTGGACAGGGGCGAGGTCAGCTACATCAGCGAGACGTTGGATCGGGACGCCACCAGCACGCGCATGGAAGCCCTCATCGAGGTCTACAAGAAGCTTCGGCCGGGCGATCCGCCCACTGGTGACAACGCCGAGAAGCTCGTCGAGTCGCTCTTCTTCAACTTCCGTCGCTATCGATCTCGGCCGCGTCGGCCGCTACAAGCTCAACAAGAAGCTGGGCGCGGTGGCTGACCGCATGGGCATCAAGCTGCCCGAGGTCGAGCGCACCATCACGCGGGAGGACATCGCCGTCATCGTCGGGCACCTCATCGAGCTCGATAATGGCCTGGGCAGCGCTGATGACATCGACCACCTCGGCAACCGCCGCATCCGGGCCAACGGTGAGCTGATCCAGAACGCCTTCCGTGTCGGCCTGTTGCGCATGGAGCGGGTCGTCAAGGAGCGCATGACCATCCAGGAGCCGGAGAAGGCGACGCCCAACGTGCTCGTCAACATCCGCCCCGTGGTGGCGGCTATGAAGGAGTTCTTCGGCGGCAGCCAGCTTTCCCAGTTCATGGACCAGACCAACCCGCTCGCGGAGCTCACCAGCAAGCGCCGCCTCTCCGCCCTGGGTCCCGGCGGTCTGTCGCGCGAGCGCGCCGGCTTCGACGTCCGCGACGTCCACCACAGCCACTACGGGCGCATCTGCCCCATCGAGACGCCGGAAGGCCCCAACATCGGCCTCATCGGCTCGCTGGCGACCTACGGCCGTATCAACCAGTACGGCTTCATCGAGACGCCCTACCGAAAGGTCAAGCGCAGCGTCGACCACAAGGACAAGGACATCCTCTCGGAGATCGCCGGCGCGGACGTCGTGACGGCGACCGGCAAGGTGGTCCTGGCCAAGGGCCAGCCCCTCACGGAGGCCGCCGTGGCGGAGCTCAAGAGCCAGAAGGTCAAGGCCTTCCCCGTCAAGCCCCGTGTCACCTCGGAGATCGAGTACCTGGCTGCCTATGACGAGGAAGAGAAGTACGTGGCGCAGGCCAACGCGCACCTTGACGAGCACGGCTACTTCGTCGACCAGAAGGTGCCGGCCCGCCACCTCGACCAGTTCCCTGAGGCCCGTCCCGAGCAGATCGACTACATGGACGTGAGCCCCAAGCAGGTCGTCTCGGTGGCCACGGCACTCATCCCCTTCCTCGAGCACGACGACGCCAACCGCGCCCTGATGGGTTCCAACATGCAGCGCCAGGCGGTACCGCTCCTGGAGCCGGAAGCGCCCATCGTGGGCACCGGCATGGAGGCGCGCGCCGCGCGCGACTCGGGCCAGGTCATCGTGGCCCGGGGGGCCGGCGTGGTGACCTCGGTGACGGCTGACCGCATCATGGTCGAGGAGGATTCCGGCGACCTGCGCGAGTACCCGCTCGAGAAGTTCGTGCGCTCCAACCAGGGCACCTGCATCAACCACCGCCCCGTCGTCCAGGTGGGCATGCGCGTGGACGCGGATGCCGTGCTGGCGGATTCCTCCTCCACGGACGCCGGTGAGCTGGCCCTTGGCCGCAACATCCTGGTGGCGTTCATGAGCTGGGAGGGCGGCAACTACGAGGACGCCATCGTCGTCAGCGACCGCCTCGTGCGGGAGGACCTCTTCACCAGCATCCACATCGAGAAGCACGAGCTGGAATCGCGAGACACCAAGCTCGGTCCCGAGGAGATCACCCGGGACATCCCCAACGTCGGTGAGGACTCCCTCAAGGACCTCGACGAGGACGGCATCGTCTACATCGGGGCCGAGGTGCAGCCTGGTGACATCCTGGTCGGCAAGATCACGCCCAAGGGTGAGACCGAGCTGACCGCCGAGGAGCGCCTCCTGCGCGCCATCTTCGGCGAGAAGGCCCGTGAAGTGAAGGACTCCAGCCTGCGCCTGCCCCATGGTGAGCGCGGCAAGGTCGTGGACATCCGCGAGTTCAACCGCGACAACGGCGACGAGCTGCCGCCCGGTGTCAACCGCCTCATCCGTGTCAGTGTGGCGGCCAAGCGCAAGATCTCGGTGGGCGACAAGATGGCCGGCCGCCACGGCAACAAGGGTGTGGTGGCCAAGATCCTGCCCCAGGAGGACATGCCCTTCCTGCCTGACGGCACGCCGGTGGACATCATCCTCAACCCACTGGGCGTGCCCAGCCGCATGAACATCGGCCAGATCCTGGAGACGCACCTGGGCTGGGCCCTGCACGAGCGAGGCCGCAGAGAAGGGCGTCTCATCAAGGCCGCCACGGCTGTCTTCGACGGCGCCAGCGAGAAGCAGATCGAGCAGGCGCTGCTCGATGCCGGCCTGCCCGTGACGGGCAAGGTGCGGCTCCGCGATGGCCGCTCCGGCGAGCCCTTCGACCGCGAGGTCACTGTGGGCTACATCTACATGCTGAAGCTGCATCACCTCGTGGAGGACAAGATCCACGCCCGCTCCACAGGCCCCTACAGCCTCATCACCCAGCAGCCGCTGGGCGGCAAGGCCCAGTTCGGCGGTCAGCGCTTCGGCGAGATGGAGGTCTGGGCCCTGGAGGCCTACGGCGCGGCCAACATCCTCCAGGAGCTGCTGACCGTGAAGTCGGACGACGTCATGGGTCGCGTCCAGACCTACGAGGCCATCGTCAAGGGCGAGGACATCCAGCCGCCCGGCGTGCCGGAGTCCTTCAAGGTGCTCATCAAGGAGCTCCAGAGCCTCGGGCTCAACGTGGAGATCCTCAACGAGAACGAGGAGGAGATCCACTTCGCCGAGGACCCCTCGGCCTACCCGCTGCCTGACCTGGGTGGCATCAACCTGGCCGGTTTCGAGGACTGAACGACGTAGCGAGGGCCGTTTGACCCGGAGCCCGCTCCGGGTCGCCCGCGCATCCCGCATCGCTGACCGTGCTGCGGCTGAAGGAGAACGATGCTCGAGGTCAACAACTTCAACGCCATCCGCATCTCGCTGGCGTCCCCGGACCAGGTCCGCGATTGGTCGAAAGGTGAGGTCACCAAGCCCGAGACCATCAACTACCGCACCCTGCGCCCGGAGAAGGACGGGCTCTTCGACGAGCGCATCTTCGGTCCCTCGCGAGACTGGGAGTGCTACTGCGGCAAGTACAAGCGCATTCGCTACAAGGGCATCATCTGCGACAAGTGCGGCGTGGAGGTCACCCGCGCCAAGGTCCGCCGCGAGCGCATGGGCCACATCCAGCTGGCCAGCCCCGTCAGCCACATCTGGTACTTCAAGGGCACGCCCAGCCGGCTCGGCATCCTGCTCGACATCAGCCCTCGCAACCTGGAGGGTGTCCTCTACTTCGCCAAGTACCTCGTCACCTGGGTCGACGAGGACGCCCGCGCCAAGCTGCTCCAGCAGCTCGATGACGAAGCCGCCGGCCGTGGTGGACGCGGGGGCCAGGGCCTGGCTGACCTCGAGGATCGCCTGAGCGCGGATATCCACAAGCTCTCGGACGAGCTCAACGCAGATCTCGAACGTTTCAAGAAGGAACGCGAGCAGGAGCGCGAGACGCGCACCGCCCAGCTCGTCGAGGGGCAGCAAGCCACGGAGGCCCGGCTCAAGGCGCTGGGCTCGACGGCGGCGGGGGAGGCCATCGTCTTCGAGGAGACCGGCGAGGTCCTCGTGGCTGCCGGCGAGAAGGCCACCAAGTCCACCTCGGCCCAGCTACGCAAGCTGACCGCGGAGCTGGTGGAGCGCATCAACGACGATATCCAGGCCCGTGAATCGCAGGAAGAAGCCGCCGTCCAGCAGCGCATCGAGGACGCCAGGCTCGAGATGAGCGCCACGCTCGAGGCCGAGCAGGAGCGCCTCAAGGTGGATGCCGAGGGCCTCAAGGAGGAGATCCGCCGCGCCAAGGATGAGATCGACCCGCCTGCAGGCTGGTGACCTGCTGCCGGAGTCGTCCATGGACGGCTGGAACTTCCGCGACCTTGACCGCAAGTACGGCAGCGGCATCCGGGGCGGGCAGCGGCTCTTCGGCGCTGGCATGGGCGCCGAGGCTGTCCGCGAACGCATCGTCCGCCTCGACCTCGAGACCCTGGCCCGGGAACTGCACTCAGAGGTCCGCACCAGCTCCGGCATGCGCCGCAAGAAGGCCATCAAGCGGCTGCGCCTCATCGAGGCCTTCCGCCGCTCCGGTGCTCGACCCGAGTGGATGATCCTCTCGGTCCTGCCGGTCATCCCGCCGGACTTGCGCCCCATGGTCCAGCTCGATGGCGGCCGCTTCGCCACCTCCGACCTCAACGACCTCTATCGCCGCGTCATCAACCGCAACAACCGCCTCAAGCGACTACTGGAGCTGGGTGCGCCGGAGATCATCATCCGCAACGAGAAGCGCATGCTCCAGGAGGCCTGCGACGCACTGATCGACAACGGTCGGCGCGGTCGGGCCATCGCCGGCACCGGCAACCACCGTCTCAAGAGCCTCTCCGACATGCTCAAGGGCAAGCAGGGCCGCTTCCGCCAGAACCTGCTGGGCAAGCGCGTCGACTACTCCGGCCGCTCGGTGATCGTGGTCGGCCCGGACCTCAAGCTGCACCAGTGCGGCCTGCCCAAGAAGATGGCGCTCGAGCTCTTCAAGCCTTTCGTCATGCGCCAGCTGGTGGAGAAGGGCTTCGCCCACAACATCAAGTCGGCCAAGCGCATCGTGGAGCGCGTCCAGGATGAGGTGTGGGATGTCCTCGAAGAGGTCATCCAGGATCACCCGGTGCTCCTCAACCGCGCCCCCACCCTGCACCGCCTGGGCATCCAGGCCTTCATGCCCAAGCTCGTCGAAGGCTCTGCCATCCAGATCCACCCGCTCGTCTGCTTCGCCTTCAATGCGGACTTCGACGGCGACCAGATGGCCGTGCACGTGCCCCTCAGCAAGGCTGCCCAGGACGAGGCTCGGGAGATGATGCTCTCGACGGCCAACCTCCTGTCGCCCTCCGACGGCGCCCCCGTGGTGGCCCCCACGCAGGACATGATCCTGGGTTGCTTCTATCTGACCATGAACGCGGCCGTGCCCATCGAGGGCCTGGTGCCGACCTTCCTGTCCGACCGCGACGCGCTGCTGGCCTTCGAGCTGGGCGGCATCGATACGCGTGACACGATCGATTCACTGCCCGGCCACAAGGTGCTCAGCCTGCGCCTGCACACGCCCGTGCGCGTGCAGAGCGTCACCAGCTGGGACGAGCAGGCCCAGGACTACGTGGAGCGCTCGCTGGAGACGACCATCGGCCGCCTCATCTTCAACCAGATCCTGCCGCCGCGGCTGCGCTATGCCGACAAGACCAACCGACCCATGAACCGCTCCGCCCTGCGCGAGGTCGTGGCCGACTGCTACCACGTGCTCGGCCGCAATGAGACCGCGCACCTGGTGGACGGCATCAAGACGGTCGGATTCCGCTATGCCACGCAGGGCGGCATGACCATCGCCGTGGACGACATCCGCGTGCCGGCGAGCAAGCCGGCCCTCCTCGACGAGGCCGACGGTCGCGTCAAGGCCATCGATGAGCAGTATCAGCGGGGCCTCATCACCGAGGAGGAGCGCTACACCAGCGTCGTCAGCGTCTGGAAGGACACCACCCAGAAGGTCGGCGACGCGATGATGGACGGCCTTGACCCTGAGGGCTCGGTGACGATGATGACCTCGTCCGGCGCTCGCGGCAACAAGGGCAACATCGGCCAGCTGGGTGGCATGCGCGGCCTCATGGCTGACCCCTCGGGCCGCATCATCGACGTGCCCGTGCGCTCCAACTTCCGCGAGGGCATGACCGTCCTCGAGTACTTCATCTCCACGCACGGCGCCCGCAAGGGTCTCGCGGACACGGCCCTCCGCACCGCCGACTCCGGCTACCTCACGCGGCGCCTCGTGGACGTCGCACAGGACGTCATCACGCGCGATGACGACTGCCGTACCGAGGAGGGCACCTGGATCACCCGCACCGAGACCGAGGAGTTCGCGGGTTCGGAGGCGGACGCCTTCACGAGGCGCCTCGTGGGCCGTTTCGCGGCCGGGCCGGTGAGCAAGCCAGCCGCTCGCAAGAAGGACAAGCCCATCGTCGAGCGGGACCAGGAGATCAGCGAGGATCTCGCCCGCGAGATCGACGCGGCCGGCATCGACGCCGTCGCGGTACGCTCGCCGCTCACCTGCCAGTCGCGCTACGGCGTCTGCCGCAGGTGCTACGGCCGCAACCTGGCCACCGGCCAGCTGGTGGGCATCGGCGAAGCCGTGGGTATCATCGCCGCGCAGTCCATCGGCGAGCCCGGCACGCAGCTGACCATGCGCACGTTCCACACCGGCGGCGTGGCCGGCATGGACATCACGGCCGGCCTGCCCCGCGTGGAGGAGCTCTTCGAAGCACGCATGCCCAAGGGCAAGGCTGAGATCAGTCACATCGATGGCGTCGTCGAGATCCTCGAGGGAGAGGACAGCAGTCGCCGCGTGAAGGTCACCAGCCGGGAGGCCTTCGATGTGCCCATCAAGCTCTCCGCCGGGCACGAGCGACTGGTGGCCGACGGGGACGCCGTCGACGCCGACCAGCTCATCGCCCGCCTCGAGCGGGAAGGCGAGGAGCCCGAGGAGGTCCGAGCACCCGAGGCAGGCCTCGTGACCTCCACCGAAGAGGGTCTCAAGGTCGCCGGCGAGGACGTCGTCGAGCGCGAGTACCTCATCCCCCACAACGCCAAGCTGATGGTCCAGGACGGACAGCAGATCCGGGCCGGCGACCAGATCACCGATGGTCCGGTCAACCCGCAGGAGTACCTCGAGACCCGTGGCCGGGATGCCGTGCAGCGCTACCTCGTCAAGGAAGTGCAGCGCGTGTACCGCAGCCAGGGCGTGACCATCAACGACAAGCACATCGAGATCATCGTGCGCCAGATGCTCCGCAAGGTCCGCATCGACCAACCCGGTGATACCGAGCAGCTGCCCTTCGAGCTCGTCGACCGCTTCGAGTTCGAGGACATCAACGACCACGTCCTGGCCGAGGGCGGCGAGCCCGCCACCGCGGAGACGGTGCTGCTGGGCGTCACCAAGGCGTCGCTCAATACCAACAGCTTCCTGGCCGCGGCTTCCTTCCAGGAGACCACTCGGGTGCTGACCGAGGCCGCCATCAACGGCGCCAAGGACAACCTGATCGGCCTCAAGGAGAACGTCATCATCGGCAAGCTCATCCCGGCGGGCACGGGCGCCCCGGCCAACATCGCGGCTCGCCGCGAGGCCGAGCGTCGCGCCGCCGCGGAGGCCCTGGCCGGCGGCGAGCTGCCCGAGGGCTTCGGCGAGGAGTACAACGTCTTCCTTGCCGACAGTGGTGGGGCCAGCGAGGACGACCTCGTCGCCAACCCCTTCCTGGAGGCGGCCGCAGGGACCGCTGAGGTGCGGAGCGACGACGAGCTGGACGTCAACCCCTTCCTGGCCGATGACGATGACGATGACGACGAGGGCGAGGACATCCTCGAGGAGGACGGCCCGGCCGATCGCGACTGATGGTCGAGCGGTCGGTCGAGGTCAAGGCCGGGACTGCCCGCTCATCGCGGACCCGCCCGGCACCGCCGGCCCTGGCCTCGCTCGCCGCGTCGGCTCACACGCCGTTGCCCGGTCGTTGACGCTACAGCGGTCCGCTGCTACACTTCGCCGTCGCGGCCCGGACGGCCGTGACGGTGTCTGCCTGTCGACCTGAACGTCGCCGAGCACACCGGGCGGTACTCCCGTGAGGGGCCCGCGAGCGGGACCTACCCCGGGACCCAGACGGCCGCCGCATCCAGAACGAAGACACCCAAGGACAGGGGACCGTGCGCTCCGTGTGCGGTCCAGAGACGGACGACGGTCGTCCATCCAAGGAGGAGACGAGAGCTCCGTGCCGACCATCAGCCAGCTCGTGCGCAAGGGCCGCCGGCCCAAGCAGGCGAAGATCAAGGCCCCCGCCATGCGCAAGAACTGGAACAGTTTGCGCCAGCGCCAGGTGCCCACGCCCGGCGCCCCGCAGAAGCGGGGTGTCTGCCTGCAGGTGCGCACCATGACGCCGAAGAAGCCCAATTCGGCCCTGCGCAAGATCGCACGCGTGCGGCTCACCAACCAGATGGAAGTCACCGCCTACATCCCCGGCATCGGGCACAACCTCCAGGAGCACTCCGTGGTCCTGGTTCGCGGTGGCCGGGTGAAGGACCTGCCCTCGGTGAAGTACCACGTCATCCGCGGCACGCTTGATGCCGCCGGCGTCAACAACCGCAGGCAGGGCCGTTCCCTGTACGGCGCCAAGAGGCCCAAGTAGATGCCCCGTCGATCGCAGATCCCGCGCAAGGCCAAGTACTCGACCCCACTCCTGCGCAACACGGACCGCTTCGTCGTCAAGCTCATGCGGGATGGCAAGAAGGGTCTGGCGGAGAAGATCCTGCGCCAGGCGCTGGCCCGCGCAGAGGCCTCCTCCGGTCGCCCCGGCCTGGAGGTCCTGGACCTCGCGCTGCGCAATGCGACGCCGATCATCGAGGTCAAGCCCCGCCGCGTCGGTGGTGCCACCTACCAGGTGCCCGTCGAGATCCGCGGCGATCGCCGTATGTCGCTCGGTGTGCGCTGGTTGGTGCAGGCCGCCCGCAAGCGCAGCGGCAAGTCCATGAGCGAGAAGCTCGCCTTCGAGCTGGTGGACGCCATGAACGGCCTCGGTGCCGCCGTCAAGCGGCGCGAGGACACGCACAAGATGGCTGACGCCAACAAGGCCTTCAGCCACTTCCGCTGGTAAGCGGACCGCAGCAGACGAGGATGTAGCGACCAGTGGCACGAGGGGTTCCGCTCTCACGAACGCGGAACATCGGCATCATCGCGCATATCGACGCCGGCAAGACGACCGTCACCGAGCGGATCCTGTTCTACACGGACAAGATCTACAAGATCGGTGAGGTCCACGAGGGCGCGGCCACGATGGACTGGATGCCCCAGGAGCAGGAACGGGGCATCACCATCACGGCCGCGGCTACGACGTGCTTCTGGAACGACCATCGTTTCAACATCATCGATACGCCCGGGCACGTGGACTTCACCATGGAGGTCGAGCGCAGCCTGCGCGTGCTGGACGGCGCGGTGGTCGTCTTCGATGGCGTAGCTGGCGTCGAGCCCCAATCGGAGACGGTCTGGCGCCAGGCGGATCGCTACGGCGTGCCGCGCTTCTGCTTCATCAACAAGCTCGATCGCACGGGGGCGGACTTCTGGCGGGGCGTGGCCTCCATCCGCGAGCGACTCGGCGCCAACGCCGTGCCGGTCCAGATCCCCATCGGCGAGGAGGGCCGCTTTCGCGGCGTCATCGACCTCGTCGAGCGCAAGGCCATCATCTACCGCGACGACCTGGGCAAGGAGATCGAGGTCATCGAGATCCCCGAGGAGCTGCGAGCCGAGGCCGAGCAGCACCGCGCCGCCATGATCGAGGCCGTGGCCGACCTCGACGACGAGCTGACCACGAAGTACCTCGAGGGCGAGGAGATCACGGTCGAGGAGACTCGCCGCGCCCTGCGTCTGGGCACGCTGCAGAACCGCATCGTCCCGGTGCTGACCGGCTCGGCCCTCAAGAACAAGGGCATCCAGCCGATGCTCGACGCCGTGGTCCACTACCTGCCCTCGCCGCTGGACGTGCCACCCATCGTGGGCCGCGATCCGCGCACCGACCTGGAGGTCGTCCGCGCCGTCGACGACAAGGCGCCCTTCGCGGCGCTGTGCTTCAAGATCGCTGCCGACCCCTACGTGGGCAAGCTGGCCTTCTTCCGCGTCTACAGCGGCCGGCTCAAGACGGGCTCCTACGTCTACAACGCCAGCAAGGACCGCAAGGAACGCATCGGGCGCATCGTCGAGCTGCACGCCAACCATCGCGAGGAGATCGAGGAGGTCTCGGCCGGTGACATCGCCGCTGCCGTGGGCCTGCGCGAGACCTTCACCGGCGACACGCTCACGGACCTGGAGCATCCCGTCATCCTCGAGTCGATGGTCTTTCCAGAGCCGGTCATCGAGGTGGCCATCGAGCCCAAGACCAAGGCCGACCAGGACAAGCTGGCCATCGCCCTGCAGCGCCTGGCCGAGGAGGACCCCACCTTCCGCGTCAAGAATGACGAGGAATCGGGCCAGACCCTCATCGCCGGCATGGGCGAGCTGCACCTGGACGTGCTCGTGGACCGCATGACGCGCGAGTTCAAGGTGGCCGCCAACGTGGGCAAGCCGCAGGTCTCCTATCGCGAGACCATCCGCCGCCCGGCCCAGGGCAACGGCCGCTTCGTGCGCCAGACCGGTGGCCGAGGCCAGTACGGCCACGCCGTCATCAAGCTCGAGCCCGGCGAGAAGGGCAGCGGCTACGAGTTCGTGGACAAGATCGTCGGCGGGGTCATCCCGCGCGAGTACATCAAGCCCATCGATGCCGGCATCCGCGAAGCCCTCGAGACGGGGGTCTACGCTGGCTTCCCCATGGTGGACATCAAGGCCACCCTCTTCGACGGCTCATTCCACGAGGTCGACTCCTCGGAGATGGCCTTCAAGATCGCCGGCTCGATGGCCGTCAAGGACGCCGTACAGAAGGCCTCCCCGACCATCCTCGAACCGGTCATGCGAGTCGAGGTCGTCATGCCCGAGGAGTTCATGGGCGACGTCATCGGCGACCTCAACAGCCGTCGCGGCCACATCGAGGGCATGGACAACCGCAATGGCACCCAGGTCGTGAGCGCATTCGTGCCGCTCGCCTCGATGTTCGGCTACGTGACCGACCTGCGCAGCGAGACGCAGGGTCGGGCGACCTCCTCCATGGAGTTCTCGCACTACGCCGAGGTGCCCCAGTCCATCGCCGCCGAACTGGTCCAGAAGGCCAGGGCCTGAGCGCAGGCCGACCCACCCGTCAGCACCGTAGAGCATCAGTAGCAGTCAAGGACGTAGCAGAGGACACACGAGGATGGCCAAGCAGAAGTTCGAGCGTACCAAGCCCCACGTCAACATCGGCACCATCGGTCACATCGACCACGGCAAGACGAGCCTGACCGCGGCCATCACCAAGTACCTGGCCCTCAAGGGTGACGCCAAGTACCGCGCCTTCGACAGCATCGACAATGCCCCCGAGGAGCGTGAGCGCGGCATCACCATCGCCATCGCCCACGTCGAGTACCAGACGGCCGCCCGCCACTACGCCCACGTCGACTGCCCGGGTCACGCCGACTACATCAAGAACATGATCACGGGGGCCGCCCAGATGGACGGCGCCATCCTCGTGGTGGCCGCCACCGACGGGCCCATGCCCCAGACCCGCGAGCACATCCTCCTGGCCCGCCAGGTGGAGGTGCCCTACATCGTCGTCTTCCTCAACAAGGTCGACATGGTCGACGACGAGGAGCTCCTCGAGCTCGTCGAGCTCGAGGTCCGCGAGCTGCTGTCCAAGTACCAGTTCCCCGGCGACGACCTGCCCGTCGTGCGCGGCTCGGCTCTCAAGGCCCTCGAGGCCCCCGACGATGTCGCCGATCCCGCCTACGCCTGCATCCAGGAGCTCATGGACGCGGTCGACTCCTACATCCCCACCCCCGAGCGCGCCATCGACAAGCCCTTCCTCATGCCCATCGAGGACGTCTTCGGCATCAAGGGCCGCGGCACCGTGGCCACGGGGCGCATCGAGCGCGGCGTGGTCAAGGTCGGCGACGAGGTCGAGATGATCGGCATCCGGACCACCCGCAAGGTCGTCGTCACGGGCGTCGAGATGTTCAACAAGCTGCTCGACTCGGGCCAGGCCGGTGACAACGTGGGCACCCTGCTGCGCGGCATCGAGCGCGACGACATCGAGCGCGGCCAGGTCCTCGCCAAGGCCGGCTCCATCAAGCCCCACACCAAGTTCACCGCCCGGGTCTACGTCCTGTCCAAGGAGGAGGGCGGCCGCCATACCCCCTTCTACAACGGCTATCGCCCGCAGTTCTACCTGCGCACGACCGACGTCACCGGCGAGATCAAGCTCCAGGAGGGCGCCGAGATGATCATGCCCGGTGACAACGTCGACATGGACGTCGAGCTCATCACGCCCATCGCCCTCGAGCCCGGCCAGCGCTTCGCCATCCGCGAGGGTGGCCGCACCGTCGGCGCCGGCGCCGTCATCGCGGTCCAGGACTAAGCCATGGCACGGCAGCGGATCCGGATCCGCCTCAAGGCATACGATCATCGGCTGCTGGACCAGTCCGCTCTCCAGATCGTGGAGACGGCCCAGCGCACCGGTGCCGAGGTCGTCGGCCCGGTCCCGCTGCCGACGCGCATCGAGAAGTTCACCGTGCTGCGTTCGCCGTTCATCGACAAGGACAGCCGGGAGCAGTTCGAGATCCGCACCCACAAGCGGCTCATCGACATCCTGGACCCCTCGTCCAAGACCGTGGACGCCCTGATGCGACTCTCGCTGGCCGCTGGCGTCGACATCGAGATCAGGATGTAGATGACGATCGGAGTGATCGGCCGCAAGGTCGGGATGACACAGGTCTTCGCGGAGGACGGCACGATGGTGCCGGTCTCCGTGCTATCCATCGAACCGAACACCGTGACCGAGCTGCGCACGCTCGAGCGTGACGGCTACACGGCCGTGCAGGTCGGCGCCGGCACGGCCAAGCGTCTGAGCAAGCCGCGCCTGGGCCAGCTCAAGGACCTGCCGCGGGTACGCGACGTGCGCGAGTTCCGCGTCGACGACGTGAGCCCCTTCGCGGTCGGGCAGAAGCTCGACGTGAGCCTCTTCGAGGCCGGAGAGTCCGTGGACATCACGGGTGTCTCCAAGGGCAAGGGCTTTGCCGGCACGGTCAAGCGCCACCACTTCCGCCGTGGCCCGGAGACGCACGGCTCGGACTCCCATCGAGCGCCAGGCTCCATCGGCGGCGGTACCACGCCCGGCAAGGTCTTCAAGGGCTCCGGCATGGCCGGCCATATGGGCCATGAGCGGGTCACGGTCAAGGGCGCCACCATCGTGCGCACCGACGCCGAGCGCAACCTGCTGCTGGTGCGTGGTCCGGTGCCCGGCCCGCGCAATGCGCTCATCGTGGTCAGGAAGGCCTAGCCATGCCCACCAGTCCGCTCTTCGACAAGTCCGGCGCCGAGACCGGCACCATCGACCTGCCCGACGCCCTCTTCGCGGCGCCCGTCAACACGGCGCTCATGCACCAGGCTGTCGTCGCCCAGCTCGCCGGCCGGCGCATCGGCACGGCGTCCACCAAGACCCGCGGCATGGTCCGCGGCGGCGGCAGGAAGCCCTACCGCCAGAAGGGCACCGGCCGCGCCCGCCAGGGCTCGCGATCGGCGCCGCACTACGCCGGCGGCGGTGTGGTCTTCGGCCCCAGTCCGCGCAGCTACGAGAAGCGTCTCCCCAGACGCATGAAGCGCGCGGCGCTCGTGGGCGCCCTCACCAGCAAGTTCGATGACGGCGCCGTCAAGGTCGTCAGCGACCTGGCTCTCGATGAGATCCGCACCCGCCAGCTGGTCGGTCATCTCGAGGCCCTCCGCGCCAGTGGTCGCATCCTGCTCGTCGAGGACGGCAAGAACGAGCACCTGGAGCTCTCGGCCCGCAACCTGCCTCGGGTGACCGTCATCCGCTCCGACTCACTCAACATCGTCGATGTCCTGGCGGCCGACCTCATCGTCATCACCGCGCCGTCGATCCCGACCATGTCGGAGGTGTACGCATGACGCTCGAAGCGACGCAGGTCGTCCTGCGCCCGGTCATCAGCGAGAAGTCGATGGACAGCACGAGCCGCCAGAAGTACACCTTCGCGGTCGCCGACGAGGCCAACAAGCTGCAGATCAAGGCAGCCGTGGAGGAGCTCTTCAAGGTCACGGTGCTGAGCGTCAACGTCTTGACCATGAAGCCCAAGGAGAAGTCGCGGAACCGCCGTCGGGGCCGCCAGGTCGGCTACACCTCTCCCTGGAAGAAGGCCGTCGTGACCGTCAAGGCCGGCGACTCGATCGAGTTCTTCGAGGGAGTCTAGAGATGCCCATCCGAAGCTACAAGCCGACCTCGCCCGGTCGCCGCTTCATGACGCGGTCGACCTTCGAGGAGATCACCACCGACAAGCCCCACAAGCCACTTCTCGAGTCGCAGAAGCGAGGCTCCGGTCGCAATCAGCAGGGCCGCCTGACCGTCCGCCATCGAGGTGGCGGCGCCAAGCAGCACTATCGCCGCATCGACTTCCGCCGCGACAAGCTGGATGTCCCGGCCAAGCTGGCGACCATCGAGTACGATCCCAACCGCTCGGCCCGCATCGGGCTGCTGCACTACGCGGACGGCGAGAAGCGCTACATCCTCGTGCCGCACGGTCTGCAGGTCGGTGACACCGTCATCGCCGGGGAGCGCGCCGAGGCGCGGGTCGGCAATGCCCTGCCCCTGCGCAACATCCCGCTGGGTACCCAGCTCCACAACATCGAGCTCATCCCGGGTCGCGGCGGGCAGATCGTCCGCTCCGCCGGCACCTCCGCGCAGCTGATGGCCAAGGAGGGCACCCACGCCCTCGTGCGCCTGCCCTCCGGCGAGGTCCGCCGCGTCGATGTCCGCTGCATGGCCACCGTCGGCCAGGTGGGCAACATCGACCACGAGAACCAGAGTCTCGGCAAGGCCGGCCGCGCCCGTCACTTGGGCCAGCGGCCCGAGGTCCGCGGCGTGGTCATGAACCCCAGGGACCATCCCCACGGCGGGGGCGAAGGCAAGTCGCCGACGGGCATGCCACCCAAGACTCCCTGGGGTCAGCCGGCCATGGGTCACCGCACCCGCACCAACAAGACCACCGGGAGGCTCATCGCGACCTCCCGTCACCGCAAGTAGGCAGGAGGAGCGTCATGTCACGTTCCCTCAAGAAGGGACCGTACGTCGAGCAGCGGCTCCTGGCCCGCGTGCAGACGATGAACCGCAACAGCGAGAAGCAGGTGCTCAAGACGTGGTCACGCGCGAGCGTCATCTTCCCGGATTTCATCGGTCACACCGTGGCGGTCTACAACGGCCGCAAGCACGTCCCGGTGTTCATCTCAGAGAACATGGTCGGCCACCGGCTCGGTGAGTTCGCCCCCACCCGCAACTACCGCGGGCACGGGCGCCACACCGAGCGGTCGACATCGCTGAAGTAGGGGCCGGAACGTGCGAGTCTCTGCCACTGCCAAGTACATCCGCCGCTCCACGCGCAAGACACGCCTGGTCACCCGGGCCATCGTCGGGCGTCCCGTGGAGGAAGCTGAGGCCATCCTGCGCTTCATGCCGCAGGGCGCTGCCAGGGATGTGGCCAAGGTGCTCAGGAGCGCCACGGCCAACGCCGAGAACAACCATGACCTGCCTGCCGACGAGCTCTTCGTCGCCGAGGCCATCGCCAATGAGGGACCCACCATCAAGCGCTGGCGACCACGCGCCCAGGGGCGCGCATTCCCCATCATCAAGCCCATGACCCACATCACGGTCGTGGTCGAGAACCGGGAGGCCTAGGCATGGGACACAAGGTCCATCCCAACGGCTTCCGCCTGGGCGTCTCGCGCACCTGGAACGCCAAGTGGTATTCCGACAAGGACTACCGCGACCTGCTGCATGAGGATATCGCCATCCGCAGCCTGGTCCAGAAGCGGCTCGCCAACGCGAGCGTCTCGCTGGTCGAGATCGAGCGCGGCATCAACCACGTCACCGTCACGGTCCACACCGCGAAGCCGGGCATCGTCATCGGCAAGGGCGGTGCCAACGTGGAGGCCCTCCGTACGGCCGTCGGCAAGCTCACCGACCGCAAGGTCAAGCTGGAGATCCGGGAGATCCGCCAGCCAGAGCTCGACGCCGTCCTGGTGGCCACCAATATCGCCCAGCAGCTGACCCGCCGTATCGCCTTCCGCAAGGCCATCAAGCAGTCCATCCAGCGCAGCATGAAGGCCGGCGCCAAGGGCGTGAAGGTCCAGGTCTCAGGTCGCCTCGGCGGCTCGGAGATGGCCCGCCGCGAGTGGGACCGTGAAGGTCGCATCCCGCTGGGGACCTTGCGCGCTGACATCAGCTACGGCCAGGTGCTCTCGCGCACGACCTACGGCGCCATCGGCGTCAAGGTCTGGATCTACCGCGGGGAGGTCCTGCCCGAGCGGACCACGCCGACCGAGCCGGTCGTGACCGGGGCCGGGGTGTAGCCATGCTGATGCCCCGACGTGTCAAGCACCGCAAGCAGCAGCGAGGCCGCATGAGCGGCATCGCCAAGGGCGGCAGCACCATCGCCTTCGGCGACTACGCCCTCATGACCGAGGAGCCTGGCTACATCACGAGCCGCCAGATCGAAGCCGCCCGACGAGCCATGACCCGCTACGTCCGACGCGGCGGCAAGATCTGGATCCGCATCTTCCCGGACAAGCCGGTCACCAAGAAGCCGGCCGAGGTCCGCATGGGCAAGGGCAAGGGCGCAGCCGACCACTGGGTCGCGGTCGTCAAGCCCGGCCGCATCCTCTTCGAGATGGCCGGCGTGCCCCACGAGGACGCCGTCGAGGCCATGCGGCTGGCCAGTCACAAGCTGCCCACCAGCGTCAAGTTCCTGGTCCGGGAGGGGGTCCAAGATGGAGATCGCTAAGGCCCGCAGCCTCTCCGAGCAGCAGCTCGTGGAGGAGCTGGTGTCCGCGCGACGCCACCTCTACGACCTGCGTTTCCAGCTGGCCACTCGCCAGCTCACCGATTACAGCCAGATCTCGCAGACGCGGCGCGACATCGCCCGGCTGCTGACCGTGCAGACGGAGCGCGAGCTCGAGGCGCGGTCGGCAGAGGCACGCCCGGTCGCGGCTGCCGGAGGGAAGTAGATGAGCGCCGTGACTGCATCCGCGCGCGGCAAGCGCAAGGCCAAGGTCGGCCGCGTCGTGTCCGACAAGATGGACAAGACCATCGTCGTTTCGGTCGAGCGGCTGGCCCGCCACCGCATCTACAAACGCGTCATCCGTCTGACCACCAAGTTCAAGGCGCACGACGAGCACAACGAAGCCCACGTGGGCGACACGGTGCGCATCGAGGAGGCTCGGCCACTGTCGGCCACCAAGCGCTGGCGGCTCGTCGAGATCGTGGCCCGCGCCAGCGACAGCGCCAAGCAGGTCATCGTGGCCGACGAGCCTGCGACCGCGGAGGCCATCCACGGGGCCGCCCACCCGGGCCGCGAGACCGGGGCAGAACCTGCCGCTGCAGCCGTGGCGGACGCTCCTGCCCCCGTCGTTGAGGCCGTCGCGACCCCCGAGGAGGCCTCCGCATGATCCAGCCCAGCACGCGCCTGCGCGTGGCCGACAACACCGGCGCCCGGACCGTGGAATGCATCCGCATCATGGGCCGCTCGCAGGCACCCACGGCCGGTGTCGGCGACGTCATCATCGCCACCGTCAAGCAGGCCATCCCCAACGCCGCCGTCAAGAAGGGTGACGTCGTGCGCGCCGTCATCGTGCGCACGGCCAAGGAGTACGGACGACCCGACGGCAGCTACATCCGCTTCGACGAGAACGCCGCCGTGCTCATCAACAACCAGGGCAACCCGCGCGGCACCCGGATCTTCGGGCCCGTGGCCCGCGAGCTGCGCGACCGCAACTACATGAAGATCATCTCCCTCGCGCCGGAGGTGCTCTGATGGCACCTACCGCCAAGCCACGCCGCCATACCCGTGTCCCGGACCTGCGCGCCGGTGATGAGGTGCTGGTGCTGACGGGCAAGGACGCCGGCAAGCGTGGGGTGATCCAGCACGTCGTCCGCCACCAACAGGGCTGGAGCCGCTCGACGGAGCGCTTCGGTGCCGGCTGGCAGGACCGCTCTCCGCTGGCCGGGGCGGCCGTCGTCATCGAGGGTCTCAACATCGCGAGGCGCCATACCAAGCCCCGCGCAGTGGCAGGCCGGACGGAGCGCCAGCCGCGCGTCCAGCAGGGCGGCATCCTCGACATCCCTCAGCCCATCGCCATCAGCAACGTCATGCTCGTCTGCCCACATTGCTCGCGCCCTACGCGCGTGCGCCACGAGCGCTCGGCCGACGGCCACGGCGCTCGCTCCTGCGGCCACTGCGGCGAGACGGTGACCCGAGTGGAGGCCAGGAAGAAGTGAGCAGCGGACTGCGCCAGCGCTACCAGGAAGAGGCCGTGCCGGCCCTCCAGAAGGAGTTCGGCTACGGGAACCCCATGGAGGTCCCGCGCCTCACCAAGATCGTCGTCAACATCGGGCTCGGAGAGGCGCTCACCAACGCCAAGGCCGTCGATGCCGCCGTGGGCGACCTGACCAAGATCACCGGGCAGAAGCCGGTGGTCACCAAGGCCAAACGCTCCATCGCCCAGTTCAAGATCCGCGAGGGCAACACCATCGGCGTCAAGGTCACCCTGCGCGGTCAGCGCATGTGGGACTTCCTCGAGCGCCTGACCCGCATCGCGCTGCCCCGCATCCGTGACTTCCGGGGCGTGCCCTCGAAGTCCTTCGACGGGCGGGGCAACTACTCGCTGGGCCTGCGCGAGCAGCTGGCCTTCCCGGAGATCGACTACGACAAGGTCGACCGGCTGCGGGGGCTGGAGATGACGATGGTCACGACGGCCAAGACCGACGAGGAGGCCCAGCGCCTGCTGGCCCTCCTCGGCATGCCCTACGCGAGCTAGAGGAACGACCGATGGCCAAGAAGTCGATGATCGCCAAGGCGAAGCGCACGCAGCGCTTCGGGGTCCGCTCCTACCACCGTTGCTATGTCTGTGGTCGACCGCGTGGCTACATGCGCCGCTTCGGCCTCTGCCGCATCTGCTTCCGGGAGCGCGCCCTGCTGGGCGAGCTACCGGGCGTCACCAAGTCCAGCTGGTAGGTCAATGAACGTCTCAGATCCCATCGCCGACATGCTCACGCGCATCCGCAACGCCAGCCGGGCGCGCCATACGGAGGTTTCCATGCCGGCCTCCAAGACCAAGCTGGCCATCGCCCGCATCCTCAAGGATGAAGGCTTCATCGAGGACTTCTCGGAGGGGCAGTCGGGCACGCACAAGGACATCACCATCCGGCTCAAGTACGTCGGCAAGGTGCCCGTCGTCAGCGGCCTGAAGCGCATCAGCAAGCCGGGCCTGCGGGTCTACGCGGCCAAGACCGAGATCCCGCGGGTGCTGGGCGGCCTCGGTATCGTCATCGTCAGCACCAGCCAGGGGATCATGACCGGGGCGCAGGCTCGCAAGGGCCAGCTCGGTGGTGAAGTCCTGGCCTACGTCTGGTAGAGGCTGATGTCACGCGTCGGCCGGCTTCCCATCACCATTCCCTCGGGCGTCGCCATCGACGTCGACGGCAACCACGTCGTGGTCACGGGACCCAGGGGCACCCTGGAACGCGACATCGCCCCACTGCTCTCGCTGGTCACCGAGGACGGCCAGCTGCGCGTCCAGCGTCCCAACGACGAGAAGCGCGCTCGGGAGCTCCACGGGCTCACCCGCAGCCTCATCAACAACATGGTCGTGGGCGTCACTGAGGGCTACCGTCGTGGCCTCGAGATCCAGGGCGTGGGCTACCGCGCCCAGCTCGTGGGCAGCAAGCTGCAGCTCAACCTCGGGTACAGCCACCCCATCGAGATCGAACCCCCCGAGGGCATCGCCTTCGAGGTGGACAACCCCACGCGCGTCGCCGTGACCGGCATCGACAAGGAGCTGGTCGGGCGCATGGCAGCCAAGATCCGGGCCTGCCGCAAGCCTGAGCCCTACAAGGGCAAGGGCGTCCGCTATGCAGGCGAGATCGTGCGCCGCAAGGCCGGCAAGGCCGGCAAGGTCGGCGGCTGATCCGCCGCCCATCTGACGAACCAGTAACCCCGGGTCGAGGCGCCCATCCGGTGCCACGATCCATAGCAGGAGACCGACGACCGCGATGCCACCGGCCAACAGCCGCACCAGCGCCCGTCAGAAGCGTCACTCGCGGCTCCGCCTTCGCGTGGCGGGCTCCGCTGAGCGACCGCGCCTGGCGGTCTTCCGAAGCATCAACCAGATCTATGCCCAGGTCATCGACGATGCCAGCGGCCATACCCTGGCCAGCGCCTCCTCCCTTGAGGCAGCGCTGCGAGGGGCCGCCGGCACCAAGACCGAGCGGGCCAGGCAGGTGGGCACCCTCGTGGGCCAGCGTGCCAGGGCCGCCGGCATCGACCGTGTCGTGTTCGATCGGGCCGGGTTCAAGTACCACGGACGGATCCGCTCGCTCGCCGAAGGCGCGCGAGAGGCCGGCCTGGACTTCTAGGAGGAGAGGCCATGGCCCGGATCGATCCCAACAAGCTCACTCTCGAGGAACGCGTCGTCCAGATCAATCGCGTTGCCAAGGTCGTCAAGGGCGGCCGCCGCTTCAGCTTCAGCGCGGTGGTCGTGGTCGGTGACGGTGCCGGTCACGTCGGCGTCGGCCTGGGCAAGGCCGGTGAGGTGCCCGAGTCCATCCGCAAGGGCGTCGAGGACGCCAAGAAGAACCTCATCAAGGTGCCCCTCGTGGGCACCACCGTGCCTCACGAGGTCCGCCAGCAGTACGGTGCCAGCACCGTGCTTCTGAAGCCGGCCTCGCAGGGCACCGGCGTCATCGCCGGCAGCTCCGTGCGAGCCGTGGTCGAGGCGGCCGGCGTCCGCGACATCCTTTCCAAGTCGCTGGGCTCCAACAACCCGGTCAACGTCACGCGGGCCACGCTCGAGGGCCTGCGCAACATGCGCTCCGCCGCCGAGCTGTCCGCATGGCGGGGCAAGACGCTGCGCAGCGTCATCCCCGGGCAGCCCACCACGGAGACCACGCGCGAGGGGGCTGGCGATGACCGCTAAGCTGCGCATCACCCTGCGTCGCTCGACGGTGGGCACCAACCCCAGCGCCCGAGGCACCGTCCGGGCCCTTGGCCTGGACCGCATCGGACACACCGTCGAACTCACCGACGACCCCGCCCTGCGCGGCCAGGTGCGTGCCGTGCGCTACCTCGTCGACGTCGAGGAGGTCGCCGCCGTGCCGGCCAGAAGCAAGGCCGCCGCCAGCAAGAAGGAGGAGGCAGAGTCGTGAAGCTCCACGATCTGCAGCCAGCGCCCGGTTCCACGAAGCGCCGCATCCGCGTCGGCCGCGGCATCGCGGCCGGCAAGGGCAAGACCGCGGGCCGCGGCACCAAGGGCCAGCGCTCACGCGCCGGGGCCAGCATCCCGGCCTGGTTCGAGGGCGGCCAGACACCCATCCACGTGCGCGTCCCGAAGCTGCGCGGCTTCAAGCGGCGCGACCGCGTCGAGTACCAGGTCGTAAACATCGGGCGCATCTCGGAGTACGCGGCCGCCGGCCGCTTCGGTGGCGAGGTCGGCGGCAAGGAGCCACTCACCGTGAATGCCGAGGTGCTCGCGGCTGCCGGACTCATCCGGCACGCCGACCGCCCGCTCAAAGTGCTCGGCCTGGGCGATGCCGAGGTCACGCTCTTCGTGGCTGCCGACGCCTTCACGGCCTCGGCTCGCTCCAAGATCGAGCAGGCTGGCGGCTACGTCCAACTGCTGGCTCCCGTCACCGCAGCGGCCGGCACTGACGTGGTGGCTGACCCGACGGAGGCCCCGGTGGACGCTGGCGCGGGTGCCGGTGCACCTGCCGAAGCGAGCGTGGACGCGGTGGCGCCGTCCACCGACGAGACCCCCGACGTCGACGTCGACAGCGGCAAGGCGACTGAGTAAGCCGTGTTCGACGCGCTGGTCAATGCCTTCCGCGCCCCCGATATCCGCCGCAGGATCCTCTTCATCCTGGGCATGCTCGTCATCGTGCGGATGCTGGCCAACGTGCCCGTGCCCGGCATCAACCGCCAGGCCCTCGAAGGCGTCATCGGTGGCAATGACTTCCTGCAGATGCTCAACCTCTTCTCGGGCGGTGGCCTGGAGAACTTCTCCATCATCGCCCTCGGCGTGAACCCCTACATCAACGCCTCGATCATCATGCAGCTCATGACGGGCGTCGTGCCCCGTCTGCAGCAGCTCTCGCGCGAGGGCGAGTACGGCCGCAACAAGATCAACCAGTACACGCGCTACCTGACGGTGCCCTTGGCCATCCTGCAGTCCTATGGCTACCTGGCGCTGCTGTCGTCGCCGCAGAACGGCGTGGTGCAGGACTTCGACCTGACCAGCTTCACGACATTGACGCAGATCATCAGCCTCACGGCGGGCACCATCCTGCTGATGTGGATCGGCGAGCTCATCACCGAGCGTGGCATCGGCAACGGCATCAGCTTCATCATCTTCGCCGGCATCGTGGCTGGCCTGCCTGCCGCCGTGGCCACCTTCCTGGCCGCCCCGGAGCTGGCGCCTGCCATCCTGTTCGGCGGGCTGGCGGTGGCCGCCGTGGCCGTCATCGTCTACATCCAGGAAGGCCAGCGCCGCATCCCCATCCAGTACGCCAGCCGCGTCCGCGGCCGGCGCATGTACCAGGGCGGCGCCACGTTCCTGCCCCTGCGCGTCAACCAGGCCGGCGTCATCCCCATCATCTTCGCCATCAGCATCCTGCTCTTCCCGGTGCAGCTGGCGACCTACTTCAGCCGCTCCGGGGGCATCGTCGAGGGCGTGGCCAACACCATCATCGAGTGGCTGAGTCGGGGGAGCCCGCTCTACGCCATCATCTTCTTCCTGCTGGTGGTGGGCTTCACCTACTTCTACACGGCCTTCACCTTCAAGCCCGCGGAGACCGCCGACCAGCTCCGCAAGAATGGCGGCTTCATCCCTGGCATCAGGCCAGGGGCACCCACGCGGGACTACCTGTCCAAGGTCGTCTATCGAATCAGCCTCGCCGGCGCCGTCTTCCTGGGCGTCGTCGCGGTCAGTCCCATCATCTTCGGCATGATCTTCGCGGGTAGTGTCTTCGGCTCCTTCGCCCTCGGTGGCACGGCGATCCTCATCGTCGTCTCCGTGGTCGTGGAAACGATGAAGCAGCTCGAGGCGCAGTTGATGATGCGCAACTACGAGGGGTTCATCAGGTGACATCCATCGCTGCCGCAGACGTGGCGACGCGACCAGGGGGCAGCCGCCGCATCATCGTGATGCTGGGTGCCCCAGGGGCCGGCAAGGGCACCCAGGCAGAGCGCCTGGCCAGCACGCTCAACCTGCCGCATATCTCCACGGGCGAGCTCTTCCGGGCGGCGCTCAAGGGTGACGACCCGCTCGGGGCGAAGGTCCGCAAGTACGTCGAATCCGGCGGCTTGGTGCCCGACGCCATCGTCGTCGAGATGGTGGGCCAGCGCCTCACGGAGGCCGATGCCGCCGCCGGCTGCATCCTCGATGGCTTCCCCCGCACGGTGGCCCAGGCCATCGCGCTCGATGAGATGCTGGCCTCGCGTGGAGAGTCTGTCTGTGCTGCGCTCTACGTCGAGGTCGCGGTGGACCTGCTCACGGCGCGCCTCACGGGCCGGCGCATCTGCACGGTCGACGACCAGCATGTCTATCACGTGGTGGCCCGTCCACCACGCACGGAAGGTCGCTGTGACGTCTGCGAGGCCGAGCTGTACCAGCGACCCGACGACTCGATGGCGACCGTGCAGAGCCGCCTGGACACGCAGCTGCCACCCATGTACGAGGTCATCGATCACTACGCCGAAAGCGGTGTCCTCTACCCGGTCCGAGGCGACGCCGATGCCGACGCGGTCACGGAGGACCTCCTCCATGCCCTGGCGACGATCCGGGCGAAAGCCTAGAGGATGCTCTTCGACCGCCGCCGGGTGACCCTCAAGTCCCGGTCGCAGATCGAGCGCATGGCCGAAGCCGGCCGCCTCGTCGGTGATGCGCTGGACGCGATCGGTCAGGCCATCAGGCCGGGGATCACGCCGCTCGAGCTGGACGCCATCGCGGCCGAGGTCATCCGCTCGCGGGGCGGGGTGCCCTCCTTCATCGGCGTGCCCGGGCCGCTGGCTCCCTTCGCCCACACCGTCTGTGTCTCCATCGACGACGAGGTCGTGCACGGGGTTCCCGACGGTCGCGAGATCCGCGAGGGCCAGCTCGTGTCAGTCGACTGTGGCGCCATCGTGGATGGCTGGCATGGCGACAGCGCGCGCACCTGGCTGGTGGGCGAGGTCTCCGAGGCAGCCCGCCGCCTCTCCGCCGCCACGCGCGAGGCCATGCTGGCCGGCGTGGCCGCCTCGCTGCCCGGTCGCACCCTGGAAGACGTCGCCGGCGCCATCGAGGATGTCGGCGTGGCCCACGGCTACGGCATCGTGCGTGCCTACGTCGGCCACGGCATCGGCAACGAGATGCACGAGGAGCCCCAGGTCACCAACTACCGCACCGGCCGTCGCGGCCGCCGCATCGAGCCGGGGCTGTGCATCGCCATCGAGCCCATGTTCACACTTGGCGGCCACGAGACACGGGTCAAGCCCGATGGCTGGACGGTGGCCACCATGGACGGCAGTCTGGCCGCCCACTGGGAGCACACCATCGCCATCACCGAGGACGGGCCTCGCATCCTGACGCTCGGCCGCGACGAGGGCGTGGGGGCGGGCGGCGGCGCGGCCGTCGAGGCCATCGAGGCCGTGGCGTGACGCCGGCCCAAGCCGCGCTTGCTGTGCCGCGGCCGCATCTGGTACACTCTCCCTTCGCGCGCCGGGACTGCCCCGGCGCTTGCTGGCGCCATGCCGATCAGCTCGGCGGGAGCGCCGGACCCATTCCAGCAGCACAGTAGTCGGGAGTCAGCGGTCGCCTGTGGGCAAGAAGGATGCCATCGAGGTCGAGGGAACGGTCATCGAGCCGTTGCCGAACACCATGTTCCGGATCGAGCTCGAAGACAAGCATCAGGTCCTCGCCCACATCAGCGGCAAGCTGCGGATGAACTTCATCCGCATCCTTCCCGGCGATCGCGTCCGCGTCGAGTTGTCGCCTTACGACCTCTCCCGCGGTCGCATCACCTATCGGCTCAAGTAGGGAACGCGAGTAACGATCGTGAAGATCTCGGCATCGGTGAAAAGGCGCTGTGAGCGCTGCAAGGTCATCCGCCGGCACGGCAACCTGATGATCATCTGCACGAACCCCAAGCACAAGCAGCGTCAGGGCTAGGAGGGACCGTGGCTCGTATCGCCGGCATCGACATCCCTCGCGAGAAGCGGGTGGAGATCGCGCTGACCTACATCTACGGGATCGGGCTGCCCACCAGCCAGAAGATCCTCACCCAGGCCAACGTGAACCCGGACACCCGCGTCCGCGACCTCACCGAGGAGCAGGTCAACCGCCTGCGCGAGATCGTCGACCGCCGCTACACGGTGGAGGGCGACCTCCGTCGCGAGGTGGCCATGAACATCAAGCGGCTCACCGAGATCGGTTCCTACCGCGGCCTGCGGCACCGCCGCAACCTGCCCGTCCGTGGCCAGCGCACCAAGACCAACGCTCGCCAGCGACGCGGCCCCAAGAAGACCGTCGGCGTCCGGCGCAAGAAGTAATCCCGATCGCTGTCGCGGGCCGGCTCCTGGCCAGGAGCCACCGCGCGGCCCCCACGCAGGAGAGACACTCGATCGATGGCGGAACGAAAGCGCGCCACGAAGGTCAGGCGCAAGGAGCGGAAGAACGTGCCCATAGGGCACGTCCACATCCAGGCGTCCTTCAACAACACCATCGTCACCATCACTGACCTCGGTGGTGCGGTGGTGTCCTGGGGCAGCGCCGGCACGGCGGGCTTCAAGGGGTCGCGCAAGTCCACGCCCTACGCGGCCGCCCTGGCCGCAGATGGTGCTGCCAAGCGTGCCATGGACCATGGCATGCGTCAGGTGGAGGTCTTCGTCAAGGGTCCGGGCTCGGGACGCGAGCAGGCCATCCGCTCGCTGCAGGCAGCCGGCCTCGAGGTCAGCGCCATCACCGACGTCACCCCGCTCCCGCATAACGGTTGCCGCGCTCCCAAGCGGCGCCGCGTCTAAGCGAGGCAACCCCATGGCGCGATACCGCGGCCCCGTTTCCCGACTCTGCCGGCGCGAGGGCATGAAGCTCTTCCTCAAGGGCAGCAAGTGTTACACCAAGAAGTGCCCATTCGAGCGCCGTGGGACGCCCCCCGGCCAGCATGGGGTGCGCCGCCGCAAGATGTCCAACTACGGCATCCAGCTGCGCGAGAAGCAGAAGGTGCGGCGGGTGTACATGGTCAACGAGCGGCCCTTCAAGCGCTACTTCGAGACGGCTGAATCGCGCCCCGGCGTGACCGGCGAGAACCTCCTGCGTCTGCTCGAGACTCGCCTGGATAACGTCGTCTATCGCATGGGGTTTGCGAGCAGCCGTGCCCAGGCCCGCCAGCTCGTGGGCCACGGCCACTTCCTCGTCAACGACCGGCGCACCAACATCCCTTCGTTCCACGTGCGCGAAGGCGACCGCATCGAGGTCCGCCCGAGCAGCCGCAAGACGGAGTACTTCAAGACCCTCAAGGACGCCCTCGGCGGCGCCCAGAAGCCAGACTGGGTAGCCGTGGACGCCGACAAGTTCGTCGGCACCGTGTCCTCGCTGCCGACCCGCGACCAGATGCCGCTCGAGCTCAACGAGCAGCTGGTGGTCGAGTACTACTCGAGGTAAGGCTGCGACATGATCGAGTTGGAGAACGCGCAGATCGCGTCCATCGAGGACCCGCAAGACCAGACCTACGGCAAGTACGAGGCCAGCCCGTTGCGCGCTGGCTACGGCGTCACGCTGGGAAACGCCCTGCGGCGGGTGCTGCTCTCGTCGCTGGAGGGTGCCGCTGTCACGTCCGTGCAGATCCGTGACGTATCGCACGAGTTCAGCACCATCCCCGGGGTCAAGGAGGATGTCATCCAGATCCTCCTCAACCTCAAGCGGCTGCGCCTCAAGGGCTACGTGCCGCACCCCACCCAGCTCAAGCTCGTCAAGAGCGGCGCTGGCCCGGTCACTGCGGCGGACATCGTCGAATCAGCTGATGTCGAGATCGTCAACCCGGAGCAGCACATCCTGACGCTGGAGCCGGACGCCACCATCGAGATGGACCTGACGGTGGAGCGGGGCACAGGCTACCTCTCCGCGGATGACACCAAGGAAGGCCTGCCCATCGGGGTCATCCCCGTGGATGCCATCTTCACGCCGGTCCGCCGTATCGACTACCACGTCGAGAACACCCGCGTCGGCCAGGTCACCAACTATGACAAGCTGACCCTGGAGATCGAGACCGACGGCACCATCACGCCGGAGGAAGCCCTCTCGCGTGCAGCCGAGATGCTTGTCGAGCAATTCGGCCAGTTCACGGCCGCCGGCCGCAAGCTGACCAGCGAGGTGGAGGCCGTGGCCGGCGCCGAGGCACTGCCGCCCAACGTGCTGGACATGCCCATCGAGGACCTCGACCTGCCCATGCGGGCCTACAACTCGCTGAAGCGCAACAACATCGTCAAGGTCGGCCAGCTCCTGCAGCTCCAGGACGAGGACCTGCTGCGCATGCGCAACTTCGGCAAGAAGTCCCTCGACGAGATGAAGGACCGCCTGCGCATGCGGGGCTTCCTGCCCCCTGAGGACGAGGCCTTCGAGGGCCTCGACGAGGAGGATGAGGACGAGCAGCCCTTCGATGAGGACGAGGAGGACGTCTAGCCGATGGCTCACCGCATCGACGGGCGCAAGCTGGGCCGCAAGACCGGGCCCCGCATGGCGCTCTATGCCAACCTCGTGGTGGCCGTGCTCCGCTACGAGCGCATCAAGACGACCGAGGCGCGCGCCAGCGAGGTGCGCGGCATGGTCGAACACGTCATCACGCTGGCCAAGGGGGGCACGCTGGCTGAGCGCCGCCGCATCGTGGCCCAGCTGCCTAACGAGCCGCTCGTGATCGACAAGCTCTACGACGAGATCGTGCCCCGCTACGGGGATCGCAGCTCGGGCTTCACCCGGGTCGTCAAGCTCGGCCCTCGCGCCGGTGATGCCGCCCCGATCGTCCAGCTCGAGCTGGTCTAGCCAACCCGCCCGGACCCACGCGGATGAGCGTGGCCGGACGGACCACAGGAAGCCTGCCCGAGAGGGCGGCCCCGTGCGGTACCGCGCACGGGTCGAATACGACGGCACCGAGTTCGCCGGCTTCCAGGCCCAGCCTGGCCGTCGGACCGTCCAGGGAGAGTTGGAACGCGCGCTTGCCCACCTGTATGGGGGCGGCCGCGTCAGGGTCTCCGCGGCCGGTCGGACGGATGCCGGGGTGCATGCCACTGGCCAGGTGATCGCCTTCACGTGGACGGGGGCCATGCCCGCGAAGCGGCTTGGTCAGGCCATCGCGGCGCTCTTGCCCCGGGATGTCATGATCGGGCCCTTGCGACGGGTGGCATTGGACTTCGACCCGCGACGCACTGCGACGCGGAGGGAGTACCGCTACTCCGTCTGGACGGGACCGCGCAGCCCGCTGCGCGAGCGCTTTGCCTACGGACTCGACGAGCACCTCGATGTCGAGGCCATGCACGCCGCCGCCAGGCACCTGGTGGGGGAGCATGACTTCTCGGCATTCGGGCGTGTCACGGAGCGTTCCGTGCGGACCTTGTTCGAGGTCCGGGTGCGCAGGCAGGGCCACCTGGTGACGATCGACGTGATCGGGGACGCCTTCCTGCGACAGATGGTGCGCAGCATCGTGGCCGCACTCATCCGCATCGGGATGGGACGAGCCACCGCGGAGGACCTGGTGAACGAGCTTCGCTCGCCAGGACGAGCCTTCGCCGGAGCGGTCGTCCCGCCGCACGGGCTTTGCCTGCGGCGGGTGGCGATCGGGCCGCCAAGACGAAAGACGACTACGAGGAAGAACGACAAGGGCCATGAGCAGGACCTACACGCCGAAGGCTAGTGAGATCGAGCGCCGCTGGCTGGTCGTCGACGCCGACGGCCAGACCCTGGGCCGTCTCGCCACGCGCGTGGCGAGACTGCTGACGGGCAAGCACAAGCCCGGATACGCCACCCACATCGACGTCGGCGACCACGTCATCGTCGTCAACGCGGCCAAGGTCAAGGTCACCGGTGACAAGGCGCAGTCGATGCGCTACAGCCGCCACAGCGGCTATCCGGGTGGCTACCGCGAGGAGACGTTCGCCCAGCTCCTGGCGCGACGTCCGGAGGAAGTCGTGCGCCGCGCAGTCAAGGGCATGGTGCCGCACACGACCCTGGGCACGCAGCAGATGCGCAAGCTGAAGGTCTACGCAGGCAAGGACCATCCGCATGAGGCACAGCAGCCGGAACCTGAGCCGGTAGCAGGAGGCGCTCGCTCATGAACCAGGTCACCTTCCACGAGGGCACCGGCCGCCGCAAGACGGCCGTCGCTCGAGTCCGGTTGCTGGCCGGAGAGGGTGAGGTCGTCGTCAACGGCCGCAGCCTGGAGGAGCACTTCGGCAATGCCGTCGACCTCAACGCCATCCTCATGCCCTTCCGTGTGACGGGTACCGAGGGCCGCTACAACGTCATGGTCAAGGTGCAGGGCGGTGGCCACCATGGCCAGGCCGGTGCCATCCGCCATGGCATCGCGCGCGCCCTGCTGGCGTCGGACCCGGAGGGTGCCCGTGCGCCGCTGCGCCAGGCCGGCTTCCTGACGCGTGACCCACGTATGAAGGAGCGCAAGAAGTACGGCCTCAAGCGGGCTCGCAAGGCGCCGCAGTTCACCAAGCGCTAGATCCCTCGCGTGGGCCGGTCGGCGACCGGCTCCCTGACCATCGGCGGATCGCCCGGGGCGGGCCGATGCGCGAGCCTAGTCAGCCATGATGGAACAGGGCTCCGTCCGCTACCGGGAAGCGCTGCGGCGCGGCCATGTAGCCGTCGCCAGGGGGCGTCCACGCGAGTCGATCGCACACTATGAGGAGGCCGCTCGGCTCGCCGAACGCCGGGCTCTGCCGTTCGTGTCGATGGGCTCGGTGTACCTCCAGATGCACCAGCCTCGTGAAGCGATCCAGGCCT
Source organism: uncultured Chloroflexia bacterium (assembly GCA_963825995.1). Taxonomy (GTDB): domain Bacteria; phylum Chloroflexota; class Limnocylindria; order Limnocylindrales; family CSP1-4; genus JAFMJV01. The sequence continues at coordinate 242,867 of CAWGVH010000003.1, forward strand.
TCGATGACGCCCTCGAGCGGGCGCCCGGCGATACGGGCGCCTTGCGCGGCAAGATCGCCGCGCTGGAGGCTGACGGCCGCAGCGCAGAAGCGCACGCTCTGGCCCAGCGCGCAGCCGAGCTGGAGGCCATGGAGCGCGCCGGCAAGGGTGGCTCAGCGGTCCCCGACGAGCGCCGTGGCGAGCTGGAGCGCTTCATCGCCGATGGCGAGCAAGCGCGGGTGGCGGGGGATCTGGACCGTGCGGCAGCTGCCTTCCACGCGGCCGCCACCGGCTACGCCGGTGAGGGCGCGTTCGACGCCGCCATGGATGCTTGTCTTCGGGCACTCGAGTCGCGTCCCGGTGCCATCGACGTGCATTTCACCATGGCGCATCTCTACCTGCGGCGCGGCTGGTCAGACCTCGCCGTGCAGCGCGTCAAGCTCATCGACCATCGCCTCGGCATCGACGCTGATCCGCGCCGCCAGGCCGCCCTGCAGGCACTGGCGTACGACTACCGGGCCCTGGACCCGGAGCTCGAGGACCTGGCCGGCCCGCGAGTCTGATCGACGCGCCCGTCGCCCGCACCTGACGGCAGCGGCAGGACCGGCCACAATAGCCGCCATGCCCGCCCTCCTCGAGGATCACCAGCGCATCGCCCGAACCTTTCTCGCGGTCCTGCCCGCGAGCCTGCCCGTCGCTGCCGCGCTGCCGTCGTGAGCCGCCTCTTCGGCACCGACGGGATCCGCGGTGTCGCCAACGAGGACCTCAAGCCGGTCCTGGCCCACGCCCTGGGGCGGGCCGTGGCGTCGCGCCTGGCCGGACGGGGCGGCAGCATCCTGGTCGGGCAGGACACGCGCCGCTCCGGAGACATGCTTGCGGCCGCCATCATGTCGGGCGGCACCTCCGCAGGTGCGGACGTCCACGTGCTGGGCGTCTGCCCCACGCCGGCCCTCGCCCACGTCACGGCGGTGGGCAACTTCGCCGCGGGCATCATGGTCTCAGCCTCCCATAACCCGGCTGACGACAACGGCCTCAAGGTGCTGGACGGCCGCGGCCTCAAGCTCGACGATGCCATGGAGGACGAGCTGGCCACCCTCGTCATGCGGTCCGACGAGCTGGACAGCCCCACCAATGCCGGCCTCGGCCGCATCGTGGACGCGCGCCCGGACCTGGAGGGCTACCTGGAGCACCGCCTGGGCCTGGCGCGTGCCGTCGGCTCTGACCTGCGCATCCACGTCGATTGCGCCAACGGCTCGGCATCCGCGCTGGCGCCCATCATCCTGGCCGCCAGCGGCGCTTCCGTGGAGGCCCACTTCGACGCTCCCGACGGCACGAACATCAACCTGCACTGCGGTGCCACCGTGCCCGGCACCCTGGCCGCCATCGTCGCCGAGCGCGGCGGCAACGCGGGCTTCAGCCTGGACGGCGATGCCGACCGCTGCGTGACCGTGGACGAACGCGGCCGGGTGGTGGACGGCGATCAGCTTCTGGGCGTCATCGCCCTTGACCGCCTGGCCCGCGATAAGCTGGCCGAGCAGACCGTCGTGGTGAGCATCCTCTCCAACGGCGGCCTGGCACGGGCCATCGAGGCTGCCGGGGGCCAGGTCCTGCGCACACCGGTCGGGGACCGCTACATCCTTGATTCGATGCTCATCTCCGGCGCCGGGCTGGGTGGCGAGAAGAGCGGCCACGTCATCATCCGCGAGCACACCAGCAGCGGCGACGGCATCGTCACGGCGCTGGAGGTGCTGGGCATCCTGGCCCGCAGCGGCCGGCCCCTGTCGGAGCTGGCGGCGGCCATCCCGCTCGACCCCCAGGAGCAACGCACCGTGCGCGTCCGCCACAAGGAGTGGCGTGCCGACCGCACCCTGACCGCCGCCGTGGCGGCCGCAGAGCGCGAGCTGGCTGGCGAGGGGCGGATCGTGGTGCGGGCCTCGGGCACCGAGCCGGCGCTCCGAGTCATGGTCGAGGGGCGTGACCCGGCGACCGTGCTGCGCCTGGCCGACGAAGTGGCTGGGCTCGCCCGCGAGCGGCTGGGCTGAGGGCGGCGGCACCGTGTGCGGCATCGTCGGATACGTCGGCGCTCGCGAGGCGGCCCCCATCCTGCTGGCCGGCCTGGCGCGGCTCGAGTACCGCGGCTATGACTCGGCCGGCATCGCCCTGGTCACCTCCGAGGGCGATCTCTTCGTCCGCAAGCGGGCCGGGAAGGTGGCCGACCTGCAGGCGGCCCTGGCGGACGGCGTGCCGTCCTCGCGCGCCGGCCTCGGCCACACCCGCTGGGCCACGCACGGCCGTCCCAACGACCTCAACGCCCACCCCCACGCCGACTGCACGGGCGACTTGACCGTCATCCACAACGGCATCATCGAGAACTTCATCGAGCTGCGTGCGGAGCTCGAGTCACGCGGCCACACCCTCGAGTCGGAGACCGACACCGAGGCCATCGCGCATCTCGTCGAGGAGGCCTACCAGGGTGACCTCGCGGCTGCCGTTCGCGCCGCTCTGCAGCGCGCCCAGGGGGCCTACGCCCTGGCCGTCATCCACAAGGGTGAGCCGGACCGTGTCGTCGGCGCCCGTATGAACGTACCCCTCATCGTCGGCCTCGGCGAGGGCGAGGCCTTCCTTGCCTCGGACGTGGCGGCCGTGCTGGCCCACACGCGCCGCGTCATCTACCTTGAGGAGGGCGACGTGGCGGATCTCGGCCCCGGCCGCGTGACCATCACCGATATGGTCGGCCGCCGCTTGGAGCGCCCCGTGCGCGAGGTGGACTGGGACATCGAATCGGCCGAGAAGGGCGGCTATGAGCACTTCATGCTCAAGGAGATGCACGAGCAGCCCGAGGCGATCCGGGCCGCCATCACGGGCCGCATCCGCGGTCAGCAGATCAGCGTCCAGGAGCTGGGGCCCTTGGCCGGACGGCTGGCCACCATCGACCGCATCGAGCTGGTGGCCTGCGGCAGCGCGGCCTACGCCTCTGCCGTGGCCAGCCAGGCGCTGCAGGCCTGGACGGGGCTGCCGGCCCGCTGGAACATCGGTTCGGAGTTCCGCTACGATCCGCCGCCGCTCGACGAGCGCACGCTCGTCATCGCCGTGACGCAGTCGGGCGAGACGGCCGACACCCTGGCGCCGACACGGCTGGCCCGTCAGCGGGGCTGTCCCATCGTGGCTGTCACCAACACGGTCGGCTCGGCCATCACCCGGGAGTCGGACGCCGTGCTCTTCCTGCAGGCGGGGCCGGAGATCGCCGTGGTGGCCACCAAGACCTACGTCACGCAGGTCGTGACCCTGCTGCTCGCGGCCGCGCAGCTGGCCAAGTCCCGCGGCCGGCTCGATCCCCACTACGAGGCCGCCCTGGTCGAATCGCTGCGCGCTCTGCCGGCCGCCGCCGAGCGGGCCCTCGAGCTCAACGAGGCGCCGGCTCGCGAGCTGGCACGGCGATACGTGGGCTCGCGCGGGTACATGTACGTGGGCCGCGGCATCACCTACCCGGTGGCTCTCGAGGGTGCCCTCAAGCTCAAGGAGGTCAGCTACGTCCACGCCGAGGGCTACGCCGCCGGCGAGCTCAAGCACGGGCCCATCTCCCTGCTCGACGCAGACGTGCCCCTGGTCGCGGTGGCTACCCGCACCGCGGTGCACGACAAGCTCGTCAGCAACCTCATGGAGGGCCGCGCCCGCGACGCTCGCGTCATCGCGGTCGTGACCGAGGGCGATGAGCGCATGCGCTCGGTCGCGGACGACATCCTCTGGGTGCCTGCCACGCACGAGATCCTGAGCCCGGCGCTGGCCATCATCCCGCTCCAACTCTTCGCCTATCACACCGCGGTGGCGCGCGGCACCGACGTCGATCAGCCGCGCAACCTGGCCAAGTCGGTCACGGTCGAATGAGCGACCCCTCGCTGGCCTTGCCGCCCGCGGGCACGACCGAGCTGGGCATCGACATCATCCGCGTCGATCGCATCGTCAAGGCGCTCGAGAAGCACGGCCGGCGCTTCCCACTGCGCATCTTGACGGCTGCCGAGGATGCCTACGTGCGCGACCGGCCGGAGAACCTGGCCGGCCGCTGGGCGGCCAAGGAAGCCGTCAGCAAGGTGCTCGGCCTCGGCGTGCGGGGTGTGGGCTGGCGCGAGATCGAGATCGTGCGGCTGCCCACCGGGCAGCCCACCGTGCGGCTGCACGACCGAGCCCTGCGGCGCGCCCAGCAGCTGGGCATGGAGCGCATCGCCGTCTCCATCAGCCACGAGCACGAGTACGCCGTCGCCATCGCCTTCGGCGTGCGCACCGAGGGGGGCACGTTCGTCTTCCCGCTGGATGTCGAGGCCCGCCTGGATGATCGCGAGCAGCAGCTCATGGCACGCCTCTCTCGCCTGCGTGACCTGGATGCCGATGTCCGTGCCGCCGAGGTGGCCGCTCGCGGCGAGACCGCGCCGCCAGTCGGTGTCGCGGACGAGGGCGCCCCGCGGTCATGAGCGTGGCTCCCGCCCCGCTGCTCGACGCGGACCTCGCGGCGAGGCTGCTGCCGGTGCGTGACCCGCGCGGCCACAAGGGTACCTTCGGGCGCGTGACGGTGGTGGCCGGCTCGCTCGACTTCGCGGGTGCGGCCCTCATGGCAGGTGCCGCTGCGCTGCGTGCCGGGAGCGGCCTCGTGACGCTCTGGCTGCCCGCCTCGCTGCAGCCCCTCCTGGCCGGCCGCATCCCCGAGCTCGTCACGCGCGGCCTGCCGGAACGGAGCGCGGGTGTGGTCGATCCGGCAGCGGCCGCGGACCTCATCCTCTCGACCGCGCACGACGCGCTCCTGGTGGGTCCCGGCGTGGCGCCCGGGCCGGGCAGCCGTGGGCTCGTGCAGCGCCTGTTGGCCGCCGAAGGCCCGCCTGCGGTCGTCGATGCCGGCGCCCTCGACGTGTTGTCCGGCATCCCGGGATGGGCCGGCCGCGTTCGGCGACCCTGCGTGCTGACGCCGCACCCAGGCGAGCTGCAGCGCCTCGGCCGTCTGCCCGGCGGCACTGACGAGGAGCGCCTGGCGGCTGTCCAGGCCGCGGCCGCCGCCTGGAGCCAGGTCGTGGTGCTCAAGGGGGCCCAGACCGTCATCGCCGAGCCCGCAGGGCGGACGCTGCTGGCACCCTTCAGCCTGCCCCTGCTGGGCACGGCCGGCAGTGGGGACGTGCTGGCCGGCGTCATCGCCTCCTTCATCGGCCAGGGCCTCCCGGCCTTCGAGGCTGCCGCGCTGGGTGTCTACCTGCATGCCCGCGCCGCCGAGCGGCTCGGCGATGAACTGGGCGACGCGGGCCTCATGGCCACGGACCTCCTGGAACAGATCCCCCGCGCTCGTCGGGCACTGCGCGACCGTCGCACGGACGAACGGCCAGGACCCGATCAGGCTCCCGGATGATGGTGCGGTCGGGTGTCTCCTTGCGGCACCGGGCCGCCTGGCTGGAGATCGACCTGGCGGCCCTGCGACACAACGTCAGTGTGCTCCGCTCGTTGAGCGGTCCGGCCGCTCTGGCACCCGTCGTCAAGGCCAACGCCTACGGCCACGGCCTGACAGCGGTGGCCGGGGCGCTGCGCGACGTCGTTGAGGCCCTCTGCGTGGCCACCCTCGACGAAGCCATCGAGTTGCGCGCGGTCGTCGGTGGTCGGGTGATCCTGCTCTATGCGGTGCCTCCGGAGGCTGCCGCCGACGCGGTCGCCAGCGGCGCGGAGCTGACGATCATGGCGCGTGAGGACCTGCCTCCGCTGCTGGCCGCGGTCCCGCCCGGCAGCCCGCCCCTGGCCATCCACCTCGCCGTCGAGACCGGCCTTGGCCGGGGCGGGCTGCCGCCCGCCGAGGCGGCCGCGGTGGCGGTGCTCGTGGCGGCGGACCCGCGCACGAGGCTCGCGGGTCTCTGGTCGCACCTCGCCACGCCCGAGGACCCAGTGGCCAGCGAGATCCAGGTGGCGCGCTTCGACGCGGCCGTCGAGGGGCTTGTCGCCAGGGGCACGACGGTGCCGGACCGGCACCTCGCCGCCAGCAGCAGCCTCTTCACGGGGACGGCGCCGGGTCTCGAGATGGTGCGGCCGGGCCTGGCCGTCTACGGCGTGCTCGATGAGGGCCTGCCTATCGCCGCCACGGCCGCCGCAGCCGCCACGAGTCTCCAGCCGGTCCTCTCACTCAAGGCGCAGCCGGTCGCGTTCGGCGACGTTCCGGTGGGTGGCAGCGTCGGCTATGGAGGCCGCTGGCGGGCGCCGCGGCCCACGCACACCGCCATCCTGCCCATCGGCTATGCGGACGGCTACCTGCGCGGCACCCAACCTGGCGCCACCGCGCTCGTGCGCGGTGCCCCCGTGCCCCTCGTGGGCGCCATCTCGATGGACGCCGTGGCCGTCGACGTCACCGATGTGCCAGGCATCAGCCAGGCGGATGAGTTCGTCCTCCTCGGCCGGCAGGGCGAGGCCGTCATCACGGCCGGTGATCTGGCGCGTTCGCGCAACACGATCGCCTGGGAGGTGCTCTCCAGCATGGCCGCCCGGTTGGACCGGGTGTACTATCCGGAAGCCGGTTCGCCCGATCCGAACGAGTCACCGGCGCCGTGCCAGACATGAAGCCACCGATCGCGTGGAACCCGGGAAGAGAGGGTCCCGTCCGCGCAGGCAGACCGGTTCGCAGCATGTCCAGAGGAGGGCAATCGGGGTTGTTTCGAACACCCGCCATATCCGATCTGGCGCTCGATCCGCGCGACGTCGCAGGCCTTGACGACGACGACGTGGAGGCTGTGGCGCGGGCGATCCAGCTGCGCGGTGCCACCGTGCCCGCGGTCTTCTTCCTGGAGGCCAATCGCGGACTGGGCTCGCTCGACGGACTGGGGATGCTCCTCTTCGACCCCGTCATCCGTGGCGTCTTCGGCGGCGATGTCCCGGGTGCGCGCATCCTCCTGGCGGACGAGGACGGCATCGAGCGCCTCATCGACCGTCTCGAGGAGCTCGAGGCAGAGGTCGGCCTCGACGCCTGAAAGCCGGCGCGCGGCTACCATCTCCCAGTGACTCCGGACGCACCCTCGTTCTTCACGCTTGACCGCGGCACCGTCAGCACGGCCGCCACGCTCATCGCGCCCGTGGATGGCCGGTACCGCATGCTGGCGGCATCCGCAGCCCCGGCCGCCATCGATCCGGAGGCCATCCTCGAGGATCTTGCCTGGCGGGTCGCCCGGACCGATGCCACGGTGGCAGGCTCCATGGAAGGCTGGCGCGAGTGGTCGCGGCTCGAGGTCCGCAGCATCCGCCCGCCGCGCGCCTGCCTGGTGGCCGCCTCCCCAGAAGCGGGCTCGCTCCTGGAGCGCGCCTTCATGGGCGCGGGCTGGCACGTGGCGGCCCGCTTCTTCGGCCCCGAGCCCGACCTCATCGCCCTGGGGGGCGCCTGCCTGGATTCGAGCCTCGACGCGGTGGTCATGGCCGGTCGCGATGATGCCGACCAGGAGGAACGTGACCGGGCGCGCCTGCTCTGGCCGCGCATCGGATCGCTGGCCCGACTGCGTGACGACCTGGCGGTCATCGCCTGCGGCCCCTTCATCGAACGCCCAGAGGGCATCCCCGACGACCGGCTCTTCTCGCTGCCGGCTCCCCACCCGGCCGCCTCGGGACCCTCGTCGCCGCTCTTCCAGGCGGCCGCACAGGTGGGCGCCCACCTGGTGTCCGGCGGCGACCCCCCGGCCCTGGACAGCCGTTCGGCGCTGCAGCGCTCGGTGTCGTCGCTGGCCGTCCTGCTGGGCAAGCGCGTGGATGGTATCGAGGTGGGCGCCGCGGCAGCATCACGGACGCTCGCCAACCCCGACGGCGAGCTGCGCCACGCCGTCCTCGCCTCGGCCGGGCTGCTACCCCACGAGATCCTCGACGACGACGAGGCTGCGGAGGCCGTCCTGCGCTGGTCGGCCGTAGCGGGCGACCCGGCCACGCGCCTGGACCGCATCCGCGAGCTGGTGCTGCACCCCTGGTCGGCCATCGACGGAGACGGCCTGCACCTGCGCCTGGCCATGCTGCGGACGGCCCTCGAGCGTCTGCAACAGGGTTGGGACTCGTTGGCCACCGAGAGCCGGCCGGATGACGCAGCCGCGGACGTGCTCGTCCTGGCCGGCGGCGGGTTCGCGTTGCTGCCAGCCGCGGCCGCGGCACTGGCGGTCGCCGACGGCGTCCGACGGCCAGGCGCGTTCACCATCCTGCATGACCACGCCGCCGTCCTGGCACCCCTCGGCGCGCTGCCCGTGGAGGGCGACCGGCGTCGCCTGCTGGCCGACCTCATGGACGACTGCCTCTTGCCGGTCGGGAGCGTGGTCCTGACCGGCGCTCCCGGAGAGACCGGGAAGGACCGCGGTCGGGTCACCATCTCCACGCCGCTCTTCGAGGACGAGCTGGCGCTGGAGCCCGGGCTGCGACTCGTGGATCTGCCGCCCGGCATCGTGGCGCGTCTCGAGATCGACCCCGGCCAGGGCAGCCTCCTGGGCGTCTCCGGCCGACGCTTCGGGCTCGAGGTGAGCGGAGGCCTGGGAGGCCTCCTGCTGGACATGCGGCCCATCCCGTTGGAGCTGCCCAGCGGCGCCGAGCAACGTCGCGCCATGCTCGAGACCTGGGAGGAGCCCGCCTGGGTGGGCAGTGACCGATGATCCCGACCAGCCCCCCTGTCCACGATCTCCTGCGCTTCGCGGTCCCGGCCGCGCGCACCGAGACCGGTCGACTGCTGCGCTTCCCCCTGCGCCTGGCGGATCGGCCCCTCGTGGTTCCCGGCCAGCGCGTGGAGCTCGGCCAGCCCATCATCGAGCACTTCCGGGAGCAGGAGGCAGTCGAGATCCCGACCACGGCGGCCATCGTCGGCCTGCGCCCCGGGGACTTCCTGGACCACGTTCCGGTATCACAGTCGAGCCGCCTGGGCAGGAAGTCCCCCCAGGCCACCTACCGCACCCGCGTCTGCGAGCACGGCCGTGACGGACTCACCCGCCTTGCGGCCGGCAGCGGCGAGATCGTCATCCACGCGCCCGCGTCGGGCGTCGTCGAGACCGTCCTGCCGGGGCGCATCGACATCCGCGCCGACGGCCTGGCCGTGGATGCCCAGGTCGGGTGGGGCCGTTCCGCCGTCGGACGCATCGTCATCGCCGCGGACGCGCCCGATGCCGAGCTGCCTGCCTCGCGCATCGACGTCAGCGCGGCGGGGGCTATCCTGGTGGCTGGCGTTCGCCTGGATCTTGAGGCCATGTCTCGTGCGCGGGCCATCGGTGTCACTGCTGTCATCACGGGCGGCGTGGCCAGCCGCCACCTGCGGCAGCTGGGATCCTCCGAGGCGCGCCAGCAGGCTGCCCTGCACGCCGCGGCACCCTTCGGACTGCTGGCCATGACCGGCTACGGTCGGCTGCCCATCCCGGCCCACCTCTGGGACCTGCTCGTGGCCGCAGCCGGCCGGCCGGCCGGCATCCACCCGGGATCGCGGACGCTCATCATCGGAGGCGATCACCGGCCCCTCCTGGCGGCGGCGTCGCGACCGGGCGGCACGGTGCGCGTGAGCAGCGGCGAGGGGCGCGACATGGAGGGTCGCTTCGTGGGTCTGGCCGGCCCGCGCCGCTGGCCCGGCGGTGTCTATGCGCCCGGAGGCTTCATCGAGGTCGTGGCCGCCGATGGCAGCACGCAGCGTCGTTGCGTGCCGCTGTCCACGCTGGAACGGCTCGACCAGGTCGGTTGACGGTGTCCGGTGTGCTTCCTGCCCCCCTCGTGTCGTGGCGCGCGCTGACCGGATCCGCGGAGCAGACCAGGGCGCTGGCGGCAGCGCTGGCGGCAGCGGCCCGCCCCGGCGATCGCATGGCGCTGGTCGGCCCGCTGGGCGCCGGCAAGACACAGTTCGCCAAGGGTTTCGCGACCGGACTCGGTATCCGCGACGTCGTCAACAGCCCGAGCTTCACCCTCATGGCCGAGTACCAGGGGCGGCTGACGTTGTTCCACCAGGATCTCTACCGGCTGGCCGGCACGGCGGAGGTGCTGGCCGGGGGACTGCTCGATGAGCGACAGGACGAAGGAGTGACGCTGTCCGAATGGGCCGACCGGCTCGATGACGCGCTCGATCCGGCGCGTCTCACCGTGACCATCGACCCGCTTGCTGACGAGCAGCGCGCCATCGAGCTGCGCGGCCAGGGCGAGATCGCGGAGCGCTACATCGCGGCCGCTCACGACTGGCAGGCGGCAGGAGCGTGAGCGGAGTGGCCGCGCCCTCAACAGCCCTCCCCGACGGCCTCTGGCTGGTCATCGATACCGCCACCCGCACCAGCGTCGTGGCCATCGGCCGTCACGAGCCACGGGCCAGCAGCCTGCGGGTCGTGCGGCACCGCCACGGATCCTTCCTGCTCGAGCAGGTCGACGAGGTGCTCGACGCCGCCGGCGCAGCCATGGCCGACGTGACCGCGCTGGCGGTGGGGACGGGTCCGGGCTCCTTCACCGGCCTGCGCGTGGGCCTGGCCACGGCCAAGACCGTAGCCTACGCGGCGGGCCTGCCCCTGGTGGGTGTGCGCTCCTGTGATGCCCTCCGGCGCGCTGCGAGGGACGCGGCCGGAGCACCGCCGGAGGTCGCCATCGTGCTGGCTGCCGGGGCCCATGACCACTACCTGGTACGGGCGGGCGAGGACCCGGCCCTCGTGCCGCCGGGCGGCCTGGTGGCGACGCTCGCCGGGCGCCCCGCGCTGACCGTGGACCTGGACGATGCGCCGCTGGGCGAGTCCGCCGCCCGGCTGGGCGAAGCGGCGGTGGCCGGCCTGCCGGCGGCCCTCCTGGCCCTGGCCGCGGAGCGCCTGGCGGTCGGCGAGACGGATGAGCCCGCCACCCTGGTGCCGGCCTACGTGGTGCTGCCCCGCGGCGTGCGGCGCGGGGCAGAGGAGCTGGGATGGTCGCCCGACCTCCGGTGAGGCTCCGCGTGGAGCGCATGCTGCCCGAGGACATCCCGGCTGTGCACGCCATCGAATCGGCATCCTTCCCCACGCCCTGGCCGCCGTACGCCTTCCGTGGCGAGCTCGAGTCGAACCGCATGGCCCACTACCTGGTGGTCCGCGCCGGTGATCGGGTCGTGGCCTACGCCGGCCTCTGGCTCATGGTCGACGAGGCCCACATCACCACCTTCGCGGTACTGCCGGCGTATCGACGGCGTGGGCTTGGCGGCCGGCTGCTCTGCGACCTCGTCGAGCTGGCCGTCGCACTGGGAGCCACGGTCGCGACGCTGGAGGTGCGACTCGGCAACACCGCCGCCCGCCGCCTCTACGAACGCTTCGGCTTCCGCCCCGTCGGCGTGCGCCCGCATTACTACTCAGACAACGGCGAGGACGCGCTCATCATGACGACCGAGCCGCTGGACCTGCCCGACATGCAGGACCTCCGGGGACAGCTGGCCGAGCGCTACGCCATCGATGTCCTCGCCGATGACCCGGGCTGGGTGCCCGACGAGGGCTTCGAGGAGGCTGGACCGTGAGCCGGTCACATGGCCTCGTCCTGGCCGTGGAATCCTCCTGTGACGAGACCGCCGTGGCGGTCGTCGAGCGCGGCCGCCGCATCGTCGCCGACGTCGTGGCCAGCCAGGTGGCGCTCCACTCGGCGACCGGCGGCATCGTGCCCGAGGTGGCTGCCCGCGCCCACCTGCGCTGGATGATCCCGGTCCTCGAGGAGGCGCGCCAGCGTGCAGGTATGGGCGCCTGGTCGGAGGTGGACGCGATAGCGGTCACGGAGGGACCCGGCCTGGCCGGCTCATTGCTGGTGGGCATCACCATGGCCAAGACGCTGGCCTGGAGCCAGGGCTTGCCGCTGGTGCCGGTGAATCACCTGGAGGGCCACATCTACGCCGCATGGCTGCTCGACCCTGGCGAGGCGGAGCGACCCGAGCCTCGCTTCCCGCTGGTCGCCCTCGTCGTCAGCGGTGGCCACACCTTCCTGGTCGAGATGGCCGACCACCTGCGCTACCGGCTGCTGGGGCAGACCGTGGACGATGCTGCCGGCGAGGCCTTCGACAAGGTCGGCCGGCTGCTCGGCCTGCCCTACCCGGGCGGTCCGGCCATCATGGCCGCCGCAGCTGCGGCCACGGCGCAGGACCGACGTTTCCCGCGTGCCTGGCTGGGCGACTCGTACGACTTCTCGTTCAGCGGCCTCAAGACCGCCGCTCGCCGCGCCGTCGGTGAGGCACTGGGCCGCTCGCCAGAGGACCGCGACCTCGACGGTTCACTGCTCTCGCAGGCAGACGTCGCCGAGCTGGCCTGGGCCTTCCAGGAGTCGGTGGTCGACGTCCTCGCCACCAAGACCCTCCGGGCGGCCCGGCAGTCGGGTGCCCGCAGCATCATCCTCGGTGGCGGCGTGGCTGCCAACAGCGTCCTCCGCGAGCGCATCACTGAGGGTGCCCGTGGCCTGGGCGTGCCGCTGGTGGTCCCGCGGTCCGGGCTCTGCACCGACAACGGGGCCATGATCGGCGCGGCGGGCTGGCATCGCCTCGCGGCCGGTACGCGCGCCGACCGCTCGCTGGACGCGAGGCCCTCGCTGAAGCTGGCGGTCTGAGCGACGTGGCGCTGGGCGGGCACGAGCTCGACGCGCAGCACCTGAGCCCGGAGGCCGTGGAGCGCTACCTGCGGCGCCATGGGCTGGCCGCTCGCCGGTCGCTCTCGCAGAACCACCTCGCCAACGGCGATGTGCTCCAGCGCATCGCGGACGCCGCCGGGGTGGAGCCGGGAGAGCACATCGTGGAGGTCGGACCCGGCCTGGGCATCCTGACCGCTCAGCTCCTGGCTGCCGGCGCCACGGTCACCGCCGTCGAGCGCGACGATCGGCTCGTGGAGCACCTGCGCGAGCGTTTCGCCGACGAGCCGCGGCTGACGCTCCTGGCGGCCGACTTCCTGGACGTCGAGATCGCGGTGGTGGCCAGCGGGCCCTGGGCCCTGGTGGCCAACGTCCCGTACCACATCACCAGCCCCATCCTGCACCACGTCCTGGAGGCCGAGCCGCGGCCGACGCGCTTCGTCCTCATGGTCCAACGTGAGGTGGCCGATCGCATCGCGGCGCCGCCGGGCGCCATGAGCTACCTCTCGGTCTTCGTGCAGTACCACGCTGACGTCCACGTCGTCTCCACCGTGCCCGCCGCCTCATTCGAGCCTGCGCCGGCGGTCGACTCGGCCATCCTGGCCGGGGTGACGCGGCCACGGCGGCTGGACGTCGCCGCCGAGGACGGTCTCTGGCGACTGGTGCAGGCGGCCTTCCATGAGCGCCGCAAGATGGTCCACAACGTGCTGGTCCGCCAGCTCCCCGGCCTCGATCGGGGCCGCCTTGAGGCAGCCCTGGCGAGCTGTGCCATCGCGCCCGAACGGCGACCGCAGACCCTTTCCGTGGACGAGTGGCTGGCCCTGCGAGTCGCCCTGGGCCCGCTGCCATGAGCCCGCGCAGTTCGACCAGGCGTCCCCTGGTGGCCGCGTGGGCCGAGGCCCCCGCCAAGGTGAACCTCGGTCTGGCCATCACGGGTCGGCGCGAGGATGGTTATCACCGCCTGAGGTCGGTCTTCCTGCGCCTGGCCCTGCACGACCACCTCGAGGCCCGGACGGCGGCCGACTCCCGCGGGGAGGACGAGCTGGTCATCGAGGGCGACCCTGGGCTGTCCGTGCACGACAACCTCGTGCTGCGAGCTGTTGCCAGCCTGCGCGCCGCTGAAGGTCTGCGCGGCGGGGCCCCCAGTCCCTTGCCGGCCCTGCGCTTCCGCCTCGACAAGCACATCCCGTCCGCGGCCGGCCTCGCCGGGGGCAGCTCTGACGCTGCCGCGGCGCTCGCGCTGGCCGCCGGGGCCTGGGGCCTGTCGCCGGATCGCGCCGCGCTGCTGGAGGTGGCCGGCCGGCTTGGTGCCGACGTGCCCTTCTTCGCGGCGGCCCACGGGGCGGCCCTCGTGAGCGGCATCGGCGAGATCATCGAGCCGCTGCCCGAACCCTGGCCGCTGCCGGGCGTGCTTCTCGTCACCACCACCGAGCGGCTCTCGACGGCCGCCGTCTTCGCCGAGTTCGATCGTGGAGCGGCGGCGCCGGACGGGGACTCCGCACGCTCGGCAGCCATGGTCGAGCACCTGGCGGTCGCTCTCCGGCGCGGGCTCGACGGTGCCGCGCTGGCTGGCCTGGCGGAGGGACTGCGCGACGCCAATGACCTCTGGCCGGCTGCTGCGCGCCTCTCGCCCGGCCTGACGCCGGCGCGCGAGACCCTCGAGTCGCTCCTCGGCCGCGCCGTCCTGCTGACCGGCTCGGGCCCGACCCTTCTGGCAGTCTATCCTTCGCTCGAGGCTGCCACCTCGGCAGCCGCTGAGCTCGAGCAGGACCGCCCGCCAGCCTTGCGAGGCGCCACCATCCTGGCCACGTCGGGCAGCAGCAGGGAGGGTCACCATGAAGGAACGCATCCAGACGGACGCAGCACCGAGGCCCATCGGCCCATATAGCCAGGCCATCGCCGTGGAGGGACTCCTCTTCTGTGCCGGCATGGGCCCCATCGACCCCGCCACGAGCCAACTCGTGGAGGGCGGCATCGTCGAGCAGACCGAGCGCACCTTGAAGAACCTGGGAGGCATCCTGGAGGCCGCCGGGCTGGGGTATGCGGACGTCGTCAAGACGACCTGCTACCTGGCGGACATGGATGACTTCCGCGCCTTCAACGAGGTCTATGCGACGTACTTCGGCGAGCCCTTCCCGGCGCGTACGACCATCCAGGCCGCCCGCCTGCCCATGGACATCCTCGTCGAGATCGAGGCTGTCGCCATCCGCGGCTGAGGCGCTGCCCCGGGCAGCCGGGCGTGTGCCCCGCCGTTGGGTTTGACACCCCGCCGACCCGGCCCCTACAGTCAACCCACCTGATGCCCCACCAGCCCTTATCACGCCCGGGCGATCCGGCCTCGACGTGAACACGGATCCCTCCCGACCGCTTGCCGCGGTCGTGCTCGCGGCCGGGCTGGGCACGCGCATGCGCTCGCGCCTGCCCAAGGTGCTCCATCCCATCTGCGGGCGAGCCATGCTCGCCTACGTCATCGACGCCGCCCTCGAAGCCACGGGCACGGCGCCCGTGGTCGTCGTCTCGCCGGCCACGGAGGCGGTCCGCGAGACCTTCGCCGGGCAGGCCACCTTCGCGCTGCAGGCTGAGCCACGCGGTACCGCGGATGCCCTGCGTGCCGCGCTCGCCGCACTCTCGGACGACGTCACTGAGATCCTCGTCCTGTCCGGCGACGTGCCCCTCGTGGATCCGACCCTGCTGGCGGAGCTGGCGGGGGCGCGGCGCGACAGCGACGCCGCCATGGCCCTCGTCAGCGTGGACATGGACGAGCCGGCGTCGCTGGGCCGCGTCGTGCGGGACCGCCAGGGACGCATCAGCCGCGTCGTCGAGGCCAGCGACGCCACGCCGGACGTGCTGTCCATCAGCGAGATCAACGCCGGGCTCTATGCCTTCGACGTGGCCTGGCTGCGCGGGCGCATCGCGGACGTGGCACCCTCGCCGGTGACTGGCGAGCTCTACCTGCCGGACCTGGTCCCGCTGGCGCGGGCGGACGACCGTGCCGTGGTCACGCTGGAGGTCGAGGACGACGGCACTCTGCTCGGCATCAACGATCGCGCCCAGCTGGCCGACGCCGAGGTGGAGATGCGCCTGCGCATCAACGAGGCCCACATGCGCGCCGGCGTGACACTGCAGGATCCCGCCAGCACGTTCATCGACGCCAGCGTGGAGATCGCCGAGGACGTCACCATCGAGCCCGCGGTCATCCTGCGCGGCAGCACCTCCATCGGGCGCGAGGCGGTCATCCGCGCCGGCAGCCAGGTCTTCGACTCGCGCATCGGCGAGCGGACCGTGGTCTGGGCGAGCGTCCTGGAGGGCTCTGTCGTGGAGTCCGATGTCACGATCGGGCCGTTCTCCCACGTCCGCGGCGGCGCTCACATCGGCAGTCGGGTCCAGCTCGGCAACTACGCCGAGGTCAAGAACAGCACCATCGGCGCCGGCACGAAGAGCCATCACTTCAGCTACCTCGGCGATGCCGACGTGGGCGAGCAGGTCAACATCGGCGCCGGCACCATCACCGCCAACTACGACGGCGTTCGCAAGCACCGCACGCGCATCGGCGCCCGTGCCTTCATCGGCTCGGACACGATCCTGCGGGCCCCGGTCTCTGTGGGCGAGGACGCCCTCACCGGCGCCGCGTCACTCGTCACCCGGGACGTACCGGACGGCAAGATGGCCCTGGGCGTGCCGGCACGCATCCGCGAGCGCACGCCACGGCCTGATGCCGCGCCCGCCCGGCCCGCGGAGGACGCCCCGGACCACTGATGGGCAGCTCGCTCCCCGAGATCGTCGTCATCGCCCTCCTTATCCTCGTCAACGCCGTGTTCGTGGCGGCGGAGATCGCCCTGGTGACGGTGCGCCGAAGCCGCATCCGGCAGCTCAGCGACGAGGGCGACGCACGCGCGCGTCGGGTGGCACGCATGACCGAGCGACCGGGCCGGCTGCTGGCCACCATCCAGCTGGGCATCACCTTCGTGGGCTTCCTGGCGGCGGCCTTCGCCGGTGCCAGCACGGCGCGCCACCTGGCCGACGGCCTGCGCGCCATCAGTCCGCTGTCGGCGTCCGCGGACATCCTGGCCCTGCTGATCGTGACGCTGGTGGTCAGCCTCGTGACCATCGTCTTGGGCGAGCTGGTGCCCAAGACGCTGGCGCTCGCTCACGCCGAGCGCTATGCGCTGGCGCTGGCCCGGCCCGTCGAGGTCCTGGGCATCCTGCTCTCGCCGCTCGTCTGGCTGCTGACGACCATCACGCACGGCATCACGCGCCTGCTCGGCGTCCGCGACGTGCCCGACGACGCCATCACCAGCGAAGAGCTGCGCATCCTCGTGGAGCGGGGCAGCGAGCAGGGCACCATCGAGGCCGAGGAAGAGCAGATGATCGGCGGCGTGCTCGAGCTCGGCGAGCGGCGCGTCCACGAGGTCATGGTGGCGCGCGTGGACATCGTGGCCCTGCCGGTCGAGGCCTCCCTGGACGAGATCGTGCAGACCATCGTGGCGGGTGGCCACTCGCGCATCCCGGTCTACGACGGCAGTATCGACAACGTCGTGGGCCTCCTCTACGCCAAGGACCTGCTGCCGTTCCTGGTCGGAGACGACCGCCCGCCATCCATCCGTGGCCTCGTGCGCACGCCCCTCTTCGTGCCCGAGTCGATGCTCGTGGACGACCTCCTCCACAGCTTGCAGCGCCGCCGCGTCCACATGGCCATCGTGCTCGACGAGCATGGCGGTACCGCCGGTCTCGTCTCCATCGAGGACCTCATCGAGGAGATCGTGGGCGAGATCCAGGACGAGTACGACGAGGAGGAGCCCCTGATGATCGTGGCGCTCGGCGAGGACGAGGCGCGCGTCGACGGCCGGGCGGACGTCGACGACCTGCTGGAGCACTTCGACGCCACGCTGGAGGGCGACGACCAGGAGGAGTTCGACACCGTCGGCGGCCTTGTCTACCACTACGTCGGCGACGTGCCCAAGGTCGGCGACACGGTGACCGTGGCCGGGCTGCGCCTGACCGTGGAGACGACTGATGGGCGCCGCGTGCGCACCGTGCACGTGGCTCGCAACGTGCCCGACGAGGCCGAGACGGCACCCGAGGACGACTGACCCGCCTAGGCGCTGATAGCGGCTCGCACGACCTGGTCGAGGTGGTCGATGGCCTCGCGGTCGACGAGCGGCACGGAGGCGATCTCGGCGAGGGCGTCGTCGCGATGTTGGCGCGCCCGGCGGCGGGTGAACTCGTGCGCTCCGACGCGCTCCAGGATGAGCCGCACCTCCTCGACGTCCGCCTGAGCGGCCAGCTCGTCCGACTGGCCCAGGATCACGCGGAGTCGCGTAGCGTCGGCTCCCGCCGCCTCCTGCAGCGCGTAGATGAGCGGCAACGTCTTCTTGCGGGTCGCGATGTCCGAGGCCTCCTTGCCGGTCACGGCTGCGTCCCCCCAGATGCCCAGCAGGTCGTCATTGATCTGGAAGGCCAGGCCCAACGACCAGCCGAAGCGCCGGTAGGCCGCGATGACCGCCTCGTCGTCGGTGGCCAGGATGGCGCCGGCCTCCGCCGAGCCGGCGATGAGCGAGGCCGTCTTGCGTCCGATCATGTCGAAGTAGTCATCCACGGACATCCACTCGTCGTGCTCGGAGCCCCAGATGTCGAGGAACTGGCCTTCGCAGAGCGCCAGGCAGGTCTCGTCGTAAAGGCGCATGAGGCGCAGCACGCGGGCATCCTCGAAGCCTTCATCGGTGAGTCGGTAGAGCGCCATGCGGCTGAGCGTGAAGAGCGTGTCGCCGACGTTGATGGCCTGCGGGATGCCGGCCATGGTCCACAGCGCTGGCCGGTGCCGGCGTTCCAGCCCGCGGTCCTCGATGTCGTCGTGGACGAGGCTGAAGTTGTGTCCCATCTCCACGGCAGCCGCGCCCGGCAGCGCCCGGACGTGGTCACCCGCGATGGACTGGTAGGCCAGCAGGCCGATGAGCGGCCGCATGCGCTTGCCGCGCGGAGCGTCGCCGTCCAGGCCGAGGTGGTAGCGCACCATGGCATAGAGCTCGCGCGTGCGGTCGTCCTCGGCGTCGCGGATGACGGCGAGGATGGCAGTCTCGGTATCGGCGATGAGGCCGTCGAGGTCGATGCTGGTCAGCACGTAGAACATGATACCTGTCGTTAGCAAATCATCATCGCGGACCCCGGCCGGCTACCGGGCCTGAGCTGCGTGCGACGCGCGTGCATCGGCTCGGCTAGGCTCGCCCTGTGCCACGCCCCCGCAGCTACAAGACGCGTGCCATCGTCCTGGCCCATCTCGACCTCGGCGAGGCCGACCGCATCATCACGCTGCTGACGCCGGAGGCTGGCAAGTTCCGGGCCATCGCCAAGGGCGTGCGGCGCCCCCGCAGCCGGATCGGGGGCAGCGTGGAGCCCTTCGCCGAGCTCGACCTGGTGCTGGCCCGGGGTCGTGAGCTGGACGTCATCACCTCGGTGGACGTCGCTCACGCCTGGCTACGGCTGCGCGACCGGCTCGAATCGACGGCCACGGCCTGGTACCTCGGCGAGCTGGCCGACCGCGCTGTCGAGGAGCGGGCCGGCGCCCACCCGGTCTACGGCCTGCTGCGACGAGCCTGCCAGTTGCTCGACGACGGCATGGCCCCCGGGCGCGTGGCCCGCTGGTTCGAATCCGGCCTGGCCGACGCGCTGGGTGTCCGTCCGGAGCTCGATCGCTGCGTGGAGTGCGACCGCCGTCTCGAGGTCCATGAAGCCTTCCGCTGGGTGCCGGCGCTCGGCGGTGTGCTCTGCGCGACCCATCCCCGCCCGCCCGCCGAGACCGCGGCTCTCTCGCTCGACGCCCTCAAGCTGATGCGGGGCTACCGCCGGCTGGACGTGGAGGCCATCGCCGCCCTGCGCCTTCCGGCGGCCATCGAGGGCGAGGTGGAGACGCTCATGCGTCGCTACACCCGCTTCATCCTCGAGCGCGAGGCGCGCTCCCTGGCCTTCGTCGACGAGGTGCGCCATCACCGCGAACCTGGGGGATGACAGGACCGCGCCGCTGCGGCATGATGCGGCCTCGTCCTGGTCGGGGGGCTGGACCATAGGGAGGCACCGCTCATGACTGTCCGCTCCATCCGATCGCTGCTCATGGGCCTCGGGGCGCTGCCGCTGGCGCTCGTGCTGGGCACTGGGGGCACCCTGGGCGCAGAGACCCTCGTCGAGAAGGGCACGCGTGGTGCGTGGACGGTCGTGGACACGGACGCCCAGCCAGGCGCCTCCTGTGCCTACGACGTCGACTCGACCAACGACCTTGACATCATCGAGGCCCGCAGCCCCCGGGCCTTCGCACGCGATCGCACGGCGGCCCGCGATGGCCAGTGGGTGGGCATCCGCTTCATCTTCCAGAAGTCGAAGCTCGATGGCGGGAACGGCGGCTGGGAGACCGTCTCCAAGACGCCCATGATCAAGAAGCGCGCCTACGACGACAAGGCCGTCGCCATCGGCCAGCGCGGCTGGCAGGCGGCCTACTCGGGCACTCCGCACTTCCGCGCCCTGGCCGCCATCCGCTGGTACAAGCCGGGCACGACGTCGAAGGTCGAAGGTGCCACGAGCCTGCGCTACCAGTGGTACGACATCGGCTCGGCTACCCCCGAGATGGACCGCTGCCTGCCTGAGCCCTAGCCTGACCCGTCAGGATCAGGACCCGGGGGAGGCATCGGGTCCGACCAGAACGAGACCCGGCCGGACCGTCCGGCCGGGTCGCTCGTTTCTGCGACAATCCGCGCAGCCGACCGGCACTGCCATCGCCGGCGCCCCTGCAGGAGACCCCGCCCCATGAGCCAGCCACCCGCTGATCCCGCGCCCCTCGACGCTGCCGCCCAGCCTGATCCGGGCCCGGCCGTCGCCGACCTGGACACCATCGTCTCGCTCTCCAAGCGGCGCGGCTTCATCTTCCCGTCCTCGGAGATCTATGGCGGCATCAACGCGGTCTGGGACTACGGTCCGCTGGGCGTGGAGCTCAAGAACAACGTCAAGCGGGCCTGGTGGCGGGCCATGGTCCAGGAGCGCGACGACATCGTGGGTCTCGACGCCGGCATCCTCATGCACCCCCAGGTGTGGATCACCTCGGGTCACGTCGGCTCCTTCTCCGATCCGCTCGTGGAGTGCGGCACCTGCCACCGCCGCTACCGCCTCGATGAGCTGCCCGGCGCGGAGGACCTTTCGGCCACCGAGCTGCGCGACGAATCGATCACCCAGCGCCTCGGCTTGGCCTGCCCCGCCGACGAGGGTCCTCTCTCACCGCCGCGTCGGTTCAACCTCATGTTCAAGACGCACATGGGACCAGTGGAGGAGGACGCTGCCGTCGTCTACCTGCGACCGGAGACGGCGCAGGGCTCCTACGTCAACTTCAAGTCCGTGCAGCAGTCGAGCCGCAAGAAGGTGCCCTTCGGCATCGCCCAGATCGGCAAGTCGTTCCGCAACGAGATCAGCCCCGGCAACTTCGTCTTCCGCATGCGCGAGTTCGAGCAGATGGAGATGCAGTACTTCGTGCGGCCCGGAGAGGTGGCTGCCACGGCCTTCGAGGAGTGGCTGCCGGTCCGCCGCGCCTGGTACGAGCGCTACGGCGTGGAGCCCGCCCGGTTGCGCTTCCGCGAGCACGCCAGCGACGAGCTGGCGCACTACGCCAAGAAGGCCATCGACGTCGAGTACCGCTTCCCCTTCGGCTGGAAGGAACTGGAGGGCATCCACAACCGCGGTGACTTCGACCTCGGCAGCCACGCCCGCGCATCGGGCGAGAACCTCGAGTACTTCGACCCGGCCACGGAGGAGCACTTCATCCCCTGGATCGTGGAGACGGCTGCCGGCGCCGACCGGGCCGCCTTCACCTTCCTCATCGATGCCTACCACGAGGAGCAGGTGCGCGACGAGAAGCGCGTCGTGCTGCGCCTCCATCCGGAATTGGCACCGTACAAGGTGGCCGTCCTGCCGCTGCTCAAGAAGCGCCCCGAGATCGTGGAGCTCTGCCACCGCATCAAGGCCGACCTCAAGAGGGACATGATGGCTGTCTACGACGACACGGCCGCCATCGGCAAGCTCTATCGGCGCCAGGACGAGATCGGCACGCCCTGGTGCGTGACGGTCGATGTCGACTCGCTCGAGGACGGCGCTGTGACCATCCGCGACCGCGACAGCATGACCCAGGAGCGCGTGCCCGCGGAGAACGTCAAGCGGGTCATCCTGGAGCGCATGGAGGCCGCGCGGGGCTGAGGAGGCCGCGCGGGGCTCATTCGGCGACCTGGTCAGCCTGCTGCAGGCAGCAGCTCTGCCACGGTGCCCAGGTAGCGCTCGATGGCCCGCGCAGCGCGCTTGCCATCGCCCATGGCCAGGATGACCGTGGCCGCGCCGCGCACGATGTCGCCACCGGCGAAGATGCCGGGCACGCTGGTCATGCCGTTGTCGTCCACGACGAGGTAGCCCCACTCGTTGATGCGCAGGTCGGGCTCGCTGGAGGTGAGCATCGGGTTGCTGCGCGTGCCGATGGCCACGACCACCATGTCGCAGTCGATGACGTACTCCGAGTCGGCGATGGCTCGCGGGCGGCGGCGCCCGGAATCGTCCGGCTCGCCCAGCTCCATCATCTGGCAGCGCAGACCGGTCACCCAGCCCTGCTCGTTGCCGATGACCTCGACCGGGGAGGCCATGAGCTCGAACTTGACGCCCTCCTCCTCGGCGTGGTGGACCTCCTCGCGTCGTGCCGGCAGCTCATCCTTGCCGCGTCGGTAGGCCACGATGGCCTCCGTGGCGCCCATGCGCAGCGCCGTGCGCACGGCATCCATGGCCACGTTGCCGCCGCCCACGACGACGACGCGCTGACCCTGCAGCACCGGCGTGTCCGTGTCCTTGCGGAAGGCGCCCATGAGGTTGACGCGGGTGAGGTACTCGTTGGCCGAGTAGACGCCCTTGAGGTCCTCGCCGGGGATGCCCATGAAGACCGGCAGCCCGGCGCCCACCGCGATGAAGACGGCGTCGAAGTCCTGGCGCAGCTCGCGCAGCGTCCAGGTCTTGCCGACGATGGCGTTGACCTCGATCTTGACCCCCAGCTCCTTGAGCCGGTCGACCTCCTTCTGGACGATGTCCTTGGGCAGGCGGAACTCCGGGATGCCGTAGATGAGCACCCCACCCGGGGCATGGAAGGCCTCGAAGACGGTCACGCTGTGACCGGACTTGGCGAGCTCGCCGGCCGCCGTCAGGCCGGCCGGCCCGGAGCCCACGATGGCCACGCGGCGCCCGGTGTCCGGGTCGTGGCGGCCCTCCAGTTCCTCGAGGTGCTCGAGGGCCCAGTCGGCCACGAAACGCTCCAGGGCGCCGACCGCGACCGGCTCACCCTTCTTGCCACGGATGCAGAGTCCCTCGCACTGCGTCTCCTGGGGGCACACGCGCCCCGTGACGCAGGGGAGGGCGTTGTCATCGAGGAGGGATTCCGCGGCGCCCTTGAGGTCACCCCCGGCCAGCAGCTCGATGAAGCGAGGGATGTTGACGCGCACCGGGCAACCGTCGATACAGCGCGGGTTCTGGCAATCGAGGCAGCGCTCGGCTTCCTCCATGGCCAACACCTGCGAGTAGCCCAGGTTGACTTCCCGGAAATCCATGGCCCGGATGACCGCCGAACGGGCCGGGACCTCGTGTCGCTCGATGCGCATCCGCTCCCGGGGGGAGAGGTCGGGGCGCTCCGTGGTCATCGCGGTGTGTCCGCCCCGGCGGCCTCAGCCAGCCCATCGATGAGACAGCGACTGCCAGCGAATGATTCGCGCTCCACGTCGCGGTACATGGCCAGGCGATCGGCGAGCTGCTTGAAGTCGACCGTGTGGCCGTCGAACTCCGGGCCATCGACGCAGGCGTAGACCGTCTTGCCGGCCACGCTGACGCGGCAGCCGCCGCACATGCCCGTGCCGTCCACCATGATCGTGTTCAGCGAGACCGTGGTGGGGATGCCATAGCCGCGCGTGACCTCGGAGACCGCACCCATCATGGGCACGGGGCCGACGGCATAGACGTGGTCCACCCCGCCGACCTCGAGGAGTTCCCGCAGCTCATCGGTGACGAAGCCGTGGCGGCCAGAGGAGCCGTCGTCCGTGCAGACGCGCACGTCGCCGTAGCGGCGCAGCTCCTCCTCGAAGATGACCCACTGCTTCGCCCGGCCGCCGATGATGCTGGTGACCTGCACGCCCCGTGCCGCAAGCCCCTGGGCGAGGGGATGCACGACGGCGGTGCCCACGCCACCGCCGACGCAGACGGCATGTCCAGCGTCGATGAGCTCGGTGGCGCGGCCCAGTGGGCCGGCGACGTCCCGGATGGCGTCACCCACTCGCAGGACGCAGAGGTCGCAGCTGGTCTTGCCGACGGCCTGGATCACGAGCGTGATGGTGCCCGCCTCCGGGTCCGCGTCCGCGATGGTGAGCGGGATGCGCTCGGCACCCTCCTCCCGGCGCACGATGACGAACTGGCCAGGCTGGCGCACCTGGGCGATGCGGCTGGCCTCGATGACGAGGCGCGTGACATTGGGCGAGAGGACCTCTCTCGTGACGAGTGGATGCATCGGTCCCCTTCAGCCTATCTGTCGACGTGTCGTGGCCATGGTGCTCTTCCCACAATGGACCGGCCGTCGGCGAATGCTTACTAACCAGCGCACCATTTTGTCGGGCCGAAGGTCACAGCCCGCGACCTACGGTATCGCATCCCATGGCTTGACGGCCCGCACTCGTTCGGTGCCGCCCTGGCCGAGCCAACGCTCACGCCAGGCACGCTGCCCACCGCGCATCGGAGGTCCGACCCCCGCCGTGCGGGTCGCCGCCCCCGCGATCCATCTAGGCCGTCGGCTTCTTGCTAGGCGGTCGGTTTCTTGCCCTTCGGCCAGTAGAGCTCCTTCTTGACGTGGAACTCCGGGAAGCCGGTCGCCATCAGGACGCTCTCCACGTTGATGATCATCTCCGGGTTGCCGCAAAGGTAGACGACCGTCTGCTCCGGCGTGAGGTGGTTGGCCCTGCAGACGTCCCCGACGACGGCCTCCGCGCGACCCGTGTGGCCGGCCCAGCCGGCGTTGCGGAGATCCGAGGGACGCGAGATGGTGGGCACGTAGGTCATGGGATAGGTGCCGTCCTGCTGCCAACCCTCCAGGAGTTCCCGGTAGCCCAGCTCGTCCTGGTAGCTGCAGCCGTGCAGCATGATCGTCCGGCGCGGCGTGCCCTGGGCCAGCAGGTGGCGGCTCATGGCGATGAAGGGCGCGATGCCCGTGCCGGTCGAGACGAACAGGTGCGTGCGCTCGTCATGAGGCTCCAGCATGAAGCGGCCCTTGGGTCCGATCATGCGCATCTGGTGTCCCACCGGCAGGCGCCACAGTAACGTCGTGAAGCGCAGGACCGGCACCTGGCGGACGTAGAACTCGTAGCCGTCTTCGCCCGTGTCGCCAGGGGCGGAGGCCACCGAGTAGGGGCGCTGGTAGAGCATGCCATCCGCGTAGACGCCGATGGTCATGTACTGCCCCGGCTCGAAGGGGGCAGCATCACCGTCCGCGCGGACCCAGAAGCGGCCCAGGTCGCGTCTGTCATCCTCGCGCTTCACGAGCGTGGCGTTGTACTGCTCCGCCGCCGGCGTGATGACCCGTGTGTCGTGGGCGTGATCGGTCATGGCTGCCAGTGTACTCAGTCGCCCGCCCGTCACCTTCGCGCCGAGCGGACTCCACTTGTCGGCCACAGGGACTGCCCCATGAGGGGCCGGATGGCAGGTCGGTCCCGCCACCTGGTTGGAGTACCATTCGAGACGTCCACACCCTGACGCTGCGGCCCCCCATGCCCGACAGCCCACACCCCGAGGTTTCCCTGCCCATGTCTGCTCCGACCCGGACCCAGTACGCCACCAAGCGCTACATCTACTCATGGGGAGACGGCCGCGCCGAAGGCGACGGCACCATGAAGGACCTCCTCGGTGGCAAGGGTGCAGGACTCGCCGAGATGACCAACGCGGGCCTGCCCACCCCGCCCGGCTTCACCATCACGACGGAAGCCTGCAACGACTACTTCGCGGCCGGCAAGCAGCTGCCTGACGGACTCTGGGAGGATGTCCTGGAGGCGGTCAAGGAGGTCGAGGCCATCTCAGGCAAGGGCTTCGGCGACCCGTCCAACCCGCTCCTCGTGTCAGTGCGCTCGGGCGCCAAGTTCTCCATGCCCGGCATGATGGACACCGTCCTCAACCTGGGCCTCAACGAGCAGACCCTGGCGGGCCTCATCGCACTCTCCGGCAACGAGCGCTTCGGCTGGGACGCCTACCGGCGCTTCATCGGCATGTTCGGCCGGATCGTCATGGGCGTAGACGCCGCGCGCTTCGACGAGCCGCTCGAGGCCCGCAAGCACGCCCATGGCCCGCACGCCAAGGACACCGACCTCACGGTCGATGACCTCAAGGCGCTCGTCGCCGACTTCAAGGCAGCCGTCAAGGCCGACACCGGCACCGACTTCCCGAGCGACCCGAACCAGCAGCTCGACCTGGCCATCAAGGCCGTCTTCGCCTCCTGGTTCGGCAAGCGCGCCAACGACTACCGCAACAGCCAGAAGATCGCCCACGACCTGGGCACGGCCGTCAACGTCGTGACCATGGTCTTCGGCAACATGGGCGGCGACTCCGGCACTGGCGTCGCGTTCACGCGCAACACCTTCGACGGCACCAAGGAGCTCTACGGCGAGTACCTCGTCAACGCCCAGGGCGAGGATGTCGTGGCCGGCATCCGCACGCCGAATCCGATCAGCAGCCTCAAGGACGAGATGCCAGAGGCCTACGAGGAGTTCCTCAAGATCGGGCACCAGCTCGAGGCCCACTACCGGGATGTCCAGGACCTCGAGTTCACCATCGAGCGCGGCAAGCTCTACATGCTCCAGACGCGCATCGCCAAGCGGACCGCCGCTGCGGCCGTCAAGATCGCCGTCCAGATGGTCGAGGAAGGCGTCATCTCCGAGCGGGAGGCCGTCGCCCGCATCGAGCCCGCCCAGGTCGACCAGCTCCTGCGTGCCCAGTTCGATCCCAACGCCCGCAAGGGTGCCCAGAGGGTTGCCAAGGGCCTCAATGCCTCACCCGGCGCGGCCGTGGGTCGTGCCGTCTTCAACGCCGACACGGCCGTCGAGTGGGTCGAGAAGGGCGAGAAGGTCGTCCTCGTTCGTGTCGAGACGAGCCCGGACGACTTCCACGGCATGGCCGTGGCGCAGGGCATCCTGACCGCCCGCGGTGGTGCCACGTCACACGCGGCCGTCGTGGCCCGCCAGATCGGCAAGCCCTGCGTGGCCGGCTGCGCTGAGCTCCTCGTGGACTACGCCACCATGACCGCCACGTCCAGCCTGACGGACGTGACGTTCGGCGAGGGTGACTGGATCAGCGTCGATGGCTCCACCGGCGAGGTCTTCGTGGGCGCGCTGCCGACGGTCGAGGCTCGCTTCGAGGATCAGCCGGAGCTGCAGCAGATCCTGGGCTGGGCGGACAAGATCCGCCGCATGCAGATCTGGACCAACGCCGACAAGCCGGAGGAGGCCGAGCAGGCCCGCGGCTACGGCGCCCAGGGCATCGGCCTCTGCCGCACAGAGCACATGTTCCGCGAGGGCGAGCGGCTCGAGATCGTGCGCGGCGCGATCCTCGTGGCCAACGTCGCCACCCGCGCCAAGGCGAAGGTCGCCGCCGGCGAGGCGCTCTCGGCAGATGAGAGCGAGGCGCTGGCCACGTTCGACGCGGCCATGGCCAAGCTGGAGGTCCTCCAGCAGGGCGACTTCGAGGGCATCCTGGCGGCCATGAGCGGCCTCCCGGTCGTCGTCCGTCTCATCGACCCGCCGCTGCACGAGTTCCTCCCCAACCTCGAGGAGCAGCTCGTCAAGGTGACGCGCGCCGGAGATGCGGCGACCGAAGAGGACAAGGAGCTGCTGGCCACCATCAAGTCGATGCATGAGCAGAACCCCATGCTGGGTCTGCGCGGCTGCCGTCTGGGCCTCATGATCCCGGACTTCGTCAAGATCCAGACCCGCGCCATCCTCAACGCCGCCGTGGCGGTCAAGAAGGCCGGCAAGGATCCGCGGCCGGAGATGATGATCCCCCTGGTGGGCCACGTGAACGAGCTCATCGCCACGCGTGCCTTGCTCGACGCCGAGGCAGGGGCCGTGGTCGCTGCCGCTGGCGAGGAGATCGATTTCAAGTTCGGCACCATGATCGAGATCCCGCGGGCCGTCTGGGTCGCGGACAAGATCGCCGAGCACGCCGAGTTCTTCAGCTTCGGCACCAACGACCTCACCCAGATGACGTTCGGCTACAGCCGCGACGACGCGGAGGGTGGCTTCCTGCTCAAGTACGTCGAGGGCGTGGCCATCCCGGGCGAGGACAAGCCCTTCCCCATCCTCGCGGAGAACCCCTTCCAGACCCTCGACGACGTCATCGCCGACGAGATGCAGATGGCCGTGGACAAGGGCCGCTCGGCGCGCCCCAACCTCAAGGTCGGCATCTGCGGAGAGCACGGCGGCGACCCCGCCTCGATCCACAAGTGCGAGAAGATCGGCCTCAACTACGTGTCGTGCTCGCCGTTCCGCGTCCCAGTGGCGCGCCTCGCGGCGGCCCAGGCGGCCATGTCTGGCGCGGGCGACCGCGACAAGTAGCTCGCCAGGGGCGAGCAGCGCCCACCTTGTCAGCCTCACGCACAGGAAGGGCCCGACTGCCTTGAGCGGCCGGGCCCTTTGGATTTCCGGCAGGGCTGGCCGAGCCGTGTATACTTCGCCACGTGCGAACTATCCGTATCGTCAACACTATGTTCACGGTCAGAAGTGACGCGTGATCCCCTCGACTGACGACCCGACGACGCCGGACGTGGAGGCCATCCTGGGGCATTTCGGTTCCCTGATGCGCCACGTCGCGGGGTGGCACGCGCCCGACTTCCTGGGCCTCGAAGTCACGATGTCCCAGGCCAAGTGCCTCTACGTCGTGTCCCTCCGCCCAGGCATCGGCATGTCGCTCCTGGCCGAGCAGCTCGACATCGGGCTCTCGTCGGCGAGCGGCCTGGTCGACCGCCTGGTCGAGCACGGCTACCTCGAGCGCCACGAGGACCCTTCCGACCGGCGCCAGCAGCAGGTGCTCCTGACACCCGCCGGAGCTGCCGTCGTGGAGCGCATCCGGGAGCTCAACGCTGAGCTCCTGCGGCGGCTTCTGGCGGGCTTGACGGACACCGAACTTCACTCGCTTCGGGTCGGCATGGCCGCCCTTGACCAGGAAGCTCAATGCATCAACCAGGCTGAAAGGACGACGTCATGATCCGTCTCACCCAGTTCGCCCTTCGCGAGAAGTCGGTCATGGTCCTGCTCGCGGTCGGCATCTTCCTGGCCGGCATCTACTCCTGGGGTCAGCTGCAGCAGGAGCTCATCCCGGACATCGAGCTGCCGTTCGTGACGGTCATCACGCCGTTGCCCGGCGCCGGCGCAGAAGATGTCGCCTCGCAGGTCACGGATCCCATCGAGCGCTCGATGGCCAATGTCCCGCGCCTCGAGACGATGCAGTCCACGTCCTCCAACTCGCTCTCGCTCGTCTTCGCCCAGTTCGACTTCGGGACTGACCTCAAGGAGACCATCGACAACGTCGAGTCGGCGGTCGCGCAGGCCGACCTGCCCGAGGGCACCGAGCCGCAGGTCAGCTCGTTCGACTTCGCCAGCCAGCCCATCATCGTGGCCACCATCGGTCCCGTGGAGGGAGCCGACCCGGTCGAGGCGGCGGCCATCACCCGCGACCAGGTGGTCCCGGCCCTGTTGGGCATCGAGGGCGTCTCCACCGCGGAGCTGACCGGCGGCGCCACCCCCATCCTGGACATCGTCCTCGACCCGGCCAAGATGGCCGAGCACGGCATCTCACTGCAGCAGGTGCAGGGCATCCTCTTCGCCAACCAGATCACCATCCCCTCCGGGTCCATCGACGAGGGCAGCCTGCGCCTGCCCGTCTCCACGGAGC
The DNA here is from genome assembly GCA_963825995.1 of uncultured Chloroflexia bacterium. GTDB lineage: Bacteria > Chloroflexota > Limnocylindria > Limnocylindrales > CSP1-4 > JAFMJV01. Next base: position 272,366 of record CAWGVH010000003.1, read on the forward strand.
ACCGCTTCGACTCCATCGACGAACTGGAGAGCCAGATCGTGGGCGCCAGTGTGCCGTCGAGCGCCATGGGTGCGGCACCCGCGGGTGTGCCGGGCGCGGCACCCGGCGGGCAACCGTCTGCGGCACCAGCCGCATCACCCAGCACCGCCCCGGCTGCCGTCGATGGCGAGCCCGCGGCCGAGGGTGCATCCGAGGGCGGCCTGCAGTTGCCCGACCTGGGCCAGCTCGGTGAGGCTCTGGCGTCCATCCCCATGCCCGTGACGCTGGGCCAGATCGCGACCATCGAGGAGCGCGACGTCAACGCCAGCGGCTATGCGCGCACGGATGGCCAGCCCTCGCTGACGGTGAGCATCACCAAGCGTTCCGGCGCCAACACCATCGACGTGGCCGACGAGGTGGAGGCCGTCTTCGACGACGTCCGCGATCAGCACAGCGACGTCGTCAGCATCGCCGTCATCCAGGATCAGTCGCAGTTCATCCGCGAATCGCAGACGGGCCTCGTCCAGGAGGGGCTCATGGGAGCCCTCTTCGCCGTCCTGGTCATCTACATCTTCCTGCGCAGCGCCCGCACGACCCTGGTCGCGGCCATCAGCATCCCGCTCTCCATCCTCATGGCCATCGCCGTCTTCGGACTGGCCGGTCTCTCCATCAACATCCTGACCCTGGGCGGCCTGGCGGTGGCCGTCGGACGCGTGGTCGACGATTCCATCGTCGTGCTCGAGAACATCTACCGCCACCGCGGCCTGGGCGACGATAAGAAGACCGCGGTCCTCACCGGCACGAAGGAAGTCGCCGGCGCCATCACCAGTTCGACCATCACCACGGTGGCCGTCTTCCTGCCGCTGGGCTTCGTGGGCGGCATCGTCAGCCAGTTCTTCCTGCCCTTCGGCCTGGCCGTCACCTTCGCCCTCTTGGCCTCGCTGATCGTGGCGCTCACGGTCATCCCGGTGCTGGCCTACTGGTTCGTCGACAGGACCTCCATGAAGCTCGGGCCCGACGGCGAGCCGGAGATGACCATCTGGCAGCGGCTCTACACCCCGGTCCTCGTGGTCGCCCTGCGCAATCGCCTCACCAAGCTCGGCGTCCTGGGCGTGGCCACCGTGCTCTTCCTCATCGCCATGGCGCTCGCGCCACTGCTGCCGACGGCCTTCATCGACGCCGGCGGCGAGAACTTCCTCTCGGTCACCGTGTCACCGCCGCAGGGATCTTCCACCGCCGGCGTGCAGGAGCGAACCATCCAGGCCGAGGAGATCCTGATGGCCGACGAGGACGTGGTCCTCGTGCAGTCCACCATCCCGGGTGACGCGGACACCGGCGCCCAGGCCCTCCAGGCGGCCTTCGCCGGCCGGGCCTCGAACAGCGCCGTGCTGACCGTCCGGCTGGCTGATGATGCCGACCTGGCCAAGGCTCGCGAGGACATCAAGCTGGCTCTCGCCCCCGTAGCGCAGGACGGCTTCGAGGTCACCATCTCCGAGCAGGACTTCACCGGTGCTGGGGGCGGCCTGGCTGTCGTCGTCAGCGGCCAGAACGCCAGCGATATCAAGCTGGCCAGCGACGTCATCGTCCGCGAGCTCAAGATGCTGGATGGCCTGGACAACGTGGCCAGCGATGCCGTGGCCGAGGCCCCCCAGATCTCGGTGGCCGTCGATCCCAACAAGGCCGCCATGATCGGCTCGTCCACGGCCCAGATCGGCTCGGCGCTTCGGAGCGTCCTGGTGGGCCAGTCGATCGGCTCCTATGCGCTCGAGGACGGCCAGGTGGTGGAGACCATCCTGCGGCTCAATGACGAAGGCGTGGACGGGGTCGAAGGCCTGCGCGCGCTGCTCGTCAGCGGCACAGCTGGCACCCAGCCGCTCGGTCAGGTGGCCGACGTGGAGCAGGTCGAGGTGCAGGGCACCGTGACGCGTGTCGACGGCGCCCCGGCAGCCACCATCTCCGCCGACATCACCACCGAGGACACGGGCGCCGCATCGACGGCGGCACAGGCCGTCATCGACGAGCTGCAGGCGGTGGGCGCCATCCCTGAGGGCGTGACGACCACGTTCGCCGGCGCGACCGCCCAGATGAACGAGGCCTTCGGTGGTCTCTTCTTCTCGATGGGCGTGGCCATCCTGGCCGTCTACATCGTCATGGTGCTGGCCCTGGGCTCGCTCCTGACGCCCTTCATCATCCTCTTCAGCCTGCCGCTGGCGCTCATCGGCGCCATCCCGGCCCTGCTCGTCACCGGCAACCCGCTGGGCATCAGCGCCATGATCGGCTTCCTGATGCTCATCGGCATCGTGGTCACCAATGCCATCGTGCTGCTCGACTTCGTGGAGCAGCTGCGGGAGCGCGGCGTGCCCACCACGGAGGCGCTCGTCCGGGGTGCCAATACGCGCGTGCGGCCCATCCTCATGACTGCCGTGGCCACCATCCTGGCCTTGTCGCCGGTCGCCCTCGGCTTCGCCCATGGTTCGATCATCGCGGCGGAGCTGGCTACCGTCGTCATCGGCGGCCTCTTCACGTCGACCTTCCTGACCCTCATGGTCATCCCCGTCATCTACTCGCTCGTGGATGGCGGCAAGGAAGGCTTCCGCAAGCGCTTCATGCGAGGAGGGGCAGACGAGCAGCAGCCGGAGGCCGGGTCACCGCCTCCCGCTCCGGCGGCAGCCCAGGGCTAGCCCACCGGTCGCGTGGGTCGACTGCGAGGTGGCCCGCAACGTCTGCGATCCGGGCAGCTCGACCTCGACCCGGCGGTCCATCAGGGCCGCCGGTTCGATGCGTCCGGGCCTACCGAGACGAACTCACGGTCAGCCCGTCGAGGAGGCGTCGCGTGGCGCCGGCGACCTCGTCCACGGCCGCGTCGAAAGCGGCCGTGTTGCGCTGCGAAGGATGGCGATAGCCGCTGAGCTTGCGCACGTACTGGAGCGCGGCGGCGCGGATGTCCTCGTCGCTGACGGGGTCGCTCAGGCCCCGCAGCGTCCTGATGGATCGGCACATGGCCGGGCATGGTAGCGGGCCGCAGCAACCAGCGTGAGCGGCGTGAACGTGGCGCTGCCGCTAGACTCTCTCTCGTCGATCCATCGGTACGCGGGGTCCCTCTCGCGAGGGTGTGCCCAGATCCCGTCAGGCCGTGACGAGACCGTCGCACGACCCGAAAGGCATCTCGCCCCGCATGAGCCGCATCCTCTCCATCCTCACCTGCGCCGCGCTTTGCCTCGTGCTGGCCGGTTGCGGCGACCTTGCAAGCGGCGCCGGGGGCGATCAGGCAACTCGGCGCGAGGGTGGCACGGGCAAGGCAGCCACCAAGGTGCCGCCTCCGACACCCACCCCGGAGCCTACGCGGGAGCCCCTCGCGGTCACCGACCTGCTGGGCGACGACGGCCGATTCACCGTGCTGCTCCTGGGGAGCGACCTGCGCAAGGGCATCGTCGGCGAGCGCACCGACGCCATCATCGTGGCCACCATCGATCCGGGCAGCGGCAAGGTCGCCATGGTCAGCCTGCCGCGGGACACCGTCAATGTGCCCATCGCGCCCGGGGAGGCCTACGCGGAGCGGATCAATACGCTCTACTTCGATCTGCAGCAGTCGACCGGCAAGCGCAAGGCTGCCCTCGAGGAGATGCGCGCCGCGCTCGCCTACAGCTTCGGGACGGAGATCGACCACGTCGCCCTGGTGGACTTCGACGGTCTCGTCAAGCTCATCGACAGCATCGGGGGTATCGACGTGACGCTCGACGAGCCCATCAGTGACCCCACCATGCACCTGGGCGACAAGGGCCTCAAGCTCAAGGCCGGCCTCCAGCACCTCGATGGCAAGGAGGCGCTGGCCTACGCGAGGTCACGACATACGAGCAGCGACTACGATCGATCGCGGCGCCAGCAGCAGGTCATCGCCGCCGCCGCGGAGAAGGTGCGCTCGCAGGGCCTCGGTGCGCTTCCGGCCCTCGTGGAGCTGGTGCGCAAGAAGACGCTCACGGACATCCCGATGCTGGCCGCTCCCGCACTGCTGGAGCTGGGCGTCCAAGGCGGACCTCTCGACCGTCCGCTCGGTGGTCCTGGAACCGGAGCGGTGGGCTCGCCTCATTCCCGGCGGCTACACCATCATGCCCAAGGTCATCGAGGTCCAGAAGCTCTTCGACCGCATCTTCGACGAGGCCGGATAGCCCACGCCAGGGCAACCCGCAGCCACGGCAGTGCCGGTTGGCCACCCAGACCCCGCGAGCCGCGACCGGTCAGTCGACGCGCCTGCCGTAGAAGTCGACGACGAGGGTGGTGCGGCCGCTCGGATGACGCGCCACGCCGAAGCCGGCTACGCGGAAGTCGGGATCCTTGATCTGGCGCCAGTGAGCGGCCCCGTAGCTGGTCTCCTTGTACCAGCGGCGCATCCAGAAGACGACCATCTGCCTCGGTGTCGCCGCCCAGTGGCAGGCCAGGTTCTCGCCATTGGTGTCGTCGCGCAGCCCGACGGTCCTGAAGCGCTGGTCCGTGGTGGAGCCCAGGTCGTGGCGGCACTGGCCGGCCGTGGCGATGCGTGCCGAGTAGGTGAAGGCGATCTTGTTGGAGATCTTGTCGCTGAAGTCGATTGGCGCGCGGTACCTGGAGTACCGGCCGCTGCCATACCCGATGCAGATCCCACGCGGCGTGACCTTGCCACCGGTGCGCAGGCAATTGAGGAGCTTGAAGGCGTAGTGCTCGGTGGACCGCGAGCGCTGCAGCTCAGCGGTGGCGGGCGCGGCCGTGAGGCCGACCACGAGGAGCGTCATCAGCGCGGCGATGACGACGTTGATGCGGATGGATGAACGCATCACGCAGCAGCTCGCTGCTGCTGGACGGCTGTATCCAACGGTGGGCCTCCGTCGTGCTTGTTCCCCCGGGTGACCTGAGCTGGGGCTCTCGGCCGGGCACTGGCCTGGGTCATCCCTCCTTCACGTTCCGGCGATCGCTGGGGCGTCCGTCAGTCGTGACCTGCGTAGGGTAGCGCGCCCGGCTCGTCCCTGCCACCCGATTCCGCGCCGCCCGATTCCGCGCTATGCGAGGCCCGCGCCCTGCGAGGCCCGCGCCCTGCGTGGCGCGCGCCATGCGAGGCCCAAGCCCTGCCAGGCGCTCTTCAGGCTCTGCGGACCGCGTGCGCCATCCGCCGCCCCCGCCGATATGGCAGTCTCACCCCATGGCGATCGCGTTCGAGCGGTTCGAAGTCCTGACGTTCGACTGCTATGGCACCCTCATCGACTGGGAGCACGGCATCCTGGCTGCTGCCCGGCGGTTCCTTCGTCCGCATGGCCTGGAACCGGATGACGACGCCATCCTGGAGGCGTTCGGTCGCCATGAGCACGCCCTGGAGTCCGGGCCTTTTCGTGGGTACCGGGCCATCCTCGCCGACGTGGCCGAGGCCATCGGCCGCGAACTCGGGATCGAGGTGAGCAGCGCGGAGGCGGCCGCGTTCGGCGCCTCGGTGGGCGACTGGCCGGCCTTCGCCGATTCGCCTGGGGCGCTCGCGCGCCTGGCTGGGCGCTACCGGCTCGGCGTCATCACGAACTGCGACGACGATCTCTTCGCGGCCTCTGCGCGGCGGCTGGGCATCGCCTTCGACGAGGTTGTGACCGCGCAGCAGGTGGGCAGCTACAAGCCCAGCCACCACAACTTCGAGGTCATGTTCGAGCGGCTCGGCTGCCCGCGCGAGCGCATCCTGCACGTGGCCCAGAGCCTCTTCCACGACCACGTGCCCGCCAAGGCCCTGGGCCTCACCACGATCTGGGTCGACCGCCGTGGCGGCCGCGCCGGATCAGGCGCCACGCCCCCGGCCGAGGTGGTGCCCGACCTCGTCATCCCGGATCTCGCCCGCCTGGCCGACCTCGCCGTCGGCCCTCAAGGAGACGCCTGATGCCCGCACCCTGGCAGGACCCTGAGCTCGTGGCCCGTGGCCGCGAGCCCATGCACGCCATCCGCCGCCAGCCTGGGCTCCTCCTGGACGGCATGTGGCGCTTCCAGTTGCTACCGGCGCCGGAGGCGGAGCTGGCTCCCGAGTGGAGCGAGATCGCGGTCCCCGGCTGCTGGACCATGCAGGGCACAGCCGACCTGCCCCAGTACACGAATGTCCAGATGCCCTTCCCGGGCGAGGCGCCGCACGTCCCGGCGGCCAACCCCACGGGTGTCTACGAGCGCCGCTTCGACCTCCCGACCGAGTGGCAGGGACAGCGTGTCGTGCTTCACGTCGGGGCGGCCGAATCGGTCGTCATGGTCGAGCTCAACGGGCGGCGCGTGGGTGTCGGCAAGGATTCGCACCTGGCCTCGGAGTTCGAGGTCACCGGATACGTCGTGAGCGGCCGGAACGTGCTGCGCCTGACCGTCGTGAAGTGGTCCGACGCCACCTTCATCGAGGACCAGGACCAGTGGTGGCACGGCGGCCTGACGCGTTCGATCTACCTGTACGCAACACCGCAGTCGTACCTCGGTGACGTGGCCGTGACGGCCGGGCTGGCCGAGGACGGGACCACCGGCAGGCTGGCCGTCGAGGTCCAGGTGGGCGGTCTGCGCGGTGACCCTGAGGTGGACTGGCGCGTCGAGGCCCGGCTCGATGGGCTGGACGAGGTGCTGCGCGCGCCGCTGGCCAGGTTCGAGCTGCCCCACTGGGCGACCGACAAGCCCGGCCGCGCGCTCATCCGCCGTCACGAGCTCTACGGCCCGGGGGGCATGGGCGAGGACGAGGCGCGCTGGCATGCTCTGCACCCGCATCTCGAGCCGGTCCGCACGGGCTCGGCGCGGCTCGAGGCCAGCATCCCGAACGTGCAGTCCTGGTCCGCGGAGATGCCTCGGCTCTATGGCCTGCAGGTATCGCTCTGTGATCCGGCGGGCACCGTCATCGACCGGGCACAGGCCAGGGTCGGCTTCCGCAGCGTGGAGGTCCGCGGCCTGGACCTGCTCATCAATGGCCGACGCGTGCGCATCCAGGGTGTCAATCGCCACGACTTCGACCAGCACACGGGGCGCGTCATCACTCCGCAGGCCATGCGCCGGGACCTGCTGGCCATGAAGCACCACGGTGTCAACGCGGTGCGCACCTCGCACTACCCCAACGACCCGGCCTTCCTGGACCTCACCGATGAGCTGGGCCTCTACGTCATCGAGGAGGCGGACATCGAGTCGCACGCCTTCCAGGCCACGCTCTGTGACGATCCGCGCTACCTGGCGCAGTGGGTGTCGCGTGTCTCGCGCATGGTCCTGCGCGACCGCAACCATGCCTCCGTCATCGCCTGGTCGCTGGGCAACGAGTCGGGCTACGGCACCAACCACGAGGCGGCCGCCGCCTGGGTGCGCCGCCACGATCCTTCGCGGCCGCTGCACTACGAGGGTGCCATCCGCTTCGACTGGTCCGCTGGGGCGCGTGTCACCGACCTCGTCTGCCCGATGTACCCCGCCATCAGCGCCATCGTCGAGTTCGCGACCTCGGGCCGCTTGGACCGCCCGCTCATCATGTGCGAGTACTCCCACGCCATGGGCAACAGCAACGGCACCCTGGCCGAGTACTGGGATGCCATCGAGACGACGCCCGGCCTGCAGGGTGGCTTCATCTGGGAGTGGTGGGATCACGGCCTGGTGCAGATGCTGCCGGACGGCCGGACGCGCTGGGCGTACGGTGGCGATTTCGGTGACCAGCCCAACGACGGCAACTTCTGCGCCGATGGTCTGACATGGCCGGACGGCACGCCCAAGCCTGCCCTGCGCGAGGCCCAGTACCTCTTCGCGCCGGCCCGCGTGACGGCGGCTGCCAACGACGGCTCCGTTCGCGTCGCCAACCGGCAATCGTTCCGCGACCTCGGCTGGCTGCGCGGTCGCTGGGAGCTCGTCGGCGGGGACGGTGCGGTGGCGGCGTCCGGCCAGATGGCGGCTGTGGCGGGCATCGGTCCCGGCGAAGAGGCCGAGGTGGCCCTGGAGGGCTGGGAGGGCGCGGGCCTGGGCGGGGATGCGGCCGGCGAGCGATGGCTCGCGGTCCACTTCCACACGGCCGCCGAGGAGCCGTGGGCGCCGGCCGGCACGGAGGTCTGCTGGGGGCAGCTGGCGCTGGCCAGTGACGATGCCCCGGCCGCCCCAGCCGCAGCTGCGGAGGGCGGTGCGCCGATCGAGCTCGACGCCGATGGTCACCTGACACATCCGATGCTGGCGGCAGGCCCGCGACTGGCGCTCTGGCGAGCACCGACGGACAACGATCGCTTCGGCGGCATCGCGGCGCGCTGGGAGGCAGCCGGCCTGGCCGACCTGCGCTCCGGTCCTGCGCAGGTCGAGCACGACGGCGCCCGCGTCATCGTCCGGCGCGAGGTCGCCGTCGGCGCGCATCGCGTGGCGCATCGGCAGGTCTTCACGGCCTTGCCCGGAGGCGCTATCCACGTCGCGGAGGAGGCGATCATCCCGTCCGGGCTGGACGACCTGCCCCGCGTGGGCACGGTGCTGGAGCTGGTACCGGGCCTGGAGCAGGCCGAGTGGTTCGGTCTCGGTCCCCACGAGTCCTACCCCGACCGCAAGCGCTCCGGCCTGGTCGGCCGCTGGCGCTCGACGGTCGGCGATCTCTTCACGCCCTACGTGCGGCCGCAGGAAGCCGGCGGCCGCGCCGACATGCGCTGGCTCGAGCTGCGCGCTGGAGCCGGCGCAGGCGTGCGACTGACGATGGGCGTGCCGATGCAGGTCTCAGCCACCCACCATCGCGCGTCGGACGTGGCAGCCGCAACCCACGCCGAGGAGCTCGTCCCTCGCCCGGAGGTCATCGTTCACATCGACGCTGCCCACCGCGGGTTGGGCACGGCCTCATGCGGGCCCGACACGATCGCGCCCTACCTGCTGGGGCCCGGCGCCTACCGCTGGGAGTGGACGCTCCGAGTGGTCTGAGCGACCGGCGGAGCGCTCACGGCGTCCTGCCGCCACGAGGATTCGCGTCCATGGCGAGCAGGGCTGGATGTCTTCATCGGCGCCCGCTGCACGCGCTAGATTCCGACCCACGAGGCGTAGCTAGCCGAGGCCCCGGCTGGCGCGCGACGGGGAGGACGCACATGCCGGCAGGGGGTCGGGCGGAAGCACGCACACCAGGAGGTGAGCCTGCCTGCGCGTCGGTGACCCGACGGGTGGCGCCGAACGAAGGCACGGCCTCGTGATCCTGCCGGCCATCGATGCCCACCTCCACTTCTGGGACCCGCGGCGCCACGACCACAGGCGCTTGTGGGCCGAGCTGACCCCACTGGGAGGGCCCTTCGGCCCCGATGACCTGCGACCCGAACTCGAGCTGGAGGGCATGTCGGGCGCGGTCCTCGTGCAGGCCTCGGCATCCACCACGGAGACGGCCGAGCTGCTGGGGTCGTCCGATTCCCTGCCCTTCGTGCTCGGAGTTGTGGGCTGGGCCGATCTCACCTCTCCGGAGGTCGGCTTCGTCATCGACGCGCTGCGGGCTGGTCCCGGGGGCCATCACCTTGTCGGGCTCACCCACCGCGTCGATGACGAGGAGGACCCCGCCTGGCTGGCCCGCGACGACGTGCGCCGCGGGCTGGCCGCGCTGGCGGCGAGAGGGCTGGCCCTGGACGTGGAGGTCTGCACACGTGAGCTGACGGCGACCCTCGAGGTGGCGCGGGCCGTGCCTGGCCTCACGGTCGTCCTCCACCACCTGGCGCGACCACCCATCGCCTCCGGCGACCTGGCGGCCTGGGGCCGGGCATTGCTGGCCCTCGCGGAGCTGCCCAACGTGGTGGCCAAGCTCTCCGGTCTGGTGACCGAGGCCGACTGGCACACCTGGTCCATCGATGACCTGCGACACCCGGTCGAGCTGGCCGTGGACGCCTTCGGCGCTGAGCGGCTCATGCTCGGATCCGACTGGCCACGGTGCCTGCTGGCTGGCTCCTACGGCGACGCCATCGAATCCGTGCGCTACCTGGTGGCTGAGTTGTCGGCTCACGAGCAGGCCGAGATCGACGGCCTCACGGCCATGCGCGTGTACCGCCTGGCGTGGGCTCGAGCGTGAGCACCCTTAGCGGGGCCGACCTCCGCGGCCCGTTCATCCTCGCCCACGACCTGGGTACCAGCGGCGACAAGGCTTCGCTCCATGCCGCCGACGGCCGCCTCCTGGCGGCGCGCAGCGCGCCCTACGCGACCGATTTCGGTCCTGGGGGCAAGGCTGAGCAGGATCCGGCCGACTGGTGGGCGTCCTTCTGCGCGGCCACCCGGACGCTGCTCGAGGCGACCGGCACCCGGCCCTCGGACATCACCTGCGTGGCCATGTCCGGCCAGATGATGGGCGTGGTGCTGGTGGACGCGCACGACGAGGCGCTCGGCCCGGCCGTCATCTGGGCCGATACCCGCGCCCAGCAGGAAGCCGGTCTGCTCGCGGAACGGGTCGGTTTCGAGCGCGCCTACGAGCTGCTGGGGCATCGCCTCGACCCCTCCTACTGCCTGCCCAAGTGGATGTGGCTGCGTGAACACGCTCCGCAGGCCTGGTCGAAGGCGACCGGCGTGCTCGTGGCCAAGGACGCCCTCACCCTGCGCCTCACCGGGCGGCGCTGCACCGACCCGTCCGACGCCTCCGGCACCAACGCCTGGGACCAGGCAGCCGGAGCCTGGTCGGACGAGATGCTGTCGGCCGGCGACATCGACGCCGGGCTGCTGCCGGAGGTCCTGCCCTCGGCCACGGTGGCGGCCGGCATCCGGACGGAAGCCGCACGTGCCTGCGGGCTGCTGGCCGGCACGCCGGTCGTGGTCGGGGGAGGGGACGGCTCCTGCGCCGTGCTGGGTGCCGGCCTGCCCGCTGATGGCTCGGCGGCCAATGCCACCCTCGGATCGTCGGCCTGGATCTCCGTGGTCACCGACGAGCCCTTGCGCGATCCGGGGATGCGACTCGTGACCTATGACCACGTCGTGCCCGGCCGCTTCGTGCCGCTGGGGCCGATGCAGGCAGCCGGTGCATCGCTCGAGTGGATCACGACCACGCTGGGCGTGTCCGGACGGGATGGCCTTGCCGCCATCGTGGACGCAGCCGGCGCGGTCGAGGCGGCGCGCGAAGGGCTCTTCTTCCTGCCCTACCTGCTCGGCGAACGGGCCCCCATCTGGGACCCCAGCGTGCGGGGGACATTCGTGGGCCTCGAGCGCCACCACCGGCCCGAGCACCTCGTGCGGGCCGTGCTGGAGGGCGTCGCCTTCAACCTCTTCGGCATCCTGCGCGCGATCACCGACCTGGCGGGCCCGGTGGCGGCCGTCGATGCCGTGGGTGGGGGCGCCCATGGTGACACGTGGCTGCGCATCATGGCCGACACCTGGGGACTGCCAGTGCGCCGCCGATCGGTCAGGGACGAGGCCAATTCGCTCGGCGCGGCCGTCATCGGTGGTGTGGCCGTCGGGCTCATCGACGACTGGGCGCAGGCCCAGTCGCTGTCATCGGTGGAGGCCACCTTCGAGCCCGACCCGGTGCGCCACGAACGCGCGCTCGAGGACCATGAGCGCTTCCGCGACGCCTACGAGCGGCTGAGGCCCTGGTTCCGGTAGTCGTATCATGCCCGCACACGACCGGCCGGGATGCCGCCTGGCCCCGGCGCGGGCAACGAGAGGAGGGAACACCTTGAAGAGGCTCGTGGTAGGCCTTGTCATGGGGGCCCTGGTGATGGGCTCGTCGGCCACGCTGGCGCAGGAGGGCGGCACGCTGGGCGTCGTCCAGGCGCGCGGGTCACTGGTCTGCGGTGTCAACGGTGGATTGCCGGGCATGAGCGTCCTCAGCGAGGCGACCGGCCAGTACGATGGCATGGACGCCGACTTCTGCCGCGCTGTCGCGGCCGCCGTCCTGGGTGACCCGAATGCTGTCGAGTATCGTCCGCTGACGGCTGACCAGCGAGCCACCGCCATCCAGGGTGGCGAGGTGGACGTCATCTTCCGCAACACCACGAACACCATCAGCCGCGACGCCGCCTGGGGCGATTTCGGCCCCACCATCTTCTATGACGGCCAGGGCATGATGGTCCGCGCCGATCTCGGGGCGACCGGTCTCGAGGATCTGGCCGGGGCCACGATCTGCGTGACCTCGGGCACGACCACAGAGCTGAACCTGACCGACCAGATGACCTTCCTGGGCGTGGAGTTCACACCCGTCGTCTCGGCCGAGATCGACACCGTGTACGGCCAGTACGAGGAGGGGCGCTGCGACGCGGTCACCTCCGACCGCTCCCAGCTGGTCGGTCGCAAGTCGACCTTCGCCAGCCCTGACGATCACGTCATCCTTGATGTCGTCATGTCCAAGGAGCCGCTGGCGCCCGTGGTGGCCACCGGCGACAACCAGTGGGGCGACATCGTGCGGTGGGTGGTGAACGCCACCATCGAGGCCGAGGAGCTGGGCGTCAGCTCTGCCAATCTGGCCGAGATGCAGGGTGGTACCAACCCCAACATCCAGCGCCTGTTGGGCGAGACCGGCGAGCTGGGCGCGCTGCTCGGCCTTCTCCAACGACTTCGCCGCGAAGGTCATCGCGGCCGTCGGCAACTACGGCGAGATCTACGACCGAGCCTTCGGGCCGGACACGCCGCTCGCGCTCGAGCGCGGTCTCAACGAGCTGTGGACGAACGGCGGGCTGATGTACTCGCCGCCCTTCCGCTGATCGACACGATGGCTTGATGACCCCGGGGCGACGCGGTTGCGCCACCCCGGGGTCTTTCGTCTGTCCCGGCTGCACGTAAGAGCCCGACATGCCTGAGAAGCGCAGCGCGCCGCCGGCGGCGGCTCGACACGCCCCGGTCCCCTTCTGGCGCGACATCCGTGTCCTGGCCATCCTGAGCCAGATCGTCGTGCTCGTGGCCGTCGTGGCCGTGGGTGGGTACCTGCTCAACAACCTGGTCACGGCCATGGACCAGAAGGGCTTCCTGCCCGATCTGGGCTTCCTCGGACTGACGGCCGGCTTCGAGATCGCCGAGAAGGTCATCGCCTACACGCCCTCCGACACCTACGCGGACGCCCTCCTGGTGGGGCTCCTCAACACGCTCATGGTCAGCCTCGTGGGCATCGTCCTGGCGACGATCCTCGGACTGCTGGTGGGCATCGCGAGGCTGTCGCGGAACTGGCTGGTGAGCCGCCTGGCGCTGGGCTACGTCGAGCTCTTCCGCAACACACCGCTCCTGGTGCAGCTCTTCGTCCTCTACTTCGTGGTCTTCCTGCAGATGCCGCCCGTGCGCGAGTCGCTGGCCCTGCCGGGCGCCCTGTACCTCAACCAGCGTGGCGTGTACCTGCCACGGCCGGAGCTGACGTCGAGCGGAGGTCCCTGGCTGCTGTCCGTCGTTGCCGGCGTCGGCCTGGCGGCGCTGGCCTGGTGGGTGGCTGGTCGCCGTGAGGCCGCCGGCCGCCCCGTGGCCGGGCTGCGCCTGTTGGCCCTGCTGGCGCTCATCGGGATCCCACTGCTCGGCTGGCTCAGCGTCCCCGGTGGGGCGATGTCCTTCGAGGCGCCCGAGCTCGCCAAGTTCAACATCCAGGGCGGGCTGCGCTTCACGCCCGAGTTCGCCGCCCTGACGGCCGGCCTGGCGCTGTACACGGCGGCTTTCATCGCTGAGATCATCCGCGGCGGCATCGAGGCCGTGAGCACGGGTCAGCGGGAGGCTGCTCGCGCCATCGGCCTGCGCGAAGGTCAGACACTGCGGCTGGTGGTGCTGCCGCAGGCCCTGCGCGTCATCATCCCGCCCCTCACCAGCCAGTACCTGAACCTCATCAAGAACTCCAGCCTGGCCCTGGCCATCGGCTACGCCGACCTCTTCAACGTCAGCCGCACCATCTCGGAGCAGACCGGCCAGCCGGTGGCGGTCATCGTCATCGTGATGGCCATCTACCTGGTCATCAGCCTCCTCACATCCGTGCTGATGAACTTCTACAACCGCGCCGTTCAGATCCCGGAGCGTTAGGTGGCATCGCTGACGACGCGGCCCGAGAGCACCGAGGTCGGGCCCCCGATCACCGAGGTCGGGGTCGTCGGCTGGCTGCGCCACAACCTGTTCAGCGGTCTCGGCAGCAGCATCGCCACCATCGTCATCGCCACCGTCCTGGTGGTCGTCGGCTGGCTGCTCCTCGAATGGGTCCTCTTCGCGGCCCGCTGGGGGGTCATCACCGAGAACATGCGCCTCTTCCTCGTGGGGCTCTACCCACAGGACGAGATCTGGCGGGTCTGGCTGACGATGGTCGCGCTGTCCCTCGTCACCGGGCTCTCGGCCGGGACGTGGCGCAGCAGCGCCTTGCGCATGATGGCCATCATGCTGGCCGCGGGCCAGCTGGCCCTGGCCTTCCTCGTCGTCGCCTCCGGGCTGGGCCTCGGTGCCACGGCCGCGCTTGCCGCCAACGCGCTGCTCGTCATGGTCACCATGCTGGGCAGTCGCCGTCACCCCGTCGGGCGGCGCTGGCTGCTGCTGGGCTGGCTGGCGTCGGCCGTACTGGCGGCGCTGCTGCTGGCGGGCCTCGGGGAGGCCACGCCGTTGCCAGCTGTGTCCACCAACCAGTGGGGGGGCCTGCTGCTGACCATCCTGCTGTCGGTCGTCGGCATCGCCCTCTCCTTCCCCTTCGGCGTCGCGCTGGCAGTCGGCCGTCGCAGCAAGCTGCCCGTGGTCCGACTGCTGTCCACGGCCTACATCGAGCTGGTGCGAGCCGTGCCGCTCATCACCATCCTGTTCATGGCCGCCCTGCTGCTGCCGCTCTTCCTGCCCGAGGGCGTCCGCATCGAGAACGTCCTGCGGGCCATGGGCGGCATCATCATCTTCTCCGCTGCCTACGTGGCCGAGAACGTGCGCGGCGGTCTGCAAGCCATCCCGGCCGGGCAGATCGAGGCGGCCCAGGCCATCGGCCTGCGCAGCTGGCAGTGCAACCTCTATATCGTCCTGCCGCAGGCGTTGCGCATCACGATCCCGGCCAACGTGGGTCTCTTCATCAGCCTGCTCAAGGACACCACGCTGGTCTTCATCGATCAGTCTCCTCGAGCTCCTCGGTATCGGCCGCGCCGTTCTGGCGCAGCCGGAGTGGCTGGGTGCCTCGTTCGAGGTCTATGTCTTCGTGGCGGCCGTCTTCTTCGTGCTCTGCTACGCGTTGTCACAGGCCAGCTATCGTCTCGAGAAGGAGTTGGGGGTCGGCGAACGATGAGTGACACGTCAGGCAGCGTCCCGAGCAGCCTGTCCCCGGTGGCGATCCCCCGGGCCGGCGATGAGGCGAGCGACATCATCATCTGCCGGGACGTTCACAAGTGGTTCGGGTCGCTGCACGTCCTGCGCGGCATCGACCTCAGCGTCGCGGCTGGGGAGGTACTCGTCATCGCGGGGCCCTCGGGCTCCGGCAAGTCGACCTTCATCCGGACCATCAACCGGCTCGAGGAGCACCAGCGCGGCGACATCATCGTCGACGGTATCCCGCTCACCAACGACATCCGCAACATCGCTGCCATCCGCAGCGAGATCGGCATGGTCTTCCAGTCGTTCAACCTGTTCCCGCACCTGACCGTGTTGCAGAACGTCACGCTGGGACCCATCCGCGTGCGCAAGGTGCGGCGCGAGCAGGCGGAGGAGTCGGCGATGCAGCTCCTGGCGCGCGTGGGCATCCCCGAGCAGGCGCGCAAGTTCCCCGCTCAGCTCTCCGGCGGCCAGCAGCAGCGCGTGGCTATCGCGCGCGCCCTGGCCATGCAGCCCAAGATCATGCTCTTCGATGAGCCCACATCAGCCCTTGACCCGGAGATGATCAGCGAGGTGCTTGACGTCATGCGCGAGCTGGCAGGGTCGGGTATCACGATGCTCTGCGTCACGCACGAGATGGGCTTCGCCCGGGCAGCCGCCGACAGGATGGTCTTCTTCGACGCCGGCAACATCGTCGAAGAAGGCCCGCCCGAGCAGATCTTCAACGCTCCCCAGCACGACCGCACCAAGCTCTTCCTCTCGCAGATCCTGAAGCACTGAACGCCGGAGCGGCCTCAGGCCTCGAAGACGGGCAGGAGCTCGCGCACGAGGGAGGCAGAGGCCGCGGCCGCCGAGGACAGGAAGGCTGAGAAGTCGGCGACCGACTCGTCGCCGGCGCGGTCGCTGAGGGCGCGAACCACGAGCCAGGGGACCCCGAACCGCTCGGACACTCCACAGATCGCTGAACCCTCCATCTCGATGGCCAGGGCGGACCAGCGGACCGCGAGCTCGTCGCGCAGGCTGGCCGACGCCAGGAACGCGTCGCCGGTGAGGACCGTCCCGAGCGTCGCAGTGAGCCTTGCCTCCGCGAGGCGCCCCTCGACCCGTACCCGCAGGTCGGCCGGCATGTCGTACCCGGGATGAGGTGTCACTCCCGGCAACGGGAGCGTGCCCGGCTGATACACGAGTCGCCCGGCCTCCGTCAGCCGCCCGTAGTCGATGTCGACGATCCTGTCAGCGATGACGAGGTCGCCGATGGCCATGTCGGCCGTCAGTCCGCCCGCGACCCCCGTGAGCACGAGTGCCCGGCAGCCGAACCGTTCCAGCAGCAGGCTCGCGGTCGTGGCGGCCCGCACTTTGCCGACGCCGGCGGCGGCCACGACGACGTCCAGCCCGTCGAGGGTGCCACTTCGCGCCTCGAGACCACGGCTCGGCAGGGGAGGCGGCTCTCCGATGGCTGCCACGAGGAGCTCCTGCTCCTCGGCCATGGCACAGAGGATGCCGACGGGGCCGTGGCCCTTCCGCGGGTCTGCCACCTAGCGGCGCGGGGCCAGGTGGCCGATGCCGTTCTGGCGGGCGACCTCCACGGCCGCCGCCACGCCATCGCGCCAGGGTGTGCCGTGGCCGGGCAGCAGCCAGTCGGCCTCGACGGCCTCGATGCGCTCAAGGGAGGCGAGCGCCTCCTCCGGATCCGCGCTGAAGGCCGCCACGTGCGGGCCGGTCGCCCCGTTGGTGACCAGGTACGTGGATAGCGTGTCGCCGGCGAAGAGGGCGCTGACGCCTGTCGCCACGAGCGCCGTATTGCCCGGGGTGTGGCCTGGGGTGGCGATGACCTGGAGCGCGCCAGGCACGTCCAGGGTCGCCCCGGAGCCGAACGTGCTCACCTCGGTCACGGCCTTGGTCCGCAGCGCGCCGCGACGCATGCCCCAGAGCAGGAAGCCCAGCATGGAAATCCACCGGACACGGCCCAGGCCGGGACTGGGATTGGGCACTTCCCCGCGGGTCAGCGCCGCATCGAGCTGGTGGACGCTGACCGGGACGCCGTGCTCTGCGCGGACGCGTTCAGCGAAGCCCACATGGTCGGGGTGCCCGTGCGTCAGGACCAGGGCGCGGACGTCCTCGATGCTTCGCCCCATGGCCGCCAGCTCGCGGATCAGGTCACCGTAGTAGCCGGACACACCGGCATCGATGACCGTGACCTCCCCGGACTCCTCCACCAGGTAGCAGTTGACGTGATCGTCGCCAAGGCGATGCAGGGATGGGACGAGTCTCATCGGCCTCTCCTGGAGTGCGTGGCGGCGGTCGTCGTTGCCGCGTCCAGCGCCAAGTATCCACGCCCCGTTCGCATGCGGCCCGGGCGGCGCTCCCGCCGAACCGCCGCAGGACCGATGGGGTGATTCGCTCCAGGACGCGGGACCTCCGTCCGGGGGGCCCGCCCGACCGCTGGCCGGTGGGCGCCACGCGTCCCGCGCGCCATCGTCACTGTGTCGCCGCCAGGGACGGCGAGAGCTTCCGCAGGGGGGACACGCATCGATGATCACGCCCAGGCCGGCCGACGAGGTACCGGAGCTCCTCGTCATCCCGTACGACCCGGACCTCAGCGCGCGGCGCTACGCCGCCCTGATGGGGCGCGCCGTCCTCGACGAGATGATCGCCCCGCTCGACGCCGTGGATGGCATCGCGCGGTTCGCCGCCTGCGGGCGCGACGAGGCGGCCGTGCGGCTCGACGCGGAGGTCTCCGCCCTGTACGAGGCCGACGTCGAGGCGGCCCGGCGCCTGTCGCCGCTCCGAGTGCCCGTCGTCCTCACCGCGCGGACCGGACGGATCCGGCGAACCCGCGAGCAGCATCGCCGGCCCTGGTCGCGCTGGATAGCCTCGTTCGCCCGATAAGCGAGCCGGTCAGGCAGGCCGACCCCGCGAGCTGAGGTTCCCTGCGAGCGAAGCGTCCGGTGCCGGCGCAAGACGTCAACGGGCCGGCGCGAGGCCCGCCTCGCGCAGCGGCTCGAGCCCGGGCGTGACCAGCCACACCGCGCCACACCACATTGCCAGAGATGTCAACGACGTGTCAAAGCCCGATGACCCCTTGTCAAGAGGTTGTCAAGTGGCTAGACTCTCAGCTGAGCGCCTTGTCAAGACTTGACAAGGCCACGCGTGTCTCCGCCGGCAGAGGACCAGGCGGACGATCTCCTCGAACGTGACGGCCAGCGCGAGGCCGTCCACGGTCGTCGGTCGCGCGGGCGGAACTCGAAGAGGGGCGCATCAGGGTTGTCAGTCGGCGTCGCCGCCACGGTCAAGGAGAAACTGGACATCGTCGATCTCATCGGCGAGACGGTCCAGCTCAAGAAGGCCGGGACCACGTTCAAGGGGATCTGCCCGTTCCACGGTGAGAAGACCCCCTCGTTCACCGTCACGCCATCCCGCGAGACGTGGAAGTGCTTCGGCTGCGGCCGGGGAGGGGACATCTTCAACTTCGTCATGGAGCGTGACGGGGTGGACTTCCCCACGGCCCTGCGCTCGCTGGCCGGGCGTGCCGGCGTGGAGATGTCGGAGCGGACCAGCCGCGAGGATGCCCAACGCAAGCGGCTCCGCGACGCACTCGAGGCGGCCATCTCGTTCTACCACCAGGTCCTCACCGGCCATGCCTCCGGGGCGGCCGCACGCGACTACCTGCACGGTCGAGGCTTCACCGACGAGACCATCAGCACCCATGGTCTGGGCTGGGCGCCGGACGCCTGGGATGCCCTGGGCAGCGCGCTGACACGCCGCCGCAACATCGCCGAGGCCGACCTCGAGGCTGCCGGCCTCGTCAGCCGACGGCGCTCCGGCAGCGGCGTCTACGACCGCTTCCGTGGACGCGTCATCTTCCCCATCCGCGACGCGAGCGGCGGAGCCACGGGCCTGGCGGGGCGCATCCTAGGTCCGCAGACCAGCGAGAGCGGGCCCAAGTACCTCAACTCCCCGCAGACGCTGCTCTTCGACAAGGGCCGCACGCTGTACCTCATCGACCGTGCCAAGGGGGCCATCCGCCGCACCGGCCGCGCCGTGCTCGTGGAGGGCAACACGGATGCGCTGATGGCCCACCAGGCCGGCTTCGACAACGTCGTCTGCAGCATGGGCACGGCCCTCACGGCCGGCCAGGTCGAGCTCCTGACGCGCTACGCACCCCGTATCGCACTCGCCTACGACGTCGATGCCGCGGGCCAGAGCGCCGCCACCTTCGGGGCCACGGAGTTGACCGCCCTCGTGGGCGAGATCGAACGCTCACCCTACCGCGGTCGCCTGACCGATGTGGATGTCGTTCGCCTGCCGGACGACCGCGACCCGGACGAGGTCATCCGCGACGAACCCGAGACGTGGCGTTCGGCTACCGAGCACCCGCAGCCCATCATGGAGTTCCTCATCGACCGCGCCGCGACGCGCCATGACCAGCGCAGCGTGCCTGGCCGTGAGCGGCTCGTGGCTGCCGTGCTGCCCACGTTGCGCACCATCGCGGACCCCGTCCGCCGCGACGGGTACGTCCAACTGCTGGCCCGCCGCTCCGGCGTCGAAGAGCGCACGCTTCTGGAGGCCCTGCGCCGACCTGAGTCTGGAACGGGCAGGCCCGGCGGTGCCCGTGATGAGAGCCACGTCGGTTCACGCATCAACCTCGAGGCCGTCATGGCCCAGCCCGACGCGCTCGATCCGCGTGCCGTGGAGCGCGCCCTGGAGCCGGCGGAGGCGACGCTGCTGCGCCTGCTCCTCACCTACCCGAGCCATCTGGATGCCACTACCGCCCGAATGACCGAGGACCCCTTTGTGACGACACCGGCACGTGAGCTCTGGAAGGCTCTCAAGGCCGCGCTGGAGGCTGGATCCGACCAGAGCCCCTTCGACCGGGGCGCCTTCGTGGCCGGCCTGGAGCCGACCCTGGCCGGGGTCGCACGGACGCTCCTTGCCCGCACGGATCCGCTGCCCGACAGCACGGTCGAGACGCAGCAGGCCATCGACCAGAGTCTCCTGACCCTGGACCGGGCGCGCCTCTCGGAGCGCATCGAGTTCACCCGAGCGGGCCTCGCCGAGGCGGAGGCGGCCCGCGACGCGGGTGAGCTGGAACGGCTGCAACAGGAGGTCCTGGAGTTGCAGCGGCGCCGCCTGGCGCTGGACCGGGCGGTGGCAGACACGTCACTGCTCTCGCGACGACGCATCCACCCCAAGTCAACCCCGGAGAAAGAGGAGGTAGCACATGGCGATGGACGCCACTGACAAGCTGCTCGTGGCCTCGGTCCTGGAGCGCGGCAAGCGCGACATGGACGGGGACACCGTCGTGCCCGAGCACGAGGAGGAGCTGGGCGCTCGCAACTTCGACACTGCCGCCGAGCTCGGCGTGCAGGTCAGCGTCGAAGAGAGCGAGAAGCAGCCCTGGCAGGAGCCTCCGGCCAAGATCGAGGACGACGAGGAGGACAAGCCCTCCACGCAGGCCGAGCTCGACGCCATGGCCCAGGACATGGTCGGCATCGACGACCCCGTCCGCATGTACCTCAAGGAGATCGGCAAGGTGCCGCTCCTCAACGCCGAGGAGGAGGTCGTCTTCGCCAAGGCCATCGAGCTCGGCGAGCAGATCGTTGACGAGCCCTGGCGGGCCGTGCTCTCCCTCTGGCTCTGGACCCGCAATGGCACCGAGCGCGCGAGCCGCCTCAAGCGACCCGAGCATCGCCTCGACCACTACGCTGCGGACGCCGAGCGCATCGTGCTGGGCGCCTTCGGTGCCGCGCAGAAGGACGGCCTCCTGGTCTCGGCCCCGGACCTCAAGCTGACCGGAGCGCAGCGCGCGGCCACGACCGAGCACGCCAAGGCCCTCCTCAAGGAGGCCAAGCACTTCCTGGCCGCGTACGAGGAGGCACGCGCCACCGATGCCTTCACGGCCCTCGTGGACTTCTCGTACATGTCCGTCCACAACGGCGACGAGGACGCTCGCGACAACAAGGGCCTGCGCGCCCTCTTCGACTGGAGCCAGGGCATCGCCCTGGAATCCCTGCGCCGCTCCATCCTGGCCGGCAGGGAGGCCGAGGTCATGGACGAGTGGGGCTGGGACCCCGAGATGACCCAGGAGCACCTCAAGCCCCGCAACCGGCGTGGCGTCATCGTGCGCTATGGCCGCGAGGGGCGCGAGTCGCTGACCTCGGCGAACCTGCGCCTGGTCGTCTCCATCGCCAAGAAATACATCGGCCGCGGCATGTCCTTCCTCGACCTCATCCAGGAGGGCAACATCGGCCTCATCCGGGCGGTCGAGAAGTTCGACTACGAGAAGGGCTTCAAGTTCTCCACCTACGCGACGTGGTGGATCCGGCAGGCCATCACCCGAGCCATCGCGGACCAGGCTCGCACCATCCGCATCCCCGTCCACATGGTCGAGACCATCAACCGGCTCATCCGTGTCTCGCGCGGCCTGCTCCAGGAGCTCGGTCGCGAGCCGACCGTGGAGGAGATCGCCTTCGCCATGACCGTCGGTCCGGAGTTCGCTACCGAGATCCTCAAGCGGCTCGGCGGCGCCAACAACTTCGCCCACATCGAGGTCAACACCCACAAGCAGGCCACCATCACCGTGCACGTCCTCGACGACAAGCTCGTCAAGCCGAAGGAGAGCGAGGACTACGCCATCATCGGCTCGGACCACACCTACGACGTGAAGCTACCCAAGAAGAAGGACAAGGAGATCGACTCCGTCGTCCTTATCACGCCGGACAAGGTGCGCGAGATCATCAAGGTGAGCCAGGAGCCGGTCTCCCTGGAGACGCCCATCGGCGAAGAAGAGGACTCCCACCTGGGCGACTTCATCGAGGACCGCGCCGCGCTGGCGCCGGCCGACGCCGCTTCGCACCAGCTCCTCAAGGAGCAGGTCGAGGCCGTGCTGGACTCGCTCTCAGGACGCGAGCGGCGCGTGCTGCAACTGAGGTTCGGCCTGGAAGACGGCCGCTCCCGAACCCTTGAGGAGGTGGGCAAGGAGTTCAACGTCACCCGCGAGCGTATCCGCCAGATCGAGGCCAAGGCCCTGCGCAAGCTGCGCCACCCCTCTCGGAGCCGCAAGCTCAAGGACTACCTGGAGTAGCGGGCCGGCCGTGGCGGCCGGTCGAATCAGCCGCTGAGCGCGCTCGTCGCGTCTTTCGTGACCCGTCTCCGGCCCTATCCGGCGCCCTCGACCTTGGCGACGGGTCGCAGCCGCTCGATCGCCTCGACACTGAAGGAGTCGACCGCCTTCCAGCCGAAGAGCGGCCTCAGGAGCAGCGCGGGCACCTGCCCGATGGTCGCGTTGTACTGGAACACCTGCTCGTTGAAGAGTTCGCGGCGGCGGGCGATGAGCGTCTCGAGACGCTCGATCTCCTCCTGCAGCGCCATGACGTTCTGCTGCGAGCGCAACTCCGGGTAGCGCTCCACGACCGCGAACAGCGAGCGCACGGCCTGGCTGGTTGCCTCCGAAACGACAGCCTGATCATGGACCGGGTCCTCAGGCTGATACCTCGCGCGTGCGCGGGCGACATCCTCGAGCACGCTCTGCTCGAAAGCCATGGCACCGCGTACGGCGGAAACCAGCGCGGGCAGCTGGTCGTGGCGCTGCTTGAGGGCCACGTCGATGTTGGCCCAGGCCCGCTCGCAGCGGCGCTGCAGGCCGATGACGTCGTTGTAGGTGACGACGGCGAGGAAGAACGCGAGGACGATGGTCAGGATGCCTGCGACGAGGAGCGTCAGCTCGATGGCCATACCTACAGGCTACCGGTCAGCGTGGCCCCGAGAGCTAGTGTTGAGCACACCGCCATGACGGCCCCGACGAGACCCAGCAGGAACGCGAGGTCGTGCTGCTGCGTGGCTGCCTGCGGAGTACCGCGGTAGATGGCGAGCGAGCCACCCGGGGCACGCGCCAGCACGAGCTCGTCAGCTGGGATCTCGTAGCGGTCAATCGTCACCTCGTGGGCCGTCGGACCGGCGCCCGGCGGCGGCTGGGCGCCCGGGTCGAGCTCAGGAGGGCGCGTCGGCTGACCGATTCCGAAGCCCGGGATGGCCGCGTTGCCCCAGGCTTCCTCGGAGCTTGCCGCCAACTCGCCGGCTTCGCGTGCGTCCGCGATGTCGTCTGCGATGGCCCGGTCCACGTTGCCACCGCTGCCCATCGCTTCCAGCTGCTGGCGGACATCCGCCCAGGGCAGCGCCTGGCCGATGATCGTGACGGTCTCGCCGACCTCCAACCGAGCCTCTCGGTAACGGCGTCCGCCGCTGATCTCCAGGACGCCCCCTAAGAGGCTGCCTGCGCCGGCCTCATGATCCAACAGTGCCGGCCGGTCGACCGTCAGCAGGGCCTCGACGGCCGACTGGCGCTGGGTCTCGGTCATGGCTTCCGGGTCCTCGGGCATGACCATGCCATAGCCGGCGCCGCGGCGCCGATCCAGCCCCGATGGTTCGTCGCCCGTGATGCTCGTGGACTCGTCGTAGGCGGTACCGACCTCCCAGCGGGCACCACCGGGGACCACCCGGATCTGGCCCCGGTCATCCGTGATGCGGAAATGAACGGCTCGCTCCTCGTCGAGGAGCACCCGGCGGTTGTCGCCGGTCGACTCGATGCGGGCCCGATACCAGACGCACGGCCGCGACTGGATCGGTGAGGTGAGCAGCTGGTCGATGGCTTGCACGAGTCCGCTGACGCGGACCTCGCCGGCTGCCAGGGCATCGAGGCTGGAGGTGGCGACCGCGGAGATGAGCCGGTCGCGGCGGTAGGCGACGAGTCCCCTCACGAAGAGCACGATGCCACCGATGAGACCCATGATCGCAAGGCCCAGCACGAAGCCGAGTGAGTCATCCATGTCGCGCTCGATGCTAGAGCGCGCGTCGGCGCGCTGGAAGGCGCCGACAGTACTCCCGCTCAGGTCGCGAAGACGGTCGACGCGCCCCTGCAGCCGAGCAGGCGCCGACGGAGGAAGGCCCCGAGATGCTATCCTTCCGCCGGCGCCGCTCATCGCGGCGACCCGCACGGACGCGGCGTCTTGTCTCCCCGACGCGCGCCGTGGACGCGTTCCGGCGTAGCTCAGTGGTAGAGCGGGCGGCTGTTAACCGCTTGGTCGTAGGTTCGAATCCTACCGCCGGAGCCAATTCCCTTCGTGATTCCTCTCCATGGAGACCCGTGGAGTGACGTGGTTTGTCGTGGTTTACAGGGCCCGTGACACGCCCGGTGACACGCCCAGAACTGGCGCCTGCCTCGAGGACGGCCCTCGGGTGCGGCCGGGCGTAGCCGGCGTTCACGACCAGGCCGGCGAGTGCCCGGCCCCTTCGCCCGCCATGATGGAGAGCCGAACCGCACACTCGGAAACCGCGACATCCATGCCATGGGTGGTGTGAGCGTCCACGTACACTTGGCGGCGACGCGCGCGCTGGAGGGGTTCATGACGGCGGCATTCGTCCACCATCAAGGCTGACGACCTGGACAGGTTGTACGAGCGGGTCATCGATCTCAAGAGCCGCGGGCCGTGGTACCCGCTGCCAGAGCGTTCGTCCGTGGCCTTTCGACGGTCGTTCGAGGAACACGGCTACTGGACGCCCGACGCCGGCTGGTTCCTCATCGTCGCGCCCGATGGGAGCGTCGTCGGCCAGGTCGACTGGACCCGGCTCAACGGCGACATCCCGGACACCGAGCTCGGGTACCGCACCTATGACGAGGCGGACCGAGGCAAGGGCTATGTCAGCGACGCGCTGCGGGTCATGACGCGCTGGCTCTTCGACACACAACCCATCAACCGGGTCCGGCTCACGGTCCACGTGGACAACACCGCGTCGCGCCGGGTCGCGGAGAAGTGCGGCTTCACCCACGAGGCCACGGCGCGAGGTGCCTGGCCGAGCCGTGGGCGCTGGCACGACGTCGACGTCTTCACGGTAACGCGCGCCGAGTCCGAGCGCCTGGACGCCCTGCCCGCCTGATCCGACGCGGAAGACCGGCATCGCGATCACGGCGCTGCCGGGGCCAGGACCGCGAAGGGGAAGCGCGTGGCCGCGGTCGGCGCCTGCAGGCTGATGGGGTTGGCCACCGCGAAGGCCACCCGCATGACGGCACGCATCGCCACGGCGTCCTGCTGTGCGAGGTTGAGGATGACCTTGCCGGCGGCGTCGCTGATGACGGCCATCCGGCCGCGGAGCCGATCGCCGTGGGCCATGCGGACGTGACCAGGGCGTACTGGCCGGACCGTCGCTGTTGACAGGTCGTGGTTCTCGGCCGATTGTTGAGGCATGTTCGACGACTGCCCCATGACCGAGGACTGCCCCGGGTACGACCGTGACCGCCAGACGTGTCTCGTCCACCCGGGCGACTGCGAGTTCTCGCCCGCTGACGATGAGGTCGCTCTGGTCATCGAGACGCTCGAGGCACGAACTCCGGAGACCTCCGCGGAAGCATCCAGATAGGCGTCCTTTGGATGGGCGCGGCTCATCGGGGACCACGTCTCACGCATCGCCGCCGCCCACCGCGCGCAGACGTTGGGGAGGCCCGTCGGCGGTTGACACGGCCAGCACCATGGACCCACCGCGGAGGCTCGCGGGTAGGAGCGGACCAGAGGAGCGGACAGGATGAGCAGTGACATGATCAGGCAGGCGCTGACGGCTGCGGTCGAGTACCTCACCGCCAACCCGGCCGAGGCCCGCTACCGGGACAGCACCGCCCGGGCGGTGCTGCGCGGCGGGCTGGTGGTCGACGTGGCCGGTCCGGGAGGCGAGGCGGTCAGCACCGATATGCCGACCTCGGTCGGGGGCACCACCAGCGCGCCATCGCCCGGCTGGCTCTTCCGGGCGTCGGTGGCGAGTTGCGTGGCGACCCTCATCGCCATGCGCGCCGCGATGCTCGACGTCGCCCTCACAACGCTCGAGGTCACGGTCGACAGCGAGTCCGACGACCGCGGCATCCTCGGCACCGACCCGTCCATCCCGGCCGGGCCGCTCGACCTGCGCGTGGCGGTCTCGGTCCGAGCCCATGGCAGCGACACGGACCAGCTCCGGGAGATCGTGGAGTGGGGTGTCGCCCACTGTCCGGTCACCGACGCGGTGCTGCGAGCCGTGCCGCTGGAGGTCGCGATCGAGGTCTGACGCCGCCGGGAGCCCCGATCGGTCCCGCCCGCTACCCATCGAAGCCGCCCACCGCACGTAGACGAGGGGGAGGCCCGAGGACGTCCTCGATGTCTCCCGACACCGCAGAGGGCTCGACCCGCAGCCCGGCGCGGGCCGAGGGAGAGAGGCCCAGCTCGCGGGCGAACAGGCGCACGGCGTCGGCGTTGTCCCGGACGACCTGGTGGAGCGGGTTCTTCACGAGCTCGCCGTCCCGGCGCATCAGCGGGCTGCTCTTCGCGTACAGCTCGGCGGCCTGGGCGTAGCGGCTGACGGCCTCGACGTAGCAGCGCAGCACATCGGCGTCGGCCGCGAGGATGACGTCGGAGCCACGCATCTCGCGCACGCTAGCTCGATGGCGACGGGCCCCGGGCGCGAGTCCGGGCCTGCCTCCGTCCGGTCGAGCAAGGAGGCCACCAAGTCGGGTAAGGGGCGCCCTCGGAGGCCCTGTGGCGCGCACGGGCGCGATCGGGCGGCCCACACCCTCGGCCGCCAAGATCGCACTTGAGCCGGGGTGGGATCGAGGAGCGGGTCGGGTGGGTGACCCGTACGAGCGTACCGGTCGCGGTGCCTTCCTCGGTGGCTAGCATCACCTGGCAGGACGGATCGCACCGAGCGGCGTGATGGCCGCGGGTGGACGTCCCGCCACTTGGGGATGCCAGACCGATGGAACGGACCAGGCGACGCCGCATCGGTGCCCTGGCTGCTGCGGCGGCCCTGCTCGCCTTCGGGAGTGCGGCGCCGACGTGCACGTAGACAGCGGCCGCGGCGCCCTCTAGTCTCAGCCGTTCAAGGCCGCACCGGGCGGCGAGACAGTTGCCGGTGCCGACCTGCCGGGGGGCAGGAGGAAGCGCACATGCGCAAGGTTCTCGGTGTCTCCCTCTCCATCGCTCTGGGGCTTGTCGCGATGTCCCTGCTCACTGCTGCCGTCGCCATCGGCCAGTCGGAGGAGCCGATCGATCCGATGCGACCGAGGGCGGCGACCATCGACTTCGATGGGCACCCGCTCTGGGTGGATGGCACCCGTAGCGCGGACGACCCCGGGGTCCTCCACTTCGAGGGCGACCACACCGAATTCCCCTGGGAGTCGAGCGATCCCCGTCTCTCTGGAATGGTGACCCACACCGGCAATCGGGACATCTACCAGGGTGCCGCTGTCATGGTCCAGTCGGTCATGCTCGAGGTGACGAACGACGGCGGTCGCTGGATCGGACCGATGACTCGGGGCAAGGTCGGCTCGGATCACAGGGGCACGGCCGTGCTCCGTGGCGAGGGTGATTACGAGGGCTTGACGGCGTTGATCTTCCTGGACTTCGGGATGACGCCATCCGGCATCGCCGCCGTCTTCCCCGGCGAGATGCCCGCCTTGCCGGAGCCCGCCGAGTAGCCGGCGGGTCGAGATCAGCCCCAGTGGCCCGTCCCGCGAGGGGCGGGCCACTTTTCGAGTCCGGGCACACGATGACCGGGATAAGTGGCGAAACCCGGCCGCGCGTACACGAGATACGCGGCGTCACGCGTGGACGGCGGCTTGATGACGTGGGTACCCCACCGGTCCGTGCCCCGCGTGCGTATCGGCGTCCGGCGGTGACGCAAGACCGGGCCGGTGTTGACGGCCGCATCCGCTGGGCCGTACTGTCGCGCGTCACGATCAGCCGGAACCGTCGGCGGATGCCGATGGTCCACGCGGATGGGAGGAACCGGATGGCGATGACCGTCCCTGTGGGAGCCCTCGGCGGCATCGGGAACACGCCGCTCGTCTCGCTCCAGCGAGTGGTGCCATCCGGGTCAGCGCGTGTCCTGGTCAAGCTCGAGTGGGCCAACCCGACCGGCAGCATGAAGGACCGCATGGCTCGTGCGGCCATCCAGGCGGCGGCGACCGACGGCCGACTTGCGCCCGGCGACACCGTCGTGGAGTACACGGCAGGGACGACAGGTATCTCGCTCGCCTTCGTCTGCGCGGCCCTCGGGTACCGGCTCCACGTGGCGTTCTCGGACGCCTTCAGCGACGAGAAGCGGCGCACGATGCAGGCGTTCGGCGCCACCGTGACGGACGTGAAGAGTGACGGGGGCCGCATCACCGAGGCCCTGATCAAGGCCATGATCGCCACGTCGCGGGAGCTGGCCGCCCAGCCGGGCCACTGGTGGTGCGATCAGCTCAACAACCACGACGCCATCGACGGCTACGTGCCCATGGGCGAGGAGATCTGGGCCCAGTCCGGCGGCACGGTGGATGCGTTCGTCCACGCGGTGGGCACCGCTCACTCCATCCACGGCGTGGGCCGGGCCCTTCGGGGGCACCGGGCCGATGTGCGGGTCATCGCCGTCGAGCCCGCGGAGTCGGCGGTCTTGTCCGGTGGTTCGACCGGCTCCCATCGCATCGAAGGCATCGGTATCGGGTTCCTGCCACCACTCTGGGAGCCCGAGCAGGTGGATGGCATCGAGCAGGTCAGCACAACCGACGCCTGGGCGATGACCAGACGCCTGGCCCGTGAGGAGGGCCTCTTCGCCGGAGCCTCCGGCGGCGCCAACGTGGTGGCCGCGCTTCGCATCGCGGAGCGGCTCGGTCCCGATGCGACCGTGGCCACGATCCTCTGTGACTCGGGCCTTCGGTACCTCTCCACCGAGTTGTACCGACCGTCTGGCGGCTGAGGACCTCGCCGGATCCATTGATGGCCGTGGGTGCCGCTCCGCGAGCTGCACGACATCAGGGCCCCACCGGCGATCTTCCGTCGCGGACTTCCGCCGGTGGTGTCGGGCGCAGAGCGACTGCAGGTTGATGGGCTCGTCGCTCCCGCCCACGACCTTGGGCACGATGTGGTCGACGTCCGTCGCTGGGCGCCGGCAGGGCCGAGCGCCAACCGCATGCGTCCACTCGCAGGCAGGCTGGCGCAGCAGTTGACGGTTACGGCGCCTCTGCCAGTCAGCTCCGTACCCGCGCTGCGTTGTCGTGCCACCGCCGCAAGCGATGCAGCGCCCTGGACGTGAGGTGACCCGCAGGCAGCCCGGGCAGGGATGGGCGGTCACGGCTCGTCCGGGTCCTCGGGTCCGAGGAGGTCCCGGACCGTGTCCGGCGCGAACACCCCCGCGCGGATGACGACGCCAGCGACGATGAGCATGACGGGGCCGAGGATCGCAAGGTCCTCGTCGGTGAGACCCAGGTAGCGCGCAGCGACGGCGAGCAGCACTGCCGCGAGGAAGCTCGCAGTCAGGGCCGGCTCCTTCTGGGTCGTGTAGCGCAGGAAGCGGTCCATCAGATGCCTCCGTTCATCGGGGCACTGCGGCGATGGCTCGGGCGGCATCCCGCAGCGCCAGTGCCCGGGCGTTCGTGACCGCGGCCCTGGCGGTGACGAGCTCGACGCGAAGGTCCCGGACGTGCTCCCGCATCTCACGTCGCAGCCGCTCGACGCTGGACTGCTCACCCCGCGGCACGACCGCGCAGTACGGAGAGCCCGAGGCTGTCTGGAATCGCGAGGCGAACTGGCGTAGGTCCGCCTTCGAGACCCACTGGCCCTGGTATCGACCACCACCGAGGGGGTCTATGACGAAGGCCCGCTCACCCCTAGCGGCGTGGACGAAGACGGCGTGGTCGTAGTCGTCCTTGGCCTGCATCGAGCGGAGTGGGCTCGATGCATCCGCGACCCTGACCGGGTTGCCGTCCAGGACGGCGCAGTGGCCGGCCTGGAGCTTCGCCCACAGCTCGTCGAAGGAGAGGCGCAGCGGGTCGACCGGTGCGGTCGTCCGGGGCAGCGGCGGCAGGTCAGGGAAGCGCCGGGCGATGCCCCGGGCGAGGTCCTCGAGGCTGGCGCCGCCCTCGGTGTCACCAGAGAGGACGCGGATGCGCTCGCGGAGCGCGCTTCAGGCCCACCGCGTCGAGCGTGTTGCCGTGGCGGTCGTGGATGGCCTCGCCGGCGGTCCACTCCGCGACGAGCATGAGCCCCGCGGCGAACTGGCAGTCGGTGAAGGCGGGCTCGTCGGTCTCGGTGATGAAGGGGGAGCGGTACGGCATCAGTGGCGCACCCGGGGCAGGTCGACCGAGAGGAGGCCAGCTGCGGTGAGGAGCAGCGGCACGAGCACGGGTGCGCTCACCTCGTACTCGTCGACGATGACGTCGAGCACGACGATGACGACGACGACCGCGATGAGGAGCAGGGCCGAGACCTGACGGGCCCAGCGATAGTCGTTGGGCGCTCGCTGCTCATCACTCACACGGGCCATGCCGGCGGACCGGGAAGAGTCCCCGGTCCACGAGCCAGGGGATGAGGACGGCACCAGAGACCAGGCCGAAGAGGTAGCAGAGGGCGCCGAAGAGGACGAGCTCGAGGGGGCTCACAGGGCGCGGCGCGTCGGCCGGGCTGGGGGCACCGACCCGGCCCGACGCGCGAGGGAGGAGGGGAGGACGTCCGTGCACCTCCCCGGTCTACGGGGCGGTCAGGCGGGCGTCAAGCGCGGGACCGTACGGATGTTCGGGAATGCGTACGGAAGTGGGATTCGGATGCCCGAGCCGACGGGCGCTCGATCTGACCTCGGGCCTATGGCACGACCATCCGGATTCGCGCGTTGCCCTCGTCGACGATGTAGAGGACACCGTCGTGGATGGTGATGCCGTAGGGCCCATCCAGTTGCGCGGCCGCAGCAGGCCCGCAGTCACCTAAATCGCCGGCGACGCCGGTCCCGGCCACCGTGGTGATCGTGCCGTCGGTCGCGATCCGCCGGACCGCGCTGGCCGCCTGGTCCGCGAAGACGACGCTGCCATCGGTGTCGATGGCCATCGAGACCGGCAGGGTGATGGTCGCCTGAAGCGCGGGCCCGCCGTCCCCGCCATCACCCGGCTCGCCGGTGCCTGCCACCGTCGTGATCGATCCCGTCGGCGTCCACTCGACGGATGCGGTGATTGTCGGCATCGGCGAGGTAGACGTCGCCGGCCGGAGCCGCGGCCACAGCTACGACCTCGTCGCTCAGCTGTGCCAGGGTCGCCGGTCCGCCATCGCCCGAGAAGCCCGCCTCGCCGGTTCCCGCGAACGGATGCAGGATCCCGTCCGGGTCGATCGTGGCGAACCCGGGTCCGCCATCGAAGTACACGTCGCCATGGGGTCCGACCGCCACTTGGGTGAGGGTGATGTCGGCATCGAGCGCCGGTCCATCGGCGTCCAGCCCTTGCGTACCGGTGCCCGCGAAGGGCGTCGCGGCTCCGTCGGCGTCGACCTTCCAGATCCGGTGGGCGCCCCAGTCGCCGAGGAGCAGGCCTCCGTGTGTATCGAACGCGATTCCGGTCGCGGGTCCCCGGTAGTGCGCGCCGGTGGCCGGGCCCGTGAAGCTCGTGATCATCCCGTCCGTCCCGATCCGCCGGACCGATCCACCCTGGTCGTAGAAGTACACGTTCCCGTCGGCGTCGACCGCGACCGTGCCGTAGTGCGTGCTCACGGGCGCATCGATGGCGGGCCCGCCGTCCCCCGACGACCCGGGCGTGCCCATGCCCGCGATGGTCGCGATGGTGCCGGGCGGGAGTGCCGCTCCTGCCGGACAGGCTGTCGGAGGGAGAGGCATCGGTGACGCCGCCGTGACCGGAGCCAAACCGGACATCACGCTCAGGGCGGCGGTCAAGCCGACCGATGCCACGAAGAGCCGAGTGTGCTTCCTTTCCGCCACGTCAACCTCCTATCTACTGCGGATTGCCGGCGACGACGAACCCGTAGCCGCCGTCCACGTCACGGATGAGCTGCGTCGGCATCCCGCCGTCGGGATCGACCGACCACAGGCCCTGGGTCCCATCGACCAGGCCCACCTCGCCTCCGAACAGGAGGCGAGTGCCATCGACCGACCAACCCATGGATCCGTCGGGCAAGACCGGGTCGGTGGTCAACGCGGCCGATGACCCGGCCGGGTCGATCAGGTAGAGGCCGATGTCTTCGGCGGTACTCCTCCGGCCGAACACGGCGAGCTGGGAACCGGTCGGCGACCACAGCAGCCCGTCGGCGTACTCGGGACTGGGGACCGTGATATCCAGCGATCGGCCAGCGTCGGCCGGCAGGATGCGGACGCTCGGCGGCGACGGGAGCGAGAGTGCGATGCGTCCATCGGGCGCCCACTCCAGGGTGGTGAAGCGGTAGCTGTCCGCGGGACTGGCCGGGACCCAGCGGGTCTCGGAGCCGTCGGGCGAGATCAGGAGCCAGTCGTGATCGAACTCGCAACCAGCTGTCGGCAGGCCCCGGCAGCCCGTCACGGCGATCCAGCGCCCGTCGGGCGACCAGGACATCCCGAACGACCCTTTGCTGTCGCGTTCGAAGTCCTCCGGCAGCGTGATCCGCCGGAGCACCGCGCCACCCAGCGTGACGATGGTGAGCTCGCCGTGGTTGTAGACGGCCAACCGGTCGCCGCCCGGTCCCCAGGCGAACCGGCCGCAGCAGTCGGCGACGACGGCCGTGGCCTCGTTGCGAGGATCCTCGAGCACGAGCGAAGGCGTGATCCCGTATCGCACGAAGGCGAGATGACGTCGATCGGGTGCGAACGCGAACTGGAAGATCCATTCGCCATGACCGGCGTCGCCTGTGGCCACCATCACCGGTCCCGAGCCGTCTGCCTTCGCCACGTACAGGTCGCCACCGCGGACGAAGGCGATGCTGCCTGGTGCGAACGTCAAGGGCCCTGGTGTCTGTTGACCGACGCCGACCCACAGGGCCATCAGCAGGACCGACGTGAGCGCGAGGACGGCGAGCATCAGCCATCGCCGGCGGCCTAGCCCTCGAGCAGCGATGGGGACCAGGCGGACGCTCCCTGGGTGCGTGACGGCCACCGCATGGGCGATGGCGACGGCGTCGAAGGGCTCGATGGCGAGCTCGCTCAACGCGTGTAGCTCGCGTCCGATGCGCATCCCGTAGCCGTCCAACGGATCGGTCTCATGGTCAGTCATCGCCGAGGTCCTTCCTGAGCCGTTCGAGTGCGCGGGCCAGCCGGGAGCGGACCCCGGTCGGTGAGAGCCCGGTCGCGCGGCCGATCTCCGTCGAGCTGAGGCCGAGGACGTAGCGCATGGCCACCATGCCCCGGTCCTCGGGCGGCAGGTGCAGCAGGGCATTCCTCAGGTCGACTTCGCGATCGCGATCGTCGAGTCGGCCACTCCGCGGCTCCGCGCCCTCTCCCGAGGCCTCGATCGTGATCTCCCTCAGACGACGACGACGTCGCTTGCGCAGCAGGCCGCGTGCCTCGTTGGCCGCGATGGACACCAGCCAGGGACGCAGGAGCTCGGGGTCGCGCAGGGTCGAGAGCTTGCCCCACGCGATGGGCCAAGCCGACTGGACAGCGTCCTGGGCCAGGTCGATCTCGGCGGTCACCAGATACGCGACGCGGACCATGTCGTCGTGATGCGCCGCGACGATCCGGGCGAAGGCGACCTCGTCCCCAGAGGCGGCCAAGGCCACGACCCCAGTGGAGCGATCCGTGTCGGCGATGGTCGTCATACAGTACAGATGCCCGCCAGAGGCAAAGTGACGCGCTCAGTCCCGAGATGACCAGGATCATCCGCTGGTCCGGAACCGACGGCGCGGCTGACGTGCCAGGTTGCCTCGCGACCAGTCCTCCAGCCCCGAGCCTGAACGCCGCCCGGGCGGCGTTCAGGCAGCGGGTCCGCCGGTACCCGAGAGATGCAGTCCCGGCTCATGTGGGCCTGTCGCGTGACCACCCTGCCAGACGCCGCTGGGCGTCGGTACGCGCCCCCTGCGTAGGAAGACCAACCGGCGCGGTCGTTCCGCCACCGTCCCGTTCTCGAGCCTCCAGTGGTCCGCTCGCGCCCTTCCCGCGGTCTGTATGGTCGTGACGGAACCCACAGGGGCGATCAGCATGGTGGACTCGACGCCAGACGGGCTGGATGCCCCGGCGAGCCGGGACCAGTCGATGACCGGACGGTCATCTCAGCTTGGGTGACCGAACGCTGCAGAAGCAGCGTCGTCATCTGCAGGGAGACCCGAACCAGGCATGCGCCTGCTCGACGATGACACGCAGCGGCGTCCCGTCAGCGAGCAGGAGCGTGGCGGAGCCTCGGCGAGCGACCGCTCGGTGACACGCCCGGTGACACGCCCAGGGTGCCGCTATCGCAGTCCCACGCGTGGACGCGTGCGGTCCGCCGGGGCTGTTTAACCGCTTGGTCGTAGGTTCGAATCCTACCGCCGGAGCCAATTCCCTTCGTGGATTCTCTCTGTGGAGTCCCGTGGAGTCCTGTGGCTTATCGTGGTCCACACGACCCGTGACACGCCCGGTGACACGCCCGGAATCCACGTGTCCCCGGGCAGCAGCGCCATCAGTGTGGGCGCGGTCTCGACCCTTCGATGTCTCCGTCGGGTGTTGGCGCGAGGGAGGCCAGGGACATGCCGAGTCCTTCGAGTTGTGGCAGCAAGCAGGGTGCGGGTGCAGGCCATGCTGCCCAGCTCGTCAGGGATCGGAACTACCAGACCTGGCGACACGCCGACAAGCTCTTGCGCACCCACGACCCCAAGTGGCTCCCTGCCGTTGCCGTGGTCGTCGCTGACCTCGGCCAGGAAGTGAGGAGACTGCACAAGCGACTCTCGATCGTGGCGGACCCGGACCTCGAGGACGTCGCGGCGCAGTACGTCTCTCTCGCCAAGACGTACGCCGCATTCCTCGCCACGGAAGAGAGACTGACGCGCGCCCGCAAACACCAGGAATGGGCCGACACCGAAGGCCAGCGGCTGGCAGCGGAAGCTGAAGGTCGCGAGGGTGCCGCATGGGCCCGCCGGCAGAACGAACTTGCCGCTAGGCGCGCTCGCCGCTGATGCTGCGACGGCGCGGCCAGGGACGACGTCGTCGCTGAGCTGCGCAGCCCTACATACCATCGGCCTAGCCGTAGCGGGCAACCAGACCTGGACGCTGACGCCCGAAGGGGCCCGAGCCGGGCAATTCGGGCTCCGCTCGGAAGCGTGATTGTCGGTGGCAGCTGCGTAGTGGCCAACATGGCGCGGTGCTGCTCACCCGGGAGGCTCGACGCGACGGCCTCTCATGACGCCAGCCCGCCTCGATTAGCCCACCAATTGGCTGGCATCACCCCGGATGCGCGTGAGCGACCAGGAGACCCACGACAATGACCACGGAGACCAGCACCCGCCGCTGCATCGGCTCCTCCCGCTTCGGCATCGAGGCCCACGACGCGCACGCGGACGACTTCCCCGTCCAGCCCAGCCAGAAGGATGGCCTGGGACGGATGTGCACGCCCCATTGGCGGGAGTACACCAACGCCCTGCGCAAGGCCGCGGTGGCGCGGAAGCCGGAGACGGCCGAGGCGCCGGAGCTGGAGCCCGAGGTCATCGAGACTCCGGACGAGGCTCCCGTATCCGAGGCACCAGCACCGCGCAAGACCCGGCGCGCCAAGGCCGAGTCGGAGGAGGAGGCCGACGCCGCGTAGCTACGCGGCCGTCGCCACAACGATGGGCCCCGGGCGCGAGTCCGGGGTCTGTCTCGTTCGATCTGGTCAGGGACCGCCGCGGGTCGGGACAGCGGCGCCCTCGGTGGCCCTGTGGCGTCCACGGGCGAACACGGCATCCGACTCGACGCCCGGCCCATCCCATTCAGTCGATGCGCAGCCGGACGGCCGGCCCGTGAACGACCGCACGTCCGCATCTCCTCCCATCGCTACCTCGTCCCAGCAGGGCTGTTCGGACGGGTCTGGTGGGGCTGTTCGGCGCTCCGCTGGTCGCGCCGACCCTGTGATGATGGAGCGGCGACGCATGGCCGTGCTCCAGCGCTGGTGAGGAGGACACACCATGGGCACCCGTTTCGGGTCGCGTCTTCGCGGCCTCATCCCGGAGATGCCGAAGGACGAGACCGGCCGTCGCCTGCTCTGGGTGGTCGGTGTGCCGCTGCTCTTCCTAACGCTCGGCGTGCCGCTGCTCGTGATCGTCCCGGAGAGGGGTGTCGTCGCCGGCCTCGCCTGGGTCGTCGCCATGGCCGCGGTGCTGTTCGCGATCGGCGTCGCGCTGCAGGTGCTCGCTGTGCTCTTCTCGGCGACCCGAGAGCGTCTCGCGACGAGGATGGGCGAGAGCGCCGCCGGCACCATTGCCCTTTGCGTCACGATTGGCGTCCTCGTAGTGGTCGGTTCACTACTGCTCGCTGCTATCAGGATGGCCGTCGGGATCGTCGAGTAGGCACTGGGAGTCCTTCGAGCACAGACCCTTCAGCGGTGAGCCGGGCAACCGTGGCCCGCTCCGGCTTTGAGACGATCGCGGCGCCCGGCACCGGGAAAAACGGCGAAACCCGGCCGCGTGTACACGAGATACGCGGCGTCATGGCGGGGTGGTGTCTCAGCAACGTGGGTACCCCACCGGTGGAGGCGTTGGCGTGGCGGTGGCCAGATCGCGGGTGGCAGCGCCATTCCCTGGCCGGCGCCTACGGAGAGACGGATCGGCGCAGGCGCGCGGCCGGCACCCCGAGCGGCGTGTCCACCACCCCGATCGCCTCGAAGCCGGACGCTTCGTAGAAGCCCATCGCGTGCTCGTTGCCCGTGACCTCGATATGGTCGACGCCGTGGTCCCGCGCGATGGAGACCGCGTCCATCACAAGCGCCGTCGCGATGCCCTGGCGCATCCGGTCGGGATCCACGAAGAGGGCGTCGAGCTCCAACGCGTGACCCTGCACCAGGGTCGTCGCGAAGCCGACGATGCGACCCTCGTGGATGGCGACCCGCGTCCAGCCTGCTGTAAGCGATGCGGCGGTCAGTTGGAGGACCTCGGGGTGGGCGAGCAGGAGCTCGCGGTCCCGTTCGTTCGACAGCGATGATCGGCGGAAGACGTCATTGATGTCGGGCAGGTCGTGCGCGTCTGCGTCCCGGATCGCCCACTCCACGCCAGGAGTGTAGGCGGCCGCGAACATCCGTGGTCATCGAACGGGAGGGGCCGCGTCGCCACACTGGTCTACGAATGTGGGCAGCCATAGGCGGGGCCTGACCCCGGTGCTGACGCCGCGGGGAGTGTGTGCGCGCGGACGGAGGTCTCCGTTCTCATACTGACCACGCGAGCCGCAGGCGGCTGTCAGAGCGCGCTCGCCGGGCACCGGTGGGACGGTGGTCGGCCTCGGTCGCGGTTGCTGGTCTTGAACCGGTGATGCCGGGCACACAGCGACTGCAGGTTACGGTCGTCGTCCGACCCACCGGAGACTTTCGGCCGGATGTGGTCGACATCCGTCGCGCGCTGTCCGCACCGCGAATCGCCCTCGATCCATTCACACCTCGGTTGGCGCAGCAGCTGCCGTGCCCGCTTCTTCTGCCAGTCCGCGCCGTACCCACGCTGCGTCGTCGTCCCGCCCCCGCAGGCGACGCAGCGACCAGGACGGCTGGTGACCTGGAGACAGCCCGGGCAGGGATGGGTGCTGGTCGAGGTCATCGTGCCAGCCTTGACACGAGCGTTTCGAGCCGTAGGCTTGCGCGACCGCGACCCCCCGAGGCATCCAGCCGGATGCGACGCGGCAGGAGGATCCCATGCCCAAGTTCCTGTTCACCGGCAGCTACACCCCCGAGGGCGCACGAGGCGTCCTGGCGGAGGGCGGCACGGGCCGCCGTGAGGCGACCGAGCGGCTCATCGGGTCGCTCGGCGGGACGGTCGAGGCCTACTACTTCGCCTTCGGGACTGACGACTTCTACCTCATCGCCGACCTCCCGAGCGCGGCCGCCGCGGTCGCGGGTGGCCTGACAGCGGCAGCATCGGGGGCCATCACGACCCGCAGCGTCGTGCTCATCACGCCCGAGGAGGTCGACGCCGCGACGAAGCTGTCGCCGAGCTACCGGCCGCCAGGCGCGTAGCGGGCCGTCACTCATCCGACCCGGGCACGTGGGCTGACCGGGTCGGATCACACCTCGTCCTGCTCGTCTAGCTCGAGGAGGTCGCGCACCGTGTCCGGAGCGAAGACCCCAGCTCGGATGACGACACCCGCCACGATGAGCATCACCGGACCGAGGATCGCGAGGTCCTCGTCGGTGAGACCGAGGTAGCGGGCAGCGATGGCCAGCAGGACGGCAGCGAGGAAGCTCGCGGTGAGGGCAGGCTCCTTCTGCGTGGTGTAGCGGAGGAAGCGGTCCACGGTTCAGCCTCCCTTCATCTGGGCACCGCCGCGATGGCACGGGCGGCGGTCAGGTGGGCGTCAAGCGCGGGACCGTACGGGTGTTCTGAGAACCGCACGAAGATGGGAGGTTGCGACCTCGCACCTCGGGTCGGCTCAGCCGCCGGTCAGCTTCGTGATCCAGTCGAGCAGCGGAGCGTACGCGGTGATGAGCACCGACAGGGGCGCACCGGTGCCACAGGAGTTGGAGTAGATCGACCACCGTGGCGCCCGTCGCCGGGTCGTGGAACGCGTAGCCCTCCCAGCCGAAGACCTCGCCGGAGTGGCCCCACATCGGGCCGGCGCCCATGATGCCCAGGCCGTACGACGGCAGACCATCAGGGCTCTTCCCGAAGTCCACGCGTTGGGCCGCGAGCTCCGGCGAGAGCAGGGACGAGCCGGACATGGACGCCGCCCAGGTGCCCAGGTCCACCAGGGTGGAGGTGATGCCGCCCGAGCCCTGCGTGTACGAGACGTTCCAGTCGGTGCTGTCCGTGTCCGCCGTGACGGTACCGCCGAGCGCGGCGATCTGCGCCGCACAGGCCTCACCGATGTAGCCGTGCGCCGAGGGCTCGGGCAGGGTCGTGTCCGTGTCGGGCGGCAGGACGGTGTGGGTGAGGCCCAGGGGCCCGGTCACGCGGTCCGCGATGAGCTGGGCCAGCGGCGCCCCGCCGACCTCCTCGGCCACTTCCTGGAGCAGTAGGTAGCTCGTGCTGGAGTAGGCGGTCGTGCCGACGGGCGTGAGCGGCTGCGTCAGGCCCGACGCGATCATCTCGTCCGCCGTCCAGACCCGGCTCGGGTCCGCCGCGACCCCCGCGACGACTCCATCCGGGACCTCCGTGTAGTCCGGGATGCCCCCGGTCATGCTCAGGAGCTGCTCGATCGTCCGGTCCGCGATCGTGGGGTACTTCTTGGCGACCCCGGGCGCGGCCTCGGCGAGCGTCGCGTCGAGCGCGAGCTTGCCCTCGTCGACCAGCTGGAGGATCGACCGTCGCGGTGAACGTCTTGGTCGTGCTGCCGATGCGGAAGCTGTCGTCGATGCTCGCCGGTCGTCCGGTGGCCACGTCCGCCGTGCCATAGGCCTTCACGAAGGCGCCGCGCGCCGGGTCCCAGACGCCCACGTAGAGCGCGTCGATACCCGCGGACTCCAGGGTCGCGTTGGCGATGGTGTCGATGCCCGCGGAGTCCTCCGCGCTCATCGGCGTGGAGACCAGCGTGGGCGGATCGGCGGCGAGCGCAGCCAGCGGCTGGGCCAACGCCACGGCCAGCAGAGAGGTGGTGAGCATCAGTCGGCGCATGTGGCGGTTCCTTCCTGGGTTGGGTGTCGTTCGGGTCAGGCGAGCTTGACGGCCGTGCCGTAGGCGACCATCTCGGACAGGGCGTTGCCGCCCACGTCGGACGAGTCGAACCGCAGGCCCACGACCGCGTCCGCTCCCATGGCCTGCGCGTGCTCGACGAGCCGCTCGACGGAGATCCGCCGCGCCTCCGAGATCGTGGTCGTGTACTCCGCGACCTCGCCCTTCTTGATGGACTTGAAGAAGCCGCTGAAGCCGCGCGCCACGCCCGAGGACTGCACGATCACGCCGAACGCCGCACCGACGTACTCGGTGATCTGGCGGCCTGGGATCGTCTCGATGGTGGCGACGGGGATCGCGAGCTTGGCGTTGAGATCCGCCATCTGGATGGTCCTCCTTCAGGACGTGATGGGAGCATGGTTCGTCGTCCTGGAGGACTACGGGTGTAGGAACTCGGGTTTGGATGCGATGACTGGAACCGCGGCGTCAAATCCAGCGCGAAGCATCCCGCTCTGGAGCTTCGCCCTGCTCGCCGATCGGATGGGCCTTGACCCGTTCGCCTGCGCATGGTATCGCGCCGCGCGTCAGTCGGCCGACGGCGAGCGAGCGGCCGTTCAGGGCTACTTCAGGACCGGCGGAGCAGAGCGGAGCGCAGGGTCGGCTCCCCGGACGACCCGGGCGCCGGCGGTGGCCTCCGCTCGCCCCAGCCGATATGCCGCTTGCGCTGCATTGACGGAACCAGTCCGCCGGTACAGCCCCGAGAGGTGCTGCCGTGCCGTCGTCTCGCTGATGCCGAGCTCGAAACGCCGCGACCGCGACGGAACCGGCCCGGATATAGGCGCGCAGGACCTCGAGTTGGCGCCACGTCGCCTGCTGCCTGGCCTTCACGACGCCTTCCGCTCGTCGGCCAGCCACGCCTTCGCCGGTCCGGTCACGTTCTCGAGCACGAATCGAAGCCGAATTCGAAGGTGGGTCAAGCTGGCGCTACCCAGCTCGCCCCGACCTTGCTCACCGGCGACCCCCGCACAGTCCTGACCACCCTCCAAGGACCCGTTACCCGATGGCCACGGTTGCACGCCGGTGGCTAGCACAGGCCCCCGAAGAGCAGCAGTTCGATGGGGCTCATCGGGCGGAGCGCGTCTTCCGGGCGGGAGGCACCAGCCCGGCCCGACGCGCGAGGGGGAGGGGAGACGTCAGCCGCTGCACTCTCGATGGTATGGGGGCGTACTGCGAGCGGCGTCTACGGGTCGTGGCGCGGATGGACGCCGTTGTGCCCCGCTGTCAAGGGCGCCGGGCAGAGGTGGCCAGGGCGTCGGCCGCTACGATGCCCAGGCGATGGTCGAGAAGCACGGGCACGTCCACAGCGCTGCGCACGGGGACCGGCGCCGCCTCGCCGCGGTCCTGCTCATCAGCCTGGCCATCCTCGCGATCGAGCTCGTGGGCGGCATCGCGGCGAACAGCCTCGCACTGCTCGCGGACGCCGGGCACGTGCTCACTGACGTCGCGGGTGTCGCCCTCGCGCTGGGCGCGATCTGGATCGCCGCGCGACCGGCCTCGGACCGGCGCTCGTACGGCTGGTACCGCGCCGAGATCCTGGCTGCTGTCGTCAACGCGCTCGTACTCTTCGGCGTCGCGGCATTCGTGCTCTGGGAGGCCTGGCAGCGCCTGCAGGAGCCGCCCGATGTGGAGAGCCGCCTGATGCTCGTGGTCGCCATCATCGGTGGCGTCGCCAACACCGCGTCACTCTTGCTGTTGCGTGACGCGCAGGCGCGCAGCCTGAACATGCGTGGCGCCTATCTCGAGGTCCTTGGTGACCTCCTCGGGTCCGTGGCTGTCGTCGTCGCCGCGATCGTCATCGCGGTCACGGGCTTCGCGGCCGCGGACGCCATCGCCTCGGTGCTCATCGCGCTGCTCATCATCCCGCGCACGTGGCATCTGCTCCGCGATGCTGTCGACGTGCTCCTCGAGGCCACGCCCAAGGGCGTGGACCTCGACGAGGTCAGGCGGCACATCCTCGAGACCCCCGGCGTCGAGGCCGTCCACGACCTCCATGCCTGGACCATCACGAGCGGCATGAACGTCGTCTCGGCCCACGTCGTCCTCGGGCCGGACGGCGAGCCCGGACGACTCCTGGATCACCTAAGCGACTGCCTGTCCGGAGACTTCGACATCGACCACTCGACCTTCCAACTGGAGACCCCCGAGCACGTGCTCTGGGAAGGGCGCGCCGAGCGAGTGCGGCACTGATGGGTGCGCCGGTCGTAATGGCCCGGGGAGGCCTGCTCCGACGCGGGCTGCGCCTCGAGTACCTCACGGTCGGCTGGAACGTCGTCGAAGGGTTCATCGCCATCGGCGCCGGGGTCGCCGCGGGCAGCGTCGCGCTCATCGGCTTCGGGGCAGACAGCTTCGTGGAGGTCGATCTCCGGCCTCGTGCTCGTGTGGCGTCTCCGTGCTGAGCTGGGCGGGCACCTCGACGAGGAGGCGGTCGAGCGCGTGGAACGTCGAGCCGAGCGCCTGGTCGGGGTCGCCTTCCTGCTCCTCGCGGCCTACGTCGCTGTCCAGGCCGCCGTCGACCTCGCATCCGGCGAGCGGCCCGACGCCAGCCCGGTGGGCATCGTGCTCACCGCCGTCTCGCTTCTGGTGATGCTCT
The DNA here is from genome assembly GCA_963825995.1 of uncultured Chloroflexia bacterium. GTDB lineage: Bacteria > Chloroflexota > Limnocylindria > Limnocylindrales > CSP1-4 > JAFMJV01. The sequence continues at coordinate 314,630 of CAWGVH010000003.1, forward strand.
GGCTGGCCGGTGCCAAGCGGCGCACCGGGGAGGCGCTGTCGAGCCGCGCCCTGATCGCCGACGCGAAGCAGACGCTCGCCTGCTGGTCGCTCTCGGTCGTGACGCTGTCTGGCCTCGTGCTGAACGCCCTGCTGGGCTGGTGGTGGGCGGACCCGGTAGCAGGCCTCGCCATCGCGGTCCTGCTCGTCCGCGAGGGGGTCGAGGCCCTCCAAGGGGAGAAGGACGGGGCAGGGGAGGCATGACACGGCGATGGTCTGGGCCTGGACCGGCGACGGATGGGGGCCCAGTTTGGTGGGCCTCACGCGATTGGGTCGGTCGCCCGCAGGGCCGGCTTCTCGCATGATGCCTCGGTAGTGAGCCGCGGCGGGCGTCGGTGACACGCCCGGTGACGCACCGGGGGCGCAACTAGCGCGATCCAACGCGTGAACGCGTGCGGTCCGCCGGGTCTGTTAACCGCTCGGTCGTAGGTTCGCATCCTACCGCCGGAGCCAATTCCCTTCGTGGGTTCTCTCCATGGAGGCGCGTGGAGTCCTGTGGTCTCCGTGGGTTCTACGACCCGTGACACGCCCGATGACGCGCCCGGGGCCGCGACGAGTCGGGCTCCGCTTCACTCGATCCGGAACACGGGATGGTCCGCCGGGTCCGGTAGGCGCTGCGTGAGCAGGCGCTTCGTGGGCGCGTAGGTGCTCGTCGCGAGGTAGTGCGCCACGGCTGCAGCACGCTGGTCGCCCTCGACCTCGACTGCTCGGATGGTCCGGGTGTTGCCACCCTCGAGGAGCTCCCCCGTCCCGGCCGCACGTAGGTTGCGGGCCCAGTGGGTGTCGCCCAGCAGCGCGACCAGATAGCGCGACCCGCCGACCTCGATGGGTCGGACGTTGACTGTGCGCATCCGTCCCGAGACGCGTCCGCGGACACGAAGGACCGGCAGCCTCGAAAACCGAGTCATCAGCGGGGCCTCGAGACGGCGCTGCCAGACGGCTGGCCGGAGGTACGTTGCCATGTCCGCGGACCTAACGCGAGGCGGGTCGCCGTCGGCCGCGGATGGCCGCGAACGGACGCATCACCGCGGCGGTCAGCCGGAGGACGGCCCAGGGCGGCGAGGTCGGCCGGATCGACCTCCGCGGAGGCATCGAAGAGGGCAGGCACATCCAGAAGCGAGGGCATCCCCTTCTCGTCGAGCCGGCCCTCGTTGGCTAGATGGAAGAGCAACTCGAAGAACCCGCGTGTGCTCAGGGCGGGTCGGAACTCCTGGACGTAGTGGGCTTCGCCCGGACCGGCGTTCCAGAAGCGGTGTCGCGCCTCAGCCGGGACGGTCACGCTGCCCGGTGCCTCGACGGTCCGTTCGACACCGTCGACCTGGAAGACGAGCTGTCCGCTGATCAGCTCGAACCGGCTCTCCTGCCGAGGGTGCGTGTGCTCTGGTTCCCGGACCCCCGTCGCCGGGCTCCAACACTCGATGCGCAACACCTCGGGAGAGCCTGGCCCCTCGAAACGCATCCGCTGGCCGGTGCGGGCGTTCACGATCTCAGTCTGGGGTGTCGTCGACGGGGGCATCGGACAACCTATACTTCGGAAACCTAATAAGGTAAGCGTAGTAGGATGACCACGTGGATGCAAGCCCCTCGTTGCCGATCGGTCAGCTACTCGGACGCCTCCTGCGCTCCTTCCGCCAGGACCTGTTCTGGCGGGCGCAGGAGGGCGGCTACCGTGACATCCGTGAGGCGCATCTCCAGGTCTTCGGTGCCATCGACTGGACCGGCACGCGATTGACCGACCTCGCGGCTCGCGCCAACATGACGTTGCCGGCGATGTCAGAGCTCGCCGACGAGCTGCAGCGCTGCGGCTATCTCGAACGACGGCCCGATCCCGAGCGATCGCCGGGCGAAGCTCATCCGCCCGACGCGCAAGGGACGCCGTGTGATCATCGAAGCGCTCCGTGCGGTCCGCGAGATCGAGGCCGGGTACGCCGCGATCGTCGGCGAGGAGCGGTTCGGCGAGCTAGTCGAGGCTCTCCAGGACCTGGTCGACGTGACGGGTGACAGCTGGCGCGGACGAAGGCTGACTTCCCTCGGCGCCGTCCCTCGGCCCCCGGGTGTACGTCCGGGGGCCTTCTCGCGGCCGTCGTACCCGTAGCCACCGCCGCGGTCATCGCCCGCTTCCGTGGCCCTGTGACGCCCACGGTGGCGGCGCCGCTGGTCACCTTCGGATACCATCCGGCCGTCCGTTCCGCGACGACCAAGGAGCCCTCATGCGACGACTCACCCCACTCTTCGGTGCTGCCCTGATCCTGGCGTTCGTGGCGCCGGTCGGCGCCGCTGACGTCCAGCTGCCGACCGAGCCGATGTCGGCGGAGGACACGGCCGCCATCGATGCCGGCATCGCCTCGATCATGGAGGCGCACCCGGAGGTGCCGGCCATCTACATCGGCGTCTGGGACCCGGAGCGGGGCGTCTACCAGAAGGCCTACGGCCTGGCCGATGTCGCCGGCAAGCGCCCTGCGGCGCTCGAGGACCACTTCCGCATCGGCAGCATCAGCAAGACCTTCATGGCCACGGTCATCCTGCAGCTGATCGACGAGGGCAAGCTCGCCCTCGATGACACGGTCGCGGACGTGGATCCTGACCTCGCCACCAGGCACCCCAACCTGGCTGGCATCACGATCGATCAGCTCCTGGGCATGACCAGCGGCATCCCTGACTACATGAACGTGCCCGACTCCGCCGTCGCCGCACTGACCCAGGCGCCGGACACCGTCTGGGAGGAGGACCAGCTCATCGGCTTTGGGGCCGACGGCGCGGTGCAGCCACCCGGCACCGGCGGCTACAGCACCACCAACTACATCGCCCTCCAGGTCATCGCGGAGACGCTCACCGGGAAGACCATCCAGGACCTCATCCGCGAGCGGGTCACCGAGCCCCTGGGCATGACCGGCACGGCGCTGCCGCCCAACGAGGACACGACCCTGCCCGAGCCGTTGGCACGCGGCTACATGAGCCCGGCCTGCGTCGAGGAGCTCGTAAAGGATGGCGCCGTACCTATCCCGGCGGATACCGACACGACCGACTGGAGTGCCAGCTACGGCCAGAGTGGCGGCGGGATGCACTCGACGGTCGCGGATCTGGGCACCTGGGCCGCGTCCATGAGCGGGAGCGCCCTCCTGTCCGAGGGACTCGCCGACGCGCGCTTGGAGTTCCACGATGCCGCGCTCGGCCCCATGCAGTACGGCTTGGGCCTGCTCCAGTTCGGGAACCAGGTCGGACATGAGGGCGAGGCCTTCGGCTGGGAGGGCTGGGCCGGCCAGGATCCGGAGACCGGCCTCTCCGCGGTCGTCTTCACCAACACCTGCGCGGACACCGAGGTCGTGTTCAAGGCGCTGGGCGTGCTCGACCCGGCCTTCGCCCCGACGGCCGACGAGGTCTTCCCCGACTAGCGACGAACATCGTTAGCGTCCCTCCTCGCCTGCTCTGGTACTGGCTGTTCTACAAGTCGCACTACCTCCCGCGCGCCATCCCCCTGTTCGGCCTGGTGGCCGTGATCCTGGCGCTCGGCGGCACGGTGCTCCAGTTGCTGGGCGCGAGCGTGCCCATCGTGGTGTTCCTGCCGGTCCTGCCGTTCGAGCTGCTCATCGGTGGCTGGCTGCTGCTGCGGGGCATCCAGACCGATGCCATGGCCTCTGCCCGGCTCGGGCCCCCGCGCCCGACGCACCAGGCGCGGCCTAGTCCAGCCGCAGCTACGAGGTCACCGGCCGGCCCTGTCGTCTGGCGTTCGCCTCGATCGCGTCGTGGACGTACTGCGCCATGCCCGGAGCCATCGCCTCGTACGTGGCCGTGAAGCGTGCGTCGGCGAGGTACATCTCGCCGAGCGCCCGGTGCATCTCGAGGGTGCAGGGGTAGAAGGAGGAGTCGATCTGGCGGCGATGGGCCTCCGCTGCGTCCATCGCCTCCGGGCTCGTGGACGGCAGGCCGGCGGCCATCGCATCGAGCATCTGGCGCGTGACGCCCTCGCTCTCCGCCTTGATTCGGACCCAGTCCTCCTTCGTGTAGCTCGCGGCACGACGCCGCGACTCGCCGTAGGCGTCGGTATCGCCCCAGCGTTCGCGTACCTCGCCAGCATGCTCGTCGGGGTCGTGTCCGAAGACCTCGAGGCGCTCCTCAGCAGTCAGCTTGATGTCCATCGCGCGTGCCTCCATGGCGTGGGCGACGGCATCCGCCAGGCGTTGGAGCCGCTCGATGTGCGCTGTGAGCAGCGCATGCTGCTGGCGCAGGTGCTCGAGCGGGTCCGCACCCGGGTCCGCCATCGCGTGCTTGATCCGGTCCAGGTCGAAGTCCAGCTCTCGGTAGAACAGGATGCGCTGCAGACGCTCCAGGTCCGCGTCCGAGTAGCGGCGGTAGCCGTTTCCGGCACGCCCCGTCGGGCGTAGCAGACCGATCGCGTCGTAGTGATGCAGCGTCCGCACGGTGACGCCCGCCATCCGCGCCACCGTGCCCACCGGGTAGGTTCGTCCATGCACGGGCTCACCCTACGCCCTCACGCTACGTGAGGGTCAAGACCCAAGATCCGCAGCCCTCGGTCTCAGCCATCGGCCCGACCGCGTGTGCGGAGGCCAGTTGGACCGCGGGTCACTCGCAGGGTTCGCCCCTCGATCGCGATCGTCGGGCTCCAGGGCCCGATCGACGTGGGTACCCCACCTGTTGGGCGCTCGTTCTAGAGTGTCCCGATGAGCTTCGAGGTCGCAGCAGAGGCCTACGACCGCTTCATGGGCCGTTATTCGCGCGGCTTGTCGCCGCAGCTTGCCGACCTCGCCCGGATCGGACCTGGACTGCGGGTGCTCGATGTCGGCTGCGGCCCGGGCGCCCTCGTGGGTGAGTTGGTCGAGCGGGTCGGGGCCGGTCGCGTCGCGGCCGTAGACCCTTCCGAACCGTTCGTCGATGCCGCTCGGCAGAGGCACCCGGGCGTTGATGTCCGGCAGGCCGCCGCCGAGCGGCTGCCCTTCGCGGATTCCACGTTCGACGGCGCTCTCGCCCAGCTCGTGGTCCACTTCATGAAGGAGCCCATCGTCGGACTCAGCGAGATGGCGCGAGTCACTCAGGCCGGTGGCGTGGTGGCGGCCTGCGTCTGGGACCACGCCAGCGACGGAGGCCCGCTGGGAGCCTTCTGGCGGGCCGCTCGTGAACTCGACCCCGCAGTCCACGATGAGTCCGGTCTCGCCGGGGTGCGCGAGGGCCACCTCGTCGAGCTGTTCCAGGCCACAGGGCTGCTCATGTCCATCGAGAGGGCGACCCTCGTCGTGCGCGTCGAGCATCCGACGTTCCAGGAGTGGTGGGATCCATTCACCCGCGGCGTCGGTCCTGCCGGATCCTATGTCGCCAGCCTCGATGCCGATCGTCGGGATGCCCTCCGAGCACGCTGCCGCGCGGCGCTGCCGACCGAGCCGTTCATCATCGCCGCCCGCGCCTGGGCGGCGCGCGGGGTCCGCAGCGGCCTGCCCCGTGATCGCTGAGTCGCTGGACATCGGGCCCGGCATGGTGTTCGACATGCCGCCGGGTCACGACCAGTAGTTAAGCGGCGGCGAGCCCTGGGTGACCATCGAATGGGGCGCCAGCGGGCGTGCTCTCAGCGAGCGCTCGAGGAGTCCACGGACCGGTCGTTGGCGACGGGCCTGTTCACCGACCTCGTCGACTCGACGGTGAAGCTCAGACAGCTCGGTGATGCAGCCTGGCGCGACCTGCTGGCCAGTCGACCTCGACATCCGTTCGGTGTGCACACGGGGGAATCGAGTCCGTGGCCCCGGTCGGGCCGTCGAAGGTGTCGGAACCTTCACCTTCCTGTCGCCAATTCTGCTCGCTCCTTCGTGCACAATCTGAACGCATGCCGTACCGGCCACCGAAGCGCAGTACATCCACAGGCAGCCGCAACGGGAACGGGAAGCATCATCGCCCGTCCTACGCCGCTCGCCTGGCCATCTCTCGCCCCAGGGCCCGCAAACCCGCGGAGAAGGGTGCCGGCGCCATCGTCGCCATGGCCCTGGTCCTCGTCGTCAGCGTTCTGGGCGTCATCTCCGTGGGCGCCATCGCCGGCGGGGGCGCGGCCGCGGTGACCATCGCGACGCTCGAGCAGGACCTCCCCGACGTCCGAGAGTTCCAGGACCTGGACTTCTCGGAGCCCACCCGCATCATGGACCGCCACGGCAAGGTCGAGCTGGCCCGCTTCTGGGACGAGCGCCGCGAGGTCGATCGACTTCGCGGACATCCCGCCGCTCGTTCTGGACGTCACGACGGCGACGGAGGACGACACCTTCTGGGACAACCCGGGCTTCGACCTGGAGGCCACCGTCAACGCCTTCCTCACGGAAGCCGCCGGCGGTGGCGACCGCGGTGGTGGCTCCACGATCACCCAGCAGCTGGTCCGCGCACGGCTGCTGCCGGAGGAGATCGATCACAGGGGACAACACCACCGAGGGCCTCTACCTGCGCAAGGCCAAGGAGCTCCTGCAGTCCTACAAGCTGACCCAGGCCTTCCCCGGCGAGGACGGCAAGAAGGCCATCATCACGGCCTACCTCAACGAGATCTCGTACGGCGCCGCCTCCGGCATCGCCGCCGCGGCAGAGCTGTACCTGGGCAAGAAGCTCTCGGATCTGACAGTCAGCGAGGCTGCCCTGCTGGCCGCCATCCCCCAGTCTCCCTCGGTCCTGTACCCCTGGGCCAAGGACTCCAAGGGCCGCTACACGAACGTCGTCAAGGAAGCTGGTAAGAAGCGCACGATGAGTGGCAAGCGTCACGTGCGCTTCGTCCTCAAGGCCTGCCAGGACAACGACACGAAGTGCGTGGACACGCCGCTGGCGCAGCGCCGCGACTACATCCTGGGCCGGTTGCGCGACGGCAAGGGCCGCTGGACGACGCTCACGGACGAGCAGTACGAGGCCGCCCTGAACGAGAAGATCGTCATCAAGAAGCCGAAAGCGAGCACCTGGAAGGCACCCCACTTCGTGAACGCGCTCCTGCCGGAGCTGAACAAGATCCTGGCCGACCGCGATCCCATCCAGAGCGGCGGGTACACGGTCATCACCACCCTGGACATGCGGGCCCAGGGCATCGGCGAGCGACTCATCCAGGCAGGCGCGGTCTTGCCCAATCTGCCCTTGTCGAAGTACTACGAGCAGCTCGACAAGCTCAGGCTGCGCCGGGACGCCGCCTGGATCAGTCGCCTGCGCGGCAGCAGCCTCCGGAACGGTGCCATGGTCGCGATGGACTACCGTACGGGTGACATCCTCGCCTACGTCGGCTCGGCCGGCTACTACCGCAAGGCGACCCCGAAGTTCGCGCCCAAGGTCGACCACGTCGGCGGGTCCTGGCGACAGCCCGGCTCGGCCTGGAAGCCCATCGTCTACGCCACCGGGATCGATACGGAGCGGTTGACCGCGGGCACGTATCTCCTGGACAAGCAGGAGATGTTCGGCCCGGGCTGGACGCCACAGAACGCCGATGGGGTGTACCGGGGATACATCCAGGTCCGGGACGCGATCCAGCAGTCGCTCAACATCCCGGCCATCCGGGCGCTCCAGGATGTGGGCATCACCACCGTCCGGAAGTACGCGGTGAAGGCCGGTTTCTCGTTCCTTGATGACTACGGGAACAAGGCTCTCGACCTCGCCGGTCTGGCGGGAGCGCTGGGGACCGTCGAGGTGCGGCCGCTCGACATGACGGCAGCCTTCGGCGCCTTCGGCAACGGTGGCAAGGTCACCAAGCCACGCCACATCCTGAAGGTGCTGGGACCTGACGGGGAGGTCATCTACGAGGCCGGCAAGCCCGTCACGGAGCAGGTGTGGAAGCCAGCCACGGCCTACATCATGGCCGACATCCTCGACGGCAACACCAACCGCGCCGTGAACCCGGCGTGGGGTGAGGTCTTCGAGATGCACAACACCCGGGATGGCTCACGCCGCGAGGCGGCGGTCAAGACGGGCACGACCAACGAGCTGAAGGACTACTCGACCTACGGCATCCTGCCGATGCCCGAGGGCAAGAAGCAGCCCGCGCTCGCGGTCGGCGTGTGGTACGGCAACAGCGACAGCTCGAGCCCCAACCTCGGCCTCCTGCGCTACTCGCTGGACAACGCCGGCCGGACCTGGGCGGCGTTCGTGCGCGACTACATGAACAACAAGCCCGCCCCCGGTTTCAGGCAGCCCAAGGGAGTCGTCGTCGGCCCTGGGGCGGAGCTCTACATCCAGGGCACGCAGCCCGGCGGCCCACGGCAGGTCGACACTACGGTACCGACGATCACGACCACGCCTGAGACGAGCGGCTCTGGGAGCGATGACGACGGCACCCCCAGGGCCCCTCGTGGGGGTGGCGGCAACGACGATGGGCCGGCGCCGGCGCCCACCTGCCGGCCCGGCTTCACGAGCAAACCGCCCGGCTGCGCCATCCCCATCGGCTGACAGCCCCCACAGGGGACTGGCGGCTCGTGCCGCTGGTGTCTGGCCGCATGTTGCCGTGACCGCCGGCGCACGGTCGCCCTCGGGATCTCGTGATATCCACGCCGAACGGCACGGCGTACACTCCCTGCTTCCCCCACCCCCAAAGGAGGTCCCCATGGACCACGCCGCAACGGTTCGACGCTTCTACGACCTCATCAACGCTGGCGACCTCGAGGGCTTCGGTGCCCTGATGGCCGACGATTTCGTCGAGCACGAGCAACTGGCCGGTCTCGAGCCGACGAAGGAGGGCGTCCTCGCCTTCTTCCGGATGCAGCGGGCCGCGTTCCCGGATATGCGCATGGACGTGGAGGACATCTTCGCGAGCGGGGACAAGGTCTGCGTCCGCGTGCGCTACACCGGGACGCACCAGGGTGCCTTCATGGGCCTGCCGCCGAGCGGCAAGCGCGTCGATGCGCAGCTCATCGACATCATGGGCATGGGTGCCGATGGGCTCTGCCACGAGCACTGGGGCGTCATGGACCAGCTGACGATGATGCAGCAGGTCGGCGCGATCCCGGAGGGCCCGCCGGCCTAGTCCGACGCTCAAGACTGGCATCGTCGTGCATCCGCTGCTCGGACTCTCGTCCTTCCGAAGAACGCACGGACGTTCACGCCCGCACGGATGCCGGCGGTCCTGGGCGATCACGTCATCGTGCGCCAGGGCGAGTTACTGGGTGGGGGCCGCCCCTGAGCGCTCGCCAGTCGCAGAGAAGATGCCGCCGCGACGGCCCCCCAGGATGGGGGTCGTCCGCATCGAGACTCGCAGATAGGGAACCTGCCATGAAGGACACGCAGAAGTCCGCCAAGAGCACCACCGCGAGCGCCAAGACGTCCGAGGGATTCACGGATGAGGAACGAGCCGCGATGAAGGCTCGTGCCCAGGAGCTGAAGGCGGAAGCGCGAACGAGCAAGGACAGGGCCGAGGGGGAACGCGCGGTGCTCGCGGCGATCGCCGCGATGCCGCAACCGGATCGCGCCATGGCCGAGCGGCTCCACGCCATCATCACGGCCAGCGCGCCAGCCCTCGCACCGAGGACCTGGTACGGGATGCCCGCGTACGCCAAGGACGGCAAGGTCGTCTGCTTCTTCCAGGCCGCCTCGAAGTTCAAGGTGCGGTACGCGACATTCGGCTTTCAGCCTGACGCGAACCTCGACGACGGCCCCATGTGGCCGACTTCCTTCGCGCTGACGGAGTTGACCGCCACCGAAGAGGCCTCGATCAGCGCGCTCGTGAGGAAAGCGGTGAGCTGAGGGTGCAACTCGCCACCAGCTGACCCACCCTCGACGGCGTGAAGGCCAGCCGCGTCAATGTACGGGTCGTGACGCGATGACACGCCGTTGGGTGCCGTCGTGCGGTCCGTCCGGCTCTTGAACCCAGCGGTAGGGATGTGGCGTCATACCGGGTGAGCGGGAGGCTTTGACGCGCGGCCCATGCCCCGGCCGCCGGGACCGCGCCGAGCCACTGGCGAGACCGACCCGAGATCGCGAGAGGGGGCAGCGCGATGGGTCTGCGCAGGTCGTTCTGGATCCCGTTCTTCGGGGTGCCGCGCGGTGCGCTCGGGACGGTGGGTGCCCGGCTGATGCCGAGACTGGTGGGGCCTCTCTACGCGATGATGGCCAAGGAGCTGGACCTGCGGCCCGACGATGAGCTGCTGGAGGTGGGCTGCGGGTCGGCGAGGATGCTGGCCGAGCACGCTTCGCAGGTCCGCTACGTCGCCGGCCTGGACGCCTCGGAGATCCAGGTGGGCATGGCTCGCCAGCGTCTCGCCGAGCGTCTCGCCGCCGGCACGGCCGAGATCGTCCTGGGCGATGCCATGGCGCTGCCCTGGGAGGACGGCCGCTTCAGCGTCGTCGCTTCCCTGAACTGCCTCAAGTTCGTCCCCGATCCTCCGAAGGCACTGCGGGAGATGGCCCGGGTCCTGCGTCCCGGCGGGCGGGCCGTGCTTACGGTGGACCCACCGGTCAGGCACCCGGACAGGTCGGGCAAGGCCAACGCGTTCGGCGAGTGGCAGTGGAGCGCGGACGATGCCCGCAGGATGATGGAGGAGGCCGGCTTCGCCGATGTCTCGGTCGGCCGCGCGCCGACCCGCATCCCCTTCCAGCTCCTCAAGGGTATGAAGACAGCCTCAGCGTCAGCGGCGGGGGTCTCCGAGCCCTCGGCGCTCGTGGGGGAGGCGGTGGCATGAACCCGCAGCCGGCCCCAGGGCACTTCGCTGAGGGCGACGCCCCCGGCGAACGCGCCGGCAAGGCGCGGCCCACGACCAGTGAGCGCCCGCGACCGCCGCGCCTGCACAGGCCCATCCCGACGCCACCGTCGAACTCACGACCAGGCCTGGTCCGGTCAGGGCACGCGCGGCGGAGGGCGCCGAGCAGGTGCGCCTGTGGGTCCGCTGGCGTGACCTGGGCGACCGCTTCGGGGAGACCCTCGGGCCGAGACATCGACAGGCGGCGGCCGTCACGCCCTGAACGCCGAGCCGAGGGTTGCGACTCAGACGTGGGGTGCGACGTCCTCGGCGAGCTGCTCCATCAGGTCGACCTGCGCGTCGTACTCCAGCAGCGGGAGGTGGCTCCGCGCGACGAACTCGAGGGGCACCCCCGCCTGCTTCCGGATGTCGAGCAAGGCTTCGACGAGTTCGGCGGGCGTCCCAGCGTACGTCGCCCGCCCCTTCAGCAGCGCATCATCCGGACGATGGAACGGTGGCGGGGAAGGCGGCGGGAGCGGCCGTCTCGCCGATGCCTCCATGTCTGAGTACTTCCATTGCATCGCCCACAGGGCGTCGCGGTAGCGGCCCACTGCCTCATCGCGTGAAGCGCCGGGCAGCAGCACCGAGTAGTGGACGAAGCGGAAGCTGGACGGATCGCGACCGATGCGCGCGCACTCGTCGAGGACCCAGCGCACCTGCTCGACGAGCTTCTCGACCGGGGCGTTGGCAAAGATCCCGTCGGCGAGGCGCGCGGCGCGCCGGATCGCTGGCTCTGCGCTTCCGCCGATGAGCACCGGGATGCGCGTCGAGGGCCCGGGCCGGACGGCGATCGTCGGGAGGTCGTAGACCGCGCCCTGGTGCGTGAACGGCTCGCCGCTCCACGCCTGCGGGAGGATTCGCAGGATCTCGTCCATGGCCGCCCCGCGACGGCGGGCATCGGCGCCGAGCCCCGCGAACTCGACTTCCGACCACCCGAGTCCGAGGCCCAGGATCAGCCGGCCGCGGCTCAGGAGCTGGACCGTCGCCGCATCCTCGGCCAGGCGCAGCGGGTGGTGCATCGGCGCGAGGACGACGCCCGTGCCGAGCTGGATCCGGGACGTTGCCTGCGCGAGCGCCGCGCTGACGACGAGGAGCGAGGGCATGTACCCGTCATCGACGAAGTGATGCTCCGTCGTCCATACCGACGTGAAGCCGAGCCGCTCCGCCTCGACGGCCAGGCGGACCGTCTCGTCGTAGGCACGCGACCAGTCTCTCTCGCCCGGCCGAAGCTGCGCGCTCAGAAGTCCGAAGCCGAGTCCCATGACCGTCGACGATAGCAGGGCATGCACCTGCGCGGCGCTGGTCCGGCCCGCTTGTCGTCTATGCGGACTGGCTCGCCATGCATCGGCAGCGATTCCTTGACGCCATCCGGCCCCGCCACGCCGCTGGCATACCGGCGCAGAGTCTGCCGGTCCGGTCCCGTCGACCTGGGAGTCCCTGAGTAGGGTGCACTACGGTTCGTCGTCGGTCGCGACGGGCAGGTGTGCCGCGGACCAGTCGCTGTACGAGCCCGGGTAGAGGAGCGGGTCGGGCAGCCCGGCCACGCGTGAGGCGAGGATGCCCAGGCAGGCGGTCACCCCGCTGCCGCAGGCCATGACCTGGGGCCTCTGGGCTCGCGGGCCGTGCGCGCGCAGCAGGACCTGCAGGCGCTCGGCGGGCAGGAGTCGGCCGTCCTCGTCCAGCAAGGTCGCCAGCGGCCGATTGCGGGCGCCCGGGATGTGGCCCGGCACGCGGTCCACCGGCTCGACCTCACCTCGGTAGCGCTCCGGCGCCCGGACATCCACCAGGTCGATGGCTTCTGGGTCGGCGAGGATGGCGTCGCGATCGATGGTGCTCGACCAGCGGTCGGCGAGGCTGAGGCTCGTCCGCAGGTGCGTGGGCATGATCGGCGTGAGCGCACCTCCGGCCGCCGTCCAGGCGGCCAGCCCGCCGTCGAGGACCGCCACGTCACGGTGCCCGAGCCGGTCCAGCATCCACCAGAGGCGTGCCGCGACCATGCCGTTGGAGGTGTCGTAGGCGACGATGGCGTGGTCGTCACCGAAGCCCAGCTCACCCATGCGGTCGGCGAAGGCCGCGGGGTCGGGGAGGGGATGGCGCCCTCGGCCGGCGGTGGCTGCGAGGTCATGGTCCAGATCGACGAAGACCGCGCCGGGGACGTGCCCGGCGGCGTACTCATCGCGCCCCCGACGCGGTTCGCCAAGGTACCAGCGCACGTCAGCGATGCGCAGTCGCGGGTCGCCGATACGGCCGGCGAGCTCCGCGGCGCTGATGAGCGGGCCGCTCAGATGCTGGCTCATGGCTTCGCGGTCCCCTTCTCCGTTACAGGGCTGGTCCGCCGGACACCGAGGTCCTGTCGCGGGCGCGAGCGTAGCGCAGGCCGCCAGCCCTTGGAGTGCTGCCCGCGCCCACTCACCGCCAGTGCCGCGGCCTGCGCCGACCGCTCCGGTTCGGCCGCTGGGTCGCGCAAGCGTTCCCTGTTACCCTCGGCCGGCCATGCCTGACGACTCTCCCCCGAAGCCAGACTCGCTCGTCGTGCCCTTCGGGACCGCCATCGGAGCGGCCATGACGGGCTTCGAGCAGGCCTTCCGCCACGAGCCGCCGGCCGAGGTCATGGCTGCCGAGCACATGCCTGAGCGAGGCTCCATCGGCATGGACGGTGACCTGGTCATCGACTTCCCCGACCCGGTCGCCGGTGCCGGCGCCCGGCTACCGACGACGGACCGGCCGGCGCTCTCGCGTCTGCTTCTCGAACGTGGGCACGCCCCTGAAGAGGATCCAGCCTGAGACCAGGATGAGCAGCGCAACGGCGCCCGCCAGGATCGTCGCGAGGTCCACGGAGTCCTCCTTGGGTGCACGGTGTCGGTACGGTCGACCGAACCGTTGTGACCCAACGTGGAGGAGGGTCCAAGGCCACGATAGGACGGGCGGCCATGGCCAAGTCCGACCGTGGGCCGTCCCACAGGGGCAGGGACACTCGCCCAACGGTACGCGGTGCGGTCTGTCATCTGCAGGGTGGACTGGCGCACCAGCAGCGTTGCGCTTGTCTGTCAGCCGGCCGAGCAGTCGGGCGATGGCTCCGTGCTCGGCCGGTAGCCGACGGTGTGGCGATTTGCGGTCACCTCGATGCGGGGCTCCGGTTCCACGAGCAGGAGGAGCGAGACCTCGAGCGTGCCATCTGCCTCGACGAGCGGCTGCCACGCCTCCGGGACCCCGGTGGCATCGCCCTCGGCCAGGTCTCCCCGCCAGTCGATGGCATTGACCTCGCCCAGCCAGCCGATCCCACAGGAGACGTCGAAGCGGTAGGGCTGCGGGAAGCCGGGCTCCATCACGCCGCCGGGCTCGAGGACGTTCTCCTCGCGGCGAGTCCGGTCGCGGTGGACGTCCCCGGGTCCAGCCACGGCCCCTGGGCGTGAAAGGTCCACGTCCACGACAGTGCGCTCGCGCGGCGCGCCGGCCGGTGGGTCGTCCGCGTCCAATTGGATCATGAAGGGACCCGCGGGGAGCGCAGCCCGGTCGACGGCCACGACGAAGGCGAAGGGGTTGGCGTCATCGGTGCAGAAGAGCGGCGCGTCCGGGTCCACGATGAGTGGGTACAGGAGGGCCTTCGCCTCGTCCACGACGACGTCATCGAGACGCTGGTTGGGGCAGCTCCCTCCGTAGACGTGGGCGAACCAGACGGCCACCTCTCGCTCGAAGTCGACCTCGGGGGTCTCGCCCGACAGGCCTGACTGTCTCCAGAGCCGGGCCAGGGCCTTGGCCTCGGTCGCGATGCCTGTCCGGTAGGTCAGGCCCACGCCGCGTTCTGCGCCAAGCAGGCGCCAGCCCTCCCCGGCCTGGGGCTGCGGGCCGGGCGAGGGGAGCGTGGATGGGTCACGGCCATCGACGCAGATGGGCGCGCTGGAGAATCCCTCCTGGAGCAAGGCCAGCACTTCGTTGGTAAGCGCGCCGACGCCCACCTCCACGACGCCCCGGTTCACCGACGCGCCCACCGAGAACGAGTCCGAGACGGCGGGCAAGGCGGCTGCGACCCGGCCCTGCAGCCGCCGCAACTCCTTCCTGGTGTGCGCCACCGCCACCGCCACCACGCCGTCATCGGGGAAGAGGCGCTCGATGTCGGCCTGTCGGGCATCGGCATCCTGGCTGAAGCCGACCGTGACCCAGCCCAAGTGGTCTCGATCGATCCAGAGCTCCTCGAAGCCGGGCTGCGTGCGCGCCCACCGCAGCACCTCCTCGGTCGGCATCTCGTTAGCGACGTAGACAGGAGCCTCGTGGTAGAGCGACGGGTCGGCTGAGATCTGCGTGACGTCGGTGCAGCGCGGGAACGAGGCTGCCGCCACTCCGGTGGTCTCAGGCGGGGTGCTGGGCTCGGGGTCGCCGGCCAGCGCTGGGCCAGGGGTCGGGGCCTGCGCGGACGGGATGCTCTTGACGGGTATGGGCTTGTGCGCCGGTCCCTCTGCGCCCGTCAGCGTCCGTATCTGGCGGAAGGTCGTGGCTGAGCGAGCCGCCTGGGGATAGGCGCTCGGGTCGCGGGGATGCAACGGACGCAGGAACCGCCAGCCGTCCTCGTTGCGCCGCCAGAGCATGAAGTCGCCGAACAGGTAGGGATAGCGGTCGATGCGGTCCGCGGTGATGAAGACCCGGTCGCCCTCGCGCAGGTACCGTGCATTCAGCATGTCGCAGCCGACACCCCAACCCCGGATCTCCAGTCGCTCCGGGACCTTGCCACGGAACACCCGACCGACGTCGAGCACGACCTCATAGTCGAAGGTCCAGGTCCTCCCGTGGGGGTCCAGCGCATCGTTCCGGCCTGTGATGTCGCGGACGGTCGCCGTCAAGGCATGTCCCATGAAGGCCTTCAGCGGTCGCGAGAGCACGGGGAAGCACTCCGCGTAGACGGCGGTCGATGTCGAGGCGATCCCTGTGAGAGCGACGACAGCGACGAGGCTGACGCGTGCGATCGCCGAGGGCACCATCTCATCCGCAGCGTACTCCCGGACGCGACTACTCGGGTCCCTTGACCCCCAGCCCGACTGGGCATGCAACCCCTGTGCCGTGGTCGGGACAATAGCCGTTGGGATTCTTGCTGAGGTACTGCTGGTGGTAGGGCTCCGCGTAGTAGAACTCGCCGGCCTGGGCGATCTCCGTGGTGATGCTGCCGAAGCCCGCCCCGCTGAGCTCCACCTGGTAGCGATCGCGCGACGCCTCGGCGGCCGCGCGCTGCTCCTCCGAGCGCCAGTAGACGCTGGAGCGGTACTGGGTGCCCTGGTCGTTGCCCTGGCGCATGCCCTGCGTCGGATCGTGGTGCTCCCAGAACACGCCCAGGAGCTCATCGAAGCTGACGCGTGCCGGGTCGAAGACGACGAGGACGACCTCGGCGTGACCGGTCTGTCCGGTGCAGACCTCCTCGTAGGTCGGGTTGGGTGTGTAGCCGCCCGCGTACCCCACCGCCGTGGTGATGACGCCCGGCAGCTGCCAGAAGGCCTTCTCAGCGCCCCAGAAGCAGCCCAAGCCGAAGATGGCGGTCTCCGCGCCGGCCGGCCATGGCGGGGTCAGCGACTCGCCGTTCACGTGATGTGGCTCGTTGATGACGATGGCGGTCGGGTGGCCCTTGAGGGCTTCCTCGGGCGCAGGCATGGCCGAGGGGCGTCGGAACAGGAACATGGACGGATGGTAGTCGCTTGCCCGTGACACGCCGGTGACGCGGCGCCGCCGACCATCAGCCCCGCGCGGGCGCGCAGGGGCGATCAGTCGAAGTCGAAGATGCCGCGCCCGGCCGAGAACTGGAGCACCAGCCCGCACTGTCGGCAGATCATCAGGACGAGCTTGTGGCTGGTGATGCCCCACCGCGAATCGATCCGGCCCTGCTGCCGGTCGAACTGGGTGCCACCACACAGTGGGCAACGCAGGACAGGTTTGGCCGACTTCTCGGCCTGTTCCCAGGTCATCGGGGCCTCCCTTGGCTGTCATCGACCGTCGCCAGCACGAGGGTCGCGAAGAGATGCTCCAGCGTCTTCGCCGGGTCCGCCGTCATGCCCGTGTGCGCTTCGGACGGTTGGATGACCGTCGACGACGGTGCGACGAGCCAGTGGTAGCGCTCGGCCTTGCTCAGCGCAGCGATGGGTCCGCCGGCCGGGTCGCCGGCCGCGATGCGCTCGATGGCGTCCAGGTGGCCACGCACCGCATCGGCGTCGCAGGCGGGGTCGAGCGCTCGCAGGCGTGCCTCGTCGAGCGAAAGCCGCGCGCCCAGGTACTGCCTGGGGCGGCAGAGGAGCACGATGCCCGCGTTCATCGACTCGCCCCGCTCCACCCGCGGCACGACGCGGATGACGGCATAGGCGAACGGGTGACGGGTTGGCTCAGGCGCCGGTTCGAGCACGCTCGGCCTCCTCCACGAAGGCGCGCGGGGCAGTCAGCCGCTCGCACAGATAGTCGACGTAGGCGCGGCGATTCGCCGCCACGCTCGCGAAACCTGACCCGCCGGCCAGCCACGCGTCGGGGATGAGCGCTACGAGGTCGGTGAGCAGGCTCTCTGTCACCAGCGGGGCCAAGCGTGCGTCGGCGTCCACGATCGAGCCGGCGAATGGGAGCAGGACGTGATCGCGGATCTGGCCGAATGGCCTGCGTGCGTGTGCGGGTTCGCGGGCCAGGTCCTGCCAGCGGTGCTGCACGCCCAGGGCCGCCCCGTGGTCGATGCCGTAGAGCCGCTTGTGCCAGACCAGCAGGTTCGGGTTGCGTGGCGTGCGATCGATGTTGAGCGTGAAGGCGTCCAACCAGACGAAGGTGGCCGCCAGCGCGGCATCCGGGGCCGGCCCGACCGCCGGCGTGAAGCCCAGGGCACCGGGCAGGAAGTCCACCCCGAGGTTGGTGCCCGGCGACCGGTCCAGGAGCTCCTTGACCTCCCAGTGCGGCTCACCAGCCGCGAAGCGCGCATCCAGCTCGACGAGGACCAGCTCCGGCACCGGCAGGCCGATAGCCCGCGCCAGCTCTCCCACGATGACCTCGGCGATGAGCGCCTTGGGGCCCTGGCCGGCACCGTGGAACTTGACGACGTAGAGCCCGTCATCCTCGGCCTCACAGAGGCCCGGCAGCGAACCGCCTTCGCGGAAGGGTGTCACGTAGCGGGTCGCGGCCACCGTGCGGAGCATCACCCGGAGTGTAGGGGCTACCATGCGCCCACCACAGCACCGAGGAGGGAGTGTCTTGTCGTCAGCCGGCCTGTCCGCAGACCCAATCGAGTACCGGAGCCGGCTCGTCGAGCAGACTGACCAGCAGCTGGACGCCTGGACGATCGAGCTCATGCGCGATCTCTCCATCCGCAGCGGGGTGCTCACGGTGCTCGACCGCTACCGGCAGGCCACGGGCCTCGACGATGCCGGCATCACGAAGGCCTTCACGGCCGGCGGGGGCGCCCCCGCCACCATCGGCCGCACGGCGGACGGCCAGCTCATGGTCCCTGCCATCTCGCTGCACCACCTCGTGCCGGGCTTGCGTGCCCAGTCAGGCCGGGCTCGCGACCAGGAGATCGACTTCCTCGTGGTCGGCTTCCACGAGGTCGTCTACATCTGACGCCGGCGGCCGGGCACCCCCGGTCAGTCGCTCGGCTCGCGGACCGGGACGGTCGTGCGGCTGCCGCCGACGCGGACGACGGCGATGGCGTTCTCCAACTTGACCTTGTTGATGGTCAGGTACTTGGCGAAGAGTTGCCGATCAGCGGACGAGGCCTCAGCGAGGGATGCGTCACCAAGCAGGGCGGCCACCAGCTCGTCGACGGCTCGCGAGAGCTGCCGAGCCGCCTGATCGATGTCGACGGCGGCGACCGCGTGTTGCGGCGCGTCCAACGCTGGGCTCTCCTGTTCGACGGCGATCGCCACCCGCTCTGGCTCGACGCTGATGGCCACGACCTCCGGCTCAACGGTCACGCCCACTTCCTCACTCGTCGTGTCGGGTGCCGCTGAGAGGGCCGACGCCACCGGCTGGCCCTGGATGCGCTGGCGCAGCTTGGCCAGGCTGAGCTCACCGGTCGCGACCTGGCGGGCCAGGCGGCGGCGCGTTCGCGGATCGCGCACCTTCATCAGCTCGTACGCGGCCGAGAGGGTGTCGCTGCGCGCTGACACGAGCTCACGGACTTCCGGCGGCGCATCGGCCAGGCGCAGGCGATTCTCGATGTAGCCCTTGTCCTTGCCCAGCTTCTGGGCCAGCTTGCGCAGGCTGTAGCCATGCTGGGTCGTCATGCGCTCGAACATCTCGGCTTCCTCGAGCGGCGAGATGTCCTCGCGCTGGAGGTTCTCGATGATGGCGATCTCGAGGGCCGCCTCGTCATCGAACTGCTCGACGATGGCCGGGATCTCCCGCAGGCCGGCGATGCGGGCGGCCCGCCAGCGGCGCTCACCGGCGATGAGCTGGAAGTGCCCGTCCGCACGCGGCCGGACGAGCACCGGCTGCAGGATGCCGTGCTCCCGGATGGAGGCGGCCAGGTCCTGGAGAGCGTCAGCATCGAACGTCTGGCGGGGCTGGTGAGGGTTCGAGCTGATGCGCTCGATGGCGATGCGATGGACCTCCGTGACGGTACCGGGCTCGTCAGGGCTCAGGAGGTCGATGAGCACTGGGGTGTACTCGGTCCGCTCGGTGGCCAGGCGTTCGGCAGCCTGCGACCGGAAATCGGGTCTAGCCAAGCTCGATCACCTCCTGCGCCAGCTGGCGATAGGCCTCCGCGGCGCCCGAACGGCTGGCGTAGGCCGTCACGGGCTTGCCCGCCAGGGGTGCTTCACCCAGGCGCACGGCCTGCCGGATGATGGTCGTGAAGATGTGGTGGTCGCCCAGCTCACCGAGCTCCGCGAGCATGTCCCGCGCCAGGTTGGTGCGCCCGTCGTAGAAGGTCGGCAGGATGCCCAGGATGCGCAGGCGCGGATTGAGGCCCTTGGCTCGGATCTGGGTGATGACGGTGTTGAGGGCCGTGAATCCCTTCAGCGAGTAGTACTGCGTCTGCACCGGGATGATGACGCCGTCCGAGGCCACGAGCGCGTTGAGCGTCAGCAGCCCGAGCGTAGGCGGACAGTCGATGATGACGTAGTCGTACTGCTTCTCCGCCCAGCCGTGGAGCACCTCGCGCAGCGCGTGCTCGCGGCCGATGACGCTGAAGAGCTGGTTCTCCGTGGCCGACAGGTCGATGTCCGAGGGGGCCACGTCCACCCGCTCGGTGCTGGTGGAGACGACGATGTCTTCAAGGGACAGCGACGCGTCCAGCAGGACGTTGGCGATGGAGACCTCGATATCCCGCGCGTTGAGACCGAGCCCTACGGTGAGGTTGGCCTGGGGATCCATGTCCACGCAGAGCACCCGGTGGCCGACCTCCGCGAGCGCCCCCCCAAGGTTGATCGCGGTGGTCGTCTTGCCCACCCCGCCCTTCTGGTTCGCGATCGAGATGATGCGTGCCACCGTGCCCTCCGGTCTGCCTTGGGACCGCACCTCTGCCGCCGCGGCGTCTGAGGACAGTCTACCGAATGGGACTTCCGGCCAGCGGAGGTTATCCACACCAGAACCGCGTCCGTCCACCGAACCTGTGGAAAAGGGGCGACCCGCTCCAGTGCTCGGGCCTGGATGTGTCGACCCTGCGCTCGGCCCGTCTTTGCGCAAAGACGGGCCGCTGCAGGGCTCCGTCCACCGGGTGGCGCCGGGGTGCTACCGTCGGGGCCGACAGCAGCGTCGAGCCCGGCGACGGGCCCTGGCAGTGAGGTAGCGATGGCATCGACCGATCCGGGTCGCGAGCAGTGGCGCGCGACCACGCGAGCCCGCGCGCTCGAGGGCCGCGGCGAGCGTCGCGACGGCTTCGTGACCACGTCGGACATCGAGATCTCCGACCTCTACACGCCGGCGGACACGGCCGCGCTCGACGAGGATGCGGCGCTGGGTCGGCCGGGCGAGTTCCCCTTCACACGCGGCGTGCAGCCGACCATGTACCGGGGCCGCTTCTGGACGATGCGCCAGTACGCCGGCTTCGCCAGTGCGGGTCAGACGAACGAGCGTTTCCGCTACCTTCTCGAACAGGGCCAGACGGGCTTGTCGGTGGCGTTCGACCTGCCCACCCAGATGGGTTATGACTCGGACGCGCCGATGTCGGCGGGCGAGGTGGGCCGCGTGGGCGTGCCCATCAGTTCCATCGATGACATGGAGGTCCTGCTGGCTGACCTGCCGCTGGACAAGGTCACGACCTCGATGACCATCAACGCCACGGCGCCCATCCTGATGGCCATGGTGGTGGCCGTGGCCGACCGTCGCGGCATCCCGCGCGAGCGACTGGGTGGCACCGTCCAGAACGACATCCTCAAGGAGTACATCGCCCGCGGCACCTACATCTACGGCCCGGAGGCTTCGATGCGGCTGGTGACCGACATCTTCGCCTTCTGCGCGGCGGAGCTGCCACGCTGGAACAGCATCTCCATCAGTGGCTATCACATGCGCGAGGCGGGGGCCACAGCTGCTCAGGAGCTGGCCTTCACGCTGGCCGACGCCATCGCCTACGTGCAGGGTGCCGTGGCCTGCGGCCTGGACGTGGATGCCTTCGCGGGGCGGCTGTCATTCTTCTTCGGCGCCTGGAGCGAGCTCTTCGAGGAGGTCGCCAAGTTCCGCGCCGCGCGGCGCATGTGGGCGCGCATCATGCGCGACCGCTTCGGCGCCACCGATCCCCGCTCGATGATGTGCCGCTTCCATGTGCAGACCGCCGGCAGCTCGCTGACGGCGCAGTCGGTGGACAACAACGTCGTGCGCACCACGGTCCAGGCGCTGGCGGCCGTGCTGGGCGGCACTCAGAGCCTCCATACGAACGCGCGCGACGAGGCCCTGGCGCTGCCGACCGCCGAATCGGCGCGGCTGGCCCTGCGGACCCAGCAGATCCTGGCCCATGAGGCCGGCGTCACGGACACGCCGGACCCGCTGGCGGGCTCCTACTTCGTGGAGTCTCTCACCGACCAGCTGGAGGCGGCCGCGCAGGTCTACCTGGATGAGATCGAGGCCTTGGGTGGCGCCATCGCCGCCATCGAGGCGGGCTACCAACAGCGCCACATCCAGGATGCCGCGTACCGCGTCCAGCGCCAGGTCGAGGCCGGAGAGCGCGTCGTGGTGGGCGTCAACCGCTTCACCGATGGCGAGACCGTCCGTCCGCCCCTGCAGCGCATCGACCCGGCCCTCGAGCGCGAGCAGGTCGAGCGCATCACGCGGCTCCGGGCGACACGTGACGCGGTCGCCTGCGAGGCTGCCCTGACGCGTCTTGAGCAGGCCGCCAGGAGCACGGACAACGTCATGCCGGCCATCATCGAGGCCGTGGGGTCGCGCGCCACGCTCGGGGAGATCAGCGACCGGCTCCGTGCCGTGTGGGGCGAGCATCGCGAGGTCGTCACGGTCTGAGCGGCTCGGTCCGGTCGTGGGGGTCTGACGGACAGAGAGCGAGGGAGGGACATGGTCGAGGTCGCAGGACGGACGTTCAGCCGGGTCCATCACGTGGCTGTCGTGGTGCGTGACATCGAGGCGGCGCTGGACTTCTACCGGGACACCCTGGGACTCGTCGTCGAGCTTGTCCTGCCCATCGAGTCGGACCGCGTCGTCATCGCCTTCCTGGCCGTGGGCGAGACCAAGATCGAGCTGGTCGCGCCCACCGACGACACGACCGGCGTGGCACGCTTCCTGGCCTCGAAGGGGGAGGGCTTCCACCACGTCTGCGTCGAGACTCCGGACGTCGACGCCACGCTGGCCGACCTGGCCGCACGCGGAGTGGAGGTCATCGACCGCGAGGCTCGGCGTGGGGCGGAGGGCCCCGTGGCATTCCTGCACCCGCGTTCCTGTCACGGGGTGCTCGTCGAGCTCATCGAGGCGCCGGGCGGGCCGGCCTGGGCGCGTCTCGGCTACGACACGGAGGCGCCGCTGGCCTGAGGTGCTGCCTGCCGGCCTGGTCAGTCGGGCCGGATGCCGGCCTCCACGAGCAGGCGCGGGATCTGCGTGGGCGAGTCGGCGACCCGGATGCCGGCGGCCTCCAGCGAGGCGATCTTGGCCTCCGCTGTCCCGCCGGAGCCGCTGATGATGGCGCCCGCGTGGCCCATGCGGCGCCCGGGCGGCGCCGTGCGACCGGCGATGAAGGCGACCATGGGCATGTCCGGCAGGTGCCGCGTCTTCCAGGTGGCCGCTTCCTCCTCCGCGCTGCCGCCGATCTCGCCGATGAGCACCAGGCCCTCCGTCTCGGCGTCGTCGCGGAAGAGCTCCAGGATGTCCACGAAGCTACTGCCACTGATGGGGTCGCCACCGATGCCGACGCAGGTCGACTGGCCGATGCCCGCGTCCGTCATGGCCTGCACGACCTCGTAGGTCAGCGTGCCAGAGCGGCTCACGAGTCCGACGCGACCCGGACGATGGATAGAACCCGGGATGATGCCCACCTTGGCCTGGCCGGGCGTGGTCGCGCCCGGGCAGTTGGGGCCTACCAGGCGCGCCCCCCTGGCTTCCACCTCCGCGACGACCTTCAGCATGTCGAGGGCCGGGATGTGCTCGGTGATGCAGAAGATGGTGCCGATGCCAGCGTCCAGCGATTCCAGGATGGCGTCCGGGGCGGCGCCGGCCGGCACGAAGACGACGCTCGTGTCCGCGCCCGTGGCGGCCACGGCCCGGGCGCACGTATCGAAGACAGGGACCACGCCGCCCACGGCCCGCTGGCCACCCTTGGTGGGGGTCACGCCGGCCACCACGTTCGTGCCGTAGTCGAGCATCTGCTGGGCGTGGAAACCGCCCTCGCGACCGGTGATGCCCTGCACGAGCAGCCGCGTGCCGCGATCGATGAGGATGCTCACGCGGCCACCTGCCCGGCCAGCGCCACGGCTCGCTCGACCGCCTCGTCCAGCGTCTCGGCGGTGACGATGTCACCGCCGGCCTGGCGCAGGATCCGCGCGGCGAGGTCGGCATTGGTGCCCACGATGCGCACCACGAGCGGCACGCTGCGGGTCTGCTGGGCGCGGGCTTCGACCAGACCTCGGGCGACCTCGTCACCGCGGGCGATGCCGCCGAAGATGTTGACAAGGATGGCCTTGACCGAGGGGTCGCTGAGGATGAGGCGCATGGCCTCGGCCACCTTGTCCGAGCGAGCGCCGCCGCCGATGTCCAGGAAGTTGGCCGGCTCGCCGCCGGCGCGCTTGACGAGGTCCATCGTGGTCATGGCCAGGCCGGCCCCGTTGACCATGCAGCCGATGTCACCGTCGAGGCGGATGAAGCTGAGGCCGGCCGCGCGCGCCGCGGTATCGGCGGGATCCTCCTCGTCAAGGTCGCGCATGGCTTCGTGACCGGGGTGGCGCCTGAGGGCTGAATCGTCGAGCGTGACCTTGGCGTCCAGAAGGGCCAGCCGCTCGACCGGCCCGTCCGGCCCGTCCTCGCGCACGATGGCCAGCGGGTTGACCTCCACGAGGTCGGCGTCCTCGCCGACCATGACGTCGACCAGGCCTCGGCAGATGGCGGCGGCCTGCGCGAGGTGCTCGCCGAGGCCGAGGGCGAAGGCCATCTGGCGCGCTTGAAAGGGCTGCAGGCCCAGCACTGGGTGGGCGTGGACGCGCACGATGGCGTCCGGGTCCTCCTGCGCGAGCGCCTCGATCTCCACCCCACCCTCCGCGGCGCCCATGAGCAGGATGCGCTGGTTGGCTCGATCCAGGGTGGCAGCCAGGTACATCTCGCGCACGATGGTGGCCGCCGGGGTGACCATCACGCGGCGCACCGTGATGCCCTTGATGTCCATGCCCAGGATGGCCGCCGTGATGGTTTCCGCCTCGTCCGCGCTGCGCGCCAACTTGACGCCACCGGCCTTGCCCCGGCCACCCACGAGCACCTGGGCCTTGACGACCACGGCGCCGGCGCCGCCATGGAGGAACGCGGCCGCCTGGGCGCGCGCCTCGGCCGGCGTCGTCGCGACCGCGAAGGGTGGGACCGGCAGGCCAGCATGCGAGAGCAGGGACTTGGCGTGGTATTCGTGCAGCTTCACGGGCTCCTGCAGGATAGCGTGCCCCCGTCGGGGTCGTGACCACGGCACCTGCCGTCGAGCGGGCGCGCCGCCGATCCCATGTGACCCCGAGACGATGCGATACATTAGGGCGCAGCCGGCCACCATCCGGCCGGAACGGCAGCCGAAGGGAACCGCTACTCCCCGATGATGTCCCTGCCCATGCCAGCGCCCCGTCGCCGCCGTCCATGACCGCGTCCGACCAGGTCACGCAGGGCCGCCTCGTCGAGGCTCGAGCGGCGAGCAAGCCAGCCAGCACGGCCCCGCGCGGCTTCGGGACCACGAGGCGCATGGACCGCTGGTCGCTGCGACCCCTGGCCATCGGCCTGGGCCTGACCGCCTTCATCGTCTACGCCCTCGTCTCGTCGATCTTCCTGATCCCGTACTTCGGGGTCGAGTACGAAGCCGCCGGCTACCACTCGCCCTTCTTCTCCATCGCCATCGGCGAGTCCTTCCTGCCGGCCTGGCTGTCGCCCGCCATCCTGGTGCTCTGGATCCAGGTCTTCTTCCGAGCCACCTGCTACTACTTTCGCGGCGCCTACTACAAGGCCTTCTTCGCCGACCCGCCGGCGTGCGCGGTAGGGGAGCCCACGATCCATCGCCGCTACGGCATGGAGAACCGCTTCCCCTTCATCCTCATGAACGCGCACCGCTTATTCCTCTACCTGGCCTTCATCCCCCTGGTCGTGCTCTGGATCGACCTGCTGCTGGCCATGTGGCATGACGGCGGCCTACGCCTCGGCATCGGGGTCTTCCTCATCGCGGCGGACGCCCTCCTGGTGAGCCTCTACGTGTTCTCCTGCCACTCGATCCGCCACCTTGTGGGTGGCGGGCTGGACTGCTACTCGTGCACCGCCAACGCGCGGCGCCGACACGGCCTCTGGGCCCGTGTGAGCGCCTGGAACCAGCACCACGGCCTGTGGGCCTGGGCGAGCCTCGCGAGCATCATCGTCGTGGACCTCTACGTGCGTGGTCTGGCGCTGGACGTCATCGGGCCGAGCACGCCCATCATCGGGGGCTTCCTGTAGCCGGATGATCGAGAGCCACCCGCACGACATCCTCATCATCGGCGCCGGCGGCGCCGGCCTGCGGGCCGCGGCAGCCGGCGTCGCCGCCGGCCGCTCGGTGGGCGTCGTCTGCAAGTCCCTGCTGGGGAAGGCCCACACCGTCATGGCCGAGGGCGGCATGGCCGCCTCCCTCGCCCACGTTGACGAGCGCGACTCATGGTCCGCGCACTTCCGCGACACCATGGTGGGCGGCCGCCTCATCAACAACCCACGCATGGCGGAGCTGCACGCCAAGGAGGCGCCGGACCGCGTTCGCGAGCTGGAGGCCTGGGGTGCCGTCTTCGACCGGACCCGCGACGGCCGCATCCTGCAGCGGCCCTTCGGCGGCCACACCTATCCGCGCCTGGCGCATGTCGGCGACCGCACCGGCCTGGAGCTCATCCGGACCCTGCAGGACCGCAGCGTGGCCATCGGCGTCAAGGTCTACCAGGAGACCATCGTGACGCGGCTGGCGGTCGGCCCTGACGGCGTCATGGGTGCCATCGGCTACCGGCGCGCGGACGGCGTCCCGGTGGCCTTCCCGGCCC
This sequence comes from uncultured Chloroflexia bacterium, assembly GCA_963825995.1. Taxonomy (GTDB): domain Bacteria; phylum Chloroflexota; class Limnocylindria; order Limnocylindrales; family CSP1-4; genus JAFMJV01. The sequence continues at coordinate 340,967 of CAWGVH010000003.1, forward strand.
GAGCGGTCATCCTCGCCACCGGCGGCGCAGGCCGCGCCTTCGCGGTCACCTCCAACTCCTGGGAATCGTCCGGGGACGGCTACGCGCTGGCCTGGCGGGCGGGCGCGGACCTCATCGACATGGAGTTCGTGCAGTTCCATCCGACCGGCATGGTCCATCCGCCTGGCGTGCGCGGCCTGCTCGTCACGGAGGCCGTGCGCGGCGAGGGCGGCATCCTGCGCAACGCTGACGGCGAGCGCTTCATGTGGCGCTACCTGCCGGAGGATCGCCGACACGAGTACGCGGCCACGGACGAGGAGGCGCGCGCCTGGGTGGATGCCCTGACGGAGGGCCGCGTGACCGAGCACCGGCGTCCCCCAGAGCTGTCCACCCGAGACAACGTGGCACGGGCCATCTACACCGAGGTCAAGGAAGGCCGCGGTTCACCCCACGGCGGTGTCTTCCTGGACATCAGCTACCTGCCGCCCGAGCGGGTCCGCTCCAAGCTGCCCTCCATGTACGAGCAGTTCAAGGAGCTCGCTGACGTGGACATCACGGCCGGGCCCATGGAAGTCGGGCCCACGATGCACTACATGATGGGCGGCATCCGCGTCGACGCCGACACCGCCGCCACGACGATGCCCGGGCTGTATGCCGCCGGCGAGGTGGCCGCCGGTCTGCACGGGTCCAACCGCCTGGGCGGCAACTCGCTCACGGACCTGCTCGTCTTCGGGCGACGCGCCGGCGAAGCCGCCGTGGAGGCCACAGCCACGGGGTCCGCCCCGGCCGACCTGCCGGACGGGTTCGTCGAGGAGTCGCTGGCCGCCATGGCAGCACCTCTCGAGCGCCACGGCGAGGACCCCAATCGGCTCCACGCGGAGCTGCAGGCGACGATGTCGTCACTGGTCGGCATCTTTCGCACGGAGTCGGACCTCTCGACGGCCATCGCGCGGCTGGAGGGCTACAAGGAGCGCTGGCGGGGCCTGGCGGTGACCGGACCACGTCGCTTCAACCCGGGTTGGGACCTCGTCTTCGAGTTGCGCAATATGCTCGCTGTCTCGGAGGCCATCGCACGCTCGGCACTGGAACGCACGGAGAGCCGCGGCGCCCACAGCCGTCTCGACCACGTCGGCATGGAGCCGGCATGGGATGTCGTCAACGTCGCCGTGCAGCGCCTCGACGGCGTCATGGTCGTGCGACAGACGCCGACCCAGGCTTTCCCGGCCGAGCTGCGCCAGTACGTGGCCACGGCCGCGGACGCCCCCAGGGACTGAGGCGATGGACGAGGCCATCCTGTGGGTGTTTCGCGGCGAGGCCGGCGAGGAGGGCGGCTTCTATGAGTACCGCGTGCCGGCCGAGGAGGGCATGGTCGTCCTCGACGCTGTCCACTGGATCCAGCAGCACGTCCAGCCCGACCTGGCCGCCCGCTGGAACTGCAAGGCTGCCAAGTGCGGCTCCTGCAGCGCGGAGATCAACGGCAAGCCGGGCCTCATGTGCAAGACCCGCCTGCACGACTTCCCGGTAGGCGAGGCCATCACGGTCGAGCCCATGCGCACCTTCCCCCACGTTCGTGACCTCGTCACCGACGTGTCCTGGAACTACCAGGTCAACGCGCGGATGACGCCCTTCTCGCCTCCGGTGGACGTGCCCCAGTCGGAGTGGCGCTGGCAGCAGGAGGACGTGGAGCGCTCCCAGGAGTTCCGCAAGTGCATCGAATGCTTCCTGTGCATGGACGTCTGCCACGTGCTGCGCAACCACGAGACTGAGCAGGAATTCATCGGGCCGCGCTACCTGGTGCGCGCGGCCGGCCTCGAGATGCACCCCCTGGATGAGGCCGAGCGCACGCCCTTCCTGAAGTACGACGCTGGCATCGGCTACTGCAACATCAACAAGTGCTGCACGGACGTCTGCCCCGAGCACATCCGTATCACGGACAACGCCATCATCCCCCTCAAGGAGCGTGTCGCAGACGAGTACTACGACCCGCTGCGGATGCTCTGGCGGAAGCTGCGCGGCGACTCGGGCTCCTCGGCGCGGGCCGGGCACGGCCATGCCGCCCACGTCAGCGAGGCGGGCGTCGAGGGGGTCACGCCCGAGCCCGCGCCCGAGCCCGCGCCCGCGCCCGAGCCCGAGCCCGAGGCCAGGGACCGGACGCCTCCGGCACCATGACCGGTCGCCTGCTCATCCGCACGGATGGCGCCTCGCGCGACAACCCTGGACCTGCCTCAGCCGGCGCCGTGCTCATCGACGCCGAGCGTCCCGATGCCGCGCACCCTGACTGCCCACCCCTCTCGGTCGTCTCGCGACCGCTGGGCATCCAGACCAACAACGTGGCCGAGTACACGGCCCTGCTGCTGGCGCTGGAGGAGGCCCATCGGCTGGCGGCCACGGAGATCGACCTGCGGCTCGACTCGAAGCTCATCGTCGAGCAGCTCCACGGTCGCTGGCGGGTGAAGGACGCCAAGCTCAAGCCGCTCCACGAGGAGGCACGCCGGCTGCTGGCCGGGTTCGCCCGCTGGAAGGCGACGCACGAACCGCGTGCCACCAACCGTGCCGCCGACGCGCTCGCCAACCTGGCACTCGATGATCCGGCAGCGGCGGCCCGCCTGGAGGCCCGCTACCGCTCCTGAGACCCAAGGTGGAGCAGCAGGCGCTCGGAGGGACCCCGCGGCGCCGGTGCTAGAGTCAACCCGCCAGCGAGGTGGCCGGATGGCTGCGCGCGGCGGGGCGACTCGCCGCTCGAGGAAAGTCCGAGCACCGCGACGCAGGGTAGCGGGTAACACCCGTCCGCCGTGAGGCGAGGACCAGCGCCACAGAGACGAGTCGGCGGCGGCTCCGGCCGCCGCCGGGTGAAACGGGCAAGCTCTACCTGGTGCAAGGCCAAATAGGAGAGCCCGTGCGGTGCGAGCCGCACAAGGGGTGCGTCGCTCCGCTCTCGGGTCGGCCGCAGGAGGCGTCGGGTGACCGGCGCCCTAGATGGATGGCCATCCCCGCGCTTGCGCGGGACAGAACTCGGCTTACAGGCCGCCTCGCTGGCAGCCTCCGCGCCGGCCGCCGCCCGGCGCTCCGCGGGACCCCGAGCCGCGACGGTCGATGGTGCCACCGCTGTTCGCGAACGTGCCACCGACCGAGCGCGATAGACTCCGGCGTGCAGGGTGCCTACCGGGTGCCCGTCCTCACTGGAAGGAGCCGACACCCATGTCCCACCGTGCCCCCTCGGTCCGCTCGCGCATGATCATCATGAGCAGCGGGCTCGTCCTCGCCTTGTCGCTCATCTCCGTGCCTGTCGCGCTGGCGCAGGAGGACGGCCCTGACGCCACCGTCCAGAACCTCCTGGCGGCCATCGAGGCCAAGGACTTCGAGGCTCTGCCCTCGTTCTTCTGCGAGGAGTTCGCCGCGCAGGCGGCCACCTTCGACCTCTCAGGTCTGGCCGGCACACTGCCTGAAGGCACCGATGCCCAGTCGCTCCTGGATGCCTTCATCCTCGACACCGAGGTGACCAGCATGGAGGTCGTCAGCCAGTCGGACACCGAGGCCGTCGTGAAGGTCGTGGGCACGATCTCGATGGGCATCGACACGGAGGCCCTGGCCCCCTTCGTCACGTCCCTGCTCGCCGCCGCCGCGCCAGAGGCGTCACTCGACCCTGCGATGGTGACCATGATGACGGACACCATCGCGTCGGAGTTCACGGCAGAGACCACCGACATCGACGAGGAGATCACCCTCGTGCCCGGCGAGGCCATGCCCTGGCTCATCTGCTCCGAGCTCGGTGGCGACGCTGAGGCAAGCCCGGCAGCCAGCCCTGAGGCCAGCCCGGCCGCCAGCCCAGAGGTCAGCGCCTAGTTGGGATGTGGCGCGGCGCTAGCCGCGCCACAGGGCTGCTCCCTGACTGGTCGAGGGACAGCCACGAGTCACCGGACTGACCGGTCAGCTGCCAGACGACGTCCGTCCCCGCGCGCGGGACGGACGTCGTCGTCTCTGCAGGGGCTCAGGCTTCGTCGGGTCGGAAGATGCCAGTGGCCGTGCACTCGCCGCAGATGGGACGCGCCGCTTCCACGTCGCCCAGCGCCATGGGGGTCTGCAGGCCGCGATAGAGGCACATGACCTCGTAGCGACAGCAGCATCGCGCGACCGGGCAGGGACTCGAGGCGATCGATGCGGCGGAAGGTGCAGCGCCGCAGGCGCCCGACCGGGGCGATGGACTCGGGCGCGGGCACATCGTGCGAAGCGACCGGGATGCCGACGGCCCCGATGGTCGCCTCCGGGGCGGCCGGCATCGTCGAGCCGATGGCCCCGAACGGGCCGGCACGTCTGCGGGCGATCGTCACGGCAGTTCCTGTGTCATGCGCGGAAGGCGACCGTAGCGCCACCTGCGGGCACCGCCTATGGGCGTTCGGTACCCCGACCGGGTCGCCGACCAGTCCGGGCGCCGGGCACGACCGGGTCGGCGGCACCCGTGGGTCGACTAGTACCGATGTCCCCTTGACGGACCCCCAAGGTCCGCTATCATGCCCATCCAAGTGGCACGAAGTGGTGCGAAGTGGGGAGGAGAGGTGAAGCGGTCCGGTCGGACCACCGCCGTGGTGGCCGAAGTGGGGGGACCGTTGACCGCCCCGCCGGCGGCGTAAGAGTCGGGATGGTCCCGGCCGCCGCTCGCACCATGGTCACGGCAGTCGGAGCCAGCCCAGCCCCGTGTTCACAGGTGAGTACCGCCACACGGTCGACGACAAGGGACGCCTGGCCGTCCCCGTGCGTTTCCGTGCCGAGCTCGCCCAGGGGGCCCAGGTGAGCAAGTGGATCGACGGCTGCGTGGCGATCTTCCCTCGCGCTGACTGGGAGGCGCTGGCGGCGCAGACCGCGGCCCTGCCGGTCACGGACCAGAGCGCTCGGACGTTCCAGCGCTTCCTCTTCGGCACGGCGTTCGAGGTCGAGCTCGATCGCCAGGGCCGCTTCGTCCTGCCGGCCGTCCTGCGCGAGTTCGCGGGGCTCGAGTCGGAGGTCGTGGTGGTCGGCGCACGCAACCGACTCGAACTGTGGTCCCCGCAGCGGTGGGACCAGTACTCCGCTCAGATGGACCAGCCGGAGGTGCTTGCCGCGCACCTCCAGGGCCTGGGCATCTAGCGACCACATGAGCCTCCGGGGTCCGGATGGACCGTCGGGGCGGTCGGATCGTTGATGGAACAGGAAGTAGGGCACCTGCCCGTGATGCTTACGGAGGTCATCTTGGCTCTCTCGCCGCACCCGGGCAGCTTCCAGATCGATGCGACCGTCGGCGGCGGAGGGCACGCCAGCCGGATCCTGGAGGCCGCCAACCCGGATGGCCGCCTCCTCGGGATCGATGCCGACCCGCGTGCCATCGAGCGCTCGAAGCGCCGCCTGGCCGCCTTCGGTGAGCGCGTCACCCTGCGACGCTCGAACTTCGAGGACATCGCCACCGTGGCCGCCGAGAGCGGCTTCGGACAGGTCGACGGCATCCTCATGGACCTCGGCGTCAGCTCCCAGCAGCTCGACGACGACGATCGCGGCTTCAGCTTCCGCTCCACGGATCAGCTGGACATGCGCTTCGACACGACCCGCGGCATCCCCGCCAGCGAGGTCATCGCCAGCTACGACGAGGCCGCCCTGGTCAGCCTCTTCCGCCGGCACGGCGAGGAGCCGCATGCCCGGCGCATCGCTCACGCCATCGTCACGGAGCGCGCCCGGCGGGCCATCGAGACGCCCGTCCAGCTGGCTGAGCTCATCGCCGCTGCCGCCCCGCGCTCACCTGGTCGGCGACGTATCCATCCCGCCACGAGGGTCTTCCAGGCACTGCGCATCGAGGTCAACCGCGAGCTGGAGACCCTGCCGGCTGCGCTGGAGGCTTGCCTCGACCTGCTCAAGCCGGACGGACGGCTCTGTGTCATCAGCTACCACTCCCTCGAGGACCGCATCGTCAAGCGGTTCATGGCGCGTGAGCGGCAGGGCTGCACCTGCCCACCCGACTTCCCCGTGTGCGTCTGCGGCCGAGCGCCGCGCGTCGCTCGAGTGGGATCCCAGCCACAGGTCCCCAGCGATGAGGAGGTGGCCCACAACCCGCGTGCCCGCAGCGCCAGGCTGCGGGCGGCCAGGAGGCTCGCAGCATGAAGAACGGACACGGCAGCTCGCGGCGCCAGGCATACGGCCGACGCATGAAGGACCTGCGCACGCGGCGCGGCACGGAGCTCGCCGTCGACCTCGACGGTCCTCGCGGCTGGAACCGCGGGACTGCCTGGGATGAGGAGAGCGCGATCCATCACCCGACGCTCGAGATCGGCCAGCTGACCAGCAGCGCGCGACCACGCTGATGGCTGCCTTCCAGGGTGCTCGCCTGCGCGCCGCCGCCATCCCCGACCGTGGGCTTGGGGAGCGGGCCCGCGGTCTCCCGCGCCCTGTGGCCGGTGCGATCCCACGCCTTCGTCCGACCGGGCTGCTGATGGCTGCCATCCTGGCCGCCACCATGCTCGGACTCGTCTACCTGACCCAGACGCTGGCCTCCAACGCCACCAGCTCCGAGATCGGTGACCTGGCCGACCGGCGCGAAGAGATCGCCCGGCAGCTGCGGAACCAGGCCCTGGCCATCGAGACCTGGGCGGATCCGGCGCAGGTGGGACGCAAGGCACGTGAGCTGGGCCTCCGGCAGCTGGGCGACGTGGTCGTCCTCCCGGCACCCTGAGCCGCCGTGCTCGGCCGCACGGATCGCCGCCTGCGAATGGTGGCGCTGCTCGTCGTCTTCGCCCTCTTCGGGTCGGCGACCATGCTGCGGCTGGGCTACTGGCAGGTCGTCGCCGCCCCTGACCTGGTGGACAAGGCCATCGACACGATGGCGCCCCCACCGACGCTGGCGCTGGCCCGTGCCGAGATCGTCGATCGCGACGGGGTGACGCTGGCACAGTCCGCGACCTTCGACCGCCTGGATGCCAACCCCAGGGACATCCCCGCAGAGCGCCGTGCCGAGATCGTCGCGACGCTGACCGAGATCCTCGACCTTGGTCCGGCCGAGCAGGCGGCCTACCTCGCCAAGCTGTCGTCCGGTGCCGCCTGGGACTGGCTGGCGCGCCGACTCAGCCCGGAGCAGTCGGTCGAGGTCGCCCTCGCCAAGGACGAGGGCAAGCTGCCGGGCGTCACCCTGGCGCCCATCGAATCGCGCGTCTATCCGCGCGACGGCGGCCAGAGCGGGACCAGCCTGGCCAGCCACCTGCTCGGTTTCGTGGCCGGCGACAGTGGCGGTGCGTACGGCGTGGAGCGGCTCTACGAATCGCGCCTCACGGGGACCGACGGCCGATCCCACGACGTCGCCAGCATCGCCGGCGCGGCAGCCGCCGCGGGCGATGGCGCCCTCACCGACCTCGGCGGCCTCCAGGTGCCGCCCCTCCGTCTCACCATCGATGCCCGCCTGCAGCGCCAGGTCGAGATCGAGCTCAACGCGGCCCGTCTCGCCAACGATGCCAAGAGCGCCAGCGCCATCGTCATGGACCCCTACACGGGCGCCATCCTGGCCTCGGCCTCCGTGCCCGCCTTCGACGCCAACGATTACGGCACCGTCGCCCAGAAGGATCCGGGGCTGCTGCGCGACCGCGTCATCAGCGGCATCTACGAGCCGGGTTCCGTCATGAAGGCCTTCACGGTGACGGCCGCGCTCGAGAGCGGCGCAGTGACGCTCCAGACCAAGATCCTCGACCAGCCGCGACTCGCGGTCCAGGGTGGCGAGGTGCGCAACTCGGGCGAGTCGATCGGCCTGGCGCCGGTCAGGGACATCATCGCGCGGTCGCGCAACGTGGGCACCTCCAAGATCGCCTTCCGGATGGCGCCCCGGGATCACCAGAAGGCGGCCCACATCCTCTTCGACATGTGGGATCGCGTGGGGATGGTCGGCAAGACCGGCGTCGACATGGCCGGCGAGGAGGCCGGCATCTGGTACGACCCCGACACGTACGAGTGGGCCGAGATGGACCTCGCCAATCGGTCCTTCGGCCAGGGCGTCGGCGTCACGCTCATGCACCTCGCCACCGGGTATGCCACCCTGGTCAACGGGGGCTTTCGCGTCCAACCCCACGTGGTCGCAGACGGCGAGATGGCGGCCGTGCCCAGGGAGCGCGCGGTCAGCTCGAAGGTAGCCGGCCAGGCCCGCGAACTCCTCGGCTACGTCACCGGGTCGGTACCAAGCTACGCTCGCGGCGCGCTCATCCCCGGGTACATGATCGGTGGCAAGACCGGCACGGCCCAGATCTGGGATCCTCCATCGGCCAGACCGGTGATTGGAAGCGCAACCGCTTCAACCACAGCTTCGTGGGTTTCGTCGGCGCCAACCGCCCGGAGGCACTCATCGCCATCCGCATCGAGGAGGCTGTCCCCAAGGCCACCAAGCCTTACCTGGACCTCAACATCGAGTCCTACGAGCTGTTCCAGATGATCGCACGCGCGGCCATCAAGGACCTCGACATCAAGCGCTCCCACGATCCCTACGCGGGCCTGCCGATCCCGGGCACGGATGCTGCCAAGGAGCCCATGTTCGCGCGCGCGCTGCAGGCTGCCAAGGAGCGTGCCCGGCGCGACGGTGCGCTGCCCGGCGAGACACGGGTCGAGCGGCGCGACGAGCCGCAGCCCGCGGGCGACGATCGATCGCGTAGGGACGTCGTCCAGCCCCGGGAGCAGGGAGCCCGCCAGGCGACCACCAAGGGTTCAAGGGTCGATCCGGCCGAGGCGAGCCGCGTCGGTCCCGCGAAGGTCGGCCGCGCGTCATCACGCGCCGGCCGCGATCGCGAGCTGCGCTCCGCTGACACCGACGCCTGACGGTGTCAGCATGGCCTGCCATGAGTAGGGGAGCACTCCCGACCCGGCCAGGGAGCCCGGCGATCAGCTCCGCCCTCACCGCGTTCCAGCCTCGCCAGCTGGCCGAGAGCGCGGTCGGCACGCTGCTGCACGCCGGGGCGCTGCCCATCGTGGGGGCGGCCGTCGATTCGCGGCGGGTCGAGCCCGGCAACGCCTTCTTCGCCCTCCCGGGCGAGCGCACCGACGGGCACCGTTTCCTGGAGGCGGCCGTGGCGGCCGGCGCCGCCGCGCTCGTCGTCAGCGAGCCGCTCGACACGGACCGGCTCCAGGCGCTGGCCGGCGAGGGAGCCTCGCCGAGCGTGGTCCACGTGGCCGACCCGGCGGCGGCCCTGCGGGCTGTGGCAGCCGCGTATCGCGCCCGCTTCGATCCGCTCGTCATCGGCATCACCGGCTCGCTGGCCAAGACCTCCACCAAGGAGCTCGTGGCCGAGGTTCTGGCGGCTCGCTTCAGCGTGCTGCGCAGCGCCGGCAACGAGAACAACGAGATCGGCCTGCCGCTGACGCTGCTCCGCCTCCGCCCCGAGCATGAGGTGGCGGTCCTCGAGATGGGCCTCTACACCATGGGCGAGATCGCCCTCCTGGCCAGATTGGCGCAGCCCTCGATCGGCGTGGTCACCGCCGTTCGTGGCGTGCACGTCTCGCGGGCCGGTTCGATCGAGGCCATCGAGGCCGGCAAGCAGGAGTTGGTGGAGGCCCTCCCGGCTTCTGGCTGGGCGGTCCTCAATGCCGACGACCCGCGCGTTTCTCGCATGGCTCAGTCGACGCCGGCCCGGGTCATCCGCTACGGCTTCGACGCGGCAGCCGATGTGCGCGCCGAGGACGTCCGCTCGCTGGCCGCCGCCGGCATGCGCTTCCGGCTGCGCTGGCCGGAGGGTACCTGCGAGGTGACGACGCCGGCCCTGGGTCGCCATGGCGTCCACAACGCGCTGGCCGCCGCGGCCGTGGCCGCCTGCGCCGGCCTGTCCGGCGACGCCATCGCCAGCGGTCTGGCCCGGCCGGTGCTCACCCCACACCGCTCGCAGCTCATCCGCGCCGGCGGGTGGACCATCCTCGACGATTCCTACAACGCCTCTCCCGACGCCGTCCTGGCAGCTCTGGGCCTCCTTGCAGAGCTGCCGGGGCGGCGTATCGCGGTCCTCGGCGAGATGCTCGAGCTGGGCGAGGCGGCCGCGGCCGAGCACCACCGTGTGGGCCTCGGTGTGGCCAGCGTGGCCGACCGCCTCATCGTCGTCGGTGCAGACGCGGCCGGTGTCGCCGAGGGCGCCCTCGCCGGTGGCCTGGCGGCGGATCGGATCGACCGCGTGGCCGATCGAGACGAGGCGCTCACGGTGCTGCTGGCGAGGTTGCGCGACGGCGATACGGTCCTCGTCAAGGCCTCTCGCGGAGCGGCCCTCGACCTGCTCGTCGACCAGCTGGTGCTGGCGGCGCGCCCCGGAGGAGCCTCCGCGTGAACGGCGAATCCATCGTCCAGGGCATCCTCCTCGCCTTCGCGGTCGTGGTCGTGATCATGCCGACGTTCATCCGACTGCTGCGACGACTGGGCATGGGCAAGCGCATCCGCATGGAAGGGCCGGAGACCCACTACGTCAAGGAGGGCACGCCCACCATGGGCGGCCTGCTCATCGTGGGCGTGGTGCTCGGGGTGGGACTCCTCGTCGAGCTGGCCGGGAGCGACTTCGTGGACAGCTCGACCTTCGCCCCGATGGCCACCCTGGCCCTGGTCGGTGTCCTCGGCACGGCTGACGACTGGTTGAACGCACGGACCGGCGACGGCATCAGCGCCACGCAGAAGCTGCTCTGGCAGTCGGTGGTGGCCGGCGTGGCGGCCTGGCAGATCCAGGACACCTATCAGATCACGGCCCTCTTCGCGCCATTCATCGGCGTCATCAGCATCCCGGCCTGGCTCTACATCCTCATCGCGGCCTTCGCCATCGTGGCCACCAGCAACGCCGTCAACATCACCGACGGGCTGGACGGCCTGGCCGGCGGGACGCTCATCTTCGCCTTCACCGGCTACATGGTCATCGCGGCCGTGTTCTTCGACCGCGGGCCAGCGGGCGCCAGCGCCGACGTGGCTGACCTGCCGCTCCTCTGCGCGCTCATCATCGGGTCCCTCCTGGCGTTCCTCTGGTTCAACGTGCACCCGGCCCAGATCTTCATGGGCGACTCCGGCGCCCTGGCCCTGGGTGCCACCCTGGCCGTCATCGCGCTCATCACGGGGCAGGTCCTGCTGCTGCCCCTCATCGGCCTCGTCTTCGTGCTCGAGACCGGCTCCGTCATCCTCCAGATCGGCTCGATGAAGCTCCGCGGCCGGCGGCTCTTCCGCATGTCGCCGCTCCACCACCACTTCGAGCTCATGGGCTGGGACGAGGAGAAGATCACCCTGCGCTTCTGGATCGTGGGCGCCCTCTCGGCGCTCGTCGGCGTGGCCTTCTTCCTGGCCACGCGCGGACTGCTCAGCTGATCACGATGGCGACGCTACAGCCGCCGCCTCTCGATCTGGCCGGCCTCACTTTGCACTCCTTCAGTGGGCGGCCCGTGGTCGTCCTGGGTCTGGCCCGCAGCGGCCTGGCGCTGGCGCGCTTCCTCTCCGACCAGGGCGCCCTGGTGACCATCTACGACGCGCAGCCGGCGGACGCTCTGGGCGAGGCGCTGGCGGCCCTCGGCGAGCGTCGAGCCCCGCCTGCTCCTTGGCCCGGACATCGACCCCGCGGATGCGCTCGAGGGCCAGGCCCTGGTCTGCACGTCGCCGTCCGTGAGCAGCCACTACCCGACCACCGAGCCGCGCCTGCGAGCGGCCCTGGCCGCGGTCGAGGCATCCGGCCGCGTGCCGGTCGTCAGCGAGGTGGACCTCTTCCTGCGGCTCTGCCCGGCGTCGACGGTCGGCGTCACGGGCACGAAGGGCAAGACCACCACGAGCTCGCTGGTCGCCACGGTGCTGGCGGCCGGGCCGGACCCCGTCCTGCTGGGTGGCAACATCGGCCGCCCGCTCATCGAGCGCCTGCCTGAGCTGAGCCAGCGACACCGCGTCGTCCTGGAGCTTTCTGAGCTGCAGCTGCCGACGCTCTCGCGGGGCACAGACGTCGCCGTCTACACGCATGTGACGTCCGACCACCTCGACCGACATGGCAGCGTGGAGGCCTACCGGGCTGTCAAGCGACGCCTGCTGGAGCTGCTCAGGGCCGGTGGAGCGCTGGTGCGCAACGATGATGACCCTGTCGTGCGCGGTTACCACGCGCCGGCTGAGATCCTGACCGTTGGCTATGCGCGCGCGGCTCCACGCGCCGGCGGCCTCGGCGTGGCCGATGGTTGGGTCGTGGCACGCGAGGTGCCGCGTCTGGCTATCGCCGGAGGCGACCTCGCGGAGACCGGAGCCCACGGCCGCATCCTGCCGCTCCGGGAGATCCCCGTGCCCGGGGACCACAGCATCTCCAATGTCCTGGCAGCCGCGGCCGTGGGCCTCCTGCACGGCATCGCGCCGGCTGCCATCCGGGGCGCCGTGCGTGCCTTCCCCGGCGTCGAGCACCGCCTCGAACAGGTCGCCAGCGTGTCCGGCGTGCGCTACGTGAACGACTCGCAAGGCACCCAGCCCGACGCGGTCATCGCCGCCCTGCGTGCCTTCGCGGTACCGCTGGTGCTCATCGCCGGCGGTCGCTCGAAGGGCGTGCCCATCGATGAGCTGGCGCGCGTCGCCGCCGAGCGACTCACGGCGGCCGTGCTCATCGGCGAGACCGGTTCGCAGCTGGCCGAGGCCTTCGCGGCTGCCGGTCTGAAGCACATCGAGCGGGCCGCCTCGATGGACGAGGCCGTGCGGCGAGCCACGGGCATCGCCCGAGACGTGGCGCCGGCCGTGGTCCTGCTCAGCCCTGCCGCCGCCTCGTTCGACATGTTCCGGGACTACGAGGCTCGGGGCGCCGCGTTCAAGGCGGCCGTGGCTGCGATCGAGGCAGAAGCCGACTCCAGAGGGGTTCGGCCGTGACCGACACCCTGCGCTTCCCGTGGGACGGCGACCAGGATGCCCAGCGTCGCGAGGTGGCGCCCAGCGTGTTTCGGCCGCGCCGCTCGCGCGCGTCGGCCGCAGGGATGCGCTCCCATGCCTCTCGCCCCAGTCCGCGCCCGCTCGAAGCCAGGGCGCGGGCAGCCAGCGTGCTGGACAGCTCGGCGGTCGTCACGGCGCCCACTCGCGCATCCACGAGAGGCACCGGGCATGCCTCGCGCGCGGTCGCGCGAGATCGAGTGCCCGGGCGCGTGGTGCAGGGACCGCAGCGCGAGCGCCACGAGCCTGACTACCTGGTGCTCCTGGCGGCCGTGGCACTCTCGGCCATCGGCATCCTCATGGTCTACTCCAGCACCGGCGTTGACGCTGCCCGCGATGGCAGCGTCTTCGCGGCCGTCACGACGCAACTCACCTGGGCCGTCGTGGGCGCCATCGTGCTCGTGGCCGCGATGCGCATGGACTATCGCTACTGGCGGGCGTTCTCCGTGCTGGGCTTTGCCATCGCCGTCGGGTTGCTGGTCCTCGTGCTCCTGCCACCGATCCCTCCGCTCATCCAGCCCATCGAGGCCAACGGCGCCACCCGCTGGCTGAGGATCGGCGGCCTGCCAGCGTTCCACCCGGCCGAGTTCGCCAAGCTGGCGCTCGTCGTGTACCTGGCCCACTGGCTGGCCACGCGCGGTTCGGAGGTCAGCAGCTTCCGGCGCGGCATGCTGCCCTTCCTGGCCATCGTGGGCGTGCTGGCCATCCTCGTCGTCCTCGAGCCGGACCTGGGCACGACGGGCGTCATCGTGCTGACCGGCTTCGCCATGTTCTTCGTGGCCGGTGGCAGCCTCTGGCAGCTGCTCCTCATGATCCCCCTGGGCGTCGCCGGGGTGGGCGCCATCCTGCTCATGAATCCCTACCAGATGTCGCGCTGGACGACCTTCCTGGACCCCTGGTCGGTGGCCAAGGACGCTGGGTTCCAGACCATCCACGGACTCTACGCGCTGGCCCTCGGCGGCGTCGTCGGCCAGGGTCTGGGTCAGAGCCGCCAGCCATCCGGGCTGGCCCTGCCCGCTGCGGAGAACGACTTCATCTTCGCGGTCGTCGGGCAGGAGTTCGGCCTCTGGGGCGGCCTGCTGGTCATCGGCCTGTTCCTCCTGCTGGCCTGGCGCGGCATCCGGGTCGCCATGCACGCGCCGGATACCTTCGGCGGCCTGATGGCCCTGGGCATCACGGCCTGGCTGGCGTTCCAGGCCTTCATCAACATCGGCGTCGTCGTCAACCTGCTGCCCCTGACGGGCATGCCGTTGCCATTCCTGTCGCGACGGCGGCACGTCGCTGGTGGTGGCTCTCGCGGCCGTGGGTATCCTTCTCTCCATCTCCCGCGAGTCCGTTCCCCGAGGTGCCGGCAGCCATGAGGATCCTGATCGCAGCCGGGGGCACCGGCGGCCACATCTACCCCGCCCTGGCCATCACGTCCCAGCTGGCGACCCGGCAGCCTGACCTCGAGCTGCGCTGGATCGGCGGTCACCGCGGCCTCGAGGGTGACCTCGTCCCGGCCGCCGGACCTGCCCCTCGAGCGACTCTGGCTGCGCTCGTTGCGCACCGTGGACGCCTCGCTCGACACCTTGCTCGACCCGCTGCGGCTGCTGGCCTCGCTGCCCCAGGCGGCCTGGAAGCTGCTGCGCTGGCGCCCCGACGCCATCTACACGACGGGTGGCTACGTGGCCATCCCGGTGCTCGCGGCGGCCGCCCTGCTGCGCATCCCCTCGCTGCTCTGGGAGGGCAACCAGGTCCCGGGGCGCAGCGTGCGGCTCGTCGCCCGCCTGGCCACCGTACGCGCCGTCTCCTTCGCCGGGACCCGCGACCGCCTGCCGCCCCCTACCTACCTGACCGGCACCCCCATCCGGACCATCGAGCCCGATGGATCGCGATGAGGCTGCGCAGCGGCTGGGCATCCCCACCGGTCTGCCCGTCCTGCTCGTCTTCGGTGGCTCGCAGTCGGTGCGTCGCCTGGACGAGGCCATGGCCGCCGCCGTGAGCGACCTCGTCGAGCGGTGCGTGGTCGTGCACATCACCGGCGCAGGCTCGTTCAGCCGGGCCGCCGCGCTGCGTGACGCACTGCCGGCCGAGCGCCGGGATCGCTACCGGCCCTTCGCGTTCCTGCACGAGGACATGGCTGCGGCGCTGTCGGCCGCTGACCTGCTCGTGGGCCGCGCCGGCTCCTCGACCCTGGCCGAGGCTGCCGCGGCCGGCCTGCCCATGATCGTCGTGCCCTACCCGCACGCGGCGGCGCACCAGCGCGCCAACGCCGCGGAGTCGGTGGCGGCCGGTGGCGCGCGGCTGGTAGCTGACGAGGATCTCGATGGCGCCAGGCTGCGCCAGGCCGCCGACCTCTTCGGTACTCCAGACCTGGCCGTGATGGCCGCCGCGGCCCGCTCCCTGGGGAGGCCCGGTGCCGCCGCCGTCAGCGCCGACCTGCTCATCGCGCTTGCCGACGGCACTGCCCTGCCCGAGGCGAACGCACTGGAGCCGCGGACGCGCACGGCGCCATGAGGTCGAGCGGAGGCGGGTCGGGCAGCGTCGTCGGTGCGAGCGGCCGGGAAGCGCGGCTTTCGGCCGATGAGAAGCAGCGTGCCAGCGCGGATATCGCGCGGCGACTGGGCATCAGGGCCACCCGCGACGAGCCGCTGGCTCCCTACACGACCATGCGCGTGGGTGGTCCGGCTGACCTCTTCGCAGAGGTGCACAACCTCTTCGAGCTGCGCGGCATCGTGCGCTACGCGCGCAACCGCGACATCCCCCTCTTCCTCATCGGCCGGGGCTCCGACCTGGTCATCAGCGACGCCGGCCTGGGCGGGCTCGTGGTCCTGGTGCGCGCCGTGGGGCATCGCGTCGAGGGGCGGCGCCTGGTGGCCGAGGCCGGGCTGCCCATGGCCAAGGCGGCCACCGTGACGCGCCAGGCCGGCCTGGCCGGCCTGGAGTTCGGCCTGGCCATCCCGGGCACCGTCGGCGGGGCCGTGTGGGCCAACGCCGGTGCGCACGGCTCGGATACGAGAGCCATCCTCGTCGAGGCCCTCGTCGTGACGGCCGATGGCGGCGAGGTCGCCATGGGCCCGGACGAGCTGGGCATGGGCTACCGGGAGACGCGCCTCAAGCACGGTGCCCCGGGCCGTCCCGAAGTCGTCGTGGCTGCCACCTTCGAGCTGCAGCCGGCCGATCCCGAGACCATCACGGCCCGGCTCGACGAGATCCGGCGCTGGCGGCAGGCCCACCAGCCCATCGGCCAGAAGTCGGCCGGCAGCGTCTTCCGCAATCCCGAGGGTGACTCGGCCGGCCGCATCATCGACGAGCTGGGGCTCAAGGGCGCCCAGGTCGGCGGCGCCATGGTCAGTCCCAAGCACGCCAACTTCATCGTCAACGTCGGCGCCAGCCACGGCCGCCGACGTCCGCGACCTCGCTGAGCGGGTCCGTGACACGGTGCGCCGGGAGCGCGGCATCGACCTCCGATACGAGGTCGAGTTCATCGGCGACTGGCCGACAGAGGAGGGCGCATGAGCGCGAACGAGACGAACCCGCAGAGCACGCACGCGGAGTTGCCACCCACCGCCATCGTCGTCCTCTTCGGCGGCCCGTCAGCCGAGCACGACGTCTCGCTCGTCTCCGGACGCTCCATCGCCACCGCCCTGCTCGGCCGCGGCCATGACGTGAGCGGCTGGCTCATCGACCTCGACGCGCGCTGGTGGGCCCTACCCGTGGCGGCGCTCGACCCGGCCCTGCCGGCGACCGCTTTCCGCGACCCGGCGGCGTTGGGTGCGCGTGGCCCGCTCCCGGCATCCGCGGCGTTGGAGGACCTGGCGGCCAGCCGCCCGCGGCCCGTCGTCTTCCCGGCCATGCACGGCCCCTTCGGCGAGGACGGCCAGGTCCAGGCCCTGCTCGAGTCGGTGGGCCTGACCTACTGCGGCGCCGGACCGGCTGCCTCCGCGGTGGGCATGGACAAGGCCATCTTCAAGCGGGTCTGCGGCTCGCTGGAGCTGCCCGTGCTGCCCTGGGTAGAGGTGCGTGCCGGCGAGTACGCAGCTGACCCGACGAACATCGAGGCTGCCATCCTGGACTTCGCCAGGGGGTTCCCCGACTCGCGCCTCATCTGTAAGCCAGCCCGGCTCGGCTCCAGCATCGGCATCACCATCGTGCATCGTCCGGACGACCGCGCCGAGCTCGGCGCGGCCCTGCGGGACGCGCTTCGCCACGACGACCTCGTGCTGCTGGAGCCGTACCTCGACCATCCCCGTGAGCTGGAGACGAGCGTGCTGGGCAACTCGCGGGCGGACGTCGTGGCCTATGGCCCGGGCGAGGTGGTGCCGGGCCGTGAGTTCTACGACTACATCGCCAAGTACCGCTCGGGCGAGAGCCGCACGGTGGCCCAGGCCGACCTGGATCCCGGCCTGGCTGCGGACATCCGCGCGGCTGCCGCAGAGGTCTACCTGGCCATCGGCGCCTGCGGTTTCGCACGCGTGGACATGCTGCTCTCGGCCGACGGCATCCCCTTCATCTCGGAGATCAACACCATCCCTGGATTCACGCCCATCAGCCTCTTCCCGCGCATGACCGCCCAGGGCGGTTACGACTTCGCCGGCACCTGCGAGCGCATCGTGGAGCTGGCGCTGCAGCAGGCCGCCGGCCGGCCGGCGCGGCACCTGAGCGCCATGGACCTGCCGTGACCCGGTTCGCGCGGCCCGCCACGGAGGCCGGCATCATCGAGCCGCGCTCGGGAGCCACACCCGAGCGACCCGCGGGGCACCCCACCACTGCCCGCCTCGTGGGCGCTGCCGGCATGGTCGTGCTGACCGCGGTGCTTTACTGGCTGCTCACCGACGCCTCGTTCCGGGTCACGGAGGCGAGTGTCAGCGTCGAGGGACTGCACCATGCCGATGAGGCCGCCGTGCGTGACCACCTGAGCGGCCTGGAGCGCGAGCCCAACGTCTTCCGGGTGCGGGCATCGGAGATCGTCGACGACCTGCACGCGCTGCCGGAGGTGGCCTCCGCGGCCGCGACGGTGACGCTGCCGGCCCGCGTCTCCGTGCGCATCACCGAGCGGGAGCCCATCTTCACCTGGCAGGACGGCGAGACGGCCTGGCTCATCGACGCCGACGGCATGCTCTTCGCGCCGGTCCCGCTGGCCGACGCCCCGACTGGTGGCGTCGCTTCCCCCGGTGCCGCCACCTCCACCCAGGCGGCAGCCTCGCCTGCCGCCGGTCCATCGCCCGCGTCATCAGCCGCACCCGCGGCGTCCCTCGCGGCCTCCACCTGGCCCACAGCCTCGCCCGACGTCTCAGCCCCGGCCACGGCGGGCGTGACGGCCAACCTGCTGGATGTCTCGGACGGGCACCTGCCCGTCGTGGAGGATTCGCGCTTGCCGGCCCAACCGCCGGCTATCGGCTCCTACCTGCCGGCCATCGACGTGGCCGTCATCCGGCAGCTGCTGGCGCTCACCCCCGAGTCGCTGGGCAGTCGCGCCTCGGAGCTGCAGCTGCGCGTCGACGAGTACGACGGCTACGTCGTCTCCAGCGACCGTGGCTGGCAGGCCGTCTTCGGTCACTACACGCCGACCCTGCAACCGCCCACGGTCGTGGCCCGCCAGGTGCAGTGCCTGCGCTCGCTCCTGGCCGCCGACGAAAGGCGGCTGGAGCGTGTCCGCCTGGCCGTGTCAGACGACGGCTGCGGCACGTTCACGCTGTTCGGTCAGCCTGACAAGGCGCGCAGCCCGTAGCGATAGGCCTGCGGATCGGCGCAGCATCGCCCACAATGGTGGTGCGTCCGCGCACCGTGGTGGCTGCGGGCGGCCCGATTCGAGGAAGGGAAGAGCTTGGAGATCGAAGCCGTCCTGGTGGCGCTCGATGTCGGCACGAGCAAGGTCGTCGTGCTCGTGGGCGAGGTCGCCAACGATGGATCCGTGGACATCATCGGCAAGGGCACCTTGCCCTCGGTCGGGGTCCGCAAGGGCCTCGTCAACAATATCGAGCAGACCGTGGCCTCCATCCACCAGGCCATCGTCCAGGCCGAACGCCTCTCCGGCCTTCGACTGGAGGCCGCCTTCGTGGGTGTCGGCGGCGACCACCTGGAGAGCCTGAACTCGCGCGGCACGGTGGCTGTCAGCGGCGCTCACCGCGAGATCACGCGCGAGGATATCGAGCGTGCCACGGAGGTCGCGCGTGCCGTGACCATCCCTTCCAACCGGGAGGTGCTGCACGTCCTGCCCCGCGATTTCACGGTCGACGGCCAGGAGGGCGTCAAGGACCCTGAGGGCATGAGCGCCATCCGCCTCGAGGTCGCCACGCACATCGTGCACGGCAGTGCCACGGCCCTGCAGAACCTCACCAAGTGCGTGCGCCAGGCCGGCGTGCGCCCTGACGAGCTGGTGGTCGCCTCGTTCGCCTCTGGAGAGGCCGTCCTGACGGAAACGGAACGTGAGCTGGGCGTGGCCGTGGCGGACATCGGCGCCGGCACCACGGACATCGCCCTGTACGCGGACGGCTGGCCCTTCTACACCTCCGTCGTGCCGCTCGGCGGCGTCAACGTGACCAACGACATCGCCATCGGCCTGCGCACCAACCTGTCCGCCGCCGAGCAGCTCAAGATGCGTTTCGGCTCGGCGGACGCAAGGGCGGCGGACACCTCCGCGGAAGCCGCCGTGGAGATCATCGACGACGGCGTGGCCCGCCCTGCCCGCAAGTCGGACGTGACCGAGATCATCGACGCCCGCATGCGCGAGCTCTTCGAGAAGATCGGCGAGCAGATCTCGGGACACGCCAGCATCCATCGCCTGCCTGCCGGCCTGGTGCTCACGGGCGGCGGCTCGCAGCTGGCCGGCGTCGCCGAGCTGGGGCGCGACGTCCTCCAGATCCCGATCCGTGTGGCCTCCCCAGCGGGCGTCGGCGGCCTCACCGACCATCTCCTGACGCCCTCCTATGCCACCGCCATCGGCCTCCTGCTGTGGGCGGCGCGCGTCGTCAAGGAGCAGGACATGCAGCGCTACGAGCCGCCACCGGTGGCTGCCGGCTGGAACCGCATGCGAGAACTCATGCGACGCCTCTTCCCCTGATCTCGAGCCGTCGCCCGCAGGCTCACCCCGACCCGGCTTGTTGACCAAAGGCGCCAGGAACAGGGCTCCACGCCAGCGGACCGCACATCCCCGCGCGGCCCTGCACTATCCCTTGGGGCGGCACCGAGGATATACTCGCCGCCACGACGACCAGGCGGTCTCTTGGCTCCCTCGACCGTGCGAGGGTGCTGACAGGGCAGCAGGGGCCTGGGAGCGCGATCTGGAGGATTTCCACATGCCGTTGCGTTCGGACTCAGAGAATTTCGCCCTCATCCGTGTCATCGGGGTCGGCGGCGGCGGCAGCAACGCCGTCAACCGCATGATCCGCGCGGAGCTGATGGGCGTGGAGTTCATCGCCGTCAACACCGACGCCCAGGCGCTCCTGCAGTCGGATGCCCCCAACAAGATCCGCATCGGCGACAAGATCACGCGCGGCCTCGGCGCTGGTGGCGATCCCAGCATCGGCCAGCGTGCCGCAGAGGAAGACTCGGAGAAGATCGCCGACGTCCTGCGTGACTCCGACCTCGTCTTCATCACTGCCGGCATGGGTGGTGGGACTGGTTCCGGGGCCGCACCCGTCATCGCCGAGATCGCGCGCGACATGGGTGCCCTGACCATCGGCGTCGTGACCAAGCCGTTCTCCTGGGAGGGCGCTCGTCGTCGACTCAACGCAGAGAAGTCCGCGGAGCTCCTGCGTGACAAGGTGGATACGCTCATCACCATCCCCAACGACCGCCTCAAGGAGGTCGTCTCCTCTGAGACTTCCATCGTCGATGCCTTCCGCGTCGTGGACGATGTCCTGCGCCAGGGTGTGCAGGGCATCAGCGACCTCATCACGGTGCCCGGCCTCATCAACCTGGACTTCGCCGACGTGCGCGCCGTGATGCGCTCAGCCGGTTCGGCCCTCATGGGCATCGGCCGCTCCAGCGGTCCCGACCGTGCTGCCAACGCGGCCCGCGAGGCCATCTCCAGCCCGCTGCTGGAGATCAGCATCAGCGGCGCCCAGGGTGTGCTCTTCAACGTCACCGGTGGCCCCAGCCTGGGCCTCTTCGAGGTCGACGAGGCGGCCGAGATCATCAAGGAGATGGCGGACCCGGAGGCCAACATCATCTTCGGCACGGTCATCGACGAGCGCATGGGTGACGACCTCCAGATCACGGTCATCGCCACCGGCTTCGACGCGGCCCGCAAGTCATCGCTGTATGGCATGGCCGCCACCCAGACCGGCGCGGGCGGCGTCCAGGCCGGCCTGGAGAACCGCGACTACATGCAGGAGCTGCAGCGCCAGCGCACGGCGGCCGGAGACCGCGATGAGCTGGAGGGCGGCGCGAACGAGACGCCCCGCGAGGCCGTCGCCGTGCCGGTGTCCACGGGCTCCGTGCCGTCCGGCCAGACCGCGACCCGGGAGGCTGAGGACCTGGATATCCCCGCCTTCCTGCGCCGCAACCGCTGACCGTCGCCGACGGACGCTGACCAGGGCCCGCTCGACGAGCGGGCTGACACGATCGCGGTCGCCGCGCTGGCCGCGGCGCGCAGCGCGGTGCTCGAGCGCATGGCCGCCGCCTGCGACCGGGCCGGACGGGCCGTCGGCTCGGTCGCCCTGGTGGCCATCTCCAAGACCGTGCCGGTCGTACGCCTGCACCTGGCGCAGGCTGCCGGCCATGATCGCCTGGGCGAGAACCGCGTCCAGGAGGCGGCGGAGAAGGTACCGCTGTTGGCACCGTGCCGAGTGGCACCTCGTGGGTCACTTGCAGCGCAATAAGGCCGCTCGCGCGCTTGAGCTCTTCGATGTCATCGAGTCGGTCGATTCGGTCGACCTTGCTCGGCGCCTCGACCGCCTCGTGGTGGAACGTGGCGCCCGGTCCGGCGGTCGGTTGTCGGTCTACCTGCAGGTCAACGTGGACGCCGACCCGGCCAAGGCTGGCTTCGAAGCTGCCGAGCTGGCACGCGACCTGGAGACGCTGCTTGAACTGCCAGGCCTCGAGGTGCACGGCCTCATGACGGTGGGTTGGCTGACCGGCGGTGGGCCGCAGGCGCGGCCCACCTTCGTCCGGTTGCGCGAGCTGTCGGAGCGGCTGCGGGCGCAGGACGATCGGCTGGGGCCGGGCCTCTCGATGGGCATGAGCGACGACTACGAGACTCGCCATCGAGGAGGGCAGTACGCTGGTGCGGGTCGGCCGGGCGCTCTTCGGCGAGCGGTCCCCGGCGTCGGAGGTGCCAGCCCGCGGCGCTGCGGTCGTCGGGCAGCCCTGAGCCATGGCCTACATCCTGGTCGCCATCCAAGCGCTCGTGGTGCTCGCCTGGCTGGTCGTGCTCGGCCGTGTCCTCATGAGCTGGATCGATCCGCGCCTCGAGCGGCCCATCAGCCGGACGCTCTATGGCCTGACCGAGCCCGTCCTGGCGCCGGTGCGCCGGGTGCTGCCGCAGACCGGCTCGCTAGACCTCTCGCCGCTCCTGGTGCTGCTCGGCCTCGGCATCCTGATGCGGGTCGTCCAGGTCGGCTGATGGCGCGCGGCGTGGACCTTGCGCTGCACGTCACGCCGCGGGCCGGCCGCAACGCGATCGAGGGCGTCGACGGGGAGGGCCGGCTTCGACTCCGGGTCAGCGCTGCTCCGGTGGACGGCGCCGCCAACGAGGCCGTGGTGGCACTGCTGGCTGCGGAGCTGGGTGTCCGTCGCAGCGCCGTGACCCTCATCGCCGGCGCGACCAGCCGGAACAAGCGCTGCCACATCGAAGAGGTGGACGTTGCAGCGCTGCTGGCGCGCTGGCCGGGGCTCCGCGCCAGGGATGGCACCACTGGCTGAAGAGCCTGGAGGCGCCGCTGTCGGTGTCGGGGTCTCGCCCCGAGGTCGCTGTCCGCCGGCCAGCCCCGCGGTGCGAGCGGGCTATACTGCCCATCCTCGGGCGATTGGCTCAGTCGGTTAGAGCGCGCGGTTCACATCCGCGAGGTCACTGGTTCGAATCCAGTATCGCCCACCACTCGCTTCCCCGAAGCATCCCTTGGCTCGCTCCTGCCATGGCTTGAAGCTGCCGATGCGACGTGCTATGGTGGCCGCGTGCCGAGAGAACGTGCAGGCCTGAGAATCCGCTCGAGCTGGCGGGAAGGGCGCACTGGGCTTCGGGCGTGAGCTACCTGCTGGGCGCCGATTTCGGCACAGGAGGTGCCAAGGTCGCCCTCGTCAGCGACCAGGGGGATCAGCTCGGCTACGCGTTCGAGGAGTACCCCATCCACACGGATGGCCCAGGCTGGTCGGAGCATGACGCGCCGCGCTACTGGGAGGCCTTCTGCCGGCTGACCCACAGGGTGCTGGCCGAGTCGCGCGTGCCGCCGGCGCAGATCCGTGGCGTGGCGGTCTCGTCGGCGTTGCCCTCGGTCGTCTTCATCGACGCGGACGGAGCGCCACTGCCGCGCGCCTACAACCTCATGGACCGCCGCGCCACCGCGGAGGTGACCTGGCTCCAGGAGCACGTCGGTGCGGAGCGCATCTTCAGCGTCACCGCCAACCGGCTCGAGGACCACCCCGCTCTCGTCAACCTCCTGTGGGAGCGCAACCATCGCCCGGAGCACTTCCGTCGCATCGCCACGGTCCTGACCATCGATGGCTACGTCAGCTTCCGGCTCACCGGCCAGGCCACCGTCCA
This sequence comes from uncultured Chloroflexia bacterium, assembly GCA_963825995.1. Taxonomy (GTDB): domain Bacteria; phylum Chloroflexota; class Limnocylindria; order Limnocylindrales; family CSP1-4; genus JAFMJV01. The sequence continues at coordinate 364,516 of CAWGVH010000003.1, forward strand.
CTACTCTGCGGCGCCCTTCTACGGCGCCTACGACATCCTTGGCCAGCGCTTCGCCCCGGACCTCCTCGAGGCCATGGACGTCGATCCGGCGCTCCTGCCCCGCCTCTGTGCCTGCGAGGACGTCATCGGCGAGATCAGCCCGCGGGCAGCTGCGGACAGCGGCCTCGTGGCGGGCACCCCCGTGGCCGGGGGGCAGGTCGACTGCAACGCCGGCTGGCTGCAGGGTGGCGCCATCGAGCCCGGCGACATCCAGATGAACCTGGGCACGGCCGGCAACTTCGGCATCATCCACCGCGACCGCGACTTCCTCTTCTCGACGTCGGGCGCGTCGTCCATCAATTTCCCGTACACGGTGGACTCGGAGCACACGTACATCACGGTGCCCACCACCACCACCGGCGGCGGCACCCTGCGCTACCTGCGCGACCAGCTCTCGGCGGCGGAACTGGAGGCGGAGCGCACGACGGGCGTGAGCGCCTACGACCTGCTCCTCGAGCAGGCAGCCAGCGTGCCGCCGGGCTGCGACGGCCTGCTCTTCCTGCCCTACCTGATGGGCGAGCGGACGCCCATCTGGGACGCCAACGCACGTGGCGTGCTCTTCGGCCTCTCGCTCAACCACTCGAAGGGCCACCTGGTGCGAGCCGCCCTGGAGGGTGTGGCCTTCGCGCTCTACCACTCCTTCGAGACGCTCGGCACGGCGGGCCTGCGCGTCAACTATCCGCTCGTGCTCAACGAGGGCGGCGCCCGCAGCACCCTCTGGCGCCGCATCATCACGGACGTCTTCGATGTGGGCACCGTGCTGCTCGAACGCCGCACCGGCGCGCCCTTCGGCGACGCCATCCTGGCCGGCGTGGCCACCGGCGTCTTCCCTGACTTCAGTGTCGCCCGACAGTGGGCCACGACCGTCGAGCCCATGGAACCGGACCCTACGGCCCACGATCGCTACATGGAGCACTTCGTGCTCTTCAAGCAGGTGTACCAGGACCTCAAGGACGACTTCGTGGCCCTTGCCCGCCTCCGGTCGGCGGGGCCAGTGGAAGGGTAGGAGCCAAGCATGGAGCTCGTCTCGAAGCTCAGGAAGCGTTCGGCGGAGGGTGATCCCATCCGAGTCGGCATCGTCGGCTGCGGCCAGATGGGCTCCGGCCTGGCGCACACCATCCACAACGTCGAGGGCATGCGCGTGGCAGCCATCGCCGACGTGGATCCGCAGCGTGGCATCGGGACGTACGTGGACATGGGCCAGGTGGCCTCCGACGTCGTCGTCACGGAGGACCTCGGCGTGGCTGAGGACGCCATCCGCGCCGGACGCCCCGTGGTCACGCCATCGGCGCTCGCGATGCCTGCCCTGGAGGGCCTCGAGGCGCTCGTGGAGGTGACCGGCGTGCCGGACGTGGGGGCGCGGGTGGCCTACGAGGCCATCATGGCCCGCAAGCCCATCGTCATGATGAACGTCGAGACGGACATCACCATCGGCCTCTACCTCGACCGGCTGGCTCGCCGCAGTGGAGCCGTCTACACCGTCGCCTCGGGCGACGAGCCGGGCGTCTGCAAGATGCTCTGGGAGCAGGCCCTGCTCATGGGCTTCGAGGTCGTGACGCTGGGCAAGGGCAAGAACAACGTCATCGACCTGGCCGCCACGGCCGCCTCCTGCGCGGAGGAGGCAGCCGGCAAGGGCATGAACCCCAAGATGCTGGCGGCCTTCAAGGACGGCACCAAGACGATGGTGGAGATGGCCGCCGTCTCCAACAGCACGGGGCTCCTGCCGGACGTGCCCGGCATGCACGGGCCGAAGGTGGAGGTGGACGACCTCGAGAAGGTCTTCATCCCGGCTGAGGATGGCGGCATCCTCTCGCGCTCCGGCTGCGTCGACTACTCCACGGGCGCTATCGCCCCCGGTGTCTTTGCCGTGGTGCGCACCTACGACGCGCGCATGCGCACGGAGATGAAGTTCATCACCCATGCTGAGGGGCCCTACTACCTGCACTTCCGGCCCTACCACCTCTGCGACCTGGAGACGCCGCAGTCGATCGCCGAGGCGGTGCTGCTGGGCGAGGTCACCGCCACCGCGGAGGCCATGCACGCCGAGGTCGTCTGCACGGCCAAGCGGGACCTCTCCCCGGGCGAGCGCCTTGACGGCATCGGTGGCACCGACTGGCACGGCACGATCACGACCTACCCCGACGCCCGCGCCCGGCGCGCCGTGCCCATCGGCATCGGGGCTGGTGCCGTCGTGCGGCGGGCCGTCGCCAGGGGAGCCACGATCACCGAAGACGACGTGACCGTCGACGAATCGACCTTCGTCTGCCGGCTCCGCCGCCTGCAGGACGCCCTCTACGCCTGATGGACGAGCAGCAGCGGGCGGACCCCGCCTCCGAGCCCACCGACGGCGTCCCTGCTGCCCTGCCGCTGCCCTTCCTGCAGAACGGGGTAGCCCAGATCGCCTTCGTCGTCAAGGACCTCGACCGCACCGTGGAGGCCTACTGGAAGGTCTTCGGCATCGGCCCCTGGCACTTCTACACCTACGGCACGGGGCTCTGCCGGACGATGTCCTACCACGGCCAGCCGGTCGCGTACCGCATGCGCCTGGCGCTCTCGTACTTCGGGCCGATGCGCGTCGAGCTCATCGAACTGGGGGAGGGGCCGACCGTCTACGCGGACTTCGTGGCGCAGCACGGCTACGGCATCCAGCACCTGGGGCTGCTCGTGGATGACATGGAGGCCGCCATCGCCCAAGCCGAGGCGGCCGGTATCCCCATGATCATGGACGGGGCCGGCTTCGGTGTCGACGGCGATGGCCACTACGCCTATCTGGACACCGAGGAGCTGTTCGGCACGACCCTCGAGCTCATCGCTCGCCCGCGGCAGAAGCCTGAGCCGGAGAAGGTCTACCCGCCGGAGTAAGCGGTGGACCCTCGCGGCTATGGGGCCATCGCGGGCATCACCGAGCAGGGAGGAAGAACGATGGCGCGCCAGCCCTTCCGGTACAGCTACTTCCAGCTCACGTTCGGGCAGGAGGAGGCGTACCGGTCACCGCACCTCACCTACGAGCGTCTGCGCCGTTGCGGCTACGACGCCATCGAGATCTGCCCGCCCAAGGGCCGCTACGGGCTGGGCGTCTCGATGGAGGACTACCTGGCCACGCACCTGGGTCTCAAGGCCGACTACGGCCTGGAGGTCTCCAACGTCAACGAGTGCTGGGGCGAGATGTGGGACCCCTACTCGCCCACCTTCAAGACCCTGACCGAGCCAAAGACGGCCGACCTGGCCGTCGCGGAGACCCGCTCGACCATCGACTTCGCGGCCGAGCTCGGTGCGGCCTCGGTGACCATCGCCACGGCCATCGACGCGCCCATCACGAGCGACAACGTCGCCGAGGCCACCCTGGTGGCCGTCGACGCGCTGCGGCGCATGGGTGAGCACGCGGCGAGCCGCGGCATGCGCCTCGTCTTCGAGGCCACCAACCACCTCGAGATGGGCAAGTTCGTGAACACCGCCGCCAACCACAAGCGGGTCATCGCGCTCACCGGTCGGGATGACATCGGCATCCAGCTCGACTTCTTCCACGTCAACCTCGAGGAGCTTTCCGCCTACGAGGCGGTCATGGACGCCCAGCCGTACCTCTGGCATTGCCACTTCCGCGACTCCAACTCGCTCACCCCGGGCTACGGCAAGACGGACTTCCGGGCCGTCATGCGCGGCCTCATCCGCACGGGATACGCGGGCTTCTGCACCATCGAGAGCGCGCCCATGGTGCCCAGCGCGGACCGCTCCGCGGAGGACGGCATCACCTACCTGAAGCTCTGCGAGCGGGTGGCCGAGTACCAGCTGAGCGCCGAGTATCCCAACGGCTACGCCATCGCCGATCACCGGGAACGCGGCTCAAGTTGACGCAGGCTCCGGCGCCGTGGTAGCGTGGCTGCACCAAATCCCAAGAGCGAGAAATCTCTCAGTGGCGAGGATGATGAATCCGTCCAACGAGGACCTCCGGCTCCTGGTCAAGGTCAGTCGCTTCTACTACGAGGACGGCCTCAACCAGGACGCCATCAAGGACCGCCTCGGGCTGTCCCGCTCCAAGGTTTCGCGGCTCATGGCCCAGGCGCGCGAACAGGGCGTCGTGCAGATCAGCGTCGTCTCGCCCGCTCAGCTGTACCTGGACCTGGAGAGCCGCCTCGAAGAACGCTTCGGCCTGCAGGAGGCACTGGTCGTGGAGTCGCAGCCGGGTGATCCGCAGGACACGGTCAGTCGGGCCGTGGGCCATGGGGCTGCCGGCTACCTGGTGCGCGCGTTGCAGCCCCACAGCACGGTCGGCTTCGCCTGGGGCAGCACGCTGCGCCACATGGCCGTATCCCTCACCCCCCAGCGCTTCCCGGACGTTCAGCTCGTCCAGATCATCGGTGGCCTGGGTCACCCTGAGGCGGAGGTCCACGCCACGGAGCTCTGCCGGAGCGTCTCGCGCTCGCTGGGCTGCCGCCTCACGCTGTTGCCGGTGCCCGGCATCGTGGCCGATCAGCGCACCCGCCAGGCGCTGCTCTCGGACGTCCACGTGCAGCGTGCCGTGGAGGCCTGCGCCCACCTGGACCTCGCGTTCGTCGGCGTCGGGGCACCCACGCCGGACTCGGTGACGATGCGCGATGGCTCGATCATCAGCCAGGCGGAGCTGGATGACCTGCTGGACAAGGGGGCGGTGGGCGACATCGCCCTGCGCTACTTCGATGTCGAGGGTCGTGGCGTCGAATCCGAGATCAACGATCGCATCATCGGCATCACGCTCGAGCAGCTCAAGCGGGGCCCCAAGGTGGTCGCCGCGTCGGGTGGCCCGCAGAAGGTGCCGGCCATCCGTGCCGCCCTTGGTGGCGGGCTCATCGACGTGCTGGTGACGGATTCCGTGACCGCCGAGAAGCTCCTGGAGGCTTCCCTTGGATGACCGCCAGATCGTCGAGCTGGCGGCCCGGGTGATCCTCGCCGAGAGCGGCGCCGTGGCCGGCCTGGCCCGGCAACTGCCCGCCGAGCTGCCCCTGGCCGTCCGCCTGCTGTTCGACTGCGCGGGTCACGTCATCGTCTCCGGGTCGGGCACCTCGCACGCCGTGGCGCTGCGCTTCGCCCACCTGCTCTCCTGCTGCGGGACCCCGGCACTCTTCCTGCACCCCGGCGACAGCCAGCACGGCGCGGCCGGTGCCCTGCGCCCCGAGGACGTCTGGATCGGCCTCTCCAAGGGCGGCGAAACGGCGGAGGTCTGCTTCCTGGCGGGCATCGCCCGCAAGCGCGGCGCGAAGGTCGTCGCCATCACAGAGAAGCCGGCATCCACGCTCGGGCAGCTCGCCGACGTGGTCCTCGAGATCGACCGCCCCGGCGGACGTGGATCCCTACGGCATGATCGCCACGGGCAGCTCGCTCTTCAACTCGGCCTTCTGCGACGCCATCTGCGTGGCCCTCCTGGAGCTGCGCGGCTATACCCGGGATGCCTTCGGCGAGACCCACCCGGGTGGTGCCGTGGGCCACGCGCTCCGGGCGGTGGAGGCGCCGTGAAGGCAGCGCAGCTGACCGCACCGCAGACCATCGAGCTCGTCGACCTGCCCGTGCCCGACTGTCCGCACGATGGCCTGTTGCTGCAGGTCAGGGCCTGCGGCGTGTGTGGATCCGACCTGCGCCGCTGGCGCGAGGGGCCGGCGCCGGGAGGCGTCACCGTGCCCGGTCACGAGTTCGCCGGCGTCGTCGTCGAGGTCGGCGCCATGGTGAGTGGCCACCAGGTCGGCGATCACCTCGCAGTGGCGCCGGACGTCCACTGCCTGCGCTGCTGGTACTGCAGCATGGGCCTCTACAACCTCTGCGACGACATGACCATGATCGGCATCACGCCCGGCTTCCATGGCGGGCTCGCCGAGTACTGCGTCCTGCCTGCCCACGCCCTGGCCGGCGGCACCATCCACAAGATGCCGGCCTCGCTCGGCTTCCGTGAGGGTGCGCTGGCGGAGCCCCTCAGTTCCGTGCAGGCCTGCCACGAGGACATCGGCACGCGTCTCGGCGACACCGTGCTGGTCATGGGGGCGGGGCCCATCGGCTGCCTCCACACGGCCATCGCGCACCTGCGCGGCGCGCGCGTGATCCTCAGCGAGCCCAACGAGCTGCGGCGGCGCATGGCCGAGCCCTTCGCGCCGGAGATGATCATCGACCCGGGCAGCCAGGACGTGGTCGACGAGGTCAGGGCCTTCACGGGCGGCCTCGGCGCGGACAGCGCCATCTGCGCCAATCCCGTGGCGGCGACCCATCAGCAGGCGGTGGCCGCGGTACGCAAGCGCGGCACGGTCGTGCTCTTCGGTGGCCTGCCCAAGGCGGCGCCGATGACCGAGCTGGATGCCAACCGCATCCACTACGACGAGATCCGCGTCGTGGGCTCGTTCAGCTATCACCCTGAGTACCACCGCCGTGCACTGCAGTTGCTCGAGCGCGGCCAGGTCGACCCGGACGCCATCGTCACCCACACGTTCCCGCTCGAGCAGGTGGATGCGGTCTTCCGCACGGTGGCCGCCGGCGAGGCCCTCAAGGTCATGGTCGAGATCGGGAAGGAAGCGAGCGCAGGACGAGCATGATCGGTCTTCACGAGGAGCTCCAGAAGCGCGAGGCGTCCGGGCGGCCCGTCCGCGTGGGCCTCATCGGGGCCGGCCAGATGGGCACGGACGTGGTCGCCACGACGAGCGTCATGCAGGGCGTTCGAGTCGTCGTGAGTGCGGACCTCGACCTGGAGCGGGCCCGCGACAGCTATCGCATCGGCCAGGTCGTGGGTGAGGTCGTGGTCGCGGCGTCGGCTGCGGAGGCGGACGCCGCCGTGGAGGCCGGCAAGCTGGTGGCCGTGCGTGACTTCCGCATCGTCACGGACATGCACTCCATCGACGTCATGCTCGAGTCGACGGGCGTGCCGGAGATCGGCGCGCTGGCCGCCCTGCGGTCCGCCCGCAGCGGTCACGACCTGGCCATGATGAACGTCGAGACGGACATCACGGTCGGTCCCATCCTCAACTGGTATGCGCGCCAGAAGGGCGTCATCTACGCCCTCGCCGCTGGCGATGAGCCGGCCGCCTGCAAGGAGCTCTACGACCTGGCGGTCTCGATGGGCTTCACCATCGTGGCTGCTGGCAAGGGCAAGAACAACCCGTTGGACCGCCACTCCACGCCAGCCGACCCGGTCGTCCAGAAGGAGGCCGCCCGTCGGGGCCTGAGCCCCAACATGCTCATCGAGTTCGTGGACGGCAGCAAGACGATGATCGAGATGGCCGCCGTCTCCAACGCCACCGGTCTCGTGCCGGACGTGCGCGGCATGCACGGCCCGGAGACGGACCGCGACCACCTGGCCGAGACGTTCCGACTCCGCGAGGACGGGGGTCTGCTGGGCAGGACCGGCGCCGTGGACTACGGCATCGGCCACGTGGCGCCGGGTGTCTTCCTCATCGTGCGCACCGACCATCCGCGCCTGCGCGAGGCCATGGTGCTGCGCGACATGGGCGATGGGCCCTACTACACGCTCTTCCGGCCCTTCCACCTGTGCAGCATCGAGGTGCCTCTGACCTGCGCCATGCTGGCCATCCGCAAGCAGTCGAACATGGCGCCACTCGACCGCCTCGTCTCGGAAGTCTTCGCCGTGGCCAAGCGTGACCTGGCCCCCGGCGACACGCTCGATGCCATCGGTGGCACGACCTACTACAGCCTCATCGACACGTACGTGAAGGCCAAGGCGGATGGTCTGCTGCCCATCGGCCTCGCCAAGGGCGCGCGCCTGGTGCGCGCCGTGCCGATCGACACGCCCATCAGCAGCGCGGACGTCGAGATCCTGCCCTCCACCGTGCACGAGCTGCATCAACTCCAGGAGCAGTGGTTCGAGGGCGCCATCAGCGAGGCAGACCTGCTGGCGGCCGTGGACCGGCTCGGAACCGACTGACCGCCTGCACCACCGAACCACAGCCAAGCTACGAAGCAAGCACCCGAAGGAGGAGAAACGAGATGGCAAGAGCGACCCTGGGCGTGATCGTGGGCAACCGCGACTTCTTCCCCGATGCGCTGGTGACCGAGGCGCGCGCAGATGTCCTGGCGCTCTTCGCGGAGATGGACATCAGGCCCGTCATCGTCGACGAGACGGCCACCAAGCTGGGCGGCATCGAGACGCGCGCCCATGCCAAGGTCTGCGCGGAGCTCTTCAAGCAGCACCGCGAGCAGATCGAGGGCATCGTCGTCGTCCTCCCCAACTTCGGCGACGAGAAGGGTGTCGCGGACACCATGCGGCTCTCCGGTCTGGACGTGCCCATCCTCGTGCAGGCCTACCCGGATGACGTCACCAACTTCACGCTGGAGCGCCGCCGCGACTCCTTCTGCGGCAAGATCTCGGTCTGCAGCGACCTGCGCCAGTACGGCTACGCCTACACGCTGACCGAGCGCCACACCGTTCCCGTGCAGTCGGCCGAGTTCCGCGCCGACCTGGACACCTTCGTCCGCGTCTGCAAGGTCGCCAACGGCATGAAGACGGCCCGCCTGGGTGCCATCGGCACGCGGCCGGATGCCTTCAAGACGGTGCGCTACAGCGAGAAGCTCCTGGAAGCCTCGGGCATCGCCGTCAGCGTCATCGACCTATCGGAGATCTTCGGCCGGGCCGCCAAGCTGACCGACGACCACGCCAAGGTGACGGCCAAGCTGGACGAGATCCACGCTCACATCGCACACCCCACGGCACCGCCGGACAGGATCGTGAAGATGGCCCGCCTGGGCGTCGTCATCGATGACTGGATGGCCGACAACGACCTCAACGCCTCCGCCATCCAGTGCTGGAACTCACTCCAGGAGAACTTCGGCGTCAACGTCTGCACGCTCATGAGCATCATGAGCAACAAGATGATGCCGTCCGCCTGCGAGACGGACATCACGGGCCTGGCCTCCATGTACGCGCTGCAGCTGGCCGCGGGCGAGCCGGCCGCCATCGTCGACCTCAACAACAACTACGGCGACGATCCGGACAAGTGCGTGCTCTTCCACTGCGGCAACTGGCCGCTCAACTTCTACACCGAGGCCGAGATGAAGACGGCCGAGGTGCTGGGCACGACGCTCGGCGCGGACAACGTCTGGGGCGCCATCAACGGCCGAGCCCCCGCCGCCCCGTTGACCATCGCGCGCATCAGCACCGATGACGTCAACGGCATCTGCAAGGCCTACGTGGCCGAGGGCCGCTTCCTCGATGACCCGCTGGACACCTTCGGCTCGCGGGCCGTGGTGGAGATCCCCGACTTCCAGCCGCTTCTCAAGTTCATCTGCAACACCGGCTTCGAGCATCACTGCGCCATGAGCCCCTCGACCACGGCCGACGTGGTCGCCGAGGCGCTCGGCAACTACCTCCAGTGGGAGGTCTATCGGCATGAGTAGCGCAAGCGGGAGGTGACGCAGGACCGATAGAGGAGCGACAGGTTCCAATCCACCCATCACGGAGGAGATCTGGTAATGCGCACATTCAAGGGAGTCATCGGGCTCACCATGGCCGGCGCGCTGGCGCTGATGTCGATGCCCGCCCTGGCACAGGATGAGTCGCCGGCCGCGGCGGCCGCGATCGAACCACAGACCATCTGCTTCATCCACGAAGACCTCGAGACCGAGTTCTGGCTGGCCGGCCACAAGGCCATGACCGAGACGCTGCGCGCGCAGGGCCACGAGGTCCTGGAGCGCTACGGCCCCGATGCCAACGAGCAGCTCGAGCTGCTCAAGGACTGCATCGCCCAGGGCGTGGATGCCATCTTCGTCATCCCGAAGGACGGCTCCATCGCGCTGACGCTCATCGAAGAGGCCAACAAGGCCGATATCCCGATCGGCATCTTCAACCGCCCGCCGCAGAGCGAGGATGGCGCCGCCATCGTCGTCCAGGCTGACAACCGCACCATCGCGCGCGACGCTGTCCAGTACATCGCGGACGAGGCCAAGAAGCTGGACCACAAGGTGACCCCGCTCATCCTCGTCGGTGACCTGGGCGACCCCAACGCGGTCGGCCGCTATGACGGCTTCTACGATGCCATCAACGCCAACAAGGACATCTTCAACCTGCAACCCGATGGCAAGGCCATCGAGGTCCAGACCAAGTGGGACGCCGCCACCGCGCAGGCCAACCTGCAGGCGGCCATGACGGCCAACCCCGAGGTGGACTTCATCTTCACCTCGTCCGACTTCCTCTTCCCCACCATCCAGGGCATCCTGGAGCCGATGGGCAAGTGGGTCACCGCGTGACGACCCGAACCACGTCCTCCTGGCCGGCCTCGACGGTGACGTCAATGCCTGCCGCCAGATCAAGGACGGCTTCGTCGACTCCACCGGCGTCCAGGACCTCTACTTCGAGGCCGAGACGATGCTGGACGCTCTCCTCGAGGCCCTCGCCGACGGCGAGACGCAGCCCGACGCCTGGCTGCCCGACCCGGGCTTCGCCCTCACGGCCGGCAACCTCGCCGAGCGCGAGATGGACATGTGGGGCTGCAAGCTCCTCGCCGATCCGAGCTACAACCCGTAGCCAGAGCCCGAGCCGGAGGGGCGGGCCCGACCTGCCCCTCCGGGACACCGGGCCCGTCCCTCGGGGCGAGCCCGATCACACCACGGGGACGACGACGATGATCCACCCAGGGAAGCACCGCAGCAGAGGTCCGGCCTCATGACCGCGCTCGTCCGGGAGCCCACGCTGGCCATGCGCCTGCGCGCGCTGGGCCGGCGCATGCTGATGTCCGAGTACCTCATCCTGTACCTCTGTATCGCGCTGTTCGCGGTCCTCTACCTGATCGTCCCCAGGATCGCCTCCCCGTACAACATCAGCAGCCTGCTCTCGAACATGTGGCCGCTGTTCGTGGTGGCCATCGGGCAGACCTTCGTCCTCATCATCGCCGGCATCGACCTCTCGCAGGGCGCGGTCATCTCGCTCACCAGCGTCATCGGCGCCGCCTTCATCGCCCAATCGGCCAATCCCATCATCTTCGAGAAGAGCCCGCTCTGGGGCGTCCTGCTCTTCGAGAACGGCGCCATCCTGCACGACTCAGTCCTGGGCATCCCGGTGGCCGTCGGCGCGATGCTGCTGGTGGGCGTGCTCATCGGCGCCTTCAACGGCGCGGCGGTGGCCTTCGCGCGCATCCCGCCCTTCATGGTCACGCTGGTGACGTCGATGTTCTTCGCCGCCCTGGCCATCCTGCTCGCCAAGTCGGAGAACATCATCGACCTGCCGGACGCCTTCGCGGCCATCGGCGACGACTTCGGCATCGGCGACCAGTTCGACATTCTTCTCGGTGGCCATGGTCATGGCCGTGGCGCTGGGCGTCGTCGCGCACCTCGTCCTGCGCCGCACGATGTTCGGGCGCTGGCTCTACGGCATCGGCCACAACCCGCGCGCGGCCGTCGTCTCCGGGCGTGCCGGTCAGGAAGGTCATCGTTCTGACCTACGTGTTCAGCGGCTTCTGTGCGGCGATGGCCTCGATCATCTACACGTCGCGCGTGGACCAGGGCCGGCCTACGCTGGGCGAGCCCTTCCTGCTGGACATCATCGCCGCGGTCGTCATCGGCGGCACCAGCCTGTCTGGTGGTCGCGGCAAGATCATGTGGACGTTCTTCGGCGTCATCTTCCTGACGCTGCTGGGCAACGCCCTCTCGATGCTCAACGTGCCCTACTTCTACATCGCCATCGTGAAGGGCTCGGTCATCCTCTTCGCGGCCCTCATCGATGTGGCACGCCGCCGCATCGCCCTGCAGAGCGCGTGAGGAGCCGGACATGACAGACACGATCCTGCGCTTCGAGGGTGTCCACAAGGCTTTCTTCGGCGTGGCCGTGCTGAAGGACATCACGCTCGACGTGGAGCGAGGCAGCATCGTCGGCCTGGTCGGTGAGAACGGGGCCGGCAAGTCCACGCTCATGAATATCCTGGGCGGCGTCGTCCCGCTGGACGCGGGCCAGATGCTGCTGGAGGGCGAGGTCCATGCGCCGCGCGCCCCACGCGACGCGGACCGCGCCGGCATCGCCTTCATCCACCAGGAGCTGAATCTCTTCACCAACCTCACGATCGCCGAGAACTTCTTCATCAACAGTTTTCCGCGCCATGCCGGGACGCCCATCTTGGACCGTGGACAGATCCGCAAGCGTGCCCAGGAGGCGCTGGCCCTCGTGGACCTGGACGTCTCCCCGGACATCCGCGTCGAACGCCTGGCGCCCGGCGAGCGACAGCTGGTCGAGGTGGCCAAGGCCCTCTCGGTAGACGCCCGGATCCTCATCTTCGACGAGCCCACCACGTCGCTGACCGCCCGCGAGACCGAGCGACTCTTCGGGATCATCGATCGCCTCCACCAGGCGGGCAAGACGATCATCTACATCTCGCACATCCTGCGCGACATCATGCAGCTCGCGGACGCCGCCGCCGTCCTGCGCGACGGTTCGCTCGTCGCCCACGGGCCCAAGTCGGACTTCACCGATCCACAGCATGATCGCGGCCATGGTCGGGCGCGACATCGAGCAGCTCTACCCCGACCGCACCTCAGCGCCCGGAGCGGAGGTCGCTCTTGAGGTGCGGCAACTCTCCAAGGCCGGCATCGTCCACGGCATCGACCTGAGTCTGCACAAGGGGGAAGTGCTCGGTGTCTTCGGACTGATGGGCTCGGGGCGGTCCGAGCTGGCCCAGATCGTCTTCGGCCTGGACGACTTCGACGAGGGACAGATCCTCATCGACGGCCAGCCGGTCAAGCAGCTCTCGCCGACCCGGAACATCCGGGAGGGCATGGCCTTCGTGACCGAGAACCGTCGCGAGGAGGGCCTCATGATGGAGGCCACCGTGGCCGACAACCTGTCCCTCGCGGCGCTGCCGGCCTACAGCACGCGCCTCGTCAGCGCGGTCAGGTCGAGCAGCCTGGCGACCGCGGTCCGGGAGACCGTTGACGTCCTCAGCATCAAGGTCAACGACGCCTTCCGGAGCGAGGCCAAGGGGCTCTCCGGCGGCAACCAGCAGAAGGTCGTGCTGGGCAAGTGGCTGATGACCAAGCCTTCCATCCTCATCATCGACGAGCCAACGCGCGGCGTGGATGTTGGCGCCAAGTACGAGATCTACGAGATCATCGACCGCATCGCGGCCGGGGGCACGGCCGTGCTGTTCATCTCCTCGGAGCTCGAGGAGCTGTTGGGCATGTGCGACCGCATCCTCGTCATGGGTAGGGGCGAGGTCCTGGGGTCCTTTGATAGAGCGCGGTTCGACGAGGAAGTCATCTTGCGCGCCGCTTTCCGGGAGCACGCCGCATGACCACGCACCGCCTGACCCTGCCGGTCCTGCGCAACATGCCGGCCATCCTCTTCGTGCTCGTCTTCGTGCTCTTCAGCGTCCTCGACCCACGCTTCGCCACCATCACGAACTTCTCCAACATCGTGAGCTCGTCGGCCTTCGTTGGGCTTCTCGCGGTGGGCATGACCATCGTGCTGCTGACGGGCGGCATCGACCTTTCGGTGGGCGCCACGATGTACATCACCGGCGCCGTCGTCGGCATGCTCCTGCAGCAGGGCGTGCCCATGCTGGTGGCCATCGGCGCGGGTATCGTGGCCGGCACGGCGTGGGGCTGCGTCAACGCCTTCCTCATCGCCCGGGTCGGTCTCGTGCCCTTCGTGGCCACGCTGGTCACACTCACCATGGGCCGCGGGATCGGCCTGCTGATCACGGAGTCGCGGACGTTCATCCTGCCCCAGGAGATGAGCTACGCGGCCAGCAGCTACCTGGGCATCCCGCTGCCCGTCATCGTCTTCGCCATCGTCGTTGCGGCCGCTGTCGTCTTCCTGCGCTACACCGCCATGGGGCGACAGATCTACGCCATGGGAAACGACGTCGAGGCAGCCCGCAAGGCCGGTCTGAACACGCGGCGACTGACGGCCAGCGTGTACGTCATCAGCGGCTTCTGTGCGGCCCTGGCCGGTGTCATCCTGGTCAGCCAGCAGGGCATGATCACGTCTGGCCTCGGCCAGGGTGTCGAGTTCGATGCCATCGCGGCCGCGGTCCTGGGCGGCACGAGCCTCTTCGGCGGTGTCGGCAGCGTCTTCCCGGGCACCGTCATCGGCGTGCTGCTGGTACAGATGATCTCGACGGGCCTGGTGTACCTGCAGATCGACCTGTACCTGCAGGACATGGTCGCCGCGGCCGTCATCTTCTTCGCGGTCCTCATCGATGCCCAGCGCATGCGCATCCTGAGCCGCCTGGAGCGCCGCAACATCCGCGTCGAGAAGGGTTCAGCAGAGGTGCAGACGGCGCCGGCCCCGCCGTGACGTGGCCATGGATCGTGCGAAAGTCGTGGCGGGGGGGCCTCGCGGCTGCGGAGGCCCGGAGGGCATGTCATGAACCATCGTGAGCGGGTGCTGGCCGCGCTCGATCACAAGGAGACGGACCGGGTCCCGGTGGACATGGGCTCCACCATCGTCACCACCACGACTCGGGTCGCCTACCAGAACCTGCTCGACCACTTGGGCCTGCCGCCGGATCTTACGCCCAACATCTCGCACCGCCAGATGGACACCGTCTACCCGCGCGAGGACCTGCTGGCTCGCTACGACATCGACTGCCGGGCCGTCTACCTGAAGGGGCCCTGGGAGTTCGAGACGAAGGAGCTGCCTGGGGACCGCTTCAGTGACGAGTACGGGCTCGTGTGGGAGAAGGCTTCCTTCTACTACGACGTGGTCGGCCGTCCCTTCGCGGACCTGGAGCGGCCCGGCGATCTCGCCACGGTGCAGTGGCCGAACCCCTACGACCCGGGCCGCCTGGCCGGTGTCCGCGAGGAGGCTCGCCGGCTCTTCGAGGAGACCGACTACCTCGTGGTGGCGGACATCATGTGCCTGGGTCCCTTCGAGGGCGCCTGCTTCCTGCGTGGCTACGAGCAGTTCTGCATGGACCTCTACTGGAACCTGGACATGGCGCACGCCATCCTGGAGAAGGTCACCGAGACGGACATCGCGCTCTGGGACCTCTTCCTGCAGAACGTCGACGGCTACGTGCAGGTCGTGGCGCAGGGCGACGACCTGGGCACCCAGCGCGGGACCTGGACCGCTCCCGACATGTACCGCACGCTCATCAAGCCCTACCACCAGCGCCTCTACGACTTCATCCACGGGAAGACGAAGGCCAAGGTCTTCATGCACTCCTGTGGCTCGGTCTTCGACATCATCCCGGACCTCATCGACGTCGGCGTCGAGATCCTCAATCCCATCCAGCGCAGCGCGGCGAAGATGGACATCGCCACCATGAAGCAGGAGTTCGGCAAGGAGCTCTGCTTCTGGGGCGGTGGCATCGACGTGCAGCAGGTGCTGCCCTTCGCCACGCACGAGCGCATCCGCGACGAGGTCGCCTACAGCATCGACACGCTGGGCAAGGACGGTGGCTACGTCTTCTGCCCGGCCCACAACATCCAGCCGGACGTCTCGGCCGACCGCATCGACGTGATGTACCGGGCAGCGCTCGACCATGGGCGCTGAGAGGTAGCCATGGCACAGCTCCTCGGGCTGGACGTCGGCACCACCGGCTGCAAGGCCGTCCTCTTCGAGGACGACGGCACGCTGCTGGCCAGCGCCAGCCGGGAGTACGCCGTGGACCTGCCCCAGCCGGGCTGGGCGGAGCAGGACATCGAGCGGGTCTGGGGCGCTGGCCATGGAGGCCATGCGCCAGGCCATCACCACGGCCGGGGCAGGGGAGGTGGCCGCCATCGGCCTCTCCGTCCACGGCGAGGCGGTCACGCCCGTCGACGATGCGTGGCGACCGCTGCGGCCGACCATCCTGGGCATGGACACCCGGACCGGACCTCAGAACGACTGGCTCCGGGAACGCTTCGGCGGCGAGCGCCTCTTCGAGCGGACCGGGATGCCCATCCATACCGTGAACACGCTGCCCAAGCTGCTCTGGATCAGGGAGCACGAACCGGACGTCTGGAGCCGCGCGGAGCGGTTCGTCCTGGTCGAGGACTTCTTCATCGGGCGCATGACCGGGCAGGCCGTCGTGAGCGAATGCCTGGCCTCCCGGACCCAGCTCTTCGACCTGGCAGCAGGTCGCTGGGACGACGAGATCCTCGACGCCATCGGCCTGGACGCGACCCGCCTGAGCACGGTGCGGCCATCGGGCACCCAGGCGGGCCTGCTCTCGAGCGAGCTGACGGCCGCCCTGGGTTTGGCGAGGCCGCCGGGGATCGTCACCGGCGGCCACGATCAGGCCTGTGGCGCACTCGGCGTCGGCATCGTCAGCCCCGGCCTGGCCTCGGTCTCCACCGGCACCGCCGAGGTGGTGGAGGTGGCGCTCGCCTCGCCGGTCGTCAGCCGTCCGCTTTACGAGGGTGACATCTCGGTCTACCGGCACGTCGTGCCCGGCCTCTACCTGGCCATGACGCTCAACCACAGCGGCGGGCTGGCCTTGCGCTGGTTCCGCGATGGGTTCTGCGAGGCGGACGTGCTGCGCGCAGCCCAGGATGGCCTCGACGCCTACGACCGCATGCTCCCCGATGTCGTCGCCGGTCCCACCGGGCTGCTGGTCCTGCCCCACTTCTCCGGTTCCGGCACGCCGACCTTCGACACCGCCTCCAAGGCGGCCATCCTGGGGCTCACCTTCGCCACCACCCGTCGCGACATCGCCATGGCCATCCTGGAAGGGCTGACCTACGAGCTGCGCCGGAACCTGGACCTGCTGCAGGCCAGTGGCGTGCGCATCGACGTCCTGCGCGCCATCGGGGGCGGCGCCCGCTCACGGCTCTGGCTGCAGCTCAAGGCGGACATCACCGGCATCCCCGTGGTGACCCCTCGTGTCACGGAGGCTGCTGCCCTCGGCGCTGCCCTGCTGGCCGGTGTCGGTGCCGGCCTCTTCGCCTCCGCAGCGGAGGCCGGCGAGCGCTTCCTGCAGCTCACCGAGACCTACGCGCCGGAGCCTGCCCGGCACGCCGAGTACACTCGCCAGTACGAGCTGTACCGACAGGTCTACCCCGCGGTCGCGCCGATCAGCCACCAGCTCTGACGGCGGCCGGAGGAGCCGGCGCAGCCCCCAGGACAGGGGCTATGAGGCGACGAACGGACACGACAACCCCGACGGCCCAGCCCGACCCCGCACTCGTCCGACGTGTGGCCGCGGTGCTCATGGTCGCCGCCGTCGGTCTGATGCTGCTTCCCATGCTGTCCGGGGACGCCGTGAGCGTGGCCCGGGCCCAGGATGCCTCCCCGGCGGCCGCTTCAGCGTCAGCCTCGGCGGCGCCGGACGGAGCGATGGCCACGGCCATCCCGCTCGCATCGGCCGTGCCGCTCGATGTCCGACCTGACAGGGACCTGGGTCGCGACCGCCTACGACACCTGGGGCGAGGGTCCCGTGGCACCCCTGCGGGGCTCGACACTGACGGTCTCGCTCCTGTCCGCGGGCCGGCTGGAGGGCCAGACCGCCTGTGGCCCATTCCTGGGGGGCTACTCCGTGGACGGCCAGGCCATCCGGTTGGGGATCATCAGCTCCGGATCGGGAAGCTGTCGGCAGCGTCTCGACGACGAGGCCTTCGGTTTCACGCAGGCACTCGCGGCGGTCACCGGCTGGGCCCAGGGGCCGACCGGCCTCCAATTGCTCGATGACGAAGGTCGCGTCCGCGTGTCGCTCGAGCGACCCCTGGAGGGGAGTCCCGCGGGTGCCTGGCTCGTGGAGCGCCTGGCCCGCACCGGCGGTGAGCTCGGGCCGATCCTGGGCGGCTCGGAGGTGAGCCTCGTTCTGGCCGACGATGGGTCGTTCACGGGTGACACTGGCTGCCGGCAGCTCGAGGGCAGCTACACGGTCGAGGCCGACCGCATCGTCATCGCCCCCATCGTCGTCGTCGGCCTGCCCTGCGATGGGCCGGACCTGCGCCCCCTGCAGCGCCAGGATCGCCGCCTGCTGGCGCTCCTCGACGAGGCCGTGGCGTGGCGCCGCTCGGGAGCGACGCTGACCCTGGCCGACGGCGCAGGGTCTGCCATCCTGGAGCTCCGGTCGTCGTCCGGGGGCCTATCCGAGGCATCGCCGGCGCCAGTCGGAGCGGCGGCCACGGCGCTGGCTCCTGCCGAAGGCGAGATGGCGTCGCCCAGCCCGTCGGCGGGCTGACCCGAGGCGCTATGGGTCCGGTGGCTGGCAACCAGAGCTCGATGGCCATCGCCTGCGCCGCCGTCCTGGCTTTCCTCCTGGCGATGGCAGCGCCGACGGCGGCGGCTGAGGCCTCCAAGGCTGATCTCGCCATCCGTCTCGAGCTGGTCGCCTCCGGGTTCGAAGGTCCGGTCCTCCTGGTCGGTGCCGGCGACGGCAGTGGCGACCGCTTCGTCGTCGAGCAGCGAGGCCGCATCTGGCGCATCGATGCCGCGGGCGTCGTGGATCCCGAGCCCATGCTGGACATCGCCGAGCGCGTGCTGCACCACAACGAGCGGGGACTGCTCGGCCTGGCCTTCCACCCGGCGTTCGAGGAGAACGGCCGCTTCTTCGTGACGTACTCCCAGGCCGACGACGGGGCCACCTCGATCAGTGAGTTCACGCTGCCGCTGCCGGGGGGCGGCGACGACACCATCGCTGCAGCGGCGACGACGGCCGAGGCGACCGCCCAGCCCACGGAGGTGCCGCGCCCGGTCGAGGCCACGGAGCGGCCGCTGCTCGTCATCGCACAGATCTACACGACGCACAAGGCCGGCATGCTGGCCTTCGACGGCGACGGCATGCTCGTCATCAGCACTGGAGACGGTGGCTCGGGCAACGACCCGCACCGCCACGGGCTGGACCGCTGGTCGCTGCTCGGCAAGCTGCTGCGCCTGGACGTGGACCACGGCTGGCCCTACGCCATCCCTGCCGACAACGGCTTCGCGGGCGACCCTGACAGCCGTGCCGAGATCCACGCCATGGGCCTGCGCAACCCGTGGCGCTTCAGCATCGACCGGCTCAGCGGCGACATCTACATCGGCGATGTCGGGCAGAGCGCCTGGGAGGAGATCGACGTGCTGCCCCGTGGGACCCGCGAGGCGAGCTTCGGCTGGAGCGACATGGAAGGGCCGGAGTGCCTGGGCGATCATCCCTGCGACCCGGCCGCCCACATCGCGCCGGCCATCGCCTACCCGCATGTGGCCGGCGACGGGGTGCACTGCGCTGTCATCGGCGGCTACGCCTACCGCGGGAGCCGCGCGACCCTGCCCCAGGGTACGTACCTCTACGGCGACTACTGCAGCGGCACCATCTGGGCGGTCCCGGTCGCCGAGCTGCTGGCCGGCGACGCGGCGCCGGTCGTGGTCGGCCGCGTCGACCCGGGCCTGGGCCAGCTGCAGTCGTTCGGCGAGGACGACGCGGGCGAGCTCTACGTGGTCACGAATGGCGGCCACGTGCTCAAGGTCCTACCCGTCGCGCCAGCCTGAGGACGCGCAGGCCCGGGCTACTCCGCCGCCAGGCGCCGCAGCACGGCCGGCAGGATGCCGCCTTGGCGGTAGTAGTCGACCTCGATGGCACCATCCAGCCGCACCACGGCCTCGAAGCTGTGGTCGCCGGCATCACCATGCGCCGTCACGATCACCGTGGAGCGTGGTGCGATGGCATCCGAGAGGCCCAGGATGTCGTAGGCCTCGCGGCCGCTCAGGCCCAGGCTGGCCACGTCCTGGCCGGGCAGGAACTGGAGGGGCAGCACGCCCATGCCCACCAGGTTGGAGCGGTGGATGCGCTCGAACGACTCAGCCAGCACGGCGCGCACGCCCAGCAGGCGGGTGCCCTTGGCGGCCCAGTCGCGTGAGCTGCCGCTGCCGTACTCCTTGCCGGCCAGGATGAGCAGCGGCGTGCCGGCCTCCTGGTAGCGCTTGGCAGCGTCGTAGATGAAGAGCTCCTCGCCGCCGGGCTGGAAGGTCGTCCAGGGGCCCTCCTTCGAGGCCAGGGCGTTGCGCAGGCGGATGTTGGCGAAGGTGCCCCGCATCATGACCTCGTGGTGGCCCCGCCGGGCGCCGTAGCTGTTGAAGTCGGCGGGGCCCACGCCGCGTGCCTGCAGCCACTGGCCGGCTGGGCTCCAGGCAGCGATGTTGCCGGCCGGCGAGATGTGGTCCGTCGTCACGGAGTCGCCCAGCACGGCCAGCACGCGGGCGCCGCTGATGGGCCCGATGGGCGCGGCTTCCCGTGTCAGGCCGCTGAAGAACGGCGGCGCAGCGATGTACGACGACTCCGCATCCCACGCGTAGCGGTCGCCGGAGGGCACGGGCAGGGCCCGCCAGCGGTCATCGCCTTCGAAGACGCTGGCGTACGTGGACCGGAACAGCTCCGGGGTCACGGCGCCCTGGATGGCATCGGCGATCTCATCGGCGGTGGGCCAGATGTCCGCCAGCATGACCGGGGTTCCGTCGCTGCCGGCGCCGAGCGGCTCGTTCTCCAGGTCGATGTCCACGCGGCCGGCCAGGGCGAAGGCCACGACCAGGGGCGGCGAGGCCAGATACGAGGCTTTGACGAGCGGGTGGATGCGACCTTCGAAGTTGCGGTTGCCAGAGAGGACCGCGGCCACCACCAGGTCGTTGGACTCCACGGCCTCCGCCACCGCGGCGTCCAGTGGCCCGCTGTTGCCGATGCAGGTCGTGCAGCCGTAGCCGACCACGTCGAAGCCGAGCTCTTCGAGCGGTGGCAGGAGCCCGGCGTCGCGCAGGTAGGCGGTCACGGCCCGGGAGCCAGGTGCCAGGCTGGTCTTGACGGTGGGGCCCACCGACAGGCCACGCGCCACCGCGTTGCGGGCCAGCAACCCGGCGCCGACCATGACGCTGGGGTTGGAGGTGTTCGTGCAGCTCGTGATGGCGGCGATGGCCACCGAGCCCGTGGCCAGCGAGGCTTCCTGGTCCTGGGCCCGGACTGCCACCGCCGGGTACCCCTCGCCGTTGCCACCAGGCGGCGGAAAGTGCGCCCGGAAGCTATCGCGCAGGTCGCCCAGGGCCACCCGGTCCTGGGGCCGGCGCGGGCCTGCCACGGACGGGCCGACCGAAGAGAGGTCGAGCTCCAGGGTCTCGTCGAAGAGCGGCGTCGCGCCAGGCATGCGCCACAGCCCCTGCTCCCTGGCGTAGGCCTCCACGAGGGCGATACGGGCCTTGTCCCGGCCAGTGAGGCGCAGGTAGGCGATGGTCTCCTCGTCGATGGGGAAGATGCCCGTCGTGGCACCGTACTCGGGCGCCATGTTGGCCAGCGTGGCACGGTCGGCCAGCGCCAGAGAGGCCAGCCCGTCGCCGGTGAACTCCACGAACGTGCCCACGACGCCGTGCGCTCGCAGCAGCTGGCTGATGACGAGCACGAGGTCGGTGGCCGTGCTGCCGGTCGGCAGCGCGCCGTGCAGGCGGACGCCCACGACACGTGGCAGGGGCTGGTAGAGCGGCTGGCCCAGCAGCACCGCCTCCGCCTCGATGCCGCCCACGCCGTAGCCGAGGATGCCCAGGCCACTGATCATCGTGGTATGCGAGTCGGTGCCCACCAGCGTGTCCGGGAAGGCCACCGGCGCGCCGCGCACGCTCTCATCCTCGCGCAGGCTGACCACGTCGCCCAGGAACTCCAGGTTGACCTGGTGGACGATGCCCGTCCCGGGTGGCACGACGCGGAAGCCGCGCAGCGCCGTCTGAGCCCAGCGCAGCAGCTGGTAGCGCTCCCCGTTGCGCTCGTACTCCCGCTCGACGTTGAAGGCGTAGGCCCCCGCGGTCCCGAAGCGGTCGACCTGGACGCTGTGGTCGATGACGAGGCTGGCCGGCACCAGCGGGTTGATACGGGCCGGATCTCCACCCAGCTCCGCCATCGCGTCACGCATGGCGGCCAGGTCCACGACCGCCGGCACGCCCGTGAAGTCCTGGAGCAGGACACGGCCGGGCATGAAGGGGATCTCGATGTCACTGTCGAGGCCGGGGCGCCAGGCAGCCAGGGCGGCCACGTCAGCTTCGCTGGCGCTGCCGATCGCACTGTGGCGCAGGACGTTCTCGAGCAGGACCTTGACGGTGAAGGGCAGCTCGTGGAGCCGGTCGCTGACTGCGTCCAGCCGGTAGATGGTGGCCGCCAGGTCGCCGGCGCGCAACAGGGCCCGGGCGGACTGGGATACAGGCGAGGGAGAGGACGGCGAGGAGGACGGCGACGCGGGCGATGTCATGAGGCGAACTCCAGGCTGGGCGCGGCGGGCGCGCTCGGGGTGTCGGCTCCTGACGGGAGTGCCCGCCTCGGGTCGGGGCGTCTTCGAGTGTCCTCGAAGTATACGGCCGGCCGCCGGACGGATAGTCTTGGGGACGTGAGCGACGAGCGAGCCGGGCACGCCCCCGACGATGCGGAACACGTGCACGAGGGGCCGCATGGAGGCCCCGGGCATCGTCATCCGCATCCGCCCCACGATCCCAGCGGTCACCCGCGCATCGGCTTCGTCGGCGCCGGCCGCGTGGGCTGTGCTCTGGCGGTGGCGTTCGCGACGGCGGGCTGGCCGGTGGCCGCGGTGGCCACACGCGACCCCGCCCGGCGCGAGCGGTTCGCCACCCTGGTGCCGGGCGCCCGGGCCGTTGCCTCGCCAGCCGCCATCACCGACGCGGTGGACCTCGTCTTCGTGACCGTGCCGGACGATGCCCTTGCCGACGTGGCCGCGCAACTGCGCCTCTACGCCGGCCAGGCGGCGGTGCACACGTCGGGCGCGCTTGGCGCCGGCGTCCTCGAGCCGGCCCAGGCGGCCGGGACCGCCATCGGCTCGTTCCACCCCCTGGTGGCCTTCGCGGACCTGGAGGCCGCGCTGGCGGCCCTGCCCGGCGCGACGGTGGCGCTGGAGGGCAGCGAGGAGCTCCTGACCATGCTGGCCGAGCTGGCCACCGATATCGGGGCCCAGCCGGTGAGGCTGCCCCCGGGCGGCAAGCAGGCGTACCACGCTGCCGCGGTTCTGGCAGCGGGGGGCTTCGTGGGCCTGCTCGACGCCATCACGGAAGCCGCCAGGGGAGCTGGCCTCGACGAGGCTGGCACCCTCGCCATCTATGGACCCCTCATCCGGGGCAGCCTCGCCAACGCGGAACGCCTGGGCGTGCAGGCGGCCCTGACGGGTCCCTTCGTGCGTGGTGACGAGGGCACCGTGCGCGGGCATCTCGCTGCCCTGGCCCGTCTCGCCCCGGGCGCACTGCCGGTCTACCGGGCCCTCGCCCAGCGGGAGCTGGACATGGCCGTCCACCGGGGGGCGCTGGACGCAGAGCGCGCCGCGGCACTGCGCCGCCTGCTGGAGGGCTGAGAGGCGCTACCATCGGGTCATGCAGCGCAGCGTCGGCTCCATCCGCGTGACGTCCCCCGGGACCCGCTTCGTGGTGCCGGCCGCGGGCGGTCGCCATGCGCACCCGCTGTCGCGTAGCCACTCGCGCATCCAGCCGCGGATCCCGCAGGCGGCGCGCGCAGCCGCGCTGCGCGACCCCCTCGGCGCCGTCCGTCGGTCGGCGCGCAGCACGTCGGTCCGTCCCGGACCCCGGCTCGCCACCCGGGCCACCATCCACTCCGCCACGGTCCGCTGGACGGACCCTCGCCGGGCCCTCCGCGACCCGCGCTCGTGGCAGGCGCTGTCCCGGACCGCCTGAGGTGGCACGGTCCCGTCAGGCCGGCGGCCAGACGGTGACGCGTGCCTTTTCAGCGGGGGGCATCCTGTTGCGCGAGTCGGCCGACGGCCGCGAGGTCCTGCTGGGCAGGCGCCGCCGCGATCGCGACGGCGCCACGTGGTCGCTGCCCAAGGGCACGCCGGACGGCGACGAGACCGCTGAACAGACGGCCCTGCGGGAGGTTCGCGAGGAGACCGGCTTGGAGGTGCGCATCCTGGACAGCGTGGGTGACATCCACTACCGCTTCGTCCGCGGCGGCCGGCGCATCGAGAAGACGGTGCGCTACTTCCTGATGGAGGTGACGGGCGGTGACCTCGGCCGCCATGACCACGAGTTCGAAGAGGTGCGCTGGTTCGACCTGGCTGAGGCGGAGGCCGTCATGAGCTTCGCGACCGAGCGGAACATCGTGGCGCGCGCCCTGCCGGTCGCCACCCGTGGCTGAGGACCTGCCCTCGCGGCACGTGGCTGTCAAGGCCGACGGTGCGGACGCGGCCGTCTTGAAGCGCACCCCGATCCACGAGCGGCACGTCGCGCTCGGTGCGCGGTTCACCGGCTTCGGTGGCTGGGAGATGCCGGTACGGTACGGCTCGATCATCGACGAGCACCGCGCCGTGCGGTCGGCGGCCGGACTCTTCGACCTCTCGCATATGGGTGAGCTCTGGATCAGCGGTCCGGACGCCGCTGCGGGCCTGGCCGAAGCCCTCGTCTCCGTGCCTGGCCGCCTCGCCATCGGCCGTGCCCAGTACTCGCTCATCTGCGCTCCGGACGGCGGTGTCCTCGACGACCTCATCGTCTACCGCACGGCGCCCGAACGGTTCCTGGTCGTCCCCAATGCCTCCAACCGTGAGGTCGTCGCGGCCGAGTTGGCCAGCCGCGTGGCCGGGCGGGCAGTCGAGCTGGACGACGCGACGCTCACGACCGCGCTGCTGGCGGTCCAGGGGCCGGCCGCGTGGGCCATCCTCCAGCCGCTCACGAACCTGGACCTCGGCTCGCTCCGCTCGTATGCGGTGGCTGAAGCACGCGTGGCTGGCATCCCCGCTCTGGTGGCCCGCACCGGCTATACGGGCGAGGACGGCTTCGAACTCTTCGTAGCGTGGGACGACGGTCCGGCCGCCTGGGATGCCCTGCTCGTCGCGGGCGCGAGCCACGGGTTGCTGCCCAGCGGCCTCGGCGCTCGCGACACGCTGCGACTGGAAGCGGGGATGCCGCTCTACGGCAACGAGCTCGACCGTCGCACCACGCCTATCGAGGCAGGCCTGGCCCGCTTCGTCCACCTGGAGCGCGGTGCGGACCTGCCAGGCTGCCACGACTTCGTGGGCCGTGCGGCCCTGGAGGCACAGCTGGCAGGGCCGCTGCCCCGTCAGCTTGTCGGCCTCGTGCTGCGCGACCGCGGCATCGCCCGCCACGGCTACGCGGTCCGGCGTCCCGGGCAGCCGGCGCCCATCGGTGTCGTCACCAGCGGCAGCCAGTCGCCCTCGCTGGGCGAGGCCATCGCCATGGCCTACGTCCCGCCCTCCGCCGCATCCACGGGTACCATGCTCGAGGTGGTGATCCGCGACACGGCGGTCGCCGCCGAGGTCGTGGCCCTGCCGTTCTACCGCAGGGCGCGCTGACTGCGTCCGGCACCCGGCCTGACGTGGGCATGGCCGGACCGATGACGACGGTGGAGGATCTGATGGACGTACCGGAGGCCCTGCGCTTCACCCTTGACCACGAGTGGCTGCGCCTCGAATCGGACGAGGCTGTCGTGGGTATCACGGCCTATGCCACCGAGGAGCTTGGCGACATCGTCTTCGTGGAGCTGCCCGCCGTGGGCCGCCACCTCCAGAAGGGGGAGGCCTTCGGCGCCATCGAGTCGGTCAAGACCGCCAGCGATCTCTACGCCCCGCTGGGCGGCGAGGTGCTGGCCGTGAACGAGGACCTCGCCACGCAGCCTGAGCTGGTCAACGCCGAGCCCTACGCGGCGGGCTGGATGGTGCGGCTGCGATTGGACGATCCCGCCTTGGCCGACGGCCTCATGGACGCCGGCGCCTACCGGGCGCAGATCGGCGGCTGACGCGTGGTCTATGGCCCGCACACGCTGTCGGACCGCGAGCGGATGCTCGCGGCCCTCGGCATCGACGCGGTCGAACGACTCTTCGACGACATCCCCGCGGCCGTCCGCGCGCCTGGGTTGGATCTGCTCGGACCTCGATCCGAGCTGGAGGTCAGTCGCGAGCTGGCCGGGCTGGCCGCCCGCAATCGCATCGACCTGGTCTCCTTCCTGGGCGCCGGCGTCTACCGCCACCACATCCCGGCCACCGTCGACACCATCATCTCGCGGGGCGAGTTCGCCACGGCGTACACGCCCTACCAGCCGGAGATCAGCCAGGGCACGCTGCAGGCCGTCTACGAGTTCCAGTCGCTCCTCGCCGAGCTCATGGGTCTGCCCGTCGTCTCGGCTTCGCACTACGACGGCGCCTCGGCCACGGCCGAGGCAGCCCTCATGGCCCTGCGTGCCACCGGCCGCCACCGGGTGCTCATCAGTCGGGCCGTGCACCGCCATGCCGTGGAAACGACCCATACCTACTTCGCTCCCGGCAGCCGGGAGCTGGAGGAGCTGCCGACCGCAGCCGATGGCACGACGGACCTGGCCGCCCTGGAAGCTGCCCTGGCCGATACCGACGCGGCCGGTGGCGGGCGTCATCCTCGGCCAGCCCAACGCCTTCGGTTTGCTGGAGCCCATGGCCCGCGCGGCCGACCTTGCCCATGCCGTCGGCGCGCTCTTCATCGCCGTCGTGGAGCCGGTCTCGCTGGCCGTGCTCGCGCCCCCTGGCGAGTACGGCGCGGACATCGCGGTCGGGGAGGGGCAGCCGCTGGGCATCGCCCCCCAGTACGGCGGGCCCTACCTCGGCCTGCTGGCGGCCAGCCAGGCCTTGCTGCGCCAGGTACCCGGCCGCCTGGTGGGTCGCACCACCGACCTGGAGGGCCGGCGTGCCTTCGTCATGACGCTGCGGGCTCGCGAGCAGGACATCCGCCGGGACAAGGCGGCCAGCAACATCTGCACCAACCAGGCGCTCTGCGCGCTCGCGGCGACCACCTACCTGGCCACGCTCGGCCCGCATGGCCTGGGCGACGTGGCCGCTGGCGGGGCCGCGGCCGCCCGCCGGCTCGAGCTGGCCCTCGCAGCCATCGGCATCGAGCGTGTGCACACGGCCCCCTACCTCAACGAGTTCGCCGTGCGCGTGCCAGACGCCCAGGCGGTCCACGCCCGGCTCATGGAGCGTGGCATCCTGGCCGGCCTGCCGCTGGCGCGCTGGTATCCGCACGACCCGGCCCTGGCCGATGCCCTCCTGCTCTGCGCCACGGAGGTCACCACCGACCAGGACATCGAGCGGCTGGTCGAGACCCTGCGCGAAGTGATCGCGTGAGCAGGCGGTCCGCGGTCGGCCCCGACCTGCAGCCGACCCTTGACGAGCTCTCCGTGGCTGGCCGCTCCTCGTTCAAGGTGCCGCACGCCCCGGCAGGCGCCCTCGACGGCGTGCCCGCCGAGCACCTGCGCCTGCGACCGGCCGCCCTGCCGGAGGTGGACGAGCCCACCGTCGTCTACCACTTCGTGCGCCTCTCGCACCTCAACTACTCGGTGGACAGCGGCTTCTACCCGCTCGGCTCGTGCACGATGAAATACAACCCCAAGGTCAACGAGTGGGCCGCTCGCCTGCCGGGCTTCGCGGAGCTGCATCCGTTGGCCCCGGATGGCCTGGCCCAGGGCACGCTGGAGCTGATGTGGCGGCTACAACGGCAGCTCGGCGAGATCGGCGGCTTCCCCGCCGTGGCCCTGCAGCCCGCGGCGGGCGCGCACGGCGAGCTGACTGGCATCCTCGTCATCCGCGCCTGGCACACCAGCCGTGGGGACGCCGCCCGAGACGAGGTGATCGTGCCCGACTCGTCGCACGGCACCAACCCGGCCACGGCCTCCATGGCCGGTTACCGCACCGTGACCGTGGCATCCAGGCCGGACGGCTCGGTCGACCTCGAGGCATTGCGCACCGCCCTGGGCCCGCGCACGGCCGCGGTGATGCTCACCAACCCCTCCACGCTGGGTCTCTTCGAACACGGTGTCGTGGAGCTGCTGGATGCCGTCCATGCCGCCGGCGCGCTGGCCTACATGGATGGCGCCAACATGAACGCCGTGCTGGGCCACTTCCGACCCGGGGCAGCCGGATTCGACGTCATGCACTTCAACCTGCACAAGACCTTCTCCACGCCGCATGGTGGTGGCGGACCCGGCGCCGGACCCATCGCCGTCGCTGAGCACCTGGCCCCCTTCCTGCCCGGGCCGCTGGTCGTGGCGGAACCGGACGGCACCTACCGGCTGGAGCGGCCCGCGGAACGGCCGGCTTCCATCGGGCGGGTGCGCGGCTACCACGGCAGCACCGGGGTCCTGGTACGCGCCTTCGCCTACATCCTGGCCCATGGCGGCCCCGGCCTGCGCCAGGTCAGCGACGACGCCGTCCTGGCCGCCAACTACCTGCGCCAGCGCGTCGGGCAGGCCTATGGGCTGCCCTACGAGGGCCCCTGCAAGCACGAGTTCGTGGCCACCGTGGAGGCCCTCAAGGGGGAGACCGGCGTGCGCACGCTGGACATCGCCAAGCGCCTCATCGACTACGGCTACCATCCGCCGACCATCTACTTCCCCCTCATCGTCGAGGAGTGCATGCTCATCGAGCCGACCGAGACGGAGTCGATCGAGACCCTGGACGCCTTCGCTGACGCGCTCATCGCGGTGGCCGAGGAAGCTCGGCGCGACCCGGACCTGCTGCGCAGCGCTCCCCACGATGCGCCCGTGCGTCGTCTGGACGAGGCCACGGCCGCGCGCCAGCCGGATCTGCGCTGGCAGCCCATGAGCGGCGAGCAGCGGCCTTGCCCACAGTGAGCCACCGCCGGCTCTCCGCGCCGACGTCTTCGGCCGGGGGCCGGGGGATGCATCGGAGTCGCCGCCTGGCCGGCCTCGGCCTGGCCTGCCTGCTCGTGGTGTCCGGCTGCCTCGGTGAGCAGACCCCTTCGCCGCGGCCGTCGTCTCCTGTTTCGTCTGCTGCCACGACGGCTGCCTCGTCCACTCCGGCCTCGTCCGTGTCCTCGTCCCCGCCGCTGTCCTCGCCCTCGCCTTCGCTCCTGCCCATGCCCAGCGACACCGCCCTCGACACGACCGCTCCCACACCACCGGCCACTCAGAAGCCCGTGGCGCGTTCGCGTCAGACCATGGTGGTCATGGCGGCTGACCCGCCGACCCGCCTGCTGCCGCCGGCCACCAACCCCACGGAGGATCTCCTCACCGACCTGCTCTATGACCCGCTGTACCGCCTCGATGACGCGTTCCAGCCGGTGCCCGAGCTGGCACGTGACCTGCCCGAGGTCAGCAAGGACGGGCTTACCTGGCGCATCCCCATCAAGGCCGATGCCCGCTTCCACAACGGCCAGAAGGTCACGCCGGAGGACGTCATGTTCTCGCTGCGCATGGCCGCCTCGCCCTCCTGTCCACTGGGACGCGATCTCTGCGCCGCCGTACGCGACCACCTCGCGGCGAGCCCTGAGCGCGACGAGGACGAGGTCATCGTGACCCTCACCGAACCCCATGCACCCTTCCTGGTGGAGGCTCTCGGCCGCCTGCCGATCCTCTCGGAAGCCGCCGTCACCTCTGCCACCGCGGATCTCATCGCAGCCGCCGACCGCCTGAGCCAGGACCGCCCGGACGCGGTGGTGGATGCCATCACGGAGCAGATGCTGCGCGCCGCCTGTGCCGACGCTGAGCCGCCGGACGGCTGCCGGCTGACCGACCACCGCCCCCAGTTGGAGCGCATCTTCAGCCGCGCCGGGCTGCAGCTGCCCTCGGAGGTGCCGTACACCGACGAGAACGGGCTGTTCGACGAGGATGCCTACGTGGGCCAGCTGCTGGAGCGGCTGGCAGCGCTCGGCCAGGTCTTCACGACCACCGATGCGGATAAGCGGTCGGCTGCACTCGGGCTCCTGGACGCCACCGTGGCGCCCCTCGGCGGCGGGCCGTATCGCCTGGACGGAGTCGAGGAGGACGGTGACTACATCCTCGTCGCCAACAAGGAGCACACCAGGACGGCACCGATGATCGACCGCATCGTGGTCGATATCGAGCGCGACCCATCCGTGGCCGTCACGCGCCTCCTCAGCGGGGAGGCGGACTGGATCCTCGAGGTCGGCCCGGAGCTCGAGGAGGCCGTCACCGGCATCGATGGTGTCAGCGCCGCGCCGCGAGCCCTGGACCTGCAGTACGGGATCCTCTTCAACGTGCGCCCCGAACGTGTCTACTTCGACCGCGAGGCGCGCCGGGCCTTCGCCCTCTGCCTCGACCACGAGGCCCTGGCCCTACGGCTGGACCCCGAGCGGGCCATCGCCACGACGCCCTACACGGCCAGCTCCTGGGCGCTGCCGGACGCCACCCCCCAGCCCCGCGACGTGAGCGCTGCCATCGGCCTGCTGGATGCCGCCGGCTGGCTGCCCGGCGAGGATGGCGTGCGGGCGCGCGATGGACGCCGGCTCTCTTCGACCATCGCGGTGCGCCCCACCAGCGTGGACCTCTTCACCTTCGCCAACGAGGCCGCCGCCCAGCTGGCCGAGTGTGGCATCGAGCTCGTGGTGGAGGAGCTTGACCTGACCGGGGGCACCATGCTGGACCAGCTGCTCTGGCCCAACGACTTCGATACGCTGCTGCTGGCTCGCCTGCTCGGCCCGGACCCCGACAGCGCGGTGCGCACCTTCGAATCCTCGCGTATCACCACGGAGCAGAACCAGGCGGATGCCAACCCCAGTGGCTTCACCTCGTCGCTGGCCGACCACCTCATCAGCTCCGCGCGTGAGACGCTGGACCCGGTGGTGCGCGCCGAGGCCTACGCCGGCGTCCAGGACCTGCTGGCACAGGACGTGCCCTACTGGCCGCTCTGGTACGAGTCGTCGATGAGCGCACTCTCCACGCGAGTGCGCGATGCCCACGGCCCCGTGGACCCCTCCGCGCCGCGCTTCGACTGGGACATCTCGAGCTGGTCGCTGGCAGCCACGGATGGATAGCCGAGCGGCTCCATGCGTGGTCACGCACCGGTCGCGTCCGGGACCATGGACACCCGAGGCCGGTACGTTCGGCCCTGTGGCGCAGGGGTCCCCTGAGCGTCCATATACCTCATCTGGCTGCGGTCCCATCGCGGGAGACGAGCATCTGCGTGCACCACGCGCGAGTGCCGCTGCAGACAGGAGAACGCCCGCGATCGTCGCCACCTAGGCGATGACGCTCCGCAGGGGAGGAACCTCTCTGATGAGTCCCGGCACCAGGCGAACATTCGCGCTTGCCGCCACCCTCGCTCTGGCGGGGTCCGCTATCGCAGCGCCAATCGTGGCGCAGGACGCCCCCAACATCGATGACCTGATGTTCGGGTCCGACTACGCCCCCGAGACGGGCACACCCGGCGGTTCGATCGTCATCGCCGACTGGCAGATCCCTGACCAGCTCAACCCCTACTACGTGTCGGCCTTCGTCAACACGCAGGTCTTCGCGGCGACGAACGACCAGCTCTGGGACGTCTCGGCCGACTTCAAGTACATCCCCGAGCTGGCCGTCAGCATCCCCACCATCTCCAACGGCGGCGTCCGCATCGACGCCGAGCCGACGGCGGTGTGTGAGAACCGACGTGAGGGCTACGAGGACATCCCCGGCTTCGAGATGGACATCAACATCCGACCGGGCCTCAAGTGGAGCGACGGCGAGACGCTCGACCTGAATGACTACAAGTACACCATGGTCGACTGGATGCTCGATCCCGACAACGTCGGCCTCTACGCCGGCACGGACGGCTACAACCTCATCGACCGCTTCGAGGTGTCCGAGGACGGCCTCTCCGCGACCCTCCACTTCTGCACCGGGTTCACGGGCTACTACGGCCTCTTCAGTGCGCCGCCCCTGCCCGAGCACTACATGTCGACGATCGCCGTCGCGGATGCCGCGCAGCTGTCCTACCCTGTCGGGCCCGGCCTCGAGAACGCGCCGGTCTCCGGCCCCTTCAAGTACGCCAGCGCCAGCCCCAGCGCCATCGAGCTCGTCCGCAACGAGAACTGGGTCAGCCCCTGGACCGGCGATCCCGCGTACCTCGATCGCGTGGTCTACCGCTTCTTCGATGGCGCCAAGGACGCCATGATCGCGGCCTTCCTGGCCGGTGAGATCGACCTGGCCACGGACCTGCTGCAGGGCGACTACACCGCCATCGCGGGCGTCGACCCCTCCATCGGCGTGGCCCTCATCAAGCCCGCCTGGGAGTACGAGCACTTCGACTTCAACCAGGCCGGCAAGGGCCCCGGCGTGGGCCACCCGGCACTGACCGACCCGAACGTGCGCATGGCCCTCGCCCATGCCATCGACAAGACCGAGCTCTACGAGACGGTCTACCCCGGCACCCCGATGCCGGAGGACGAGCCCTGCAGCCCTGTGCCGCCCGGGCTCTACTACCGCACCACCGAAGGCCTGACCTGCATCGACTTCGACCCCGCGAAGGCGGTCGAGATGCTCGACGCATCCGGCTGGGTGGACACTGACGGCGACGGCATCCGCGACAAGGATGGCGTCAAGCTCAGCCTGCTCCACTGCCATACCGGTGCCGGCTTCCGCGTCGCCGCCGGCGACTACCTCGCCAGCAAGTTCCGCGATATCGGCGTGGAGCTCATCAACACGGCGTCGCCCGAGACGGTCTTCGCCGGCTGGAACGAGGCACCGCCTGATGCTCAGTGCAGCCTCACCCGCGGCAACTACGACACCGCCGAGTTCGCCTGGGTGAACTCGTTCAACCTTTTCGGCAACAGCTACACCGTGTACCACTCCAAGTACATCCCGAGCGAGGAGAACGGCGGGGCCGGCGCCAACTTCGTGCGCCTCAACGACCCTCGCATGGACGAAGCCCTCGACTCGCTCTTCGGGGCGACCGACCAGGCGGAGGCCCAGAAGCTGGCGGCCACCTTCCAGCAGATCCACACCGAGCAGCAGCCGGAGGTCGTGCTCTACTACAGGAGCAACGTCCGCGGCCTGAACCCCAAGATCGCCAACTACCTCCAGAACCCGGGCACCGGGTCTGACATGTGGAACATCGGTGACTGGTTCCTCAAGGACGGCACCGCCGCCTAGCGCTCAGAGCGCGACGGCGCCGGTGTCAGCCGGTACTCGAATGCCGGCTCGGGCGCGCCCCAGAGGGCTTGCCCGAGCCGGCACACTTCTCCCCATCTCGGTCAGCGGCGCGTCAAGGCGAACCAGGTGGCTGACCAACCCCGAGGTCGCTCCCACTCGTGACTAGCTACATCATCCGCCGGGCGCTGGGTCTCATCCCGCTCTTCATCGGCGTCATCATCATCAGCTACGTCCTGCTCCTGGCAGCTCCCGGCGGACCGGCCGGCAGCGTCACCGCCAACCCGCGGATGACCCTGGAGATGAAGGAGAGGTGGCTGGACCGCTGGTGCCTCGAAGACTCCAAGGACCCGGCAGCCATCCTGCGCATGTTCGGCGGCTGGTCCGGCGTTCTGAACTGCGAGCGAGACGGCGTCGACGCCTTCTTCTCCGAGCAGGGCGGCCCCAACTTCCTGCCCGCCTTCCTGGGCGGGGGCGATAACGGTTTCCTCCACGGGGACCTCGGCAATAGCCTGAACACCGGGCGACCCGTCGTGGACATGGTGTGGGAGCGACTTGCGGCGACCGTCATGCTGGCCATGACGGCGATGGTCATCTGGGTCACTCTGGCCATCGTGCTGGGGGTCTTCGCGGCCGTGAGACGCTACTCGGTCTACGACCAGGGTCTCACCTTCCTCAGCTATATCCTCTACTCGCTGCCCACCTTCTGGCTGGGCCTCATGCTCATCTTTCTCTTCGGCCCGATGCTCCACCTGCTGCCCACCGGTGGCGTGGTGAACGCGCGCGACTGGCCTGCCTTCGGTTCACCGCAGTTCTGGACGTCTGCGACTCAGGACCCCGTGAACGCCATCCTGGACATGGGCACGCACCTCATCCTGCCGGTGGTGACCCTGGTGGCCGTCAACATCGCCGCCGACAGTCGCTTCGTGCGCGCCTCCATGCTGGAGACGCTGGGTGCCGACTTCGTGCGCACGGCCCGTGCCAAGGGCCTGGCAGCACGGCGCGTCATCTATCGCCACGCCTTCCGGAATGCCATGCTCCCGGTGACCACGAACATCGCCCTGGAGATCCCCTTCCTGCTCTCAGGCGCCATCGTGACGGAGACCATCTTCAGCTGGCCGGGCATCGGCCGCCTCTTCATCGAGTCCGTCGGGGAGCGCGACTACTATGTCCTGATGGCCCTCATCATGATGACCTCGTTCGCCATCCTCGTGGCGAACCTCATCGCGGATGTCGTCTACGCCATCATCGATCCGCGCATCCGGTACTGAGTCGATGACGTACTCGCAGGGCGCCCACGAGAGCGCCCGTGACCAGAAGGACCGCGGCCTTGCCGACGCCGCGCTCCAGGCCGGCGGCGTGGATGGGCCCACGGATGCGCTCCTCGCGCGCCAGGACGTGCAGGACTACCTGGCAGCCTCCCAGGAAGAGGACTTCGAGGTCTCCCTCGTCCCCCTCAGCCAGTGGCAGCTGGCGTGGCGCCGCTTCAAGAAGCACCGCCTGGCGCTGGTGGGCAGCGTCATGGTCGGGTTGATGGTCTTCATCGCCATCTTCGGTCCCATCCTCTGGCCCTACGACGCCTTGGACCTGACCAAGATCGCCCGCCCGGGCGGCGACCCCCCGTCCTGGGCCAACATCTTCGGTACCGACTACCTTGGCCGCAGCGTCTACGAGCTCGTGGTCAACGGAGCTCGCCTCTCAGTGGCCTTCGGCCTGGTCACCATGGTCATCGCCGTCGGCGTGGGGGTCACGGTCGGCGTCATCGCCGGTTTCTTCGGCGGATGGGCGGACGGCGTGCTGATGCGCCTGGTCGACCTGATGCTGGCCATCCCATTCCTGTTCATCATCCTCGTGGCGGCCAGCTTCTTTGGC
The DNA here is from genome assembly GCA_963825995.1 of uncultured Chloroflexia bacterium. GTDB lineage: Bacteria > Chloroflexota > Limnocylindria > Limnocylindrales > CSP1-4 > JAFMJV01. The sequence goes on from CAWGVH010000003.1 coordinate 399,129, forward strand.
GGCGGAGACCCGCTCATGCTGATGGTCATCTTCGGGCTGCTGTCGTGGCCGGTCCTTGCCCGGCTGACCCGGGCTCTCTTCCTGTCTCTTCGCGAGCAGGAGTACGTGGACGCTGCGCGAGCCGTGGGTGTCCGCGACCGTCGCATCGCCTTCCGGCACATCCTGCCCAACGCCCTCGGGCCGATCATCGTCTCCGCCACGCTGGTGGTGGCCAACGCCATCATCCTGGAGGCCTTCGTCAGCTACCTCGGGTTCGGCATGCGCTCCACCGACATCAGCTGGGGCACGGCCCTCACGGCCTCGCAGGGGCAACTCATCCTCGGCAACTGGTGGTGGGCGTTCTTCCCCGGTCTGGCCATCGCCCTCATGGTCACCGGCATCAGCTTCATGGGCGACGGTCTCCGCGACGCCTTCGATCCACGGGCGCACGAATGACGGAGCCCCAGAAGGCGCAACCTCTGGCGGATCCGGCCGTCGGCCCATCAGCGGCCGCCCCAGGGTCGGCCGCCGCCGGAGTCTCCGCCGACGATCGCCTGGTCGCGGTCCACGACCTGCGCACCTACTTCGACGTCATGGACGGCACGGTGCGCGCCGTGGACGGCGTCAGCTTCGGGGTGCACCGCGGGGGCTCCATCGGCATCGTGGGCGAATCGGGTTGCGGCAAATCCGTGACGGCGCTCACCATCATGCGCCTGCTCGAGATGCCGCCGGCCAGGATCCCGAGCGGAACGATCAGCCTCGACGGACGGGACCTGCTGACCTTGGGCGACGACGACATGCGCCGCGTCCGAGGCGGCGAGATCGCCATGATCTTCCAGGAGCCCATGACCAGCCTCAACCCGGTCTTCACCATCGGTGACCAGATCAGCGAGGCCATCATCGAGCACCTCAAGGTCTCCAAGTCGGAGGCCAGGGAGCGCGCCATCGAGGCCCTCGCCCAGGTGGGCATGAGCTCGCCCGAGCGGCGCGTCAAGCAGTACCCCCACGAGCTGTCGGGTGGCATGCGCCAACGCGCCATGATCGCCATGGGGCTCTCCTGCCGGCCCAAGATGCTCATCGCCGACGAGCCCACGACGGCGCTGGACGTCACCGTCCAGGCGCAGATCCTGGACCTCATCCGGTCGGTCCAGACCGAACTGGGCATGGCCCTCATGCTCATCACACACGACCTGGGGGTCGTGGCGGAGATGGTCGACGAGGTCGCCGTCATGTACGCGGGGCGCATCGTCGAGTCGGGCTCGGTCAACGACGTGTTCCTGACTCCCAAGCACCCCTACACGCAAGGCCTGCTGGAGTCCATGCCCTCGCGGTCCCGGCGCGGCGAGCGCCTCCGGGTCATCAAGGGGTCGGTGCCCAACCCCTTCAACATGCCCCAGGGCTGCAACTTCGCACCTCGCTGCCCGCAGCGCTTCGGCCCCTGCAGTGTGCATGATCCGCTGCTGGGCGACCCCGACGGGGATGGCGGCTTCCGGGTCGCCTGCTGGCTGTGGATGGACCCACCCAGGGATGAGCCTGCGGCCGTTGAGCCGGCGGCCCTCGAGCCTGCTGCCGTGGCGCCGGCCGCGATCGGCGCTCCAGCCGCCGCTGCGTCAGCGGCAACGGGCGGTGCAGCCTCATGAGCGCCGTCGTGCCCGCCGAGGTCACGTCGCGCTCCGTCCGCTCGCTGACGGCCACGGACGAGGAGCTCATCGCCGTCACGAATCTTGTGAAGTACTACCCCATCAACGCCGGCGTCCTGCGGCACAAGGTCGGGGACGTCAAGGCCGTCGACGGCGTCACGTTCGCGGTGGCCAAGGGAGAAGTGCTGGGCCTGGTCGGCGAGTCCGGTTGTGGCAAGTCCACGCTTGGCCGGACCCTGCTGCGGCTGCTGCCCCCGACGGCCGGCATCATCCGCTACCGCGGCCAGGACGTGAGTGGCCTCACCGGCACCGAGCTGCGCAAGCTGCGGCGCAAGCTGCAGATCATCTTTCAGGACCCCTACGGATCACTGAACCCGCGGATGCCCGTCAACGACATCATCGGCGAGGGCCTCCTTGCGCAGGCCGACAAGGAGAATCGCTGGGACAAGCGAAGCGTACGCGAGGAGCGCATCGGCAAGTACCTCGAGGCGGTGGGACTGCGCCGCGACTACGCCCGTCGGTTCCCCCACGAGTTCAGCGGTGGTCAACGCCAGCGCATCGGCATCGCCAGGGCGCTCGTGCTGGAACCGGACTTCATCGTCTGTGACGAGCCGGTCTCCGCGCTTGACGTCTCCATCCAGAGCCAGATCCTCAACCTGCTCCTCGACCTGCGCTCGGAGTTCGACCTCACCTACCTCTTCATCGCCCACAACCTATCGGTCGTGCAGTACGTCAGCGACCGGGTCGGTGTCATGTACCTGGGCCGGCTCGTGGAACTGGCGCCCGTGGACGTGCTCTACGAGGATCCGCGCCATCCGTACACGGTGGCGCTCCTCTCGGCCGTGCCCGAGCCCGATCCCACCAAGCGAGGGCGCCGCATCATCCTTCAAGGCGACCTGCCCTCGCCCGCGGCACCGCCTGAGGGCTGCCGCTTCCACACCCGCTGCTGGCTTCGAGAGCAGCTGGGCAACCCGGAGGAGTGTGAGACGGTCGTTCCCGAGCTGCGACAGCTGTCGCCCGGCCACGAGGCCGCCTGCCACTTCCCGGAGCAAATCACTCCGCAGACCGTGTCCGGCGCGGCCCATGAGGTCGGCCTCCGAAAGCCGCTCATCGAGCCCGCGTAGGGTCGATCTCGCGGGCCGCCGCAGTCAGTCCGCCGGGCGCCGGGCTCGGTCCACCTACGCCGGCCTGTCGATGCCGCTAGCTGACGACGTCCACCGACCCGGCCGCCCGCTGCAGCTCCACAGCGCTCGATTCGCGGTAATGGCAGGCCACCAGCTGTTCCTGGCCATCGCCGGGCATGGGGTCCACGAGCTCCGGGACCTGCGCGGCGCAGATCTCCGGGGCACCCAGGTGATCGCGCAGCCAGCAGCGCGGATGGAAGTTGCAGCCGGCCGGCGGGTTCACGGGACTGGGCACATCGCCGGTCAGGATGATGCGCTTGCGCGTGATGGTCGGGTCGGGCAGCGGGATGGCCGACATCAGGGCCATCGTGTATGGGTGGCGCGGGTCGCGGTAGAGCTGCTCGCGGTTGGTCAGCTCGGCCACGCGGCCCAGGTACATGACGGCGACGCGGTCGCTGATGTGCTCCACGACGCCCAGGTTGTGAGCGATGAAGAGGTAGGTCAGCCCGAAGTCCTTCTGCAGTGACTTGAGGAGGTTGAGGACCTGGGCCTGGATGGAGACGTCCAGCGCGGACACCGGCTCGTCGCAGACGATGAGATCCGGCTCCAGCACGAGCGCCCGGGCGATGCCGATGCGCTGGCGCTGCCCACCGGAGAACTCGTGCGGGTAGCGGTCGGCGTGATAGGGCGCCAGGCCGACAAGGTCCATGATGTCGGCGACCTTCTTCCGCCGTTCAGCTGCGGTGCCGACCTTGTGGATGCGCAGGCCTTCGCCGATGCTGTCGCCCACGAGCTGCCTGGGATCCAGCGAGGCGAAGGGATCCTGGAAGACGATCTGCATGCGCCGCCGGTACGGCTGCAGTGCCTTGCCGGTGAGCGTCGTGATGTCCGTGCCGGCGAAGACGATGCGCCCGGCCGTGGGGTCGATGAGGCGCAGCAGCAGTCGGCCGATGGTCGTCTTGCCGCAGCCCGACTCGCCCACGAGACCCAGCGTCTCGCCGCGCCGGATCTCGAGGTCCACGCCGTCCACGGCCCGCACCTCCGCGACGGTGCGCTGCAGGATCCCGGCCTTGATGGGGAAGGCCTTCTTGAGGCCCTCGAGTCGGACGAGCGGGTCGCTCATGGACGGCCTGCTTCCGGCCAGTAGCCTGGGTCGCGGCGCGGACTGCCATCCTCGTGGTGGTAGAGCCAGCAGCGCACGAGGTGATCGTCAGCAACGCCGCGCAGCTCTGGGTGCGCCAGTTCGGCAAGCACGTTGCCTGTCTCCACCCGTGTCAGGCAACGCGGTGCGAAGCGACAGCCATCTGGTAGCTCGATGAGATTGGGCACGGAGCCCGGGATGGTGGCCAGCTCGTCACGGATCTCGCCGGGCACCGGCACCGCGCCGATGAGACCACGGGTGTAGGGGTGTCGGGGCTCCGCGAAGAGCGTTCGCACGTCGGTCTGCTCAACGATCTCGCCGGCGTACATGACGGCGGCCCGGTCGCACATCTCGGCGACCACGCCGAGGTCGTGGGTGATGAGGATGATGGCCGTGCCGGTCTCCCGCTGAAGCGTGCGCATGAGGTCCAGGATCTGGGCCTGGATGGTCACGTCCAGCGCGGTCGTGGGCTCGTCGGCGATGAGCAGCTCCGGCTCGCAGGCGAGGGCGATGGCGATCATGACGCGTTGTGCCATGCCACCGGACATCTCGTGGGGGTAGGCTTCGTAGCGGCGCTTGGCATCCGGGATGCCCACCATGTCCATGAGCTCCAGGCTGCGTGCCCGAGCGGCCTTCTCGTCGATGCCGCGGTGCACCTCCAGCGCCTCGCTGATCTGCCTGCCCACCCTCATGACGGGATTCAGCGACGACTGCGGCTGCTGGAAGATCATGGCGATACGGTCGCCGCGGATCTTGCGCATCTCGTCGGAGGGCAGCTTCAGCAGGTCCCGTCCGTCGAAGATGACCTCGCCGGCCTCCACGCGCCCGGGCTCCGTGACGAGCCCCAGGATGGACAGCGAGGTCACGGACTTGCCGCAGCCCGACTCGCCGACGAGGCCCAGGACCTCGTTGCGCGAGACGCTGAAGTCCAGCCCCGTGACAGCCCGGATGACGCCGGCTCGCGTATAGAAGGACGTCCGCAGGCCACGGACCTCCAGGATGGGGGAGGAGCCGCCCGGGGCAGCCGCGATGTCCGTCACCTGTTGAGCCTCGGATCGAGGGCGTCGCGGATGCCGTCACCCAGCAGGTTGAAGCCCAGCACCATGAGCGTCAGGGCGAAAGCCGGCGCCAGCACGAGGAGAGGCCGCGTGAAGATGGAGTTGAAGTCACGGCCGATCATGGCGCCCCACTCGGGCACCGGCTCGGCGATGCCGAGGCCCAGGAACGAGAGAGCGGCCACCTCCAGGACGGCGGTAGCGATGCCCAGGGAACCGGCCACGATGAGCGGCGTGATGGAGTTGGGGATGATGCGCCGGGTCAGGATGCCGCGGCTCGATTCACCCAGTGCCCGTGAGGCCGTGACGTAATCCTGCTCGCGGGTGGAGAGCACGGCCGAGCGCGTCAGCCGCGCGTACAGTGGGATGCTGACCACGACGACGGCGGCCACGGCGTTGAGCAGGCCGGGCCCCACGAGCGTGACGATGGCGATGGCCAGCACGAGCGCCGGAAAGGCCAGCAACACGTCCATCGTGCGCATGAGGATGTTGTCCGACCAGCCACCCGCGAAGCCGGAGATGGCCCCGATGAGGGCCCCGATGAGGATGGCGACACCCACCACCACGGGGCCGATGGGCATCGAGATGCGGGCCCCGAACACCACGCGGCTGAAGATGTCGCGGCTGTTGCCGTCGGTCCCGAGGTACGTCTCCGGCTGGTCCGCGGGGCAGCCCCATGCGCCCAGGACCGGCACCTCGTAGAGGGCGTGGATGCAGGGCTCGGCCCGCCGTCCCGGCTCGCCCGGCCCATTGAGGTTGTCGAGCGGGTCATAGGGCGCGATGACGTCCGCGAAGATGGCCATCAGGGACAGCAGGATGAGCAAGACGAGCCCGACCTGGGCCGAGCGCTGGGCGAGGATGTTGCGCCCCGTCTCCTTGAGGCGGGCGCCACGTCCGGAGCCCGACGTTTGCGCCGAGTGACCCGTCACGACGCCCGGTCGGGTGCCCAGATCGACCGTCATGGCGATGCCCTCATCGCAAGCCGGATCCGTGGATCGAGGAAGGCATAGGAGATGTCCACGATCAGGTTCACTGTCAGGTAGATGATGGCGATGATCAGGGTCATGGCCTGCACCACGATGTAATCGCGCCCCACGATGGAGTCGTACAGCGTACGGCCGACGCCCGTGAGGTTGAAGACGGTCTCCGTGAGCACGGCGCCTGCCAGCAACAGGCCCAGCTGCAGGCCGATGATGGTGACGACCGGCAGCATGGCGTTGCGGAAGGCGTGCTTGCGCAGGACGTTGCGGTCCGAGACGCCCTTGGCCCGGGCCGTCCGGATGTAGTCCAGGCCCAGGACCTCGAGCAGTGACGAACGCGTGATGCGCGCGATGATGGCCAGCGAGATGGTGCCCAGGGCGATGACGGGCAGGATGAGGTGCTGCCAGGCATCGACCAGCTGCGTCCACTGGAAGGTGATGAAGAAGCTGAAGGTGTAGATGCCGGACAGGAAGTCCAGCATGGCGCGAGCGAGGCCCTGCACGTCCTCAAGGCCGAAGGCTTCCGGGATGGTCTCGAACTCCAGGCCCGGTGACAAGCGGCCCGAAGGTGGCAGCCCGATGCGCACGCCGAAGAGTTCGTTGGTGAGGTTGGGCAGGGCCACGGCGAAGACGAACTGCAGGATCAGCGCGAGCACGAAGATCGGGATGGAGACGCCCAGGATGGCGCCGAACATCGTGGTCACGTCGGTCCTGGAGTTGCGGCGCAGCGCCGACAGCAGGCCCAGCAGCACGCCGACGACCGAGGCGAACAGGAGCGAGTACACCGCCAGCTCGATGGTCGTGGGCAGGCGCTCGATGAGGATCTCGGTCACGGGCCGGCCGTAGCGGATGGATTCGCCCAGGTCGCCGCGGAGCAGCTGGCCGATGTACAGGACGAACTGGATGTGGATGGGCTCGTTGAGGCCGTAGCGTTCGTTGAAGGCGTTGCAGATGGCATCGGTGGCACGCTCGCCGAGCGCTGACAGGCAGGGGTCGCCGGGCAGCAGACGAGCGATGATGAAGACGATGGCGATGATGCCGATCAGCGTGGGGATGCTGAGGAGTACCCGCCGGACGATGTACTGGGCCATCCCACCCCGCTACGAAGATCGCCGGGTTCTGGGAAGGTGCCCGGCGGCGTGGGAGAGGGGCGCCACCGTGCTGGCGGCGCCCCTCTCCGTGATGGATCGAGGACGAGATCTACTCCTCAGCCGGCGGTGGGTTCAGGAACCCGCCCCACAGGGCAGCGAAGTAGGTGAAGCTGCCGTCGCGGCCGACGTGCAGCGGGTTGGCCGCGTCCCACTGAACGGCGTACGACGTCACGACGTCATTCGCGTCGAGGGCCGCGCCATTGTGGAAGGTCACGCCGTCCTGGAGCGTGCAGGTCCAGACCGAGGCGTCCTCGTTGGCGGTGCATTCCTTGGCCAACTGGGGCTCGGTGGCAGTGCCGCCGACCTCGAAGGCGTAGAGCGGCTCCATGATCTGCTCGCAGGCGCGCAGCGACTCGCCGTCGGTCTCATCGGCGCAGTACATGCCGATGGGCTCAGCGCTCTGCATGAACACGAGCTGGTCGTCGGCACCTGGGCCGATGGCGGCGAATTCCTCGTTGCCGAGTGGCGACGAGTGAGCGCCCTCGACGTCTGCTTGCCATGCGGTTGACGAACCGCCGTTGGCGATGGGCACCATCGGCACGTGCTGCGCGAGCAGGGTGTTGGCCTCTGCGTAGGCCTCCTCACGGATGGCCGGGTCAGCGGTCGTGCCGCCCTTCTGCAGCGCTGCATGGATGTCCGGGAAGCCCTCGCCGAACTGGGCGCTGGCACCTGGGCCGAAGTGATAATCGAGGAAGTTGGTGGGATCCGGGTAGTCAGCGTTCCAGCCCAGAAGGTGGAAGCCGGTCAGGTTGCCCGCGTCCGAGTTGTCGATGAAGGTGCCCGACTCCTGGACGTCGATGGTGGTGCTGATGCCCAGGTTCGCCATGAGCTGGTCCTGGATATCCACAGCGACCTGCTCCGGGAAGGGCAGGTAGGCGCGGTCCACGACGCGCAGCGAGATGGGGACTTCGGGGAAAGCCTCGAGGCCGAGCTCCGCCAGCCCTTCGGCCAGCAGCGCCTTGGCGGCCTCTGCGTCAAAGGCAGGGAACTGTTCGCCGCCGCAGGCGAAGGGGATGAAGCACGGGGTGAAGTAATCGGCGACGGTCGACCCTTCTGCATAGAAGGAATCCACGATGCGCTGCTTGTCGATGCCCATCGAGATGGCCTGGCGCACCTTCTCGTTGGTGAAGGGTTCGTACGTGTTGTTCATGCCGAGGTAGAAGACGTTGAAGCCCTCGCGCGGCAGGACCACCAGGTTGGGATCGGCGGCGATGCCCTCGAGGTCGTCAGCGCTGGGATTGTCAACGCCATCCACGGTGCCCGACTGCAGCTCGATGAGCTTCTGACCCGGCTCCGACGACCAGCGCAGGACGGCCTGGGCGCTCGCGGGTGCCTCACCCCAGTACTCGGGGTTGGCCGTGAAGATCGACCTCGCTGCCGCGTCGCCACTCCCCGAGCACGTAGGGACCCGTGCCGTTGGGATTGTCGACGATGCTGCCATCGGGGACCGCGGCGATCAGGTAGTCGGCATCGTTGATGGCGAAGGGCGAGAACGCGACCTTGGGCAGGAAGGCCGGGTCGGGGCTGCACAGGGTGAAGACGACGGTCGAGGCGTCGGTGGCCTCGATCTTGGCCAGGTTGCCCGTGTAGGGCACGCCGTTGAAGGTTCCGTCACAGGCGACCTCGGCGTAATCCGGATAGACGGTGTAGCCGCCCTCCGCTGGTGCCGCGGGCGCGGCCTGGGCGAACACCGGCGCAGCAGACATCGACAACAAGCCGATGGCGCCACCGATGACCGCCGCAGACAACCAGGTGGGTCGTCGGGTCATCTCGTCTCCTCTTGCTCACCGCGACGGCGTCAGATGGCACTCCCAGGAGGCATCGGACGACGGGGTGCCACCATGCGGCAGCCCCGGCTTCGACCGAACCGTCCTCCCCAACAGCCACCCGCAGGTGCGCGGCGCGCACACGTGCCCGCACCCTTCGCGGCGTGCGCGAAGCCTAGCACCGCGTCGCCGGCGCTGTCACGGCCCCAGCCCTCCGGAGTGGCGCGGTTCCTCGCGTGCTCAAGAGGCGGTCGGGGCCGCTGTCCTCAGACCCAGCGTCACGCGCTTCGCCCTCACCCCGGCCCGCGTCGAGACGAACTGGGCTCGCGCGCTGGGCCGCGCTCGCAACGTTGGCGCCACCTACACTGCGGCCATGTCCTCGCTCACCGTCGCCCTGGCCCAGCTGGCGCCGCGGCTGGGTGCCCTCGACGAGAACCTGGAGCGGCATCACGAGCTCATCGGCGAGGCTCGCCACGAGGGTGCCGACCTGGTCGTGTTCCCGGAGCTCGGCCTGACCGGCTACCTGCTCCAGGACCTCAACGCGGAGGTGGCCATGCGCCGGGACGACCCCCGTCTCATGGCGCTGGCACAGGCGGCCGATGGGCTGGTCGCCATCGTCTCCTTCGTCGAGGAGTCAGAGGACCACCGCCTCTTCATCGCCGCGGCTCTGCTGGAGGCGGGTGCCGTACGCCATGTCCACCGCAAGGTCTTCCTGCCCACCTACGGCCTCTTCGATGAGCGCCGCTTCTTCGCACCGGGCTCGAGGCTGCGTGCCGTCACATCCGAGCGCCTCGGCCTGCGCCTCGGCCTCAGCGTCTGCGAGGACTTCTGGCACATGGCCACGCCGCAGCTGCTGGCCCTCGATGGCGCCCAGGTGCTCGTCAACGTCTCCTCCTCACCTGGCCGGGACGTGGCTGCCGTCAACGAGGCCGGCCTGGGCACGGCGACATCGTGGCGGACCCTCAACCGGACCTACGCCCAGTTGACGACCAGCTACGTCATCTTCGTCAATCGCGTCGGCGTGGATGAATCCATCACCTTCTGGGGTGGCAGCGAGGTGGTCTCGCCCACCGGGCAGACCGTCTTTGCGGCCCCTCTCCACGACGAGGGCCTGTACTTCGCCGCGCTCGACCCGGTCGCCATCCGTCGGGAACGCATCGCCACGCCCCTCCTGCGTGATGAGCGCCCGGAGGTCGTCCTTCGACAGCTCGACGCCATCATGCGCGACCGCCAGGAGCGCTCCGCGACCCAGCCAGAGATGCCCTGATGGCTGCGGCAGGCGCCGGCGAGATGCCCTTCGATCTGCCGCCCGAGCTGGCCATCGATACCGCGGCCGCGCTGCGCATCATCCGCGAGTTCATCCGTGCCCAGCTGCGCCAGGCAGGCTTCGGCAAGGCCTTGCTCGGTCTGTCTGGCGGCGTCGACTCGGCGCTGGTGGCCTACCTGGTCGCGGATGCCGTCGGTCCCGCCAACCTGCTGGCCGTGCTCATGCCCTATCGGACCTCGTCCCCGGAGTCGCGAGGCGACGCGGAAGAGGTCGTGCGCCGGCTGGGCTGCCAGAGCGAGCTGGTCGACATCAGCACCATGGTGGACGCGTACTTCGAGGCCCCTGGCCGCACGGACGCCACGCCCCTGCGCCGCGGCAATCTCATGGCCCGCACACGCATGATGATCCTCTACGACCACTCGGTGACGTGGAACGGGCTGGTGGTGGGCACCGGCAACAAGACCGAGACGCTCATCGGCTACAGCACGCTCTGGGGTGACAGCGCCAGCGCCTTCAACCCGATCGGTGACCTCTACAAGTCACAGATCAGGCAGCTCTCGTGGGCTCTCGGCGTGCCTGAGGCCATCATCCGCAAGGCGCCCTCGGCCGACCTCTGGCCCGGCCAGACGGACGAGGCGGAGGTGGGCTTCTCGTACGCGGACATGGACCGCATCCTCTTCCGGCTGGTGGACCGCCGACTTACGCCGGACGAGGTCGTGGCCGAGGGCTTCGCCCGTGAGCTCGTGGAGCGCATCGACCGCATGGTGGCGGGCTCGGAGTTCAAGCGCCAGGTGCCGCCCATCGCCAAGATCGGACCCCGCACGGCCGGCATCGACTACCTCTATCCTCGCCGCCGCCCACGCTCCACGCGTGGCTGAGCGGCCCGCTGGCCGGGCAAGCAGGGCGGCCGGTCATGAGCCCCATGAGCAGGCCACGACCGGGCGGCCGGCGTCGACCCGCGGCACCCTGTACGTGGTGGCCACGCCCATCGGCAACCTGGGCGACATCACCCTGCGGGCGCTGGAGGTGCTGGGCTCCGTGGCCGTCGTCGCCGCCGAGGACACGCGCCTGACACGGCGCCTCTGGGCCCGCCACGGCCTGGAGACGCCGCTCGTGAGCTTCCACGCCCACAGCGATTCGGCTCGTACCCGCGAGCTGCTGGCGCGGCTCGCAGCGGGCGACGATGTGGCCATCGTCACGGACGCCGGCACGCCCCTGGTCAGCGACCCCGGCGAGGACCTTGTGGCTCGCTGGGCCGTGGAGGGCGGCGTCGTCGTACCCATCCCGGGTCCTTCGGCCGTGCTGGCGGCACTGGTCGCGAGCGGCATCCCTGCCCCGCGCTGGTCCTTCGAAGGCTTCCTGCCCCGCAAGGGCCGCGAGCGTCGCGAGCGGCTCGCACGGATCGCCGCGGATGAGCGTGCCACGGTGCTCTTCGAGGCTCCGGGCCGGACGGCCGGAACGCTGCGCGACCTGGCAGCCGTCGGTGGTGCCGAGCGCCCGGCCGCGCTCTGCCGCGAGCTCACCAAGATGCACGAGGAGATCCGCCGGGGGACGCTCGGCTCACTCGCGGCCGGCGCGGCCGAACGGGAGATCAGGGGCGAGGTCACGATCGTCGTCAGCGGAGCTCCGGCAGTCGCCGACCTATCTGTCGACCTGGACGAGGGTCGCCGCCGCGTGGAGGCCATCGTCGCAAGTGGCATGCGGCGAGCCGAGGCTGCCCGCCAAGTGGCCACGGAGACCGGACTGCCTCGTCGCGACCTCTTCGCGACGGACCCCAAGCCTGGCTGATCGGAGCTGGCGCGACCGCCGCGCCCCGATCCCTGCCTCGCGTGTGTCGACACTCGGGCAGCGCGGCAGGATGTGGCCCGCTCCGTCTCCGACGACAAGGGCGGCTTCCTCTACGGCACCGACTCCTCCCGCTGAGGGCTGGCCCCGCTGATGCGCAACCCGACCGGCGGTCACCTGCCGGAGGTGTCGTTTCGTTGCCCTCGGGCAACGAGAACCACGGTCGGCGCCTCGTGCAAGCGTGCCCGCGGCTGTTCCCGGTGACGGACGCGGGCGTATGCTCCCGGTCGGGAGTCATGCCCAAGCCTTGAGGAGGGATCGGCATGTCGCTGCTCCAACGTGTCGAGGCAGCGAGGACAGCGACCGCGGCGCAGCAGGCGCCCGGCAAGACCACGGGGCCTGCCGCCCCGTCGGGGACGAGCACGCCCCAGGGGGCCGGCTCGTCCTGGTTCGTCATCCCCGTCGAGGGCGGCGAGCGGCCGCCTGCGGCTCCCCGGCTCTCACCCCGTGAGGAGGCCTTCCGCGAGATCAGGCTGCGCCTGGAGGCCCAGGTCGTCGGTGCCCTCGCTCCACGCATCGACCTCTCCGACCCGGCCCGGGTACGCAGCGAGCTGTCAGGCATCGTCAGCCAGTTCGTGGACGGCTTCGTCATCGATGAAGAGCTGAACATCTCCAGGCTGGAGCGCCAGCGCCTCGTGGACGGCGTGCTCCAGGACGTGGCCGGCTTCGGGCCTATCGAGCCGCTGCTGGCCGACCAGACCGTCACCGAGGTCATGGTCAATGGTCCCAAGCGTGTCTATGTCGAACGTGCCGGACGCATCGAGAAGGTCGACATCACGTTCCGTGACGAGGAGCACGTCCTCAACATCATCGACCGCATCCTCACCCCGCTCGGTCGGCACATCGACGAGACGAGCCCGCGAGTAGACGCCCGCCTGCCGGATGGCTCGCGCGTCAACGCCATCATCCGGCCGCTCTCGCTGGTGGGTCCGGTCATCACCGTGCGCAAGTTCGCGACCCGCTTCAGCGTGGAGGATCTCACCGGCTTCGGCACGGCCACCGAGGAGATGTTCGCCTTCCTGCGGGCCTGCGTGGAGGCTCGCCTCAACCTCTTCCTCTCAGGCGGGACGGGTTCCGGGAAGACCACGACCCTCAACGTCCTCTCCTCGTTCATCCCCGAGGACGAGCGCATCATCACCATCGAGGACGCCGCCGAGCTGCAGCTCAGCCAGGCCCACGTCGTCTCGCTGGAGGCACGTCCCTCCAATCTCGAGGGCCGCGGCGAGATCACCATCCGCGACCTGCTGCGCAACGCCCTGCACATGCGGCCGGACCGCATCGTGGTGGGCGAGTGCCGCGCCGGCGAGGCGCTGGACATGATCCAGGCCATGACGACCGGCCAGGAGGGCTCGCTCTCCACCGGCCACGCCAACACGCCACGCGACATGCTGCGGCGCCTCGAGACGATGATCCTCATGACCGGCTACGAGCTGCCCCTGCGGGCCATCCGCGAGCAGATCGCCTCGGCCGTGGATGTCATCGTCCACACGGCGCGTCTGCGTGACGGGTCGCGCAAGATCGTGAGCATCACCGAGGTCCTGGGCACAGAGGATGAGGACATCCTGACCCAGGAGGTCTTCTCCTTCGTCCAGACCGCGTTCCGGGATGGGAAGGTCGAGGGCGACCTGCGGCCGACGGGCATCCGTCCCACGTTCATGAACGCCTTCAAGGTCCGGGGCATCTCGCTGCCCCCCGGCGACTTCGGCATCCCGCCGGAGGACCCAACCAACCCCCCGCCCGCGTCGGCAAGTCGAGATGGGGGTCCGGGCTGGCGCCGCGACCGGTGGAGGAGGCCTCGTTGCTCGTGGG
>CAWGVH010000004.1:0-253637 GCA_963825995.1 uncultured Chloroflexia bacterium
CAGGGAAGAGCAGCCACGAGATGCCCGACGTTGCCCAGCAGGAGCAGGATCGCGGCATAGATGCCCAGCTCGATGAGCGTCTGGACGAGGATGGCGCCCATCATGCCCAGGACGGGAACGTGGGAGGGGAAGTAGATCTTCTGGAGCAGCGGGCCGTTGCCGAGCAGCGTCGGGATGCCCAGTTGGATCGACTGCGCCAGGAAGGTCCAGGCGATGAGCCCGCCGAAGAGCCAGACCGGGAAGATGCCCGGCTCGCCGTTGCCGAAGTCCGGCGGCTCCGCCCGGAAGATGACCGAGAAGACGAGCGTGTAGATGAGCAGGGTGGCCAGCGGAACGACCAGCGACCAGACCCATCCCAGCAGCGTGCCCTTGTAGCGAGCCTTCAGGTCGCGCTGGGTGAAGTTCCAGATCAGCGACCGATAGGCCCAGATCGACCAGCCGCGGCGAGCGGTGGTGCGACCGCGGCCCGACGATGCCAATGGGGGCAGCGTGACGGCCCGGGGCGCCCTCAGGCGCATGGTCGCTCGTGTCGGAGGTGCATCCTGCCCATGATAGTGACGTGCCGCCTGCGAGTGCGGCCGGCCACCGGGTCGGTGCCTCGAGGGAGTCGACGCCGGACCCGTGCGCCCGATTGACCCTATCCTGAGCCGGTGACGGAGACGGACGGGGCGGGCGGGCGCCAGTGGCGGACCGGCGTGGGCTGGATCGGCGCGCTCTTCTTCGCCGCCGTCGCCGTCGTCGCCACTGCCCACCTGGCCGTGGACCTCTGGCAGATCGTCTCGCGGGTGAGCTCCCTGGCGGCGCTGCGGACGCTGCTGGTGGCGCTGGCCGTCATCGCCGCCGGCGTGGCCTGGACCGTCGTCATCGCCCGCCTGGCTGGGTCCACGCCGCGCAGGGCCACCATCGCCACGTGGGCCGCCCTCATCACCTTGATCGCCGTTCGGGTCGTCATCGCCATCGTCCAGGACGGCGTCCTCTCCGGCGAGCCCGGCGTCTACGACCGCCAGGCGGCGGAGCTGGCCGCCGGCGGCTGCTGCCCGTGGGACGAGCCCATCAGCCGTCCACCCGGCTATGCCTTCCTGCTGGCTGGCGCCTACGCCATCTTCGGCCAGTCGGCCGCGGCCGGGGAGGCCCTCAACATCGCCTTCGCCGTGGCGACCGGCCTCATCGTCCTGGAGCTGGCGCGAGGGCTCTACGGCGCCCAGGCCGGCGCCATCGCCCTGCTCCTCTACGCGCTGTGGCCGGCCGGGGCGCTCATGACCACGGTGCGCATCCCGCACAGCGCCTACGACCTGGCCTTCATCGCCGGCGCCTGGGTCGTGGTGGCCAGCCCGCGCGGCTGGCGGGGCAGCGCGCTCGGAGGCCTCGTGCTGGGACTGTCGCAGTACCTGCGCCCCACGACCTTCGTGCTGCTGCCGGCCTTCCTCCTGGCGCGCGCCTGGGGGACGCGGCGCTGGCGCGGCGAGGTCCTGGCCACGCTGGTCCCCATGGTCCTGGCCTTCCTGCTCGTCCTGGTCCCGATCATGGCCTGGCATCTCTCGACGCGCGGCGTCGTGGACATCAGCACCTCCGCGTACGGCGGCAGCTCCCTCTATCACGGCACGAACTGGGACAGCGGCGGCCGCTGGAGCGAGGCGGCCTCGCGCGAGCTGACCGCCATCGCCGGTGACGACCAGTGGGAGCGCACGCGGGTCGGCCAGCAGCTGGCCATCGGTCGCCTGCGGGATGACCCCCTCGGGATGCTCGCCCTGGCCATCCGCAAGCAGGACACGCTCTGGGGCCGCGAGTCGTACGGCATCCGTTACGGCATCCGCCGCGAGCTGGCCACCGAGCCGTACCTGCCACGTTCGGTCCTGCCCTCGCTCAGCAGCGGCAGCTTCTACGCCGCGCTGCTGGCGCTCGCGGCACTGGGCCTCTATCTCCGTCGGCGCCGCACCGACGCACTGACGGCCCTCCTGGTCCTCTCCGCGCTGACGATGTCGCTCATGCACGGCTTCGTGGAGGTCCGGGACCGCTACCACGCCTACCTCGTGCCGCTCCTCATGCCCATCGCCGGCTACGCGGTTGCGGTCCTCGTGAACCGCGTGCGGCCGAAGGCCGACGAGGCCTCTACGGTCGCCGCAGCCATTGAGCACCCGGAGACCCCGGACGAGACGCCGAGGTTCGGATAACGAAACCCGGCCTTCATCGTCCCGCCCGTGGACATCGCCGGGACGACCGCCTACCATTCAGCGCGCCCGCGTTGCGAGCCCACCTTGCCTGCCCTGATGGCGAGGTGCGACGACTTGAAGCTGAGGCCATGCCCGGTGCGCCGACCATTCCTGACCATCCCGCTGCTCGTCCTGCTTGCCGTGCTGATGCTGGCCCTCCCGGCCGCCGCCCGCAAGCCCATCGCCATCGGCATCGCCAACCCCGGCGGCAGTGGCCTGTCGGCCCTTGACGAACACGTCTCGCTCGTCGGCCAGACGCCAAGGCTCTGGGCGCTGTGGAGCGACTGGGGCTCACGCGGCGGACTGAAGGACTGCGTGCCCGGCCAGGGCAACTGCGCCTTCCCCACGGACAGGGTCATCGAACTGCAGTCGCGCGGCGTCACCCCGGTCATCTGGTGGCAGCCCACGAATGCAGCCAACCCCCTGCAGGGCTACTACGAGCGCTACGACCGGACACTGCACGGCTTCCACGATGCCTACATCACGCAGTGGGCACGTGACGCCAAGGCCGCCGGCCAGGCGACAGGCAAGCCCATCATCCTGCGCTACGCCCATGAGGCCACCGGCTACTGGTTCCCGTGGTCCGTGGGCCGCTTCGACAACACCAAGGAGAACTACAAGGCAGCCTGGCGCTACGTGTGGAAGATCTTCGAGCGGGAGGGTGCCCTGCCCTACGTGCGCTTCATGTGGTCCACCGTCTTCCCCTACAAGTGGGCCTACCCTGGTGACAAGTACGTCAAGTTCGTGGGCATCACGGTCCTGAACTTCGGCGCGGACCGCTCGTGGAGGACGCCGGGCCCGCTCATCGACAAGCGCGTCGTCGCGTCGGCCAAGTTCACCAAGCGGCCCATCATCATCGCGGAGATGGCCACCGCATACCTCGGTGGCGACAAGGCCAAGTGGCTCAAGCAGGCGTACAAGGGCTCCTACGAGAAGCACCCCTCGATCTGGGGGATCATGTACCTCGACACGGATGAGCCGAACGTGACCGCCGCCCAGCCCGACTGGCGCCTCATCAAGCCGGACGACGGCTCCGCCATGAACATGTATCGGACCATCGCCTCGTGGAGAAGCTTCCAGGGCCAGCTCTTCCAGTAACGGCCGTGGGCTAGAGGGCGCGGCGCCGCGAAGCCGCGCGGCCTACCCGCGTCGGGCGGTCAGGGCCCGGTCCAGCCGGAACATGAGGCTCACCAGGGGGCGCAACGGGCGCGTTGTACTCGCCTCCAGGTGCTCGCGGTAGAAACGCTCGTGCGAATCGATGATGGCCTCCTGTACCCGTCGTCGCGTGGCGCGCTGCTCGTCGGAGAGTTCGCGGTTCGAGCGGCGAAGGTTGCTGGAGCCGCCCTTGACGTGGACGGCCGTGGTCGTGCCCACGTAGCGGACTCGCCAGCCCGCTTGCGTCACGCGCAGGCAGAGGTCCAGGTCCTCCGCGTAGAACCAGTAGCGCTCGTCCCACCCGCCGACGGCTTCCAGGGCCTCGCGACGGATGAGCAGGAACGCGCCCGAGCAGGCCTCCACGTCGTGGACGGTAGACGGGTCCAGCCACGACAGTCGGTAGTGGCCGAGGCGCCGGGAGCGGGGCGCCAGGCGGTCCAGGCGCGCCTTGTAGACGAGCGAATCGATGACGCTGGGGATGCCCCGGTGGCAGGCATGATCGAGGCTGCCATCCGGCCGCACGAGCCGGCAGGTGGCGATGCCGATACCCGGGTCGGCCGAGGCCTCGGCCAGGACGGCGCCCAGGCACTCCGGGCTGACGTTGACGTCGGCGTTCATGAAGAGCAGCCAATCGCCCGATGCCTGCGCCGCGCCGCGGTTGCAGGCGGCGGCGTAGCCGGGGTTATCGGGCAGCACCAGGAGGCGGACCGGGATGGCTGACTCACCCTCGTCAGCTGGCAGGGACGGCGCCTCGGCGGCATCGGTCTCGACCACGACGATCTCGTCAGGCCTTCGCTCGGAGGCGTAGAGCGCCCGAAGAGCGTCTGCCAGCAGGTCCGGCCGGTGATGGTTCACGATGACGACGCTCAGCCGGGGCAATACCATCATGCGAGCCTAGTACACCGCGATGGAGGGAGAAGGCCGTGAAGGGTGTCGTTCTGGCCGGTGGGACCGGATCCCGCCTCCACCCGCTGACGCTGGTCACCAACAAGCACCTCATGCCGGTCCACGACCGGCCCATGATCTACTTCCCGCTCCAGACGCTGGCGGGCATGGGCATCCGTGAGGTCATGGTCATCCTCGGCGGGCGCAGCATCGGCGACATCGTGGAGCTGCTCGCGGACGGCCGCGACTTCGGCCTGGACCTCACCTACCGCTACCAGCGCGGTTCGCTGGGCATCGCCCATGCCATCGGGCTGACGCGCGACTTCGTCGGCCAAGACAGCTTCTGCGTGGTCCTCGGGGACAACGTCCTGCGTGGCGATCCCCTGGCCGACGTTGCGACCGAGTTCGAGGCCGGCCCATGGGGCGGCGGCACCCTCCTCTACCGGGTGGAGGACCCGCAGCGCTTCGGGGTGGCCGAATTCGACCCCGCCGGCAAGGTGGTGCGCTTCGAGGAGAAGCCGCAGCAGCCCAAGTCCGACTCGATCCCCATCGGGGTCTATTTCCTGCGACCCGACGCCTTCGACGTCATCGAGCACCTCGCACCCTCCGGCCGCGGCGAGTTCGAGATCACCGACGTCCTCAATCACTACGTCGAGCAGGGCAGCCTCTTCGCGCCCCACTACGAGGGCCACTGGTCGGACGCCGGGACCATCGAGGCACTCCTGGAGGCAAGCCTCATGGCGGCCCAGGACGCGCGAGCCCAAGGCGGTCCCGCCGACGACCGGATGGACGGACTCGAGGCGGTCGGGCGCCTATCCGCCGAGGCGGGCGAGGGCGAAGGTGCTGAACACGCGCCCGGCGATGGCTGACCGAGGGCCCATCGCAGTCACCGGCGCCGGCGGCCGCCTGGGCCACGCCCTGCGCGCCGCCTCCGCCGAGCCGCTCATCGGCTGGGACTTGCCGGAGCACGATCTCGACCGACCGGATAGCATCGAGCCACTGCTCGACCGCGACCAGCCAGCGCTCGTCATCCACACGGCGGCGATGACGCTGGTCGACGAGTGCGCACGCCATCCCGACCTGGCCATGCGCCGCAACGGTGAAGCGACCAGGGTCCTCGCCGCCGCCTGTCACGCCCGGGGCGTCGGCCTGCTGGTGGTCTCCACCAACGAGGTCTTCTCCGGCGATCGCCATGACGGCCAGGGCTACCGCGAGACCGACGAGACGGGGCCACGCAACCCCTACGGCGCCAGCAAGATGGCCGGGGAGACGGCCGCGCGTGGCGGCCTTCGCCGACGGTCCTGGGCTCTGGATCGTGCGCACGGCCTGGCTCTACGGCCCGCCTGGCAATGACTTTCCCGGACAAGATCACGGCCGCAGCCGACCGACTGCCCGCGGGTGAGCCACTGCCAGTCGTGGCCGACGAGTTCGGGTCACCCACCTACACCATGGACCTGGCGCGCGCCATCCTGCACCTCGTCTCGCTCACCGAAGGTGGTGTCTACCACCTCGTGAACACGGGGGGCGCGAGTCGACGTGAGTGGGCGAACCGGGTCCTGGCCGTGCGCCGTCCGGGCCGCGGCACGAGGCCCATCTCCGCGTCCGAGTTCACGCGCGCGTCCGAACCACCGCCCTGGGGCGTGCTGGACACGTCGCGTGCTGCGGCCGCGGGCGTGCGACTTCGCCCATGGGAGGATGCCCTGGACGAGTACCTGGCTGCATAGGGCCAGCCTACTGTCGCTTCGGCGGCGACTCGGGCAGGTCGTAGCCGATGCGCAGCTCCAGGTCGCGGTCCAGGACGGCCCGCAGCCGCACGGTCCCGTCGTCCACCGTGGCGCCTTCTGGAAGGTCGGTGACGGCAGCACCCTCCGGCAAGGTCACCTCGACGGTGACGGGGACGGGCCGCGCGCCGGGTTGCTTCTGGACCACCAGCTCGTAGAGCCAGCCGTTCTCCGTCTGCACCGCGGCACCGGGGACGCGATAGCGATACGTCAGCTTGGACGGACCGGGCGGCATGAGCAGGTCGTTGCCGAAGACCGTTCGGCCCGCCTCCGTCCCGACGCGCTCCGCCCCACGGATGCGATCGGCCGCCGCGCCCTTGGCAGACAGCAGCTCACTGCCCTCGGGCGTCAAGGCCCGCAGATAGGCACCGTACCAGCCCTCATCGCTGATGGAGAACTTCCGCAGTGATTCGTACGGCTCGCCCGGCTCGCCGGCGCGGTTCTGCCAGTCGAGGCGCAGCTGGTTGGTGGCCGTACCGCTCTCGTCCAGGGTCACGGCCAGCGAATCGGCGCGGTCGACGACGAGGTTGTACTTGGAGGTCGGAGCGACGTTCGACTCGACGACGTACAGGTAGTCGCCGGGATCCTGACGGACGCGACCATCCCAGCCCGAGTCCTCGACCAGCCCCTGGGCGTCCTCATCGGCCAGCCAGACGAGGGCCGATCGCTCGGTGCTGATATCCTCCAGCGCGGCCAGGGTCTGCTCCCAGCGCTCCGGCGGCAGGGACAGCAGGCGGTTCAGGGTCTCGATAGCCAGTGCATCCAGGATGTCCTTGCGCCCCTCGATCGAGCCCGCCGTGCCACGGGTCGCGCCTAGCAGCGTCATGGTCACGTCACCCGGCTGGACCGTCACGCCGTATTCGGGAACCTCTACCGGTCCGGTGACCTCCAGCAGGCGATCGAGCGCATATGTCGTGATGGCGATGACCCCGTCGATGTCCTCCTGACCGGTCTCGATAGCGTAGAGTTCGGCCGCTTTGCGGGCCACGGTCGGGAAGTCCGGCGACCAGTTGGCATCTGCCAAGCGCCAGGACTGGCCCTCACCGAGCAGGTAGGCCGTCAACTCGTCAGGCGGGTCGACGAAGGGCAGGCCTTCCTGGACGCTCAGGCCGTAGGTGTCCACGAAGTCCTGCTCCACGATCGCTCCGTCGCGCAGCGTGATCGTGCCGACGGTGCCCGTGTAGCCACCCGACGGTCGCAGCTCGGCCGGGTTCTGGGCCAGCACCAGGTAGCGCTTCTCGTTGCCCCAGCCCAGCAGGCCGGGCAGGACATCATCAAGCTCCCGGTACGTGTCCAGGATCGGCGAATACGAGGCGATGGGTCCGGCCACCAGGTCGCGCGCTTCCCTGATCTGGCTGACGGCCTCCTCCGGGATGGCATCGAGCGCACTTCGGGCGTCCGCCAGCAGCCCGGCCACGCGGTCCACCTGCTCGCCGGATGTGGCCATCAGCTCCACCAGGCCGGGCATCAGGGCGATCTCGGGGTCGGCGGCGTCAGCCTCACGCAGGTCGACCACGCGGTCGGCCAGGCCGAGGCCGATCTGACCGGCTTCCACCAGGGAGGTGCCGGCTTCCACCAGGGAATCGGCGGCCTCGACCTGCGGCGCGACGGCGGCGATGCCACGGGCCAAGCTCACCAGGGGATCCGCCGCCAGCAGCTCCTGGACGGGCGCCAGCCGTCGCTCCAGCCCATCAAGCTCCGCGCGGATGTGGTCGACGGTGGCACGCTCGAGGTCAGCAGCGTCCAGCCCGCGCACGTCATCGGCGAGACGGGCCGACGCCTCTCGGACACCGCGGATGTCATCGACGACAGCGCCATAGTGCATGCCCACGACAGCAAGTCCGGCGAAGACGCCGATCATCACGAGCAGGGCGATCACGCAGCCAAGCCTGCGGCGTCGCCTGGGCGCCGAGGACGGCGGCGGCGGTGCGGCCCCATACGATCGAACAGGGACCGGCATCGATGTGGGCGGCCAAGATGGGGCGTGTGGCGGCACGCCAAGGCGTGGCGACGAGCCGGGCAAGCCCGGTGGAGTCCGGGTCGGTGGGGGCAGGCCGGCTCCCGACCATCCGCTGCTGGGGCCGCGCGGCATGAGCGGCAGGCCCGGAGGCGGAGGTTGGCCAGTCAAGAAGTGATCACGCTGCCTTCACTCGGTTCGGGTAGAGATCGCACGGGAAGGCGACCTCGTGCGGCTCAGGTCAGCCCAACCCACCCTTACAGCGCACAGTGATCTGCGTCTTCACGCCCGGGACCGTGGCCTTCACGATGCGCTTGCCGGCCTTGGGCCCGAAGGAGAGCTTGACGCTGGCGATGCCCTGACGGTTGGTGACCGACATGTCGCGGCTGAGCCGGTCCCCGGGCGACTGCCTGGTGACGAATGACCAGCCGACGGCCTGGTTGGCCACGGGCGCACCGTTCTTGACCTTGGTGACCTTGGCCGTGATGAGGGCCTTCTGGTCGCACTTGACGCTGTAGGGTGCCGAGAGGTCGACAACGTACTGCCGCTGTTCGACGTAGCCAAACGTCGCGGTCAGCCCCGCAGTCACGAGGATAGTGGCGAAGATGAGCGCCACAACGGCCTGCACTCGCAGCTTCGACATCGTCAAGTCTCCTCGCGTATTGGCCCGCCTCTGGGAATGGACGGACCTCCAATGATAGCGGCCACAGGTGAAGGGCCCGCCAGCGTCGCCTTCCGACCGGGCCGGCACGCCGGCGCCCGCTGCTAGCGGTGTCGCGCAGCTCAGACTCCCGGTCGTCGGATGAGAGCCGGAACCGTCTTGAGGATGATGGTCACGTCCAGCCAGATCGACCAACGCTCGATGTAGGCCATGTCAAGCTCCGCACGCTGGTCGAAGTCCTCGTCGAGGCGCGATGAGATCTGCCAGAGCCCCGTGATGCCGGGCTTCATCGACAGTCGGCGGCGGTGCCAGAGGTCGTACTGCTCCACCTCTCGCGGGGGTGCGGGCCTGGGCCCCACGATGCTCATCTCACCCCGGAGGACGTTCCAGACCTGGGGAAGCTCGTCCAGGCTGAAGCGGCGCAGCCAGCGCCCGATGGGCGTGACGCGGGGATCGTCCACCATCTTGAAAGCAGCGCCGCGCGTATCGCTCTGGGCTGCCAGCTCCGCGTAGCGGGCATCCGCGTCCGCGACCATCGTGCGCAGCTTGTAGATCTTGAAGATGCGGCCGTGCATGCCCACGCGGTCCTGCGTGTAGATGATCCCGGGGCCCTGTGACAGGCGCATGGCCACCGCCACGACCAGCAGGAAGGGGGCGATGAGGATGAGAGCTGGGATGGCCACCACCAGGTCCAGGAAACGCTTCAGGGCGTGGCTCGTCATCTCGTCAGGCCCGTTGGCGTAGGACAGGACGGCCATCCCGTCGAGGTCCTCCAGGAACCGCTCCGAGGTGCGCATCTGCGGCACGCCGAGCGGGATGCGCACGATCTTGCCCTGGTCGTGCGCCAACTGGGCGAGATCCTCCACCAGGTGCCACTCCTCGTGGGGCATGCACACCGCGACCTCGTCGATCACCTGGTCGATCAGGACGCCGGGTAGTGCGGAGATGTGACCCCAGTACACGGCT
Organism: uncultured Chloroflexia bacterium; assembly: GCA_963825995.1. Lineage (GTDB taxonomy): Bacteria > Chloroflexota > Limnocylindria > Limnocylindrales > CSP1-4 > JAFMJV01. The sequence continues at coordinate 9,616 of CAWGVH010000004.1, forward strand.
TCCGCGACCGAGCCGCTCAAGACAGGCGGGTGGTCACCCAGGAAGCCGACGACGCGCAAACCGAGGACGCTGTGGTCCTGCACCGATTTGGCGAAGGCGACCGCCTCCGGGCCGGTGCCCAGGACCAGCATGAAGCGCACGTTGTGGCCCCACTCGCGGAACTGCATGAAGAGCATCCGGACCAGGAGGCGGAGCCCGACGGCGAGCACGCCCTGGAGGGGGAAGAGCAGGAGCGCCCAGCCGCTGCCGGGGACATCGCTGGCGGACAGGAAGAGGGCGGTCATGCCGAGCAGCGACAGCCAGACCGTGGCGCGCGCCACGGCCGAGACCTCGCCGGCGAGCGTCCAGTGCGCCCGCAGGCGATAGGCACCGTTGATGTAGAGGAGCGCGACCCAGCCGACACCGTAGAGGGCGGCACGCATCCAGAACGAGTCGAGGAAGTCGGCGGTGGGGACGTTGGGGTGCGCCGTGAGCTGGTACAGGACGAGACTCAGGACGGACGCCAGGGCACCGTCGACCATCATGAGCGAGAGGCGCAGCGTCTGGCCGTGGCGGCGGATCATCGCTCGCTGGTCCCGCTGCGAGGAGGCAGGGCAGAGCGCGTAGAGGCACGAGTGTGAGCGGGCGGCCTGACCACTCCCTACTCCTCCTCGAATCCCTGGTGCGCCGCCACCCCTGCGACACGTGAGCCCCGTCAGCACATAGCGTCCGCCTTGCGCTGCCGTTCGTCAAGTCCGTGCCGTACCAGTATGACTGGTCCAGTTATCCTCAGGTGGCCGGCCCCGGCGTGGCCTGACGGCGGGGAGGTCCATCTGACGCAGGAGCGAGCACCGTGAAGATGCAGGTCCGCCGCACGAGGATCCCGGAGGTACTCGTCGTGGAGCACGAGACGTTCCAGGACGAGCGCGGCTTCTTCATGGAGGCCTTCCGCGCCGACCATTTCGTGGAGCACGCCGCTCTCGGCCTGCCCAACTCGTTCGTGCAGCTCAACCACAGTCGGAGCATGCGGGGCGTCGTCCGCGGCCTTCACTTCCAGTGGGACCCGCCGATGGGCAAGCTGATGCGGGTCGCGCGCGGCGAGGCTTTCATCGTGGCCGTGGATATCCGACCCGGCTCACCCACGCTGGGCCGCTACGAGTCGATCGTCGCCAGCGACGAGAACCATCTCCAGTTGTGGGCGCCAGCTACCTTCGCACGGGGCTTCTGCGCGCTCTCGGACATCGCGGACATCGAGTACTTCACGACGGGCACCTACGGGCCGCATGCCGAAGCGGGCATCGCCTGGAACGACCCGGATATCGGCATCGCCTGGCCCATCACGGAACCGACCCTATCGGCCAAGGATGCCGTGGCGCAGTCGCTGGCTGCCTGGCTGGCCCGCCCGGAGGCGCAGCACTTCCGATACCAGGAGTAGCGGACGCCCTCGCTCAGGGCAGGGCTCGTACCATCCCGCCATCGACGGGCACGATGGCACCGGTCGTAGGAGGCCGCCGCCGAAAGCAGAAAGGCTGCCACGCGCCCCCTTCCGCGGCCAGGACCGTGGCGCTGCCGCCACCGAGACCGGCAGAGCCGCCGCCCACGAGTCCACGTTTGCCCTTCAGCCCAAGGTCCACTGGATCATCCTGGACGCTGCATCCACCTCACCTCGATGTCGGCTTTCTGTCTCGCACCGCCTCGCGTCCGAGGTCCCGGATACGGGCCGTGAGGAGCCGGCGCTTGCGCCACGCGGTCGGCGCCATGCGGACGAGGTCAGGGACGGCCGCCAGGTCGCGCGGGTCGTTGGCCAGCATGAAGAACAGCGAGAGCACTTCGCGACGCCAGATCCAGGGCAGGTCGCGCAGGTAGTCGAGGAGAACCTCGTTCTTGATCTGCATGAGGCGCTGGTTGCGCCACGACAGGCGGCGCACCCGGGAGCTGACCCTGCGGTTCGTCCGAGCGATGTCGAGCATCGTCGTGGCCCCGGTGCCCCCACTGCCACGTCCGTGCCAGCCAAGGGCCTGAGGCTGGTACCACGCCTGCCAGCCCAGCCGCCGCAGGCGCCAGGCAAGGTCCACATCCTCCTTGTAGAGGAAGAAGTCCTCGTCAAGCGCCTCCACGGAGCCGTCGGGCCGTCCCAGGGCCACCTCGCGCAGCGCCGAGAGGCGGTAGGCGGGAACGGGTCCGTCGGCGCCCCAGATCGCCCCGGCGCGCTGATGCTCGGGTCCGTCGGGCAGGCCCTGCGCCCGACTGATCGCGCGCCGGTCACGACCCATGGCCAGGCCGGTGGTGTCCAGTGTCGCCAGGCGCTCGCCGGGCCCGTCCAGCTGCCGCAAGCGTGGCTGGACGGAGCCAGCCTCGGGGTGGGCCTGGAAGGCGGCAACGATGGCCGAGAGGAACCCGCTGTCAAGCTCGACGTCCTGATTGAGCAGGACGATGAACTCCCCGCGGGCGTTGCGGATCGCGGCGTTGTGCCCGGCTGCATAGCCTGCGTTGGTGACCGATTCCTGGACCCGCATGCGGGGCTCGCCTCGCGCCCACTCGCGCAGCAGCGCCTGGCAGCCGTCGCGGGAGGCGTTGTCATGGACGAGGATCTCGACGTCGTCGAGATCCTGGCTCGCCAAGGAAGCCAGGCAGCCGGGCAGCCAGCGGCTGCCGTTGAATGTGACGAGCGACACGGTCACGCGCGGCGAGGATGGAGCTGCCATGGCCCCAGTGTGCCTCCCTGGCGCGTGCCCGTGCATCCGGAAGCCGCGGGCGTGTCAGGTGAGCCCCATCTCCTCGCGGGTGGGTGGCTCGGCGCCGGCACGGGTGCAGTTGATGGCCGCGGCACGGGCGGCGAATGCGACGGCGTCCTCGAGCCGATCGCGATCGTCGAGCTGCGCGCGGCCAAGCCCCTGCTCCAGCCAGCGTGCCAGGAAGGCACCGCCGAAGGCATCTCCGGCGCCCACGGTGTCCACGACTCCGACAGCCGGCACCGGAACCACCACGGCCCCGCCGGCGCACCAGGCCCGCGCAGCCTGCGCGCCGTGGGTCACGATGACGGCACCCACGCCGCGCTCGAGGAGCAGCCGCGCCGACGCCTCGGGCGTTTCGGCCAGGGCCAGGAAGGCGAAGTCCTCGTCGCTGCCCTTGACGATGTCGGCACGGTCCAGGACGCGAGCCATGCGCTCACGGTAGACGGCCGCGTCCCGGGTCGCGGTGGGTCGGCAGTTGGGGTCGACCATCACGAAGGTCGCGGCCGGGACCTCGGCCACCAGGGCCGCCAGTGAGTCCGCCACCGGCTCCATGGTCAGGCCCAGCGTTCCGACGTGGAGTGCATCGGGCACGGGAGCGAGCGCCCGCCGGGCGTCCTCGAGCGACAGCCCGGGCACCGTGGTGCGATCGATGTACCAGTGGTAGTGCGCCACACCGCGAGCGTCGATCTCGGCCAGCACGAGGGTCGTGGGGTCGGTGGTCGGCGCGACGAGGTCGGTGCCCACGCCATCGTCCTCCAGCCGAGCGAGCAGCATCCGCCCGAACCAGTCGTCGGAGATGCGGCCAAGGAAGTGCACGTCACCGCCGAGGCGGGCGATGGCGCGTGCCGCGTTGTACTGGCCGCCACCCGGGGCCGGGATGACGCGGCCGGCCTGGTCGACGATGAGGTCGATGAGGGCCTCGCCCCCGACGACGATGCGTGGGCCCGTCGATGCTCCGGCCGACCGCTCCGCCGACGGCGCGGACCTGGGCGTCTCCATCTACCAGCCCTCCGCTCGCAGGTACTCGGCCATCGCGCGGGCCGCCTTGCCCCGGTGCGACAGGGCGTGCTTCTCGGCGGCGCTCATCTGGCCCACCGTGCGGCCGCCCGGCGGCTCCGACTCGGGCTCGAAGATGGGGTCGTAGCCGAAGCCACCATCGCCGCGGGGAATGGTGGCGATGCGGCCCTCGAACATGCCCTCCCGGAAGACCGGGACAGCATGGTGGCCGGTCGCAGGGTCGAGGTAGGCGAGCACGCACTGGTAGCGAGCCCCCCGCTGCTCTGAGGGCAAGCCGTCGAGCTCGGCGAGGAGCTTGGCGTTGTTGTCCGCATCGGAGGCATCCGGGCCAGCGTAGCGACGGGTGTAGACACCGGGGCGGCCGTCGAGTGCATCCACCTCGAGCCCCGAATCGTCGGCCAGGGTGGGCAGCCCGGAGTGCAGCGCGTAGTAGCGCACCTTGAGCTCGGCGTTGCCGTGGAATGAGTCGGCGTCCTCCACCGGCTCGCCGTCGATACCCACCTCGTCCGGCGTCAGCAGGACCACGCCGGGCAGATCGAGCAGCTCCTGGAGCTCGCGAGCCTTGTGGTGGGCGCGCGTGGCCAGCAGCAGACGGCGCCCGCTGGCCGACGGCGCGAGGCCGAGCGGCTCCGGGAGCGCTGCGGTGGTCGGCCCGCCCGCCTTGTCGCTCATGGTCGGGCCAGGACCTCGTCCTGGATGCCGAAGAGCTTCTGGAGACCGCCATCGGCGAGCGACAGCAGGCGATCCATCTGGGCGCGATCGAAGGGCTTGCCCTCCGCGGTGCCCTGCAGCTCGACATAGGTGCCGGCGTCCGTGCCCACCACGTTGAAGTCCACCTCCGCACTCGAGTCCTCGGTGTACTCGAGAGTCCAGCAGCGGCGTGTCGGCCACGATGCCGACGCTGATGGCGGCGATCTTGTTGGTGAGGGCACGCTCCAGGCCTGCCTTGCGGAGGGCCAGCGCGAGAGCGATGTAGCCGCCGGTGATCGAGGCGCAGCGCGTGCCGCCATCCGCCTGCAGGACGTCGCAGTCGATGGTCACCGTGCGCTCGCCCATGACCGAGGTGTCCACCACGCCACGCAGGGCACGGCCCACGAGGCGCTGGATCTCGTAGGTGCGGCCACCCGGCCGACCCTTGACCGATTCGCGCTGCATGCGCTCCGAGGTGGCTGCCGGCAGCATGGCGTACTCAGCCGTGACCCAGCCGCTGCCCTTGCCCCGCAGGTGGGGCGGGATGCGATCCTCCACGGTCGCCGAGCAGAGCACGTGGGTGTCTCCCTGGCGATAGATGAGCGACGCGGCCGCCCACTTCTGCACGCCGAGCTCGACGGAGACGGGGCGCATCTGACCCGGTGTCCGACCATCAGCCCGGTAGCGCAGGCCTCCTGCGATGCTCATCGTTCCTCCTTGGCGTGGCCGGGCTCCCGGCTCGCGGCTTCCTCTCGTTTGGCGTCCTGCCACAACTCGTCGAGCGCATCGAGACCCAGGGCCCGGAGCTGCAGGCCCTGCTCGTCTGCGAGACGCTCCACCCTGGCGAAGCGTGACGCGAACTTGCGACTGGCAGACCGTAGCGCGGCTTCGGCATCGATGCCCAGCTTGCGGCCCAGGTTGACCATGACGAAGAGCAGGTCGCCGAATTCCTCGCGGCGGTGCTCGGCGCCTTCGGCCGCCAGCAGCTCGCTGGCCTCCTCGGCGATCTTGTCGATGACGCCCTCGAGATCCGGCCAGTCGTATCCAAGGCTGGCCGCGCGGCCCTGCATCTCGTCGGCATAGGCGAGCGCGGGCAGCGACCTCGATAGCCCTGCAAAGGCGGCCGGCATGCGAGGGTCCCGAGAGTCCGTGGAGGCGGCAGCGGCCTCAGGCCCGGCAGCCTCAGCGGCGGCGGCAGCGTCGGCGCGCTCGGCGGCCTTGAGCTGCTCCCAGTTGCGCATGACCTCCCCCGCCGTCGCTGCCTGCACGTCCCCGAAGACGTGGGGATGGCGGCGGATGATCTTGCTGGTCACGGCGCGCTGTACGTCGGCCAGGTCGAAGACGCCGGCCTCAGCCGCGTATTGGGCGTGGAGGACGATCTGCAGGAGCAGGTCGCCGAGCTCGTTGGCCAGGTCCGGGGTGGAACCTCCCTCCAGCGCGTCGTAGACCTCGTAGGTCTCCTCCAGCAGGAAGGGGCGCAGGGTCAGGTGGTCCTGCTCGCGGTCCCAGGGGCAGCCGTCAGGCTGACGCAGGCGGTGCACGAGCCAGGGCAGGCCGAAGGCGCCCGCCACGTTGAGGTCGTCCGCGAGGGCCGGCAGCAGGACCGGCGCCGTGGCCAGCGCTGCTGCGTCCGCGCTGCCGACGGTGCCGTCGCCAGCGCCGCCGAGGATGGGATGGTCCGGGGGATAGAGACGCTGCAGCAGGGCGACGGGGTCGGCGCCGTGGCCGTGACGCCCGGGCAGGGCGTCGCGGTCGGGCCCGGCGACGGCAGCGGCGTCCCGGTCGGGCCGGGGTGGCAGGAGCAGCAGCGCGAGCCCGGGATCAAAGGGTCGGCTGGCCAGCCGGTCGAGGGCCACCACCTGTAGCCCGTCGGACGGGTCGATGCCGGCCCTGGCCAGCAGCTCCAGGACGGCCGGGGCGGCCAGCGGGTTTGGGGGGACGGGCATGGGGTGGGTCGGCCGGGCCGGGCGACTAGCCGCGGTCCAGGAGGCCGTGCTCCTCGAGGTAGTCGATGACGAGCTGCGCATTGGCCTTCGGGGTCGTGCCGATCGTCTGCAGCGTCAACTCAGCGGCCAGCGGCGGCTCGTAGGGATCATCGAGGCCCGTGAACTCCTTGACCTCGCCTGCCCGGGCCTTGGCATACCAACCCTTGACGTCACGCGCCTCCACGACGGCCAGCGGGGTGTCCACGAAGACCTCTACGAATGCGCCGCCGGCCTCGCCGACCATGTCCCGCACCTCTGCCCGTGTCTCGCGGTAGGGGCTCACGAGAGCCGCCACCGCGAGCCCGCCGTGGCGGACGACCTCTCCGGCCACGTAGCCGACTCGGCGCACGTTGGTGTCGCGGTCCTCGCGCGAGAAGCCGAGGCCCTTCGAGAGATGCGTTCGCGCGACGTCACCATCGAGCACCGTCACCGCGCGACCGCGTGCCTGCAGCAGGGGCACGAGGGACTCCGCGGTCGTGGACTTGCCCGACCCAGAGAGCCCCGTGAACCAGACGCAGGCGCCTCGCCCAGCCATGACCGGCGATCAGCCGCCCTGCGCGGTGGTCGCCGCGTCGTAGACCGAGCCATCGATGCTGATCTCGCCAGCGTCCTCGGCTGCGATGCGCTGCTCCTGGTACCACTCATCGAAGGCGGTCTGCGCCTTGAGCGTGGCGTCGGCGGGGTCCAGGGGCCTCGTCGCCTCTTCCTGCTTCTCGTAGATGGCATAGCCGCGCTGCTCGTCGATGGGCTCGGTGTGCGCGCCCACGTCGATGGCGGCGAGGGCCACCTGCGCGGCGTCGTCAAGATCCTCCGTGACCTTCCAGCCGATGTCCCCGCCCTCGGGGGCCGTCGGGCCATCGGAGAGTTCACGTGCCACGGACGCGAAGTCGGCGCCGTCGGCAGCTAGGGCTTGCTGGACCGCGGCCAGCCGCTCGGCGAGCGTGCCGCGGGCCTCGTCGAACAGGATGACGTGCCAGCCGAACTCACTTCGGACGGGCCCGATGATGTCGCCCTGCTGGGGGTCCTGGGCATCGAAGATGGCGTCGGCGAACTCGGCCACCATATCCGAGCGCTTGAAGAACCCGAGGTCGCCGCCGTTGGCGCCGCTGCCGGTGTCGTCGCTCTCCGCCTGGGCACGGGCGGCAAAGGCCTCCATGCGCCCAGGGATGTCCGCGATGGCCAGCATGTCGGCGGCCGCGGCATCAGCCTCAGCCTGGGCCACGTCCCAGGAGGGGTCGTCAGCCGGGATGGGCGTCGGCGAGGCGGCCGGATCAGGTGAGGCCGTCGGCGCCGGGGAGGCGGCGGCGGTTGGGGAGGCCTCACGGCCGACGACGAACCAGCCGGGGCCGGGGAGGCGCCGGGAACTGTAGAGGCGCTGGGCGCTGCAGAGGCTTCAGGGGCCGGGGAGGCGCCAGGCGCTGGGGAGGCAGTGGCGTCCGCGGGCTCGGGCCGGTAGAGGATGTGGCTGGCGCGCACGCTGGGCTGGTCATCCTCCGGCGCCACGAGCGTGTCGCCCGCGACAAGGATCTCAGCCAGCTTGACCTGCGCGTACTCCTTGGCCACGGCGTCTGCGCTGATCTTGTCCTCCAGCTTGGCGCCAAGGGCTTCCATCTCGACGTTGCGGCGATGGACGCCCTCGCCGACCTGCTCGTTGACGGCCGCCAGGAAGGCCGGGTCGGGCGTCTCCGGCACGATGTCCGTGACCACACCGATGAGCTGACCGACGGCCGTGTCCGTGACCTCTGTGATGCCGCCCTCGTCCAGCCCGAAGAGCGCCTCCGCCCAGGCGGGGTCGATGCCGCGCAGGTCGTCCAGGGTTCGATAGCCGATGTCGCCGTCCTGGGCAGCCGTGGCCGGCGAGTACTCGTCGACGAGGTCCGCGATGGGAGTGCCCGCCTTCAGGGCCGCCAGTGCCTCCTCAGCCTTGGCGCGCGCCTCGGCGACGTCCTCCGGCGTGGACTGGCCGGTGGCCGACCCGAGCGGCTGGACCACGAGGGCCGCGACGCGACGTGCCTCCGGGCTGGTCCCGTCGGCGGCGAGGGCGGCGGCGAGCTCGTCATCGGACAGCGTGATGCCCTGCTCCTCCGCGAGCTGCTGCTTGTAGTGCAGGTCGACGAGCGACTCCATGGCCCCGGCCGCGCCGGCATTGCGGGCGTTGGACGCGGCCGTCAGGCGGCTGTTGGCGAGCTCCTCGTCGATCTCACCGGCCAGCAGCGCGGCGCGCGTGATGGTCTCGGCACGATCCGCTCGGAACTCCTCCAGGCGCTGCCGGTCCTCCCACTCTCCACGGCCGATCTGGGTGCCGTTGACGCTGGCCAGCGGCCTCAGGTTCGATTCCCAGAATCCATAGGCCAGGCCGAAGATGACGAAGAGGGCCACGGCCACGATGACGGCCACGAAGGCGATCGTGACATTCCGGGTGAAGCGAGCCTCCGGGTCGCTGGCGCGACGACTGGCGGAGGAGGTGGTGCGCGAGGTGCGGCCGCTGGCGGGCTTCGTGGGTGGGTTCGTCGGCGAGGTCATGCGGTGACTGGTCTCCGGTTGGCGGATGTGGGGCGCTTCGGATCGTATGGCGGCGCCTGGGCCGGACGACGTCTCGGTCGCAGGGTCCAGCGCCGGGCTTGCGCGCGTCCCTGCGGCGCCACGAGGGACTGGACGGTCGCGAGCGCGCGCCGCCGAAGTCTAGCGCGTCGGCGCCGAGCATTAGTGACCAGAAGCCATCACCGTCTGGGCGTGAGCCCGGCGCGGGGGGCTCAGGCCTCGACCGACCGCTCCAGGCGCCAGGCGTACTGGGCGCGGTAGTAGTCGGCCCACTCGCCGCTCTTGATGGGCTCCCACCAGTCACGGCGCTCCGCGTACCAGGCGATCGTGAGAGCGAGGCCCTCCTCGAACGTGACGCGCGGCTGCCAGCCGAGTCCGCGCAGGCGCGACCCGTCGAGCGCGTAGCGCCGATCGTGGCCCGGCCGGTCGGGCACGCGGCGGACCAGTGACCAGGGCTTGTCGAGCGCCGCCAGGATGGCCTCGGTGACCGCGCGGTTGGGTCGCTCCACTCCGTCGCCGGGGATGTTGTAGGCGGCGCCGCTGGCGCCGCGGTCCAGGACGGCCCCGATGCCATCGGCGTGGTCGGCCACGAAGAGCCAGTCGCGCCGCTGCATGCCGTCGCCGTACATCGGGAGCGGCTCATCGTCGAGCGCGTTGCTGATGAAGAGCGGGATGAGCTTCTCGGGATACTGGCTGGGTCCATAGGTGTTCGCGCCGCGCGTGATGACGGTGTCCAGGCCGTGCGTCTCATGGTAGGCGGCAACGAGATGCTCGCCGGCCGCCTTGGCGGCGCTGTAGGGGCTGGTCGGGCGCATCGGGTCGCCCTCCTCGCTGAGGCCCTCCGGGACGGGGCCGTAGACCTCGTCCGTGGAGACCTGCAGGAAGCGGAAGCCGCCCGACAGCCCGGCGCCAGCACCACCGCTCAAGCCGGCGCCCGTGCCGGTGCCAGTGCCCGCGCCCGCGGAACGCCGCTCGTGCTCGGCGCGCGCGGCCTCGAGCAGTGAGTAGACGCCCATGACGCCGGTGTGAAGGAAGGCCGCCGGTTCCAGGATGGAGCGATCGACGTGTGACTCGGCGGCGAAGTTGACGATGGCGTCACACTCGGCGGCCAGCTCCCGCATGAGCGGCTCGTCAGCGATGTCGGCCTGCACGAACCGATAGCGGTCGCGTGTGGCGGGATCCTCGGCCAACCCGGCCAGGTTGGCAGGATTCCCGGCGTAGGTGAGCTTGTCCACGACCGTGACTCGGTCGTGCGTGCTGGCCAGGCGCCGACGCACGAAGGTCGAGCCGATGAACCCGGCACCGCCGGTCACCAGGAGCCTCCTGGGCTGGCCGTTCGACTCGATCATCCACTACCCTCCGACGACTGTTGCTGGCCCAAGCAGACACGTGCTCGTCGCGTGCTCATCGTGCGGTGCGCCTGTGGGCGCCACAGCAGGATCCCGGTGGGCACCGTGCGGGACCTCGCGCTCGGGGAGTCTAGCGGGCATGCGGACTACGGGCCGTGCCGACCAGGGGCGGCGACGTTGGGCGGCTGACCTGCTGGGTGATGCGGAGTCAGCTGGCGGGCGGTAGGTTCTCCCACGACTCCTCCAGCGGGACCTGGCGCGCCAGAGCCCGCAGCAGGAGCGCGACGAGCATCTCCGCCGCGTCCCGCGGTCGCCGGGGACGCAGCGTGGCCCGGCGGACCCAGGAGACCGGTCGGCCACGCAGTCGGCGCACCAGCAACCCGCCGGTGAGCGTGGCCACGGAGATGACGCGCCTGGCCGCTCCCTGCCCGCGACACGGATCGAGCTGACCGCGGACGCCGAGGAAGAGGAGTGCCGACTGCCGGTGCAGCTCCGACGGTGTCTTGGGGGCGGGCCGCGCGACCACCGCGCCGCGGCGCGCCAGCTCCAGCAGCAGTCGCTCGTTGGCGGGGCCCACACCGTCGGCGACAGGAATCACAGCGACTTCCCACCGAGGCTCCTGCGCGCCCTCGTAGCCGTGCTCACGAAGGAAGGCGCACAGGTGCAGCGCCGCGAAACGCTGGGCATCGACCGACATCTCGCGCTGCCAGCGCCCCACGCTGGTCGTGGTCAGCGGTCCCGCCACCGATTCCTTCCACCACTCGTGGTCGGCCGCGACATTGGCGGCCGTGCCTCGCGAATCGAGCATGGCGGGCTCCCAGGCCTCGCCCACGAACGTGCAGATGCGGCGCAGCTCCCGCTCGGGCTCGGTGACGAGGTCTTCGTAGCGGAGCGTCATGGCCCGTGGGTCGGCCTCGATGCGTGGGCGCGAGGCTCGGTCGTCCTGGTCGACGCGCACCAGGTTGCCGACCACCGACTCCTTGGCGAAGGGCATGCCCGCCAGGGACAGCGCCACGTCGCGCGGATCGCGCACGATGCGCACGACGCGTGCCTCCGGCCAGTGGCGCCAGAGCGTGTCGGTCATGAGCAGGTGGCGCGGCGTCTTCTCGATCCAGCGCACCTTGCCGGCGCGGCGGGCATGGAGAACGGTCAGCGACTCGAGCATGGCGGCCACGGACGGAGGCCGCTCGGCAAGGTACCCCCGCACGTCGCCTGTCGAGAGCCCGAAGAGCTCCACCACGGGGTGCCCCTGGTTGCTCAGCGTGGCGATGAAGTCCACCGCGGGGCCCGGCCACGCCTCCGGCGCGAGGAGACGCTGGCGCTGGCTGACGCTGAGGTGGCGGAGGCGCGCGAAGAAGCGTGACTCGGGCCCGCAATCGAGCCGGGAGTGCGCCGAGAGCATGGCCGAGAGCAGTGTCGTCCCCGAGCGCGCCACGCCGACGACGAAGATGGGCGCCTCGCTCATCGATCGAGCACGCCGCTCATGGATCGGGCACGCCGACGAGGCCCGGCAGGTCGTCCGCCTCCCGGTGGACCGCCAGCACCTGGAGCAGGCGCGCCGCGAACCGCTCGCCGCCGTCGCGCGGATGGCGACGCACGAGGCTCAGGCGCCGGACCCAGACGACGGGGCGACCCTGCAGTCGCCGCGTCAGCAGCAACAGCCCGAGGCGGGCGATGGCCACGACCCGCTGGCTGGCTGGCCGGCCGCGGTCCGGGTCCAGCTGGCCGACCACACCAAAGAAGACCAGTGGCTCCTGGAGGTGCAGCTGTTCGATGCTGGACGGCACGGGCCGGCGGACGGCCACCCCGGCCGCCGACAGCCGCAGCAGGACGTCGTCGTAGCGAGAGCTGAGGGCGTCGCCGGCGGGCACGATGGCCAGCTTCCGAGCCGCCGTCACGCCGGTGCCGTAGCCGTGCTCCTCGAGCAGGTCGCCCATGTTGAGAGCGGCGTAGTGCTGCACCACTGGCGGCATCTCTTCGGCCCAGCGCCCAGAGCGTGAGCGGTCGATGGGCCCGGTGGCGTCACCCTTCCACCACTCGTGCGCGGCCGCCACGCCGGTGGCACCGCTGCGGTCATCCAGCATGCCCGGCTCGTAGGCCTCGCCCACGTGGTCGCAGATGCGGCGCAACTCCTGCTCCGGCTCGGACACGAGATCCTCGTAGCGCACGGTCATGGCCTGGGGTGACTCGCGGTAGAACTCGGCGGCGGCCTCGTTCATGCGCGCCAGCAGTGACAGGTTGGTCAACAGCGACGGCGTTCCGAAGGGCACCCTGGTGAGCGAGATCGCGGCGTCGCGGGGATCGCGCACGATACGAACGATACGGGCGCCCGGCCACGTCTCGGCGATGAGCTCCGGGACCTCCAGGTGACGCGGCGTCTTCTCCACCCAGCGCGGGGCGCCATCGCGGGTAGCACGTTGCTCGGTCAGTGACTCGAGCAGGGCAGCCATCGAGGGCGGTCTGGCCGCCAGCCAGGAGCGCACCTCCTCCACCGTGAGGCCGAACATGGGGTGGATGGGCTGCTTGCCCAGGGACAGGCTGGTGACGAAGGCCGTGGCGCGCCGGGGCCAGTCGGCCGCGTCCAGGATGCGCGCCCGCTCGCTGCGGGCGAGGCGCGACCAGCGCGACAGGCAATGAGTCTCCGGGCCGCAGTCGAAGGCCGAGTGCGCGGCGAGCATGGCCGAGAGGAGCGTCGTCCCCGATCGCGGTCCACCGACCACGAACACCGGCTGGGAGGTCGAGCGCATCACCGGGTCGACTGTATCAGGGCCAAGGTGCGTCCTCACGGGCCTGCGACTTCAGGGATCGGCCTGAGCAGAGAGCCCGCGTCCGCTACCATTCAGGCCGTTCATGGGAGTCGTCAACGAGGCTCCTGCTGCCTTTCGCAGCAGCGCCGATCGGCCCGGCCCGATCGCCCTCATCCGCAATGCCATCACCGACGTGTGGTCTCGCCGTCGGCTCATCGGTTACATGGTGCGCGCCGACGTCAAGAAGCGCGGCGCCAATACCGTGCTGGGCAACGTCTGGTGGGTGCTCGACCCCCTCATCACGATGCTCATCTACGTGCTCGTGATGACCGTCATCTTCCAGCGCGCCACGCCGGACTTCCCGCTCTTCCTGCTCAGCGCCATGGTGCCCTTCAAATGGTTCACGTCGACCATCGCCAGCTCGACCACCGCGGTCACGGGCAAGCAGGGGCTCATCAAGCAGATCATGTTCCCCAAGATCATCCTGCCGGTGACGAGCAACCTCTCCCAGGTCGTGGGCTTCCTCTTCGGGGAGCTCGTGCTCTTCATCGTCCTGATCGTCGCCTACACCTCCCATCTGACGATTCAGGTGTTCTGGGTGCCCCTCATCGCCGTCGTGCAGTTCACGTTCGTGCTGGGCTTCTCGTTCATGGTCTCGGCCGTCACGGTCTTCTACCGGGATGTGGGGATCGTCATCGGGCATTTCATGCGCCTGCTCTTCTGGATCTCGCCCATCCTGTGGTCCTTCAACGCCGTGGCCGGTCGTGGGCAGGCACTCGAGGAATCGATGGCGTCCGCCGATCAGACCCTGGGCCTGCCCATCGGCACGCTCTTCAACACCCTCCGCTTCAACCCCATGGCCATCCTGTTGGAGTCGTACCGCAAGGTCATCTACGGCACGATCGGCGCCACCACCCAGCCCGACGGCGGCAAGGAGCTGTTCTGGAAGCCCGCCTCGCATCCCGACTTCATGCTGCTGGCCCTCATCTTCGTGACCGGCCTGGTATTCATCTTCATCGGCACCATCGTCTTCAAGCGCATGGAGCCAGCCTTCGCGAAGCTGCTGTGAGCGATCCGCAGCGCCCGCAGGACGAGGAGCGCGTGGACAGCCGCCTCGACAGCCGCCTGGACGACGCGGCCCTGGCCCAGCTCGAGGTGTCCGAGGACGACTTCACCGACGAGGCCCCTGAGCCGGGGACCTTCGGCCTGCGCATCCCGGTGCCGACCGGCGAGATGGCGCTGCGGGCCACCAACCTCGGGATCCGCTACAACCTCAATCTCACCAAGAAGGCCAAGCTGCAGACGTCGTTCGCCCATATGCTCGACCCGCGGCACCGCCGCAAGGGCCACTTCTGGGCGCTGCGAGGCATCAACCTGACGGTGAGCCGAGGCGAGGCAGTCGGCGTCATCGGGCCCAACGGCTCGGGCAAGTCCACGCTGCTGCTGGCCCTGGCCGGCATCGTCCAGCCGTCCGAGGGGATCGTCGAGGCGCACGGTCACGTCTCCACCCTGCTGAGCCTGCAGGCCGGCCTGGACGAGGAGCTCTCGGGCCGCGAGAACATCGCCCTGGCGGGAGCGCTCATGGGCATCGACCACCGGCTCATGGAGGAGATCACCCCGGGGATCATCTCCTTCGCCAACATCGGGGCCTTCATCGACGCGCCCATGAAGACCTACTCCTCGGGCATGCGCGCCCGGGTCGGCTTCTCCATCGCCACGGCCGTCGACCCGGACATCCTGCTCCTCGATGAGGTCCTCCAGACCGGCGACAACACGTTCAAGGAGAAGAGCCGCCGCCGCATCACAGAGGTGCTCCAGACGGCCAAGGCCGTGGTCATGGTCACCCACGACATGAGCTGGATCACGGCCTTCTGTACGCGGGCCATCCTCCTCGACAAGGGCCAGATCGTGGCAGAGGGGGACCCCGAGGAGATCGCCGACAGGCACGAGGACGACGCCGAGCGGCGCATGAAGCAGAAG
Source organism: uncultured Chloroflexia bacterium (assembly GCA_963825995.1). GTDB lineage: Bacteria > Chloroflexota > Limnocylindria > Limnocylindrales > CSP1-4 > JAFMJV01. Next base: position 24,639 of record CAWGVH010000004.1, read on the forward strand.
CGCAAGGCCAAGCAGCTCATCAAGCACGGCAAGGCCGATCTCGTGGACATCCGCAAGGCCCGCAAGGCGGGCACGCTCGGATCGATCGCCGACGGAGCCGTCGTGCTCGCCGAGGCCGAGCTCGATGAGGAGGACCGGGCGGAGCTCGAGGAGGTGAAGGCCACGGTCGACGCGCGGCGGAGGTCGGCGGACACCAAGCTGCCGAGGGCAGAAGCCACCTTGACGGCGGAGGGGACGGCCGATCAGATGGCCGAGCCCGCGGTGGCTGCTACGACACCCGCGGATGGGGCACCGACACGGTCGTGACGTCGGGTGGCGCGGGTCGCCGCCTCCCGGGTGTCACATGGGGAGTGCCAAGCGACCGTCGGGTCGCCGGGCTTTCGCGTCGCCGAAGCGTCGGCCGTGGCGGTGCCCCCGGACACGTCATGCCAACGTCGTGTCCACACGCGGGATGCCCAGGGCCTCCAGGTGCCCGGCCAGCGTCGTGGCGGTCTTGCGGACCTTGCCGCCCTGCGTGGCCAGGACGCGCTCTTCCGGGATCACGTGCAGCCGCTGGCGCAGGCCCCGCATCTCGGCGATGAGCCTGTAGTTCTGGTTCTGCTCCTCGACTGGCCGGCTGGGGTCACGGCAGATGACGTCCACCTCCAGGCCGCGGACGTCGCCCAGGAGCACCACCAGGTGGAACGCAGAACCCTGCTCGCCGGCCACACGTCGAGCGGTCGCCAAGAGCTCGAGCTGCTCGCGGATGGACAGCGTCTCCGGCTGGACGATCGTCCAGCCGTGCTCTGCCAGCTGCTGTTCGAGCCGGCCGGCATGGAGACTGTGGTACTCGGAGGCCGTGCCGGACCGCGACAGCCAGACGCGCAGGTCGGGGTCGCGCGCTCGAGCTGGATAGGCCGCCAGGAAGTCGGCGTGCTGGCGCGCGAAGAAGTCCTTGACGCGGTAGCCCGGCTGGGGGACGTCGACGGATCGGAAGCGCGTGGGCTCCGTCAGCAGCAGCACCTCGTTGCGGATGCCCAGCACGTCCAGGATCTGGCGCTGCCAGTCATGCCAGGCGGGCGGGATGGGCTCCGGTCGGCAGGCCCAGACGACTGGCGACTCTGGGTGCTCTCTGGCGTACCACAGCCGGGAAAGGCTCTCCAGGATGAAGTGGCCGAAGTGATGCGAGAGGTGGCCGGCGAACACGACCGAGCGCTGATCCGAGCGAGGGGACGATGGGAGGTCGGCTGCGAAACCGATCTGTCCGTAGCTGCGCTGCAGCAGGCTCCCGCGCACGATCCGGCCGCGGTCGTCGAAGACACCCATCCGGAAGGCCGTCTGCCGGCGAGGGTGCGCGTAGGGCGTGGCGGGCATCACGGTGGCGCCCGCGCAGGACTCGACGGCGAGCGGCTCCCGCCCCTGCACCGGCCCGGGCCCTGGCGCCTCGCTGCTCACCGATCAATCGCCCCGGTAGAGTCGCGCCGTCTCGGCCGCGATGGGTCCCCAGTCGAGGCCGTCTGCCCAGGCTCGCGCCCGGATCCCCATGGCCGCGAGGTCAGCGCCGGCGGCCCGACGCAGGGCACCGGCCAGGGCATCGGGGTCGTCCGGGTCGTACAGGATGGCTGCGTCCGCGGGCAGCGTCTCCGGGAGGCAGCCCAGCGCAGGCACGACCACGGGGCGCCCGTGGCTGAGGGCCAGGATGGCACTGCCTGAGGTGAGGATGTCCCGGAAGGGCAGCACCACCACGTCGGCCGCGCGCAGCACCCGAGAGAGGTCCTCCTCCGGGATGCGCTCCAGCCGCAGGACGATCCGCGGGTCGGCCGCAGCACGCTCCTCCAGCTCGCGGCCGATCCTGGCCGGCAGCGGCTTGCCGCAGATGAGAAGGCGGGCGTCCTGCCCCAGGTCACCCGAGGTGGCGAACGCCTCCAGGAGCTCACCGACGCCCTTGTAGCCGCGGATGGCACCCACGAAGGCGAAGACCGTGCCGGCCTGTCCAAGACCAAGCGCCTGGCGGGCCAGGGCCGCATCGGCGTCCACGTCGTACTGGCGCACGTAGCTTCCGTGGGGCAGGACGTGCATGCGTGCCTGGGCTGCCCCGCTGGGTCGATACAGCGCGATGAGCGCCTCCCTGGCGCGGTGGCAGTGGAGGATGACCGCGTCGGCCCGCTCGATGAGAGCGCGGTGGGCATCGGCCTCACGGGGGTCGTCGCCAGCCTCATGGCCCTTCAGGTTGTGGACGGTCCAGACGATGCGCGCGCCGCGCGCCTTCAGCAGGCGCAGCTGCCAGTCGAACCAGAGGACGTTGCGGCGCGATGGCCGGCCCTTGCTGCCGCCCAGGAAGTCGTGGATCCAATGGAGATGCACGACGTCCGGCTTCCCGTGCGCCTGCCAGGCGCCCACCAGCGGCGACCGCTCCGGCCATTCGCTGATGGCGTCCGCTTCCACGCCCTGTTCCCGGAGCGCTGCCGTCAGCAGGCGCTGGTAGGGGTTCCAGGTGTAGGAGGGCAGGAGGATGGCCCGCAGCCGGCGGGTGGCCCCGGAGCCTGCAAGGGCGGCCGCGGGATCTGGTCGGGCGGCCCCAGGAGCGTCCGGCGGCGCGCTGGTCGTCATCAGGCACCCCGATCGATGAGCACGGCCGCGATGCGCTCGCCGGCGTGCCCGTCCCAGCCCGGCGGCCCGTCGCCGGGCCGCTTCTGTGCACCGGCCAGGGCCGCGTCCAGGGCGAGCCCCAGGTCCTCCGGCGTGACCAGCCGGTTGGTTCCGGCCGTGAGCGTGACGGGTCGCTCCGTGTTCGGGCGGAGCGTCAGGCAGGGCACGTCCAGCACCGTGGTCTCTTCCTGGATGCCGCCCGAATCCGTGATGACGGCGGCCGCGCCGCGGACGAGCGAGAGGAAGTCGACGTAGCCGAGCGGGTCGGTGACACGCAGGTCGGGGACCTCGTCCAGGCCGGCCGCGGCGAGCGTGGCCCGGCCCCGAGGATGGAGGGGCAGGACGATGGGCAGGCGCCGAGTGGCCTCGCGCAGCGCGCCGACGAGGGCGGCCGCCGCGGCCGGAGAGTCCACGTTGGCCGGGCGATGCAGCGTGGCGACGCCGTAGGGATCGGTCACACCCAGCCGCGCCATCACCGGTCCCGGCCGGAGGCGATCCAGGTGCGCCAGCAGCGTGTCGATCATGGGGTTGCCCACGAAGACGACGCGCTCACCGCTGATGCCCTCGGCGGCCAGGTTGACCTCCCCTTCCGGCGCCGTCACGAAGAGCGGGTCGCTGAGCAGGTCCGTCACGCGACGGTTCACCTCCTCGGGCATGCTCGGGTCGAAGGAGCGAAGGCCGGCCTCCACGTGCGCCACAGGGATGAGCAGCTTGGCGCACACGAGCGCGGCCGCCAGCGTGGAGTTGACATCGCCGTAGACGACGACCCGCTCGGGCGCCTCGGCCAGGAAGGCCTCCTCGAGGGCCACCAGGAGCGCCGCCGTCTGTGCACCGTGGCTGCCGGAGCCCACGCCCAGGTTGAGGTCAGGCTCGGGCAGGCCCAGCTCCTCGAAGAAGACGTCGGACATGGCGCGGTCGTAGTGCTGGCCGGTATGCACGAGTCGCTGCCGGACGCCCGCGGCGCGCAGGGCGGCGATGACCGGCGCCGCCTTGATGAAGTTGGGCCGCGCGCCGACGACGTGGATGAGTCCGGGCATGGTGGCAAGGATGCCACGGTCCACCTCGGTGAGCCGCCTCCCTGGGGCCCGTGTGGGCGGGCCACGCTCCCGAGGCCACGACCGCCACGCCTCGAGTGCTAGAGTCGGCGCGCGGTGACAGAAGCAGCGACAGGACAGGCCGGCGTCAGCAGCACGGTCGGCATCATCGGGCTCGGCTACGTCGGGCTGCCCCTTGCGGTGGCCTTCGCCGAGGCCGGCTTCACGGTCGTCGGAGTGGACAGCTCGACCGACAAGGTGGCCGCCATCGGCACCGGCCGCTCCTACATCGAGGACGTCGCGTCGGAGACCCTGGCGCCGCTGCTGGCCTCCGGCCGCCTCACCGCGACCACCGATGCCACGCGGCTGCGCGATTGTTCGGCGATCCTCGTCTGCGTACCGACCCCCCTGGGCCAACACCGCGAGCCGGACCTCTCCTACGTCACGGCCGCGGCCGAGTCGGCCATCGCCAACCTCGCCCCGGGCGCCCTCCTGGTCCTGGAGTCGACGACCTGGCCGGGCACCACGCGAGAGGTCCTGGCCCCCATGCTGGAGGCTGCCGGACGTACCGTCGGCCGGGATGCCTACCTCGCGTTCAGCCCGGAACGGGTCGACCCGGGCAACGCGCGCTGGGGCATGCGCGAGACGCCCAAGATCGTGGGCGGCCTCACGCCAGCCTGCGCGGCACGGGCGGAGGCGCTCTACGCGCGCATCTGCGACAAGGTCCACCCGGTCTCGTCACCCGAGTCGGCCGAGATGGCCAAGATCATCGAGAACACCTTCCGTGCCGTGAACATCGCCCTCGTGAACGAGATGGCCATCCTCGCCGACCGCATGGGCATCGACGTCTGGGAGGCCATCGAGGCGTCGGCCACCAAGCCCTTCGGCTTCATGCCCTTCTGGCCCGGGCCCGGCCTGGGCGGCCACTGCATCCCGGTCGATCCCTTCTACCTGGCCTGGCGGGCGCGCGCCTTCGACCTCAACAGTGAGTTCGTGGAGCTGGCCGGGCGGATCAACGTGAGCATGCCGTACTACGCGGTCGCGCGGATCGCCCGCGCCCTGAACGCGCAGGGCAAGGCCGTGCGCGGCGCGGGCATCCTGCTCTTGGGCATGGCCTACAAGGCGGACGTAGGCGACCTGCGCGAGAGCCCCTCGCTCAAGCTGCTGGAGCTGCTGCGCGCGGAGGGCGGGCGCGTCAGCTACCACGATCCGCATGTCGCGACCCTGCCTGCGGAGGGCCTGTCCTCCGTGCGGCTGGACGCGGGGACCGTCGCGGCAGCAGACTGTGTCGTCATCGCCACCGCCCACGCTGCGCTGGACCTGGCGCTGGTCGTGGCGCACGCCGACCTCGTCGTGGACCTCCGCAACGCCGTTCGCCAGCGGCTCCTCGGCGGTGCCTCAGGGAGCGTGCCGCCGAACGTCGACGTCCTCTAGGCAGCCGTCCACTCGCCATGACCGCCCGACCGCGCCGGGTCTGGATCGACCTCACCAACTCCCCGCACGTCCTCTTCTTCCGGCCCATCCTGCGGCGGCTCGACGAGGCCGGCATCGAGTCGGTCGTGACGGCGCGCGACTTCGCCCAGACCCTCGGCCTGCTGGAGCGCTTCGGTATCGCCCACACCGTCATCGGGCGCCACGGCGGCGCTTCCCTGCGGGGCAAGGGCCTCGGCCTGCTACGACGGTCGACGGCACTGCTGCGCTTCGGACGCGGGCGCGGACTGAGCCAGGCCGTCAGTCACGGTTCCAACGACCTGGCCGTGGCGGCACGGCTGATGCGCCTCCACAGCACCGTGCTGCACGACTACGAGGGTGCCGCGGGCATGCACAGGATCAACTTCCGCTTGGCCGACAAGGTCATGCTGCCGGAGGTCATCCCCTTCGAGTCGTTGGCCGCGCTGGGCCTCGATCGACATCGCTACCGCTCCTATCCAGGCCTCAAGGAGCAGGTCGCCCTGGCCGACTTCACACCGGACGCCGGCGTGCTCGATGAGCTCCACCTGGACCCCGAGCGTCCCATCGTGGTGCTGCGCCCGCCGGCCACGATGAGCCTCTATCACCGCGGCCTGGAGAACACCCTCTTCGACGACGTCCTGGCGCGGCTCCTCGACGGCGTCACCCAGGTCGTGCTGCTGCCGCGCACGCCGCAGCAGGCCGCCTCCTTCGCCGGGGCGAGGGGCGTCGTCATCCCCGCGCGTCCCGTGGACGGGCCTTCGCTGGTGTGGCTGGCGGACGCCGTCATCAGCGCCGGCGGCACCATGAACCGTGAGGCGGCCGTGCTGGGCGTGCCCACCTGGACGACCTTCGCCGGCGAGCTCGGCGCCGTCGACCGCTGGCTCATCGAAGAGGGTCGCATGCAGATCCTCAAGGATGCGGACGAGCTCGTCATCGCCAAGCGACAACCGCAGGCCCCTGACTTCGAAGCCCTGGCCGACGCCGTGACCGAGGAGATCCTGCGCACCTGATCCTGTCAGCGGCGAGCCAGGGACTCCATGACGGTGGGCGTGATGCGCACGGCGCGGCGGATGTTGTCGCCGAGCTTGCAGCGGCCCTGGCTGTTCACCGCGCACTCGGTCAGGATGGCCACCACGCACTGCGCGCGACCGCATGGTGAATCGGCGTCAAAGGTTCGCCAGACGGGTCCGCCGCTCATGCCCTGGGCCACGAAGCCCGTCGTATCGAGCAGGGCCGGTTCGCCGGTCGGCGGCTGCACCTTGCCCTGGCTGCGCCACAGGTTCAACCCGTTCATGTCCGCGAAGCGCGGGTCGGCCGGGTAGCCACCCAGCTTGATGGCGCTGCCCGTGGGCAGCTGGCCGTCGGACGACGAGGTCGGCCAGAGGCGCATGACCGCGCTCTCGGGATAGACGCAGTCCGGCGAGGTGGTCAGCACGGCGTAATCGTGGGCGCGGCTTCCGTAGCTGGTGTCTGACGCGTCCCGCTTGATGAAGCGCGGATGTGCCCACACCCTGGAAACCCTGCAGCTGTCGAACGGCGAGCCACCCGCGATCTGGCTGTACGCCCGATCGAGCCGCACGCCACCCGGCAGCTCGCGGCGGAAGCGGAAGTCACCGCCGGCCGCATCGCGGGCCACGCAGTGACCGGCGGTCACGACCTTGGTGGGGGCGATGACGAAGCCCGTGCAGACCACCCGATCACCGACCGTCACCAGCACCAGGCTCCTGAAGGGGCGGTCGGCCAGCTGCGCGGACGTGACGAGGGTGCGATCGCCACTGTCACCGGCGAAGGCCGCGGGCACCACGCCCGAGGGCGGCCACCGTGGCCACCAGCAGGACAGCCGTGAGCGCTCGAGTGACGGCGCGCATCAGGCAGCTCGCTCCCGGGACCGCGGTCGCCGCCGTTCGGCCTTCCCGGGCCAGCTTGCGGTAGAGCTCCACGAGACCCACGGCGGTGTGGTCCCAGGTGTAGCGCGCCAGCGCCACCGACCGGCAGTGGGCGCGCAGGGCACGTCGCTCCGGGAGAGGCGCTGACAGCAGGCTGGCACAGGCGGCCGCGACGGCGACCGCGTCGTCGATGTCCACGCATACCCCGATGGCCTCGGCCGCGGTCAGCCGACACTGCTCGTTGCCTTCGCTCACGACCACCGGGACGCCGGCCATGATCGACTCGAAGAGCTTGTTGGGCAGGTTCATCTTCTGGTTCAGGGTGCGCGGTGGCTGACCCACGAAGCAGACGTCGGCGCTGGCAGTCCAGGGCATGAGGTCGTCCGGACGCACGGCGGGCAGCAGGTAGACACGACCCGGGTGAGCGGCCACGGCGTCCGCGATGTGCGTCTCCAGCCGTCCATAGCCCATGAAGACGACGGCCGCGCCCAGCTCCATGAGGCGTGGCGAGGTGGCCGCTGCGATGAGCTCCTCCACGCCCCGGTCGACGGAGAAGCCGCCCTGGTAGAGGACGACGGGCCGCTCGGGCTCGATGCCGGTGGCGGCGCGGATACGGTCCGACGGGACCGGCTCGGGGTGGTCCGGTCGCCATGCGGGCGGGCAGTTCCAGAGGACCGTGGGCCGCGGCACGCCCCAGCGGCGCACCACCAGGTCCGCGACAGGGTCGCTGACGGCCAGGAAGCCCGAGGCATCCCGTGCCCAGTCGCGCTCCCGCCGCCGCACGACCTCGCGCACGAGCCAGGGCATGCGCGCCAGTCGGGCGGCCTCGGTGTGGTAGTCGGCCACGTCGTAGACGAAGCGGCCTCCGAGGCGCTGAGCCGCCCTGCGCACGACGGGCAGCACGATGAGCGACTGGGCGTGGAAGACGTCCGTCTCCGGTGCGGTCGCCACGACGGCCTCAGCCCAGGGACCAGCGCGCCGTGCGTTGGCGACGACCTCCAGCGTGCGACGCAGAGGGTGGCGCAGTCGATCGAGACCCCTCGGGGCGTCGGCCGGCAGGACCCGCGCCTCGGGATCGAGACCGACGAGGCGGCTGGCGAGGCGTCGCAGCGGCCAGGGCAGCGGCTTCAGGGCGCTGCTGATGCGCCGGTCGATGTCCAGGCGGGTGAGCCGCACGCCGGGTGCCAGTTCCTCCTCGGCGGGCAGACCGAGAGCCGACCAGCCCAGGATGCGCAGGCGGTGGCCGTCCTCCGCCAGCGACGTCGCCGAGCGAAGGAAGCGCGAATCGAACTCGAACGGGTTGGCGGCCACGATGGTGACGCTGAGGCGGCCGTTTGCCGGGGCGGCGCTCGCACCAGGGACCGGTACGGCACTCATGCCGCGGACCGCGGACCACGCCCGCGCAGCTCATCCCAGCGCAACTGCAGGACGACCACGAGAGCCTCGACGATGATGGACTTGGACATCTTGCTGCTGCCCACCTCGCGGTCCTTGAAGACGATGGGCACTTCCACGATGCGGGCGCCGGCACGCGAGGCGAGGTAGGTGGTCTCGATCTGGAAGACATAGCCGCCGGCGTGCACGCGTCCCCAGTCGACGGACTCCAGGGCCGTTCGACGCCAGGCCTTGAAGCCGCCCGTGAGGTCATGGGGCGCAAGGCGCAGGACGACCCGCGCGAAGATGGAGCCGCCCCGCGACACGATGCGCCGCAGCAGGCCCCAGTCGCGCACACCGCCGCCGCGCGTATAGCGCGATCCGATGACGAGGTCGGCGCCGCCGTCCAGTGCGGCCATGAAGGCGGGCAGGTAGTCAGGCGAGTGCGACCAGTCGGCATCCATCTGGACGACACGGACAGCGCCGCGGGCAAGCACGTCGGCGAAGCCGTCCAGGTAGGCCCTGCCCAGTCCCTCCTTGCCGGCCCGGTGCAGCACCGCGATGCGCGGATCCTGGGCCGCCAGCCCGTCGGCCAGCTCGCCGGTGCCATCGGGCGACGCGTCATCCACCACCAGGAGGTGGGCGCCAGGCAGGGCGTGGAGGATGGCCTCGCTGATACCGGGCAGGTTCTGGGACTCGTTGTAGGTGGGCAGGACGATCCAGGCGTCGACGAAGAGGGTCTGATCGGCGGGAACGCTCATCAGCACAAGTCTATCGGCGCGGGCCGCAGAGGCCCTGAGACGGCATGGTTCAGGACAGCTTGAGCCCCCAGGCCTGCGTCTGGGTCCCATCGCCGGTGTCCGTGCCCACGACCTTGACGGTGACCTTGCCGGGGCGCTCGGCGCCCTTCGTCCGTAGCAGGGCCTTGAAGGTCGTGGGGTTCACCTTTGTGACGCGCAGCTCAGCGATGGGGATGCCGGGCAGCCTGGCACTGACGATCGGCCTGCCCTTCATGGGCTCGGCCGAGGTGAACCACAGGCGGACCTCGTCGCCGCGCCGCGGCTTCCACGTCGTGGGCGTGAGGTCGAAGGGCATGATGCGCACGGGCACCTCGTGTCCGTAGCTGCCGGCCGGCCTCGTCACGCGGATGCGTCCCAGGTACGTGCCCTCCGGCACGAACTGTCCAGCGTCATCCCGGCCGTCCCACTCGAAGCGCACCGGGCCTCGCTGAGCCGCGACGCCCTCGCCGCCGTGACGAACGACGGCACCGGAGGCATCCCTGATGAGCCAGCTCAGGGTGGCGGGCCGGAGCAGGCGCGCGCCCAGGATGCTGGTGGCAGCCAGGGCATCGCCGTCCGAGGGATAGAAGGACCCGGGCTTGAACGCGGGTGACGTCAGGGCTGTGAGCGCAAGGGCCTTGGCGACAGCCGGCTGACCGACGTTGCCGGCCCGGTCGGTGGGCGTGATCTCGATCCGGAAGCGCCCCTCACCGATGTACTCGCCGTCGTCGCGGCGGCCGTCCCAGGTCGTGCTGCCCCGGCCGCGCATCGACCAGATCGACATCTCGCGGACGACGATGTCGTCCTTGACGACGCGGATGTCGAGGAAGGCGTTCTCCGAGAGCATGTGCGTGACCTTGACGGTGTCGCTGATGCCGTCGCCGTTGGGGGTGAAGATCGGCAACGAAGCCATCCTCGGCGGCCAGGGTCGCGGCGGCCTGGCTGATGCTGACCTCGCTGATGACCGGGGGTTCCGTGTCCGGCGCCGGAGCGCCGGCGTTGCGCCACTCGGTGGTCGTGAAGTCAAGGTCACCCGTGATGCCCCGCAGGTATCCGTCGGTCGGGTGCGGGTCGATGTGGACCCTCGCGCCCGGCGTGCGCACCGAGTCGTAGTAGCCGGGGTCGGTGCCGACCCAACCGCTGATGGGGTCGACTTCCTCCCGGTAGCGGGTCATGAAGACCGCATCCATGGTGGCGTCCTCGCCCCAGAGCGCGTTGATGACGTCGGCACCCGGCTGCCAGCCGAGCGCCCAGACGACCCGCGCCCCACTGGCCAGGAAGCCGTTGGCGAAGTTGTCGACACGCTCCACTGCCACCTCGCGACTGGGGATGGGCATGCCCGAGGAGGCGTTGCCGGAGGCGTACGAGAGGTGCGAGAGGATGACGACGGCATTGGGTGCGAACTCGACGTTCTCGCGCAGCCAGTCCGCGCCCTTGTAGACGACCGTGGAGGGGCTGCGCTGCGCGGGATCGCTGGCGTCAAGGCCCAGGCCGTTCTTGGTGCTTTCATCCAACGAGCCGTAGGCACTGGGCCAGCCATTGCCGTGCCCGACGTAGATGAAGAGATCGGCGCCGTTGGCGTGGTTCTTGACGCGCTCGGGCGTGGCATCCGGGTGGAAGATCCTCGTCACCTCCATGCCCTGCGCCTCCGCCGCGTTGGCCATGGCCCGCGCATAGGCCAGGTAGTGGTCCGTCAGCGAGTGCACCGGCCCGGAGACGATGACGGCTCGCTTGGGGCTCTGGGCGCGCGTGCTGGCGACCAGGTTCAGGGCAGAGCTGGTCAGCAGCATGGCGACGAGGGACAGCAGGAGGACCGCGACGCGGATGAGCTCGCGGCGCGTGACGGCAGCACGTCCGCGCGTCGGCGGCCGCCCCGGGAGCTCGTGGTCGCGCATGGCCACACAAGGGTGGGAGCCGGCACTGGTACCGGCCATCGCGAGATGGTCCTGACCGCGAGCCCCGGATGGTCCCAATGCCAGCCGCCCCAAGCGAATGGTGACTCGTGTCAACACCCTCGGCCGGGCCGGGTCGACCAGGAGGGCGCTCACGGCACGTCGCCGCCTGCGGCGTCATCGCTGGCCCCAGGTTCGAGGACCTCCGCATCCCCAGCGTCCGTCCGCCCCACGGCCCGGAAGTCGATGATGACCAGGACATCCTCGATCTTGTCGAGGTCAGCAGCCGGCTGTACGAGCGCGGTCTGCACGATGGATCCGGGTTCCTGCTGCACGTCCACGACTCGGCCGATGGGGATGTTCTTGGGGAAGAAGGAGCGGTAGCGCTTGCCCAGGTCGATGCCTGCCGTGACGACGCGGTCGTTGACGGAGATCTTGTCGGTGACCGGGATGTTGGCCATCGCCAGCGGGGCGGAGAGACGTCCAGTCACCTCGCCGGTGGCACGGGTGCGACTGTCCAGCCCGGTGACCAGCGAGCGCGTGTCGCTGATGAGCATGACGGCCGCCCAGCCGTTGCCCACCTCGGTGACCTTGCCCGCCAGGGCACCGCCGTCGGAGAGGACGGGCGCGCCCTTGCTGATGCCCGCGTCGGTGCCTCGGTCGATGGTGATGACGCGCTCGAACTGCGTCGCCTGCCGGTTGGTGACGCCGGCCGCCACCGTCTCGAACTCCAGGCGGTCGCGGATGTCCAGGAGCCGGGACAGGCGCTGGTTGTCCGCGATCACGGCGTCAAGCGTGCCGAGCTGCTCTTCGAGCCGCTGGACCGTGGACTGCAGAGCCAGGTTCTCGCGCCGCAGGCCCTCGATCTCGCCGAAGGCACCCAGGACGTCAGTGACCGCGCGCGTGCCGTCGGAAAGCGTCTCCTGGACCGGCGTGACCGCGTACAGGACGCCGCGACGGAGCTCCTGCACCGGTGCCGAGCCACTGACCACGATCATGGCCAGGCAGAGGCCCACCAGGATGACGAAGACGATCATGCGGCGCCTGGAGCCACGGTCGCTCAGCACGGCGGCCTCATCGCGGTGGACCGTGGCAGCCTCATCGCCCCGTGCCCGACGGCCTCACCGCAGCGGCCTCGAATAGGTCTCGGCGACCAGGGCGCGTTCCATGTAGGGGTCGTCGATGGATTCGAGCACGATGCCGGTGCCGCGCACGACGCAGGTCAGCGGGTCGTCCGCCACGTGCACGGGCATCTGCGTCGCCTCCGCGATCCGTCGGTCGAGGCCCTGCAGCAGTGCGCCGCCGCCGGCCAGCACGATGCCCTGGTCCACGATGTCCGCCACCAGCTCGGGGGGCGTCTCCTCGATGGTGTCCTTGATGGTGCTGATGATCTGCGCCAGCGACGCGTCGATGGCCTCGCGCACCTGCTCGGCCGTGATCTCCACGAATCGGGGCAGGCCGGTCAGCAGGTCACGCCCACGCATGCTGACGTGCTGTGTGTCGTAGGCCCCGGGATGGGCCGAGCCGATGGCGATCTTGATGTCCTCAGCGGTGCGCTCGCCGATGAGCAGGTTGTATTCGCGCCTGGCGTAGGCGATGACGTCCTGGTCCAGCTCGTCGCCGCCGACGCGGACGCTGCGGCTGACGACGATGCCGCCCAGGCTGATGACGGCCACCTCCGTGGTCCCACCGCCGATGTCCACGATGAGATTGCCGCTGGGCTCGCTGATGGGCAGCCCGGCACCGATGGCGGCGGCCATGGGCTCCTCGATGAGCCGGGCCCAGCGCGCGCCTGCGTTGAGGGCCGCGTCGCGGACGGCGCGGCGTTCCACCTCCGTGACGCCGGACGGGATGCCCAGCAGCATGCGGGGACGCGGCACCAGCCCGACGCGGTCGTGCACGCGCTGCACGAAGTACTTGATCATCTGCTCGGTGATGTCGAAGTCGCTGATGACGCCGTCGCGCAGCGGACGCACCGGGGTGATGTTGGCCGGGGTGCGGCCCAGCATCCGCTTGGCGGCTGCGCCGATCTCGATGATCTTGCGGGTCTTCGTGTCCACCGCGACGATGCTGGGCTCGCTGATGACGATGCCGCGGCCGCGCACGTGGACCAGGGTGTTGGCCGTGCCCAGATCCATCCCGATATCGCGGGAGAACGCGCCGAAGAATGCGTCGATCATGGTCCGAGAGGCGTCCTCCATGGGTGGCCGGGCAGCGACCACGGACATTGCGGCACCGACGGCACGGGGGCGTCCTCACGACAAGGACGGCCTGGTGCGCCGGGGCGGGCCACGGCGACCCTTCTCGACCGTCCTCCTCGACGGTCGACTCCAGACCCGGAAGTATAGCCGTGGCCACGCGCGCGGCCGGCAGGAAGGCCACCGTACATCTGGCCCGGCGACCGATCGGGGAACGACGAAGCCCGAGCGGTAGCCTGCCGCTCGGGCTTGGCTGGAGGGGTCCGACCCTGTCGGGCGAACCCGGTGCTCGACGTGATGACGGCTAGTTGCCGGGGAAGACCAGGCTGAGCGGACCCTGCTTGCCCGGCTCCGGCCAGCGCTCGGTGACCATCTTCTGCTGCGTGAAGAAGCGGATGCCGTCCTCACCGCGCATGGCCAGGTCGCCGATCGCTGATTCCCTGGCGCCGGCGAAGGAGAGGAAGCCGGCGGGCACCGGGATGGGCACGTTGACGCCGACCATGGGCACCTCGACTTCCAGCTTGAAGCGGCGCGCGGCACCACCGCTGGTCGTGAAGATCGCCGTGCCGTTGGCGTACTTGTGGGCGTTGACCATGCCCAGCGCCTCGTCAAAGGTGCGGGCGTGGACGATGCCCAGGACCGGGCCGAAGATCTCCTCCTGGTAGACCTGCATGTCCGGGGTCACCTGGTCGAAGAGGCTCACGCCCAGGTAGAAGCCGTCGGGGTAGTCGGGATGCTGGAAGTCGCGCCCGTCGACGACGAGCTCTGCGCCCTCGGCCTCACCGGTGTCGATCCAGCGGATGACCGACTCGCGGTGCTCGGCGGAGTAGATGGGGCCCATGTCGCTGCCCTCGTCCATGCCCGGGCCGACCTTGAGCTTGCCGATACGATCGAGCAGCAACGGGCGCAACGCGTCCGCGGCGTCACCCACGGCGATGACCAGCGTCTGGGCCATGCAGCGCTCACCCGCGGAGCCGTAGCCTGCCGCCACGGCGGAGTCCGCGACCATCTCCATGTCCGCGTCCGGGAGGACGACCATGGCGTTCTTGGCGCTCACATAGGAGCCCACGCGCTTGCCGCGCCTGGTGCCCTCTTCGTACACGTAGCGACCGACCGGCGTGGAGCCCACGAACTGGATGGCCTTGACGTCAGGGTGCTCGACGATGGCCGTCACGGCCTCGCGGCCGCCGTAGACGACGTTGAAGACGCCGTTCGGCAGCCCGGCTTCCTTCCACAGCTCGGCCTGCAGCTGCGAGGCGCCCGGCGTATGGGAGGAGGGCTTCCAGACCATCGTGTTGCCGCAGGCCATGGCGACCGGATAGATCCACATGGGCACCATGACCGGGAAGTTGAAGGGCGTGATGGCCGACGTGACCCCCAGCGGCTGGCGCAGCGTGAAGGCGTCCACCTTGGAGGAGACGTTGGGCGTGTTCATGCCAGCCAGGTGGACCGGCAGGCCGCACGCGAAATCGACCGTCTCGAGACCGCGCATGACCTCCGCGAGGGCATCGGGGAAGGTCTTGCCGTGGTCGCGCGTGATGAGCGCTGCGAGCTCCTCGCGGTGCTCGTAGACCAGTGCGCGATAGGCGAAGAAGATGTTGCTGCGGGCGATGAGCGGCATATCCCGCCAGGCCGGGTAGGCAGCCTTGGCGGCGGCCACGGCGGCATCCACCTCGCTCGATCCGCCGCGGGGCACGCGGGCGATGACCTGGCCGGTGGCGGGGTCGTAGATGGGTCCTGCCTGCTCGGGCAGGACCTCCACCGGGCCGCCGTCGATCCAGTGGGAGAGGACGGGCAGGATGCTCGTCTGGGTGGGGGAGTCGATGGCCACTGGGGATACCTCCTTGGACCGGGACGTGCGAGTCATGCTGGTGCGCAAGCGCGACCGCAGGGCCTGCGCCGGGCGCACCGCGACCCTGCTGTGCGCATCGTAGCGCCAGTCTCCAGCCAGACCGTTCTGACAGGCACCGGCCCGGCGTCCCGATTTCACCGAGTCGGATGGCCTGCCATGGCTCTGGTCGTGGCCCTCTTGGCGCACGCCGGGTCACGCCGGACCGAGCGCCGAGCTCAGGCGCGCTCGAAGGCGACCCCCCGGTCTCGCAGGCTCACGAAGGAGCCGTGACCGATGACGAGATGGTCGACCACGGCGATGTCCAGCAGCCGGCCGGCAGCCACGGCCTCAGCCGTCACGTGCAGGTCATCCGGGCTGGGCGTGGGGTCACCCGAGGGGTGGTTGTGGACGAGGATGAGGCGCGCCGCGTGCAGCCTGACCGCATCCCGGAAGAGCTCTCCGATGCGCACCAGCGCGGCGGAGACGTTGCCACGGTAGACGGAGCGCATGCCGAGGACGCCGTTGCGCGTGTCCATGAGCACGACCCGCAGCTCCTCGCTGGGCAGGTGTCCGAGGTCCGCCATGAGCCGCGAGGCCAGGTCCGCCGGACCCCGGATGACCCATCGTCCGGCGGGCCAGTCCGCGACCGCTCGACGCCCCAGCTCGAACGCCGCAGTGAGCTGTGCCGCCCGAGCAGGGCCCACGCCGGGGACCCGTTCCAGCTCCTGGGGCAGGGAGGTCGCCAGCCCCGCCAGTCCGTCACAGTGGACGAGCGCCTCCTCTGCGAGCACGGCGGCCGAGGAATGTCGGGAGCCCGGGGACCAGAGCAGGCTGATGAGTTCAGCCGATGACAGCCCCGCGGGGCCGCGAGCGGCGAGGCGTTCACGGGGCCGCTCAGCAGCCGGGAGGTTCCGGGCGGACCTGCTTGGTATGCCTGTGACGCTCGTCATCATGCTCCTGGCGATCCATGCTTGGCGCCTCCGGGTCCGAACGACGAAGCCCGCCGATTCCTCCGCCGTCCGATCCCGAAGGCACAGCGCAGCCTAGCGAGGGGCACTTCATGGCTGCTTCGCGACGGGTTGCCCGTCGCTTGCGGGCGCCCGGCGGGAGCGTGGATGTCCCGCAGCTAGGTCGACTGCGGCAGCGTCGAGGCCAGGAGCGACAGGAACAGCAGCAGTGAGTTGTAGGTGACGTGCCCGGCGATCGCGGCGGCCATGCCGCGGCGCAGGAAGAGCCAGCCCAGCACGAAACCGACCGGCAGCAGGACCACCGTCTGGAGCAGGGCCTGGGCCGCGCCCTCGCCGAACGATGCGGTGCTGATGTTGGCGATGTGGATGAGCGCGAAGAAGAGCGCGCTGCGAACGAGGGCGCTGCGCGGCCCGAGGTCACGCAGCCAGGCCGTCAGGGCAAATCCGCGGAAGAAGAGCTCCTCGCCGAAGGGGATGATGAGGGCTGCGGCGGTCGCGATGGCGAGTGCCTCAGCCGAGCTCTCCGGTTCGGGGATCACGCTGGGCGCCTTGACGTCGAGGATGAGTGCCAGGATGCCGCCCACGAACGCCAGGGCGAAGGTCGCCGGCAGCATGACCGCGACCGCCTCGCCGATGGCTCGCAGGGTCAGGTGCAGGCCACGGCCCTGCCAGGTCGGCCAGCCCATCTGCGGCCAGGAGAGGGCCTCCGTCCTGATCACGAAGAGCCAGACCAGGACACCGTAACCGATGGCCTGCAGGGTCCCGACAGCGAAGAAGCCGTAGGGTTCCTCCGGGTCGAGCATGCCGCTGAGGAAGACGACCGTCCCGATGATCACGAAGGCCATCAGGTAGGTGAGGAACACGAGGAGCGGCGATGGACCGCGGTACCGTTCCGCCGGTCTCTCGCGGCGCTCCAGCACCTGGTAGCCACAGGCCGTGGCAAGGCCGAGCGTCAGAAGGACGGCACCGACGGTCACGAGCAGCAGGCGCGCTCCCTCTGCGCTGGCCATGGGTCCGATGAGCAGGAGCAGCACCAGGCCGGTGACCGACATGATCCAGGCCACGAGGTAGAGACCGGGCGCCCGACGCCCCTCCAGCGTGAAGATGCCGCCGCCAGGTGGGCCGGGGGACGCTGGCAGCCTGGCTTTCGCCGTCTCGTCGTCCGGCAGTGGCTGGTCTGCCCCGGCGGGCGCGCCCGGCTCGCGTTCAGGTCCCGACAGCACGCTGTCCGGGCGCGGGCCGCTCAAGGTGTGGCCGGGCGCTGCCTAGATCCCGGTGAGCGGCTGGGTGCCCGCCGCGGGCGGGCTGGAGCTGCTGGCCGTCGAGCCGCCCGTGGCACTCGAGCTGCGCGGAGCGGGCGCCGGCGCTGCCGCAGGAGGTGGCGACTGCAGCCCGGTCGGACCTGCGGGCGAGGGCTGGCTCGGCACTGGCGCGCCGCGCGTCAGAGGCGGAGGCGGAGGCGGGATGCGCACCGGGGCCTGCTGCGGCGGACGCGGCGCGGGCCGCGCGGACGGCATGTAGGCCGCCAGACCGGGTGCCTCGGCCCGCTCGAAGTCCTTGCCGCACCAGGCGCAGAGCGTCCAGTCCAGCTCGATGAGGCGCTCGCAGTTGGGGCAGACACGGCGCAGCCGGTTGCGGCAGGTCGGGCAGATGATCCATTCCTCGTGGACCGGCCTTGAGCAGTTAGCGCAGTGCGCGTGCGAGGCCACCTCGGCCAGCATGGCCTCCTCGGCGAGCATGCGCTCATTGACCTCGCCGATGGTCTCCTTGGGCCGCACGATGCGGTAGATGAGCAGCCCGAAGAGGAAGAAGATGGGCGTGAAGATGATGATCGCCGCCGCGGCGAGATACGGCGTGAAGGCACTCGCAGAGCGCAGCCGCATGTCGCGGTAAGCCCAGTAGGCGCTCGCCAGCCAGATGAGCACGATGTAGGCCACGAGGACACGGATGCCGATCTGGAAGGCATCGCTCTCGATGAAACCGGAGACGGTCGCGTCAACCTCTCCGAACAGGTCCTCGAACATGGACAGGCGGCCTCGTGGTGCGTCGGGAGTGAGGCGGCGTCCGTGGGCCGCCAACGGCGCGCCGAGTGTAGCAGTGGACCGTCGAGTCGGCCCGTGCCCTACCCCTGGCGGCCCGGGGCACCTGCGGCGTCGATGGCGTTGCGGAAGGCGCGCATGAGCTCGCCGGCCAGCTGGTTCGTGGTCATCGAGCTGGCGCGCACGGGGTCCCAGCGCGCCGCCACCAGGATGAGCAGGGGCCGGCGCCAGAGCTGCGCGTCGTCGTCAGCCGGCAGCATGCGCAGGCGGATGAGCTGCCGTCCGTCCTCCTGGTCGAGCAGGCCCATGAGCGCGTTGGAGAGCGTGGGACCGATGATCTGCAGGGGAGCCACGGGTGGCGGACCGGCCAGCGGGGCGACGGTGCGGGCCTCGATGACGCCCTCGTCGTCCTCCGCCCACAGTGTCGTCAGCCACCAGCCATCGTCCATGACCGAAGGTCGCAGCATCCCCAGTCGCACCCGCGGTCCGGGCTCGCCGGCCGGACCGCGGAGGCGCAACGGCTCGGCTCGGGCGAAGGAGGGGCCGGGCGATGGCGTCCGGGCGGGGCTCGAGAGCGCCTCGTCTGTCGTCTGATCGCGCGGGCCCGGCGGCCCGGCGCTCACTCCCATTCGATGGTGGCCGGCGGCTTGCTGCTGATGTCGTAGACGACGCGGTTCACGCCTGGGACCTCGTTGACGATGCGGGCACTGATCCTGCCCAGCACGTCGTACGGCAGCTTGGCCCAGTCGGCCGTCATCCCGTCCTCGCTGGTGACGGCCCGGATGGCCACCACGTTGGCATAGGTGCGCCCGTCGCCCATGACGCCCACGCTGCGCACCGGGGTCAGGATGGCGAATGACTGCCAGACGTTGCGGTAGAGCCCGGCCGCCTTGATCTCGTCGATGACGATCCAGTCGGCCTCACGGAGCGTGTCCAACCGCTCGCGGGTGACCTCGCCGATGATGCGGATGGCCAGGCCCGGACCCGGGAAGGGCTGACGGTGGACCATCTGCTCGGGCAGGCCCAGCTCCAGGCCGACCTTGCGCACCTCGTCCTTGAAGAGGTAGCGCAGCGGCTCGATGAGCTGAAAACGCAGGTCGGAGGGCAGGCCGCCGACGTTGTGGTGGGTCTTGATCTTCTGGGCCGTCTTGGTCTCCGGGGCCGTCGATTCGATGACATCAGGGTAGAGCGTGCCTTGCGTCAGGAAGTCGATGCGACCGAGCCTGGTGGCCTCCTCCTCGAAGACGCGGATGAACTCGTCGCCGATGATGCGGCGCTTCTGCTCGGGATCCTCGACGCCAGCGAGGCGCGCCAGGAAGCGCTCCCGGGCGTCGACCATGACCAGGTTCATGCCCAGGTTGGCCTCGAACGTGTCCCGCAGCAGCTCCGACTCGCGCTTGCGCATGAGGCCGTGGTCGACGTAGATGCAGGTCAGTCGGTCGCCCACGGCGCGGTGGACGAGTGCGGCAGCCACGGCCGAATCGACGCCGCCGGAGAGTGCGCAGATGACCTTGCCCTCCGAGCCCGTCGCCCGGGCGTGATCATCGACGCGCTCGCGGATGCCCTCCACGGTCGAGTCGATGAAGTTGGCCGAGGTCCACTCGGGAGCCGCGCCGGCGATGCCGAGCACGAAGTTGGCCAGCACGTCCCTGCCGCGCGGCGTATGCACGACTTCCGGGTGGAACTGGATGCCATAGAGGCTGCGAGCCGGGTCGGCCAGGCCGGCGAAGGGGGTGGAGTCGGTCTGTGCGGTGGCCGTGAAGCCCGCCGGCAGCCGGGTGATGGAGTCGCCGTGGCTCATCCAGACGGGCTGCTCGGTCCCCAGGCCGGCCAGCAGCCCGTCGTCCGGAGCGATGGAGATGACGGCCGGGCCGTACTCGCGCCTCGCGGTCTGCATGACGTCGCCACCGAGTTCGAGGGCCATGAGATGCGCGCCGTAACAGATGCCCAGCACGGGGATGCGACCGCTCCAGATGGCCGGGTCTGGTCGGGGCGCGCCAGAGTCGTAGACGGAGTTGGGGCCACCACTGAGGATCACGCCCTTGACGCCGCGCCGCTCGAGGACCTCGAATGGCGTGTCATGGGGGAGGAGCTCCGAGTAGACGTCCAGCTCCCGGACCCGGCGGGCGATGAGCTGCGCGAACTGGCTGCCGAAATCCAGGACGACCACGCTGTCCGGCGGCTCCGGGGGGCGGCTGATGGTGGGCCGGTCATCGGCGGGGCGCTCGGGGGCCGGGGCGTCGAGCGCTACCTCCAGGTAGGCCTCTACCTCCGCGTCATCCGGGGCCAGCACCCGGTGCCCGGCGTTGGCGACCTCGCCGTGGACGGTCTTGCCGCGATCCCTGGTGTGCTCGTCATCGATCGCTCGCCCGTGTTCGCCGACCGCGTCCGTCAATCCACTCCCCTTGCCTGCCCTTGCGCTCGAGTCTATCCGACGATGGTCGACGAGGACCGACGGCGCCGTGCAGCATGGCGCGGGCGCGCCGGCGTGCCCGGTATGCGGGATCAGTCGAGCGGCATCCCCCAGCGAGCGCGGTCGATGAAGGACGGGCTGCGGTCCATGGCATCGCGCCAGGGACGCAGGTAATCTCGTCCCGGCTCGTTGGCGCCGCCGAGCGCGAGCACGTACGCCGTCAGCCGCAGGCCGCAACGGAAGCCGTTGCGCAGCTCGTGGTCGAGTTCGTCAGGCGGCTCGACGCGGGAGGCATCGACCGCCGCGAGGCGCGCGCTCACCAGCTCCGGCCGGGGGTCCCCCAGCGAGCCCGGGAACCAGTCTTCGCCGGGCCGGCCGAAGAGATAGCCACCCATGTCTCGCTGCCACGCCTTCGCCAGCCGGATGGCCGACCTGAGCGGAAGGATCCGGGCGTCGTCGAGGAAGGTCACCACCTCCTGCTGATAGAGGCCATAGCGGGGGTGGCCGATGGAGGCCATCCAGGGCGCGGTGCACCTCATCTCCAGCGCCCTGATGGCGAGGGGGTCTGGCAGCTTCTGGCTGATGGCGTCGCACAGGAGCAGCCATTGGGCGTAGGCGTTGGCCACCACGATGCCGTTCCCGAACACCCGCCCCCGCGGGAAGAGGAGCGGCGGCGCCTCATCGAGGCGCTCCCGCCAGACGCGATCGACCGCGTCCTGCAGCGCCTGCGAGCGGGCCCACATCCGCTCGCTGAGCAGGTCCTCGAAGGCGTCGAAGAAGAGCGGTGGCTCATCGCCCAGGCTGTAGGTGACGCGGGCGCGCTCAGCGCCGGTCAGCGAACGGATCGACCCGAAGAACGCGCGCAGCGGTTCGGTCCAGGCTCCGTAGTCGAACGTGAGCGGGTCGTCGAGGGCTGGGTCGTAGGCCCAGGCCGGCCGGGGAGGCGGCGCTGGAGCACCGTCCCAGTACCAGGACGTGTCCTGCGGCCGTGCCGATGGAGGTGGTGGCGTCGGTTCGCGAGACGCGGGCGGGGGGCCCGCGCGGCGAGCGCCCCACCGTGGCGGCGGCTTCGGGAGCTGCGCCCGGAGCTCGGGGTCGAGCAGCCACTCGCGAGCGTTGTTGAGACGCTTGGTCTCGTCGAGCCCGGCGATGCCCGCGATATCGGGGTGGACGTACCGGATGCGTGACTTGTAGGCCCGGTCGATCGTCGCCGCATCGGCGCTGGCGTCGACGCCGAGCAACTCGAACGGATCGAAGTCCGGTGGTGGGGTCATGGACGTGTCGCGGTGCCGTTGCGATGGCTGCCGGGTGGCCGTTCAGCCGTCCTGGGAGGTAGCTGGGCGTCGCGAGCCCGGGGCACCGCCAGTGCGCCGAAGGTGGCCACTCAGCACCGATGCCGGCGCCACACCGCGGCCAGCAGGTCGTGGGGCAGCCGATACGCGATGTGGCCATCGCGGCCGATCATCGTCTCAGCGGCCACGAGGGCGTTGACGATGGCTTCCTCCACCGACTCGATGGCCGCCCAGAAGAGCGGGCTCAGCCAGGCCTCGTCGATGGCGCGCAGTGACCGGACGCGGGGCACGGCCGCGGCCTCCTCGGAGATGGCGAACGGCGGATTGCCCGTGGCGAAGGCGAGGATGAGGTCGCCGCTGCCGTTCTCACCGGCGCCGCCGGCCCGGGCGATGCCGAGGGCACCGCGCTGGGCGAGCCGCCGGCACTGGTGCGGCAGCAGCGGCGCGTCCGTGGCGAGGATGACGATGATGGAGCCGGCGTCACGCTCGGCCGGGTCGCGTGGCCACTCGTCGGGGGCCGGCAGCTGCGCGGCGGGGTCGGACCGTCGGGCAGCGCCCGGCGGCTCCGCCCAGGCCGAGGGCACGTCGTCGAACCCGATCTCGCGCCCCACGGGCACGCCGTCGATGGCCAGTCGGTCGCGCCGCCCGTAGTTGGCCTGCACGAGCGCGCCGACGATCCAGCCGCCGTCGGCTTCCGGCAGCACCCGGGACGCCGTCCCGATGCCGCCCTTGAAGTGATGGCACATCATCCCGGTCCCGCCGCCCACGTTGCCCTCGGCCACCTCCTCGGAGGCCGCCGCCAGGGCCACGCCGACATGCTCAGCGCGCACGTGCAGGCCGTCGATGTCGCTGAGCCAGCCGTCGTAGGTCTCGCCCACCACCGGCAGCGTCCAGGCCTCGCGCCCAGCCTCGTACGCAGCGGCGACCAGGGCGTCCCTCACCACGCCCACGGAGTGCGTGTTGGTGATGCCGATGGGCGAGGTCAGGCGCCCGGATTCGCGGATCCACTCGAGTCCCGTAAGCTCGCCGTTGCCATTCAATCGGTGGGCGCCCGCGAAGACGGCCTCACGGAACGGATCCCCGTGGTGGGGGAGCACGACCGTGACCCCGGTGCGGATGGGCCCCTGACCGACGACCAGGGAGCCCTCCCCCTCGATGAGCGTCGTGTGGCCGACGCGAACCCCAACCACGTCGCTGATGGCGTTGCGAGGGCCTGGCTGCAGCAGGCCGATGCGGATGCCCAGGTCGCGGGCGCGCGCCGACGGCATGGCTAGCGCAGGCGCGTCACGTACAGGTTGCGTGTCGAGCCGGACATCGGGCCCGACTGCAGGACGATGGCGACCTGCCGGCCGATGCTGGCGATGTTGGGCGCCATGCGAAGCCGCTCCGCCTCCGGGGCGACCGACCGCGCCCGCCTGAGGCTGATGCCGTCGTCCGGGCTCCAGCGCGAGACGACCTCCGTGGCCAGCAGCCGGGAACGGCGGACCCGTTCCTTCACGTAGGTGATCATGGCCTTGCGGCCGTCCATGAGAACGACGTCCGCGGCGCTGAAGCTGTAGCCCCGCGGCGCCTTCAGGAGTCGGTCGTCCCAGCTCGCGCCGTCATCGGCCGAACGGGACAGCACGACACCGCCGTCGGTCGACTGCACGGAGGCCATCACGGTCCGGCCCCTGGCGTCGAGCTCCGGCCAGCCGTAGCTCCGTCGCTGCGTGATCGTGTGCGCCGGCCCCCACGTCCGGCCACGATCGTCCGAGCTGCGCACGTCGACGCTGCTGGCCTGGCAGCGACCCCGGGGCGCCCGCGACCAGGCCAGGTGGACGATGCGCTTGGAGGCCACCATGCCGACGAGACCGTCGGTCAGGCGATCCCGGCAGTCGATCGACAGGCCCGTCCGACCGACGGTCCGAGCGTCCCCGAAGGTCCGCCCGGCGTCGCGACTGGCGCGCACGCGGACCCGGCCCTTGGCACGGTCGGTCCAGGCCACCGTGACGAGTCGGCCGGCGGCGCCCACGGCCACGGCGGGCACGCCGATACCGTCCTTGTACCTGGTCGAGAAGACGACCTGCGGCGAGGCGAAGCTGTCGCCCCCATCGCGGCTGACACGGATGAGGAGCGAGTGCCTCCGGGGTCCGTGCGCACGCCACGCGACCGCGACCACGCTACCCTTGGCTGCCAGGGCGAGGTTGGGCACGACGTGGCGCAGGTCCCGCGTGGCCGTGAAGAGCGCGTCCACGTCGCTCCAGGTGGCGCCGCCATCCGCAGAGCGTTGGTAGAAGACGCGGTCATCGGTCTCGCCTGGGCCGGTTCGCGGATGGACGAGGTGTAGCTGTCCGCGGTCGGCGGACAGCTGGTGCAGGGAATCGAGCCGCGAGCTCCGCTCGTCGGTGACACGTTTCATGGTCGTCCAGCCGCCGGCGAAAGCAGCGGCAGGCAGGAGGGCGGCCAGCAGCGCGAGCAGCAGGGCGACGGTGGCCATGATGGGCGCACGTTGGCCGCCCCCGCGGGCAGGGTTCCTCACCACTCGAGTGTGGCCGGTGCGCTGACGCACCGGGTAGGGTACGGCCGTACCATGGCCCGACTGGGCCGTTCGGGGCCCACAGACCGCCGGTCAGCGCGGGGGACTCGCCGGGCCGCCGATTCAGCCAAGGCCGGGCACGCCAGCGTAGGCCGGCAGGGCCGGCTGGCCGCCGAGGTGCGCGTAGAGCACCCGCGAGCCGGCGGGGATCTGGCCCGATCGCACCAGGCCGACGAGCCCGGCCATCGACTTGCCCTCGTAGACCGGATCGGTGAGCATTCCCTCGGTGCGCGCGGCCAAGTGGATGGCCTCCACCGTGCCCTCGTCGGGGATGCCATAGGCGGGGCCCTCATAGCCACCCAGGAGGATGACCTCGTCGTCGCGCAGCTCGCGAGTGAGCCCGATCCGCTCGGCGGTATCGCGTGCGATGCGCGTCACCTGCTCACGGGTCCGAGCCTGCGTGGCGGAGCCATCGATGCCGATGACGCGGCGGTCCTCACGGCCCTCCAGTGCGAAGCCGGCGACCATGCCAGCCTGCGTGGAGCCGGTCACGCTGCAGACGATGATGGTGTCGAAGAAGACGCCCAGCTCGGCCTCCTGTCGTGCCACCTCACGGGCCCAGTCGGCGAAACCCAGGCCACCCAGCGGATGGTCAGAGGCGCCGGCCGGGATCGGGTAGGGCGTGCCGCCCGCGGCCTCGACGGACTCCAGGGCCCCGCGCCACGAGTCGCGGATGCCGATGTCGAAGCCGGCCGGGTCCATGCGGATGTCGCCACCCAGGATCCGGGTCAGCTGGATGTTGCCGACACGCTCGTAGACGGGATCAGGCCAGTCGACCCAGTGCTCCTGAACGGTCACCGCCTTGAGGCCCAGCCTGGCGGCCACGCCGGTCACCTGGCGGGTGTGGTTCGACTGCACGCCGCCGATGGAGACGAGCGTGTCGCACCCCTGCGCCAGCGCATCGGCCACGAGGTACTCGAGCTTGCGCACCTTGTTGCCGCCGTAGGCGATGCCGGAGTTGCAGTCCTCGCGCTTGGCCCAGATCTCGACGCCGCCGCCCAGCGCCGCCGAGAGGCGCGGCAGGGGATGGATCGGTGACGGGCCGAAGAGGAGTGAGATGCGCGGGTAGTCGTCGATGGTCATGACTGTCGACCCCCCTGCCCGGCAGCCTGCTGCCAGGACTTGCCTTCCGCCGCGCTGGCCGGCGCGAAGACCATCTCCACCTGCTGCATGGCCCGGATGTCCACGGCGCCCAGGGCGGCCATGGACTGCCGCAGGGCGCCCACGAGGTTCTCGCTGCCGTCGGTGACGCGCGAGGGGCCGAAGAGGATGCGTTCCAGCGACCCAGCCGTGCCGACACGGATGCGCGTGCCACGCGGCAGCGTCGGCGAGGGCGCCGCCATGCCCCAGTTGGTGCCGTGGCCGGGGGCCTCCTCGGCCCGCGCCAGCGGCGAGCCCAGCATGAGCGCGTCAGCACCGGCAGCGATGGCCTTGGCCAGCTCCCCGCCCCGGCGCATACCACCGTCGGCCACGACGGGCACGTAGCGGCCGGTGCGCTCGACATGGTCATCGCGGGCGGCGGCCACGTCGGCGATGGCCGTGACCTGCGGCACGCCGATGCCCAGCACCTCTCGCGTCGTGCAGGCGGCGCCCGGCCCGACACCCACGAAGATGGCGGCGATACCGTGCTCCATGAGCTGGCTGGCCGCTTCGTACGACGTCGTGTTGCCGACCGCCACGGGGATGCCCATGAGCCGCGTGAAGTCGGCCAGCTCGAGCGGTTCGTAGCCAGAGGCGAGGTGCTGCGCGGAGGAGACCTGCGACTGGACCAGGAAGACGTCGGCGCCCTGCTCAGCGCAGAAGGGACCCCAGCGACGCGCTGCTGCCGGGGTGGCCGAGATGACGGCCGGCGAGCCGGCCGCGTGAAGCTCACGGATGCGGCGCGCCACGAGGTCCTCGCGGATGGGCACCTCGTATGCCGCCGTGAGGATCTCCTGGACCTCCTCGGACGGGCGCAGTGGCGATGCGTTCCAGGACCACAGCCGGGTCCTCGTAGCGGGCCTGCACACCCTCGAGGTTCATGACGGCGACCCCGCCCAGGCGGTGCAGCTCCCCGGCGAAGCGCACATCGACGACGGCATCCATCGAGGCCGCCAGGACCGGGATGCGCAGTAAGAGGCCGGCCAGCTCCACGCTCGTGTCGACATCGGCCGGTTCGACGGTGCGCAGCCCGGGCGCCAGGGAGACATCATCGAAGCCGTAGGCCCGCCGGATGCTGTCGCTCCTGGAGGGTCGGCGGTGCAGAAGGCCCTGGCCCGGAGTCACGGGGCTCGGCGCGTCGGCGGCTCGGGTGGTCACGACCGGTGGGTCCTCCTTGGCGACGGGTCGGGCTGCGATCGTGCGGCTGTGGCCGTGGGTGAGACCACCTGGATGCGACCTCCGACGTGCGACCGACTGGCTGCTCGGCGGCGGCCCGGTCCTGGTGGACCCGGCTGCAGGGTGACCGCGGTGGCGGCAGTATACCGAGGTGACCCAGGATCCGACCCCAGCCAGCCCGACATCCCCGAGGTCTCGCTGGCCGACGTGGAGGCGGCCGCCGTGCGCTTGCGAGGCGTCGCCCTGCGGACGCCCCTGCTGGCCTTCGGCAGCCCCGCGCCGGGCGGCGGCGTTGGCAGCGGCCTCGGCGGACCCTCGGTCTGGCTCAAGGCGGAGAACCTGCAGCCCATCGGCGCCTTCAAGATCCGCGGCGCCTACAACGCCCTCTCGCAGCTCTCACCAGAGGAGCGCGCCGCGGGCGTCGTCTCGCACTCCAGCGGCAACCATGC
Source organism: uncultured Chloroflexia bacterium (assembly GCA_963825995.1). Classification (GTDB taxonomy): domain Bacteria; phylum Chloroflexota; class Limnocylindria; order Limnocylindrales; family CSP1-4; genus JAFMJV01. The sequence continues at coordinate 51,765 of CAWGVH010000004.1, forward strand.
CCAGGGTGTGGCCCGGGCGGCGCGCCTGCTGGGGATGCCTGCCGTCATCGTCATGCCCAGCGACGCGCCGGCCATCAAGGTCGCCGGCGTCCGCGCCGATGGCGCGCAGATCGAGTTCGTGGGCACGGACAACGAGGAGCGCATCGCGCGTGCCGACGAGCTCGCGCAGCAACACGGCATGGCCCTCGTACCCTCCTTCGACGATGCTCGCATCGTGGCCGGCCAGGGCACGCTCGGGCTGGAGATCGTCGAGCAGCTGGTCGAGCTCGGCGCGGGGCCGGATGAGCCGCTCACGGTGATCGTGCCCATCGGAGGCGGAGGGCTGTCGGCGGGGGTCTGCGTGGCCGTCAAGGGCCGTCGACCTGCGGCCAGGATCATCGGCGTCGAGCCGGAGCTAGCCGCCGATGCCGCCGCTTCGATGCGCGAGGGGCGCATCGTGCGCTGGGGACCGGAGCTGACAGGCCGCACGATCGCCGACGGCATGCGCACCAGCGCGGTCGGTCGCATCCCCTTCGCCCACCTGCAGCGATTGCTGGACGGCGTCCTCACCGTCAGTGAGGACGACATCAAGGTGGCCATGATGGCGGCCGCCACGCGGGCGCGCATCGTAGCCGAGCCATCGGGGGCGACGCCCATCGCCGCTTGGCTCCGACATCGGGAGCGGCTCCCGGACGCGGGGCACGTGGTGCTGGTGGTGAGCGGCGGGAACGTCGATGCGGAGCTGTACCTTCGGCTGCTGGCGGAGGCCGCGGCGCTGGCGTGAGGCCGGGGTGCTGCGTGAGGCCGCGCCGGACAGGGGCACGGCACCACCGCCACGGCGGGTGCCTTGAGGTCTCGGGTAGGCAGGGGCGGCCGGCCGCTCTATCATCGCAGCGACATGTCTGAGCGAGTCGTGCCCTTCAGCCTCCTGGATGCCGCGCGCGTGGTCGCTCGTGGCGGAGGTCTGGACGAGAAGCTCGAGGCGCTCTCGGCGCAGGTGCGTGAAGCCGTCGACGCCGCGGACGTGGCCATCCTCATACACGACGCGGACGCCGGCCTGCTGCTCTCCTTCGATGGCCTCGTGGCCCTGCCCACCGACGGCGTGGAGACCGAGCTGAGCCGGGCCATCGCCGACCGCACGCCGGTGGCCTGCGCTGCGCTGCCCACGCTCCTGGCAGCCGTGATGCCAGCCACCCACTCCTGCCTCTTCTCGCCGCTGGTGGTCGAGGACGAGGAAGGCGCCGTCCTGGAGGGCATGATGGCCGTCGGCTGGACGACCGATGGACCGCCCTCCACGGCCGTCCCGGAAGCCATCCTGGCCATCTCCGACCTGGCCGCCGTGGCCATCCGCCAGGCCCGACTGCGCAACTCGGCCTGGGAGCACTCCGATCATGGGGACCGGCTGCTGCACACGGATCGGCTGACCGGTCTCGCCAACCGCGTCACCTTCGAGCGCATGCTGGAACTCGAGATCGCGCGCGCGACGCGCCAGGGCACGCCGCTCGCCGTCGTGCTGCTGGACGTGGATGGTCTCAGCGACATCAGCGAGCGCGAGGGCGCCCGGGTCGCGGACGAGGTCATGCGTCACGTGGCGGCCGCCATCGCCGATCGCGTCCGCCTGCTGGACACGGTGGCCCGCTTCGGTGACGACGAGTTCGTGGTCATCGCGCCCGGCGACGTGGGCGGCATCGTGGCCCAGCGACTGCGCGACGCCATCGCGGAGCTGCCGCCCATCGGCGAGGTCGACGTCAGCGTCAGCGCGGCCGTGGTCCACCATCCCGCCGACGGCGCCAGTGGCGCAGACCTCGTGGCCGTGGCCGAGCGGGTGCTGCACGAGGCCAAGGCGAGCGGTCCAGGGTCCATCGCCGGCATGCGGAGCACCGCGAGCCAGGGATAGGTCCCGCTCTCACGTCCGCCGACTCGGCGGCGACCTCCAGGACCAGGCTCCCGGTCAGGCCAGGAACGCCTCCACAGTGCTCCCCACGGCCTCGGCGACCTCGCCGGGCGTGCCGCTGCCGTCCACGATGACCCAGCGCCGCGGGTCCGCGGTGGCCATCTCGAGATAGCCGGCCCGGACGCGCTGGTGGAACGCCAGGTCGTGGCGGTCGCTGTCCTCGAAGCGGGTCAGCTCGTCAGCGCGCCCGGCGTCGCGGCGCCCCAGGCCCACCTCCACGGGCACGTCCAGGACGACCACGAGGTCCGGGGCGAGGCCACCCGTGGCGAAGGCCGCGATGGCCGCCAGCATCTCGCGGTCGATGCCGCTGCCGTACCCCTGGTAGGCCAGCGTGGAGGTCGCATAGCGGTCGCAGACCACGATGTCACCGCGCTCAAGGGCCGGCCGGATGACGTCGCTGACGTGCTGGGAGCGTGCCGCGTTGAAGAGCAGGGCGTCGGCGATCGGCCCCCGCCGGGTTTCGGCGGGGTCGAGCAGGATGGCTCGGACCTGTTCGCCCAGCGGCGTGCCGCCCGGCTCGCGGGTGAAGGTGACGGGGTAGCCACGCTGGCGCAGCCGCTCGGCCAGCCGGATGGCCTGCTCGGACTTGCCGGCGCCATCCGGGCCCTCCAGCACGATGAAGCGGCAGCCACGGCCGGGAGAGCCCGTGGGGAGCGGAGCGTCGGGCTTCTGCACGGCGCTCAGCGCCACGCCCGGGCCTTGTCGGGGTAGACGCGCACCCGCCGGAAGGGCTCGCGCCCGCGCGATCTCGACACCAGGTTGGCCGCCTCCGCGGCACGATGCTGGAGCTTCCTCACGAAGGCGTTCTGGGGGGAAAGCTCCACGGGCTTGGACTCCGCGCGCACCAAGCCGATGGCCTCTTCCAGCTCGCGCAGGGCCAGCTTCTGGGGGTCGAGCTCGAGGGCGTAGATGCTCGTCAGGACCGCCTGCATCTGCACCACGGTGTTGGACTTCAGCACGTAGACGGGGATGCCCCGAGCCTCCACCTCGCGGATGAGCGGCGACTTCTGGCGGTACATGTTGCGCAGTGTGATGACCAGGTCCGCCTCGTCGGGCTCGCGCACCACGAAGACGGGCAGCTGCAGGTCCCGGATGGCCTGCTCGAGGCGCTTGCGGCTGACGCCGTAGCCGAGCACGTAGAGGCGCTCGAGGGGCGCCGTCATCGACTCCCGGTCGGCGAGGCGGATGAGCGAGGACTCGTCGTCCAGGGCGTCGTCCGCCTGGGCGCCCCAGCCGGGTACGTCGAAGGCCGCTGCCGACTGGCGCACCGGGGCCGGGCCAGTGGCGGAGGGCTGCTGATCGTGAGGCACCTGCTGGCTGGCCGTGAGCGCGACCGCCTCCTGCCCGGCCGCGTCAGCGCCGGACGCGGCATCCTCTGCGATCAGATCGGTCAGGGCACGATCGGCCGAGGCGCGCCACTCTGCCTGCCGCTCGTACTCGCGGCTGTCACGGGCGCGCGCCTCCAGGATGGGGGTGCCCCGTTCCAGCGGCCCGCGGTCGGCCATCCCGCCGGCACGGAAGACCGTCGGGCCGGAGGCCGATCGCTGGGGATCCTCGCCGGGCCACGCCAGCGTGGCGATGCCCCGGCTGCGCGACCGACCGCTGCGCGCGACGCCCGCGGCGCGCCCACCCTCAGGATCGGCACCGGCCAGGGTCCCGCGCCGGGCGTCCGGACGCCAGCCCGGCTCCATGGACCAGCCCGTCATGCCCGGGCCGACGAGCCCGCCGAAGCGCTCGCCAGGCATCCGCGTGCGAGGGCCCGGGCGCGGGCGCGACTGGGAGCGGTGGATGCCGCCCTCGTCACGCCAGCGCATCTCGGGGGCCAGGGCGTCCCCCCGCAGCAGGGCATCGATGGTCTCAGCCACGTCGGCATGGACGGCCACGCGGTCGCGGTCCACGATCTCGACGACGACGTCGAAGGTGGGTGGAGCCTTGCGCTCCAGGACCGACTTCTGGGTGCGCCGGCGGCGAGCCTCGTCGTCGCCCAGGGTGACGGTCTGGATGCCGCCGATGAGATCGGAGAGCGTCGGGTTGAGCATGAGGTTGTCGAGGTTGTTGCCGTGGGCCGTGCCGATGAGCTGCACGCCCCGCTCGGCGATGGTGCGCGCCGCCAGCGCCTCGAGCTCCGTGCCGATCTCGTCGATGACGATGACCTCTGGCATGTGGTTCTCGACGGCCTCGATCATGACCGCGTGCTGCAGGTCCGGCGTACGCACCTGCATGCGCCGGGCGCGGCCGATGCCAGGATGCGGGATGTCGCCGTCGCCGGCGATCTCGTTGGAGGTGTCCACGATGACGACCCGCTTGTCGAGGTCGTCAGCCAGGACACGGGCCGCCTCGCGCAGCATCGTCGTCTTGCCGATGCCGGGCCGGCCCATGATGAGGATCGACTGGCCCGACTCGACGAGATCCCCGACGATCTCGATGGTGCCGAAGACGGCCCGGCCCACGCGGCAGGTGAGGCCCACGATCTTGCGGTTCCGGTTGCGGATGGCGCTGATGCGGTGCAGGGTGCGCTCGATGCCGGCGCGGTTGTCCTCGCCGAAGGAGCCCACGTGGTCGACGACGTACTGGATGTCCTCGGCGGAGATCTCGCGGTCGAGCAGGACCTCCTCACCGCCGCCCCCGAAGCGCGCCTCCGGCCTGCGACCGAGGTCCATGACCACCTCGATGACGTCGCCGACCCGAGGCAGGGCACGCATGCGCTGACCGATGCCCGGGGGGAGCGCGTCGAGGAGGGCATCGAGATCGTCACTGGCGGAGGGTGGGACGGCGGCGGACATGGAGCCTCCCGTGGCTGACGTGGTCATCGGATCGCCGGCACCAGCGCGGGCTCGGCGACCCGCACCAGTGCCTCCTTGATCAGCAGGGAAACCGTCGCGATGGCCTCCATGCCCTGTTCCTCGAAGCGGTGCTCGATGGGTGATTCGTAGGTTCGGACGCAGGACATGACGCCATCGTGATGGCCGCCCTCTGAGGACCCGCCCGTCCCGCGATAGCGGCCGATGAGCGCCAGGCCGTAGCGGATGAGCGGGCTGGGGTCGTGACCGGGCAGGGCCAGCACCCGCATGTAGTGAGGCTGCTGCTCCTTGGCCACGCCCAGCTGGAGCATGGCCGCCAGCCCGCTGGCGCCGTCCTCCTCCTGCACATAGGCCTCGACGTCGGCGAAGCGCAGGATCGGCGTCAGCGAGGTGCGGGGCACGCTGGAACGGTCGCGGAGATGCTCCCAATCGGGCAGCCGATAGCCCTCCAGGCGTCCCACCGGCGCCGGAGTGACACGCCCGTAGAGCCGGGCGAGTGCCAGGGCGTCCAGGGCCGTGGCCGGGCGGATGTGCAGGGCACCGGTGTCGATGCTCCGCAGGCCCGGGAACCGCTGCCCGGGACTACGGAAGAGGATCGTCTCCTCGCCGTAGCGCGCGAAGCCCGCCTGCATGAAGAGCTCCACGTTACCGCCGCGATCGGCGCAGGCGACGTGGAACCGGGCTGCGCCCCGCCGCGAGCCATCGCGCAGGAGGTGCTGGACGAGACGGAAGCGGATATCGCCGGCATCGCCATGATCGACGGCATCGAGCTCGACGACGGTCCACTCGTCGCGGTTGGTGTCGCGCTCCACGCGTGCCAGGCCGGACAGCCGGCCGTCCTCCTCGTAGACGTAGAGCTGGTCGTGCGGCTGGAAGGCACCCAACGGCATGCGGAACAGGCTGAAGACCGAGACGTGGCTGGCGGTCACGGGCAGTCCCAGCGAGCGAGTCGGCGGTTCGCTCGACTCGCGCGGGACATCGCGGCCATCGTGGTCGCTCCGGGGGCGGCCTTCGGCCTGGGGGGGGTGGGCCAGTCGGGAGAGCTCGCCCAGGGCGGCCAGGTCCGTGATGCGGGCGGCACGGACGCCACCACTGCGCGCGGCGGTCATGTCATGGCCTCCTGGCGGCCGCGTCGGGTGGGGTGGTGGCGACGCCCCGTGCCCTCCGCGGGTTCCTGGTAGGCGCCGGCCATCGTCGCCAGCAGTCGGTGGAAGCGCGGCTCAGCGGCCAGCTCCGGGTGGAAGGCCGTGGCGATGGCGTTGCGCTGCCGGACGGCCACGATCCGGCCGTCGTCCAGCCGCGCCAGGACGTCCACGCCATCACCGACGCGCTCCACGACCGGTGCCCGGATGAACACGCCGTGCACGGGCCGGTCACCCAGGACCGGAACCGCGACGTCTGCCTCGAAGGAGTCCAGCTGCCGTCCGAAGGCGTTGCGCTTGACCGTGATGTCAAGAAGAGGGAAGACGGGCTCGTCGCCGTCGCTGATGCGGGTGGCCAGCAGGATCATGCCGGCACACGTGCCCAGCATGGGCACACCCTCCCGAGCCGCTGCCAGGATGGGCCGGCGAAGTCCCCAGCGATCGATGAGCTTGCGCATGGTGGTCAATTCACCGCCGGGCAGGATGAGCCCGGCCAGTTCCTCGAGGTGCTCCGGCAGGCGCACAGCGATAGCCTCCACGCCGATCGACTCCAGCACGGAGGCGTGCTCGGCGAAGGCACCCTGGACGCTGAGGACTCCGATCTTCACGATCGTGCTCCGGTCATCAGGACCGCCGTCTATGCCTGGATCGCGGGCCTACCAGCCGCGGACCGCGAGACGATCCTCCGCCGGCACCGACGCGGCGCTCATGCCCCGCATGGGCGCTCCCAGGCCGCGCGAGACCTCGGCGATGATGTGAGGGTCGTCGAAGTGGGTGGTGGCCTGCACGATGGCTGCGGCCGTGGTGGCCGGATCCTCCGACTTGAAGATACCGGAGCCGACGAAGACGCCCTCTGCGCCCAGCTGCATGGCCAGCGCCGCGTCGGCAGGTGTGGCGATGCCGCCCGCCACGAAGTTGACGACGGGCAGTCGGCCGCTGGCCGCGACCTCCACCACGAGCTGGTAGGGAGCACCCAGCTCCTTGGCGGCCGTGAAGAGCTCGTCCTGGCGCATGGCCGCGAGTGCGCGGATGCCGGCGGTCACGGTGCGGATGTGGCGCACGGCCTCCACGATGTCACCCGTGCCAGCCTCACCCTTGGTGCGCATCATGGCGGCACCCTCGTTGATGCGGCGCAGGGCCTCGCCCAGGTCACGGGCGCCACACACGAAGGGCACCTTGAAGGCGTGCTTGTCGATGTGGTTGGCTTCGTCTGCCGGGGTGAGGACCTCAGACTCGTCGATGTAGTCGACGCCCAGGGCCTCCAGGACCTGGGCTTCCACGAAGTGGCCGATGCGCGCCTTGGCCATGACGGGGATGGTGACGGCATCCATGATGGCGCTGATGAGCGAGGGGTCGCTCATGCGGGCCACGCCACCAGTGGCACGGATGTCTGCCGGCACGCGCTCCAGCGCCATGACCGCGACTGCGCCCGCGTCCTCCGCGATGCGCGCCTGGTCGGGGGTGACGACATCCATGATGACGCCGCCCTTGAGCATCTGGGCCAGACCCTTCTTGGTCGCCCAGGTGGACGTCTCGACGCTCACTCTTGACCTCGATCGACATGGTTCGTGGCCTCGGCCTTCGGCTCGACCGCGGGGTCGTCGCCCGCACGGAACCGGATGGCAGCCACGTCAGCGCCTCGATTATGGCACGCGACCCTCGGGCGGCCCTCCGGAGCCGCGGAGCGCCTTCGAGGAGCACGCCGCGCCGCCCTCGTCGAGCTGGCTGAAGGACCCGGTGATGGTACCGATGGTCCTGTTGCCGGGGGGCACCACCGTCAGGAGGGCTGACCGTCGGTCAGGGTGCTAGGGTGCCCATATGCCACCACGTCAGCGGACGCAGCGTCCACCGATCGACCTCGCCGCAGAGCTCGAGCGGGCCGTCGAAGGCAACCAGTTCGGCCTCGAGTACCAGCCCATCATCGACCTCGGCTCCGGGTCCATCGCTGCCGTGGAGGCCCTCCTGCGCTGGCGCCACCCGCTCATGGGCACCATCGCCCCGGCTGACTACCTGCCCCTGGCCGAGGAGACCGAGCTCATCGTGCCCATCGGCGAGCGCGTCCTGGACGCGGCCACTCGCCAGCTGCGCACCTGGCACCTTGGCTTCGCGCGCATGCAGGCACTCAAGGTCAACGTCAATATCTCGGCTCGTCAGCTTCGTGACGATGGGCTCCTGGCGCACATCCAGACGGTCCTGCAGCGCTCCGACCTCGACCCATCGTCGCTGACGCTGGAGCTCGGGCCCGACTGCACCACGGACACCGCGCACATCGGCGCCCTGGCCGACATCGGCGTGGGGCTGGCGCTCGAGGATTTCGGCCACGGCTCACCACTGGAAGTGGTGCGCGAGCTGCCGCTCTCCATCGTGAAGCTGCACCCCAGCTTCACGGAGATGGCGGCCGGCGACGCGGACGAGGTGGCCTATGCGGAGGGTCTCCTGAGCCTCTGTCGCGCCCGCGACCTGCGCACCATCGGCAAGGGCGTCGAGACCCGGGAGCAGGCCCGTCGCCTGGCCGTCATCGGCTGCGATATGGCGCAGGGCTACCTCTACTCCAAGCCCCTCGGCTCGGAGGGGATCGGCACGCTCCTGGCCCGCGGTCGCGTCACGGCGCCGGGGCCGGGCCGCTAGCTCGGAACGCGCCGAGCACCGGACCCCATCAGGCCGGGGTCCGCTCGCCCAGAAGGTGCGATCCAGCCTGCCTCGAGCGCACGGTTCAGGCCCCCGCCGACCGGCGAGGGCCTGGGGGGAACCGCCGAGGCGATGAAGCTAGAAGGAACCCATGGCTGCCAGCGCCACGCCGTAGACACCGATGCTGAGCACGAGGCCGGCGACGACGAAGACGCGGCAGCGCGAGATCCCATGTGACGCGTCGGTCTGGGCGCCGAACCCCCCCGCCTCGACGGCGAGACCGTAGGGCGTGCCGCGATAGCGCTCCGTGAGCGACACCTCCGGCGGCTTGACATCCTTGAGCGTTCGCACGCCGGGCGACAGCAGCGGGTCCCAGCGACAGGCCGGGCAGATCCCGGTACCGGGGTCGAGTTCGGTCTCGCACTCTGGACAGTAGGCGTTCATCATCTGTTCCCCATCTCGATGACGATGTGTGCGCTCGGGTTGATGACGAGTCGTACCGTAGGGGACCCCCGGGTCACGCCGCCATCACCCGGTCGTCCCAGCCTTCAGGCGCTGCGGGGATGTTGGGTGGGGTGCGCTGCAGACGCCCTCGCGGACCCTGCTTGGGCCTTTCGTCCGGCCCACGGTGACCCGGTCGTGGTGTCCAGGGTGCGGTGCGTTACGATGCCCCCGGAGCGTGGCCCGGCCATGCCGACCCGAGGTGAGCGTTGGATAGCGTCGTCCTTCTTCTGAACGCCGACTACGAGCCCCTCAACGTCTGCGACCTGCGCAGGGCGTTTCGGCTCGTCTTCGGTGAGAAGGCGGAGGTCATCGAGTACGACCACACCATGATCAGGACACCCAGCGTGGTCCTGCGCGCGCCGTCGGTCATCAAGCTGCAGTACCGCATCCGGCGGCCTCGACCGCGGGTGCGCCTCTCGCGCCGAGAGGTCTTCGCACGCGATGGTCACCTCTGCCAGTACTGCGGCGAGCGGGCCCCCAAGCTGACCCTCGACCACGTCGTGCCGCGCCATCGCGGCGGTGCCCACAGCTGGGACAACCTGGTGGCCGCCTGCAGCGCCTGCAACCATCGGAAGGGCGGTCGGATGCCGGAGGAAGCCGGCATGCGCCTGCGCAAGGCGCCCCGCGAGCCCAACTGCGATGCCTACTCGATGTACTCGCCGTACCTGGATGACCCTCGCAACGAGGCCTGGCGCGACTACCTGACGCTCAATCGTTGAGCCTCTCCGTGTCCACCGAGCGACCGCCATTCGCGGTCGAGCCCGAGGTCCTGGCCGTCCTGGAGACCCTCTGGCACAACGACCACGCCGCCTACCTGGTGGGAGGCGGGGTCCGCGACGCGCTCCTGGGGCTGCGGGTCTCCGACTGGGACGTCGCCACGGACGCCCGGCCCGAACGCATCCTCAAGGTCTTCCCGGGCGGCACGTACGAGAACCGCTTCGGCACGGTGCTGGCCCGCGGGCTGGAGATCACCACGTTCCGGCGCGAACACCGCTACGCGGACCACCGCCGGCCGGACAGTGTCACCTTCAGCGATGACATCTACGAGGATCTCGCCCGCCGCGACCTGACCATCAACGCCATCGCCTGGGGTCGCCGTGGTCCGGCCATGGCCGCCCGCCTCGTGGACCCCGCGGATGGACAGGGCGACCTACGGGCCCATCTCGTGCGCGCCGTGGGCGACCCCAGCCGGCGCTTCGACGAGGACGCCCTGCGCCTGCTGCGCGTCGTGCGCATCGCAGCGAAGCTGGACTTCGCCATCGAGCCGTTGACATGGGCGGCCATGGTGACCCATGCCGGCGATGTCGAGTGGGTCTCGGAAGAGCGCGTCTGCAGCGAGGTCAGGGGCATGCTGGCCCTGGATCGGCCGTCGCGAGCCTTCCGGCTGCTGCTCGAGAGCGGCATCCTGGCCACGGCGCTGCCTGAGTTGCAGGCGCTCGTCGACGCGGGTGACCCAGCGGGCCACGGCGGCTTCGAGCGCTCGCTCGACGTACTTGACATGGCCGTCGCCGCTGCCCCCGGGAACGACAGGGTGGCCTGGGCCGCGCTCCTCGGCGAGAGTGGCAGTGGGAAGACTCGAGCGGCGCTGGAGCGGCTGCGCGTCTCGGGACGTGACCGGGACGCCGTCTGCCTGCTCGTCGACCAGACGCCCGTGGACTACAGCCAGGCCTGGAGCGACGCTGACGTTCGCCGCTACATGGGCCAGGTGCCGGCCGACCTTCTCGACGACCTGCTGGTCCTGCGCCAGGCCCGTGTCGTGGCGTCAGGCGGGGCCGCCGTCGAGCTCGAGGCGGAGTTGGCGGAGCGGGTGCTGGCGCAGCGCAGCGCCGGCTCGGCCCTCACGCTGGCCGGGCTGGCCATCGACGGCCGCGACCTGCAGGCCACACTGGGGATCACGGAGGGGCCGGCCATCGGCGTCATCCTCGGACGGCTGTTGACCGATGTCATCGAGGACCCATCGCTCAACCGCCGGGTAACGCTGCTGACGCGCGCCGGCCTCATCCTCGACGACCTCGTCCAGGGCGGCCCCGGCGGGCCCCACGAGACAGGGATGGAGTAGTCTCGACACGTGATCGAGCAGTTGCTGCAGGCTGACCGGCTCCTCACCGTCGACCAGGTCGAGCAGGCGCGGGGCATGTACGCGCGCGTCGTGGGACTGGATCCCGGCAATGCCATCGCAGTGGTCGGCCTGGCACGATGCGCGCTCGCGGACGGCGATGAGCGCGCCGCCCACGATCTGGCGTCGCGAGCGCTGCGCATCGACCCGGAGAACGATATGGCGCGGCGCATGGAGGCGCGGCTCGCGGAGATCCTGGCCGCCCGCGGGCAGTCCGTGGACCGCCCGGACGTGCGCGCCTCGGAGGGTGCTGCGCTGCGGCCGATCGTGACCGACGGCCCGTCCGGGTCGCTCTCCACGGCCGATGTGATGCCGCAGGCGCGTCGCTCGTTCCTCGATCGACTGCGAGGCCGCGCATGAGGATCCTCGTCACCGGCGGCGCCGGCTACGTCGGCAGCGTCACGACGGAGCAGCTCGTCCTCACCGGCCACGAGGTCGTGGTCCTCGATTCGCTGGCCACCGGCCACCGCGAGGCCGTCGCCCCGGGCGCGACCCTGAGCATCCATTCGGTGCGCGACAAGGATGCCCTGGTGGGCCTGCTCAAGCACCATCACATCGAGGCCGTGCTCCACTGCGCGGCCCGGTCCATCGTCGGCCAGTCCATGCAGGACCCGGGCCTCTACTACGCGGAGAACGTCGTGGGGGGCCTGACGCTCCTCGACGCCCTGCGTGACGCCGGCGTGGACCGCATCGTCTTCAGCTCCACGGCGGCCGTCTACGGTGAACCGCTGAAGGTGCCCATCCGCGAGAACGCGCCCACGCGGCCGGTCAGTCCCTACGGCGCCTCCAAGCTCGCCTTCGAGGGCGCCATGGCCTGGTACGCGGCCTATGGGCTCCGCTCCGTGTCGCTGCGCTACTTCAACGTGGCCGGAGCCAGCGAGCACTACGGCGAGCGCCACGACCCGGAGACGCACCTCATCCCCAACATCCTGCGTGCGGCATCAGGCGGTCCGGGGCTCACCATCTACGGTGACGACTACCCGACCGCAGACGGCACGGCCATCCGCGACTATATCCACGTGCTGGACCTCGCCGATGCGCACACAGAGGCCCTCGAGTTGACGGCCCAGATGGCACCCGGCCAGGAGATCTGCAACCTGGGCTCCGGCAGTGGCTTCTCCGTCAAGCAGGTCCTCGATGCCGCGGGGCAGATCGTGGGCAAGCCCGTCCCACACAGCTATGGCCCGCGCCGCGCCGGTGACCCGCCGGTGCTCGTGGCCTCCTACGAGCGGGCCCGGGAGCTGCTGGGCTGGGTGCCGGAACGTGGCACGCTGGGCGAGATGATCGGCTCAGCCTGGCAGCTGGTGGACCGCGATCACGGCAGCTGAGCGGGCCATGGCTGAGCGCGCGACGCAGGCCCCTGCCGACCCCCTCACTTGGGCGCCCATGCGGCCCTACCAGGGACGGCGCTCCTACGAGATCAGCGACGCCGTCCTGGAGCCGCTCTGGAGCGGCGTGCGTGTCATCGCCCACGTGAGCACCGTGGCGCCCGGGACCGACGCGCCGCAGGTCGTCCTCCTCGAGGAGCTCGGCGCGGACGTGGCCGGCGAGCTGCCCAGCCTGGCGGAGGCCATCGGACGCGGCGTCATGGCCGTCGACGCGGTCATCGACGGCGTCATCAGTCGCCAGGTCGGGCTCGACGGCGTGGGTGCTGCGCCCATCCCGGAGATGCGCAGCCGCTACGGCATGCTCATGCGCAACAGCGTCAGTCTCGACGTGGTGCCGCGCGGTGCCACCGCTGCACCGGATGGGGGCGTGGATGGCTTCATCGGCGTCGATCTGCTGCGCGTGGACGGGACCTCGCTGCTCGATGTGCCGCTCCTGGAGCGCAAGCGGCTCCTGGAGAGCGTGGTCGTGCCCGGGCCGCTGGTGCGGACCTCGCCGCACGTCCGTCCGCCCATCGACACCTGGATCGCCACCTGGAAGGCGCTCGGGTTGCGCGGCGGCATCCTCAAGGCCGCCAACAGCCGCTATGTCCCCGGCGACGACACCATCGAGTGGCGACTCGTGGAGCGCCTCGGCCGCTAGGCCCGGGGTCAACGAGCCTGCGACCATGCCCGACGGAACGACGGCCGGACCCACCGCCTCCCGACGCCTGCGCGTGCTCGTGGCGCCCGACTCCTTCAAGGGCACGTTCTCGTCGGTCGTCGTGGCCCGCGCGCTGGCCGACGGCTGGAGCGCGACGCGCCCGGGTGACGACGTCCTCCTGACACCGATGGCCGATGGCGGCGAGGGCATGCTGGAGGCCGTGGCCGCCAGCGGCGGCTGGCTGCGCCTGCCGGTGGCGGCGAAGGACCCCCTGATGCGCACGCTGGCGGCCGGCTTCCTGCGCGACGGCGACCGTGCCGTGGTGGAGATGGCGGCCGCCTCCGGGCTCTCACGCGTGCCGGTCGAGGAACGCGACGCCATGGCCACCAGCACCTTCGGGACCGGGCAGATCCTGGCGGCGGCCGTCGGCCTGGGCTGCCGGCGCATCGTGCTGGGCATGGGCGGCAGCGCCACCACGGACGGGGGTGCGGGGCTCCTGGAGGCGCTCGGCGCACGCTTCCTGGACGCGGGTGGCGCTGACCTGGCACCTGGTGGTGGCGCCCTGGGCGACCTTGCCAGCGTGGACCTCTCGGGCATCTCAGGGGTCCTCGCCGAGGTGGACCTGACGGTGGCCTCGGATGTCACCAATCAGCTCCTCGGCGAGCGTGGCGCGGCGGCCACCTACGGACCCCAGAAGGGCGCCGATCCGGAGCAGGTGGCCGAGCTGGACCGCAACCTTCGCCGCTTCGCCGATGTCCTGGAGGGCGCCCTGGGCCGCGTGCTGCGCTACCAGCCCGGGACCGGTGCCGCCGGTGGTGCTGTCTTCGGGCTGCTCGCCATCGCCGACCGGTTCCGCTCGCTGGAGGTCGTGCCGGGCGTGGACGTGGCCATGGAACTGACCGGCTTCTTGGACCGGGTCACCGAGGCCGATGTCGTGCTCACCGGCGAGGGTCGCGTCGATGCCCAGACGGCCTATGGCAAGACCGCTCTTGGCGTGGCAGAGCGAGCCCGCGCGGCAGGCGTGCCGACCATCTGCTTCGGCGGGGGTGTCACGCCGGAGGGTGCTGCGTTCATGCACGGCCGCGGGGTCATCACCATGGCGATCACGGAGCAGCCCCTGAGCCTCGCTGAAGCGGTCGCAGCGGGGACGCCGCCGATCTCCCGGGCGGCCGAGCGAGCCGCCAGGCTGATCGACCTCGGCATGAGCCTGTACCGATGAGCGAGATCGGCAGCACGGCGGTCGGTCCGTCGTCGGCGAAGCCCCGCGTCAGGGCCGTGCCCGGCCGGTCGGCGCCCAAGCGGCGCCGCAAGGTCGATCCCAGCCAGCCCTGGGCGCGTCGTCTGCGGCGGGGCCGGCCCGGCCTCGTGGAATTCGTGCTCGAGCAGGTCAACGCTCGTTATGGCGAGCCGACCTGGCAACGGGTCTACGACCCGACGTCCGAGCTGGTGCTCACGATCCTGTCCCAGAACTCCGCCGACACGAACGCCGAGAAGGCCTTCGAGGCCCTGCGCGTGGCCTACCCGGGTGATCCATCCAGCGGCGGCGCGCCCGAGCCCGCCAGGAGCAATCGGCCCGGCTGGGGCGGGACCGGCCTGCTGGAGGCTGCTGCGCCCGACTGGATGGCCGTGGAGATGGCGCCGCCCGACGAACTGGTGGATGTCATCCGCCCGGGTGGCCTGGCCCCGCAGAAGGCGCCGCGCATCCAGGCCTCGCTGCGACGCCTGCGCGAGACCAACGGCGACCACTCGCTGGAGTTCCTGGGCGAGATGGAGCCGCTGGCTGCACGCGAGTGGCTCACGGGCATCGATGGCGTCGGCGTCAAGACCGCCTCAGTCGTGCTCATGATGTCCTTCGGGATGCCGCTCATGCCGGTGGACCGGCATGTCGAACGGGTCTCCAAGCGCATCGGCCTGATGCCACCCAAGGTGACTGCCGAGGAGGCCCACGACCGCTACCTGGCACTCCTCGAGCCCGGGCAGTGCTACACGATGCACGTCGGGCTCATCACGCACGGGCGTCAGGCCTGTCACGCACGTCAGCCAGAGTGCGATACCTGCCCCATCGCACCCCGCTGCCGCTTCGTGGATCGCCGCGCGCCGTAAAGCCGCCGCGGCTCCGCGTCAGTGGAAGACGGCGACCACCACGCTGACCGCCAGCACGGCCAGCACGGCCACCGCCAGTAGCACCGTGCGCCGGTCGGAGATCGAGGCGTACTCCCATGCCGTCGCCAGCAGCGCCATGGCCGGGGTCAGGATGACCATGTAGGTGCCCAGGCTGGCGAGCGCCCAGGGGTCGAGCATCGGGGCGCCCTCGATGAGCGCGCCGATGTCGGTCATGGCCGCCTCGCGCCGGTCGATCCCGATCAGCTCTGCGAGCCCGGCCAGCGCGAAACAGGCTGCGCTGATGGCCACGCCCACACTCAGGACGACGCTCGTGAGGCGCCGCGGGGCCGCTACCCGAAGCGGGGTGCCATCAGGGGCTCGTCGCACGCGTGGCTCGCTCACAGGTCGAGGAACCGGCTGAACATGCCGGCCGCGAAGACCGCCGCGACGATCACGAATGCCAGGCGCAGGGCGTCCTGCGAGACACGCATCGAGAGGTGGGCACCAGCCTGCGCGCCGATGATGACCCCCAGTGCCACGGGTGCCGCCAGCAACGGATCGAGCTGCCCGGAGGCCACGTAGACAGACGCGCTGGCGGCCGCGGTCCCGGCCAACATGTAGGTGCTGGTCGTCGTGGCCACGCGGATCGGCACGTGCATGAGGACGTTCATGGTGGGCACGTTGATGACGCCGCCGCCCACGCCCAGCAGGCCGCTGATGTTGCCAGCCAGGAAGGAGACGGCGGCCCCCGGCGCCAGGCGTCGGGCGCGGTAGATCACGACCTCACCGCTCGTGGGCTCCAGATACGAGGACGCGAAGCCGGAGGCCATGTCGTCATCGTCGACCGGTGGGGGCGTGGTCGGGCGGTGGATCTGGCGCAGCATCTGGATGGCCACGCCGGTCAGGAGCAGCCCGAAGAGGAGCGCCAGCACGCGTCCGTCCAGCAGACCCGCCGTCAAGCCGCCGGTGAGGCCGCCGATCGTGGCGCCGACCAGCAGCAGGAGGCCCAGGCGCCGGTCGGCGATGCCGCTCCTGACGTATCGGGGCGTCGCGGACAGTGACGTGGCGATGACGCCGATGAGGCTGGCCGCGATGGCCGACTTCACGTCGTAGCCCAGGGCGACGGTCAGGACGGGCACGATGACGAGCCCGCCCCCGATGCCGACCAGCGAGCCGAAACCGCCCGCAGCGATGGAGACGACGAACGCCAGGAAGGCCGCGCTCACGCTCGATCGCCCGTGATCATCTCGAGTCGTCGTCGGCGAGGCACGCCCCGCAGGATAGCCGCGCTACCATCTGGCCATGGCCATGTTCGCTGACCTCCCACCCCGGGCACCCGACGCCATCCTGGGGCTCATGGAGCGCTTCCGCGCAGACGAGCGTCCGCACAAGGTGTCACTCGCCTCGGGCGTCTACGTCGACGAGCGGGGCATCACGCCGGTGCTGGACACCGTGCGGGAGGCCGAGGACCGCATCCTCGAGATGCAGACCACCAAGGTCTACAAGCCCATCGACGGCGACCCTGCCTACCTGCGCCCGGTCCGTGAGCTCGTCTTCGGCGCGGGAAATCCTACGGTCACCGCCGGCCGGGTGGAGTTGCTGCA
This sequence comes from uncultured Chloroflexia bacterium, assembly GCA_963825995.1. Lineage (GTDB taxonomy): Bacteria > Chloroflexota > Limnocylindria > Limnocylindrales > CSP1-4 > JAFMJV01. The sequence continues at coordinate 68,624 of CAWGVH010000004.1, forward strand.
CACGCCAGGGGGAACGGGCGCCCTGCGCGTGGCCGGCGACCTCGTGCATGCCATCGCGCCCGGTGCGGCCGTCTGGCTCTCCAGCCCGACCTGGCCCAACCACCCGCAGGTCTTCGAGGCGGCCGGGCTGCCGGTACGCAGCTACCCGTACCTGGGCGCTGACGGCGAACTGGACATGGACGCCCTCGTCGGCGTCCTGCGCTCGGTCCCGGCAGGCGACGTGGTGGTGCTTCATGGCTGCTGCCACAACCCCACCGGCATCGACCCCACGTCCGAGCAGTGGGCGATCATCGCCGACACACTCGCCGAGCGCGGCGCCCTGCCGCTGCTCGACTTCGCCTACCAGGGCTTCGCCGATGGCCTCGACGAGGATGCCCGAGGTCTGCGGGCACTCCTCGAGCGGGCCGGCACACTGCTTGTCGCCTCCAGCTTCTCCAAGAACTTCGCGCTCTACGACGAGCGCGTCGGCGCCCTCGGCATCGTCGGCGCGGACACCTCGGAGACCAGGACCCTGCTCTCGCACGCCAAGGGTGCCGTCCGCGCCAACTACTCCAACCCGCCGGCACACGGCGGCGAGATCGTGGCCACCATCCTCGGCGATGAGGGGCTGCGCGCGCGCTGGGTGGAGGAGGTGGCCACCATGCGCGGCCGTATCAACGGCAACCGGGGCGCCTTCGTGGCCGGCCTGCAGGCGGCCGGCGCGCCCGGCGATCACGAGAGCCTCATGCGACAGCGCGGCATGTTCTCGCTGCTGCCGCTCGGCGAAGCGCGCGTCGCCCGGTTGCGCGACGAGTACGCCATCTACGTCGTCGGCAAGGGCCGCATCAACGTGGCCGGCCTGACGGCCACGAACCTGGCCCCGGTCTGTGCGGCGCTCGCCACCGTCACGTCCTCGTAGCCGCCCGCTCGCGGGGCCGGCCAAGGGCCGCATCCGGATCGCCCAACAGGCCCGCACTCATGACCTGTCGCGCTGCCATGGGTACTGGTGACGGCACGCCTACAGCACTTCGGTGCCGTGCGGTCGTGAGCGGTTGGCGGTAGTACCCTGTTCCACCCGGCCATCCGATAGTCAGGGTGCCATGACAGCCATGCATCCCCTCCCCGGTACTTCTGTCCAGGCCTTCGCGGTCCCGGTCGCCCGTCCGGCGCACGTGGCACGCCCCAGCAGCCCGTTCGCCGCCATGTCGGCTGCGGTCGCTACTATCTCTAAGCGCATGCGACTCAACATCTTCGCCCACAGCGATACCCCTGAGCCCAACCAACCACCCGCGGCCCCGCCGGCCACGACGCCGGCGTCGGCCCCGCCGGCGAAGCCGAGCAAGACCTACCCCGCCGACCTGATCGTGTGGGGCATCGTCGTCCGCGCCGGCTTCGACGAGATGGACGACCCCTGGTATCACCGCGGTATCACGCAGCATGCCTACCTGGAAGGCAGCGACGACGTCGCCCTCTGCGGCTTCCGCCCGCCGGTCTCCGGACCGCGCAGCCGTCGCCGCCCGCGCCTGGGCATGCCCAGCGCTGCCGACCACCCGATGTGCGGCATGTGCGCCCGCATGGTCGTGGCGCCGCGGCCGCGCGTGCCGGTGCCTGTCCAACCGTTCCGGCCCGCGGTGGCCATGCCCGTGCGACCCGGCTGCAGCCGTGCCGCTGCCGAGCCCGGTCAGCGTCGCGCCTCGTTCCGCCACGATGCCGCCGAGCCCCGTGGGCCAGCTCGCTCCGGGCGTACCCGCGGCCCAGCCCATGGCGCCCTCGCCGCAACCGGCCGGGGCTGCCACGTCACCCTGGGTGCAGCGGAACGCAGGCGGGACCCAGCCCTCGGCTCCGAGCGTGCCACTGCCCGTCAGCCACGACAGCGGCCTGCTGGCGCGAGGCGTTCACCTCGACGACGAGACCACCGACTGACGCCGCCGGCGCGCCGGACGGCTACGACGCGCCGCCATCAGGGGGGCCGCCCGGCAGGGGGGAGGGTCGGGCGGCTCTTCTGCTGCTGGTCGTCGGCCAGCAGCCGACGGCTCAGCAGCCGACGGCTCAGCGAGCAGAGGCCGCTCGCAGGTCAGCTGCCCCGCTGATCACCCGGCTGGCTTGACGATGACCTTCAACCCCGAGCGGGCGACCAGCGCGTCGAAGGCCGCGGCACCGTCGCTGAGCGGGTAGGTGCTCGTGATCAGTCCGTCGAGCGAGACCAGCCCGTGATCCACCAGCTCGATGGCCTGCAGCATGTGGATGAACTTCATGCGTCGCGCGAAGATCAGCGCCAGGCCCTTGCCGCGGGCGTAGCGAGCCGTGAAGGAGTGGCGGTTGGTCGGCGGGATGCCCACCACGACGACGCGCCCGCCCAGGCGGACGGCGATGTTGGAGGCCTCGAGGGCCGCGTCCTCACCGGCCGCCTCGAAGGCTACGTCCACCGGCTCCCAGCCGTGGATGCCCTCCGGCAGGCCGTCCACCGGGGTCAGGTAGGCCTCGTCCGCGCCGGAGGCGAGGGCCGCCGCCACGCGGTGGGGCAGCGCATCCGTGGCCACGATGCGACCCACGCCTGCGGCTCTCAGGGCGCGGATGATCATGAGCCCGATGGGGCCGGCGCCGAAGACGCCGGCGCTCATGCCCGCCTTGACGTGACCGAGGTCGAGGGCGTGGAGTGCGATGCCGAGCGGCTCCAGGAGGGCCACGTCATCGTCCGCGATGCTGTCCGGGACGGACAAGAGCAGGCGCTGCGGCCAGGCCATGTAGGTGCGCAGCGAGCCGTCGATGGGGGCGTGGCCGCAGAACTTGACGCTCGGGCAGAGGTTGGCGTCGCCGGCGCGGCAGGCGGGGCAGTGGCCGCAGGGATCGGCCGGCTCGATGACCACGCGCATGCCCTCGCGCGGGCCGGCCGCGATGACGCCGCCCATCTCGTGACCGAGCACCAGCGGCGAGACGACCTTGTCGAAGCCGATGCCACCGTCCTCGTACCAGTGCAGGTCGGAGCCGCAGAGGCCCACGGCCGTGACACGCACGAGATCCTCCCCGGGGCCCGGGACGGGATCAGGTTCCTGGTGGACGCGAACGTCCCTGGCGCCATGCAGTCGAAGTACTTCCATGCCGCCACGATAGCGGGCAGCCGACGAAGGTGGGTGGTGCCTCCACGCACCTGTCTGGGGGGCCGTCTGGCGTATCCTCGCCGCGTGGCCGATGGCGCGTGCCGTGCGCGCCCGCGGGCCACGTTGGCAAGGGAGTCGGTATCGCGGGATGACCAGCGAGCACGTGCCTGCCCGCCCGTCGGAACGAGGGCTGGCGTCCTCAGCTGCGCCTGCGCGGGCTCTCGGCTGGGTGACCGCCCCCGAGTGGACGGCCCCGGCCCTTTCGGCGGTCGACCGGGCACCGCTGGCGAGCCCTGAGCCGCCGCGCGTGCCCGTGGACGAGGGTCTCATCGAGGTCGCGGCCGACCTGCCGCCGGGCAAGGCCCTGGACCTGGGCTGCGGTTCCGGACAGAACGCCATCTGGCTCGCGGAGCGCGGCTGGGTCGTGTCGGCCGTGGACCTCTCGGCCGGGGCGCTCGCCGAGGCGCGCAGCGCCGCTGCGGCTGCGGGCGTCACCATCGTCTGGGAACTCGCCGACATCAGCGCCTGGCGGCCGGTCTCTCGCTACGACCTGGTCGTCTCCACCTTCGCCCTGCCGCCGCGAGGCATGGGCCGCAGCCGGATGCTGGAGATGGCCGCCGCCGCCGTGGCCCCAGGCGGCTCCATCCTTGTCTCGGAGTTCGACGTGGCGCTGGCACGAGAGGGCCGGATGGCAGAGAAGCACCTCGTCTCCACCGAAGAGATCGAGCGCCACTTGGACGGCTTCCGCGTCAACCGCTCGCGGACACGGCTGGCTCGCCATCGGCACGGCTACGAAGAGATCGTCGTGCCCGTGGCCACGGTCGTCGCCACCCGCCGCACCGACCTGCGCAGCCCCTGGTAGCACCCGGGGTGCCGGCGGGACACCCCCGGCCCTGCCTGGGCCGCTGAACGAGTCAGCACATGCCGGGATCGAGTCGCCGGAGCAGCTCCAGTGACAGGCGCGCTGCCGCGACCGGGTCGCCGCCCAGCACCTGGCGGTAGTAGTCCCAGGACTCGAACTCCACGCTGAGATGCCCCTGGTAGCCGATGTCATCGAGGGCCGCGAAGAAGCCGGCCCAGGGCACCTGCCCCTCCCCCAGCAGCGGGAAGATGAAGGTCTCACCGAACATGCCCGGCCGGCCCACGGCGTCCTTGAGGTGGATGTGCCGGATGCGCGAGCCCCACTGGCGCACCGCCCAGGGGATGTCGTTGCCCACCAGGATGCCGTGGGATGGGTCGAAGTTGACGCCCAGGCGCGGCGACTGATAGTGGCGCAGCAGCTCCAGCGTCGTGTAGTAGTCGTGGACGAGGTGGCCGAAGACGCCCTCCACGGCCAGGTCCACGCCGACCTCCTCGGCCAGCGGCACCAGCACGTCGAAGGCGGCGCGCACCATGTCCCAGGCCTGCCCCTCGGTGAGCTCCCGGCCCAGGCGTGGCGCGGCCGGGTCCCACGGCGCGGGACCGCTGAAGAGGTTGACGGGCGCCGGCACCGACTGTCCGCCCAGGTCGAGTTCAGCCACCGCCCGCAGCGCACCGGCGGCCCGGCCGAGACGCTCCCGTCGCACCGCGGCGTCCGGATGCACGAAGTCGAGCTGCACGACCCACTCGCTGACCGCCAGCCCGGCCGCGTGCGTGTCGCCGGCGAGTCGTCGGCGGTCGGCCACGGAGGTGGTCGAGGGATCGAAACGGGCCAGCGGCCAGGAGACGGCCACGTACCCCAGGGCCGCCAGCTCGTCCGCCACGCGCGCCGCGGGCAGGGGCGCGAAGTCCAGCCCGGCCAGGAACCCGTACCGTCGCGTCAAGACCGGGGTCCTCCAAGCTCGTCGAGCGCGACACGCCGGCCGTCCCCCGCAGCCAGGTAGGCGGCGCGGATCGTGAGCAGCGCGGCGCGCGCGTCGGCCGGCGTCACGGCGAAAGGCAGGTCGCGGTCGAAGGCATCGAGCGCGTGCGCCAGGCCCCGCTTCACCGACCAGGCCCACCAGTCGGTCTCGTGCTCGACGGCCTGGGGAAGACGCCGGGCGTCCTTCCAGGCGACCAGGGGCTCGGGGTCCTCGAGTCGGACGTGGATGGAACCGGCTTCGCCCCAGATGGCACGTGTCTCGCTCCAGGGCTGACCCGCGGCGGCGTATGTCAGCACCATCGTCACCGTGAGGCCCGGGTACTCCATGATCAGGGCGGCCGTGTCATCGGCCCTGTCGGGCGCCTCCACGACGTGGCGCGCAAGGTGGCAGCGCACGGCCGCCGGCAGCCCGAACCAGAGATGCGCGAGGTCCACGACATGGGTCCCGCTGTCGGCCAGGACTCCGCCCCCGGCACGGTCCCACGTGCCCTTCCAGTGGCCTGGGAGGCGCATCCGGGGCAGCTCGTTGCCAGCCACGACCAGGAGAGCCAGGCTGGGCCGGCCGATGAGTCCATCGGACAGCAAGTCCCGGACCCGCTGGTGGACGGGCAGGAAGCGCTCGTTGAGGGCGACGTAGAAGCGGCGTCCCGCGGCCTCCGCAGCGGCCATCATCTGGTCGGCCTCGGCGAGGGTGTTGGCGATGGGCTTGTCGGCGATGACGTGCTTGCCGGCCGCGAAGGACTCGAGGGCCACGGAGTGATGAAGGTCGTGGGGCAGGCAGATGTCCACGATGTCGACCGTCGGATCGTCGAGCAGGGCCCGGTAGTCGGTCGTGGAACGGGCCAGCGGGTGGCGGCCGGCGAGGTCGGCCAGGACGCCGGTATCCGCCTCGGCCAGGGAGACAGCGCTCACGGCCGTGTGGCCCAGCACAGCCTCGAGGTGGACGCCCCCCACGAACCCGCCACCGATGACCGCGACATGCATGCCCATCTCGCCCCTCCCCAGACCGGTCGGTGTCTCTCCGTCAGCGTATGCCGCCGGAGGGCGGCCTGCTCGCCGGCTGACCGCCCTGCGAGCGCCGTGGCCGCCAGCCTATCGACCCAGCAGCTACGCTTCGACTCGTGAGCCTCGGGGGCACCGTTCGTCGCAGTCTGTCGGCCAGCTTCGGTCTGGCCCGCGAGCGCATCCAGCAGGCACCGCGGCGCGTCCTCTTCACGTGGTTCCTGCAGGCCATCGTGCTGCTCGTGCTGGGCCACCTGCTGCCCGGCGTGCTCGTCGAGGACCTCTTCTCGGCCCTCTTCGCGGCAGCCGTCATCGCCGGTCTGAATGCCCTCGTGCGGCCCATCATCGTGGTCCTCACGCTGCCGTTGACGGTGGCCACCTTCGGCCTTCTGTCACTGCTCATCAATACGTCGATGATCGTGCTGGCGGCACCGCTCGTGCCGGGCATGGAGGTGAGCGGCTTCATGCCGGCGCTGTCGCTGGCCGTCATCCTCACCGTGGCCACGACGGTCGTGAACGTCGTGCTGGCCGTCGACGAGGACGAGTCCTTCTACGACGAGCTGGCGCGGCGCATCGAGGGCGACACCGTGACGGAGGGACCACGCCCGGCCGGCCTGGCCATCATCCAGATCGACGGCCTGGCCGCTCCCATCCTGCGCAACGCCATCCGCGTCGGCACCGTGCCGCGCATGGCCAGCTGGGTCCGCTCCGGCGCCTACACGCTGACCGAGTGGGAGTGCCCGCCGCCCTCGCAGACGTCGGCGAGCCAAGCGGGCATCCTGCATGGCAACAATGACGACATCCCGGCCTTCCGCTGGTACGAGAAGGAGAGTGGGCGCCTGCTCGTCTCCAACAAGCCCGCTGATGCGACCGAGATCGAGCGGCGCGTCTCGAATGGCCAGGGACTGCTGGCCCCGGCCGGCAGCAGCGTGGGCAACCTCTTCACCGGCGATGCGAGCCGCAGCGCCTTCGTCATGAGCCACATGGGGAATCCGGTCGGCGACCTGGACGTGGACGCCTTCTCGCTCTACTTCATGGATCCCGCGGCCTTCATCCGCACCATCGTCCTGTCGGTCGGCGAGTTCCTCAAGGAGCTCGTGGAGGCACGCCGTCAGCGCATCCAGGACATCCAGCCGCGGGTCCATCGCGGGACGACCTTCGCCTTCCTTCGCGCTGCCACGAACGTCGTGCTGCGCGACCTGAACACGACCTTCGTGGTGCGATCGATGTCGCTGGCGACGCCCGTCATCTACACCGATCTGGTCGACTACGACGAGATCGCCCACCACGCTGGGCCGGAGCGCATCGAGTCCCTGCGGGCATTGACCGGCGTGGACCAGGTCGTGGCTTCGCTGGAGCGGGCGGCCGCGCATGCCCCGCGTGACTACCGCTTCGTGCTGCTCTCCGATCACGGCCAGAGCCAGGGCGCCACGTTCGCGCAACGCTACGGGCGATCGCTCGAGGAGCTCATCCGCGACCTCATGGGCGGCAAGGCGGACGTCGTCGCCGCGACCGGCCGCGCCGAGATGTATGGACCTGTGAATGCGCTGCTCACCGAGCTGGCGCAGCGGCCGGGCGTGGCCGGCCGGGCCACGACCGCGGCCCTGCGCAGCCGGAGCAGCGATGGAGCCGTCGAGCTCGGCGGGACGGACCCGCATGCCAGAGCAACGGAGCGCCCCGACGTCGTCGTCTGCGCCAGCGGCAACCTGGCCAACGTCTACTTCACGGTGCTCCAGGAGCGGATGACTGCCATCCAGGTCGAGGCAGGCTACCCCGGTCTCCTGGCCGCCCTCGTCGGACACCCGGGCATCGGCTTCATCATGGTCCGCGCCGACGAGGGCACGCTCGTCATCGGCGCCCGTGGCGTTCATCACCTCGATGACGACCGCATCGAGGGCGAGGATCCGCTAGCCCCCTTCGGGGAGCGCGCCGCAGACCACATGCGCCGGCTGGATGCCTTCTCCAACGTCGGCGACCTGCTCATCAACAGCACCTTCGACCCGGAGCTGGAGGAGGTGGCGGCCTTCGAGGAGCTGGTGGGCAGCCATGGCGGCATGGGCGGGCCGCAGACGCGTCCGTTCCTGCTCCACCCAGCCGACCTCGTCCTGGACGGCGATCCGCTGGTGGGGGCACCGGCCGTCCATCAGCAGCTGCAACGCTGGGCCGGGCAACTCGATGTGAACGCACCGATCGCTCACGAAGAGCCCCGTGCCGCGCTGGGCGAGCCCAAGGGCCTGCGCTGGGTGGCCGCCTGGATGGCCTTCATGGGCTGCCTGGAGCTGGCGCTGGCCGGGGCCGTCTTCCTGGCCGTGCTGGCTGGCGAACAGGAGACCCTCGACCTGTCGCTGGGGTTCGCCCCGGCTCTCGTGGGCCTCGTGATAACCGCCATCGGCCTGTTCACTCTGGCCGCCGGCTACGGGATCTGGCGGCGGCGGCGCTGGGCGTGGATGGTGGCCCTAGCCCTGAGCGCCTTCAACGTCCTGCAGGTCCTGCTCGGGATGGCCAGGGAAGGCCTCTCCGGGATCGTGAGCTTCGGGGCCATCGGCGCCATCGTCTCGCTGGTTCTCTTCTGGTACCTGACACGGCCCCACGTGGCAGCGGCCTTCGGGCGGACGCGCCGAACACGCAGACCGTCGGGATGATCGGCGAGTGCGACGGGTCGCCCCGCAAGCGCGAGGCGCTAGACTATCGGCCGACGCCGACATAGCTCAGCGGTAGAGCAGCTGTTTCGTAAACAGCAGGTCCTCGGTTCAAATCCGAGTGTCGGCTCCACTTCTTGAGCGTGAAATAGCGAGTTTCTGGCTGTCCGTTGGCGGAAACATCAGGGGTCTGACCCCGACGCTGACCCCTGACTCAGCCGTCGGGGGCCGACCGCCGGTTAGTCGACTGGCACCAACGTTGTAACCGTGGGAGGGTGGGCGCCCACGATGGATGCACGAGAGCGCGATCCGCGTACATCCACGGACGCTGTGACGCAGTCTGATGCTGATGGCAGGCTCGCTCGTCGCCGGTCGCCGGTGCCGGAATCAGATCGACGGGCGCATCGTGCAGGCTCGAGCAGAAGTCAAACCACAGGCTGGCTGAGCTCTGAGCGTGCTGGGCCCATGTGGCGTGATCGTGCGGCGTTGTACGGGCGCACGGGGAGTGTGAACGTCGCGCAGGCGCCGTACTGGCCCGGCTGCAGCAATCACGACCCAAGCCAATCCAGGCGTCGTCTCGATCGTGGCCCCGTGCGCGGCACGCAGCTCGAGGTGCGCGCCCGTGAAGGGGTCGATGCAGAACACGGACGAGATGCCGCCCAGGAGACTGTGGGCCTCCTCGCGGTGAGCGGGTGTCTCCGACACGTGGGCAGCACCGACGCCTAGAACCATCGGTCGGACTGGCCCGTACATCCGTAGGTCTCGAGCGGCGCCCAGCCCGTCCAGAGGAACTGAGAGAGCGTCTTCTGCATGACGCCGAAGGTCACGAAGTCCTCCGGGGCCAGTCCGTCCTCGTCGTACGCCCGCACGAACTCGGGGATCCTGCGCAGCCTCTCGATGACCGCCGCCGGGACCTCCTCGTCGATCCGCTCGACGTGCGGCAGGTCCGCCTCGATGGCCAGCCTCTGGACCCGCGCCTGCAGCGAGAACACCACGTCGGCGCCGGCCATGGCGGCGAGGTGGTGGACCCCGCGCAACCCGGCGGGCATGATCTTGGCGGAGATGCCTCTCTCGCGGAACAGGCGGTACGACTTCTTGCACACCGCGTTCCCGGCGTTCTGGATGTCCTCCGGCGGCACGTCGATGCGGTTGTCCTGCGCCACTTCCCAGAGGTACTCGTCCAGGCGGCCACCCTGCTGGACCGCGAAGCAGGGGCGGACCGGGATGCCCGCCGCCCTGGCACGCGCTGCGCCCCGCTCGTAAGCCTCACCCGCAGCCAGGGCCTGCGAGACGGAGAAGTTCAGCGTCGTGCACACGGCGATGCCCCTCGCGGCCAGCTCCTCGATGACCGGCAGTGCGGCCTGCACGGTGGGCACCTTGACGGCGATGTTCTCTCCCCACGAGGCGTACCGCAGGGCCTGCTCGAGCATCCTCTCGGAGTCGCTGCAGATGGAGGGGTCGAGCTGGCCGAGCGCGTAGCCGTGTCGGCCCTCCGTCCGGTCATAGATGCCCCTGAACTTCGACGCCGCGAAGCTGGCGATGATCCTGAGGAGCTCCTCCGCGCGAGATGCCGGCGCGAGGTCGCCGGGGATGCGCTCGACCTCCGGCTGCCAGAAGCCCGGGACCGCCTGGAGGCTCTTGAAGGTCAGGACGGGGTTGGTGGTGACGCCGAGCGCGCCGTTGGCGATGGCGGCATCGATCTCCGCGGGGATGGCGGAGTCATGCCACCACCGGGTGGGCGTGTCCTGCGCGAGCCACTCGAGGTAGTTCTTCACGGTGCCTCCGCTATCTCATGGACTGTCCGCCGTTCACGCGGAGCGTTTGCCCGGTGATGAAGGCGGCCACGTCCGAGGCCAGGAAGACCACGGCCTGTGCGACCTTCCTCCGGCGTGCCCATCCGGTTCATGGGCACGTCCCTGGGGTCGACCTGGGTGCCCAGGCGCTCGGTCATGGCGGTGACGATGGTACCGTGCGAGACCGCGTTGACGCTGATGCCCGAGTCAGCCGCGTGGAGCGCGAACATCCTGGTGATCATGATGACCCCGGCCTTCGAGACCGCGTAGGGGGCGCTGGCGAACTTTGCGCCCCGTTCGCCCGAGACTGAGGCGAGGCTGATGATGCGCCCGTGCCGACGGGAGGGCATCCTCTCGTAGACCGCCTGGGTCAGGAAGAACGTGCCGCGGCAGTTGACGCCCTCGATCCGCTCGTCAGCGAGTACACTGCGGTTCCTGTCCAGTCAGGAGGGGGAGATGGGCAGCCACTCGGGGCACTGCCAGCAGGGGGGCGGTCGGCGATGGATGGCGCGAGCGTCGTGACCGAGCCGATCACGACCGCCCTGATCGGCTGCGGCAAGGTGGGCGCCACGCACGCCCGAGCGTTGGCCAAGCTACCCGGCTCCCGGTTGGTCGCGGTCTGTTCCCGGAGCGCCGAGCGTGCCCGATCGGTTCGGCGAGAGCTACGGCGTGCCGTGCGTACACGGATCCCGACGAGATGCTCGATGCGCGGCGCCCGGACGCGGTATCGATCTGCACGCCCCACCCGAGCCACCCGGACCTCATCGCCGTCTGCGCGCAGCATGGCGCACACGTGATCGTCGAGAAGCCCTTGGCCGCGGACCTCTCAGGCTGCGACCGAGCCATCGACGCCTGCGATGTGGCTGGGGTCAAGCTGGCCGTGATCAGCCAGCGGCGACTCTATCCGTGCGTCCAGCGGATGCGACAGGCCATCAGCGACGGCAAGATCGGAAGGCCGGTCCTCGCGAACGCTCACAGTCCTCGGATGGCGAGACGAGGCGTACTACCGCTCCGACGCCTGGCGCGGCCGGTGGGACACCGAGGGCGGCGGCGTGATGATGAACCAGACGCCCCACCAGATCGACCTGCTGCAATGGATGATGGGCCCCGTGGACGAGGTCTACGGGCAGTGGGACAACGTGAACCATCCGTACATCGAGGTCGAGGATACGGTGGTAGCCGTGGTGCGCTTCGCGAGCGGCGCGCTCGGAAGCGTCGTCCTCAGCAACTCCCAGCGGCCCGGACTCTACGGGAAGCTCCATGTCCACGGCTCGTCGGGTGCCTCCGTCGGGGTGCAGACCGAGTCAGGGTCCCCCTTCATCGCCGGGGTCACGCACGAACGTCGACCCGCCGCTCAATGACCTGTGGACGGTCCCCGGGGAGGAGGAGATCCTGGCGGGATGGCAGGATGAGGACCGTGCGTTCGCTGCCGAGGATCGATGTGATGGAGCCACTTCCACGAGCTCCAGATCGCGGACTTCCTGGAGGCGATCCGGCGACGATCGCGCCGCCCATGGTCGACGGGCATGAGGGGCGCCGGGTCGTCGAGATCATCACCGCCGTCTACCGCTCCCAGCGCGACCGTCGGCCGGTCACGTTCCCGCTCGCTGCGGAGCCCGACCGCGACCGACTTCGACGGTCGCCTCGCGCTACGCCTCACTGAGCCACGGCGGCTGCATGAAGGCGCTGACGCTGAGCGCGCCGAACGAGCTGAGTACGGCGACGTGCCCGACCCCGAGGTCGCTCGCAGGGGAGGTGCTCATCGAGGTCCGGGCCTGCGGCGATCTGTGGCAGCGACATCCACGGCATGGACGGTCAGCTCGGGTCGTCGCATCCCGCCCATCGTCATGGGTCACGAGGCCACCGGGATCATCGGGGGGTGGGAGCCGGGGTGACGGGCTGGGCCGTCGGACGACCGCGTCACCTTCGACTCCACGATCTACTGCGGCACGTGCCCGTATTGCCGCCGCGGCCAGGTCAATCTGTGTGATCGACGTCGGGTGCTCGGCGTGTCCTGCGACGATTACCGCCAGCCCGGCGCCTTCGCCGAACTACGTCGTCGTCCCTGCTCGCATCGTTCATCGCCTGCCGGACGGGGTCACGTTCGTCCAGGGTGCGATGGTCGAGCCGCTCGCCGTCGCCCTGCACGCCATCGCCGTCTGCGCGATCCGATCGACGGGCCGGTCGTGGTCGTCGGCGCCGGCCTCATCGGGCTCATGGTCATCGAGGCCCTGCAGGCACGAGGCATCGAGGAGCTGATCGTCGCGGTCGACATCGACGCGAGCCGCCTCGAACGGGCCGGGGCGCTGGGCGCGCAGCCGGTGACCGGCGGCGACCCGGCGTGGTCGCCAAGACGGTCTCGCAGCTGCGTCCGACCGGGAGGCAGGCATCGTCTTCGATGCCGTCGGGATGCGTGCGACGGTGGAGCTCGCGGTCGGGCTGACCAGGAAGGGTGGCAGCGTCGTGTTGGTCGGCAACCTCTCGCCGCGGGTGGAGCTTCCCGCTGCAGGCGGCGTGACCCGCGAGTTGACGCTCCACGGCTCCGCCACATCGGCGGGCGAGTATCCCGCTGGCGATCGCCATGATCGCCGAAGGACGGATCGACGTCGGCGCGATGGTCAGCGCGGTCGTGCCCTTGCGAGACGGCGATGCCCTGGATGCATCGCCTGCAGGCCGGCGACCCCTCTCTCCTGAAGGTGATCTTCGAGCCATAGCCCCGCGCCGCCGTGCCGGATCGCAGCTGAGCGTGACGAGCCTGACCGACACCGGGTCATGACGGTATCGCGTCAGAACATGACCAGGCCGCCATCAACGTTGATGGCCTGACCGTTGATGTTGCCGGCCTCGGGCCCGACGAGGAACGCGACCACGGCGGCGACATCGTCGACCGTCCCGTATCGGCCGAGCAGGTTGCCGGACATCCAGCGCTTTCGCAGCTCGCCCGGCTCCAGGCCGAGCCTCTCCTGGCCGAGCTCCCGGTCCAACCCCACCTGGAAATCGGTCTCGACATAGCCGGGACAGACAGCGTTCACGCGGATCTGGCGAGCGGCCAGTGCCCGTGCGACGATATGTGTGACGTTGATGACCGCCGCCTTGCTGGCTGCGTACGGCGGCGAGGCCGTTGGCATGCCACGACCGGCGACCGACGAGATGTTGACGATCGTTCCGCCATCGGGGATCAGTGGGGCGATCGTCTGCATCGTGAAGAAGACACCCTTGGCATTGACGTCGAGCGAGACGTCCCAGTCCTCCTCGGTGACCTGACCGAACGGATTGGGACGGATGAGCCCAGCGTTGCAGATGAGGATGTCGACGCGCCCGAAACCGCTGGCTGTCGCCTCTGCCATGGCCTCAAGCGCAGCGAGCGAGGTCACGTCGGCCTCGATCGCGAGGGCCTTGCGATCCATCGCTCGGACCTCGTCGGCCACCGCCTTGACCCCATCGAGGTGCAAGCCGGCCGCCGCGATATCAGCACCGTCCTCTGCCAACCTCAGGGCGATCGCCCGGCCGATGCCGCGGGCCGCCCCGGTGACCAACGCGACCTTGCCCTCGAGTCGTCTTCCGTCCCCAGTCATGTGCGACTCCTGTCCGGCCCGGTTGGACCATGTCTACACCGAGGCGATACCGCAGGCCTGCCTGGCGAGCGTGTCGAATGCAGCCTCGCGCAAGGCTGCGACGATGGCGTCGCTCGGTCAGGCACCGATGGCCCGCTTCACCGCTGCGCAGCTCGTCACCGTCGCCACGTTCTGCAGGGCGTAGTCGACGGAGGCACGGTGCCAGTCGGCGTTCATCGACGAGCACCCGTCCTCGGGCACGACCATGAAGTAGCCCTTGTCGGCCCCGGTGCGGGCCGTGTGCTCGATGGACATGTTCGTCCAGGCACCGGCGACGATGACCGTGTCACGGCCGAGGCCCGTGAGCAGGGCCTCGAGGCGCGTGCCCTCCCAGGCGCTCATCCGCATCTTCTCGACGATGAGGTCCCCGTCCTGCGGCTCGAGGCCCGCCACCGGCGCCGCGCCCCACGTCCCGCGGACCGTGCTGCCGGCCTTGACGCCCTCGAACAGTGGCGCGTTCACCTTCAGGCCCGGCGCGCCCGGTTCGACGATGAACCAGACGTGGAGCACGGGGATGCCCCTGGATCGGCAGGCGGCAGCGAGGTCGACCACGTTGGCCACGACGTTCTGCTCGCTCGCGTGAGCGGGTGCAGCCAGTGTCGGCGTACGCGCCGCCGGCGGTGATCACGTCGTTCTGGAGGTCCTGGACGATGAGCGCGCAACGTCCGGCGTCGAGGATCAGGTCATCGCTCATGGTCTTCCTGCCTCATGAACGGCTCGCGGCGCGGCCCGACCAACGTCCGCAGCGTGTAGATCGACGTGGAGGCCGCGATGAAGAGCGTCCTCCAGTCCGGGCCTCCCCAGGCCAGGTTCCCGATGACTTCCGGCACGAGCGCCACACCGAGGTGCTCGGCCTCAGGTGAGATGACCCAGACGCCACCCGGTCCGGTGACCCAGATGTTGCCGCGCTCATCGCATTTCATGCCGTCGGGACGGCCGTTCACCGAGTCAGAGCGGATGCCCTCGAAGAACAGCCGCCCGTTCGCGAGCCCGCCGTCGGGCAGGACGGAGAACACCTTGATGTGCGCGCGCGGCGTGTCGTTCACGTACAGGAGCGATTCATCGGGCGAGAAGCAGAGGCCGTTGGGCATGTCGAATTCGTCCTCGGGCACGACCAGGTCGAGATCCGCCTGATCGCCCCCAGGCGGGATGCGGAAGACACCCTGCCATCCCAGGTCACGCTCCCGCTCCACGCCATAGAACGGTGCACGACCGTAGCAGGGGTCGGTGAAGTAGATAGTGCCGTCGGAACGTACACAGACATCGTTGGGGCTGTTGAGATACACGCCCTGCCAGTGGTAGGCCAGCGTCTCACGCACCCCATCACCTCGCTCGCGGACGAGCGAACTGGTGACGTGCTCACAGACGAGGAGGTTGAGCTCACTGTCCAGGGTCATGCCGTTGCACTTGCGGGAGGGCCTTGACACCTCGTTCACGGCTCCGTCGAGCGTGACGCTGCGGCGGACGTCGGCGGGCATGTCGGAGAAGTAGAGGACTTGCTCTGCCGGATGCCAGATCGGGCCCTCCGTGAAGGTGAAACCGGTCGCGAGTCGTTCCACCTCAGAACCCGCCTGCACGAGCTCGAGCATCGCCGAGGATCTCGCGTCGACGCCAGTCACTGCTCCCCCTTTCTGCATCTACTCCCGCTCGGGAGTCTCCCGGACGCACGTCCTGCGAGCGCCTCGTCGTCGGTCATTCGAGATCGAGCAGCTGCTCCCAGAGCTCGATGATGATCTGCTGGGCATAGGGCCCACGGCCTGATGCCCGGGCGGCCTTGAACACCTCATCGACCATGGCTGTCATCGGGACCGGGACGTTCTGGGACCGTGCCAGCGCCAGTGCGTACCCGATGTCCTTGAAGAGGACGTCGATGCTGCCGCCCGGCGTGAAGTCTCGATCGATGATGCCCGGCGCTGCGACATCGAGGACCTTCGAACCGGCCCAGCCACCCTTGATGGCAGCGTAGAGCACCGCGGGATCGAGACCGTTGGCCTTGCCCAGGGCGAAGGACTCGGCGATCACCGCGAAGGTGCTGCCCACGATCATGTTGTTGACGAGCTTGGCCACGCCGCCCGCACCCACGTCGCCGACCCGTACGACGGAGGCCGCGATGCTCTCGAGGATGGGCAGGTAGCGCTCGAAGACGTCGGCGCGGCTTCCGACCATGATCGCGAGCGTGCCATCCCGGGCCGCCCGCTCCCCACCACTCACCGGCGCATCCATGAAGTCGATGCCCGCTGCGGCCAGGGTCTCCGCCAGCTCACGGCTGACCGATGGCTCGGTCGTGCTACAGTCGATGATGGCGCCGCCTGACTGCATCGAGCGCAGCAATCCGTCCTCGCCCACGGCTACGTCACGCACGATGCGAGAGGAAGGTAGTGACAGCAGCACCACATCGCTGGCACGGCCGACGGAGGCGACGTCGACGGCAGGCAGCGCCCCCTCGATCGCCGCGGCCTTAGCGGGCTCGACATCGAAGACGGTCAACTGGTGGCTGGCAAGATGCCCGGCCATGTGCCGACCCATGACGCCGAGGCCGATGAAACCGAGTCTTGCCATGGTTTGCCTCCTACTCCGAACTCACGCCGCTCAGGGCCGCTGTGCGCCCTCGCGATTTAGGTAGATCGAGTACAGCGACGAGGTCGCCGTGATGAACAGCCGATCGCGCTCTGGCCCTCCGAAGGTGACGTTGGCCACCGCCTCGGGCACGAGGATCTTTCCCAACAGACGCCCGTCCGGCGCATGGCAGTGGACCCCGTCGGCGGCGCCGGACCAGATGTAGCCCTCGGTGTCCACGCGCAAGCCGTCCGGGAAGCCCGGCGAGACCTCCACCAGGACCCGGCCGCCGGTCAGCTGCCGGCCGTCCACGACGTCGAAGGTACGGATGTGGTGAGGCCCGTCGGGATCGTGCGTACGGCCGCTGTCGGCGATGTAGAGGATGGTCTCATCGGGCGAGAAGGCCAGGCCGTTGGGTCTCACGAAGTCCTCAGCCACGACATCGACCGCGCCAGTCTCGGGGTCGGCGCGGAAGACGTACTGCCGGCCGTATTCGCTCTCGGCCTTGTGACCCTCGTAGTGGCTATAGATGCCGTACGGCGGGTCCGTGAACCAGACGCTGCCGTCCGACTTCACGACCACGTCGTTGGGTGAGTTCAGTCGCCCTCCCTCGAAGCGATCGGCCACGACCGTGATCGAGCCGTCGACCTCGGTGCGCGTGACCCGCCGCCCGCCATGCTCACAGGAGATCAGGCGGCCCTGTCTATCCCGGTAGTGACCGTTGGTGTAGTTCGCCGGCTGGCGAAAGACCGTGACGGGGCCGCCCTCCACCCATCGCAGCATGCGGTCGTTGGGGATGTCGCTGAAGAGCAGGCACCCTGCGTCACCGAACCAGACCGGCCCCTCAGCCCAACGGGCGCCCGTCCAGAGCTTCTCGAGTGAGGCGTTGCCGATCACGAAGGAGTCGAACAGCCTGTCGAACGACTCGGTACCTTCGCTCATCCCATGGACCTCCTGAGTCTACTGTGCGTCGCCTGCCTCACCGGCGTCCGGGTTTCGAGCGGGCCGGTCATGGTCGTATGGCCACCTTGATCGAGCGGGTCCCGTCGATGACAAGGTCGAGGGCCTCGTGCCACTGCTCCAGCGGCAGGAAGTGAGTCACGACACCGTCCATGCGCAGCTCCCCGCGCGCGATGAGGTCGATGGCTACCGGGTAGGCGTAGGGCCCCAGGTGCGAACCGTAGATGTCCAGCTCCTTCTTGTTGCCGATGATCGACCAGTCCACGGTCGTAGGCTCGCCGAAGACGCTGAACTCCACGAAGCGGCCCAGTTTGCGCAGCATCTCCAGCCCCTGCAGGACGCTCTTGGGGTTGCCCGAGGACTCGATGTAGACATCGCATCCGATGCCGCCGTCGCTCAGCTCTCGCACGGCCTGCACGGCATCGATGAGGCGAGGGTTCAACGTCACGTCGGCGCCGAAACTGCGGGCCATCGCCAGCCGCTCCTCCGAAAGGTCCACGGCCACGACCGTGCCGGCGCCCTTCAGGCGCGCCAGGCCGACCATGGCCAGGCCGATGGAGCCGGTTCCCGAGATGACGACCAGATCGCCGAACTCGATACGCGCACGCTCGACGGCGTGCACGGCACAGCTGACCGGCTCGACGAGCACCGCCAGCTCGATGGGCAGCTCGTCAGGGACGCGGTGGACGATGGCGTTGCGCGGGAAGATCATGTAGCCAGCCCAGGCGCCGTTGACGACGTTGCGCCAGCCGAAGATGTTGTGCACGGCGCACATCCAGTACTTGCCGTGCATGCAGTACCAGCACTCGCGGCAGGGGACGATCTGGTCGGCCGTGACCCGGTCACCCACGTCCACGCCGTGTCTCTCGGCAGCCCCTTCGCCGACAGCTGCCACGTGGCCCACGAACTCGTGGCCAATGGTGCAGGGCGTGACCATGTACTTGGGGATGCCCGGGCCGCCCCAGTAGTTGGCGGCACCCTTGAAGGCCTTGACGTCGCTGCCGCAGATGCCGCAGGCCTCGACCTTGACCAGCAGCTCGCCGGGGCCCGGTGTCGGGACCGCGACTTCCTCCAGGCGGAAGTCCTCGGGCGCATAGGCCACGACAGCACGCATCCCGTGCGGGGTCCCCGGCTTCGAATGCGACATCCCTTGCCTCCCCTATGTGCTTCGTGCGCCCGGAAAACGTATGCTGTCGACAGCCCTCCCCGGTCAACGACATCGTCGTCACATGAGGTTCCACCGATGGCCATCCGTATCGCCAACCTGGACTCGATCCCAGTCCTGGATCTGCCGGGCCGCAAGCTGCAATGGCTGATCACACCGGAGACGCTCGGCACCCGCAACCTGTCGATGGCCGTCATGGACTGCCCGGCGGGCTCGGTCGTCCGACCGCTGCACAGCCACACCGACACCGAGGAGGTCATCTTCATCCTCGAGGGCGAAGGCGAGGCGATGGTCGACGGGGAGGTCGCCGCGTTCCGCGAGGGCGATGCGGTCTTCTTCCCGGCGAACTCACGCCACATGGTCAGGAACACGGGTACGACGCGACTGCGCACGTGCTCGATCTTCGGGCCGGCCACGACGAGCGACTCGTACAGGCTGTATGAGGGCGAAGGCTGGTAGCCGCGGCCTGACGTCCGGGGCTGCCAGCCGTCCACCCAGCCTCGGCGCCCGCCAGGGTGGACCTCACCGTCGCCGCTCGGTGGGCAGCCACTCGAATGTCTCTGCCGGGTCGGCTGAGGGTCGATACTCGAGTCCGACGTAACCGCGATACCCGACGCGCTCGAGGGCAGGCAGGACCCGCTCGAAGGCGACCTCGCCAGTGCCAGGGTGCATCCGGTCCGGGACATCCGCGATCTGGACGTGGCCGAACCGATCTGCGTATGCCTCGATCCGGGTGATGAGGTCGCCTTCGGAGCGCTGGACGTGGTAGACGTCGAACAGGAGCCTGACGGCCACGCCCGCTTCGGCTTCGAGCAGGTCGATGACCTCGATCGCCTGCTCGACCCGGTGTAGTCCGAACCGGGGGAAGTCGACGGGGTTCAGGGGTTCAAGCACGATCTGCGCACCGATGCGCGCAGCCTCGTGGCAGGCCACGGCAAGGTTCTCGATGACGGCTTCCCGGACTGCCTCCTGCGAGGCATCGGGCGGAGGATTGCCGTAGGGCGCATGGATGACTCGGGTGCCCAGTCTCTCCGCGATCGCGACCGTGACCTCGAGGTTGTCCCGGAAGCGAGCGTGCTGACCGGGCACGGCCACCAGGCCGTGCTCGCCCGCGGCCGCGTCACCTGTCGTCATGTTGAGAGCCACGAGGGCGAGGCCGCTCCCCGAGATGGAGTCGACGAGCGAGTCGACCTCGGCATCCCGGGGGACATCCTCAGCGAAGGGCCACCACATCTCGACCGCATCGAACCCGGCCCGAGCGGTGGCGGCCAGTCGCTCCGTGAGCGGCAGCCCGGGAAAGAGGATCGAGAGATTAACGTCGAACCGCATCATCCGGAGCCTCCTCGATCCATCGTGTCTCGTGCCTCGACCGGTGGTGCTGCCGCCCCTGGATGCGGCGGCAGCCTATGGGACCAGGACCGACTCGACCAGCTCACGCAGCCGGCGGATGCGGTCCTCTCGGTCGGTACCGAAGCGCTCGATCGCAGCGAGGATGCTGGCCTCGTCGAGATGCGCCTCCTCCACCACCTCCTCGATCGTGCCACCGGTGCGCCAGCGATCGTCCCAGTCGGTAGAGAGCGAGTACTCCGCCACCAGCGGGCCGTCGGTCCAGTCGGCCATGAGGGCACGCGCGCCGCTGGTGATGACCATGGCGTCGAGCCGGTCGGCGGCCGAGAGCGTGGCCTCGCGGTAGGCCGGGTCCTGTCGGGCGAAGAGTTGCGGGCTGATGGCCGCCACGACCTTCACGTTGAGCCCAGCCCGATCCAGCTCTGGCAGGAGCGCCACGAGGTTGGCCGTCGGCGCCGTGCCACGCACGATGACCGTGCCCATCCTCGGCGCGCCATCGCGGTACTCGCGCATCACGTACGCGCCGCGGGCGGCCTCGAAGTGGCTGGGCATGCCCAGGGCTTCGCGGTCGGGGATCTCGACGGGCGGCCGGGTCAGGTGCAAGGCCACGATGGGCACGTCGGTGGCGAAGGCGGCCCCGAGTACGACCGGCACCTCGTTGTACTCCCATGGATGGAGGTCGATGACCGAACCCTCGGGGAAGAGGCGGGTCACGCCGGGGGCGAAGACGCCGAAGTGCGTCCGCGAGTCGTCGGCCGTCTCTGGGCCCGAGTGTCCCGCGATCCAGAGGATCCGTCCCAGGCGCAGGTCGCAGTCCTGGGCCATCTGACTGAGCAACCGGAAGGGTCCGTACTTGAGATAGGAGAAGGAGCCGTAGGTCGAGCAGGCGCCCCAGTAGCCGTCGAAGTCGTTGACGGGGTCATCGGCGAAGTTGACCGTCGCCATCCCGGCCAGGATGCCGGCGTTGGCGAACTCGGTGATCTCCTGCGGCAGCAGGGCACCACCCGGATTCTGGTCGCGTTCGTACCACCCGGAGCCGGGCATCTCTCCCCAGTCCGCCCCGAAGCCCGCGATGTTGGTGGAGTTGGCGAGATCGGCCGAGCAGGCGATGAAGAGCGGACGCCCATGCCTGGACCTGGCGTAGGCATTGATGTAGGAGCCCCAGGCTCCCAGCCCTGCGCGGTTGGGAGCCTGCTCACCGGGTGCCTTGTAGAGCTGGGCAGGGTACGAACGGAAGTCGGTGATGGCGGGGTCCGTGAAGACACCCGCCGTGGCGCCCCGCAGGCGGCGATCCGGGATGTCCTCGGGCACCGAGTCGGCGATGGCCAGAAGCCGGTCGGAGAGCCAGCGGACGAGCTCCTCGTCACGTCGCAGTACCGAGACGGCGATCTCGAAGTTGGCCCGCGCCTGCGCCTGGAGGGCAGCCGGGTCCTCGGGAGCAGCCTGGTCGACGCCTTCGTAGGCCACGTCGTAGCGCGCCATGAACTCGTGCCGGACCGCCCAGAACTCGGGGCTGTCGAGGGGATGGGGAAGGCCGTGGCTGGCCGCGTCGTAGCGGCCGTAGCCACGACCCTTGCGCGTGCGGAACCAGGCCATCGATGGGACGCGGTCGGGGTTGTCCCCACGCGCGACCTCGAGCGCGGTACGCACGACCGGATCCCACTCCATGCCCTGCTCGGTGCCGACGACGCGCCAGCCGTGAGCCTGGAACCAGTCGGCGGGCGCGCCGTAGACCACCGATGAGGTCGAGCGTGGATCGATGCCGAAATCGTTCCAGTCGACGAGGAAGACGAGGTTGGACAGGCCCAGGCCCCAGGCCGAGTTGAGGGTCTCGTACGTCGCGCCGGGGGTCAGCCCGCCCTCGCCCTCGACGACGAAGACGCGCACGTCCTCGCAGCCGGCGAGCTTGAGCGCCAGGGCTTCACCAGCGGCGACAGGCATGCCGTGGCCCGACGGGCCGGTGTTGGCCTTGAGGAACAGCGTCTTGCCCGCCATCTCGGCATGACCGGGCAGGCCGCCTCGATGGCGGAAGGTCAGCAGGTCCTCCCACGTGAGCGCACCTCGACCAGCATCAGGGAAGGCGAAGCGCTCGTCGCCGTCAAGCTCGACGCGCGCCCGCATCGCCTCGTTGAGCACGGCCAGGACCGCGTAGACGAGTGGCACCGTGTGTCCGGCGGAGAGCACGAAGCGATCGCCGAACGTTCGCGTCGGCCGAAGGATGTCCCACCGCATGGCCCCCGACAGGAGCGTCGCGAGGAGCATGTGGACCTTGCTGCGGGAGCCACCGGGGTGGCCGCTCTGCCGGTAGTTGAGCGTAAGGTCGATGCACTCATCGACGATGTCCTTGACCACCTCGTAGCGGTCGAAGTCACCCACGGCCGCCTGGTACAGCACGTCGGCCGAGTCGCGGCCCTGGGTCGTACTCACTGATGGACCTCCATCCTGATGGATCTGCTGGCGTGAACGCTCAGGCGAACGTCTTCGTGACGCTCCCGAGCGTGGAGAAGGCGCCGACGTACGAGGAGCCGGCCGCGATGGGGGTGATGGGGGTGAGTGTCCCGGTCATGACCAGGTCGCCGGCCTTGAGGCCGCGGTCGCGTTCGGCAAGCTTGCCGGCGAGCCAGGCGACGGCGTTGGCCGGATGCCCCAGCGCCATCGCACCCTTGCCCTCGGCGAACGCCGTCCCGTCCTGCGAGAGGGCCACGGACTCACCGAGCAGGTCGACCTCGGCCACCGGCACCCATCGTCCGGAGAGCACGATGCGGGCAGAGAAGCCGTTGTCGGCGAAGAAGTCGGGGTAGGGGCACTTCCAGTCGAGGATCCGCGCGTCACAGACTTCGAACGAGGCGCTCACCGCATCGGTCGCGGCGATCACGTCGTCGATCGTCAACCCCGAACCCGAGAGGTCGTCCTTCAGGCGGAAGCAGATCTCGCTCTCGATCTTGGGTGCGATGAGCTCGTCCATGGCCAGGCTGCCACCGGACGGCAGCACCATGTCCTCGAAGAGGTAGCCGTAGGTCGAATCGGGCAGGCCCATCTTGTCGCGCACAGCGATGTTGGTGAAGCCGACCTTGTAGCCAGCGATGCGCTCGCCAGCCTCGAGTCGGCGAGCCACGTTCAGCTCGCAGATGGCGTGGGCGGCATCGAGGGACAGGCCGCCCTCGACCAGGTCCGAGGCGGGGCCGATGGGCTGGCGCGCCTTCTCGGCGTCGCGGAGCACCTGTGCGACTCGTTGGATATCGTCCATGGGAGTACCTCCTGTCAGCCTGGTGGGATGGGTTCGGTTAGGCGGAGCTGTCTTCGGCCGGCCGGAAGGGCCAGACCTTGGTCGTCGTGTAGCCGCCGTCGACGGCTAGGGTCTGGCCGGTCACGAAGTCCGAGGCAGGCCCGAGCAGGTAGACCACCATCGGCGCGATGTCCTCCGGTGTGCCCCAGCGGCGGATGGGCTGCACCCCTTCCCGCCAGGCGGCGATATCCGGATCGCTCCATACCCGGACGGTGAGGTCGGTCCAGATCAGCCCCGGAGCCACGCAGTTGACCTGGATGCCGTACTGACCCCACTCCGCTGCCAGGGCACGCGTCAGGCCGCCGAGAGCGGACTTGGTCATCGAATACAGCGCCAGGTACGGCAGCGACGTGACCTGGTTGGAGCTACCGATGAAGACGATCTTGCCGCCGCGGCCGCGCTTGAGCATCGTCGTCCCCGCGGACCGGGCAAGACGGATCGCGGCGTGAAGATTGGTATCGAGGATGCGCGCGTACTCCTCCTCGGTGTAGGTCTCGAAGGCCTTGCGGACGTTGACGCCGGCGACGACCACGAGGCCATCGAGTTCCGGCAAGGCAGCCGTGGCCTCCTCCACCGACCCCGCGTCGGTCACGTCGAGCGCGACCGCTTCCGCGAGCAGCCCCTCCTCGACGAGACGGTCCGCTTCGGTCCGGAGGGTCTCGATCGAGCGCGCACCCATGATCGTCCGGGCACCAGCGGCGGCCGCCTCCTGGGCGATCGCCAGACCGATGCCCCGGCTGGCGCCGGCGACGAGGACGGTCCGGCCCTTCAGTGAGAAGCGTTCGTACGTGCTCATCTATGCATCCCGCCCGACCAGGACCACGACCTTCTCGGTCTCCTCGGGGTGCTGGATGAGGTGCTCGAGCGCATCACCGGCCCGCTCCAGCGGATAGCGGTGCGTGACCAGCTCGCCGATGGTGGAAGCGTGGCGCTGGACCGTTTCCACGGCCCGCCCGAAGACACCGAGGTTGTTGCGCGAGCCGAGCACGTTCAGCTCCTTGCGCGTGAACGAGATGAGCGGGACACAGGCCGGCTCGGTGGACAGGCCGACGATGACGATGGTGCCCGAGGCGCCCACGGCTCGGACCGCTGACTCGAGCACCGCGGGCACACCGCTGGCCTCGAAGATGCAGACCGGGCCCTCGCCGTCCGTCCAGGCCGCGATGGCTGCTTCGACGTCATCGCTCGCATCGACCGTGACCTCCGCCCCGAAGGCCCGGGCCAGCGTCAGCCGGCTGGGCAACGGATCGACCACGCCCACACGGGCCCCCTGGTCCTTGAGCACGACCAGGATGGCCTGACCGACCGGGCCGGCCCCGAAGACGACGACCTGGTCGCCGGCCTGCGGCGCCGCCCGCGCCACGGCGTGCTCCGCGATCGAGAGCGGCTCGGAGAGCACGGCCACGTCGGCAGGCAGGTCGCCGGTGGGATAGAGGTTCGCAGCCGGGAGGGCGATGCGCTCGCAGAGGCCGCCGTCGACCTGCACCCCGATGGTCTTCATGCGCGTGCAGCAGTTGCGGTGGCCGCGGCGGCACGGCAGGCAGGTGCCGCAGGGCATGAGTGGCTCGATGGCGACGCGCTGCCCGAGCGCCAGGCCCTCGACCCCCTCCCCGAGTTGCTCGACGATGCCCACGAACTCGTGCCCCTGGGTGCGGGGATAGTTCACATAGGGGTAGTCGCCAAGGTAGAAGTGGATGTCCGAACCGCACAGTCCGACGGCCTCCACCCCGACCAGGACCTCACCTGGAGCGACGGTCGGCTCCGGAGCGTCCTGTGACTCGACCCGCCTTGGGCCGACCGTCACGATGCGGCGCATCCTAGTAGCCCTTGCCCGAGAGCCAGCCACCATCCACGTTCCAGGTGGCGCCGGACACGAAGTCCAATTCATCCGAGGCCAGGAAGAGGATGACGTTGGCGATCTCGTCGGGCTTGCCCAGCCGCCCCACGGGCAACTCACGCTTGACGAGCTGCATGAACTGCTCGTCCTGGAAGTAGGCCGTGTTCATGGGCGTCTCCAGGAGGCCCGGGGCGACCGCGTTGACCCAGATGCCCTGGCTGCTCAGCTCATAGGCCAGTGCCCGGGTCAGTCCGTGGAGGCCGGCCTTGGCGGCCGCGTACGCGGCGCGCTTGGTCAGGCCGATGATCCCCGTGACCGAGCCTACGTTGACGATCTTGCCGCGACCGACCTGGAGCATGTGAGGGATGGCGGCCTGGCTGCACAGCATCGGCCCGGTGAGCATCACGTCGAGCATCCACTGCCACTGGTCGAGCGTCTGCTCGAGGAACGGCACGATGACACGCACGCCGGCGTTGTTGACGAGGATGTCCACGCGGCCGAACTCCCCGACGGCGGCGTCGGTCATGCGCGTCACGTCCGGCGGCTTGGACACGTCGGCCCCGACCGGCAGGGCTCGACCGCCAGCCGCCTCGATCTCCGCCACGACGTCAGCGGCACGAGCAGGGTCGACGTCGGCCACGGTCACGTTGGCGCCTTCGGCGCCGAAGCGCAGGGCGATCGAGCGTCCCAGGCCGGCGCCAGCGCCGGTGACGATGGCGGACTTGCCGACGAAACGCATGGTCTCCATGCCGCTCACCTCCGCTTGGCCGAAAGCGCACGCCTGGCCGCCGCGACAACGGCATCGGTGGTCAGCCCGACCTCCTCGAGGACGGTCTCGTAGGCGCCGGTCTTGGCGAAGCGGTCGGCGATGCCGACGCGCTCGACGGGCACCGGACAGGCTGCCGCAAGGGCTTCGACGACTGCGCCGCCGAGGCCACCCACGATGCTGTGCTCCTCCGCTGTCACGAGCGCCCCGGTCTCCTCCGCGGCGGTCACGATGGCGGCCTCATCGAGCGGCTTGATGGTGTGGACCTCGAGGACGCGCGCGTCGATGCCCTCTGCGGCCAGGGCCTCCGCCGCCTCCAGGCAGCGCGAGAGCATCAGACCTGTCCCCACCAGCGTCACGTCTCGACCGGGCCGCAACACGACGGCCTTCCCGATCTCGGGCGCGTAGTCGTCGCCGAAGAGGACGGGGACCTCGTTGCGGTTGAGGCGCATGTAGACGGGGCCTGGCCAGGCCGCCACCAGGGGCAGGAGCTTCGCCACGGCGACCGCGTCGGCTGGCGAGACGATGGTCATACCGGGAAGCGCGCGCATGATGGCGACGTCCGTGATGGCGTTGTGGGTCGGTCCGTCGAACGAGTCGGAGACACCGCAGTAGGCGCCCATGAGCTTCACGGGCGCGCCGCCATAGCAGCAGTGGGTGCGCACCATCTCGAGGGCGCGCGTGGCGAAGAGGAAGGCGAAGGTGTTGGCGAAGGGGACGTAGCCCGTGTAGGCGAGACCAACGGCCACGTCGACGAGGCTCTGTTCGGCGATGCCGACGTTGAGGAAGCGCTCCGGGAAGGCTTCCGCGAACATCCAGCTGAAGTCCGAGTTGGAGACGTCGGCCGACAGGGCCACGACGTCCTCGCGCGCGCGGCCGAGCTCGACGAGCGCCTCGCCATAGGCGGGTCGCATGGGGGCCAGCGTGGTCATGCCTTCTCCTCCTCCCCGAGCTCGGCGAGCGAAGCCCGCAGCTCGGCAAGCGCTTGCTCCCGCTGATCGGCGTTGGGCACCAGCCCGCCGTGCCAGCGGTGGTCGTACTCCATGAAGCTGACGCCCCGTCCCTTCGTGGTGCGGGCGATGATCACCGAGGGTTTGGCGTGCACCTCGTCCGCGCGGTCCAGAGCGTCCAGCACCTCCCGCACGTTGTGGCCGTGGACCTCCTGGACGTGCCAGCCGAAGGAGCGCCACTTCTCGGCGATCGGCTCGGTGGGCATGACGTCCGCGGTGGCGCCGGTCTGCTGGATGCCGTTGTAGTCGACGATGGCGGTCAGGTTGCCGAGGCGGTACTTGGCGGCGGTCATGGCACCCTCCCAGATGACCCCCGCGCCGAGCTCGCCGTCACCAAGCAGGACGTAGACCCGGCCGCGGGCGGCCATGGCCGAGGGGGCCATCGCGGCGGACGGCTTGGGCACGCCCCGCGTCAGGGCCCAGGCCATGCCGGCACCCACGGCGATCCCGTGCCCCAGCGGTCCAGCGACCATCTCGACGCCGGGCAGCTTGCGGTCGGGGTGGCCCTCGAGACGGGTGGGGTAGCGCCGGAACGTCTCGAGTTCCTCCATCGGGAAGAAGCCGCGACGGGCCAGCACTGCGTAGAGGATCGGAGCGGCATGACCCTTGGAGAGCAGGAAGCGGTCGCGCTCGGGCCAATCCGGACGTGCCGGGTCGAGGCGCATGTGGTGGAAGTACAGGGCCGCGAGGATCTCGGCGGCGCTGTAGGGGCCCCCGAGGTGACCGCTCTGGGCGCGGCAGACCATCTCCAGGACGTCGATCCGGAGACGCTGGGCCTGGCGTGCGATGTCGAGTGCGAGCTCGTCGGTGTGCTGGTGCATGGTCCTCCCTCGTATCTCTGTGCGGCCTGGATGCGGATCTCCTACTGCTCGCGCCATGCGGCCCCATCCGGGAAGCGGTACATCTCGATCGCTTCGGGACGCAGCGCGGAGCTGAAGCCGGGACGCTCCGGGAGGCGGAAGCGACCATGTCTGACCGTGACCGGGTCACGGAAGTGCTCGTGCAGGTGCCCCACGTACTCAAGGACCCGGCCGTCAAGGTCCCCGGAGACGGCGATGTAGTCGAAGGCACAGAGGTGCTGGGCCAGCTCGTCGAGCCCGGCCCCGCCGCCGTGGGGGCAGACCGGGATGCCGTACCGGGCCGCCAGCAGCAGGATCCCAAGCATCTCGTTGACGCCACCGACGCGGCAGGGGTCGTACTGGCAGACGTTGAGCCCGCCGGCCTGGAAGAACTGCTTGAAGATGACCATGTTGGGGGCGTGCTCCCCGGTGGCCACGAGGATGGGCGCGATCGCCTTCGCGATCGATGCGTGCCCGAGGATGTCGTCGGGGCTGGTGGGCTCCTCGATGAAGAGCGGGTCGAACTCGGCCAGGCGGCCCATGTAGTCGATGGCCTCGCTGACGCCCCAGCGCTGGTTGGCATCCATCATCAGGGCGCGGCCAGGTCCGATCTCCTCGCGGATGAGAGCGGCCCTGCGGCGATCGGCCTCGGGGTCCGCGCCGACCTTCATCTTGAAGGCGCCCCAGCCATCGGCGACGGCCTCGCGCACGAGCTCGCGTACCCGCTCGTCATCGAATCCCAGCCAGGCCGCGGCCATCGTGTAGCCGGGGTAGCCGTCGCGGGCGAGCTCCTGCTCGCGGGTCTCCCGGCCCTCACGGGCACGCACGAGGATGTCGACCGCGCCGTCGCGGCTCAGCGCATCGGAGAGGTAGCGCCAGTCCACGCAGTCGGCCAGCGCCTCAGGGGACATGCCCAGCAGGAGGCGCCACAGGGGCAATCCCTCTGAGCGAGCGTACATATCCCACATGGCGTTGACCACGGCGCAGGTCGCGAGGTGGATGACGCCCTTGTCGGGACCGAGCCAGCGCAGCTGGTCATCCCCGGTGACGTGCCGCCAGAACGAGCCCATGTCGGCGAAGAAGTCCTCCACGGGCTTGCCCAGCAACAGCGGCTCGAGCGCGTGGATGCCTTCGACGCAGAGCTCGTTGCCCCGGCCGATGGTGAAGGTGAAGCCGTGTCCCTCCAGCTCCGGCGTTCCGTCCGTCCTGATCGTGACATAGGCCATCGAGTAGTCCGGGTCAGGGTGCACGGCGTCCGAGCCCAGACGGTCACGAGACGTCGGGAAGCGGATGTCGTGGACCTCGAGCGAACGGATGCGGTGGCTGGTGGACATGGGGTGCCTCGTGAGGATGCGGCTGCGGTGGCCTGCCGCCCCGGGACCGCTTGGCGTCCGGGAAGGAGCGCGCGGCCCCGGGGCGGCAGGATTCAGATGCTGGGGATCACTCGGGCGGGAAGACGGTGTCCTCCAGCTGCGACATCATCTCGTCGACGTTGTCGGCGGTGACCAGGAGGGTCGGGAAGTCGACCTGCTGCGCCGGCGTGCCGCCGGTCAGGTACTCGTAGCCGACCTTGAAGGACTCACGACCCATGCCGATGGGCTGCTGCACGGAGGCGGCGACCATCTTGCCGGCCTTGATGGTGTCGATGACCTCGCGGATGCCGTCGAAGCCGGCCACGAGGACCTGGCCTTCCTTGCCGGCGTCGGTGATGGCATTCACCGCACCCAGCGAGCCCTCGTCGTACTGGGACCAGAACCCGCACAGGTCCGGGTGAGCGGTCATGACGTCCTGCGCGAACTTCTTGCCCTCGTCGCGGGTGTACGTCTGGGCCTCGAGGAACTGCACGACCTCCACGCCGGCCGCGTCGAATGCCTCCATGGCACCGTTCGTGCGGTTCTGCCCGTTGATGCGAGCCTGGTTGATCTGGAACATGGCGATGGGCCCGTTGGGGCAGCCGTTGGCGGCCAGCGCCGCGGCCAGCGCCTCAGCCGATGCCTTGGCACCGTCGAAGTTGTTGGTGATGATGAACGAGACGTAGTCGCCGCTCTCCGTCCCGATGTCGGCGATGACCACGGGCACACCCGCATCGGCGGCAGCCTGCAGGACGGTGGGCGCGGACGAGCTGTCGGTCGGCGAGAGGATGATCAGGTCGACCTGCTTGGTGATGGAGTCCTGGACGTTCTTCAGCTGGATCGCCGGGTCCAGGTTGCTGGAGAGGTCGGCGACCGTGGCCCCGACCTTGTCCGCCTCCTGGTGGATGCCGTCGCTGAGGTACTTCCAGAACGGGATGCTGAGGTCAGGTGTGACGTACACGACCTCATACGCCTCGGGCGCAGCCAATTCGTCCTGAGCCGCCACCGGTGCGGCGACGAACAGCCCTGCCGTCAGGACCGAAAGCCCAAGGACGGTTGCCCGGATCGAGTTGTGACGGATCACGTGTCTCCTCCCCGTGGAGGGCCAATCCGGCCTCCACCTTGCAGACTCACTCGTTAGCTGGTGTCCGTGCTCTTGGAAGTCGTTCGCCTCCTTTCTCGAGACCCGCGGCGGCTCAGCCGCGCTCGCGGGTCAATCGCTCCGTGAGGACCGAGAGGATGATGATCGAGCCCACCGCGGCCATCTGGAAGTAGGGCGAGACCCCGAGCAGATTGAGCCCGTTGCGCAGGACGGCGATGAGCAGCACGCCGACGAAGGTCCCGAACATCGTTCCCTTGCCACCCATGAGGCTCGCGCCGCCGACCACGCAGGCGGCGATGGCGTCAAGCTCCATGCCGGTGCCCAGGTTGGGTTCGACGGCCATGAGGCGCGAGGTCCGGACGATGACCGCCAGGCCGCAGAGGAAGCCGCAGAGGACGTACGGCAGGGCTTTGAAGAACGCCACGTTCACGCCCGAGAGGCGCGTCGCCTCCTCGTTGCTGCCGATCGAGTAGATGAAGCGGCCCACCTTCGTTCGTGCCAGCAGCAGGCCGAAGACGATGTAGGTTCCGAAGAAGAAGTAGACGAAGTTCGGGATCCCGAGGGTCTCGCCGCTGGCGATCTCGTTGAATCCCTCTGGGAAGCCCACGATCGATTTCACGTCGGAGAGCACGTAGCTCAGGCCCCGGCAGATGGCCATGGTGCCCAAGGTGACGATGAAGGGCGCTAGCCGAGCCTTGCCCACCAGCATGCCATTGACGGCCCCCACCAACGTGCCCGTGGCCAGGGCGGCCGCGATTCCAAGCGGGATGGCCAGCTCCGCGGCCAGCCCCGAGTCCACGATGATCGTCCCCAGCACCACCCCTGAGACAGCCATGATGGCGCCCACCGAGAGGTCGATGCCGCCGGTCAGGATGACCATGAGCTGGCCGGCTGCGACGATTCCGATGACCGTGGACTGGTCGATCAGGTTCTTGATGTTGCCGGCCGTCAGGAAGTACGGCGAGAGGAACGTGAGCGCCACGCAGAGGACCACGAGGCTGCCCGTGATGGCCAGCTCGGCCCGGTGCTCGAGGAGCATGGGTCGCAGGCGATCGGCGGCAGACCGGCTCAGGCTGGCTTCCATCAGCTATCCCTCGCTGACGGGGTGGCCGTCTGCGCGTCGGCGGTCGACACCCGGGAGAGGGGCGTCGCGTAGCGCATGATGAGGTCGGGAGTGGCGTCGTCGCGCGACATCGTGGCCGACAGCGCACCCTCGCGCAGGACGATGAGACGGTCGGCGAGGGCCAGCAGCTCCGGCATCTCGCTGGACACCAGGACGATGCCCAGCCCGGCCCTCGTCAGCTCGTCGATGAGCTGGTAGATGCCGGCCTTGGCGCCGATGTCGATGCCGCGCGTGGGGTCGTCGAGGAGCAGGATGCCTGGCTCGTTGATGAGCCACTTGCCCAGGACGACCTTCTGCTGATTGCCACCGGACAGGCTATGGGCGCGCTGCTCGATCCCGCTGGAGCGGATGGCCAGCCGCTCCGACATGCTGTTGGCTCGGCTCGCTTCGGCGGGGCGGCTCAGGAGCCAGCCGCCACTCAGGGAGAGGTAAGGCAGGTTCAGGTTCTGGCGGATAGTCTGCAGCAGCAGGAGCCCATCGCGCTTGCGATCCTCGGGGACCATGGCGATGCCGAGGCGGATGGCATCCTGCGGCGAGCGGATGTGCGCGGGCCGGCCACGCACGAGGATCTCGCCGCGGTCCGGTAGCTCGGCCCCGAAGATGGCCCGCAGCAGCTCGGTCCGGCCGCTGCCGACGAGGCCCGCGATGCCTACGATCTCGCCCGGGTGCACGTCGAAGGTGATGTCCCGCAACCGCGACTTGCGCCCCAGGCCGCGGACCGAGAGGAGTGGCTGCGTGCTGACGTCCGTCCGCGAGTGGGCGTACACCTGACCGATGTCGCGACCGACCATGGCATGGATGATGGCGTCCGTGGACAGCTCGGCGGCCGGCACCCGGGAAAGGATGTTGCGGCCGTCGCGCAGGACCGTGACCGAGGTCGCGATCTCGGCCACCTCGTCGAGGCGGTGCGTGACGAAGATGAAGCCGATGCCCCGCTCGACGAGGGAGCGAACGAGGCTGAAGGTCAGGCGCACCTCCTGGGGCGACAGGGCAGAGGTAGGCTCGTCGAGGATGATGAGCCGGGCATCGAGCGCGATGGCCTTGGCGATCTCGACGAGCTGCTGCTGGACGACTGACAGCGTCCTGACCTTGGCACCCGGCTCGATGAGCCCGCCGATACCGATACGGTCGAAGAGCTCCCGCACGCGACGATCGATGCTGCCGCGGTCCAGGATCCAGCCGAAGCGATAGGCGCTGTCCTGGTGGACGAAGATGTTCTCGGCCACGCTCAGGTCCGGGATGAGGGTGAACTCCTGGAACACGGAGGCGATGCCGGCGACCCGGGCCGCGTAGGGGTTGTCGAAGCGCGCCGGCTGCCCGAGGAACGACATCTGCCCCGCGTCGGCGTGCTCGGCGCCGGCGATGATCTTGATGAGCGTGGACTTGCCCGCACCGTTCTCGCCCAGCAGGGCGTGGACTTCGCCACACTCGACGACCAGGTGGACATGCTCGAGGGCCTGCACGCCGGGGTAGTGCTTGCTGATGTCGATGACCTCGAGCAGCGACTGCCCGGGCGCGGTGCCTGCAGCGGGGCTGGCCAGGATCGGAGTGGAGCCGGGAACGGATCCAGGCAGGACCCCGGTCACGACGCGTCGCCGGTGGTGTCTGGGCCGGTCTTCGCCCCTTGCGGCACGATGACGAACGCGCGGCCAGGTGCCCCGGTCCCGCCACGGACCTTGATCGGCGCGAAGAAGAAGGTGGCTCCGGGATCGTCGGTCGGGATGGAGGCCAGGTTGGCCAGGCACTCGAGGTAGACGAGGCCCGCGCCGAGGCCGGCGACGTGGACGGGCTGGCCGTCCTGTGCAGCGCCGATGCTCGGCGCGTCGGTCCCCAGGCAGCGGACCCCGCGCCCCGCGATGTAGGTCGCCATGTCCGGGGTCGGTGCCGGCCAGGCCGGGATGCTCCTGGCCACGATGGGGTCATGGGTGTAGGCAGCGCCCTCGGCTCCGGGCAGGTAGCGGTCGTCCCAATCACAGCGCAGGAGCAGCACGTCGCCGTGCAGCAGCGGGCCCGCCTCCGCCTCCCAGGCCTGGACCTGCGCGGCGTCGATCGGCGGGCTCTCGCCCGGGCCTGAGGTACCGACCAGGTGGCGAACGTCCATGACTCGCGGTCTACCCGACAGCTGCGACAGTGGCACCTGCTCCGTGGTGGTCGCACCCAGTGGGTGCTCGTGGGCAACGCCCGAGCCGGGCGGCGGCAGGAAGTGCGCGGGCGCGTCGAAGTGTGTGCCGGTGTGCTCGTCCATGAGCATCCAGCGGGTCGAGTAGGGGCCGAGGCGGCCGCTCAGATGTCCTGCCGGCGTGTCGCGATCGGTGAACCAGCACCAAGTCTTGTGCTGGAACGGCAGATGCGTGGGCCACCAGCAGGGGAGCTCCTCGGAGATGAGCACGCTCAAGTCGATGAAACGAGATGCGCCACCTAGCCCTCCGGCCGTTCCATGCCGTTCCGCAGCGGCTACGTCTGCCCCTATTGGCTGCGTCATGGCGTTCCCCTCCCTCACAGGACCTGACGGTCGACTCCTGCAAGCAGATCCATTGTCATCAGATGTCTCTGCGCCGTCAAGGTCTGAGTCTGGGGGCTAGTCAGGCGATGCACGCTCATCGTGTCTGATGTGGCCGGCCACTCGACGCCGAGACATCGGATGTCTAGACTGGAGGCTATGCTGAGGGGACGGGAGGGTCATCGCCATGGGAGTCGCCGACCAAGTCATCCAGAAGATCAAGGTCAGGATCATGTCCGGGGAGTTCAAGCCCGGGTCACGGCTGCCTCCAGAGCCCGTCCTGGCTGCCCAGATGGGAGTGTCCCGCAGCTCGCTCCGCGAGGCAGTCCGGGCTCTCGCGCTGATCCAGGTCCTCGACGTGCGGCACGGCGACGGCACGTACGTCACGAGCCTCGGGCCCGGGATGCTGGTGGAGAGCACCGGGTTCATCGCCGAGTTGCTCGGCGGAGGTCGCGAGGTGGAGTTCTTCCAGGTGCGTCGCATCCTCGAGCCTGCAGCCGCCGAGCTGGCCGTCGGGCGCATCGACGATGAGACCGTCGAGGCCCTCCACCAGCTCGTGCTCAAGATGGAGGCCGCGACGTCCGTCTCGGAGCTGACCCAAGTCGATATCGAGTTCCATCGGAAGCTGACGCGGGCGGCGGGCAACCCGTTCCTCAGCTCGCTCGTGGACAAGCTCGAGAGCGAGACCATCCGCGCACGACAGTGGAACCTCATCACCGGCGAGGGCGTGGCTGAGGCCACCAAGATCGAGCATCGAGCCATCTTCGAAGCAGTCCGCGTGCGCGACGCCGACCTGGCCCGGGCGACGGTCACCACGCACATCGCGCGCGGTGAGTACTGGCTGCATCGGCTGGTCAAGCGCGACGCGCGTCTCGCACCGGGCGGGGACGGCGAGCGGGGAACCGCCTCCTAGCGATCAGGCGCGGACCAGACCCAGGCTCTTGCTCCGGCGCGGCCCGAGGCCCCGAGGCCATGGAGATGGCCTCGGCCACCTGCCTCGCACGCTGCGTCACGCCGGCCGGGTCGCCGTCCCCGATGAGCCAGCCGCCCATACCCACTGCCACGCCACCGGCCGCGAGGCAGTCTCCCGCCGCCTGGCCGACATACCCCCGGTGGGCACGAGGGGGATGTCCGGGAAGGGGCCGGCGATCTGCCTGAGGTAACCGACTCCCACGGCGGCAGCCGGGAACAGCTTCACGGCGCTCGCACCAGCGGACCAAGCCAGGTGGATCTCGGTCGGGGAAAGGGCTCCGGGGAAGCAGGGCACGTCTTGCGAGGTACACCAGCGGATGAGCTCGGGATCGGTGTGCGGCGAGACGATGAAGCGGGCACCGGCAGCGACCGCACGCTCCGCCGCAGCCACCAGCCCCGGGATGGGTGGACGGTCGGTCATGGGCGTGACTCCACTAGCGGCTGACGCGGCCGGAGGCGTCGCCGCCAGCCAGTCTCTCGACCTCCGCGATGGTGACCCGGTTGAAGTCGCCGGAGATGGAGTGCTTCAGGCAGCTGGCGGCGATGGCGAAGTCGAGGGCCGCCGGCCCGGACCGGCCGTCGAGGAGGCCGAAGATCAGGCCGGCCGCGAAGGCATCGCCACCACCCACGCGGTCGACGATGTCGAGGATGTCGTAGTGGCCGCCGACGTGGAAGCCGTCGGCATCCCGCAGGCAGGCCGACCAGCCGTTGATGTCGGCACTGCGGCTCTCACGCAGCGAGATGGCCACCGCCCGCAGGTGGGGGAACTCGTCCATGACCGCCCGGGTCAGCTCTTCGTAGGCGGCGCGATCGAGCTGTCCGGAGATGACGTCGGCAGCTGCCTCGATGCCCAGGGACCGCTGCGCGTCCTCCTCGTTGCCGATGGCGATGTCGACGTCCGCCATGAGGCCGCGCATGACCTCGGGCGCGGCCTTGCCGTAGCGCCACAGCTTGGCGCGGTAGTTGAGGTCGAACGAGGTGGTGGCACCGGCCTCCCTGGCCGCGCGCAGGCTCGCCGCGGTGCACGCGGCGGCGGTCTCGGAGAGCGCGGGCGTGATGCCCGAGACGTGGAACCAGTCGGCGCCGTCGAAGATGGCCGCCCAGTCGAAATCGGATGGGTCGGCCACGGCGATGGTGGCCCCGTCGCGGTCGTAGGTGACCGTCGAGGCGCGCTGGGCGGCGCCGGCCTCGATGAAGTAGATGCCCAGCCGCCCCGGGCGACGGACGACGTGGTCGGTCTCGACGGCGAACCGTCGCATCTCACCCACGACCGCGTCGCCAAGGGGCCCCTCCGGCAGGGCGGTCACGTAGCGCGAGCGCAGCCCGTAGTTGGCCACGGACACCGCCACGTTGGCCTCGCCGCCGGCGAACGTGGCCTCCAGGGCGGGTGACTGGAACAGTCGTTCGTGGCCCGGTGACTTGAGGCGCAGCATGATCTCGCCGAAGGTGACGAAGAGGGGGCGGCGAAGGTCAGCGAGGCTCACCATGTCGGGAAGGCCCGCTCGTTCCGGACGGCCGCTGAAGCCACACTGGAGAATCTACCCCTGCCGGCGGCCTCCTCAGGGCACCGAGCCGTAGCCGAAGCGCTCGGCGATGCCCGCGATGGCCGGGTGGTCGAGCGCGATGTGGAGCCGACTCGGATGACAGCCTCTTGACAGCCGGGTGACTCAGGCCACAGCCTCACGCGTATGACACCACCCACCGACCGGACGACGGCGCCGATCGTGCTCCACCCCGCAGATGACGTGGCCGTTGTCGGCCAGGACACACCGGCAGGCACACGACTGTGCGCGGGCAACGTCACCGTCTGCACGACCATCGCGATCCCTTCCGGGCACAAGGTCGCACTGCGAGCGATCGCCCCCGGCGAGACCGTGCGCAAGTACGGCCAGGTCATCGGGCACGCCACGGCAGCCATCGCGTCAGGGGATCACGTCCACATCCACAACCTGGGATTCCGCCCCATCGACACTGTCCATGAGTTGCCGCAGCCCCGCGCTGCTGCTCCACGCCCGATCGCCGAGCGCACCTTCCAGGGGTTCCGGCGGCGCAACGGCAAGGTCGGGACCCGCAACATCATCGGCCTCCTGACCACGGTGAACTGCTCTGCCAGTGTCGCGCGCTTCATCGCCGCCGAGGTCGAGAAGCGTGGCCTCCTGCGCGACTTCCCGACGATCGACGGCATCGTGGCTCTGACCCACGCCACCGGTTGCGGCATGCTCACCGGGGGGGAAGGCTTCGAGCTGCTGCGCCGGACGCTGATCGGCTACGCCAGCCACCCCAACTTCGGGGGCGTGCTCCTGCTGTCGCTCGGCTGTGAGTTCAACGAGCTCCAGGGGCTGCTCGAGGATCCTCGGATGGACATCGCCGTACCGCATCGTGCCCTTGTCATCCAGGAGGAAGGCGGGACCCGCCAGACCGTGCAGGCCGGCATCGACGCCATCACCGAGCTGCTACCCAGGATCGCCGAGGCGAGCCGCGAACCCGTCCCAGCCAGCGAGCTCGTCGTGGCGATGGAGTGCGGCGGCTCCGACGCGTACTCCGGGCTCTCAGCCAACCCGGTGGTCGGGCGCGCGGCGGATCGGGTCGTGTGGGAAGGCGGGACTGCCGCTTTCGGGGAGACACCAGAGATCTACGGGGCCGAGCACCTGCTCGCAGCACGCGCGCGCGACCCACGGGTCGCACAGCGACTGCTCGACCGGGTCGCATGGTGGCAGCACTACCTGGCGAAGGACAGCGGCTCGCTGGACGGCAACCCGTCGCCCGGCAACAAGGCGGGCGGCATCAGCACCATCCTCGAGAAGTCGCTGGGAGCCATCGCCAAGGGCGGCAGCACCGACCTGGCGGAGGTCGTCGAGTACGCCGAGGTGATGCACGGTCCGGGCCTCGTCTTCATGGACACGCCGGGCTATGACCCGGTGTCGGTGACGGGTCTCGTGGCCGGCGGCGCCCAGGTGGTGTGTTTCACCACGGGGCGCGGGTCGGTGTTCGGCTGCAGTCCGGTGCCGTCGATCAAGGTCGCCAGCAACACGCCGCTGTACGAGCGCATGCGCGACGACATGGATGTGAACGCGGGTCGCGCGGTGGACGGCAGCGCCACCGTCGACCAGGTCGGTGACGAGCTCTTCGAGCTCATCCTCGAGGTCGCCTCCGGCCGTCAGACGCTGAGCGAGGAGCTCGGCTTCGGCCAGGACGAGTTCGCACCCTGGCAAGTAGGCGCAGTGTTGTAGACGCGGTCGACGGTCCGGCCGCGGCGAAGGGATCGCCTCGGGTCAAATCTCGACGATCGGCTTGTAGATCCCGGCACGCCCTGCGGCCCACGTCGGGAAGACCGCCGGGACGTCCCACAACGTGCACCGGTCGGTCAGCCAGGGCCCGATGTCGATGGTGCCCGCCTCGAGCAGGGCGACGACCCGCTCGAAGTCGGAGGCCGTGGCGTTGCGGCTGGCCAGGAGGGTGATCTCTCGGCGGTGCAGCTCGGGGTCATGGAAGCTGATGTCGGCCTGGACCAGGCCGGCGAAGACGAGGCGACCCCCCGGCGCCACCAGTGAGAACGACGCGGCCATGCTTGCGGCCTGGCCCGTGGCATCGAAGACGAGCGTCGGCAGTTCGCCACCGAAGGCCTCGCGAACCGTCGCTGGAGGATCGTCGCCAGGAGCGATCGTTTCCAGCCCTGCCCATGCTCCGGCGAAGGCGCGACGCTCGTCCCGGCTGTCGCAGATCACCGGTTCCACGCGCGCTGCGACCAGCGCCACGCTCACGCTGAGCCCGATCGGGCCGGCGCCGATGACGAGGGCTCGTTCTCCCGCGACCGGCGCCCCGCGCACCACGGCGTGGCCGCCGATCGAGAGTGTCTCCACGAGCGCCAGCTGATCGACCGAGAGCGAGGATGACGGGTACAGATGGTCCGCTGGCACCACCAGTCGCACCTTCATCCCTCCGTCCCTGTGCACACCCAGCACCGCGAGGCTGGTGCAGCAGTTCGGCCGTCCACGCAGGCACGTATCGCAGCTGCCGCACTCCAGATAGGGCCGCAGCGCGCATCGGTCGCCGCGGCCGACATTCACCACCTCGCTTCCGACCGCAAGCACTTCGACGCCCAGCTCGTGGCCCAGGATGCGCGGGTAGGTGAAGAAGGGCTGCCGGCCATGGAACGCATGCAGGTCCGTCCCGCATACCCCGACTCGCCTGACGGCCACGAGTGCCTCGGCTGGACCCGGCTCGTCTTCCTCGGCGACCGTGATCGAGGCAAACCGGCCTGGCTCCAGAAGCGTGACGGCTCTCATGGGAGCGCTCCTTCCTGCTCCAGCAACGCACCCAGCCGACGCGGCGGTCGCCCGAGGCGCTGCACATGGTCCTGATAGGTGCGCACGAGCCGGAGGCGCAGCTTCAGCTCGTGGTCCACGGCGATGTCCGCCAGGCGATGGTCCAGGAACGGGTTGCGGAAGCGCTCGAGCACGGACATGACGAAGGCCTCCCCATCGACGATGCGATCGCCCAACGCCGGCACGATCTCCTCGAGCAGCATGGCCTCCAGCCACCCGCTGATGACCGGATCCTCGAGCGCCTCCCGGACGAGCTCGTGGCCCGAACCGCGCGTGCGGGCCACGAGCGCCGTGTGTGCCCCGTTGAGGATGCGGATCTTGCGCAAGGCGAACGGTGTGACATCCCGCGTCAGGGTCACGGCGGGGTGGTTCAGCAGCGTTACCTCGTCGGCTGCCTCCACGACCCACGCGGCGAACGGCTCGACGGCCACGGCAAGTGGATCGGCCGTGCCGGACGACCCTCCTTCCCATGACGTCGTGATGCGGTCGACGAGGCTCGTCGTCCAGGTGTTGGCCTCCCGGACGTGCTCGGCCACGGAGGGCTCGGGCCGCAGGCCCGCCACCTCGTCGAGGACCAGCGCGCGCAGGCGATCGCCGTTGCGTTCGACGAGCTCGCAGGGAACGATGAGCAGACCCGACATCCCATCGCGGGCGCGTTCCGTCAGGACGGCAGCCAGGCGGCTCGGGAATCCGCCCGGCACGTAGCCTGCCTGCGTGGTGTTCGAGACCACCACGGCGAGGTCCGGATCGAGGGCCGCCTCGACGAGTGTGGTCGTGTCCGTGGACGCGTCGATGACGCGATCGATGACGCGGATCTTGCGCTCGGTATCGACCACCCTGCCGTGCTGGAGTCCCCGGGTCCTCAGCTGATAGGCGCAACCCTGGGCGGCGAGTCGCCCTGCCATCCCCGAGCCGGTGCTCTCGACCACGGCGACCCGGTGACCAGGGCCGCGTCCTTCGGCCAGGCGCACCTGCTCGTCATCGTCGATGAAGGCGTCCACGAAGCCGCGCAGGAAGCGCCCGGTCCCGAACTGCAACACCCGCTTCATGCTTCTCCAGATGCGTCGGAGGTCTCGTGGTCCTAGCCTAGCCACGGGAAGGAGGGCGAGGCAAGCCCGGACGCGTGTCCGCGAAGCGGCCGATCCCTGGAGGTCGAACGGAGTTCATCGGATGTCTCTGCACGACCGAGGCCCAGGACGGACGGCCAGCCGGTGCAGGTCACGCTCCGAGGTGCGGTCCAGCAGTGTGCCTCGAATGATAGACATCCGATGTCTACTATGCTAGCCTTCCGCGTGTTCAGGTGGGCCGGGGCAGCGCCAGCTGCCGAATGAGGTGACCGGCCGCTTCACAGGTCGAGGAGGGAGCCATGACCAGGAAGTCCACCTTCGCCACGGCCGCCGTGGCCGCCTTGATGGCAGCATCGCTCGCCGCACCGATCCTGGCGCAGGACGGGGACACGTCCGACAAGCGCGTCGCCTTCAGCAACAACTACGCCGCCAACTCGTGGCGGCAGGCCATGCTGCGGAGCTGGGATGAGCTCTCGCAGCAGGTCGTGGCTGACGGCGTCGTTGCCGCCGCTGACGTCCGCACCACGCCGGAGAACGACGCCACCCTGCAGCAGCAGCAGCTCAGCGACATGATCCTCGAGGGCTATAACGCCATCGTCATCAACGCCGCCAATCCAGAGTCGCTCAACAGCGTCATCGAGGAGGCCTGCGCCCAGGGCATCCCGGTCGTCTCCTTCGATGGCGTCGTCACCGCCGACTGCGCCTACCGCGTCGGCGTCGACTTCGTCGACATGGGCTACCAGGAGATCGTCTACCTCGCCGACAAGTTGCCCGAGGGCGGCAAGCTGCTCGAGATCCGCGGCCTGGCCGGGACCTCCATCGACGAGCAGATCAGCGAGGGCATCCACAAGGGCGTGGCTGAGTTCCCGCAGTTCGAGATCGTGGGCGCGGTCCACGGCGACTGGGCCGGGGACGTGGCCCAGCAGGCGGTGGCCGGCATCCTGCCCAGCCTGCCTGAGGACATCGTCGGCGTGGTGACCCAGGGCGGCGACGGCTACGGCGCCGCGAAGGCCTTCGAGGATGCCGGGCGCCCACGGCCCATCATCATCATGGGCAACCGCCAGGATGAGCTCGCGTGGTGGAAGGAACAGAAGGACCTCGACGGCTACGAGACGATGTCGCTGTCGATCGCTCCAGGGACATCGACGGCTGCGTTCTGGGTCGCCCAGCAGCTGCTCGCCGGCGCAGAGGATGTGCCGCATGACATCGTCGTGCCGTACCTGCGCTGGGACCAGGACAACTTCGAAGCCGCGTTGGCCGAAATGGAGCCGGGTGATGTGGGCACCAAGACCTACACGCTCGAGGAGATGCAGGCGGCCATCGAGGCCAACAAGTAGTCCATCCCTGACGCGGCGAGACGTCGAGTCCGGTCGGACCGCAGCAACGTTCCGATGACCGGCGAGCGGGAGGGTGGCAACCAGGTCACCCTCCTGGTCGTCGTCCGGCTCGACTCACCGCTCGTGCCGCGCCCTGACGGATCCGGGACGTGCAGCGAAGCAGGTGACGCTTCGGGATGAGCACTGACGGGGGAACGCTTGCCGATCTCGGCGGCGTGAAGAAGTCGTTCGGTGCCGTCCATGCGCTGACCGGTGTCGACCTACGTGTCGACGCAGGCGAGTGCGTCGGCCTGGTCGGCCACAACGGCGCGGGCAAGTCCACGTTGATGAACGTGCTGGCCGGCACGCTCGCCCCCGACGAAGGCACCATCACCATCGAGGGCACGGACCGGACCCCGCATTACTCCGTGACCGCGGCGCACGAGGCCGGCGTCCGCTGCGTGTTCCAGGAGCTGTCGCTCTGCCCCAACCTGACCGTGGCCGAGAACGCCCGGATCATGCATCCACACCTGGGTGGACTACGTTGGCGACGGCAGGCAGCAGGCCTCATCTCCAGCGAGCTTGATCGCATCTTCCCGGGCCACGGCATCAGCACGAAGGCCATCGTCGGTGACCTGCCGCTCACGCAGCGCCAGATGGTGGAGATCGCCCGGGCATTCACGGTCACCGACTCGCCCGCGAAGCTGGTCATCCTTGACGAGCCGACATCGAGCCTGGACGCCGTTGTGGCCGGACAGCTGCTCACGTTCGTGCGTCGCTTCGCCGAGGAGGGCGGCTCCATCGTCCTCATCTCGCAC
This sequence comes from uncultured Chloroflexia bacterium, assembly GCA_963825995.1. GTDB lineage: Bacteria > Chloroflexota > Limnocylindria > Limnocylindrales > CSP1-4 > JAFMJV01. Next base: position 110,930 of record CAWGVH010000004.1, read on the forward strand.
CTGCTGACGGAGATCCTGGGCAGCGCGGACCGCATCGTGGTCATGCGCGACGGGCGGGTCGTGATCACCGACCGCGCCAGCGCCTTCTCCCGTGACACGCTCGTGGCCGCCATGGGCCATGTCGCCGAGAACGCGGTGGAGTCGACCGAGGAAGAGCGCGACCGCTCCGCCTTGCCGCTCCGCGTGCGCACCGAGCTGCAGCACGGGGAGACCATCAACCTGCTGGCGCACGAGGGGGAGATCGTGGGCCTGGCCGGCCTCGCCGGTCAGGGGCAGACCCGGATGCTCCACCGCGTGTTCGATGGCGTCCGCGGCGGCGCCGAGGTCAGGGGCACGGTCGCCGTCGTGGCCGGCGACCGACAGAATGATGGCGTGTTCCCGCTGTGGTCGATCAACAAGAACGTCTCCGTCGGCTCGCTCCGCGAGCTGGTGCGGCGATGGCTCGTGGATGACAGGGCGGAAGAACAGCTCGGCGCGACCTGGCAGGATCGGCTGGCCATCCAGACGCCGAACATGGATGATCCCATCCTCTCGCTGTCGGGTGGCAACCAGCAGAAGGCCCTGTTCGCGCGGGCGCTGGGCTCGAAGGCCGACATCATCCTCATGGACGACCCGATGCGCGGGGTGGACGTGGGCACCAAGGCCGAGGTGTACGGACTGATCCGCAGTGAGGCCGAGGCCGGGCGAACGTTCCTGTGGTACACGACGGAGACCGAGGAGCTGGAGCACTGCCATCACGTCTACGTGTTCCGCGAAGGCGCGATCGTGGCCGACCTGCCTCGGGAGCAGGTGACCGAGCAGAAGGTCCTGCAAGCGTCGTTCAGGGACAGCACATGAGCGCGGCGACCGCCAGCCCAGGGCGCGTCTCCGGCGCTGACTCCCGCCGGCTTCTGCGTGCCGCCATGCCCTTCGTGTCGCTCATCGTCATCCTGGGTGCGATCTTCTATATCCAGCCGCGATCGATGAGCACCTTCGGCCTGGACCTGCTGTTGCGCCTGGCCGTGCCGCTGGCGTTCGCGACGCTGGCCCAGCTGTGCGTCATGACCGTCAACGACCTGGACCTCTCGATCGGCACGTACATCGGTGTGACCGCGGGCATCTCGGCCACGATCCTCGTCGAGCAGCCGATCCTGGGCGTGCTCGCGCTAGTCGGGTGCGTGGCGGTCTACGCCGCCCTCGGTGCGCTCATCCACATGCGAGACCTGCCCTCGATCGTGGTCACGCTGGGCATGTCCTTCGTGTGGCTCGGCGTCGCCATCAGCCTGTTGCCCGTCCCCGGAGGCGAGGCCCCCGAGTGGCTTCGCACGTTCATGTCGCTGAAGTTGCCGATCCCGAGTCCCATCCTCATGCTCATCGTCATCGCGGCGGTGGCGCACATCGCGCTGATGTGGTCGCCCTACGGCGCCGTCCTGAGAGGCGTGGGCGGCAATGCCCGCGCCGTCAGGCGGGCGGGTTGGTCGCTGCTCAAGGCCAAGGTGACGATGTACACCCTGGCGGGCATCTGCGGCGTCCTGGCGGGCATGACCCTGCTCGGCCTGAGCGGTGCCGCTGATGCCCGCATGGGCGAGCGCTATACCCTGCTGACGATCGCGGCCGTCATCCTCGGCGGCGGCGAGTTCGTGGGCGGGCGGGTCTCGCCCATCGGCGCGGTCGTCGGCGCTACGACCATCTGGCTGGCTGCCAACTCGCTGCTATCCGTGCTGAAGCTCCCGCCCGAGTGGCAGATCGGCGCCATCGGTGTGATCCTCATCGCGGTGCTGGCCCTGCGCTGGCTCGTCGGGCGGGTGGGGAGAGCCTCATGAGCACCATCGCCCCGAGTCTTCGCCGCTTCCTCGCCAAGCCCTGGGTCTGGGCCTACGTCGCGGCTGTCGCTGCCTGGCTGGCGACCGTCGTGTTCACCAGCGGGCAAGCCGGGCCGGGTCTGGCCACGGCGGCCCTGAAGTTCGCCAGCTTCTCGACGATGGTCGCCATCGGCCAGATGTTCGTCATCACGCTGGGGCCGGGCAACATCGACCTGTCCATCCCCTCCACCATGGTCCTGGCGGCGACCGTCGCCATCAAGTTCATGGATGGCGACCCGACCTTGATCCCGATCGGGATCGCCCTCACCATCCTCGTCGGGCTGGCCGTGGGGACCTTCAACTTCTCGCTCATCCGCCTGCTGAGCATCCCGCCCATCATCGCCACGCTGTCGAGCCAGTTCATCATCCTCTCGCTCGCCATCGTCTGGAACCGAGGGCTGCGCATCGCGCCACCCGAGATGCTGGGTGACTTCCCGGGTGCGTTGGTACCCGTGCTGGGCTTCCCCGTGCTTGCCATCCTCGTGATCGGGCTCGCGGTCGTCATGCACATCGTCCTCGGCCGCACGATCTATGGTCGATCGGTCACCGCCATCGGCCAGAGCGAGCGCGCGGCCCGCCTGTCGGGGTTGCGGGTGCAGCGGGTGCGCTTCACGGCATATCTGGCGTCGGCCCTCCTGGCCGCGTTCGCCGGCCTGCTGCTGGCGTCCTTCTCCGGCGGTGCCGCGCTGAACATGGGCTCGCCGTACCTCCTCACGTCGATCGCGGTCGTCGTCATCGGCGGCACCGCCGTGGCCGGCGGCGACGGTAACGTGCCGGGCCTGTGGGGCGCAGCCCTGTTTCTGTTCCTGCTCTCGGCGATGCTGGACACCTTCGGCGTCGGCGAGGGCGTGAAGCAGATCATGACCGGCGCCATCGTCATCCTCGTCATCGTCCTGGCCAGCTTCCGAAAGAAGGCACACGACTAGGAGCCTCGCATGTCCGACCTGGTGACCCATCCCATCCCCGGCGTGGGGGAGAGCCTCGCTGCGGTCGTCGAGATCAGCGAGCCGCGTGCTGCCGACCTCATCGACCCGGCAGCGGAGCTGACCCGCCTGACCGACGGCGGCGTGTGGGCCGAGGGCCCGGTCTGGCTGCCGGCTGAGGGCGCGCTCATGTACAGCGACGTCCGGGCCGACCGTGGCATCCGCTGGTCGGAGGCGAAGGGCGGCGAGGTGTGGCGCTCGCCCAACGACCACACCAATGGCAACACGCTCGACCGGGAAGGCCGGGCGCTCCATTGCGAGCACTCCAACCGGCGCATCGCACGGACCGAACCGGACGGCACGCGCGCCGGCCTGGTGGACCGCTACGAGGGCAAGCGCCTCAACTCACCCAACGACATCGTCGTCAAGACGGATGGCACGATCTGGTTCACGGACCCGCCATACGGGATCATCCTGCCGGACGAGGGCACACCGGCTCCCCAGGAGCAGGCGGGCTGCTTCGTGTTCCGTTTCGACCCCGAGACCGGCGACCTGTCGGTCGCCAGCGACGCCATCATGCACCCCAACGGGCTGGCGTTCTCGCCGGACGAGTCGCTCATGTACGTGAGTGACACGAGCGGTGGGCTCGACCCGAAGGCGAACCACCACATCGTGGTCCTCGACGTGGTGGAGGGACGCCGGCTGGAGCATCCCCGTGTCTTCAAGGTCATGGAGCCGGGGGTGGCGGACGGCCTGCGCGTCGACGAGCACGGGAACGTCTGGTCATCCGCGTTCGACGGCATCCACATCATCAGCCCCGGCGGCACCGACCTGGCGCGGATCCATGTGCCGGAGGTCACCTCCAACTGCGTCTTCGGCGGGGCGGACGGACGACGCCTCTTCATCACCGCCAGCTCGTCGCTCTACACCATCCACACGAAGGTCACCGGGTCCGGCGTGGCCGCACGGGTCTTGCGCGAAGCGCAGGCATCGCCGGCACGTTGGCCCCATGGCTGAGGAGCCCACCGGGCTAGCGCCGCTGAAGCATCGCTCACGGCTCTGGTTCGACGACCCCGTCGAGCCGACATGACCGCGTTCTGCCTCGCGCGCACGCCGAACTGGGGCCTCGACCGCGAAGGACTCCGGTCCGGTCGCCCCATCATCGGTATCGCTCGGAACCGATCCGACCTCTCGCCCTACGACCGGCAGCACCTGGCGCGGGACGATGACTGGGGCATGCCGCGGTCACCGAGGACGCCATGACTGGACTCGGGGGGATCTACGCCCCGATCTGCACACCCTTCGCCGCCAATGAGGAGCTGGACCTCGGCGCACTCCGCTCCAATCTCGACCGCTACGCCGAGGCTGGCGTCGGGGGCCTGCTCACGCTCGGCAGCAACGGCGAGAACCGCAGCCTCGATGAGGGTGAGCGCCTGGCCGTACTCGAGACCGTCGTGCGCCACCGAGGCGAGGGCCAGGTCATCCTGGCTGGTGCCACGTACGACGCCCAGCGCGGAGCCGAGCGCTTCCTTGCGGCGGCCGGCGACCTCGGGGCCGACTACGGTCTCGTGCTAGCGCCCGGCTATTTCCGCAAGCTCATGACCGACGAGGTCCTCTACCGCTACTTCGCGTCGCTGGCGGACGACTCGCCGCTGCCCATCCTTCTCTACAACGCTCCCGGCTTCAACGGCATCACGCTCTCACCCGAGCTCGTCGGCCGGCTCGCGCGACACGGCAACATCGTGGGGCTCAAGGACAGCGCCTCATCGGGCATCGAGGCCTTCCTGCCGCTTCAGGCTCCCGACTTCGCGGTGCTGGCCGGCTCGGCAAACTTCCTCCTCGCCGCCATGCGCGGCGGCTCGCCGGGCGGGACGGTCTCGCTGGCGAACTCGTTCCCCGCCGTCGCCCTGCGCCTCTATGAGTACGGCCGCGCCGGCGACGATGCCGTGGCCGCCGACGCCTACCAGGCATACGTGACGCGCGTGAACGCCGCCATCAGCGGCCGCTACGGAGTCCCAGGCGTGAAGGCCGCCATGGACCTCGCGGGCTTCGTCGGAGGCTGGCCGCGCCGGCCGCTGCTGCCCCTCGACGAGAGCGCCCGGGCGGAGTTGCGCGCGATGCTGGAGACGGAGGGGCTGCTGTAGTGGGTCAGGACATCCTGGCCATCGACGTCGGTACCTCCGGGCTCAAGCTGGGTCTGTATGCGCCCGACCTCGAGCTGCGCACGAGCGCCAGTCAGGAGTACGAGCCAGAGCTGCGCGAGGGGGGCCAGGCCGATGTCCATCCCGAGACCTGGTGGATGGCCATCGCGTCGGCGTGTCACGAGGTCGGTCCAGCGCTCGCGGGAGTGGGCGTGGTCTCGCTTTCGGTCACCACTCCGGGGCTGACGCCGATGGCCGCCGATGGCAGACCGCTGGGTCCAGCCATCCTCTTCCTCGATGGGCGCTCGCACGAACAGGCGGCCGCCATCCGGGCTTCGTTCGGCGAAGAGCGTTTCCTCGCGGAGGCCTGCAACCTGCCGGTCTCGGGCGGCTCGTCGCTCGCGAGCATCCTCTGGATCCGCGACCATCGACCGGACGTCTGGAAGCAGGCCGCGAAGTTCGGCCATACCAACACGTATGTGGCCATGCGCATGACCGGCAGGTGGGCCATCGACCCATCGACGACCTCGATCACCGGCCTCTACGCCACGACCCGCAACGACCTGACCTGGAACGCCGACGTGCTCGAGGCAGCCGGCCTCGAGCACAGCCGCCTTCCACCCCTGATGCACTCCTTCGACCCCGTGGGCAAGATGTTGCCCGCGGTCGCCGATGAGCTGGGCGTGCCACGCGGCGCGGTGGTGCTCTGCGGTGGGAACGATGCCGCCCTGGCGGCGTGGTCGGGCGGGCTGTCCGAACCAGGTGACGCGAACATCATCAGCGGCACCTGCGACATCGCCAACGTGTGTACCGCTGAGCCGCTGGCATCCGCCGAGTTCAACGTCCGAGCCCATGTCCTGCCGGGCAGGTGGCTCACCTTCTTCGTGCTCAACACCGGAGGTGTTGCCTATGACTGGTTCCACCAGGCGATGTGCCGGGAGATGGACGCGGTCGAGTTCTACGGCGAGTACCTGCCCTCGACCCTGGAGGCCTTCCTGTCCGACCCCGACATCGAGGCCCGTGAACGGGCACTGCCAGACTACCTGCCTTACCTCGGTGGCAGCCGCTACTCGCTCGAACCACAGACGGCCTCGTACTCCGGCGTCAGCCTCCGGACGTCGCGCGAGGATCTGTTGCTCTCTATGATCCGCGGCAACCTGCGCTACCTGGGGACGCACTTCGCGCAGGTCTCGCGGCTCGTCCCGGTCAACCACGTGGTCGGCATCTCCGGTGGAGCGGCGCGCATCCGGGGCATGCTCGAGGCACGTGCGCGCTGGACGGGCGACTACGAATACCGCTTCCAGGACCAGTCGTCGATGCTCGGGGCAGCCATGCTCGGGCGCATCTACCAGGACGGCGGCCTGGCGTGACCAGGGGGAGGAGCGACCGATGCCTGTAGCGTCGACCAAGGAACTGGTGACGGCCGCCATGGCGGGCGGCTACGCGATCCCGGCCATCAACATCGTCAACGACCTCACCCTCGAGGCCGTGCTGGCTGCGGCGGACGAGCTGCGCAGCCCGATGATCGTGCAGACGTCGGTCAAGACCGTGCGCTCCATCGGCCTCGAGGTCCTCAAGGGCATGTGGGACACGACGGCCGCCCGCGGCCGCGTGCCCGTCGCGCTCCACCTCGACCACTGCCCCGACCGTGAGGTCATCAGTGCCTGCCTGGCCGCGGGCTGGAGCTCGGTGCTCTTCGATGCCCACGAGCTGTCGGTCGAGGAGAACGAGCGCCAGTGCATCGAGGTCGTGGCCGAAGCGCGCCGCCACGGCGCCCATGTCGAGGGCGAGATCGAGGGCATCCGCGGCGTGGAGGACGGCATCGGCTCCGACACGGAGGGGCCGGTCCAGACGCTGGAGGTGGCGGTCGGCTTCATCGAGCGCACCGGCGTGGACATCTTCGCACCGGCCATCGGCAACGCCCACGGCCTGTACAAGGCCCGTCCCACGCTCGACCACCAGCGCATCAGCGACCTCGTGGCGGCCACGGGCATCCCTATGGCCCTCCACGGCGGCACGGGGCTGTCGGCCGAGCAGTTCAGCGAACTCATCGCCCGCGGCTGTGCCAAGGTCAACGTGTCGACGGCGCTGAAGATGGCCTACATGGAGGCCAACCGCGAGTACCTCATGGCGAACCCTACGGCCGCCGACCCGCCCAGGCTCTTCGCCCACGTGCGCGAGGCCGTGATGCGCATGACGCGCGAGCACATCCACATGTTCGGGGCGGAGGGTCGCGCGTGAGCGCGCTCATCTTCGACTGCGATGGCGTCCTGGCCGACACCGAGCGCCTTGGTCACCTGCCCGCCTTCAACCGCACCTTCCGCGAGTTCGGCCTGCCGGTGCAGTGGACGGAGGAGGCGTACGGCGTCGCGCTCGGCATCGGCGGTGGCAAGGAGCGCATGGCCGCGCTGCTCACGCCCGAGTTCGTTGCTGAGGTCGGCCTGCCGGCCGACTCCGAGGGCCAGGCGGCGGAGATGGCGAAATGGCACCGGCGCAAGACCGAGCTCTACGTCCAGCTGGTGCAGGCGGGCGAGTTGCCGCCCCGCCCCGGCATCCGGCGCATCGTGAACGAGGCGCGCAGCGAGGGCTGGCAGCTGGCCGTCTGTTCGACCTCCGCTGAAGCCTCGGTCCGGGCCATCCTCGAGCACGCGGTGGGCACCGAGGCTGCCGCCGACTTTCTCGTCCTCGCCGGCGACGTGGTGCCACGCAAGAAGCCGGCCCCGGACATCTACCGGATGGCGCTCGAGGGGCTCGGCATCGGGCCCGGCGAGGCTGTCGTCCTCGAGGACTCGCGCAACGGCCTGCTCGCGTCGGTCGGGGCCGGCCTGACCACGGTCGTGACCGTCAATGGCTACACGCGCGACGAGGTCTTCGATGAGGCAGCCCTGGTGGTGTCATCGCTGGGCGACCCGGGCGCTGATCCCATCGAGATCCTGGCCAACCGCAGTCCGGCCCGACCGGTCGGGTACGTGAACCTGGCCGACGTGGCAGCCTGTCTCGGCTGACCTGGGCCCGTCCCGTCGGGGGGCCCAGTGCCCAACGTCGGCGTGCCGTGCTATCAACTCGACGGCACGGTCGGTGCTGAGCATGACCAGGTCGTGCCGGCGGCAGAGATGGGCGAGGAGCGCGTCGATGGTGCCGACCGCGATGCTCGTGCAACGAGAGGTGTTCCGTAGCTCCGAGCTTATCTGCCAGCACTGTGGTGAGCCGCTCGGCGATGACCCCGACGAGGACCCGACCGGCGGGTCCGGCGGCTTGCCGATTTGCGGGGGTGCGACCGCAATCGCAAGATAGAGGCGGACCTCGGTGCCCTCGACGCACACCTCGACGAGAACGTTAGGCAGCCATGTCTCATCCATCGTCCCCGTGGTCCAGTGCGGCGCTGATCCTGCTTGGGTCGTCGCTGCCGACGTCGGGTCTGGCTGATGTGCTGATGCTTATGCTCGCCGACGATGACCCCTGATGTGACCCCTCTGGATAGGGCGACAGGGAAGGCGAGAAATGGGCGCAGATGGCACGCACAGCCAAGTTGGCGGGTTCCGAGCCGACCGATCCCCGCGGCGGTGGGTCTACGGGGGCACGTTGGGGGCGAGATGGTCCGACGAGCCGACCGTCCTCTGCATTCGTAAACAGCAGGTCCTCGGTTCAAATCCGAGTGTCGGCTCCACTTCCTGAGCGGGCACGAATGGTCGTGCGGCCGATCACGACGCCCCCTGGAGTCGCTCTACCCACGACGGGTCCAGCCGCCGGAGTCTGGCCTTGGCCAGGTTCGCTCGCACGATCCAGCGGATGTCGGGGTCATCGGAGAGGGCCAGACGCTCGAAGACCGCTCGCCCCCGCGCCGGGGCGGCAACGATGGCGACGCTCCAGCCGTAGCCGAGAGCCTTGCGCAGGACGCGGACGTCGTCTGCCCGTCGCTCCGACTCCTTGGTCAGCGATGCCGTGATCCGCTCCAGGACGTCGAGCGCCGCGGCCGCGACCGGAGGCTCGCGCAGAAGGCGCGGCTCGCAGATCGCCGCGACCGCGGCGCGCCGCTCCAGCGGGCCCTCGTCTGCCCATGCCTCCACGATCGTCAGGAGCCGCTGGGTGTCGGCGTCCCCGAGGCGCTGGAGGGCCATGGCAACGGCCTCGCGCACGCGCCAGCGCCGATCGGAGGCCCGCTCATGGAGGGTGGCAACGGCGTCCGCGTCACCTTCGGCTGCGAGCCGCCCGAGCCCGACGATGCCGCACACAGCGAGGAACTCGTCCTCCCGCCCAGCCAGCTCCCAGACGCGCCTCTCGTCGCCCTCGTCGGCGACGGCGGCGATCAGCTCCAGGTTCGCCCTCGGCCCGGGGAGGCCGGAGTGGTCAAGCAGATACGGCTCCCAGTCATGGAGCGCCCGGAGGGCCGCGCGGTGCTCATCGACCTTCGTCACAGACGCCATCCTGCCATCGACGAGGTCGACACGACCTGAGGCGCCCGAAACCGGTGCCAAGCGCGCTCGGGGACGGCCACCCCGCCTGGGACGAGCCCCCTTGCATTCGCCGATAGGCTGTGTATACTGAACCGTATGGTGCAGTATACGAGCGGCCGACTCGATGTCTCGTTCGCCGCACTCTCGGACGCCACCCGACGGGGCGTGCTGGAGCAGCTCGGACGGGCCGACGCCTCGATCACGGACCTGGCCCGAACGTTCCACATGACCCTCACCGGCATGCGGAAACACGTCGGCGTCCTGGAGCAGGCCGAGCTCGTCACCACGCAGAAGGTCGGGCGCGTGCGGACCTGCCGGCTCGGCCCGCGCCGACTGGCGGAAGAGACGGCCTGGATCGAGCGCTACCGCCAGCTCTGGGACGCACGCTTCGACGCGCTGGACGAAGTGGTCGAGGCACTGAAACGGAAGGAGAAGGTCGATGGACGCACGCAGAGAGAGTGAGGGTGCCCCCGTGAAGGACCGGACGACGGTGGAGCGGACGTCCGAGCGTGAGCTCGTCGTCAGGCGAACGTTCGACGGCCCGGCGCGCCTCGTGTTCGAGGCGTGGACCAAGCCCGAGCTGTTCAGGCAGTGGTGGGTGCCCAAGTCGATGGGGATGTCGCTGCTTTCCTGCGAGATGGATGTCCGTGTCGGGGGCAGGTACCGTCTGGAGTTCGCACACGGGGACGCACGGGCGGCGTTCTTCGGCACGTACCAGGAAGTCACACCACCCACGCGCCTCGTGTGGACCAATGAGGAGAGCGACGAGGGTCCCGTCACGACGGTGACCTTCGCGGAACAGGGCGGCCAGACGGTGCTGGTCATGCACGAGCTCCATCCTTCGAAGGAAGCTCTCGACGCCGCCGGCACCGGGGCGGCGGATGCGATGGCAGAGACGTTCGAGCAACTGGACGCGCTTCTCGTCACCCTGGGCGCGAGCGGGGCGTGATGACGTCGGATGGCCACGGGCGGCAGCGCAGCCGTCATGGGCGATCCGAGCCCGCCTGACACCCGGTTCACCGCCGACGCTGGTTCATCCCCTTGCGCGTGCTGCAACTCGCGCAGAGGACGCAGGGCCGCGCGGGCAGCGGTTCGCTGTCTTGCGGCCTCGGAGACAGGGCGAGCACGGGGCAGCAGGTTGGGCGTCCCGGCGAGCCGGGCCTGCACGATGCCGCGAAATCTCGCGACCGCCGCGGCGCGACGCTAGCCAGGGGCGGCCAGGAGGTCCCGGACGGCGACGAGCTCCGTCGTCTCGCCATCCTCTGTGAAGTCGTCGAAGACTCCCTGCAGCGCGGCGAGCCGGTCGGCTCGTCGTGCAGGGGACGACCCCACGTCCGTCTCGAACAGGCGTCTGGCGGCCCGCAGCTCGGACATCGAGGCACCCCAGCGGCGCGCTGCCTGGACAGCCTCTTCCCAGGCAGCCACAGCTTCGGCAGGCCGGCCAAGCAGGTTGAGCAGCTCACCGCGCACGACGTGCAAGTCGGGCAGGAAGGGGGCCCGCGTCAGGGCTTCCTCCACGGCTTGGAGTCCCTCCGCGGGACGCCCTGCCTGCCCACACGCTTCGGCCTGGGTCTGCAGCAGGAAGGGCCAGAAGATCGGTGGCGTCCGCAAGCCCCGATACTGCTCGAGCCCCTGTGACACCCAGTCCAGACCCTCCGGCCCGAGCCCAAGAGCCACGGCCGAAGCCCCCAGGACGACCGAACCCACCGCCTTCCAGATGTGGAGCTCGTGCTCCTCGGCGACATCGATGACACGGACGGCCAGCTCGCGAGCCTTGGCTGGCTCACGCCGCCAGTGGTGGAGCAGCGCGGCGTGGAAGAGCGCGTAGCCCGTGGTCGACGGGTGTCCCAGCTGACCGGCAAGCTCGAGGGCCTGCGTGGAGTACCGCAGGGAGGTCACCAGGCGCCCCTGCCACCACGTCAGGAGGGACAGCGCGGTCAGCGTCGAGACGCGCGAGTCGGGACCCATGCGGATGTACGGCCGGTCGTACGGGTGCGTCTGCCACCAGTCGACCGCAGCCTCGAGCTCCGGGATGCCGTCCTCGATGCGGCCGCCGAAGGCAAGCCCCTGGCCGTACAGAAGGTGGCCATCCACACGGATCTGGGGGTCCCCTTCGACCTCGGCCAGGTCCAGGATCTGCCTCCCCAGCTGGCGGGAGCGGACGTGGTCGGCGCGGAAGACGTAGAGAGTGGCCAATCCACGCAAGACCGGATAGACCCGTGGCACGGGGGCGCCTTCGACGGAGGCCAGGAGCCGCTCGTAGGCAGCCTCCACCTCCTCGGTGTAGCCCTCCATGGCTGTCAGTGCGCGAGCCTGGTTGCTGCGCAGGGTGACTGCCAGCAGGTCACGGTCCGGCGAGCTGGAAGACTGATCCAGCACGTCCAGCACATCCTGGGCAAGATCCGTCAAGGCGCGGTACCAGCCACGGAGGTCGTACAGGGGCTCGAGGCCGACCAGGAGCGCCTGCAGCCCGTCGAGGTTCGCCTCGGCCACATCGTGCTGCCAGGCGGTGCGGAGGTTCTCGAGCTCGATGGCCAGCCGCTGGAGCGCCATCGAGCGGTCCGGCCCACGAGCCTCGGCTGCGATCCGCTCCGCCCACCGCTCGAAGTAGGCGGCGTGGGCCGAGCGAGCCAGGCGAGCCAGGCGGTCATCCCGCTCGAGGAGCTCGGTGGCGAACTCGCGCACCGATTCGAGCATCTCGAAGCGCGGCGCCTGGGCGTCGGTCGCGGTCTGGCGCAGCAGACTCTTGTCGGTCAGCGATAGCAGGTCCTCGACCGGATCGGCATCGGGCCCTCGGTCCGCCAGCCGGGCAGCCACCTCCTCGACCGCTTCGATCTCTGCTCCTCTGAAGCAGGCCATCATGACGAAGAGCTGCTGCTCCCCGGGAGACAGGAGCTGGTAGCTCCAGTCGATCGTGGAGCGCAGTGTCTGCTGGCGCTCGGGCAGGTCCCGTGCCCCGCTGCCGAGTGCACGCAAGCGGTTGTGGAGTCGGTCACGCAGCGCATCGAGCGAGAAGACGCGCAGTCGCGCCGCAGCCAGCTCGATGGCCAGGGGCAGACCCTCCAGGCGGCGACAGATCTCGGCCACCACGGCTGCGTTGTCGTCGGTGATGCGGAACTCAGGCCGTACGGCACGTGCACGGTCGACGAAGAGCAGCACCGCCTCGAAACGTTCGATCCCCTCGGACGAGGCCCTCGCAGAGCCAAGCGATGGAAACGCCAGCGGCAGGATGGTCAAGAGCTGCTCTTCGCGGACGTGGAGCGGCTCGCGGCTGGTCACGAGCAGCTTCAGGCCGGGGCACCCCTGCAGCAGTCGCACCAGTGTCGGCGCCACACCGGTCACCTGCTCGACGGTGTCGAGGATGAGGAGCCGGGGTTGGCGACCGATGTGGGTCACGAGCTCGGCCAACTGAGCGTCTTCGCTGGCATCGGCGTACCCCAGCGTGCGACCGATCTCCATGAGCACCGCGCTGGCATCCCGGGCCATGGCGAGGTCCACGAAGGCGACGCCAGTCGGGAAGGCAGCCTCGACGTCACGGGCCGCTCGCATGGCCAACCTCGTCTTGCCGATACCACCTGGTCCCGTGATCGTCAGCAGCCGCACGTCCGGGTCGACCAGTCGCCCGGCGAGCCAGGTCCGCTCCGACTCCCGGCCGAGGAATGCCGACGGTTCGGGCGGTAATGAGACCTGGCGCATGTCCACGGTGGTGAGGGGCAGAAAGGCGCCGGGCATGGCCGGGTGATCCACCTGGTAGACGTGCTCAGGGCGGGCCAGGTCCTTCAGGAGGTGTTCACCAAGGTCCTGCAGCGCGACACCCGCCGGAAGCTGGTCCATGACCAGGGCCGCAGTCGGCCCGGAGAGTAGGATCTGGCCACCGTGGCCGGCCGCCATGACGCGCGCGGCCCGGTTGACGGCCGGACCATGGAAGTCGTGGCCGTCTCCTGAGCCCTCCCCGACATGCAGGCCCATGCGTACGCGGAGCGGCCCGGTCTCACCCCAGTTCGCCGCCGCGAGTGCCATCTGGGCGGCGACACAGGCGACCACGCCATCGCGTGCTGTATCGAAGACGGCCATGAGCCCGTCTCCGGTCGTCTTGATGACCCGTCCGCGCGCACCCTCGACGGCATCGACGAGGAGGCGGTCGTGCTGTGCGAGGGAGTCACGCATGGCCTCCGGGTGTCTCTCCCACAGGCGAGTACTGCCCTCTACATCGGTGAAGAGGAAGGCGAGTGTACGGGTGATGGCAGGAGCCGACGGGACGATGTTCACGGCGACGGTCCGAGCGTGATCGTCGCTCCTTGACGAGCAGCCTGCGCCCACGTTGTCCTGGCAGCCTCTCGTGCCTCGAGCTCCAGGCGCTCGACAGCGGTGTCGTCATGTGCGGGATCGTGATGGAAGAGCGCCAGCCTGCGGGCACCCGTCATCTCCGCGAACGCGACCGCATCGACCACCGACGAGTGACCCCAGCCCAGGTACGCGGGGTACTCGTCCGCAGCGTACTGCGCATCGTGGATCAGGAGATCCGCGTCACGCGCGATGGCGGCTCCGGATGTCCAGCGCGCCTGCGACGGGAAGGATGGTGAGAGCGCCGGCTCGTGGTCGGGCAGATAGGCCACGATCTGACCGTCCGTCTCGATGCGGTAGCCGACGGCCGTGTCGGGATGGATGATCGACGCTGCCGTGATCTTGAATTCGCCACGCGTGACCGGGTCCTCGCCCGCGTCACACAGGTGGAGCTCGCACGAGAGGTCCCTGATGCGGACCGGGAACAGCGGCGGCGACAGGTAGCGGCCCAGTCGATGGAGCAGCGACGTGGACGACGGAGGTGCCCAGATCGTGACGCGCAAGTCGGGTCGGAACAGGGGCGCGAAGAACCCAAGACCGAGGATGTGGTCGAGGTGGAGGTGCGAAAGGAAGATGTCGATCCTCTTGACCTCGCTCGAGACGTTGGTCCCCAGCCGGCGAATGCCCGTCCCCGCGTCCAGGACGATGAGGTGCGCGGGGTCCACTCCGGTGATAGCCACGCAGGACGTGTCGCCACCGTAGGTGATGGTCTCCGGACCGGGTGTCGCCAGGGAGCCGCGCGTCCCCCAGAAGGTGATCCTCACGATCCGGCACTCTCCCAGAACATCGCGACTGCGCCGATGACTCGATCGGGGGGCGCGATGATGGGAAAGGCGGTCACCTCGATCGATCGCTTCACGCCGTCGGCACCCACGATCTCGAACTGGCTGTGCGCCGGAGTCGATCGCCGGAGCGCCACGACGAGGGGAAGCTGATCCGCATCCAACCGTCGGCCCTGTGACGCGGGCACGAACGCGGTCGTCCACTCCTCGAAAGGCATGAGTTGGATCTCGTCGAAATGACGCCCAAGCACTCGCTCGGCGGGTTCGTTGAAGTACACGAGTTCGCCGCTCGCGTCGACGACGAAGACGGGGATCGCCAACCGGCTCGCCAGGTGCCGGACGAGGATGAGCTCCACTGGATACTGGCCCATGCGCCGAAGGATGCGCCAGCGCTCCACTCGGCCGCAAGCCCTGAAGGATCCGCTGCCGCACGCGTCGGGTACCGTCGGGAACACCCAATGCGGCGGATGGAGCAAGCCTAGCCGCATTCACGAACTCCGACTCTTGAACCAAGTGCTACGCCTGTGGCGTCATGTCAGGTGAGCGGGAGGTCGGGAGCGATGCCGTCACCGGCGAGCGAGTAGCCCTAGCGATGGCCAGTGCCGCGCGTCGTGATCAGGCGGCACCCGGTGATCGAACCCCCCTGCCGCGGTGGCCTCCCCGGTCGATCGGCCGTCGCAGACCAGAGCCGGGCGAGAGGTAGGTACGGAACCGGAGCGTGTGCAGACCGAACAGGGTCCCGATGGCCACGCGACGGAACAGCTCGCCGCGCGGGACTGCCCAGCCGGCCTGGCGGGCAGTCGCGACCTCCGGATCGCGGAGCAGGAGGGCGCCTGCCGTTGCAGCAGCAGCGGCAGCGGTCGCCTCCGTCCAGAGAAGGACCGCCGGCCCGGGTTGGAGACGCGACGGCGCACCGCTCGCGATCAGGAGGAGATCCCGCATCAGCAGGCCGACGACCACGGCCTGGACGAGCAGGGCGCCGCGGCGCCCGAACCTGGCGATCGCGACCTGGGTCAGCGGGAACCCGGTGCCGCTGAGCACCAGGATGGCTGGACCAACGCGGCCGAGGGAGCCTTCGTCGGGCGACCGATCGTACGCGCGGCGGCTGATGAGTGCCCGGACCATGGTCATGGTGCGATCGACCCTCGACCCTGAGGCCACGGAGGCGTGGACTGACACCGGGCGGCGGCCACAGTGCACCACGATGGTCGCACAAGTACTCCGCGATTTCTGACGGCGCGCTGACGCGATGGGGCACCGAGGCATCGCAGCCGTGCTGGCCGCCCGTGCTGGAAGCCGATTGACGCCAGGAAGGCGAAGACGCTAGAGTCGCGGTAATGATACCGGGAATGATTGCGGTCCCGGCATCCGCGGCTTGTGTCAGCGCCGAGGTCTCTGGGAGGAAGGCCTATCGAGCAGCATCGACCGTCCCAACTCTGACCAGCCCTCAGCGGGCGGTCTCCACTTGCGAGAAAGGCGGCAACGCATTGAACAAGTCTGTCAGGAGTCTCTTCGCCTCCTTGGCGATCGGCGCCATCCTCGTCGGCAGCTCCGCTGTCGCGATGGCCGTGCCGGTCCTGGCCCAGGACTCCGGCGACCAGCAGGACCTCACCCTGTCGGTGATGGCCAGCCAGGACTGGATCAAGCCTGCTGAGCAGGAGCTTGCCAAGCAGTTCGAGGCTGAGACCGGCATCAAGGTCGACTACCAGATCATCCCTTCCGACCAATACTTCAACGTCCTCAAGACCAAGCTCAACTCTGGCGAGGCGACCGACATCTTCGGCGGCCAGACCGGCAAGTCGGACCTGAAGCTCCAGTACGACGTCGAGAACAACGCGGTCGATCTCACGGCCGAGGAATGGACGAGCCGGATCGATCCTGCGGCCCTCGACATGTCCAGCCTTGATGGCAAGGTCTACGGTGCGGAGATCTGGGACATCGTCGCTTCCAACTACTTCGTCATGGTCTACAACAAGGACATCTTCGAGCAGCTCGGGATCAGCGTGCCGAAGGACTTCGAGGAGTTCAAGGCAGCCTGCACGACGATCATGGACGCCGGCATCACCCCGATCTACGAGCCGATCGCCGATGGCTGGCATCACGTCCTCTGGTTCCCCATGGTGGGCCCCGCCTTCGAAGAGGCAGAACCCGGCCTCGCGGACAAGCTCAATGCCAACGAGGCGACGTTCGCGGGCAACGTCAACATGACGACCGGGATGAGCCAGATCGACGAGCTCTACCAGGCGGGCTGCTTCGGCGACAACGCCTTGTCGGACCTGTTTGCGGACACGAACAGCGCGCTGGCGAGCGGCGAGTACGCCATGTCGGTCTCACCGCTGTCGACGCCGGCCTCGATCGCGACCGACTTCCCCGAGGTCACGGCCGATACCTTCGGCTTCTTCCCCATCCCCACCTTCGGCAACCAGCTCCAGCCGGTGCACCCGGCCGGCCCGGCCAAGTTCGTGTACGCCAAGTCGCCGCATGTCGAGGAGGCGAAGCAGTTCCTGGCCTTCCTGATGGAGCCAGAGAACCTCCAGTACCTGCTCGACAACACGCCCCAGTTCGTCTCGCTGCCCTTCCCGGGCCTGGAGGCCAAGTGGGACGAGTCGCAGATGGAGTTCCTCGACACATACCCGGCCAAGACCATCGTCTACCAGGACGTCGTCAACTACCTCAATCCGCAGTGGATGGACCTGGGCAAGGACATGGTCGCCATGTTCACGGGCGGCATGACGCCCGAAGACGTGATGGCCAGCATCGACCAGCGGCGATCGGATCTCGCCATGACCGCCGGCGATCCCGCCTGGGCGCAGTGATCGCCATCTGAGCGACTGCGACCTGCAAGACTGCCGGAGGCGGGCATCCCCCGCTTCCGGCAGGCTCAGGCTGACGTCACCATGCGGAGGAGACGGACCAGGTGAATGCGCGCGCGTACCCCACCTGGTTCGCGGCAGGGGCCCTGCTCCTCTACGGCGTCTTCACGCTTCTGCCGGGATTGCTCGGCATCGGCTACGCCTTCACCGACTGGAACAGCTACTCGACGGAGCTGCACTGGGTCGGCTTGGACAACTTCGCGACCATCCTCTCGTCGAGCGGGACCTACGTCCGCTTCATCATGAACACCGTCGTGTTCACGGTGGTGACGATCTTCCTCAAGACGGCCATCGCGCTCGGCCTTGCCATCCTGCTCACCCAGGGCATCCGGCGACTCGCGTACCTTTATCGAGCCCTCATCTACCTGCCGGCCGTCCTGCCCATCCTGGTCGTCAGCCTCATCTTCCGTTCAGTCCTTGACCCCGCCGAGGGGCTCCTCAACGAGACGCTGCGGGCCGTGGGCCTCGGCAGCCTGGCGCTGCACTGGCTGACGGACGTCTCGCTCGCGATGTGGAGCGTCATCGCCGTCGACGTCTGGCGGGGCGTCGGCTACATCATGGTCATCCTCATCGCTGGTCTGCAGGCCATCCCACGGGACTACTACGAAGCGGCCTCCATCGACGGCGCCTCCGGTCGACAGACCTTCAGGCACATCACGCTGCCGCTCCTGATGCCGGTCCTGACCGTGACCACGGTGCTCAACCTCCTGTACGGCCTGAAGGTCTTCGACATCGTCTTCGTCCTGACCCGGGGCGGTCCGGGCCGCGCGACGGATACGGTCTTCACGGCCATCTTCGACGACTTCTCGAAGGGTCGCTACGGGATCGCCACGGCTCTGTCCACGTTGCTCTTCCTCGTGATGATCGTGCTCAGCTTCGCGACGATCCGCCTCATGCGACGGGAAGAGGCGCGCTGACATGTCCGCCCCCCTGACGGTCCGCGGCACGTTCAACCACCTGACGGCGAGTGGAGTCGGGCTCATCGTCTTCGCACCCATCTACCTCGTGTTCGTCAACGCCCTCAAGACACGGGTCGAAGCGAGTTCCATGGACGTCGGCCTGCCGGCCGTGCCGCAGTGGCAGAACTTCGCGACCGTCATCGAGGAGGGCAAACTGTTCGGCGCCTTCGGCAACAGCGTCCTGTACTCGATCGGCGCGACCGCCCTCTGCGTCACGCTCTCGGCACTCGCGGCCTACGTGCTCGCCCGTCACCGCTCGCGCAGGCACCGGATCATCTACCTGCTGCTGATCATGGGCATCGCCATGCCCACCAACTTCGTCACCTTGATGCAGGTGATGCAATGGACGCAGCTCATCAACACGCAGCTCGGGATCATCCTCCTCTACGCCGCTACGCAGATCCCCTTCAGTGTCTTCCTCATCTACGCCTTCATCGGGACTTTGCCTCGTGAGCTGGATGAAGCGGCGCTGATCGACGGCTGCACCCCGATCCGGGCCTTCTTCTGGGTCATCTTCCCGATGCTGACGCCGGTCGTTGTGACGCTCGCCGTGCTCAGCATCCTCAACATCTGGAACGAGTTCCTGATGCCGCTGTACTTCCTCAACAGCAGCTCGGCATGGCCGATGACGCTGGCCGTCTACAACTTCTTCGGCCAGTTCCAGTCGGACTGGAGCCTCGTCTCGGCCGACGTCGTGCTCACCATCCTGCCCGTCATCCTCGTCTACATCGTCGCGCAGCGCTGGATCCTGTCCGGCATGTCCGCCGGCGCCGTGAAGGGCTAGGGGGAACATGCGTACCCGTGACACGGAGCCGGGCTCGGTGAGCCCGGGCCTCTGGAAGAGCGATTGGGCGGCCTCGCGATCGCGTTACCTCGACTGGTGGGCCGGCCGCGGCCTCGTCATCAGCATGTGGGAGCACCTCGAGGTCGACGGCATCTGTCACGAGGAGGTCCCCGCACCGGCGCCCGCACGCGACCACGATCAGCGCTGGTTCGACCCGCAGTGGCGCGCGGCCGACATCCATCACCGGCTCGCGCGAAGCGATCTGCGGGCCGATATCCTGCCGGTCGCGAACACACAGCTTGGGCCCGGGTCGCTCGCCGCCGTGCTCGGGGCGCAGATCTCCGCTTCCCAGGACACCATCTGGATCCACGCCAAGGCGCCCGACGCGCCGGTCGTGCTCGACGAAGCGAACCCCTGGCTTGGCCTCCATCTCGAGCTCGTGAGCGCCTGCCGGCGGCTCTCCGAGGGTCGCTACTTCGTCGGATGCCCCGACCTCGTCGAGGGTCTTGACACGCTCGCGGGACTGCGCGGCATGGTCCCCGTCCTGGAGCAGATGTACGACGACCCCGGGGGCCTCGAGCGCGATCTCCAGGCCGTCAACGACATCTGGTTCGACGTCTTCGAGCGCATCTACCAGACCATCAACGTGGACGGTGAGATGGCGTTCTGCTACTTCTCGCTCTGGGCGCCAGGCCGCATGGCCAAGCTGCAGAGCGACATCTCGGTGATGATCTCCCCGGACCACTACCGCAGGTTCGTGGTGCCGTTCATCCGGGAACAGTGCCAGCGGCTGGATCACTCGATGTATCACCTCGACGGGGTGCCAGCCCTCCGTCACCTCGACGCTCTGCTGGAGATCGAAGAGCTCGACGCGGTCCAGTGGACGCCAGGCGTCGGGCAACCGCAGGGCGGCGACCCGTCCTGGTATGACCTCTATCGCCGGATCCGGGCCGCAGGCAAGTCGGTCATGCCCTCCTGGGTGGAAGTGGACGAGCTCGCTCCGCTCCTCGACGCCGTGGGGCCTGGCGGCGTCAACGTCCTGATGCACGTCACGGTCCCACGCGACATCGATGAGGCGCTCGAGATCGCGGAGCGCTATCGATGAGCAGCCACGCACGGCGCCGCATGCAGGCCCCGCCATGACCATCCTGTCTTACGAGACTGACGTCCACGGGCTCACGATGCGGCTGGATCGCGGCCTTCTCTCTGTCGTGCCCTGCACCCCCAGGACCCTCCGCATCCGCTACACGCTTGATCGGACCTTCAGCCACAAGCCGAGCCTGACCGTGACGGCGGACCGGGCCAGCGCCCCGGCCACGGAGTTCCGCGTCGACGAACAAGAGGACCGGCTGGTCATGGCGACCGATGCGGTGTCCGTGGAGATCGACCGCCGGACCGCGGCCTTCACGTATCGCGACGCGGCTGGCATGTTGCTGACACGAGAGCCGGCGCGAGGGGGCAGGACGCTCGTGCCCATCGACGTGACCGTCTCAGACTTCGACGGGGCGACCATCATCGAAAGCCACGAGAACGCAGACGGGCTACGCATCGACGCGCTCGACGTGCGGCAGGTCATCGACCGCCAGGCGTTCCACACCAAGCTCGAGTTCGAATGGGCGAACGACGAGGCTCTCTACGGCCTGGGCTCACACGAGGAGGGCATGTTCAACCTCCGCGGTCAGCATCAGTACCTCTACCAGCAGAACATGAAGGCCGTCGCGCCCGTGCTCGTCTCGTCGCGCGGCTATGGGATCTTCGTCGATTGCACGTCCCTGATGACCTTCCATGACGATGCCTTCGGTTCATACCTCTGGTCCGACGTCGACGAGGAGATGGACTACTACTTCATCGTCGGGCCCGCCTTCGACCAGATCGTCGCCGAGTTGCGTGAGCTCACGGGGCGCGCACCGATGCTGCCGAGGTGGGCGTTCGGCTACATCCAGTCGCGTGAGCGCTACGAGAGCCAGGAGGAGCTCCTCGCCGTGGCCCGCGAGTACCGGGCGCGCAGGCTGCCGCTCGACTGTGTCGTGCTCGACTGGAAGTCCTGGAGCGGCGACCTGTGGGGCCAGAAGTCGCTCGATCCCGATCGTTTCCCTGACCCCGGCCGCCTCACGGACGAGCTGCACGCGCTCGGGGTGCGGCTGATGGTCTCGATCTGGCCTGTCATGCGGCCGGGCGGAGAAGACTGGCGCGAGTTCTCTGAGGCCGGCCTGCTCCTCGGCAACGGGGCGACGTACGACGCCTTCGATGGGGATGCCCGCCATCTCTACTGGACCCAGGCGAACCGCGGCCTGTTCTCACACGGGATCGACGCCTGGTGGTCGGATTGCACGGAGCCGTTCGAAGCCGACTGGGCGGGAGCCGTCAAACCAGAGCCCGAGGAGCGGATGCGGATCAACGGGGAAGAAGCCAGGCGATACCTCGATCCGGAGGTCACCAATGCGTACTCGCTCCTTCACTCGGAGGGCATGTACAGCGGGCAGCGCGCCACGCGATCAGACAAGCGTGTCCTCAACCTGACACGCTCGGCCTTTACGGGACAGCAGCGCTATGGGACGGTGACCTGGTCAGGCGACGTCTCGGCTACCTGGGACACGCTGCGTCGACAGATCGCCGAGGGCCTCAACTTCTGTGCCACCGGCCTCCCCTACTGGACGACCGACGCTGGGGGGTTCTTCGTCGCCCGGCGTCCGGAGCTCTGGTTCTGGGCGGGCGACTACGACGCTGGTGTGCAGGACCTCGGATATCACGAGCTCTACGTTCGGTGGTTCCAATATGCAGCTTGGCTGCCCATGCTTCGTTCGCACGGTACGGATACGCCGCGCGAGGTCTGGCGCTTCGGCGAGCCCGGCGAGCCGGCGTATGAGGCGATCGCGACAGCGCTCCGACTGCGTTACCGTCTGCTTCCCTACATCTACTCCCTCGCCGGCTGGACGACCCAGCACGCGTACACGATGCTGCGGTCGCTGTTGTTCGACTTCGCGGACGACCCCGTTGTCCATGACGTGGCAGACCAGTTCATGTTCGGCCCCGCCTTCCTCATCTGTCCGGTCCATCAGCCGATGCGGTATGGACCGGACTCGACCCCGCTTGCCGACGTGCCTCAGACCCGCCCTCTCTACCTGCCCGCGGGCAACGATTGGCACGACTTCTGGACCGGCCAGCGCTTCCGCGGCGGCCGCTCCATCGATGCGGACGCACCCATGGAGCGGATCCCCGTGTTCGTGCGGGCGGGCTCCATCGTCCCGATGGGCCCGATCCGCCAGCATGCGGATGACGTCCCTGCTGCGCCGCTCGAGCTCCATGTCTATGGCGGGCGCGACGGTGTGTTCCGCCTCTACGAGGACGAAGGCGACGGCTATGGATACGAGGATGGTGCGTTCGCGACGATCGACATCGCGTGGCACGACGCTGCGAGGCGGCTGACCGTCGGGGCACGCATGGGCGAGTTCCCCGGGATGGTGCGCGAGCGAGACCTTGTGCTGGTACTCCACACCGGCGTCGACGCGGCCGGCCATGGTCCCGGCTCCGAGCGGCCCGCCGCGACCGCGCACCTTCGCTACGCTGGCGAGGCGGTGTCGGTGCAGTGGTGACTCCGCTGCGAGGTCTGGACACCCGGCGCGCTGTGGCCGCGGCCAGTCGTTGAGAGGAGAGTTCCCGAAAGTGCCGGCGCGGTCGAAGCTACGGAAGACGACGATCGTCGACATCGCCGCGGCCAGCGGTGTCTCCGTGGCCACGGTCTC
Source organism: uncultured Chloroflexia bacterium (assembly GCA_963825995.1). Lineage (GTDB taxonomy): Bacteria > Chloroflexota > Limnocylindria > Limnocylindrales > CSP1-4 > JAFMJV01. The sequence goes on from CAWGVH010000004.1 coordinate 133,774, forward strand.
ACGGATCCTCAACGACAAGCCAGACGTCGCCGAGGAGACGCGCGAGCGGGTCCTGCGCGTGATGGACGAGATCGGGTTCGCACCGCAGAGCGCCTGGCGGCAGATCCGATCGGGCCGGACACGGCTGATCGCCATGCACGTCCCTCAGGAGTTCAACCCACCCGCCCACCGGCTCATCATGGCGGCCGCGCTCGGCGTGGAGGACGCAGGCTACTCGATCAACATCATGACCAGGACGCTGACGGACGCGGAGCTCCTGGGCATCTTCCGGAGCCGGCAGGCGGACGGCATCATCCTCCTGGAGATCCTGACGGACGACCGCCGGGCGGAGCTCCTGCGGGATCACGGCTTCCCCTTCGTGATGATCGGGCGACGCGCGGACAATGCCGGCCTGAGCTTCGTCGACGTGGACATCGAGTACGGCATCGACGTCGCCATCGAGCAGCTCGTGGGGTCGGGCCACCGTCGCATCGGGTTCCTCACCCTCGATCCGGTCGCTCCGACGAGGACATACGGGTTCGCGACGTGGGCGCTGCAGGCCTATGAACGCGCCTGCGACCGGCTCGGCCTGGCCGTCCTGGCGCGGGTCGGTGGAGCGACGACGGAGGCGATGTCGCTCGTCGCCCAGCGGCTGTTCGAGGAGCATCCCGATGTCACAGCGATGGTGGCTCCGCAGGATCAGTCTGTGATCGGCGTGCTCAAGGCGGCTCAGGCGACCGGCAGGCGAATCCCCGATGATCTGTCGGTGATCGGCATGGTCAGTGAACTGATGAGCGAGATGGCGACGCCGCCGTTGACCACCATCAGCTTCCCGGCCGACGAGATGGGCACCGTCGCTGCAGGGATGCTCATCGACCGGATGGACCGCGGCCGGACGACACCGGAGCAGGTGCTCGTTCGCCCGGAGCTCACGGTCCGGGGCAGCACGGGGAGCTCGCGCGGCATGGGACGAGCCACTCGCCGTTCGGTCGGGACTCGTCAGGGCGACCGCAGCTAGTCGGTCGGTCGGCGTGCGGCCGGCCGTCCAGGTCCGGATCCACCGGTGCATCGGCTAGGGCGCAGGGGTCGCCACAGGAACGGCCGAGGTGCTTGACAGGCTCGCCTACACTTATGGAACCGGTACCATGAGACCGGTTCCACGGGGTGCGACATGGCGAGGCACACCCTCCGGGACGTGGCGGATCAAGCGGGCGTGAGCAAGGCGACGGCCTCGCGCGTGCTCAACGGCAGCGCGCGCGTGGATCCGACGACACGCAGGCGCGTACTCGACGCCATGGCGCGGTTGGAGTACACGCCCAGCGTCCTGGCTCGACGGCTCAGCCTCGGCCGGACCCTGACGATCAGTGTCGTCACGTCGTTCCTGACACGGCCGCAGGCGGCGGAACGGCTGCGCGGCGTCGAAGCGGTCCTCAGCGACAGCGAGTTCGATCTCGTGATCTATAACGTCGAGACGGTTGAGAAGCGCGACCAGTACCTGAAGAGCCTCGCACTCGCGCAACGCTCGGATGGACTGCTCGTCATCTCGCTCCCGCCGCGCCCGGAGGACGTCGTCCGCCTGTCGTCCGCGGCGATCCCCGTCGTGGTCATCGACGCCCACGGCCCGGCGGTAGAGGCCTTGCCCCACGTGGTCGGCGACGACAGCACAGGCGGCGAACTCGCGACGAAGCATCTGCTCGATCTCGGTCACCGTGACGTGGCCTTCCTGGGCGACCAATTCGAGAGCCCATTCGGGTTCACCTCCAGCCGACACCGATTCATGGGCTACGAGCGCGCGCTCGCGAGCAACGGCATCGCGCCGCGTACCGACATGGTCGCGCTCGGGGCCCACAGCCGTTACGAAGCACGCGAGTTGGCGGCACGAATGCTCGCGGCCGCCGAGCGTCCGACGGCCGTCTTCGCCGCCAGCGACACCCAGGCCCTGGGCGTCATCTCCGCGGCGCACGACGCGGGCATCCACGTCCCTGATGACCTGTCGGTGATCGGCTACGACGACATCGAGATCGCCGACTACCTGGGGCTCACAACGGTCCGCCAGCACCTCTTCGAGTCCGGTCGTCTCGGCGCTGAGCTCCTGCTCTCGGAGATCCGTGCGCGCTCGGCGACGGCGCCCTCCATCGTCCTCGCTCCCGAGGTCGTGGTTCGCGCCACCACGACACCACCGAAGGAGGGCTGAGTTTGCGTTGACTGTCAGTGGCCCCTCTTCCCGGATCCGACAGCATGGAGGAGTTCACATCGTGTTCGACCACGGATTCCGACGAGTGCGTACCTTGGTGGCCGTGCTCGCTATCACGACGATCGCCGCCGGGGTCATCCCGATGCCGGTCGTGGCCCAAGACGAGACACCCAGCTGCGGGACCGAGCCGGTCGAGCTGCTGGCCTACTTCGAGACCGGCTTCCCTGTCGTCAAGGCGCTGGCCGACGAGTTCTCGAAGCAGTTCCCAAACGTCACGTGGAACATCCGCGAGGACCAGTTCAGCAACCTCATCGCACAGACGCCGCGCCTGCTCACGAGTGACAACCCGCCCGACCTGATCCGGCTGCCTACGATGGTCGGCCTTGTCAAGGACGGCCTCCTCCTGAACCTGGAGCCCTACGTGGCAGCCTTCGGGTGGGACCAGTGGCCGGAGAGCCTGCTCATCCCGCATCGTGTCGCCGAGAGCGGCCGCCCTCGCGGGGAGGGTGACCTCTACGCTGGCGGCCTCAACTACTCCACGACCGGCGTCTTCTACAACAAGGAGCAGGCGGCGCAGATCGGCATGACCGAGCCGCCTGCCACGCTCGAGGAGTTCGAGGGTCTGCTCGCGGCGGCCAAGGACGCTGGCCTGCAGCCGATCATGCAGTGGAACGCTGCGGCGAGCGGCGGCGGCCTCGCCTTTCCGCTCCAGAACATCATGACGTCGCTCGGTCCCGTGACCCCCATCAACGAGTGGATCTACCAGAAGGAAGGGGCCACCATCGACACGCCGACGAACGTCGAGGCCGCTCAGCACCTCCAGGAGTGGATCGAGGCGGGCTACTTCCCCGAGGACGTGAACGCCATCGAGTACACGGATTCGAACGCCCGGTTTGCCGGCGGCGAAGGCGTCTTCACGTTCAATGGCGACTGGCAGAACGCCCAGTACGACACGGATGCGCCCGGAAACATCGGCTTCTTCCTCTTCCCGCCGGCCGAGGCTGGCGGTGGGCGTGCCTCCATGTCGTCACCGCTGACGTACGGCATCGCGGCGACCGCGAAGCACGCCGACTGTGCTGCATCCTTCCTGAACTGGGTCGCCACCGACCCGACGGCTCGCCAGATCAACGTGGACGTCGGCGGCTCCAGCCCCGGCGGCCCGTCGGACCTGGCCATGCCACAGGTCGCTGAGGGCTCGGTCACCAACGAGACGCTGGCGGCCTCGCAGGTCGTGGCGGCGGAGAATGGGCTCATGGACTTCATCGCCAACGCGACCGGTGACATCTTCACCGGTCCCGGAGGATGGACACCCGAGCTCCAGAACCTCGTCGGTGGTCAGCAGACCCCGGAGGGCTTGCTCCAGACGCTGCAGGCCTCCTACGAAGAGGACCTCGCCCAGTGACCATCCCCGCCGGTCGGCGGCATGAAGGCTGACGAGGCCTTCGCGCTCCCTGCCCGGCGGGCCGACACGGTCGCGTCGGTGACGCTGCGGACCTCGCGCTGGCGCGGGGTCCGCAGCAGTCGCTGGGCGGGTTGGCTCTTCGTCCTGCCCGCCCTCATCGTCTATGCCGCATTCGTGCTGCTGCCACTCGTGCTGACGGTCCAGTACTCGACGCTGCGCTGGAACGGCATCGGCGAGGCCACATTCATCGGCATCGACAACTACGTGAAGACTCTGACGGACCCAGACCTCGTCGGGGTCATCGCCAACGCCTTCAAGCTCATCGTCTTCTTCAGCGGAGTGCCCGTCGTCCTGGGCCTTCTCGTCGCCTCGCTCATCCGTCGCGTCGCCACGGGAGCGCTCGGCACGGCGTCACGGACGGTGCTCTTCCTGCCCCAGGTCATCCCGCTGATCGCCGCGGGCATCATGTGGACCTGGCTGCTCGCGAAGAACGGCCTCGTCAACCAGGTCCTGTCCGCCGTCGGCCTCGGAGGACTGACGCGCACCTGGCTTGCGGACTTCGGCCTGGCTCTCCCCGCGGTCGGCATCATCGGCGCCTGGGTACTCCTGGGCCTCTGCACGATCCTCCTGCTGACGGGCATGAGCAAGATCGACCAGGCCCTGTATGAATCGGCCCGCATCGACGGCGCCAGCGCCTGGCAGGAGTTCCGCTCCATCACGGTGCCGTCGCTGCGCTACGAGATCGGCGTCTGCATCACCATCACGGTCATCGCCTCCCTGTCAGCGTTCGACATCGTCTACATCTCCACGCTTGGTGGCCCCGGCACCGCGACGACAGTCCCCGGCCTCGAGATCTACCGCCTCGCCTTCTATGCGCGCCAGGTGGGCCTGGCCTCCGCGCTCGCCGTCATCCTCGTCGTGCTCGTCCTCGTCGCGGTCCTGCCCATCCAACGACTCACGCGCGAAGAGCCGGCATGATCGTCAGCCGTACCGAGGCGTGGACGGGCAGGCTCCTGCTCATCGTCCTCATGCTCGTGACGATCGTGCCCTTCGTGAGCCTCTTCACCACGGCCATCCACCCTTCCGGAGCGGTGCCCCTGGGCATCGCCTGGCCGCCCGAGCCGCAGTGGGGCAACTTCCTCGAGGCCTTCGATCAGGCGCACATGAGTGCCCTGCTGTTCTCGAGCGTGCTCATCGTGCTGGGCGTCGTGCCGGTGGCGGTCGTCTTCGCGACGATGGCCGGCTTCGCCATCGGCCATCTCCGTATCCCTGGGTCGCGACCGCTCTTCCTCCTCTTCCTGCTCGGACTGACGCTACCGCTCGCCGGCATCATCATCCCGCTCTACTACGTGATGCGCGAGCTGGGTCTCTACGACACCAAGCTCGCCATCATCCTGCCGCTCATCGGGCTGTACATGCCGTTCGGCGTCTTCTGGATGCGCGCTCACTTCCTGGGCATGCCGCAGGAGCTCTCCGAGGCGGCCCGGGTAGATGGCGCGTCCACGCTCGACCTCTTCTGGCGCATCCACGTGCCGCTCGCGAAGCCCGCCGTCGCATCGCTCGCGATCCTCTTCGCGGTCTGGACGTGGAACCAGTTCCTGCTCGCGCTCGTGCTCGTGGAGAACCCCACCGAGCGTACGATGGCGGGTGCGCTGGGCGCCTTCCAGGGGCAGTACGCCACCGACATCCCGCTGCTGGCGGCCGGCTCGCTGGTCATCCTCACGCCGACGCTCATCGTCTTCCTCATCTTCCAGCGCCAGTTCGTGGCGGCCCTGCTGCAGGGATCGCTGAAGGGCTGAGGAGGCATGCCGTGATTCGTGACCTGGGCGCGAGGGGCAGCATCGAGGGCCAGGCCGACGACGGCTTCGGTCCGATGGTGGACGCGTTCGTGGCCAACTTCCGGGAGCACGGCGAAGTCGGTGCGGCCGTGACTGTGTACGCGCAGGGTCGCACCGTCGTCGACCTCTGGGGTGGCCTTGCCGATCCACGTACGGGACGAGCCTGGACGGCCACGACGCCGGCCGTCGTGTTCTCCTGCACCAAGGGCGTCCTCGCGATCTGCGCGTATCTCCTCAAGCAGGACGGCCGGCTGGACCTCGACGCTCCGGTCGCGCGGTACTGGCCCGAGTTCGGCCAGCAGGGCAAAGACCAGATGCCCGTCAGATGGCTGCTCACCCACCGGGCCGGCCTCTCAGCACTCGACTGCTCATTCAGTCGTGACGGAAGTCCTGGCCTGGGATCCGGTCATCGCCGCCATCGAGGCCCAGGCCCCGCTCTGGACTCCTGGCACCGCCTACGCGTATCACCCCATCACGTTCGGTTGGCTCATCGGTGAGGTCATCCGGCGCATCAGCGGTGGATCTGTCGGAGTGTTCGTGCGCCGACGACTCGCTGAGCCGCTCCGGCTGCGCCTCTGGATCGGCCTTCCCCCCGCTGAACGGGACGGCGTCGCCTGGCTGCTCGCGCCCTTGCCCGACACGGACCCCGAGGCAGGCCGGGCGAACGCCGACGCGCTCGAGGACCCGGTAGTCGAACGTGGCCTCACGATGGGCGGCGCGTTCGCCTTCCCCGCGGACGGCGACCATGTGAGCTTCAACGACCCCGACATCCAGGCGGCCGAGATCCCCGGCGCCAACGGCATCGCCGACGCACGCTCACTGGCGCGGCTGTACGCTGCCTGCGTCTCGCCCATCGATGGACCTCGGTTGATGCCACCCGCATCAGTGGAGGACGCACTCGTCGAGCGCTCGAGCGGGCGACAGCGCTTCGGTGGACCCGACCGCGGGGAGCGCTGGGGTACCGGCTTCGCCATCGCGTCCCCGCCACACGCTCCCTTGCTCGGGCCAAGGAGCTTCGGCCACGGCGGCGCTGGCGGAGAGCTCGCATTCGCGGATGATGAGCATGGCGTCGGGTTTGCCTACATCAACAACCAGATGGGCGGCATTCCCGACGACCGGGCTCGCCTGCTCGTCGAGGCCGTGAAGGGCTGCCTTCGTGTCTGAAGACACCGTCTGACCATCAGGGAGGGATACCCTTGCGCCTGGCGCCGCAGTTGCTCACGTACCCCGATTCACTCGGGGGAGACCTGGCCTCCATCCGCGCACTTCTCCATGGTCCGCTCGCGGGGCTGTTCGGGGGGATCCATGTCCTCCCGCCGTTCCCTTCGTCGGGCGATCGGGGGTTCGCCCCGGTGACGTATCGAGAGATCGAGCCGCGCTTCGGAAGCTGGGACGACGTCCGCGGTCTGGCGGTGGGTCACGACGTACTCCTCGACCTGATGGTCAATCACATCTCTCGCCAGAGCGACGAGTTCCGCGACTTCCAGCAGCACGGCCGACGTTCCCGGTGGGCGGACCTGTTCATCACGCTCGACAAGGTGTGGCCGGACGGTCGGGCGCCTTCCGCCGATGTGGCCCGCATCTTCCTGCGCAAGCCTGACCACCCATTCTCGAGCATCGCCATCGCCGAGACCGGGGAGCAGGAGACCGTCTGGACCTCGTTCGGGACATCCGACTGGTCGGAGCAGGTCGACCTCGACCTCAACGCGCCCGTGACCCGCCGACTCATCACGGACTGGCTGACGTTCTTCGCAGCGCAGGGCGTCCGCATCGTCCGCCTCGATGCGGTCGGCTACGTGGTCAAGAAGGCCGGCACCAGTTGCTTCATGGTCGAGCCCGAGATCTGGGAGGTCCTCGACTGGCTCATGGGCATCGCTGACAGGCTCGGGCTGACGGTGCTGCCGGAGGTCCACGACGTGTACGCCACTCACGAGAAGCTCGCCTCGCATGGCTACTGGACGTATGACTTCGTCCTGCCCGGGCTCGTGCTCCACGCCTTCGAGACCGGTGATGTGCAGCGACTCGCCGACCATCTCGACCGATCCCCCGAGCGGCAGTTCACGACCCTCGATTGCCACGATGGCATCCCGGTCCGTCCTGACCTCGACGGGATCCTCGCTCCGGCGGACATGGCGCGCCTGGCTGACCTCGTCCTCGCGCGCGGCGGCAACGTCAACCGTATCCTCTCGGACTCCCAACCCAACGGCGTGGACGTCCACCAGCTCAACTGCACGTACTACTCGGCGCTGGGCGAGGATGATGACCGCTACGTGGCAGCCCGGGCCATCCAGCTCTTCGCGAAAGGGATCCCGCAGCTCTACTACGTGGGATTGCTGGCGGGTGCGAACGACCACGAGGCCGTCCAGCGGACCGGCGAGGGACGCGCCATCAACCGCCACGACTACACGATCGCGGAGCTCGAGTCGGCCCTGGAGCGCCCCGTGGTCCATCGCATCCTCGGGCTCGTCCGGCTGCGGGCCACGAATGCCGCGTTCGCTGGTCACCTCACGGTCGAGACGCCAGATGCCTCGTCACTCCGGCTGGTCTGGTCGAGCGGCGAGGATGTCTGCGCGCTTGACGTTGACTTGACCGACGGCACGATCCGCGTTACGAGCGAAGATCGGGCCACAGCACCTTTGTAGCTCCCAGCCTGCGAGCGATCGACCGGTGTAGCGCAGGCGCGCCGGCTCACCTGTCGCGCCTTCTGGCCGGCGGTCCCCCGCGGCGATAGATTCCCCCTGTGGGACTTGGATGCGAAGAGGATCCTCTATGCCCCGCTGAAGGCCTTCCTGGAAGGCCAGGGCTACGAGGTGAAGTCCGAGGTGCGCGGTTGCGACGTCGTCGCCAAGCGTGCTGGAGAGCCGCCGCTGATCGTCGAGATGAAGACGAGTTTCACGCTGCACCTGGTCCTCCAGGGCATCGATCGGCTGGCGCTCTCGGATCACGTCTACCTGGCCGTTGGCGTGGCCAGCCGGCCAGCGCCGAACTCGCTCTGGCGACGCGAGCGCCGGGGCATCCTCAAGCTCTGCCGTCGCCTCGGCCTGGGCCTGCTGGCCGTTCACGAGGCGACCGGGGGCGACCTGCCGCTGGTCGAACCGCTGCTCGATCCGCTGCCCTATCGGCCGCGGCCGGACAGGAAGCGCCGGGGCCTGTTGCTGAAGGAGTTCGCCCATCGCGTCGGCGACCCCAACTCCGGTGGCGTGACCAGGCGGCCCATCGTCACCGTCTACCGCCAGGAGGCGCTGCGCTGCGCGGCACATCTGGGACAGAACGGAGCGACGAAGGCTGCCGAGGTGGCGCGCGCCACGGCCGTCCTCCAAGCCGCCAGGATCTTGCAGGACGACGTCTATGGCTGGTTCCAGCGGGTCGAGCGCGGGATCTATGTGCTCTCACCGAAAGGCGAAGCGGAGCTGGCGACCTTCGCCGATAGGTTCGGGAACCCGGGCAGGGCGGCGGCATCCGCCGACATCGAGGAGCGTCCCATCGGACGGGTAGGCGGCAGGCCGGCAGCCAGGGGGGATGACGCAGGCCCGACCTGACAACTGATCGGGAGCCTGCCGCACATAACAGACATCCAGCCGACCGCAGGTGCCACTGGCGATCCTGTCTCGCTGGCGCCACCTGGCCGGCCGAGCAGGCAGCACTCAGGGCGACCAACAGTGCAGGTCGACGTGCCGCGCCATGTGCTCGAAGTCGCGATCGGTCGAGAGCATGACGAGGCCGTGCCGGATACATAGCTGGGCGAGGAGCGCATCGATCGTCCCGACCTGGACGCCGCGGCGGCGGCACGTGTTGCGGAGATCGGCGGCCTCAACGTGGTCAGCACGGTCGGGCACGAGCAGTGGTAGCGATGCGAAGCGGTCGACGATCGCCTCGCGCGCCGCGGGTCCACGAAAGCCCTGCAGCAACTCCTGGAGCACCAGCCCTGTCGTGTAGAGCGATTCACCATCCAGAAGGGCCTCTCGTAGCCGCCTCACGGACGGCTCGTCGACGCTCACATCACGGCGGAGGGCCATCGACCAGACGCTCGTGTCGACGAAGAGGTTCACTCAGCGCATGCGCTCGGCTTTGTGGTCGAAGTCCGGATCCCAATCGAGGGCCCCAAAGAGTTCCACCAAGCGTTTCTGCTCGTGGCGGGCGACATATTCGCGCAGCGCTCGCGTGACCGCGGCCGTCTTGGTGCGCTCACCGCTCGCCTTGACGGCGCGCTCAAGCAGCCGGGGGTCGATCTCCAAGTTCGTGGCCATGTGCGGATGTTCGCACAATCGTCCGCACAACGCCAGTCGTCGTCGCGCCCCGCTCGATCCATGGCCATGATCGCTACTCAGGCGTCCGGCGGGATGACACCCTTGCGCAGCATGAAGCAGCCGTAGAAGCGCCGTTCGCCGGTCTGGATGACGGCATAGGCGGTCCGTGCCAGATCGTAGAAGGCGAAGCGCTCGATGGGCATCAGGGGGCGGGGCCGACCCTCGGCGCGGTCGACCTCGACCTGGACCTCGGCCTGGACGGACGGGATGTCGTCTGGCGTGTCACCCACCTGCATGCGTCCCGCGAAGTCATCCACGAAGGTGTCCAGGGGCAGGACCGACAGGATGGCCTGCACGGCCTCCGCAGCGGTCAGGTTCTCCATGCGCAGGAGGGTGCCCGTGACCGTGGCCCTGGCAATGGCATCGGCGGGGAAGTTCGTGTCCGACACGATGAGCATGTCCCCGTGGCCCATGGCCCGCAGACAGCCGAGCACCTCTGCATTCAGCCGATGGTCGATCCCCTTGAGCATGTCGTCCTCCCCTTGATGGTGTCTCACTCGCCCATGCCTTCTGATAGGTCGATGGTGCCACGAGCAACGGCCGCCGTCCGGCCGATCAGGAAGTCGGACGCGTCCATTCGGAGTCCTCGATACGGCGGTGGAATTGGCAAGACTCGGCACCTTGACAGCATTACTCTTGCGTGACCATGCTGCCTGTCATCCAGCATCAGGGCTGGGATGGGCGGTGTCTTTGCCACGGAGGAGGAACGGTCATGAAGGTCGAGCTCTACGAGGCGACGATGCGAACGGGGGGGCCCCGGCGGAGGCTGCTGCCGCGGGCGGCAGCCATCGGCGCAGCGGCGGCGCTGCTGATCGGCGTCCTGCCGGCCTACGCCCAGGACGCCCAAGCGATCTCGCCGGAGGAGGCCGCGCTGCGCGCTGAGATCCTGCAGATCCCGGGTGTTGGCATGGGCAGCCCGACCGACGCCGACTGGCAGAAAGTCGGCGAGATGACCCTTGGCCCCACCAAGGCCAACATCGCCGAGGGCGAGTGCTCCGGCGTCAATCTGAAGTTCATCGGCCTCAACAACCAGAACCTGCACAACTTCCTCTTCCGCGGCTTCCTCAAGCCGTGGGAGGACTACACCGGGGCCAGCATCGAGTGGCAGGACCTGGCGCAGGCTGACTACAACGGCTACATCCAGCAGGCCAAGGCGACCGGCACGGTCGACTGGGACATCATGGAGATGGGCGCCCCCTTCGAGGGTGACTGGGCCGGCGGCGGCCAGCTCGATCCCATGCCCGACTGGGTGGCCACGCAGATCGACATGGCCGACTACGTGGACTACCTCAAGCCGCCCATCGGCACCTGGAACGGCGACACGTACCGTATCTCCATCGATGGTGACACCCATACCCTGGCATACCGCACCGACTACTACGACAACGCGGACTTCGCGGCGGCGTGGGCCGATTCCGAGTTCAACACCGACGGGATCGAGTGGGCTCCGCCGAAGACCTGGGAGCAGGTCAACGCGCAATCGAAGTTCCTGGCCGGCAAGACGGATCCACTCACCGGTCTCGACGCCTACGGCATCGTCGACCCCCTGAAGTACCTGTGGGGTGGCTTCGGCTTCTACTTCTTGGCCGACCGCGCTGCGCCCTACGTCAAGGTCCCAGGCAACCCGGCGTGGCTGTTCGATCCCGAGACGATGAAGCCACTCGTCAACAACGAGGGCTGGGTGCAGGCCATCCAGGACGTCATCGACCTGATCAACACGCCTGACGCCTACCCGCCTGACCAGATCAACTCCGACCCCAACGCCACCGCTTTCCAGCAGTTCCTCGCCGGCACCGGCTCGCAGGTCATGTGGTGGGGCGACGTGGGCTCGAACGCCCGCACGTCCGACACTTCCGTCGTCGGCGACGTAGTCGGCTTCGACATCAACCCAGGCACCACCCGCTACTACGACTGGCAGGCCGGAGCCTGGGTGGAGCAAGCCAACGAATCGCCCATGAACGCCTACATCGGCTGGGGCATCTACGTCACCAAGAACGCGGCGCAGGACGAGCTGAAGCGCAAGTGCGCTTGGTCGGCCGCCGCGCATCTGGGCGGCAAGGACCTCTCGCTCTGGACGTCAGCCTATCCGTCAGGCTTCCAGCCCTATCGGAACTCGCACTTCAACTACGACGAGTGGGTGGCCGCCGGTTACGACCAGGCCTTCATCGAGGACTACCTCTCGTCGAACGCCGACAGCTACAACCACCCGAACGCGGCCAACGAGCCGCGCATCCCGGGCATCTTCCAGTACTACTCACGAGCGGAGGACGAGCTCGTCAAGGGCCTCGGCTCCGGCGCCAGCGCGCAGGACATCGCCGATGCCATCGCCGCCGGCTGGGAGGAGATCACCGACCAGATCGGCCGCGATAGCCAGATCGAGCTCTATAAGGCCTCTCTGGGCCTGTAGATGAACGGGGGGGCGTGGCGTACGACCGCGCCCCTTCGACCACCCACCCTGGGGTGCGTGCCAGCCGCGCACCCCATCCGATTCCATGGGCGGGCCGAGGGGCCCCCCGACACGCACGGGACGCAGGATTGAGCGGCGCCAACCTCATTCACATCGTTCAGCCGGACGACATCACCCACTCGCGCAAGCGGATCGGCCGCATCCTGATCCGAGGCTCCTTCGCGCTCCTGCTCGTCGTCCTCGCCCTGCAGGTGCTCGATGTCCTGGGCATCATCGACATCGGCTTGCGGAACTGGCAGCCGACGTTGCTCGCCTGGATCGCCTGGTGCGTCTGCCTTTGTGTCGGCCAGGTGCTCATCCGCGGCGAGCAGGGCAAGCGCATCCTCTTCGTCCTGCCGGCCGCCCTCTTCGTGGTCTCGCTGACCATCATCCCGCTGCTGCTCGGGATCGCCATCGCCTTCTCTGACTGGAACCTCTCGTCGCCGACAGGCCCCAAGTTCGCCGGCCTGAGCAACATCGAGCGGATGCTGAGCGATCCGTTCTACTGGAACGCGCTCACCAACATGCTGTGGTACCTGCTGGGGGTGCTCGTCGAGTACGTCATCGCCTTCGGGCTGGCGCTGCTGCTGAGCATGCAGATCCGCGCTCGGCGCTTCTTCCGTGTGGCCTTCCTGTTGCCGCTCATGCTCTCGCCCGTGGCGGTGTCGTGGATGATCGGCAAGTCCATGCTGGAGTTCCGGTTCGGACCTGTGGCGCAGATCGCGCGCGCGCTCGGATGGAGCGACCCGGCGTTCTTCGCCAGCCCCGAGCTGGCGCGCGTCACGATGTCGGTGCTGGACGCCTGGATCTTCATCCCCTTCATGATGATCATGCTGCTTGGCAGGCCTGCAGGCCTTGCCGACCGAGGTCATCGAGGCCGCCCGCGTGGATGGCGCCTCCGCCTGGCAGACGCTGCGCAAGGTCATCTTCCCCTTGATGCTGCCGGTGTCGCTGACCGCCATCATCGTGCGCATCATCTTCAAGCTGAAGCTGGCCGACATCGTCATCAACATCACGGCCGGCGGCCCGGGTGGCGCCACGGACACGGTCACGAGCTTCATCTACCGCGAGTACCGCGACCGCTCCAACGTGGGCTACGGGACGCTCCTGGCGATGTTCTATCTCATCGTCATCGTCATCGGCCTGACCGGGCTGATGCGTGGGCTTAGTCGCTGGATGAGGCCCTACTCGTGACGGCCGCGCAGGGGACTGCCAAGGGCCCGGCAGCGATCTTCCACGATGGCGAATCGGACCTCGCCTACAAGGCCAAGTGGTACACGAGCCGGGTGGTCATCTACGGGCTGCTCATCGGCTGGACCATCGTCTGCATCTTCCCCATCTACTGGACAATCACCACCAGCTTCAAGATGGCGCCGGACGTGATGCAGAGCCACCTCATCCCGTTCGTCGACTTCCAGCCGGCCTGGCTGGGCTGGCGCTCACTGGGCCTGTCGCCCGAGACCATCGGCGCCGCTAGCACCGTTCGCGACCAGTTCCTGACGCGCTTCGAGAACTCGGCCATCGTGTCCCTGTCGGCCTCAGGGTTGGCCGTCTTCCTCGGCACGCTCACCGGCTACGGCCTGTCGCGCTTCGGCTACCAGTTCGGCTATATGAAGAACTCCGACATCGGCTTCTTCTTCATCAGCCAGCTCATCCTGCCGCCGGTGGTCCTGGCGCTGCCCTTCCTCGTGCTCTACAAGGAGTTCGGGCTGCTGGACACCCACATCGGGCTCATCATGCTGTACGCGCTGACGGTACTGCCCATCGTCGTCTGGATCATGCGCGACCAGTTCATGACCATCCCGACGGAGCTGGACGAGGCCGCTATGGTCGACGGCAAGGGCGTCTGGGGCGCCTTCTTCAGCATCATCGTGCCCATCGCGCTGCCGGGCATGGTGGCGGCGTTCGTGCTGTCGCTCGTGCTCACGTGGAACGAGTACTTCTTCGCGGCGCTGCTGACGTCCACGCAGACCATCACCCTGCCCGTCATGGTCGCGAGCCAGACGGGCAGCCAGGGCATCTCCTGGTGGAGCATGGCGGCTATCTCGTTCGCGGCCATCCTGCCCCTCATCATCGTGGGCGTCCTGCTCGAACGCTTCATCGTGCGGGGCATGTCGGCCGGGGCCATCAAGTAGCGCTCAGCGCCCCGTGCCGCGGGCCGGGCGCGGCCGCGGCCCGGACCCCGAAGTGGAACGTCACTCCATGTTCGTGTGGCGAGCCCGCATCGTCTCCGCTGTCTCACTGAGGGCCTCGCGCAACTCCAGGACGAGGACCTCGAAGACCAGGAACATGGCCCCCTCGAAGAGCGAGCCCATGGGCAGGACGGAGGTGCCACCGATGTCCCGGGCCATGGTCTGGGCCGGGATGACCAGGAGGTCATCGGCCATCTTCGCCGTCTCGCCCTCGGGTTCGGCGGTCACGACCAGCACTCGCGCCCCTGCCGAGCGCGCCACGCCGCAGAGTGCCGAGGCCGTGGGGAGCGCGCCGGGCCCGGCGGCGCAGAGGAACAGGTCACCCGGGCCCAGCGGGAAGGCCGTCATGTCGCCCTGCATGCAGACGTCGAGGCCCAGATGGTGGAGCCGCATCGCCAGCGCGCGCATCATCAGCCCCTCGCGGCCGCAGCCGAAGAGCATGATGCGCCGCGAGTCGGCGATGGCACGTGCGGCCGCCTGCAGCTCTGCATCCTCCATCCGGGACGCGACGTCCGCCAGCTCGGCGGCTGCCTCCTGGATCGTGCTCACGGCGTCTCTCCCAGTATTACCTGCTCCCCGGGTGGACGGTCCTCCCCGAGTCCGTGGCTGATGTCCCTGGTCTGCTCATAGAGCGCCTTCCATAGCGGGTACTGCCGATCGTAGGCGGGCACCGGCGCCGGCCTCACGGTGCGCTCGACCGGGTTCCACTCCCCGATCTGGCCAGGGGTGGCCGCACCCACGGCGATGGCCGCCAGGAAGGCATCCCCGTAGCTCGCGCCGACCGTTCGCTGGCGCACGAGCTGCGGCACCTGCCCGCAAGTCCGAGGTGGCCTGCAGCCAGGGCGCGTTCTTCGTCCCGCCGCCGACGGCGTAGACCGCGCGCGGGTCGGCACCCGCCTGGCGATAGGTCTCCAGGACGTGGGCCGTGCCCGCCGCGATGCCTTCCAGGACAGCTCGGAACAGGTCGCCACGCGTGTGCGTCAGGTCGAGGCCGAAGAAAGCGCCCCGGGCCTGCGGGTCGTGGATGGGTGTCCGCTCGCCGGAGAAGTGGGGCAGGCAGAGCAGGCCCTTGGCGCCCTTCGGGCTGGCCTGCGCCTCCGCCACAAGCGCTCCGAAGTCGGCGTCCCGGGCCAGCTGGTCGCGGAACCAACGCGTCAGCGTGCCGGAGGTCGCGAGGCCCGCCATCGAGGCATGCGTCCCGGGGACGAGCCAGGGCGCATACCAGAGTCGGGGATCGCGGACCGGCCGGTCGGTGACCTGGATGATGAAGACCGTCGAGCCGTACATGAGCATCATCTCGCCCGGGGCCTGGACCCCGACGCTGACCGCCTCGGCGACCGCGTCGACGGTGCCCACGGTGACGGGCGTGCCCTCGGCCATTCCCGTCTCGGCGGCGGCGGCCGCGGTGACGTGGCCGGCGATCTCGGCCGACCAGCAGCAGCCGCGGCAGGCGGCTCCAGGGGCACGATGTCGGGAGCCAGCTCGGCGGACCAGTCCAGCCGGTTCACGTCGTAGAGCGGCGAGAAGTTGGCGGCCGTGTAGTGGTCGATGACGTACTCCCCGGTCAGCTTCCAGACCAGGTAGCTGGTGGAGGTCAGGACCTTGGCAGTGCGCGCGTACAGGTCCGGAAGCGTCTCCTTGAGCCACAGGATCTTGGGACCGGCCGACTGCGAGGTCAGGGCGTTGCCGCAGGCCTCCATGATGGCTTCCTCGCCGACCCGTTCGTTGAGAGCGGCGATCTGGGCCCTGGCGCGAGTGTCGACCCCGTAGAGGACGGCGTTCATGAGGGGCTCGCCGCGGGCGTCCACGGGCAGCATGCAGGGGCCGATGGCGCTCGTGGCCACGGCGTCGATGGCCCGCGGGTCCAGGCCGGTGACCGCCAGGAGCTCGCGCGTGATGGCCACGAGGTCGCCCCACCAGTCCTCGCGGGGCCGGTGCTCTGCCCAGCCGGGCTGCGGCACGAGCATCTGGTGCGGCCGCGTGGCCGTGGCGACGACGTTGCCCTCAGCATCGGCGATGACGCCCTTCGACTCGAAGGTCCCGATGTCGATGCCGAGGGTGTGGCTCATGGCGCCCGGACGAGGTCCAGGTCTGGTCCGATGCGGTCGAGTGCGGCGTCGAGGAGGCGCACCAGGTTCGCGATGTCCTCCGGGTCGACGACCTCCAACGCGGAATGCGAGTAGCGCACGGGCACGCCGACGTCCAGGCAGGCCACGCCCTGCGGACCCGTGAACTGGATGTAGCTGAGGTCCGTCAGCAGGCCGGTGTGCGCCGAGCGCTGCAAGCGGAGGCCCCGGTCCGCCGCGGCGGCGTCCATGAGCCGGACGAGCGCCGGGATGTGGGATGACGCCGTTGAGGGTGCCGCGTCCGTGGAACGAGAACATCGAGATGGCCGGACCAGCGCCCAGCTCGACGTCACCACGATCGGCGACCTCCGGCGTGTCGCAGGCGAGGAGCGTGTCGATGGAGATGCGCGATGTCCGGGCCCAGCGCCGTTGCCGCCGGCAGGACCCCGCGCAAGTTGTGCTCCTCCTGGACCGACCAGACCAGGTGCAGCGTCGGCCCGGGCTTGCCCGACCGTGCTTCCGCCAGGGCGAGCAGCGCCGCGCAACCCGCTCGGTCGTCGACCGACGTGCCGGCCATGCGGCCACCGGCCAGGTCGAGGGCACGGGGCTGGTAGACGACGGGCGTGCCGATGCGGACTCCAGCCGTCTCCGGCCTCCTCCTTCGAGGCGAAGCCGGCGTCCACGGCCAGCTTCTGGCGTAGGGCACGACCTGGTACTTCTCGTCCGGCGTGGTGGCGTGGTGGCTCTTGTTGGAGATGACGCCGGGCAGGTCGCCGTCCTCCGTGCAGAGCAGCACGGCCTGGGCCGGAAGTGCGCGTTCGGGGACGCCGCCCTGACGCTCCAGCCGGATGAGCCCTGAGGGCTCGATCTTGCGAACGATGAAGCCCAGCTGATCCATATGGGCGAAGATCATGACCGACGGCAGGGCCGGATCGCCCGGCAGCGTGGTGGAGAGGTTGCCCAGCCGGTCCGAGCGGTGGGCGAGCCCCAGGCGGTCGAGGTGCGCCGCGATGGCGTGGGCCACGCGCGCCTCGTATCCCGCCAGGCCGGGGATGAGCATCAGCTCCCGGAGCAGCTCACGGGTCATGCCCCACCCCGCGTCGCGCGCACGCGGTCCATGAAGTCCGTGGCGCGGTCCGGATCGACCGGGGACCAGGTGTCGCCGCCGTACTTGAGGGCCGAGCCCACGATGACCCCATCGGCCACGGCCAGGACATCGGCCACGGTGTCGTGCTTGACCCCCGTGTTGGCCAGCACAGGCGTCGTCGGGCAGCACGCGCTTGACCGCCTCCAGGTCGCTCATGGCAGCGGGCTCGCCGGTGATGGCACCTGAGACGAGTACGGCGTCCGGGATCGAGGAGACGACCGCCGATCGAGCTCTGTCAGGCAGGCTGCGACGGTCGAGCGAATTGGCGAATTCCGCCGAGACGTTGTACAGCTTCACGACCTCCCCTGCCCCGAGACGGCGGCCATAGCGCAGCGCCGCTCCGGCGTCCGGGTTCCAGGGGCCCATGTCGGAGGCGTACGTGCCGGTGAAGATCTCGCGCACGAAGCGCGCCCCGGTGACCGCGGCGAGGGCCATCGTCGAGCGTGGGTCCCACAGCACGTTCACGCCGAAGGGCACCGTGATCTCGTCCCGCAGTCGCCCGACGACGTAAGCCATCGTGGCCGTAGCAGCCACGTCTACCTGCAGCTCGTAGGGCCGGTCGTGCTCGTTCCCGAACATGACCGCATCGAAGCCCGCCGCCTGGAGGGCCCGGAGGTCGGTGCGGGCGTCGGTGATGATGCCCTCCACCCCGCGATCCGCGTCGTACAGCGGCGTGCCCGGCGTGGCGCCGACGTGCACCATGGCGATGATGGGCTTGACGGCCCCGAACAGGTCGCTGTATCGCGTCATGGACCTTCCCCCAGTGGGTGTTTCGCGGTGCTGATGGACGCGCCTATCGTACGGTCCTCAGCCGGCCGCGCGCACCTCGTCGACGATGGCGTGGCAGCGGGCCGGGTCAGGGAACGAGGACTGCGTCCCCGGGCGCAGCACCGACTCGGCCGCGATGGCACATCCCAGCCGCACGGCATCGACCTCGTCCCAGCCTGAGGCGAGCCCGAAGGCGAAAGCGCCGACGAAGGCATCACCCGCCCCGGTCGTGTCCACGGCCTCCACGCGCGGGGCCGGGATGACGCGCAGGTCACCGCCCTCGCCGACGAGCGCAGCGCCCCGCTCGCCGAGGGTCACGAGCAGCCGCGCGGCCAGACCCTCGGCGACCCGTGCCAGCGCAGCGGGATCCGACACGTCAGGCGGCAGGCCCGCGGCCCGCGCGATGATGGCGAACTCCGTCTCGTTGGGGACGATCCAGTCGCTGACGGCGGCCAGGTCCGGGTCGATGGCGGCCCCGGGTGCTGGGTTCAGGATCGTCGTCGCCCCGCGCTCGCGCGCCGCCCTGAAGGCGGCGGTGGTGACGGCCTGCCCGATCTCGAACTGCGCGATGACAGCCTCGACGTGCTCCTGGGCCAGCACCGCCGCGGCGGCCTGTTCGGGCAGGAGGCCGTCGTTGGCACCGGGCACGACGATGATGCGATTGCTGCCGTCGGGCTCGACCCAGATGGGCGCCACACCACTCGAACCGGGGAAACGAAGGACGTGCTCGGTATCGATGCCGTAGCGGGCGAAGTTCGCCAGGGTCTGCTCGCCGTAGCTGTCCTCGCCGACCCCGTTCACCATGGCCACCCGGGCGCCCATGAGGCGCGCCATGACCGCCTGGTTGGCGCCCTTGCCGCCAAAGCCCTGCGCGAAGCGGTCGCCGATGACGGTCTCACCCCGCTCCGGCATGCGGGCGGCGTAGGCGATCTGGTCGATCATCGTGCTGCCCACCACGGTCAACCAGGGACCGGACCCACCCGTCTGCGTACCCATCCGTTACTCCTCTGACTATGGTCAGTGACCATGGTATCATTCGCGTGTGGACACGATCGCGGTCTCGAAGTTCAAGGCTACCTGCCTGGAGCGGTTGGAGCGAGTGCGCCAGACCGGCCGTCCGTTGCTCGTGACCAAACGTGGCGTGCCCATTGCCCAGATCCTGCCGCCACCTGCTCCGCAACCCCCTCGAAGTGGGTTCGGCGTCATGGCCGGTACGGTGACAGAGGTCGGGGACATCGTCGCCCCGATCGATGAGATCGACTGGGAGGCCCTGCGCTGACGGCTGAGCGTCCCGATCCGCCGTACCTCTTGGACACGCACGTGTGGCTCTGGCACGTGGGCGGCTCGGACCGGCTGTCGCCCGGCCTGCGGACAGCGATCGATGCCGCGGTCGGACGACTCTGGTACTCGCCTATCTCCGTCTGGGAGATCGGCATGCTTCACACTCGCGGCAGGATCAGGCTCGAGGGCGGTCCGCGCGCCTGGCTGGAGACGGCCCTGGCGCGGTTCCCGCTCGAAGAAGCCACGCTGACCCGCGAGGTCGCTCTTCGGAGCACCGAGTTGGACCTGGGCCATCGGGACCCGGCTGACCATATGTTGGCCGCGACCGCCCTGGCGCACGGCCTCACGCTTGTCACCCTCGATGCGCGACTGACAGGCGCGGACTGGCTGCCGACGCTGTCGGACTAGATGCAGACCGCGACTGCGGCGCGGACTACCGACCGGCTTCCAGCCCTTGCGCCTCGTTGATCAGGCGTTCTACGTCGGCCGGGCCCAGGGCATCGCGCTCGTCCTCCGGCGTGCCCACGTGCAGGGCGGCGGCCGCGTTGGCGTAGCGCAGCACGTCAGCGAGGGGTGCGGCGGCCGCGAGGCGAGCGCCGAGCGCACCGACGAAGACGTCGCCGGCGGCATGGGTCTCCACCCGCGGCACAGGGTGTGCCGCGTAAGTCACGGTCTCGGGGCCAGAGGCGGCCGCGACGCCGGCTCCACCCGCGGTGACGACCACGGCCGGAGCCAGCGCGAGCAGTGCGCGGGCGGCCGCCGAGGCGCTCTCGAGGTCGTCGACCGGGCCGCCGCCCAGCATCTCCGCCTCGACGGCGTTGACCACGAGCACATCGACCAGCCCGGCGAGGCTCCCCAGTGGGCGGGCCGGGGCCGCGTTCAGGACGACGGTGGCCCCGGCAAGCCGGGCGAGGCGCGCGGCAGCCGCGTTGGCTGGCTCAGCGATCTCGTTCTGGAGCAGGAGAACGCGACTGCCTGCGATGATCGCGCTGCTCTGGGCGATCTGCTCGTCATCGAGCTGGAGGTTGGCACCGGATACGACGATGGCGGCGTAGTCGCCGCTGCCCTCCTGGATGGCCACGCTCATGCCCGAGCCCTGCGCCACCATCCGAACGCTCGCCAGGTCGACTCCCGAGTCCTCGAGGCTTTGGCGCAGCCGCGCACCGAACTCGTCGTCACCGAGACAGCCGACCATCCGCACCGTCGCGCCGTGGCGAGCGGCGGCCACCGCCTGGTTGGCACCCTTGCCGCCCTGCTTCCACCACCAGGCGTCACCGATGAGCGTCTCGCCGGTGCGCGGCAGGTAGGGCGCCCGCACCATGATGTCGAAGTGCAGGCTGCCGACGACGCAGACGCGCGGGTGTTCGGCCACGGTCAGGTCGATCGCGAGCGAGCCGCGCTCACCAGTTCCGGGCGAAGATGGTCGCCTGGACGAGGCGGTGGGCGGCCACGGCGTCGTGCTGTTGGAGCGCCGCGTCAAGCTCTGCCTCCGGCAGGCGGTCGAGGACGTCGAACATGGCCTCGATGGTGACGACGTTCGCCGCACACTCGGCGACCGGATCGATGGCCGCCACGTCGGGGAAGGTGTCGAAGTACATGGCGCCGGCGAAGCTGTCCCGGCGCAGCTGGCGAAGCAGCTCGATGGTCTGGACGGTGTGTACAGAGCCGACCATCAGGCCGTCGTCACGGTGGCCGTAGCCATCGTTCATGTGGAGGCCCAGCATGCGGCTGCGGCGGCCCACCAGCGCCGCCGCCATGGCCGGGCTCGTGTCCGCCTCCAGGACGTGCCCGAAGTCGAGCGTGACGCCCAGGTTGGGCGCGCCGGCCTCGGCGATGGCCAGCAGCGTGGCCGAGACGTTGGGGAGGATCATGATGCTGCGCGGCTCGCTGGGCTTGTATTCGATCGAGACCGGGAAGTCAGGGGCGTGCTCGGCCACCTGGCGGATGCCCTCCACCTCCCAGTCCCACAGTCGCGCGTAGTCGACCTGGAACGGGTGGTCGAAGCCGTCCTGGCCGGGCCAGATGGTGAGCATCCGTCCACCGGCCTCACGTGTCTCGTCGATGCCGCGGCGGCTCAGGTCGATGGCGCGCTGGCGGACCACCGGGTCGGCGTTCGTGAAGGCGCCCGAGCGGAAGGCAGGGTCGCCGCCGTAGCGCATGGCAAAGCCGTTGAGCACGAGACCACGGTCGGCGATGCGGGTGCGCAGCCGGGAGGCCTCGATACCCGTCGTCTGCTGCGGATAGTTGATGTCCACGGCGGACAGGCCGGGGACCGTCGCGGCACGGTCGATCAAGTCGAGCGTCGTGGGCCGATCGGTGCGGCCGGGCCAGGCCAGCTCCGGTCGGGTCGCGAAGGAGTTGAGTCGTGCGGCGTACAGGTAGCGGGCCATGGCGTGAAGCCTACCGGACGCGTGCTGATGCAGCGAGCAGAGCCTGCCGGATCGGCCGGGCACCGGGCGCTTCCGGCACGCATGGCGGGCTCATGGATCACGCGCCCATGTAGAGGCGCCGGGCGATCTGGTCCTCCAGCGAGAGCCAGCGGCGGCCCGCCTCGTCACTCGCGCGGTGGCCCATGGCGGCATCGCGCAGTGACGCGAGCCGCTCGAGGGGAAGCAGCTGGTGGGCGTCGATCTCCTCGGCGATGCGCACGAACTCTTCAGCGGCCTCGACGCCCCCCAGCAAGGGTGCCGCGTCCTCGGCTATGAATCGCCCCCAGGTCAGCGTCGGATCCCAGGAGAAGCGTGCGAAGGCGAGATACGAGAGCTCTACCGTGGCGTGGTACGGCGAGGGCTCGCCCCACACCGTGAGGCCCTCCATACCGCGGTCGGCGCACAGTCGCGCCATGTCGCTGAAGACGCGAGCATTGAGAGCGTACCGCTCGCTCCGCTCGTCGCCATTCCACTGGCAGGCAAACTGACAGCGCAGCACGTTGGGCTGCGTGGGTAGGCTTGCCATGTAATCACGGGTCAGCTCGCGCTGGATGCGGCCCCAGTACGTCCGATTGGTGGTGTGCTGATAGATGCCGCCCCTGGGCAGGCGACGCTGGGCCTCGTGGGCCACCGGGTCCAGCAGGTTGTCCCACTGGATCTCGCTGTACAGCCAGAGGTCGGGCTTGATGGCCGTTGCGGTCTGGTAGAGCCGCGGGAAGCTGTCCGCCATGTCCGTGTGGGACCAGGAGTCGCCGTGATCGTCGATGCGCCGGGAGGATTCCGCCTCGTTGGCGCGCCGGGCTACGCAGCGGTCGCAGCCACACACTCCGTAGTCGCCGGCCTCGATGTTGATGCCGCCCAGCTCGAAGGTCTCGGTGAGCCAGGCCACGCCCTCCTCCATCCAGGCCATCGTCTCGGGGGCCGAGGGGCAGGCAGAGAGCGTGTAGTCCGACTTGGGGAAGTTGAGGGGGAAGGCCAGGTCGGAGATCTGGAATCCGACACCCTTCTCGAGCGTGGCCGCGTGTTGCGGATGGGCCTTCAGCCAGGTAGCCAGGTTGAAGCGGTGGTCCCCCTCCCAGTAGCAGCCGCCATAGGAGCCGATGGCGATGCCCGGCAGGATGCGCACGCCGCGCTCAGTGGCATAGCGGCACAGCTCCTGGGCAGCCTCGATGCCACCGTGCGGATCGCGCAGGAAGCCGTAGATGACGATGGCCGCGATGCGATGCCTCGAGCAGAAGTCCACGCAGCGCTGGTAGTCCCGCAGGAAGCCGCCCGGTGGCTTGCCATAGGGATTGAAGACGCCGATCTCCTGCTGGCCCACCTGGGAGAGCTCCCAGTTCGTCGAGTGGTCCCAGGTCCAGAAGGTGCGATACGCCAGGCCCGGCGCCTGTGAGATGACGCCTTGAGAGATGGCGATTCGACCGGGATGCGTGCCGCCGCGAGCGATCAGCTCTTCAGCGCCGTAGATGACGCCGGAGAAGGGGCCGCCCACGATGGCTGATCCGCTGCGGCTCAGCCTCGATTCGGAAGGCGCCTTCAGGAAGGGATGGATCGTCCATGAGCGTGACAGCAGCTGCACCCGCTCCGGCCCCGCCGTCCAGCCAGCCGATGCCGGGGAATGACTCCCGCAGGCGCCGTGCCGCGTGTCGGTGACGATCGCCGCCCTCCAGCGAGATCGCTCCCTCAAGCGTGATCCACTCAGCTGTCATGTGTGCCCTCCCCGCAAGACCTGCGCGCTCCGTCAGCTACGCGTCCCGCTCCCAATACCAGTAGTCGGTCCGGAACTCGTCGTACTCCCGCCTGGCCGTCATGCGCTCCACCTCGATGACGATGACCCTGGTGTCGTGAAGCAGGTTCTCCCCATGCTGATAGTCGGGCTCACCGAAGTACTGCATGAACACCTTGAAGGTCCGGATCAGCTCCTCGGGCTCGGTGACCACTCTCGCCTTCCCGTAGGCGATGACGCTCTCCCAGGGCCCGTGGCACTTCAAGGACTTGTCGAGGTCGCGCCGGTCCCCGTAGAACCTGGTGATGACGTAGGAGACGTTGGGGTTCTGGGCGATGGTGTCCAGCTTCCGACCGGTGGTGGCGCAGTGGAAGAAGAACCGGCCGTCCTGGTAGGCGTGGTTCACAGGGACCGCGTAGGGCTCACCGTCGAGTGCCATGCACAGGACGCCCTGGAAGGTGCCAGCGATCATGCCTTCGCACTCCGCGTTGTTCCTGACGGGGTGGTACTGCTGCTTCATCGCTGCCTAGTCGAGGGGATGACCCAGCACGGTGTAGTAGGCGAGATTGGGCTGCCGGACATCCATGCGGCCGATCTGGCAGACGATCGGCGCGCTGGACTCCAGCTTCAGGGCGTACTGGCCGAAGGGGATCTGGAAGCCGCCGATGGGCTCGTTGGTGCGGATGCAGCGCACCCTCCGGGCGCCCACGACGAGCGGCTCGAGGACCTCTGGCTCGCGGTCCTCGAAGTAGACCGTGACGACGACCCTGGCGTCGGTCTCGCCGGGGTTGAGCATGATGAGCGACTCGTGGCCCTGCGGCGGATCGCCCGCTGGCGGGATGTCGCCGTCCGGGAAGAACCAGGTCCGTGAGCCCTGCCTGCCGGCCATCGCGCTAGCCCTGCTTCGAGAGGATGGTGCGCATGCGCTCGAGGACGAGGTCCGCACCGAACTGCCCGTACTCCTTCGTGGCGTCCTTGGCGGTCGCGAGATACCACTTCTCTGTCGACAGGTGATCCATGTCCACGCTCTCGGGACAGAGCGCCATCATCAGCGAGGTCTCGCCCTTGGCCGCGTGGTCGAAGTCGTACTGGCTGATGATCTCGGCATCCATCAAGGGGTGGCCGGAGATCCAGTTGAAGGGGTTCGCGCCGCGCTCATGGTCGGCGTAGTAGCTCGACATCTCGTTGCTGCCCCACCAGCCTTCGCCGCGCTCCTTCTCGAGGAACTCGAAGATGGCCAGGCGGGCACCCGTCCGGAAGGCCAGGTCCGTGGGCATGCCCTGCATGAAGTTCTCGGACTGGTGGTGGATGAAGAAGTGGATGTTGCGGAAGCCGATACGCAGCAGGCTGCGGAAGAGGTCCTTGGTGAAGGGGATGAGGTGTTCACCATCGACCTGCACGCTGCCCTTGCCCTCCGGGGGCTCGACCGCGTAGCTGGCCGGGCCCCACCAGAAGGTCGGCATCAGGACCATGTCCATCTCCGACTCCAGCCGCTCGGCCGTCTTGACCACGACCAGCGTGTCCATGCCGACGGACATGTGCTCGCCGTGATACTCGAGCGGCCCGACCGGCAGGACGACGGGCCAGTCATCGTCGATGGCCTTGCGGATGTGGTGCGGCAGCATCAGTTCGTAACGCATGACGATCTCCCCTCCGTATGCAGCCTCGGCGTCACCGGGCGGGCGAGTCGGCGCGCGCGGCTGGCTCCCCCTTCCCTGCGGCTACCGATCGAGCTCGATGATCTCCATGTGCGTGCCGCTGCTGAGCCACTCGGCAGGCCCGCTCTCCTTGACGAGCATGCC
Organism: uncultured Chloroflexia bacterium; assembly: GCA_963825995.1. GTDB lineage: Bacteria > Chloroflexota > Limnocylindria > Limnocylindrales > CSP1-4 > JAFMJV01. The sequence continues at coordinate 159,351 of CAWGVH010000004.1, forward strand.
GTCTTCCCAGCGCAGCCCGAAGTCGTCGTCGTAGAAGAAGGTGTCCGCCTGGAACGTCATGTCCGGCTCGATGACGTACTCGCTGATCGACTCCATCCAGGGCTGCTCGACCTCCATCAGCCCGAGGCCCGTGCAGGGCCCGTACAAGTAGTGCTGCCACTTGCCCTGGGCCTTGACATACTCCTCATAGCGGATGGCGACCTCCTTGGCCACCACACCCGCACGCACCCAATCGCGGGTCCGGTGGTGCATGTCAAGGCCGAACTCGATGAGCGAGCGCTGTCGGTCGGTCATCCTGCCCAGGCACAGCGGACGGCCCACTGACGGCGAATAGCCGTCGACGCGGCCACCGACGTTGATCTGGATGATGTCGTTCTGCTCGAACCGCCGGTGGGTGCCGCGGGAGATGCCGTTGGAGGTCTTCTTGCCGCCGAACGAGTAGACCGTGTGGGCCTCGCACTCGGCGCCATTGCGGTAGAGCACGTCGATGGCGATGCCGGCCAGCTCCAGCTCGGTCATGCCCGGCTTGACAGCCTCCAGCATGGCCTCCAGGGCCAGCTCGCCGAGCCGGAAGCCCTCGCGCAGGCAGGCCAGCTCGGCCGGCGACTTCACGGCCCGGAGCTTGGTCGTGATGAAGTCGGCGTTCACGATCTCAGCTTCTGGGAAGGACGCCCGCAGGCCCTCGTACATGGCCATGTTGGTGCACAGGTAGCCGGCCACGCCGACGCGCTTGACATCGGTCACGCCGATGGATTCACAGACCTGGGCGTAGGTATGCCCGGCGATGCTCGGGTAGACCGGGTCGGCGGTCTCCCGGTACTCCTTCATGAGGTGGATGTTGTCGATGACGCTGCGGCCCTTGGCGAACTCCTCGGACTCCATGCCCACCATGAGGGCCGACTTCCCGGAGGGCGCGATGGCCACGCCGCCCATCTCGAAGAGCGGCCAGTAGGCCGAGAAGTAGCGCACGTTAGAGGCGTCCGAGTCGGTGCCGTTGGCCACCAGCACGTCCAGACCTGCCTCTGCCACCAGCCCGGCAGCCTTCTGCCGGCGCTCTGCGTACTCCTCGACTGGGATCATCGGTCTGTCGCTCACGTCTCCCCCTCATTGGTCTCAGTGGCAACGGCAATGCGACACATGGCGATCGATCTGCTCGCCTCTCCCTGGCTGCTGCCGTCCGAGGGCCGTCGAGGAGATCGGGGCTCGCGGGAGAGGGTCTTCAGCCAATGCTAGCGCTCCGCGATGCGTCTGATCGGCCAGTCGCAGGCACGATCCGAAGTCTTCGTCGAACACGCTGAGGGGGACCGCGTCGACGTCCGCGAACCCGGCCTGCGCGCCCCGGGGATGGGGCATCATCGACTTGGGACGCGGGCGCACGGCCGCGTTCCGGCACGTGGCGAACGGGGAGGGAGACGATGGCGCGCGTGGCGTGGACCGCGAGACTGCGGCCGGACTGCATCGATGCGTATCTAGAGGCGCACGCGGCGGTCTGGCCGGACGCGCTCGCCGCGATCTCGGCAGCTGGCATCCGCGACTACTCGATCTGGCTGTTCGAGGACCGTGTCTTCGCGCAGTACGAGTGCGACGACCCGCAGGAGGCGCTGCGTATCGAGGGTGCCGCTGAGGCGACCGTCCGCTGGCGCGCCCACATGCGCGAGTACTTCATGCCCGAGGTCGCCACCGAGGGCGTCGTCTGGCTGTCGGAGATCTTCCGGCTGGATTGACCGGCGGGACGTTGGCTGCCCGACACCAGTGATGCCGAATACTGGGCGCATGCGCGTCACACCGCAGCCGCCCACGTTCCGACGCGCCGTGCTTGGACTGCGGGTCATGCATCCGCTGCCGAGCGCACTGAACACGGCGCTCGTGGTTGCGCTCGCGATCGTGGCCGGTGCCTCACTCCTCGAGGCCGGGCTGCTGGGGCTTGCGATGCTCGGCTTCCAGGCCTCTATCGGTGCCCTCAATGACGTGGTCGATGCCGACCGCGACCGAATCGCCAAGCCCACGAAGCCGATCCCGGCCGGAGTGATCGACAGGCGCGGAGCGACCATCGTCGCGGTGGCCGGCGCGGCCGTGGGTCTCGCCATCTCTGCCGGCTTCAGCCTCCCGGTGCTCATCCTGGGTGCGGCCGGCTATGGCTGCGGGCTGGCATATGACCTCGTCATGCGGCGTTGGGGCCGGGGCTGGATCTGCTTCGCCGGCGCGTTCCCGCTATTGCTGGCGTGGACCTGGATGGCGGCAGCTGGCTCCCTGCCTCCCGGATGGCCCCTGCTGCTGCCGCTGGCGGGCCTCGCGGGCCCGACCATCCACCTTGCCAACAGCCTCGTGGACCTGGACGCCGACGAACGGGCGGGGGTGACCAGCCTGGCCACGTCGCTTGGAGAGGACCGTGCGCCGCTCGTGCTGACGATCCTGACTGCCAGCATCTATGTCCTTGCCTGGGTCATCCTGACCTGGCTCGCCAACCCGCCGATGGCAGCGCTGGCAGCCGCCACGGCTGCGACGCTGTGCGCCGGGCTGGGGGTCAGCCTCTCGTGGCGATCAGCCACGAGGGCCCGGGAGCAAGGTTGGCTGCTCCAGGCAACCGGGCTCGCGCTGCTGGCAGTGGCGTGGGTGGCCGCCGCAGACGCGTAGCCTGAGCGGGGCAGCCTCAGCGAGCCGTCCAGCCGCCGTCGACCATGAGCGTCGTACCCGTCACGAGTGCAGCGGCGGGCGAGGCCAGGTACACGACCGCGCCGGCCACGTCGACGGGCTCACCGATCCGATGCAGCCCGGCGATGCGCTCCACGACGTCGGCCGCGAAGGCTGGGTCTGACAGGGCCGGCTCCGTCCCAGGCGTGCGGATGAAGGTGGGCGCCACGGCGTTGACGTTGATGCCGTGCTGGCCCCATTCCACTGCCAGGCACTTGGTCAGGTGCGAGACAGCCGCCTTGGAGGCGCAGTAGATGGCTTCCCCGGGCAGTGCGATGAAGCCCGCCTGCGAGCTCAGGTTGACGATCCTGCCCGAGCCCTGGCGGATCATCACGCGACCGACCGCCTGGCTGGTGAAGAAGAGGCCCTTGACGTTGGTGTCAAAGGTCAGGTCGTAGTCGGCCTCGTTCACTTCGTCAGCCGGATTCTCCGGCCCCAGGCCGGCATTGTTGACGAGGATGTCGATGCGACCCATGGTCTCGACCACGGCGTCCACCGCGGCCGTTATCTGGCCGATATCCAATACATCCATAGCCACCCGCATGGAGCGCCGCCCCATGGCCTCGATCTGCATCGCGAGGTCCGCTGCGTCAGTGGCGTTGCGCAGGCCCAGGGCCACTTCAGCGCCTGCATCGGCGAGGGCGAGGGCGATGGCGCGACCCAGCCCGCGCGCCGCGCCCGTGACCAGTGCGGTCTTGCCCTGCAGGCTGAAGTCCGGGTACTCAGTCATGGCGACTCCTACGAGTGTGTGGCCTTCCAGGTTTCGCGGTGGCGTCGGTGCGGGATGTGACGCTGCGACCTCACTGTGATCAGCTGCGTGGTCGGGGCCTGCCCGTGATGAGCTCCTCCACTTCCTGGATGCTCGTCTGGGCGCGGTCCATGTCCCCGACCTTCAGTCCAAGCCGCAGCACCACGATGCGGTCGACGACCTGGAACACGTGGTGGATGTTGTGACTGATGAGCACGCTCGAATGACCGGCCTCCTTGGCTTCACGGATGAAGCGCATGACGCCATCCGCCTCCTCCACCCCGAGGTTGTTGGTGGGCTCGTCCATCACGATGAGGTCGGCCTCGAAGAACATGGCCCGCGCGATGGCGATGGCCTGCCGCTCACCGCCGGAGAGGCTGGCGATCGGCGTCCGGGAGTCGATCGCCTTTGTGATGCCGACGCGGTTCATGAGCTCGCGCGTGGTGCGCTCGACGTATGCACGATCGATGCTCCGGAAGGGTCCCAGGGACCGGGTGGGCTCTCGGCCCAGGAAGAGGTTCCGGCCGATGGACATCTGCTCCACGAGTGCGGAGTCCTGGTAGATGGTCTCGATGCCCGCGTCGATCGCGTCGCGAGTGCTCCTGAAGCGGACCGCGGAGCCCATGAACCTGATCTCGCCGGCGCTGGGGCTGACGGCCCCCGAGAGGATCTTGATGAGCGTGGACTTGCCCGCGCCGTTGTCGCCCAGCAGCCCCACGACCTCCGCCGGTCCCACGCTGAAGTCCACGCCCCCGAGCGCCGTGACGGGCCCGTAGTGCTTCTCGATCCCGAGCATCTCGACGAGGGGCGCGGCCATGGCTAGAGTCCCACTCGGCCGCGGCGCTCCGCAAGCGCCTGCAGGATCACGGCGACCAGGATGACGAGCCCGACGAACATGTTGTAGGCAAGACCCGGGACCCCGATGACGATGATGCCGTTGCGGATGGAGCGCAGGAGGATGACGCCGATGACGGTCCCGATGATGGTGCCCCGGCCGCCGTACAGCGAGGTCCCGCCGACCACGCACATGGCGATGACCTCGAGCTCGTAGCCTGTCCCGGAGATGGCGTAGGCGGAGCCGATACGCGTCGAGCTGATGATGCCCGCGAAGCCGGCGAGGAGCGCGCTGAGGATGAAGAGGCCGATCTTCACGTTCGCCGTGTTCACGCCACGGGCGATGGCCGAGCGCTCGTTGCCGCCGGTGGCGGTGATCCAGTTGCCGCGCGGCGAGCGGTTGAGGAGGAAGTAGGTCAGCACGGCGAGCACGACGAACCAGAAGAGGCCTGCGTAGACCGTCAGCGACCCGATGTCGCCGGACCCGACCAGCAACGTCTTGAGGACCGAGTCGCCTGTCAGGGTGTCCTCGGGGAAGCCCTCCGAGATGTAGAGGCCGAAGCCGCGCACGGTGAGCGCAACGCCGAGGGTGACGAGGAACGAGGTGATGCCTACCTTCGCGACGAGGATGCCGTTGGCGAGGCCGATGAGCATCGAGACGCCGAGCGCGATGAGCATGGCCAGCTCGGGCGCCACCTTGGCGTCGTTCACGAGCATGAACATGATCAGCGCCGCGAACCCGAAGACACTGCCGACCGAGAGGTCGAAGACTCCGGCCGTGAGCAGGAGCGTCATCCCGAGGGCCACGATCCCGAACTCCGGGATGAACGCGAACATGTTGCCGAGGTTGGCGAACGACAGGAAGGACGGGTCGACCAGCCCCAGGACGATCCAGGCGCCCAGCAGCAGCACGATGGGGATGATCTCGGGCCGGGCGATGACCTGCCTCCGCAGTCGGGCGCCCGTGGTCATGGTGCTGGTCATCTCGGCACGCGGGAGACGCGAACCACCCGGCCCTGGCGCGAAGCCTGGGGCCGGGTGGCGATGGCACGCTCGATCTGTAGCGTCACGCAAGCGCCACGATCGACATGCGTCACTGGGTCAGCGCGATGTACTTGTCGGCCGTCGAGGCGTCGTACAGGGTCTGCGTGGGGATGTCGTAGCCGATCGTGAGACCGGTCGCGGCCTTGTTGAGCAGGACGATCGAGTCGTAGCCCGCGGCGTCTGGATAGGCCCAGATGGCCGCGTTCACGTAGCCTTCCTTGACCTCGTTGGCGGTCTCGTTGGTGCTGCCCCAGCCCGTGACCGGGATCGAGCCCTTCTCGATGCCTGCGGCGTCGAAGGCCGGCTTGATATTCGTCATGACGAGGTCGCCGAGGCCGATGATGGCGCTCACCTCTTCCTGATGAGAAGTGAGGTAGTCGGTCATGTTCGACAGCGACTGCGCCGGGTCGTAGCCGGCATCGAAGACCTCGTACGTGATGCCGAGGGGATCGAAGATGCTGCTGATGCCCTCGGTCGCAAGGACCTGGTAGGCCGCGCCGGGGACCTCGACCGGCATCCAGACGAAGTCACCTTCCTGGACGAAGCCGTTGTCCACGAGGAACGACGCCCACGTCGTCCCGAGGGTGAAGAGGTTCGCGCCCACGTAGGCGAGCCGGCCCGATGTCACATCGTCCGTGTCGAGATAGACGACCGGGATGCCGGCGTCCAGCGCTGCCTGGGTCTCCTCGACGAACGCGCCCGTCTCGGGGCTGGAGACAGCGATACCGTCCGCGCCCGCGGCGATGGCGGCGTTGAAGGATTCCTTCTGGGCGGCGATGTCGTTCTGGGCGAAGGAGACATTCACCTTCACGCCCAGGTCGACACCCGCCTGTACTGCAGCGTCATTGACGATGACCCAGTAGGGATCGGACGCCGCGCCGTGCGTGACGACGTAGAACGTGAGGTCCTTCGACTCGTCCTGTGCTGTCGCTGCCATGGGCACACTGGCCAGCACCGCCACCGACGCCAGGGCGACCAGGACTCGTAGCGCTCTCTTCATGCCTCTCCCTCCGCACGGTGCACGTGCGCTGCGATGGGCGAGTCGTTTCGCTCGGCCCGCCCCGACCGCCTCCTCGACACCCCCGTCGCGGAGGTCAGCGAGCACCGTATGCCCTCTCGTCAGGCGAGTCAAGGCTGGTGGTCGCGTGCGCGGAGGACGAACGGCATGGGCCGCTCGGTGCCGAGCGGGCACCAGCGAACGGCGCGTAGCATCGGACATGTCGCCGGCACGGTGGCCGCCGAGACGCGCGCCGGTCGAGGGACCACGGACAGGAGCCGATGAGCATGGTCACGTTGACGTCTGTCGAGCGTTGCCGGGTGGTCCTGGCCGGAGGAGTCCCCGACCGGGTGCCCGTCTGTCTCCTGAACTTCATGCCGGCGGCAGCCCTGGCGAGCATGTCCCTCCGGGAGTACTGCACCGACGGCCGCGCCATGGCCGAAGCGCACATCAGCGCCTGGGAGCGGTACGGCCACGACATGATCGACCTCGAGAATGGCGTCGCGGCGCTCGCGGGTGCCGTCGGATGCCACGTGGGCTTCGAGACGGAGACCTCGCCGCCGTGGGTCCTGGCGCCGGCGCTGGCAGCGGATCGAGGATGTTGACCAGCTGCGGCCCATCGACCCGAGCAGTGACGGGATGCTCCCGGAGCTGCTGAAGGCCACGCGCCTGATCGTCGAAACGCTGGGCGAACGCGCCTTCCTGCTGGCGGAGGCGGACCAGGGCCCCTTCAGCCTGGCCACGCAGATCGTGGGCATCGAAGGGCTGCTCATGGCGCTCACGGACCCGGACAAGGCGGGTTTCGTGCGACGCCTCCTCGAGTACGCCACGGAGCAGGTCGTCACCTATGCTCGCGCCCTCATCGCAGCGGGCGCCCACATGACGGGCATGGGCGACTCCATCGCCGGTCCCGACGTCTGCTCGCCGGCCATGTATCGGCAGTTCGCCTGGCCGTACGAGCGCCGGGTCGTGGAGACCCTGGCCTCCGAGGGCACGATGATCGGCCTGCACATCTGTGGCGACGCCACGCCCATCATCGGCGACATGGTCGGCACGGGCTCATCGCTGCTCGCGGTGGACTACAAGGTCGACCTGGCCGCTGCCAAGGCAGCGGCGCGCGGCGTGACCACGCTGATCGGCACCGTCGACCCGAGCGGAGTCCTGGCCCGCGGCACCCCGGATGACGTGCGAGCCGCGGCCCGCGCGGACCTGGCCGTCCTGGCGGCCGGCGGCGGCTTCATCCTGGCGCCCGGCTGCGCCCTCCCCTATGACACCCCGGACGAGAATATCCGGGCGTTGGTCGAGACTGCGCACGTCGACGGACGATACGACTGAGCACTGCCTCGGCCCCGGGAGCCCGGGAGCGCTGGCGGATACCCGACCGGCGCGCACGAGGCGTCTGGCGTGTCAGCCCGTCGGTCCACCCGTCATGCGCCAACGATGGGCGAGGGCGGCGCCGATGATGCCCGCGTCGCGTCCGAGCTCCGCCCACAGGATCGGCGGCGGCGCTGGGCGCACCAGCCGCGCGGCAAAGGCCGACTCGAGCGCCACGCGCCACGCGCCGCGCGCCGTGGCGACACCACCCCCGACGACGACCGCCCCCGGGTCGAGCAGGCACGCCAGCGTGGCGAGACCCTCGCCCAGCGCCTGTCCGGCCGACCGGACGATGAAGGCAGCATCCCGGTCGCCGTTCGAGGCAAGCCGGAAGACATCGGCCGCCCCCGCGGCCTGCTGGCCGGTCAGAGCCTCGTACCGCTCACGGATCCCTTCGCCCGAGGCATAGCGCTCCAACGGCAGCGACGAAGCGTCGTCGACTCGCCGCGACACCTCGAGCTCGCCCAGGGCGATGGCCTCCCCGCGAGCTCCGTGACGGGCGCGGCCATCCTCCACGAGCGCGTACGACAGTCCGGTACCCACGATCACGAAGACGAAGCTGGGGAGGCCCTGCGACACGCCCTGTGCGCCTTCGCCCAGAGCCGCGCAGCGGACGTCGGATTCGACCGTCACCGGTGCAAGTTCGGCGAGCATCTCGGCCGGTTGCCTGGTCCACGAGAGGACCTCATGGCTGGTGAGATGCCCCTCTCGGTCCACGTATTCCGGGAATCCCGCGCCGATGCCGTCGACCGTCAACCCTCCAGCAAGCGGCCTCCGCCATCAGCGATCGGGCGAGCCCCATGGTGACCATGAGCCCCGGGTCGCGGGCGCCGTCGACCAGCGTCGAGCGCGCCCTTACGGCCAGCGGTCGACCCGATGCTGAAACGAGCCCACCGGCCACCTTCGTGCCACCCACGTCCAGGCCGAGCGTGACGGTCCGGCTCATGCCATGGAGTTCCTCGCCCCCCGCGACCACGGTCAGTCCCTCCGGCGACGGCGCACTCTCGACCCCACGCGGCACCGAGCCGCGGCGCCGGGTAAGCGTGTCATCTCGAGTCCGCGCCCGCAACGCTCCACGGCATCGTCGGGCCCGTACAGCAGGGTCGCGCCTATGGACACCATTGTGGGCGCAGCGTAGCGTTGCCGGACCGGTCGTCCGAGCGGGGCCTTCGCCGCCCGCGACGACCGCGATGGGGGAAGGAGGGTCATCGTGAACCGATCCACCATCAGCCTCCGGACCACGCTCGCCCTGCTCGCGGCGCTCGTGTTCGGGTCGGGCATCGGCACGTTCATGGCGGCCGCGGCGCCTCAGAGCGGGCCCAGCTCGACCACCCTGGCGGCCGTGCCCACCGGCGAGAGCCTGGAGGCGGAGCTCACGGCCATCGACCTCACGAGGCACACGACGAGACTCGTCGATGGTATCCCTGGTACCCGCGGGAGCGTCAGCGTGTCCTGCCCGGAGGGGATCGTCATCGGCGGTGGCTTCAGCCACGTGAGCAGCGGCCTGCGTGTCACTGAATCACGGCCGGACGGGATCCACTCCTGGCAGGTCTCGTGGACGCAGACCTCCACGGATGACACGGCGATCTACGCGTACGCGGTGTGCATGACGACGGTCTGATCATCGGCATCGGCGTCCTGCCGTGCCGGCCAGCTCCAGCATGCGCTGCGCCCCGGCCGGATCCACCTCGCGAGGGAACCATCGAGACTTCGCCTTGCTCGCTATCGCGACAGGTGCGATGCCGCTGTAACCGGAAGGCTCCGCCCTGTGAGGCGTCGCCATGCACTGGTGTCGGAGCATGGACGGACCACACGCCCGCGCGGAGCTACCGCAATTGACCGTCATCGACGCCAGTCTCGCGTTCCTCGTGGCAACGGTCCTATCGGCGGTCGGCGTGGCCCTCGTGAGCGGCCCGCCGGAGGATCGCGAGGAGCTGGACCGGCAGCTCCGATGGCGGCGATGGCGATAGCCTCACGACCGTCCTTGGCGACCGCTCACCGGAGACCTGCCACTTGACGATCCAGGCGGTGCTGTTGGTCGGAGCGATCGAGGGCCTAGATGCCACGCTCCGCGAGCTGGCGGCTGCCGGGATCGTCATCTCCGGGATTCGGCGTCATGGGACGCGCGCCGTGGAGCGGGCCGTCGAGGCGCTCTGGAGGCATGACGGCATCCGCGCCAGCGAGGTCCTCGTCGTCGATGCCTGCGAGCGCTGCCTGGGGCCCCCACGGTCCCGCAGGATCTCCATGGCAGACGCGCGGACCACGCTTCACGCCCTGCGCCAGGGCAGGGCTCGTGCTCCGCTACCGGATATCCCTGAGCCATCCGCATGGACGATCGAGGTCAACGGCGCCGACCCTGCGCTCGAGCAGATGCGGGACAGCTGGCTGGCCATGATCGATGGCGTCATCGGGACGCTGGGCAGTCCGCTGGCTGCCTGGGCACCGGCACGTCGCGAGGTCCTCGTGGCCGGCGTGTTCGTGGACAGCGGGCCGCACAGTGATCTGCTCCGGGCCCCGGACTGGACGCGACTGGACGGAGACCTCGTCCCCGAGGCCGGGCTGCGCCGTGTCCTCGACCTGCGCACCGGCCTGCTGCACCACGAGGGCCGCAGCACAGCCGGACGATTTCCGCGCGGTTACCTTGAGCAGCCGTGCCCGCCCCGGTCTGGGCGCGTTACGTGCCGAAGGCGCTGGGGCCCGAGCACCACGGGGTGTCGTCCTTGCCCCCGACCACGCCCGCGGTCGGGGGTGGGTGGCACGCGATGGCACGCGCGCAGGAAGGCGCGCTGAGGCGTACATCGTTACCGGCACGCCTGGCGGTGTCGCCGTGGCTGCCAGCCAGTCGGCGCACGGTCGCGCGCAAGCTCATCGGCTGGAGCGGTTCGCCGCCTACGTGTCGCACCCGGACCGAACGCCGAGTCTCGACGCGGCGCGGGAGTACCTCGCGCGTGGAGAGCAGCTCGGGTTCGACGGGCTGCTGCACGGGCAGCGCCGGGCCTGGGCGCGACGCTGGGAGGAGATGGGCATCCGCATCGACGGCGATGACCACCTCCAGCGCGCTGTGAACTTTGCCCTGTTCCACCTCGACAGCTCGATCGCCACGACCCGTCAGGCACCCCTTGGCCCGCGAGGTCTCTCGGGACCTGCATACAAGGGCCACGTCTTTTGGGACTCGGAGATCTTCGTCCTGCCCTTCTTCGCCGCCACCAGACCGGCCGCGGCGCGAGCCATGCTGGCCTACCGCGTGGCGCGGCTCCCCGCCGCCCGAGAAGCCGCGCGGGAGGCAGGCTTCCGTGGCGCATGGTTCCCTTGGGAGTCGGCCGCCGACGGGCGCGACGTGACGCCGCCGTGGGTCCCGGGCCCGACCGAGCTTCCCATCCGGGTGTGGACCGGGGAACGGGAGCTGCACGTCGTCGCGGATATCGCCTGGGCAGCCATGGAGTACGTGGCGTGGAGTGGGGACGCTGCCTTCGCGAGCCGCGACGGCCGACGGCTGCTCATCGAGACGGCTCGCTTCTGGGCGTCGCGTCTCGAACAGGATCCTGACGGCAGCGTCCACCTGCGGGGCATCATCGGACCGGACGAATACCACGAGCTCGTCGACGATAACGCCTACACGAACGTGATGGTCCGCTGGAACCTCCGCGCAGCGGCGGCAGTCGCGGCGGCCAAGCGGCCGCGGAGCCGGGCGGACGCGCAGGCAGAGAGACGGGCCTCCGACGAGCCGTCAGCCGAGGAGGTCGACGACTGGCTGCACATCGCGGGGCGCATCGTCGACGGCTACGATCCCGGGACCCGCATCTACGAGCAGTTCGCCGGGTTCCATGGGCTGGAACCGATCCGCATCGCGGAGATGCTAACCCGGCCCGCCTGGGCTGATGCCCTGCTCGGCCGCGAGCGGGTCGCGCGGGCCCAGGTCGTGAAGCAGGCGGACGTGCTGCTGCTGCATCACCTCGTCCCCGGCGAGACGGCTGAGGGCTCGCTTCAGGCGAACCTGGACTACTACGAGCCACGCACGGCGCACGGAAGTTCGCTGTCGCCGGCCACGCATGCGGCCCTCCTGGCACGTGCGGGCCGGTACGAGCGGGCGCTCGATGCCCTGCACATGGCCGCCTTCATCGACCTGGACGACCGCACCGGGACCGCCTCGCAGGGCCTCCATATCCAAACCATGGGTGGACTCTGGCAAGCCCTGGTGATGGGCTTCGCTGGCGTTCGCCCGGCCGGCGATCGGCTCGCCATCGACCCCCACCTGCCGCCGGCATGGCGCCTCCTGGATGTCCCGGTTCGCTTCCGCGGGTGCCTCGTCCGGGTCAGCATCGTGCCCGGGTCGATGACCATCCGCAGCAGCGCCCCGGTCGAGGTCGCCGTGCCCGGGAACCCGTCACTGACCGTCACCAGCCGCGGCATGGAGCTGCGCGAGCGGGACGGGCACTGGTCCACCTGACCGGCGTCAGGCGGTCTCGAGCAGCTCGGCCAGGTCGTGGACCACGAGCGAAGCCCCAGCGGCCCTGAGCTCCCCAGCGAAGCCGGCCCGGTCGATGGCCAGGACGAAGGCAAACCCGCCACGGACCCCGGCCTGCACTCCGGCCAGGGCATCCTCGACGATGGCGACCCGCCCCGGGGCCTCTCCCAGCCGTCGGGCGGCCTCAAGGAAGATGGCCGGGTCCGGCTTGCCGGGCAGCTGCAGACGGCGAGCGTCCAGGCCATCCACCTTCACGCCGAACCGCCCCAGGACGCCAGCCGCCCGGAGGACGTGTGTGGCGTTCTCGCTCGCCGAGATGACGGCCACGCGACGCCCCGTGGCAAGCAGGCGGTCCACGAACTCGACCGTGCTGGCGACCGGTTCGACGCCCTCCCTGGCGGCGAGCTTCAGGAACACCCCATTCTTGAGCAGACCCAGGCCGCTGACAGTCTCGTATCCAGGCGCATCGCCTGGCTCGCCCTCCGGCAGCCAAAGATCACGGGAGGCCAGGAAGTCGCGGATGCCCGCCTCGCGTGGCTTTCCGTCCACGAAGCGTCGGTAGTCGTCCTCATCGAAGGGGCGGTAGCGACCGAGGCCGGCAGCCGAGCCGGCAGCATCACCGTCGTCCAGGCTGGCCCGCCGTTCGAGGTACGTGTCCAGGGTCTGCTTCCAGGCGTCCCGGTGGATGGTGGCCGTGTCCGTGATGACACCATCCATGTCGAAGACGACCGCCGCCAGCCGCGAGAGCGGGAAGGCAGCGCCGATGCCACTGGCACCGCTGACGGGATCGCCGCGATGGTCGCTGATAGGGGGCATGGGCGGCCGAGCATCGGCTTTCGCATGACGGTCGTCAACGGCCCGGAGGCCCCCAGTGGGCGGTTGCAAGGAGGTTGGCATGCCCTCTGACGTCTCCTGTGATGCCGGATCGGGCCTGCCCTGGGGGACGATGCCGGGGAGCCCGGCGGCCGCCCGTCCCCCGGAAGCTCACAGCCGATGTCGGAGGAGCGATCACATGAACGGCAGCAACAATGGCCGCGAGGCGACGCCAGCTCGCCAGATGATGCCCGAGGTGGCGGATGGCGAGAGTCTGCGCATCGCCGTCGTGTCGCCGCCCATGCTGCCCATCCCGCCCGTCAGCTACGCCGGTACGGAGCGAGTGGTGGCGGCCCTGGTCGACGAGCTGCACATGCGTGGCCATCAGGTCACACTCTTCGCTCCGGCCGATTCAGTGACGCAGGTCGAGCTGGTACCGACCGTGGAGCAGAGCCTCTGGTCGCGTCAGTACCGTGGTGATCTCGGCTCCTACATGAACCTGACCTTGGCCAAGGTCTGGGAGCGGCGCGCAGGCTTCGACATCATCCACAGCCACGTGGAGACGCTCGGCTTCCTGTTCGCTCGGCTCTGCCCGACACCCGTGGTCACCACGCTTCACGGTCGGCTGGACCACTCCGGCATGCCCGAGCTCCTCGAGGAGTTCCGCGACATCCCGCTGGTGGCCATCAGCGAGAGCCAACGGCGCTGGTCGCCGCAGGCCAACTGGGTCGCCACGATCCACCACGGATTGCCGCTCGACCGGCTGCCCTTCCTCGAGGGCCACGGTTCATACCTCGCCTTCGTTGGACGGGTGACACCTGAGAAGGGCGTCGCCGAGGCCATCGAGCTGGCGCGCCGGACCAACATCCCTCTGCGCATGGCCGCCAAGGTCTACGACCTTCTCGAGCGCGAGTACTTCGCCGAGGTCGTCCAGCCCGCCATCGACGAGGGCATCGTCACCTTCCTTGGCGAATTGGGGCCACCCGAGCGGGATGCCCTCTACGCGGGAGCCATGGCCACCGTCATGCTGGGCGCCTGGCCCGAGCCCTTCGGACTGGTGGCCATCGAGTCGATGGCCACAGGGACGCCCGTCATCGCCCGCCGCGCCGGCGGCCCCACGGAGACGATCGAGCACCACGTAACGGGCTTCCTGGTTGACGACCTGACGGAGGCGGAGCTGGCCGTCCGGCGGGTGGGGGAGCTCTCGCGCGCCGGAGTGCGACGACACGTCATCGACCGCTTCCTGCCAGGGCGCATGGTCGACGCGTACGAGGCCGTCTACCGCCGGCTCGTCGAGGCCGGCTCCATGACGGAACGCCGATCGGGAGCCGCGATCCGAGCGCTCCCCGTCTCTACCCTGGCATCGGTCGGCGGCCGGGCCTGAGGACGGGGTCGGCAGTCGTGCGTCTCTGGAAGGACTATGGCCTCAGCCTCGTGCTGGCCGCGCTCTTCACGGCCAGTTGGGCCCTCCAGACGTGGACCGGATGGCAGGAATACATCTCTCAGCAACACCAGGATGGGCGAGTGGCGGAGGTCTTCGGTCCGAACGGCTATGTCTGGCCGTGGGCCCAGGCGACGTTCGAGAACTGGCAATCGGAGTTCTTGCAGGTGTTCGTCTTCATCGTGCTGACCTCCTTCCTGGTCCACCGGGGGAGCCACGAGTCACCGGACACCGACTACGAGACGGAGGCGGCCCTGCGACGCATCGAAGCCCGGCTCCGAGCGCTGGATGAGAGGTTGGCCGAGCGGTGAGCGAACTCGAGATCCGCGCCGCCGATGTTCGGGACGAGCACGCGCACGACGCTGACCCGGTGGCGCACGGCCTCTACCTGGCCGCTGTCGTGGGCGGCGCATCGCTGCTCATGCTGGCCCTGCTCGCCCTGTTCCAGGCCGCCTGACGAAACGCCGGGGGCCGCTCAGCTCCGCGGATGCCATCCGAGGCCGGTGGACCCTCGGGTCTGGGGCAGGCTTCCGCGCGCCTGCCATACTCGCGACCGCCATGTCCACTCGGCGCTCGGCAGGGAGGGATGTCTCGATTGAGCGAACCCGCGATCGTGCGCTTGTTCCACTTCCAGCCCGTACGTCCGGCGTTCGATGCCTCCCTGCGCGATTCGGTGCTCCCCGACCTGCGGGCGCTGCCGGGCGTGATGCGGGTCTGGGCTGGCCGCCAGGGTCCGGGAGAGGTCGGCACGCGGTTGATCGTGTCCGTGTGGTCGTCGCGAGTGGCGATGAAGTCCGCCCTGGGCGACGATCCCGAGGATACGAGGTTCCATCCAGAGCACCTCGAAGACACCGTTGACCGGCGCCTCGAGGTGCTGTCACTGGTGGTCATGGAGGCGAACCCCGCCCCCCTCGCCACCGGCATCCTACGTGTGACCCGCGGCAGCCTGCTGGGTGGCGACATGACCGGGTACGCCAAGCTCGTCGTCGACGAGGTGACAGCCTGGCGTACCGGCGGCACCGGTCCCCGGGCGGTCGATCCTGGCGTCCGACGACGGGCAGGAGGTCGTCATGATGTCGGCGTGGCCAGACTGGGCCGCCATCGAGTCCGCCACCGGGGCCTCCGTGGAGGATCCGTTGCGCGTGAAGCGGGATCGGCTGAGCGGGTTCCAGGTTCGTCACTACGAGCTCGTCGACGACCGCGCCTGAGGGACGCGCCTGAGGGACGCGCCTGACGGACGCGTCTGAGACATGGGCGTGCGTGATGCTGTGACCCCGCGGGCACATCTGCGGGCTGCGGGCCTTTTCACACACCTGCAAGGCCCGGCCGCCGTTCCGTAGTCAGGAGCACTGGCCGTGGGCCCCAGAGTGTGGCCAACTCCCGCGGATGTCGCGGCACCGATGGCCAGTTCGTCTGCGGGAGCCCTAGACGTGCCAAACGGCTCCGCACCGCCGGGCCGCGACGGCACGGGCAGGCTGCCACCTGCGAGGGTGACGGTCCGGCCAGTGGACGACCCGAGCTCCACCCCTTGGGCTCGTCCACGCCAACCTGAGAGGAGACCAGACCGATGGCGACCACCAACCGATCGACCCCAGTCGCGACCGACGGTGCGGACGACGCCGCCAGGCGACTCATCGACACCGTCGTGGACGTGTCCGCGGGGGCTGGTCAGCGTCTCGCAGACGCTGCCGGCGGCGCTGGAGGTATGGTCGGCGACGCCGACCGGATGCTGCGCGAAAGCTCGGACCAGACCCTCGGAGTCATCGGGGCGCTTTCACTGGGGTTCGCCGGGGGCCTGCTGGTGTCTGGCTCCAACCGGCTCCTCATCGGTGCCGCGCTGACCCCGGCGGTACTCGTGGCCGCTGCCGCTTGGGATCGCCTCGCGCGCGAAACGCGCCCCACGCGCGAAACGCGCCCCACGCGGAGGCGGGCAGGCTGAAAGCACTCTTCAGCGGCATCGCGCTCTCCAGCGGCATCGCACTCTCCAGCGGCATCGCTCCCGTGGATCGGAGCCGCCCCTCCCGGGAACAATGGGACGCCCGGGCTCCCCGGGCTCATTGCCCGGGCGTCCCCCGCTCTGCCACCCGGAACGCGCCGCGGCGTCGTCAGGCTGCCGGCCACACCGTTTGGCTGACCCCTGCGGGAGACTCCGCCGAAACGATGGGTGGCCGGTCGTCACTGCCGGGTGCCTCCACCGCGGGATCGGTGGGCTCCAGCTCGGGTCCGGGCACCTCCGTCCCAGGAACCTCGACCTCCGGCCAGCGAGGCTCGTCCTCCGGCCCTGGCGGCTCGATGCGCGGCCCGGTCACGGTCACCTGCGTCCCCGACCCGGGCACCTCCGTCGCGGTCATGTCCATCCCCGGCCCGGGTGGCTCGATCATGCCTTCGTCGGCGGCACGGTCGAGCTCCAGCTCGCGCAGGCCGATCTCGGTCATCGGCTCATCGGGGTCATCGATGGGGATCAAGTGGGCGTCCTCGAGCGGTCGCCCTTCCGGCGTCAGCCGCAGGTGACTCATAGCTTCGCTCCTTCCAGTGGTGCTTCCCCCGGACGGCTGACCCCCGCCGCTGGGGAGGGAGTGACCCAGCCGGCGGGGGCACCTGGTGTGCGAGTCGTCGAAGCGATCGGGAGGGGCCCGTGGCGCGGTGGCCGCCAGGTCGGGTCCAGTTGCATGGATCAGCTCCTGAACGGGGCGTCCTGGGCGGCGGCGCCCATCGCTCGGGGGCCGTCGCGGCGCGGCACGGAGTCGGCCGGGTCCCGGGCGGGCCGATCCGCATCATCCGGCGCCCAGAAGTAGGCCATGAGCACCGACGTGTCCTCGGCACGCATGGACCAGGACGCGCCAGGCGCCAGGATGGCTGTCGTGCCTGAGCTGAGCCACGTGGCGTCATCGGCCCCGCGTGCGAGCGAACCCGCACCCTGGATCATGCTGAGGGTCAGGTAGCCATCGTTCCGCTCCGCGCCGATCTCACGCCCGGCCGCCACGACGCTGACCAGCACGCGCACGCGCCCATCGTCATGGACGGTCTCCGAGTTGCGGCCGTCGGTCGCAAAGGCCGGCTCCGCGATCAGTCGCGCCGCGAGATCCCCGACGTCGAAGCCGCGGAAGGCCACGTGGAGGTCCCGCGGCGGCCGCTGGTCAGAGCCGTGCGTCCGCGTCGTGGACGAGAGCTGCGAATCGTGTGCATCCATATCGTCCTACTCCGTAGGGGTGGCTTCGCGACCATCGATCACGTCGGAACCACGATGCGAAGCGTGGCAGCGGCCTGGTGTCAAACGCCCTGCGGGGAGACGCCACGGCTTGCATCCACGTGGAGGTTTCGCGGGGGGAGACGGTCCCCGGCGCGCGGTCATGCGGCGCCCCCGGGACCGTACCGACACCACTGGACGCTCGCCGCCCCAGGATGGACCGGCACGAGCGCCCACGCGGTCTAGATCCAGGAGCGTGACCTGGCGAAGACAAGGAACAGGATGCCGAAGAGGATCATGGCGCCGGCCACCAGGTAGAAGTTCTGCGCCGTGTCGAAGAACTCGATCTGGAAGTTCATGCCCATGACCCCGGCCAGGACGACGGCCGGGAGGAAGACAGCGGAAACGACGGTCAGCGCCTTCATCACGTCGTTGGCACGCTGGGCCGCACGACCCATCTGGATGTCATACGTGCCGAGCAGCGCGTCGCGGAGCCCGTCCACGGTTCGGGAGGCGGTCTCGAGACGCTCGGTGAGCCCCGGCCAAGGCTGGCCGATGCCGTCGTCGTTCGCCAGCTCGGGTCGCGCCATGGCAGCCACGGCGTCGCGATGCGGGGCCAGTGTGCGGCGCACGAAGCTGATGCGCCTCCGGACCAGGACCAGCTCGTCGAGGAATGTGCCCCCTGCGTCGCCGCTGAGGGCCATCTGGTCCAGGTGGTCGATCTGCCGCTCGATATGCTCGGCGACCTCGTGGAAACCGGTGATGACCTCGTCCACGAGGCTCGAAAGAAGGCCGGCGGCCTGCAGGGCACCGACCGAAGACTCGCCGGAAAGACTCTCGACGAAACGCTCCAAGGCAGCCACAGGGCCACGGTGCGTGGTGACGACGACGCCCGGGCTCGCCAGAAGGTCGATCTCGCGCCGCACCACACCGAGGTCCTCGCCAGCGGTGCCGTCGGCCAGAGCGGCGCCGTCGGCCAGCTCCAGCGATTCGAGGGTGAGGTGGATGCGCTCGGTCCGATGGAAGAGACGTGCGCGTCCGGCATCTCCCTCCACGCGTCCGCGCTCGGCTGCTGTCAGGCCGAGAGGCACACCTGTGGCATCCAAGGCGCCGGGCACATCCAGGTCGACGTCCACCCAGAGCAGGCGACGGTCGCTCTTGCGAGTGCCTTCCACGGCCTCCAGGTCGATGACGCGGTCGTGGCCATCGGCATCGAAGAGCCGAGCCTGGACCCCATCCATCACGATGCGGCCCCCGCGCTCGAGCGGCTCGGCGAGTGGCCTGCATCCTCCATGTGCCGATGGTGGTGGACGCACCGTTGCGGCGATATCGCAACGAGCGCGCCGACCATCACGTCCACGCGACATGGGCACGTCCACGACGCCGGCGGCCCTGAGGGCCGCCGGCCAGCGGCGCACTTGACCGGCCAGGCAAGCCCTGGCGTGGAGCGGGCTTTGCACGCTCCTGTAACGGGATGCCACGCGGCCGCAGTCATCGTGTCGCCCCGGCTATCCGACAGTCTCCGGCAGCGGCCCGCACCCAGCGAGCCACCAGTCCCGATGGGCCGAAGGGCCGTTCGGGCGGAGGGAACAGACCATGAGCATCATCGCGTGGCTCGTGCTCGGTGCGATCGCCGGGTATCTCGCTGGCTTCATCGTCAAGGGCGATGAAGGCCTGGGCATCCTTGGCCACATCCTGCTCGGGATCGTTGGCGCGCTGGTCGGTGGCTTTCTGGCCGGCGTCTTCTTCGACGTCGACCCAGTCGATGGGGCACTCGACGTGAGTTCCATCGTGGTCGCCACGATCGGCGCCGTCATCACGGTCCTCATCGTCGGTACCCTGGCACGCGGTTCCCGCACGGGCCGTGGCGCGATCTGACGACGCCATCCGAACGGCCCGTGCCCGGCTCACGACGGCGAGCACCCGCCCCCGTGAGGGAGGGTGCTCGACGTGTATCGCCGGCATCGGCTCTCGAGCCGATGGGCGTCTGCAAGGCCCCTGATAGGGGGCCGATGGCCCGTAGAGACGGCCTGAAAGTGGCCGCCGATTACGGTGGGTTGGCGCTCGCATCCGCGAGCTGGAGTAAGGAGAGCGACACATGGACGAGGTCAAGCAGGGCTACCGCGAGGTCGAGAACAAGACCAAGGAGGCTTGGCGCCAGGCAGACGGCGACGAGTCGATCGCGGACAAGGTGGGCAACGTCGGCGACGATGTTCGAGACGGTGTGGGCAACCTCGCTGACGACGTCCGTCGCGGAGTAGAAGGCGTGGACGACGACGTCAAGGACACGGTCGACCAGCGCCACTGACCGCGACCAGCGCTGGTCGGTAGGCCCCAGGGCACCCATGGGGCCACGAACACTCGAGAAGCCCCGGCGATAGGCAACGCCGGGGCTTCGTTCTGCCCGACGGTATCATCGGGCGAAGGGGGCGATGATGAGATAGGGGCCGGGATCGGCCCCGGCGGCCGGGCGGCAGGCAAGCTGGAGGTCAGGCCAGAGTGGCGCTTCCCTCGCTGAAGGAATCGGCATCCCGACGCCCGTGGATGGAGCTGCGGTCTGGTCAGGACGTCCGTCTCAGACCCACTGCAGCCATCGCATCGGGCTTGGTCATCGGCCTGGCGGCCATCGGGACCAAGGCTCTCATCCAGGACTTGCTCGGGGACCCGGGCTACATCCTCCTGATGGCCGCCGTGGTCGCCGCGGCGTGGTTGGGTGGCGTGCGCGGGGGGCTGTCGGCCTTGGCGGTCACATTCGTGCTGGACAGCCTCCTCTTCGTGACCCCGGGTCAGTTGCTGGCCGGCAGCGGCGAGGCCTTCGCACGACAGGCCATCTTCATCGTCGTCGCTCTGGGTGCAGCAGTGCTCATCGGGACGCGGCGCGCAGCTCGTGACCGCCTCGCCGATGCCCTCGCAGAAACGGCGCAGCTCGCGGAGGCGATCTCAGATCGAGACCAGCGTCTCGAGCTCGTCCTGGGGGCATCGGGCACGGGCTTCTGGGAGTGGGACATGGTGACCGGCCGGCTCGATTGGTCTGAGGACATCTATCGCCAGCACGGCTTGGACGTGATGGGCTCGGCACCCGACTTCGACGACTATCTGAAGACCATCCACCCCGACGACGTGGAGCGGTTCCGCGATGCTGTCGCGACTGCCATCGCGGACGGTTCGCTACTGGACATCGAGTTCCGCCTGTGCTGGCCGGACGGGACGGTCCACTGGACCCGTGGCGCAGGGCGTGTCTTCCGGGATGGCGCGGGGCGCCCCGTACGTATGCTCGGGACCGGACAGGACATCACCGAGCGTCGTCTGATGGAGGCGGAGCGTGACCGACTTTTCGCCGAGGAGCGGCGCGCCGGGGAGTTCCGTGAGGCCTTCGTGGACGTCATCAGCCATGAGTTGCGCACCCCCATCACCACCATCCTGGGTCTCACCGAGGATCCTGGCCCGGCCGGGCCGGCTCGACGACTCGGACGCGCGTGCCGTGCTGCTGAACGACGTCCGTGCCGAGGCTGAACGTCTCCATCGCCTCGTCGAGGACCTGCTGGTGCTGTCCCGCGTCGAGCGCGGTCGGCTGGAGGTCGAAGCGGAACCGCTCGAGCCCCGCCGCCTCCTGGAGCGTGTCATCGCCGCCGAGGAACCAGAGCTGCCGTCCATCCGGATCTCGCTGGACCTGGAGCCGCATCTTCCCATCGTGGCCGGAGAGGCCACCTACGTGGAACAGGTCCTGCGCAACCTCCTGGGCAACGCCGCCAAGTACACACCTGAAGGAACAGGCGTCGTGGTGAGCGCACGAGCGGAGCCGGACGGCGTGGCCTTTCGCGTGACTGACGCCGGGCCCGGCCTCTCAGAGGACTCCCTCGAACGCATCTTCGAGCTCTTCTACCGCGATCCTGAGCGTGCCCGCAGTGTGGCAGGATCAGGCATCGGCCTCTTCGTCTGTGCAAGCCTGGTGCAGGCCATGGGCGGCCGCATCTGGGCCAGCCGCCCCGTCGGAGGCGGGTCGGAGTTCGGCTTCCTCCTGAGGGTGATCGAGGCCGACGACGAACTGCCGGAGGCGGGGGCGCCGGAAGAAACGGACGGAGGCTAGGCATCCCCATGGATGGCTCCGGCCGCGGTGCGCTGTCACACTTCCGCAAGGCTTCGGCTGCGCAACGCAGCAGCGGCTGTGATGCGGCTGACGCCACCGTGAGATGGACAGCCGCGCAAGGCTGCATGCACCGCCGTAGGACCAACCCGCCGCCACCGCCCAGGGAAGCGCCGTCGCCGACGGCGCCCCGGGGGTGGGTCGGTACCGTGGCATGAGCCGGGAGGTCGTCGGTGAGTAGCCAGCCCCTCGTCCTCGTCGCCGATGACGAGAGCCGCATCACCAAGCTCGTGGCCCTCGCACTGCGCGAGGAGGGTTTCCGGGTCGTCACGGCCGCAGGCGGCGAGGAGGCGCTTCAGAAGGCGGAGGAGATCCGCCCCGACATCGTCCTCCTGGACATCGTGATGCCTGACCTGGACGGCATCGAGGTGATGCGCCAGATGCGCGAGCGGCGACCGGTCGCAGTCATCCTTCTGACGGCCAAGGGCTCCACGGCAGACAAGGCCAAGGGCCTGGACCTTGGTGCGGACGACTATCTGGCCAAGCCCTTCCATCCCGATGAGCTGACGGCGCGGGTCCGCGCCGTCCTGCGCCGCTCCTCCGGCGGCTCCCCGGGATCGGGCATCCTGGCCTTCGATGACGTGGAGATCGACCTCGAACGCCGCATGGTCAGGCGGGATGGCCAGATCGTGTCGCTGTCACGCACGGAGTGGCTGCTGCTCCAGCACCTGGCCGCGAATGCAGGCAAGGTGGTGCTCCACACGGAGCTGCTCACCAAGGTGTGGGGGCCGGAGTACCGCGATGACCTGCAGTACCTGCGCGTCTGGGTCTCCCGTGTGCGCCGCAAGCTGGGAGCTGAGCCGGGCGAGCCGGGCCGCATCAAGACCTTCCAGGGCATCGGGTACCTGCTTGACGTCGAGCCCCCTGCTCGGGTGACGGCGCCGTCGGTCGAAGCTGAAGCGCCGACGGGTCTCGTCGGCTGACGAGGCCTCCAGCAGCGCGCCGGACCGGCACCGACATGCTGAGATCCGAGGCCTGGACGTGGGTCGCCCGCGGCACGGGCGCGGCCGTGGGCGTGCTCATGGTGGTCACCATGGCCGCCCTCGTGCTGGGCGCCGCGCACGTGCTCGTGCTGGTCGCCATCTCCATCCTGCTGGCCGCCGGCATGGAGCCTGCCATCGGGTGGGTGCGTGGCCGCACCAACCTCGGCCGCGGCATCACGATCTTGCTCGTCTATGCCGGCTTCACGGTGATCGTGGCCGTCCTCCTCTTCCTCGTCGTCCCTGCTGCCGTCAGCCAGCTCACCGAGCTCAGCCGCCGGCTTCCGCAGCTCCTGGCCGATCTTCGAGCCTCCATCGAGACCATCCGGCCCGCCCTGATCGCGGACGGCCTGACGAATGCCTTGGACGCTGTGACGGCGACCTTGCGCGACCCGGAGGCCACGCCCGATCCCGAGGCCCTGGTCGATGCCGGCCTGGCCGTCGCGGATGCCGCCATCTCAGTCATCACCGTCCTGACGCTGGTCTACTTCTGGCTCACCGGCCACCAGCGTCTACAGCGCTTCGCCCTGGCGCTGCTGCCGGCCGAGCATCGGCACGGGGTGCGTAGTGGCTGGAACGAAGTCGAGACGCGCCTGGGTCTCTGGGTGCGCGGCCAGCTCATCCTCATGGCCGCCATCTTCAGCATGACGACCGTCGCCTATTTCGTGCTCGGCCTGCCCAATGCCCTGCTCCTGGGTCTGATCGCCGGCCTGGCGGAGATCATCCCCATCGTCGGCCCGCTCCTCGGCGCCTTGCCGGCCCTCCTTGTGGCAGCCGTCACAGGACAGATCGAGCTGGTCCTGTTGGTGGGCATCGTGTACGTCGTCATCCAGGTCGTGGAAGGCAACGTCCTGGTGCCGATGGTCATGAAGAGCACCATCGGTGTCCCGCCATTCCTGGTGGTCGTCAGCCTCGTGGTCGGCGCAGCCACCGCCGGCCTCGTTGGGGCTCTCCTCGCGGTGCCGCTCGTGGCGGCACTCGTGGTCATCCTCGAACGGGCCCAGGCACGCCAAGTCGTGGTCTCCCTTGAGGGTCACAGTGGGGGTGAGACCCCCAGCGCGGTGGAGCGCGAGGAGATGGGGCGGGTGGGCTCCGGCCAGCCAGCCAAGGGAACGTCCGCGGGCTGACGGAGGACGCTTGCGTACCGCCATGCGACTGCGATGTGGCACGGGCCCAGGTCGTCGCGGCCGAAAGGTGATGACCTCCATGATCGAGGTGGTGGCGCGACCGCGCTGGCCTGAACACACGACGGAGGGATCATGTCGGAAGCCAAGTACGGCGAGGGGTTCATCAAGCATGAGTTCGATGAGGCCATCGCCATCCAGGAGGCCATCGTGGAGGGCGAACGGGAGCTGGCCACGCGTCACCCGGTCGCTGACGTCAAGCGGACGCTCAAGGGCCTGCTGAAGGAGGACGATCGGTTCCTCAAGGACCTCAGGCGTCTCGGCCAGGAGCACGATGCCAGCGGCGTGGCCGAGGAGGTCGCCGAACCTCTCGTCACCCTCATGCGGGAGACAGCCTCGTCAGCTGGCGAGGCGGAGAGCGAGGCCTATGAAGCGCACGCTGTGCTACTTGCCCTGAAACGGAAGCAGCAGGATTCGGCTGCGGCCATGCTCATGATCGCCCGTGAGCAGGGTGATGCTGACCTGCGGGACCTGGCGCGCGCCTTCGAGCGCGGCCAGAAGGCGAGCGCCGACACTCTCAGTGAATCCCTGGGCACGCTGGCGGTCCACATCGCACAGGCGGACAGCGCCGCGGCCTGATCCGCAGATCGCCATGGGAACGCACTGGTGCGTCGGTCAACGAGGGATGACTCGGCGACCGGCGCATCTCAGCGGATGAGCATAGCCAGCGCGGCCAGCCAGGGACGGCGGCCGACCCGGCGGCGACCCGCCAGCACGCCCCGCAGCAGGCCGCGCGCATCGGGCGGATGGAGCGTGGCGCTGTGACCGCTCCGATCTGCCACGAAGCGCTGGGTCGCGGACGCGGTGCGGGGCGGGATGACGATCGTCAGGGTGACGCCATCGCCGACCCGCGCCAGCTCAGCACGCTTCGCCTCGCACCAGGTCCAGAGGGCCGCCTGTGGGGCCGCAACGTCGGCCAGCCCGGCCAGCCCAAGCCGGGCGTTCTGCGGGACAAGCACGCCGATGCGGCCAGAGCCCCGATCGAGCATGGCCTTCGAGACCTTATCGACCAGTCCGGCCGGGGCCAGGTAGTCGGTCTGAGCGAGCGTCGCGCGGTCGCCATCGGTTGACACTGCCGCATGGATCAGGATATCCGGCGCACCTCGAAGCAGCCCCGGTGCCGCCGCCTCGATGGTGATTCGGAGGTCGGCGAGGGACACCGGCACGGAGAGGTCCAGCTCCACGAACCCCCAGGTCCTTCCGAGCTGGCCGGCCCGCGCAGCCAGATCCGGGGCATCGCGCCGTCCCAGGGCGAGCACGTCGTAGCCAGCCTCCAGCAGCGCCCGGGCGAAGGCACCGCCCCAGGCGCCGGTCGCGCCGGTCAACCACGCCGTGCTCATGACGCAGCCCCGGGCCGCTCAGCGGCAGCCCTCGGGGGCGCGCCTGCAGCCACTCGTTCGAGCGTCACCACGCCGAAGAGCCCCTGCGGCTCGTGCTCGACCCTGACCGCCCGCCACCCCAGCGGCTCGGCCTCCGCGATGACCTCGTCGGCGCTGCGGACGACGGCCGTCCACGGCTTACGGTCCCAGTCGACCAGCACGTCGTGCAGCAGCTTCAGGTCGGTGTGGCCCTCCATGACGGAGAGCACCCAGTGGGCACCTGGCTCCGTCGCGGACGCTCCGGCGGCCAGGAGCCGCCGCACGTCGGCGACATCGACGAGCAGGTCGAAGAAGCCGGATGCCACGAGGATGTCGAAGCCAGGGTGCGGCCACGTCGCCGGATCGAAGGCGTCGGCGGCCACGAACGAGATGTCGTCCCGGCCCTCGGCCGCCACACGGGCCTGCCCGCGAGCGCGCTCGTCGGCGTCGATGTCGCCGGCGCAGTACTCTGCGGCACCCTTGGGCAGCTCGAACAGATACGAGCCCGGCCCTGCGGCCACGTCCAGCAGCCGCTGGCCGGGACGCTGCCCGATGACCTCGCGGAGCTGGCCGATGAGCAGCTCGCGCCGAGCGCGCACGCCGCGCCACACGGGGTGGTCGAGCATGACCCGGTCGACATACCTGCCGAGCGGGCTGATGCCGTGGGCCTCGTTGGCGTACACGTAGTCCACCATCGTCCCGGAGTTGAAGCCTTCGCGGTACCCGAGGCGGATGCCGTCGGAGAGCCGTCCGCCGGTCCGCATCAGGATCCGCAGGGTGGGGTGGTAGAGATCCATGGCAAACGCCTCCCTGTTCAGGCCGGTCCCAGCTCGCGGATGGTGCGCGAGACGCGCAGCACCAGCGTGGGGATGGAAAGGACGACGATGAGGACGCAGACCCACGTCCAATCGAAGGCGACGAAGGTCTGGAGGGCCGCGGCGACCAGGACGATGGCGATGCGGTCCGGCTGGCCGGCCGGCCCGACCGGCTGTGGTGAGCCACCGGCGACCGCCGGCAGCACCGCACTGATGTTGACCAGCCAGGCCGCGCCCAGGAGCAGCGCCACCCAGCGCATGTCCGCCCAGGGCGACAGGGCCAGGATGAGCGCGACGTCGCCGATCTCCTGGGGCAGGCGGTTGAGGTAGGGTCCGATCCGAGTCTTCTTGCCGTATGCCTCGGCCAGCAGCCCGTCCAGCACGGTCAGGGCCATCCGTCCCAGGATGCCCACGACCACCAGCGGCCACCAGCCGAGCCAGAGGCTGACCGCCGCCAACGCTGAGGGCAACAGCGAGGCGAGCGAGACGTGGTTGGGCTGAAGCCGCTTGATACCCGGGATGCGGTCGAGCCAGCGCCGCAGCGCGTACTTGGTCTGGTAGAGGCCGACGTCAGGGCTCACGTGGCACCTCGGTCGGCCGGCCGTCGAACGCCTCGGCACCGATCAGATGACCGTGCTGAGCCCAGAAGGCCAGCAGTTCGCCGGGCAGGTCGTGCTCCTCGGCGTCGATGATGGGCTCGCCGAACGTGACGCGGACCGTGCGGAAGGGCCGCCAGAGGGCATGACCGATGGGCCACGCCTCGGCCGTCCCGGCCAGGGCCGTCGGCAGCACGGTCCACCCGCTCCGCGCCAGGACGCCGGCCAGCCCGGCCTGCGGCACGAGGCGCTTGCGGCTGCCGCTCGGGTAGATGAGGAACCAGCCGGGCTCGATGGTCAGCAGCAGCCGCGCCCAGCGGTGCAGCTCGGCCAGCTCGGAGCTCCGGTCGAAGGCAACGGCCTGGCCGAGGAGGTTGGCCAGGAGGGCCGGCGCCGTGCGCTCGAAGAAGTAGTCGCGTGCGGCCAACACGGTCACGCGGCGGCGGTCGCGCTCGGGCAGGGCCGCCAGGATGGCCAGCGTGTCGAGGTGGCTCTGGTGGTTGGCCATGATGGCCACGCGCGGCAGGTCAGGCACCGTGCCCACGACCTCGAAGCGGAACTGCAGGCGAAGGGCCGTGGCCGCCAGGCGGCGGCCGAGCGCGCGGGCCGTGTCCAGGAGCAGGTCCGGCTGGCGTGGGTATTGGCCGAGCCGGGCCACCAACGGCAGGTCGAGATCCGGGAAGGGCTCGTACTCGAAGTGCGGCTCGCTCATGACGGGAAGCCCCCGAACAGGTAGCCCATGATGTGAGCGAAGGCCGGTGCCGTGACCATCAGGGAGTTGAGCCGGTCGGTCAGACCGCCGTGACCGGGCAGGACGGCGCCGAAGTCCTTGACGCCGGCGTTGCGCTTGACGTTGGCCATCGTCAGGTCGCCGACCTGGCCGCCGATGGTGATGATGAGCCCGGCCACCAGAACGCCCCAGGTCGGCACGCCGGGGAAGATGATGGGGGCCTGGAGGAACGTCAGCCCGACGATGGTGACGCCCGCCAGGAGTGAGCCCTCGACCGTCTTGTTGGGGCTGATAGGGGTCCAGTGGTGGTGGCCCACTGCCCTTCCGTAGATGAACTGGAGGGCGTCATTGAGCTGCGTCATGAGCAGCACGAAGAGCAGGTAGCCGAGACCGGTCGACGAGCCGTAGAGGTAGCTCAGGTGGGCCAGGAAGTAGCCGTAGAAGATGGCGCCCACGATCGCCAGCGCGAACCACTGCAGCATGCCTTCGGTGCGGCGCAGGACGATGGGCACGAGGGCCATGGCCAGCACTGCCCAGGTCGGGATGGCCATGAAGACGTCGTAGCGGCCCAGGTACGCGAAGAGGTTCTCGGTGATGATGGCGCCGTAGACGAGCAGCACGAAGAGCGTCTGACGGTAGAGGCCCGTGACCCGCGCGTACTCCTTGAAGGCGAGGATGGAGACGACCGCCACGAGCAGGGTCCAGGCGCCCTGCCCCAGCCATATCGCGCCGAGCGCCACGGGCAGGATGGCGAACCAGGTGCGCAGGGGGACCCAGGCGCCGGGCAAGCGTAGGAGCGCCAGGAGCCCTGCCGTGACGATGACCGTCACGACGGTGGCCAGCGTGTAGAGACGCAGCGGATCGCTGCTCAGGGCCCCCGATCCCAGGATGGCGTCGATGTCCATGGCCGGAGCATCGAGCTAAGCCGCCGCCATGCCATCAGGCATCGCCTTAGTGTCCGACTCATTCACGCGGCCGACTTCGGTGGCGGTACCGTGGCGAACATGGACCCTCGCCCCGCCACGCATGACATGGCCCTGCTCTTCGCTGCGCGCAGCGTGCGCATGTTCGGCTACGGCCTGCTGGCAGTGGTGCTCGTGCTGTACCTCGATGCCATCGGCCTGTCCGGCGGGCAGATCGGGCTGCTGCTGGCGCTCACGCTCCTGGGCGACGCAGTCATCTCGCTGTGGCTGACGACCCACGCTGACCGGCTGGGGCGGCGGCGGGTCCTCGTGGTGGGCGCCATGCTGCTGCTGGCGGCTGGCCTGGTGTTCTCTGCCACGCCGGTCTTCGTGGTGCTCCTCGTGGCCGCCACCATCGGCGTCATCAGCCCAAGCGGCAACGAGGTCGGCCCTTTCCTGGCCGTGGAGCAGGCGTCCCTGGCCCAGCTGGCACCGCCAGCCCGGCGCACCCTCCTCTTCGCCCGCTACCAGATCGCCGGGTCGGTGGCCACGGCGTTCGGCGCCCTGGCCGCGGGGCTCATCGTGGAGACCGTCGCGCGGCGCCTCTCCGACCCGACCGACGCCTACCGCGCTGTCATCGTGGGCTACGCCCTCGTGGGCATCATCCTGGCCGGGCTCGTCTGGCGCATCTCACCGGCCGTCGAGGTGCCGCCGGCCGAGGCCCACGACGAGACCATCCGCTCGCGCCTCGGGCTGCACCGCTCCCAGCGCGTCGTGCTCCACCTCTCCGCGCTCTTCGCCCTCGATGCCTTCGCCGGCGGCTTCGTCATGAGCAGCTTCATCGCCTTCTGGTTCAGCCAACGCTTCGGCGTCGATCCAGCCCTCCTGGGGGCCATCCTTTTCGGCGCCAACATCCTGGCTGCCACATCGGCGCTGGCGGCTGCACCGTTGGCGGCACGCTTCGGGCTGGTGCGGACGATGGTCTTCACGCACCTGCCCTCCAACGTGCTGCTGATGCTCGTGCCCTTCATGCCGACCTTGCCGCTGGCGGCCTTGGTGCTGCTCGTTCGCTTCAGCATCAGCCAGATGGACGTGCCGACGCGGCAGTCCTACACCATGGCCATCGTGGCCCCGAACGAGCGCTCGGCCGCGGCCGGAGTGACGGGCATCGCGCGCAGTCTGGGCGTGGCGGCTTCCCCACTCATCGCCGCGCCGCTACTGGTGGGCTCAGCCGTCACCGGCGCCCCCTTCGTCATCGGCGGGGCGCTCAAGATCGTCTACGACCTGCTGCTCTACCGCAGCTTCCGGACACTTCGTCCACCGGAGGAGCGGAGGGAGGCCCAAGAGGCCCTGGAGCGGGCGCCATGAGCGTAGGCGTTTGACAAGGCCGGCCATGTCAGGCACCGTGGAGGACAGCAGCGGCGGTCAAGCTTCGCTGGGTCAGATCGATCCGGGACGCGCACAAGCGGCCGCTCTGCACAGCGCCGGTCGCCGTTCCGCGCGATCGCGCCAGTCACCGGTATGGCGACTGACCTGATTGACGAAGCATCGGTCACTCGTCGGCCCCGACCCCGCGCGGTGCGCGGGACGCTAGCAGGGCCACCCGTGGCACACATCGCATTCGTCTCTACGTATCCGCCGCGACGTTGCGGCATCGCCACCTTCACGGCCGACCTGGGGCGGGCCGTCGGCGGACGGGAGATCGTAGCCCTTCGTCGCCCCGGGGAGGTGGGAGGCCAAGGCCACCTCGTCCACCACGTCATCCACACGGAAGTACGCGCCGACTTTGCGCGGGTGGCCCGGGCCCTGGGCGGGTGCGGCGTCCGGATGGTCTCCATCCAGCACGAGTACGGCATCTGGGGTCCCGATGATGGTGAGGGCGTCCTGGACTTCCTGGCTGCGCTCACCATGCCGGCCGTGGTCACGCTGCACACCGTGCTCCGCCATCCCTCGCCCGCCCAATATCGCATCATGCGGGGCATGCTGGAGGCCGCGGCCGCCGTGGTCGTGATGTCCAAGGCTGCCGCCACCATCCTCGGCGAACGCTATGGGGCGGATTTGACCAAGGTGGAGATCATCCCGCACGGCGTGCCCGACCTGCCCTTCGTGGAGCCCAACAGCGTCAAGCCGTCGCTCGGACTGCTCGGGCGCCAGGTCCTGCTCAGCTTCGGGCTCGTGGGACCCAGCAAGGGCTACGAGGCCGTCATCGAGGCCCTGCCCGCCGTGGTCCGCGAGGTGCCTGACACACGCTACGTCATCCTCGGCGCCACCCATCCCGAGCTGCTCCGCACCGAGGGCGAACGCTACCGCGAGCGACTCGCGGCTCTGGCGGCCGACCTGGGCATGACCGGTCACGTGGTCTTCATCGATCGCTTCGTGGAGCAGTCGGAGCTGAGCCGATGGCTCGAGGCGGCCGACGTCTTCGTGACGCCCTACCCGAACCTCGGACAGATCGTCTCGGGCACGCTCTCCTACGCGATGGCGGCCGGCAAGGCGTCGGTCTCCACCCCCTACCTGTACGCCTCTGAGATCCTGGCCGATGGACGCGGCAGGCTGGTGCCGGCTGGGGATCCGGCTGCCATGAGCACCGCCCTTGTCGAGCTGCTGCTGGACCGAGGACTGCGGACCGCCATGGCGAAGCGCGCCTACAGCCACGGGCGGGGCATGATCTGGTCACGCGTCGCGGCCGATTACGAGCGCCTCTTCATGAAGCTCCGCATGGTGCCCCGCAGCGTGGCCATGCCGATCATGCCGGCCATCGCGGTGCCCAGTGCCTGAGCTCGCGCCGCTGTTCCCGGTCAGCCGTCGGCACCTTGATGCCCTCAGCACCGAGATCGGGATCATGCAGCACGCGCAGCTGGCGCAGCCCGATCCGGATCATGGCTACTGCACCGACGACGTGGCGCGGGCGCTGCTGGTCGACCTGCTCCATCAGCTCGAGCTCGGCTGGAGGGCCGTGGAAGCCAGCGCCGCACGCAATGTCCGGTTCCTGGTTGAGGCCTATGACCCGGCCTCCGGCCGATTCCGCAACCTGAGGCGCGACGACGGCGCCTGGCTGGACGCGCCGGGCTCGGAAGACGCCGACGCGCGGGCCCTGCATGCGCTAGCCGAGACCATCGCATCGGCGCCGCCGGGTACAGTCCGCGAGACCGCCCTGGCCCTCTTCACGCGCGCCCTCCCGGGTGCCAGCCAGGTTCCCCACCTGCGACCGCTGGCCACGCTGGTGCTGGCCTGCGACGCAGCCGTCGGAGCCGGTCTGAAGGGCGATGTGGTGGCGATCGGCCAGCAGGCCGGCCACGACCTGTGGCAGCTGTTCGAGCCCAGCGCTGCAGCCGAGGACCGCGAGGATGGGCCCTGGAAGGCCGCTGTGTGGCCCTGGCCCGAGGACGTGGTCACCTACGAGAACGAGCTGCCTGCGCGAGCCCTCATCGTCGGGGGTCTCAGGCTCGGGCGACCGCGCATGGTCCGAGAGGGCCTGCGGGTCCTTGACTGGCTCATCGGCGCGCAGACAGCGCCAGGTGGTCACCTGCGGACCGTGGGCAATGACGGTTGGTGGCCGCGCGGGGGCCTCAAGGCCGACTTCGACCAGCAGGCCATTTCGACGACATCGCTGCTGCTCGCGGCCGACACCGCCTTCGAGGCGACCGGGCTGGCCCGCTATGGGGACGCCATGGAGATGGCCTACGGCTGGTTCGTAGGCCGCAACGACGCCCACGCTTGGGTCGCCGAGCCATCGTCCGGCGCCTGTGGCGACGGCATCGGCCCGGCGGGGGTGAGCCACAACCAGGGCGCGGAGTCGACCCTGATGTGGCTCATGGCGCTCGAGCACATGCGTGCCGCGCGGAGGCGTGCATCACGCCCGCCGCCGGTGCCGCGCACGACGCAGGCTGCGCGCGAGGCCCTGGCAGCGGTCTCGTGACGTCATCGCCGCTGCGTGTGGCGCTGCTGGCCCCCATCTCGTGGCGCGTGCCGCCGCGCCACTACGGCCCCTGGGAGCAGTTCGTGTCGCTGCTGGCCGAGGGCCTGGTCCGCCGCGGCATCGACGTCACCCTCTTCGCCACGGCCGACTCGCTGACGAGCGCGCGCCTCGTGGCGACCGCACCGCACGGCTACTCGGAGGACGCGGCCCTGGATCCCAAGGTCTGGGAGAGCCTGCACATCGCGACGCTCTTCGAGCGGGCGGACGAGTTCGACATCATCCACAACAGCTTCGACTTCCTGCCCCTCACGTACAGCGCACTCGTCCGGACGCCCGTCGTCACGACCATCCATGGTTTCTCGTCCGAGCGCATCCTGCCGGCCTACCTGGCCTACGACGGACGGACCTCCTACGTGGCCATCAGCGAGGCAGACCGGCACCCGGGCCTGCACTACGTGGCGACCATCCACCATGGCATCGACATGCGGGCCTTCCAGGTCCGCAGGACGCCGGGTGAGTACCTGCTCTTCTTCGGCCGGATCCACCCTGACAAGGGCACGGTGGGTGCCATCGAGGTAGCGGAGCGGGCCGGCCTGCCGCTGGTCATGGCCGGCATCGTCCAGGATGAGGCGTACTTCGAGGATCTCGTGAAGCCGCGAGTGGACGGAGTGTGGGTGCGCTATGTCGGTCCCGTGGGCCCGGAGGCGCGCGGCGCTCTGCTCGGCGGTGCCAGGGCACTGCTGCACCTCATCGAGTTCGAGGAGCCCTTCGGCTTCAGCGTCGTGGAGGCCATGGCCTGCGGCACGCCGGTCATCGCCCACGCCCGAGGATCGATGCCCGAGATCGTTCAAGAGGGAGTCGGCGGCTACCTGGTGCGCAGCGTGGATGACGCCGTGGCCGCGGTCGGGGCTTGCGCCAACCTGGATCGCCCTGCCGTGCGCGCCTCGGTGGAAGGGCGCTTCGACGTCGAGCGCATGGTCGATGAGTACGTGGTGGTCTACCAGCGCATCGTGGCGGACCATCGGGCGGAGACGACCGGCAGGCCTGATGTGGGCCGGCCTGATGTCGGCTGACCCCGAAGCGCCCGGGCCGGGCCGCGAGCCCTTCCGGCTGGGCATCAACTACTGGCCATCTCGCACGGCCATGGGCTGGTGGCAGGACTTCGACGCGGCAGAGACGGCCCGGGACCTGGGGCTGATGGCCGGCCGGGGCTTGGATTCGGTCAGGCTCTTCCTGACCTGGGACGTCTACCAGCCGGCGCCAGACCATGTGGACGCGGCCATGCTCGATCGGCTCGTGGTGGTCGCGGACCTGGCGGAGCGGGCGGGGATGGCCATCATGCCCACGCTCTTCACCGGCCACATGAGCGGGGTGAACCTGGTTCCCGACTGGGCGCTGGGCGGTACAGACCGGGACCCTCGCTTCCGGGTGCTCGCCGGCGGGCGGCTCAGCGGGGAGCGGCTGCGCAACTGGTACACGGACCCCGTGGTGCGCGAAGCGCAGGCGTGGCTCGCCGGCCAGGCCGCTGCCGCGCTGGCAGGCCATCCAGCGCTATGGGCGTGGGACCTGGGCAACGAGAACTCCAACTGCGTACGCCCTCCGGACCGCTCGGCCGCCAGCGACTGGCTGAAGCGCACGTCGGCGGCCATCCGGTCCGCCGACCCCACGGCCCGGGTGACCATCGGACTGCACATGGAGGACCTGGAGGAAGACCGCCGGCTGGGCCCCGCCGAAGCCGCCGCCGAGTGTGACTTCCTCACCATGCACGGCTATCCCATCTACGCGTCCTGGGCCGAGGGGCCGACCGACGAGCACCTGCTGCCATTCCTGGCCCACCTGACATCGTGGCTGGGGGGCGGCGCCGACGTGCTCTTCTCGGAATTCGGTGCGCCGACCTACCGGGCCGCGGACCCGAGGCAGAAGCCGGCTCGCCGCGAGGGCGCCATCCCGCTCCTCGAAGAGCAGGCTGCCGCGGACTACACCCGGCGAGCGCTGGCCGCCCTCCGTGGGGCCGGCTGTCTCGGCGCCATGCTGTGGTGCTTCGCCGACTACGCACCCGCCACCTGGCACGTCCCGCCGCTCGACGAGGCCGGCCACGAGCGGTCCTTCGGGCTGTGGCGGTCGGATGGCTCGTCCAAACCCGCGCTGGACGAGGTGGAGGCCTTCGCCGGCGCTCCTCGACAGGGAGACCTGCGAGACCATGACTGGATCGATGTCGAGCCGGACGAGTACTACCGGAGCCCCGGCGAACACATCCGCCGCCTGTACCGCCGCTTTCGAGACTGGGAGATGGCGACGCTCAGGTGAGCCGGCCGAGGACGTCCTCGAGCGAGATGGCGGCGATGCCGCTGCCCAGGTCGGAGAAGCCATAGGGGATGACGAGGTCCCGACCGTGGATGAGGCTGCCGCACGAGTACACGACGTTGGGTACGTAGCCGTCGCGCTCATCCTCGGTAGGGACCAGCAGCGGTTCGTCGAGATGGCCGATGACCCGGCGCGGATCCTCGAGGTCCAGGAGGATGGCTCCCAGGGCGTAGCGGCGCATCGGACCGACCCCATGGGTGAGGACCAGCCAACCGGCCTCGGTCTCGAGGGGCGATCCGCAGTTGCCCAGCTGCACCAGCTCCCAGGGCCGCTCCGGCCGCTGGATCAGGCAGGGATCCTGCCAGTACCGCACATCGTCGGAGAACATCAGGTAGTTGCTCTCGTTGTCCTGCCGCGAGAGGGCCGCAAAGCGCCCGCCGATCAGCCGCGGGAAGATGGCCATGCCCTTGTTGCGCGCCGCGTCGCCGTTGAGCGTGGCGATGTCGAAGGTGCGGAAGTCTGACGTCTCGATGAGCTGCGGCAGGATCTGGCGGCCGTCGAACGCCGTGTACGTCGCGTAGTACAGCAGGGAGCCATCGTCGTGGCGGAACCTGACGAAGCGGGCGTCCTCCATGCCCTGGCTCTCCGTCGGCCCGGACGGGAAGATGACCCGTTCGGAGAGCTGCGTTTCAGCGGCGAACTCGATGGTGTAGTCCGAGGCCGCCAGCCAGTGGATGATGCGGACCGCTTCGTGGGCGGCAGCCTGATCCGCGGCGCGATCATCGAGATCGCTGATGGCAACCTCGAACTGCTCGAGCGTGAAGCGCCGAGGCAGCGGATCGAGCACGAGGCCGGCCATCTCGTCGTGGACGCCCAATGCGCGCAGCTTCAGGCGGAAGGCGTCCTGTGGGTAGAGCGGGTCGCGGCGCTGTCCGGTGGACGTGAAACGGCTCGGCTCGTCGACGTGGACGTTGCCCTTCGAATCGATGATCCCTGACCGGAACTCGATCGACGACAGATGCCCCTCGCCGATCGCCCGCAGGCTCACGATGAAGCGCAACTCCCCAGCGGAGAGCCCGGACTGGTCGGGGCCCGGCACGATGGACGGGTTGGAGAGCGCGGCGGCCTCGATGGAGTACTCGTGGGTGAAGTACGCGCCGATGAGGAGCCGCTGCTCCCGGTCGAGGCGGCCGGGGTCATCGATGAGACCGGCAACGGCCTCATAGTTGCGTTCCAGTGCCACATCCAGGTCGGGGTGACGACCGCTGAACTGATCGCGCGTCGCCGCCAGCGTGGATATCATGTCGGCCTCAGACAGGGCCAGGATCCGCTCGATCACCTGCCGGGCCCGGGCGCGCCCGTCCGTGGAGCTGGGCTGTGTGGGCAGGAAGGGCCTCATGACCACCCGCCGGGGGTCGGGACGCATGCGCACCTGCGTGCGGGTGATAGGGATCACGCCAGGGCCTGGGGCCAGCGGCCCCGAGCACTCACGCTGACCCGAGCACGCGTCTCACGCAACCAGAGTAGGCCATCCGTGGTTCGATGCGCGCCCCGGTCAGTCGGCCGCTGCTCCAGGCTAGGCACCTGCGCCGGCAGCCGCGTCTTCCTCGTGGAACACGAGCCGAAGCCTCTCTTCTGCCTCCTTCCCAGGGAAGAAGAAGTATGTGAGCGCGCCGCCGAAGACGACAGCCGCCAGTCCCGCGATGTAGGCCAGCTGGTCGCCCTCGAGGAACGAGGACTCGGCTGCGGCCATGATCTCGTCCGCGTACTGCGGGTTGGCGGCCGCGAGATCCGCCGCGCTCGCATAGGAAAGCTGCAGCTGACTCTGCGTCGTGGCGCTCACGTCCTGGCCTGAATCGGCGATAGCCGTGCCCATGGCTGCCGCGTAGCCGGCCGTCAGGAGTGCACCGAAGATCGAGGTCATGATCGCGCCGCCGAGGTCGCGCTGCAGGTCCGCAGTGCCGGAGGCCATGCCCACGCGCCTCACCGGCACCGATCCGGTGAGCGAGTTGGACGAGGGCGTCCCGGCGAGGCCCACGCCGATGCCCATGAGCCCCAAGGGGATGGCGACGATCCAGTAGGGCGTGCTCTCTCCCCAAAGGAAGAACATGGCGATGAAGGCCAGGCCCAGGATGGACTGGCCCAACAGGAGGGTCGCCCGCGAGCCGCGCTCCTGCACGAGCCTGGCCGACCGGGGCGCCACGAGCACCATGAAGATGACGGCCGGCAGGATGGCCGCGCCGGCTTGAAGCGTGTCGTAGCCGAGCACGTTCTGGAGATACTGCTGGTTGATGAACGCGATACCCATCAACGAGCCGAACACGATGATGCCCGCCACGGCCGCGACCCAGAAGGTCGCTCGCGAAGCCACCTTCAGGTCATAGAGCGGATCGGCTGCCCGCCGCTGGCGGACGACGAAGAGGACGAGGACCAGGGCCGCGGCCGCCAGCAGACCCAGGGCCAGGGCCTGCATGTTGGGCACCGTGATGAAGTTGAGTGCGATGATCAACGCGCCGATCATGACCGCCGAGAGGACGCCGCCGATGTTGTCGACCGGTGCGGTGGCCTCGTTGACGTGCGCGGGGACGTGGCGCCAGGCCATGTAGAGCGCCACGAGCGCCAGCGGGATGGTGACCAGGAAGACAGAGCCCCACGCGAAGTGCTCGAGCAGGAAGCCGGCGATGAGCGGGCCGAGCATGGCCGTGCCGCCACCCAGGGCGGACCAGGCGGCGATGGCCCGCGTGCGTGCGGGACCCGCTGCCCAGAGCGCCGTGATGAGCGCCAGTGTCGTGGGATAGGCAAGGCCGGCCGACAGGCCGCCCACGACACGCGCGCCGAAGAGCACCGTGTCCGATGGTGCGAAACCGGCCACCAGCGACGCCGGCACTGCCAACAGCATGCCCAGGACGATCATCATCTTGCGGCCGTAGCGGTCGCCGAGGGCCCCGAACCACAGGACGGATGCGGCCAGGCCGAGCGAGTAGCCCACGGCGATGAGGTCGAGCATCGTTGGGACGAGTCGAACGACTTGCCGATCGAAGGCAGCGCCACGTTGGCGACCGAGAGGTTCAGATTCGCAACGGCCGCCACCAGGATGAGCGAACCCAGGACGATCTTGGCGTGAGGCGGGGCGCCACTGGCGGCGTCCGCCGGGCCGGTCTTCGCAGCTGCCAACTCATCTCTCCATCGGTCATGGGCAGGCCGGC
Source organism: uncultured Chloroflexia bacterium (assembly GCA_963825995.1). GTDB lineage: Bacteria > Chloroflexota > Limnocylindria > Limnocylindrales > CSP1-4 > JAFMJV01. Next base: position 197,083 of record CAWGVH010000004.1, read on the forward strand.
CCCTGCCGGCGTACCGTCCGTCGTGGGTCAGCCGGCGGCGCCGCCTCCCACGGCCTGGACGCCCTGGTGCTGGTGCAACGCGGTCTCCTCTTCGACGGTGCCCGGCTGGAGGTCGAAGATGACCTGCTTGACGGTGCCGTTGAAGGCGTAGGGCGCCTTGTCCTCGTACTCGCGGTCCACCACGAGGCCGTTGTCGCGGCTGATGTCCATCCCTGCGTAGCTGGTGAAGGTGACGGGGACCGTCCTGGGCATGTCGCCCTCGCCGACCGGGTGGCCATCGATGAAGAGGGTCACGTGACCGCCGCTGCCGGGCTTGGTCTCGGTTGACTCGAACAGCATCTTGACGTTGACGTTCCCACTCGGGAGCGGCTCGTCTGACGCCTGCCGGTAGGTATCCACGCCGAGGAGCGAGTAGGTGTGACGGAGCTTGCCCTGCCCGTCCACCCAGAGCCCGAAGCCACCGATGAAGTCCGCCATGGCCACGATGACGCCCTCGGCACCGCGCTCCGGAACGACCAGGTCGGCCTCGATGGCGTACGAACGGCCGTAGATCCGCGGGATCATGCCCCACTGGATGTTGTCGACGTCCCCCTTGAAGGTGAAACGGGTCTGGGTGGGGAGCGGCGGCAGGATGCCGTACAGGACCGAGAAGCCGGCCATGAGCGGCAGGACGCGGTTGCGTTCGGCCTCCTTCCACCACAGCTCCTGGAGCTCCCTGACCTTCTCCGGGTGCGCTGCCGCCACGTCGTGCGCCTGCGTGAAGTCCCTGGTCAGGTCGTAGAGCTCCCAGCCCACGTCGCGGTCCGCGTCCCAGTCTGCGCCGGGACCGAACGGCCGGAGCGTGGTCGGCGAGAGGTCCCAGGGCAGGCGGTCCGGCCGAGAGGCTGCCCACCAGCCGTCCTTGTACATGCCGCGGCTGGCGAACATCTCGAAGTACTGCTGCGTGTGCTGCTCGGGCGCCGCCGCGTCGTCGACGGAGTACAGGAAGCTGGTGCCGTCCATAGGCTCCTGCTCGATGCCGTCGACCATCTTCGGTTCCGGGACGCCGGCCGCCTCCAGGATCGTCGGGCCGACGTCGATGACATGCGTGAACTGCGCGCGTGGTGTGGCATCGGGCTGGACCCGCCTGGGCCAGGCCATGACCATCGGGTCGCGGGTGCCACCGAGATGGCTGGCGGTCTGCTTGCCCCACTTGAACGGGGCGTTGAAGGCGTGTGCCCAGGCAGCCGCGATGTGCGGGGCCGTGTGGTCGCCGCCCAATGCCTCGAGGCCGCCGTACTGCTCGATGAGCTGCAGTTGCTTCGCCGGGTCGAGCAGGATGCCGTTGAGGAACGTCAGCTCGTTGAACGACCCGGTGATGGTGCCCTCCAGGCTGGCTCCGTTGTCGCCCCAGATGTAGATGATCAGGGTGTCGTCCAGGTCACCCAGGTCATCGATGGCATCGACGAGCCGCCCGACGTTCCAGTCGGCGTTCTCCTGGTAGCCGGCGTAGACCTCCGCCTGGCGGACGTAGAGCCTCTTGGCGTCGTCATCGAGGGCATCCCAGGCCGGGAAGGCATCCGGGCGTTCGGTGAGCTCCGCATCCGGCGGGATGATGCCAAGCTCCTTCTGGCGCTGGAACGTGCGCTCGCGCAGCTTGTCCCAGCCGTCGTCGAAGACACCCTTGTAGCGGTCCGCCCACTCGGGCGCGACGTGGTGCGGGGCGTGGGCGCAGCCGGTCGAGTAGAACATGAACCATGGCTTGTCCGGGTCCTGCGCCCGGACGCGATGCAGCCACTCGATGGACTTGTCCGTGATGTCGTCCGGGAAGTAGTACCCATTGCCGTCCTTGCCCTCGGGCACCCCCTGGACCCAGTCATCCTGCGTGATGACGGGGTCGTACTGGCCGGCCGCGCCGGAGAGGAAGCCCCACCAGTGGTCGAAGCCCCAGGACTTGGGCCACAGGTCGAAGGGGCCGGCAGCGCCCTGGACGTTGTTCGGCGTGAGGTGCCACTTGCCGAAGCCGCCGGTGACGTAGCCGTTCTCCTTGAGGATGCGTGGCACGCCGGCGCAGCTCCTCGGCTTGTTGGCGGTGTAGCCGGGGAACGGGCCGGGGTACTCGGCGATGGAGCCGAAGCCGACGCGGTGCTGGTTGCGGCCGGTAAGGAGTGCCGCGCGCGTCGGCGAGCAGACGGCCGTGACGTGGAAGCGGTTGTACGTGAGGCCCATCTGCTGGACCCGGGTGAAGGCCGGCGTCCTGACCGGGCCGCCGAACGTCTCCGGCGCGCCGTAGCCGGCGTCGTCGATGATGACCAGGAGGACATTCGGAGCGCTCTCCGGTGCCTTGGGACCCGGGATCATGAGCCAGTCGGCGACCGAATCCTTGAGCGTGCGGCCGGCGACGCCCCCAAAGGTGCGGTTGGGGATGGGCAGGGCTGAGCGATCCTGGACGAACTTGCCCATGGCCTCGGCGAGCGAGTCCGTGAGAGCCTTGGTGCCCTTCGCCTCCGTCTCCACGAGGGACTTGGCCGGCGAGCCGGGCAGGGCCTGCTCGACGGCGAGACGCTGGTCCGCCTCGAACATGGCGATGATGGCCGCGGTGCCGGGCTTCAAAGCTGCGCCGAGCTTGTCGTGGAGTCCCTGCTCCACCTTGTGGTCGGCCAGCTTGCCCAGGACCGCGCCGCCGGCTGCGCCGACGACGGTTGCCGCCAGCAGCGGGGGCGCTGCCAGGCCGACCAGGAAGCCGACCCCGCCGCCCCACTTGGCGCCCGTGCGGCCGATGCTGTCGCCCGTCTTCTGGACGGTCACGTTGCCGGCCTCGTCATGCGCCACGACGATGACGGCCTCGACACGCACCTGCTTCGCCTTGACCTGTTCGATGAGGGCTTCGAAATCCTCGTTCGCGGTGTCGACGCTCTGGTACCCGGCGACCAGGACGTTGGTCAGCTGGTTGGTCATGTCGTTCCCTCCTGCGTCGCATGCATGGAGCGCCTGTCGATCGAGTCGGACCCGAGTCGGTCACCCGGGTAGAGCGTCATGTCGGCGATGGTCACGGCCCGCGGCATCATCCAACCGCACGATGGTGACACACGCAGCTCAGGGCCGGCCAGGGGGAACCCCAGCTTCCACCAAGTCGACATGGCCTGCCCGTGTCGGGAACGACGGAGCGCCGCCCGGCCGTCTTGCACGACCCGGGCGGCGCTACGCAACCTGGCAGCCCCCTGGGGCCACCGCTAGCTGGTGGCGATGGCGTCCTTGGCGGCGGCCGCCTCGCGGTCGATCTCCTGCGCGAGCTGCTTGTCGACGGCCTGGGAGACGATCTTGTCCGCCTTGGCGAGGGCCTTCTCGACCTCGACGACGGCGGTGTCCTCGGCGAAGACGATGAGGGCGGTCGTGCCGGGAGCCACGATGCCGGCCAGCTCATCGGAGAGCTTGGAGCGGTGCGACAGGTTGCGCACCTTGCCCATGACCGAGCCGATGACACCGACCCCGACGGCGCCCGCCAGGATGCTGGGCGGGAAGATGACACCCAGCACCACGCCACCGACGATGCCCCACTTGAGACCCGTCTTGGTGCTGTGGTCGGTGACCTTGCCGAGATGGATCTTGCCGTCCGGGTCAGCGCTGGCGATGACGACGGCGTCGATGCGCAGGCTGGTGGCCGCCTCGAGCTGCTCGATCTCGACGTAGGTGGCCTCGGCCGCCTCGGCCGTGGCGAACTGCCCGGCGATGAGGTAGTAGGCGCCATCGGTCACCAGGCCGATGCCCTCCACCGGCTCACTCGGCGGGCGTGCTGACGACTTCAGCGGACGGTGTCTCGGCCGGAACGTTGGTCGGTTCGGTCATGTCGGGGTGCTCCTTCTTGGGAAGTGGTGGTGGTTGACAGGCCGCCATGGCTGACGTGCGGCGGCGGCAGACGGGTCGGGCGAGTAACTCAGCCCTCCGGTCGGCAACCCTAGTGTCCTACATGTCGGCCGTGAGGGCATGGGGGCGATGCGTCACCGCTCGAGAGCCCGCCTGATATGGTCGGCGCATGGGCAGGCCACTGCGACTCGATGGCGACGAGCGGCGCGCCATCGCGGCTGGCGCACTCGACGCGCTCGAGCGATTGGCCGGCGTGCGAGCCTCCGGGGACGTCCACGCGCCCGCTGACGCGTCGCTCCTGGAGCTGGCCCGCACGACGCCTCCGCAGGAGCCGGCCGACCCGGCCGACATCCTCGATCGCTTCGTCCGCTTCGCCGCGGCCGGCTGGGACAAGTCCGCGGACGGCATCTTCGCCTACATCCCCAACGGTGCGCTCGACGCCGGGCCCATCGCCGCCCTGCTGGCGGCCGGCGCCCACACGTTCACCGGCACCTCCTTCGAGGCGCCCGCCATGGTGGCCATGGAGGAGGGCGTGTTGCGCTGGATGGCCGACATGCTGGGGCTCCCGCCGACGGCCGGCGGCCTGCTGCTCTCCGGCGGCTCGCTGGCCAACCAGACGGCCATCGTGACGGCTCGCGCACGGGCGAGGGCCCGCGATGGGCAGCAGGCCGACGACGTCCTCACGATGTACGTCTCCGAGCACGTCCATCACTCGGTGACCAAGGCCGCCTCGCTGGTCGGTCTCGCGAGCCGAGCGGTCCGCACCGTTGCCACCGACGACAGCGGCCGCGTCGACGCCGAGGCACTGCGCCAGATCGTCGAGGCGGACGTGCAGGCGGGACGACGGCCATTCCTGGTGGTGGGCGTGGCCGGCACCACGGACACCGGCAGCATCGATCCGCTGGAGGACCTGGCGGACGTGGCCCAGGGTACCGGCGCCTGGTTCCACGTCGACGCCGCCTACGGCGGCTTCTTCGCCCTCACGGAGCGTGGCCGGCGGCGGCTGCACGGCATCCAACGAGCCGACTCGGTGACCGTCGACGCTCACAAGGGCCTCTTCCTGCCCTACGGCGTGGGCGCCGTCCTGGTGCGCGACCCGCAGCGATCTGGTCGCCGCTCACGAGGGCGCAGGCGCCTACTTCCGGGCCATCCCGACGATCGAGGAGCTCCCCCACTACTGCCAGCGCGGCCCGGAGCTGACACGGCCGACACGCGGGCCCCTCCTCTGGTTCCCGCTGCACTTGCACGGCACGGCAGCCTTCGCCGCTGAGCTCGATCGCATGCTCGACCTGGCCGCCCTGGCCCACCGGCGGCTGACCGCCATGCCGGGCATCGTGGTGGGGCCGGCACCCGAGCTCTCCATCGTGGCCTTCCGGGCAGCGGCGGGCGATGAGGCCACGGACGACATGGTGACCGCCCTCCACGCCACCGGACGCTTCCAGGTCTCGACCACGACGCTCGACGGGCGGGCCACCATCCGCTTCGCGTTCCTCAGCCCGCGGACGACGGAGGCACGGGTCGCGGAAGCGCTGGACGTCGTCGAGGAGGTGGCCGTTCGCGCCCCGCCATGGATCGCCAGGCGCCAGACCACTCGATGATGTGCCATGACGACCCGGATTCTCCGAATCCCGGCTCATCGGCGCGCCGTTGCAGGAGCGTCCCGACCTCGTGGCCCGGGCCGACCCGTGCCGCCGGGCGACCGCTGAGGCACCCCCGTTCTTGATCATGCACGGTACGCGCGATCGTTGGGTGCCCTTCGGCCAGAGTGAGGCGCTGGCGACGCGGCTGCGGGAACTGGGCGTGGCCGTGGTCCGGCCCATCGAGGGCGCCGACCATGTCTTCCTCGACGATCGGCGAGGACCGCAGCTCGTCGACGAGGTGGTGGCTTTCCTGGTCCGCACGCTGCATCCCGGCAGCTGACCCAGCCGCGCCGATGACGGACGACCAGCGTGGAGGGGACCGCGGCGGCGTGGCCCTGGTCTTCGGGGCGGCGGCGGCGCTGGGCACACTCGGCGTCATCTCGACCTTGGCCTACCAGGAGGGCGTGCCGGCGGCGGTCTTCACGGCCCTGCGCGCGGCGCTTGGTGCCCTCATCCTCGGCGTCCTCGTGATGGCGCGCTGGCAGCCGAGTGTCAGCCTGCGAGGCCTCGCCCAGCGTGAGCGGCGGATGCTGGCCATCGCCATCGTGGCCAACGGGTCGATGAACCTGCTGCTGTTCGCGGCCTTCTCAGTGATGGCCGTGGCCATCGTCATGACGCTCTTCTACATGTACCCCGTGCTGGTCATGGTCGCGATGGCCGCCATGGGCCTGGAGCGGGTCACGGCACTGCGGCTGGGTGCCCTGGTCCTGGCCATGGCCGGGCTCCTCCTCGTCGTGGGCAGCCAGGTCGGCCCGGAAGCTCACGTGACGCTGGCCGGCGTGGGGCTGGCCCTCGCGGCAGCCGTCTGCCAGGCCGCCTACCTCGTCGTCTCGCGGGACGGCTACACATCCGTGCCGGCCGTCCAGGCCACCTCGCTCATCCTGCTGGGCGGGATGTTCATCTCCGGCACCACGGCTCTGCTCACGGGCGGCTTCGCGTCGCTGGACAGCTGGGGCGTCGATCCGGTCGTCTGGATCGCAGTCCTGCTGGCAGGGACCGTCGGCGCTGCCCTCCCCAAGGTCATGGTGCTCATGGGCGTGCGCCGCATCGGCGGCACACGCACGGCCATGGTCATGCTCGCCGAGCCCGTCGTGGCGGTCGTCTCGGCAGCCATCGTGCTGGGACAACCGCTGACGCTGCCAGAGGTGCTGGGTGGTGGCGCCATCCTGCTGGCGGCCGCGCTCGTGCAGCGACCGCCGCTCGCCGACTCGCGGTCCACGGCACGTCCCGAGCCGACCGCGGTGATCGGGTCGCACGAGTAGCGCCGTCCGACTCGACATCTGCCCGGCCGCTGGTGAGGACACCCATTGGTGGGCGGGCCCGCGATGGTAGGCTGCACGCTCTGAGCGCACGGAGGACGGTGCTGAGCCATGACCACTGAAGCCATCCAGACCGCGAGCCTGCCGGCGGGGTTCGTGGACGCCTACACGTCGATGCTCCGCATCCGGCTCACCGAGGAGGAGATCATGCGCCTCCGCCTGGCGGGCACCGTCGTGGGGTCGGTTCACCTCGAGATCGGCCAGGAGGCCATCCCCGTGGGGGTGATCGGCGCCCGACGCGCCGGCGATGCCGTCTTCTGCACCTACCGCGGGCATGGCTGGGGGCTGGCCTGCGGCCTGCCCGTCCTTTCGCTGCTGGCGGAAGTGGCGGGTCGCGTGGGTGGCCCCAGCGACGGGCGGGGTGGATCGGCCTACTTCTCCGCGCCGGAGGTGGGCTTCTACGGCGAGAACTCGATCGTCGGTGCCGGTGCGCCCATCGCCGTGGGTGCCGCGCTGGCGAGCCGGTTCGACGGCTCCGGCCGCGTCGCCATCACCGCGTTCGGCGACGGCGCCATGAACCAGGGCGCCGTCCACGAGTCCATGAACATGGCCTCGGCCATGAAGCTGCCGGTCGTCTTCGTCTGCGAGAACAACGGCTACTCGGAACTGACGCGCATCGCCATCATGGTCGCCGACCCGGTCCTCAGCCACCGCGCCGCGGCCTACGGGATGCCCGGGGTCCGGGTGGACGGCAACGATCCCTTCGCGGTGCAGGCCGTGGCCCGGGAGGCCGTCGAGCGCGCGCGTGCCGGCCATGGGCCGACCCTCATCGAGGCCATGACGCAGCGCATCGTGGGCCACTACATCGGCGACGCGGAGACGTATCGACAGCCGGGCGAACTCGAGGCCGCCCGGGCAGACGAGCCGCTCGAGCGCATGCGCAGGCAGATGGCCGAGCACGGTCTCGACGAGGCCGCCATCGCCGCCCTCGAGGCGTCGGTCCGCCACGAGGTGGAGCAGGCCGCCCAACAGCTCGAGACACTGCCGCCGGTCGACCCGGCCACGGTCCGGGAGCATCTCTATGCCTGAGACCGCCGTCACCGTCACCTCGCTCACCTACGCCAAGGCCGTCAACGCGGCCCTCGACCGGGCTCTCGAGGAGTTCCCGGAGACCATCCTCTACGGCGAGGACCTGGCCCTCCCCGGCGGCATCTTCGGCTGCACCAAGGGCCTCCGCGACAAGCACGGCGAGCGGGTCTTCGACACACCCATCAGCGAGACGGCCATGCTCGGCGCGGCCGTCGGCGCGGCCATGATGGGCCGCCGTCCCATCGTCGAGATCATGTGGGTGGACTTCAGCCTGGTGGCCCTCGACCAGCTCATCAACCAGGCCGCCAACGTGCGCTACGTCTCGGCCGGACGCCTCACGGCACCGCTGACCGTGCGCACCCAGCAGGGCATCCTGCCCGGCTCGTGCGCCCAGCACTCTCAGAGCCTGGAGGCCTTCTTCGCCCACGTGCCGGGCCTGCGCGTGGCCATGCCGGCAGACCCCCAACAGGCCTACACGCTGCTCCTCGCGGCCATCGCCTGTGACGACCCGACCATCGTCATCGAGCACCGCGCCTTCTACCACACGCTCTTGGGCGACGTGTCGCTGGGCGGGCCTATCGAGCCCATCGGCGGCGCGCGCCTCGTGCGCTCTGGGGATGCCGCCACCATCGTCGCGCTGGGACCGATGCTCCACGTCGCGCTGGAGGCCGCTGCCAAGCTCGCCGAGGAGGGCATCGAGACCGACGTCATCGATCCGCGCTGGATCGCGCCGTTCGACACGGACGCGTTGCTGGCCAGCCTGGAGCGTACGGGTCGGCTGACGGTGGTCCACCAGGCCAACGTCACGGGGGGCTTCGGGGCGGAGATCGCAGCGCGCGCCGCCAAGGACGGTTTCTGGTTCCTGGAGGCGCCCATCGAGCGGGTCGGCGTGCCCGACTCGCGCATCCCGGCCGCCCCTGTGCTGCAGCAGGCCCTGCTGCCGGGTGCCGAGGACATCGTGGCCGCGGTGCGCCGCACCATCGAGGCCTGAGGCCGGCGACGCATGCTGCATGACCCAAGCCACTACGAGCCGCCGCCGATCGCGCACGAGATCGAGATCAGCCCTCGGGACACGGAGACCCTGCGCCGGCTGGCCTCCGAGCTGGCCGGCTACGCGGCGCTGCCCGTCCACGAGGAGAAGGCTCGACTCTGGCAGGAGCTGAACGACCTGCGTTCCTCCCGACCGATGGTCTGGATCAACGAGATCCCCTGGCACGAGATGAACGTCGACGGCGAGCTGACCCTGCAGACCACTGACCCGTGGGCGCAGGACCAGGAACGCGAGCTGCGCCGCACGCTCTACCAGTGGCGTCACCTGCCCGGCGACATGATCCTCTCCGACCACCTGGCCTGCCCGCTGGCCATCCACAGCACGGACTTCGGCATCGTCGAGGACGTCGAGGTCGCCCGCACGGACGACGCCAACGACATCGTCTCGCGCGAGTTCCACATCCAGATCCACGACTTCGATGATCTCGAGAAGATCAGGATGCCGCAGGTCACGCACAACGAGGCGGCCACGGAGTTCCGCTATCGCGCCATGTGCGAGGTGTACGCGGGCATCCTGCCGGTGCGCAAGACCGGCCAGACCCACATCTGGTACACGCCCTGGGACTATCTCATCCGCTGGTGGGGCGTCGAGGAGGCCATGCTGGACCTCGTCCAACGCCCGGACCTGGTCCATGCCGGCGTCGAGCGGATGGTCGATGCCTGGATGGTGGAGCTGGACCAGTTCGAGGCCCTGGACCTGCTCTCGCTGGACGCCAACAACACGCGCATCGGCTCAGGCGGCTATGGCTACACGGAGGCGCTGCCCGCCGAGCCCTTCCATCCGGACCACGTGCGAGCACACAACATGTGGGGCTGCTCCAATGCGCAGATCTTCTCCGAGGTTTCGCCGCAGATGCGCTGGGAGTTCGCGGTCGAGCACGATATGCGCTGGCTCACGCGCTGGGGCATGACCTACTACGGCTGCTGCGAGCCCCTGGACAAGTCCATCGACGTCATCCGGCGCATCCCCAACCTGCGCAAGGTCTCGACCACGCCGTGGGCCGATACCGCGAGGATGGTCGACCAGGTCGGCACCGACTACGTGCTCAGCCGCAAGCCCAACCCAGCTGTCTTCGCCACCGACGAATGGCATCCGGACCGGGCCCGGCAGGAGTTGCGAAGCTTCCTCGAGCAGGCCCGGGGCTGCCACACCGAGCTGATCATGAAGGACATCTCGACCGTCCGCTACCAGCCGCAGCGACTCTGGGAGTGGGCCGCCATGGCCATGGAGGAGGCCCAGGACTTCGGCGTCTGAGCCGTTCGTGCGCCTCTCCGGCGCCTAGCCAGCTGCGTCGGGCCCTCGGCGCCTGAGCGCCGCACCCACCCCTGCAATTCAGCCCGCAAGTTCGCTCCGGATGGCGCGGGCCGCCTCCGCGAGGGAGCGCATCTTGGCCACGGCCAGGGGTCGGGCCGTCTGGCTGTAGCCGCAGTCGGCGGAAAGCCACAGCTTCTCCGGCGCGACCGAGCGGAGGGCGGTGCGAACGCGCTCGGCGACGATGGCCGGGCTCTCGGCATCCCTGCCCTTCACGTCGATGACGCCGGCCACCAGTGTCTTGTCGCCACCGTGTTCGGCCCAGAGTCCCACTTCCCACATCGAGCGGTTGGCGAACTCCAGGCTGAGGGCATCGTAGGCAAGGTCCTTGAAGTACGGGGCGAACGCCGCGTACGAACGGTAGGCCGTGGCCGGACGCCCACGGAAGTTGCCGAAGCAGAGGTGCAGCGAGGTCATGGCCCGCACCCCGTCGATGCAGGCGTTGGCGATCTCGACCATCTCGGGCAGGCCGCCCGGCATGATCCAGAAGGCCGGCTCGTCGACCTGGATGAGATGGGCGCCGGCGTCCACGGCCGCCCTGAGCTCGCGGTTGATGTCCGGCACCAGCGCCCAGGCGACCTTGCCCTTGTCACCGTACACGTCGCCCGGATGGATGCGGAAGGCCTGCGTGACGGGACCCTGGAGAGCCGTCACGAAGGGTCGGTCGGTGAGAGCAAGGAGGTGCCGCGTCTCCTCGACGAGACCATAGCCGTCGGGCGCGGAGACCTCGGCCACGACCCGAAAGGCATCCACCTGGTCGGGGCCCGGGTAGCCCAGCCGCCGCTCGGACTCGATGGGCTCGAGCCCCCGGATGCTGGCGTGGAAGGTGCGCGTGAAGTCGGCCCGCAGCATCTCGCCGTCGGAGACGACGTCGTAGCCAGCCTCGACCTGGTCGAGCAGCGCGATCCGCGCGGCGTCCCGCAGCGACTCGGAGATGTCAGAGGGGCCCAGCCGACCCTCTGCGACGGCATCCCGGATGAGCCACACCCAGGGTGGTGCCCCGGCACTTCCGAGGGACTGGATGGGCAGGAGCGGCAGCCCGGCGAGTCTGGACATCGATCGACCTCCGTAACGTGTAGTGGCTGGATCCCGGGCGCCAGCGTCTCAGGCGGGGGCTTCCGAGGGTGCCGCGAAGCCCTGGCGCTCGTAATGCACGCGTCGCGGCCTGGTGGTGTCCTTGTAGATGAACCAGCGGCAGGGACGGTCAGGCAGGTCGCAATCCTCGAGCGGGCGCAAGGGCGGCTGGCCCTCGACCATCTGGAGATACTCCAGAGCGATCATCGAGTGGATGCTGTACCAGCTCATGCCAGTGCGGCCCTGGGTCCAGGGATGGGGCTCCCGGTTGGTGGCTGAGGGGTGCGGCGGGCGCCCGCTGTCGGGATCGCCACGGCGCAGGACGCCGCAGCTGCCGCAGGGGTCCAGGGACATCACAAATCGATCGCCCTCGTCGCTGACCCCCACGTCGCCGCGCTTGCGAGGGCCGGACAGGTGCCCGCCGCGCATGCCTTCCACGCTGAGCTGCAGGCGCAGCTCAGGGGTCATGGCCCCCCAGAGCGCGTAGCGCGGCTTCCAGATGTGCTCGTAGGCGAGGGTCACCGACTCCAGGATGGCGTCCTCGCCGAAGGCCTGCGCGATCTCAGCCTGCACCTCGCAGATCCAGACCACGAGGCCGTCGTGCTGGGCCGCCCAGCGCACGCGCATGAGCTCCATGGCGGCGACAGCAGCGGGGCCGTCACCGGCCGCCAGGGCCTGCCTGGCCCGCTCCAGGTCGCCTGCCCCGGGCTGGAAGCGACGGTACCCGGAGAGCAGCTTGTCGCCAAGGCCGTCCTCCGTGGCACCTGCCCGCCCCAGGCGGTAGTCGAGGATGTCAGTGAGCCACACGAAGAGGACGTCGTTCATGATCGCGATCTCGCGGCTGAAGTACTCGACGAGCTCGAGCGCCAGGTTCCAGCGACCCTCCTCGATGGCGACCTCGGCCCACGTCTGCGTGCTCGTCCCGAGCGTCTCCAGGCCGTCCTGGCGGAGCGGCCGTCCAAGGATGTCGCTGTGGCGGATGGGGCTGACCGGCCAGCCATCCGGCCGGATGTCCGGGATGCTCATCGAGGCCCTCATGCGGCGGGTAGGCTAGGCGCGAACGGGCCGTGAGGCCCCGGCGATGGGAGAGGTGCAGGCATGGACGGTGGCCGCAGCGGATGGGGTCTCGAAGGCCATGGCGTCATCGTCACGGGTGCAGCCCAGGGCATCGGCGAGGCCACCGCGCGGGCCTTCGCGGACGTGGGTGCCCGCGTCTGCGCGGTCGACCTGCGGGAGGGACCCGTGCGCGCTGTGGTGGAGTCGCTGCCCGGCGGGCCACACCAGGCGGTGGCCATGGACCTCAACGACCTGGCCGCACATGACGGCCTGGTGCGTGGCGCCGCCGACGCCCTGGGGGACCTGCGGGCCATCGTCCTCGCCGCGGGCGTCCTGCGGCGCGAGCCGTTCGCCGACGTGACCGAGGAGGCCTGGGACTGGCAGCTTGACACCAACCTCAAGGCCACGTTCTTCCTGTCGCGCAGCGTCGGCGAGCACATGCGCCAGGCGGCACGAAGGGCAGCATCTGCACCTTCACGTCCATCTCCGCGACGATGGGCGGCGTGAGCTCGGCCCCGGCGTACGCGGCCTCCAAGGGCGGCGTCATCGCGCTCACCTACGCCATGGCGCGGCACTACGGCCCCGCCGGCATCCGCGTCAACAGCATCGCGCCCGGCTTCATCGACACGCCCATGCAGCGCGAGGGGTTCTCCACCGCGGCCCAGGCCTACATCGAGAGCACGCCGCTGGCACGTCAGGCCGATCCGTCCGAGGTCGCCGCGGTGGCGGTCTTCCTGGCCTCCGACCACGCCAGCTTCGTGACGGGCGCCATCATGAACGTCAGCGGCGGCGGCTGGATGGGCTGAGGGCACGTTCACGCGCCCGATCCGCGCCGCCAGTCATCCACGGCACGCCGAGCCTCCTGCGACGCCTGTCCGGTGTAGTCGGCAGGCTCGATCTCGGCGGTCCCGTCCAGTCCGGCGGCGACCTCTTCGAGTGCCTCGCGGAGCCCGATGCCACGAGCCTTCGAGGTCGTGGCCGCCAGGTAGACGAGGTCGTGGGCGCCCTCGCGGCCAAGCTCAGGGGCCAGCTGGAACATGTAGGCCTCAGACAGCGTTCGGCCCTGCTCCATCGCCAGGTTGGCGGCCATGCGCTCGGGATACACGACGGCTTCGCGCACGACGCGCTCCGCGACCCGCAGGCAGCCGGCGCTGAGCACCGCCACCTGCGGCAGGGCGTGCCACTCGATCTGCCACTCTCCGGCCGAGCGCTCGTGGCCGGCCTCCATGGCCCGATAGAGGCTGCCCGACATGGCAGCCGCGCTGACGGCCATGCCCACGATGACCTCGGAATCGATCGGGTTGGCCTTCTGGGGCATGGTCGACGAGGCTCCCCGGTGATGGCCCTCGGACTCGCTCATCTCCCGGATCTCCGTGCGCGAGAGGTCGATGACCTCACGCGCCAGCCGCGCACACGTGGACGCGGCACGAGCACACACCGCACCAAGGGCGGCAAGACCGTCGCGAGTGACGTGCCAGGGACCGTTCGGCACCGCCAGTCCCAGCTGGCGCGCCATCTCGACCCGCACCTCGTCGGCACGCGGACCAAGCCCGGCCGACGTCCCCGCCGCGCCGTGCAGGCTGACCAGGCAGCAGCCGGCCCTGACCGCGGCAAGGTCAGCGCGCAGCCGGTCGCACTGGCGCAGGAACGTGGCCAGCTTGGCGCCGAATGTCGTGGGCACCGCCTGCTGGCCATGCGTTCGAGCGGCCATCACGGTGTCGGCATGCCCCTCGACCTGGGCCGCCAGCGCATCGCCGAGCGCTACGGTGAGCTCCATGAGGCGGTCGATGGCCGCGTCCAACTGCAGGCTCAGGCCGGTGTCCATGATGTCCTGTGTGGTGGCTCCGTAGTGCAGCGAGCCGCGCTCCGACGCCGGCAGCCGCTCGGTGATCTGCCGCACGAGCGGCAGGATGGGGTAGCCGACGTTGGCCATGTCAGCCCAGAGCACCGGCAGGTCGACGTTCGCCAGCGTGCAGGCGGTCGCGATGGCCTCAGCGCGCTCGGGGGAGAGCTCGCCGATCTGGGCCTGCGCTCGCGCCAGCGCAGCCTCCGTCCGCAGCCACGACTCGACGGTGGCCGACTCCGAGAAGACGGCCTCCATCAGCGGGTCACCGAAGGCCCGGTGGAGGAGCGAGAAGATGGCCCCGGGCGGGGCGTCCGAGCTGTTCACGTGTCGGAGCCGAGGATCTCGCTCAGGCGCACGCTCCGCCGCTCCTCGGCCGACCGGTAGGCGGCCTCGCCGATGGCGAGCGTGGGCAGCATCTGGCGACCCGCGGTGACTGGCTGCCGATCGGTGGCGATGGCGTCCATGAGGTCGCTCATGGGCCCCAGGAAGGCATCCGGCAGCCAGCGCGTGTCGAAGTCGAAGGCCTGCACCTCGACCCCCTCACGGTAGAGCGATAGCGTGTCGGGTCGGCCGTTGGGGTAGTCGTACATGAGGCCGATGGTCCCCGCCAGCATGCCCGCTGTGCCCAGGATGCGGAACTCCGCGTAGGGCGGGCCGTGCTGGTTGTAGTGGTTGGTGGCCACCAGGCCCTGCACGCCGTCGGGATACTCCAGGACCGTCTTGGTGACCGTCTCGCCGATGACCGGTGCCTGCTCCGGGTAGCGCCCGTGCACGCTCGTGACCCACACCGGATCGCCCAGGATCGAGCGCAGCGCGTCGAGGTAGTGCGTGCTGTGGATCTTGATGTCCAGGTGGGGCGATTCCGCGATCCAGGCCCAGAGGTGCAGCGGCGTGGAGACGGACACCTGGACCTGCGCCTCGGTCACTGTGCCCAGCGCCCCCTGGCCCACGAGGTCGCGGGACGCGGCGATGCCGGCATCCCAGCGCATCTGGTGGTTCACCGCGAGCAGGACGCCGGCCGCTTCGGCAGCCTCGACCTCTGCCACGCCCGTGGCGTAGTCCATGGCCAGCGGCTTCTGGCAGAGCATGTGCTTGCCGGCGCCCGCCACGATGGACACGATCTCCGGCTGCACCCATGGCAACACGGCGATGTCGACGATGTCCACGTCTGACCGGCCGGCGAGCTCCTCCGCGGTGCGGGCCACGACCGGGATGGAGAAGTCCACGGCGACGGCCCGGGCCTTGGTCTCGTCGATGTCGTACACCGCCGCGACGTGCAGTCCGGCGGCCTGGTAGGCAGGCAGGTGGGCGCCCGTCACGATGCCCCCGCAACCGATGATGCCGATGCGCAGGTCGCGCCCGGTGCCGGGCTCGATGCGCCACCGCGGCTCGTAGCGGCTCGCCATCGGCTAGCCCTTCACGGCCCCGAAGGTGAGGCCCTTGGTCAGGCTGCGCTGCATGGCCAGCACGAACAGGATGGCCGGGATCATCATCAGCACCGACATCGCCGCCATGCCGCGCCAGTCCACCGTGAACTGCGTGGTGAAGTCGGCGAGGCCCACCGGGAAGGTCTTGGAGGCCGGGGTCTTGGTGAGGACCGAGGCGATCTGATACTCGTTCCAGGCCGCCAGGAAGGCGAACACGGCAGCTGCGCCGAGGCCTGGCAGCGCCAGCGGCAGGTCGATCTTCCAGAAGGTCTGCCAGTGGCTGGCGCCGTCCACGTAGGCCGCGTCGTCCAGCTCGCGCGGGATGCGCCGGAAGAAGCCGTCCATGAGCCAGGCCGTGAAGGGGATGTTCATGGCCATGTAGACGAAGGCCAGCCCGTGGACGGTGTCGACGAGACCGATGTTGCGCATGAGCAGGAAGAGCGGAAGGCTGAGGGCGACACCGGGCACCGCGCGGGTCAGCAGCAGCAGAAGCAGGAGCATGCGGCTGCCCACGAAGTCGAAGCGCGAGAAGGCGTAGCCGGCGGCCGTCCCGATGGGCACGGAGAGCGCCGTCGCCAGCAGCGCGATGGCCAGCGAGTTGGTCAGGTAGCTCATGACGGGCACCCCGGAGGCGGTCTCAGGGTTGAGCCCGAAGAGCGACTCGAAGGCATCGAGCGTGATGGTCTGCGGGATCCAGATGGGCGGGGAGGCATTGACCTCCAGGTTGGGTCGGAAGGCCGTCAGGACGATCCAGACGGCCGGCAGGGCCAGGAGGGCGATGACCGTGAAGGCCAGCCAGTTGGCACCGATGTCACGCCAGTGGATGCGGCGGCGCGTCGTCGGTCGGGGTGCGGCAGCCTCGGCGGGAGCCGGCTGGGCCTGCGTGGAGCTCGTCATCCCATGTCCTTGCGGAGCTGCATCATCTGGCGGAAGAGATAGAAGGTGAAGCCCACCCCGAGCACGACACCGGCCATCGACATGGCGGAGGCCATGCCGAACTGCGATCCGCGGATGGCCAGCTGTCCCGCGTAGGTCCAGATGAGCTCGGTGCGGTGTGCCGGTCCGCCGTCGGTCATGATGCGCACGATGTCGTAGGCGCGCGCGATGTCCAGCGAGAGCAGGACCATGACGATGATGAAGAAGGGCCGCATCTGCGGGATCGTGATGTGGCGCATGCGCTGGTAGACCGATGCCCCATCCACCGACGCTGCGTCATAGAGTTCCTCAGAGAGCGACAGGCGTCCGGCCAGCAGGACGATGGTGACGACCGGGACCGTCATCCAGATCGTGGCCATCATCAGCGAGATCATCCCGTTGGGCTCCTCGACGAGCCAGGCGAGGGGCTGCGAGATGAGCCCGAGGGTGAGCAGGGCGTTGTTCACCAGGCCGACCGTGGCGTTGAAGAACCAGGCGAACTGGAAGCCGATGAGCACGGGCGCGAACATCATGGGGATCATCAGCAGGACCCGCACGGGCCCCATGGCGAAGGTCATGCGCGCCAGCAGCATGGCCAGGCCGAAGCCGATGACGAGCGATGCGTTCACGGTCACGACCATGAACAGGATGGTGTTCCAGAGCGCCCGCCAGAAGACGTCGTCCCGGGCCAGGCGCGCGTAGTTGTCGAACATCTCGGCCGGCACGAGCTGTGACGTCGTGTCCGGCCGCAGGAGGTGGAAGGGCGTGAACGAGACGAACAGCGAGTACGCCATGGGGTAGATGACGACCAGCACCACGACGATGACGGCCGGGACCGTCATGAGATACGGGAACCAGTTGCGTCGTCGCAGGCGCGCAACGAGCGACCCTTCCTCCGGGGCTCCCGGTGGAGCGGTCAGGCTCCCTGCATCCATCGTCATGGTTCGACTGCCCCCAGGTGGACGGTAGCGTCAGAGACGTCGAGAGGGGCCGCACCTGGCGGCACGGCCCCTCTCGTTACGGCCGGTTAGTAGCCGAGGCTGTCGAGGAGCTCGTTGGTGTCCGCGACGCCCTTGGCCAGGCCATCCTCGACGGTCATGTCGCCGAGGATGATCGACTGCAAGGTGGGATACCACTCGTTCGTGAAGCTGATCCAGTCCGCGAACAGCGGCGGGGTGCGGAAGTCCTCGCTCACCTGGAGGTTGGCCAGCTCCCAGCGCTCGGCGTCGAGCGGGTTGCCGGTGTCCGCGTTGGCGGCCGTGACGCGCGCCGAGACATCGGAGCGGACCGGCAGGAAGCCGAACGTGTTGGACTCCTCGAAGGCGACCGCCTCGGAGGTCAGGAACTTGATGAGCTGGACCGCGGCCTCCTTGTTCTGGGAGTCCTTGGCCACGCTGAAAGGCGTGCGCGCCGGCCCAGCCGGTGTGCACGTCGGCCGTGCCCACCGGACCGCGCGCCATGCCGAACTTGCCGGCCACGTTGGGGCAGGACGCGGGATCCTGGAAGTAGCCGTACCAGCCGTACCACTCGAGGTAGAAGGCCACGTCGCCGTTGCAGAAGTTGGCCGCGACGCCATCCCAGAGCAGGTTCGTCGTGTCAGGCGGCACGAGGCCGTTGGCGAAGAGGTCCTGCATCCACTTCGCTGATGCGACGCCCGCTTCAGAGTCGAAGATGGGCTTAAGGTCGGCGTCGAAGTAGTCGCCGCCGTTGGCGAAGAGGAGCTCGTAGAAGCGACCCGCGAGAGCCTCTTCCTTGCCCGCGAACTCGGTGCCGTACTTGATGACGCCCTCGCCGACGAAGAACTCGGCCATGTCGTACATCTGGTCGAGCGTCGTCGGGCGGTGCCAGCGGGTAGCCGTAGGCCTCCTCGAACTTGGCCTGCAGGTCCGCGTCACCGAAGAGGTCCGTGCGGTAGTACAGCGCGCTGATGTCCGCGTGGCGCGGGATGAGCTGCAGGTTGCCGTCGATGGTGGCGGCCTCGATGATGCTGGGCGAGAAGGCTGCCAGCTCCTCAGGCGTGAAGTAGTCCTGGAGCGGCTCCACGAAGTTGGTGTACTGCGACATGAAGCTGGTGTGGTTCCAGGCCACGTCGAAGTCGACGGTGCCGGCGCCGTAGTTCGTCTTCAGGTAGCGGTCGATCTCGAAGCCGTCGCCCAGGAAGACGATCTCGACGGTCGCGCCGGTCTCCTCCTCGAACTTGCTGATCGAGTCGTACATGGCCTCGTACGTTGCCGCCACCGATGGCCGCCATCTTGATGGTCGATGCCGGTGAGGTCCTTGTCGAGCCCGGCGTAGGCCGGCTCGTCCTGGGCGACGGCGACGCTCGCGCCCAGCGCGCTCGCCACGAAGGCCGCCGCCAGCGGGATGACGATCCGCCGGCTCGTGTTGGTCATGCTGTCTCGCACGGTTACCCACTCCTCCTTGTCGGATCAGATGCGCGTGCCGCTCCCTACGGC
Source organism: uncultured Chloroflexia bacterium (assembly GCA_963825995.1). Lineage (GTDB taxonomy): Bacteria > Chloroflexota > Limnocylindria > Limnocylindrales > CSP1-4 > JAFMJV01. Next base: position 216,050 of record CAWGVH010000004.1, read on the forward strand.
CCGTCGCTGGACATCAGATCGTTCCGATCATCTCATCGTCAGTCCGTATGGAACACCTCCTCCATGGCAGCCCACCACTCCCCTTCGGCTCGATCGGCCAGGGGCTCCTGCAGCGGCATCATCCAGTCCCACCAGCGCTGTGTCTCGGGGTCGTCGGCCATGCGCTGCATGTCTGCTGCGAAGTCGTCACCGACGTACTCGAAATACGCGAACAGCTGTCCCCGGCGATGGAAGATCGAGTAGTTGCGGATGTTGCACTCGCGGATCTTGGCCAGCACGCCGGGCCACACCTCGGCGTGGGCCGTGACGTACTCATCGAGATGCTCGGGCTTGAGGCCGATGAGCTGTCCGTATCGCTTCACGCAACTGCTCCGATCGAGTACAGCGGAGGCTGCGGTGTCGCCAAGGATGGCAGACCGGTCGGCGCCCCGGAGGCCCAGGCGGTCAAGGACGGCCAGCGTCTCCGCCCAGACCCTGGCGTAGTCGCCGGCCAGGATGGCCACCGGCCAGTCGCTCCCGAACATGAGCCGGCCCGCACCGAAGACCTCCAGCGCGAAGCCCACCGGCTCTTCAAGATCCGCCGCCGACCACGACTGCCAGTCGGCGGCCGTGTTGAGGCCGGAGACCTTGGCGTAGACGTTGGGATGCTCCGCGGCGGCCTGCAGGTCCGCCTTCCAGGCGTCGTAGGTGCCGCTCACGATGGGTGGCTTGGCGAGGTGATCCACGACGATGGCGAGTCTCGGGCAGGCGCGAGCGAGCGTCGGCACGTGGCCCAGGTGCAGGGGGTGGACAGCCACGACCTCATACACGAGGCCGCGCTCCTCCAGGACCTTGAGCCCGTCGATGACGGCCGGGCGGACGAGCCAGTCGGGGTCGGCCTCCTCGTGGTTCAGGTGGCGCACGCCCTTGAACCAGGGGTTCGACAGGTACTGCGAGTCGAGCACCCTGGCCGCCTGCGAGGCATCCCCCAGGGGCACCCAGCCCACGACGGCGCCGATCCAGGTCTGCTCGGCGGCGTGCGCCAGCATCGAGTCGGTGTCCGCGTATGAGTTGGCCGCCTGGACCAGGACGGTGCGGTCGATGCCTGCCGCCGCCAGCTGCGGTTCGAGCTCGGACGGTGTGAACGTCCGATAGAGGGCCCCGTACTCGGGCACCAGCCAGGGATACTCGACCTTCTCGAGGTCCCACAGGTGCTGGTGGCTATCGACGATCATCTCCGACCCCCATCGGTCCTGCCTGGCGTCGCAGGCGGCCTCGGCTGCGCCGCACGGTAGTCGGTCGCGGCCCCCTAAGTCAAGCGGTTGACCTCGCGAGCGCGAGTCACAGCCGGCTCATATCCAGGCGGCTTCCACGTCGCCCAGCGCGTCCCCGAAGAGAAGGGTCACGAGTCAGTGGACCTCGATGCCGAGCGCAGCGGCCCGTTCCGTCAAGTGGCCCTTGGCCTGGCCGATCTGGCCCAGCGGGAGATGCTCGACGATGGCGTAACTGTCCGGCCCCAGGGCGGCCGTCCGCCGCAGCACCGTATCGAGGTCCATCATGCCGGTGCCGGGGATGGCCTCATCGATGTGGACGATGAAGCGGTCCTCGAGAGCGTAATCCTTGACGTGGACGGTTGCGCAGTGCTCCCCGAGCACGTCGAAGAGCTCGTTGACCATGGGCGTCGGGTCGAAGGCCGTGGCCAGGTCGGCCACGAAGTTCGCAGGGTCGATGTTGACGCGCACGTGGCGCGGGTCGGTGCGCTCGATGACGCGCTTGACCCGCTGCGCCGAGTCCAGCGTGGATGTGGCGTGCTTCTCGAGGACGATCCCAACGCCCAGTGGAACAGCGACCTCGAGGACCTCGTCGATGGAGCGGACGAGTCGGTCTTCGGACGCCTGGCTGTGGTTCTCCGGGTGCGGCCACCAGTCCCCGCGCGGGTTGTGGCTGGTGGGTCGGATGCCGGAGCCCGGGACCCCCAGGCCGGCCGCCAGGCGCACGATGTCACTCGCTCCCTCCACGCCGCGCCGGCGCACTTCCTCGTCCGCGCTGATGATGCACGGGTAGGGACCCCAGACCTGGAGGAACTCGAGGCCGTTCCCGTCGATGCTGGCGCGCACGTTGGCCGCGACCTCGTGGCTGACGGTCGAGGCGGGCACAGTGAGGTGCGCGCCGATGCCTTTGAAGCCGAGTTCCCGGGCGAAGGCGACCGTCTCGTGCGTCACGTCGGTCCAGTCGCTCCAGATGACGCCGAGAACACCGAACCGCATGTCCCGCTCCTTACTCCTCCAGGCCGGATGGAAGCCAGGCGGGGTGCCGCTCCCGAGGGCGAAGGTAGTCCCTGCGGGCTGCTCGCGTCAACCGGTTGACCAGACAGGGCCGGGGCGCGCATCCTGTGGACCTGGGCAGCACGGGGGACGGGGTGCCGCGATGAAAGGGACGGGTCGCTCGACCATCGCCGACGTGGCCCAACGGGCCGGCGTGGACCGTGCTGTCGTCTCCAAGGTCCTCAGTGATGACCCCTCGCTGCGTGTGCGCGAAGAGACACGCCAGCGCGTCCTCGAGGCTGCCACCGCGCTGCACTATCGGCCCAACTTCCACGCTCGCGGGCTGGCCCGAGCGCAGGCCGGCGCGATCGGCCTGCTGGTCCCGGCCGGCAACCCGCTCATGGTGCCCATCATCGCCGGTGCCGAGGAAGTCGCCTCGGAGCGCGGCCTCCTGCTGTGGACCGCCTCCCACGAGGGCAGATTGACCGAGCGCTACCTGCGGCTGCTACGCAGCGGCGCGGTGGATGCTGCGCTCCTGGCCGGCCTGCGCGCAGGCCACGACGCTGACGAGTTGTTCCACGACCCACGTCTCCCCACGCTGCTGGTGAACCGGCGATCGGTGGGCGCTGAACGCTGGGTCATCCTCGATGATGAGCGCGCAGCCAGGCTGGCCACCGAGTACCTCATCGCTCACGGTCATCGGAGGATCGGCTGGGCGGGCGGACCGGCGGGCGTCGACACGGCCGAGCGCCGCCAGGACGGCTTCCGGGACGCCATGGCCGCCGCGGGCCTCGAGCTCGACCCGGCCTGGATCGTGCGAGCCGAGTACACGGCCGGTGGCGGCTCAGAGGCGGCGGCGGCCATCCTGCGGAGCACGGTCCACCCGACCGCCATCGTGGCCGCCGATGCCAACGAGGGCCTCGGCGTGTGGCATGCCCTGCACGCGCGCGGCCTGTCGGTGCCTGACGACGTGTCGCTCATCGCGATCCACAAGCTGCCCGCAGAGGACTACCGCATCCCTTCGATGACCTGTGTCGAGATGCCCCTCAGACAGCTCGGGCGGCGCGCCGCCGAGCTGGTGCTGGACCTGCCCTGGGATGCCCCCGTCAAGGAGACCCTGCAGACCGACCTCACCATCTCCGACGGCACGACGGTGGCACCACCATCCCAGGCGGGTCGCGGGGGACGACCATGATGCGGGCGCCGGGTGGCGGTCAACCGCGGCAGGGCTGCGGTCAACCGGTTGACTCGGTGTCGGCCGAGCGGTATACATGGGGGCACGATGTCGGGGAGGTGCGAATGGCCACGGGGGACCTGACCACGTGATCGGTCTGTTCGCCGAGATCGCTGACGCCTGCGACCTGTCCCTCCCCGAGCGCTACCTGCGACCCATCGGGCTCGTCGGCTCGGGTGCCATCCTCGACGTCGGACATCTCCCCGTGTACCGGGCCGCGGGCATCCCCGTGCCCGCCATCTGGGCCCGCCATCGCAGCCACGCCGAGCGGCTGGCGCAGAGCCACGGCATCCCGCGCGTCTACGAGAGCCTCGACGGACTGCTGGCCGATCCCGACGTGGCCGTGGTCGACATCGCGGTCGTGCCGGAGGCGCAGGTGGAGATCGCGCTGCAGGCCCTGGACGCCGGCAAGGACGTGATGTGCCAGAAGCCCCTGGCCCTGACCGCGGACGAGGCCGCGCGGATCGTGGAGCGGGCGGAGGCGCGCGGCCGCAAGGTGGCCGTCCAGCAGCAGATGCGCTACGAGGAGGGCATGCTGGCCGCCCGCGCCATGATCGCGCGGGGCTGGATCGGTGAGGTCACGGCCATCTCCTTCGAGGTCAACATCGACACGAACCTGGCCGGCTGGGGCTGGCTGGGCACGGTGCCCAAGCTGGAGATCTACTTCCACTCGATCCACTACATCGACACGCTGCGGGCGTTCCTCGGAGAGCCCTCGGCGGTGTTCGGGACGCAGTGGCGTCTGCCCGGTCAGAAGCCTGTGGGCGAGACGCGGACGGTCAGCGTCCTGCTCTACCCCGGCGATGTCCGTGGCATCGTCCACTCCAACCAGGAGAACGTCGCCGGCGACAATGAGGCCCGCTTCCGCATCGATGGGTCGGAGGGCTCGATGAGGGGCACCCTGGGACTGCTATCGGACTACCCGCGGGGTCGGCCGGACACCCTGGAGCTGTGGAGCAGGGTCCTGCCGACGGACGGCTGGCTGCCGTACCCGGTCACCCGACGCTGGGTCCCCGATGCCTTCCTGGGCCCGGTCGGCTCGCTGCTGCGCGCCATGAAGGACGGCGGCGAGCCCGAGTCGAGCGCCCGCGACAACCTGCGGACCCTGCGACTCGTGGAGGCACTCTACCGGTCAGGTGAGACCGGACAGGTCATCAGGATCGAGCCGGACGGCACTGATGAGCGGGTCTGAGCCGCTCGATGCTCCGGCGAACAGCGACGAACGGGGAGGTCCAGGACGTGGCGGACGTGCACCCACTGACGAAGGCCATCATCGATGGCGACAAGGTCCAGGCGGACGCCCTGACCCGGCAGTGCCTGGCCGATGGCGAGGAGCCGGGCTGGATCATCGAGAACCGCCTGGTGCCGGGCATGGCCGTCGTTGGCGAGCGTTTCAAGTGCGACGAGATCTTCGTGCCGGAGATGCTCATCTCGGCCAACGCCATGAAGGCCGCCCTGGCCATCCTGGAGCCGCTGCTGGCCGCCAGCGGGGCCAAGCCGGCCCACACCGCCATCATCGGCACGGTGGAGGGGGACCTCCACGACATCGGCAAGAACCTCGTGGCCATGATGTGGAAGGGCGCCAACATCGAGGTCATCGACCTGGGCGTCAACGTCAGTCCGGCGGCCTTCGTGAGCGCCGTTGAGACCCACAAGCCGCAGATCGTCGGCATGTCCGCCCTGCTCACCACGACCATGCCGCGCATGCGCAACGCGGTCGCTGCCGTCAAGGCCAGCGGCATCCCCACCAAGGTCGTCATCGGCGGCGCCCCGGTCACGGCGGAGTTCGCAGCCGAGGTGGAGGCTGACGGCTTCGCGCCTGACGCCGCCACTGCCGTGGACATCGTGCGAGACCTCCTCGCCGCCGCCCCCTCGCACTTGGAGTGACCACCCCATGAGCATGTTCAGCACCTACGGGACATCGGCGCTCCAGCGAGCGTAAGCCCGGCACTCTGGCGAAGCTTGAGCGGATGCGCAAGACCTTCCGGCACGAGGAGGCCGACCGGGTCCCCATCAGCGACTTCTTCTGGGGCCAGTTCCGAGATCGCTGGCGCAGGGAGCTGGGCCTGCCCGCCGACGCCGACCCCTACTACCACTACGACCTCGACTTCATCGTCACGGTCCCCAACATGGACCCCCACATCCGGGCCTTCGAGACGATCCGCGAGGACGATGAGGAGGTGGTCGTCAAGACCGGCTTCGAGACGACCATCCGCAAGCGCTTCGACCTGCCCATGCCTGAGCAGGTCAGCTGGGAGACGGACAGCATCGAGAAGATGGAGGCCTTCGAGTTCGACGACCCGGCAGATCGGCGCCGCTACTTCGAGGCGGGCGACAACCAGATCGCCGGGGTCGGTGACGGCTTCGAGCGCAACAGCCCGCCGTGGGTCGAGACGGTCAGATCGCTGCACCCTGACTTCCCGGTCTACGGCAGCATCACCGAGACGGGCGAGATCACCACCCGCCTGCTGGGCCAGCTCAACACGCTGACCTGGATCGGCGAGTACCCGGAGCGCTTCGGGGAGCAGCTGCTGCGCATCGGCGAGTTCAGCTACCAGGTCGCCAAGGCCCAGATCGAGGCCGCCGACGGCCTGCTGGACGGCATGGTCATCTGGGGTGACGTGGCCTACCGCAAGGGCCTCTTCATGGGCCCGACCTACTGGCGCAAGTACTTCAAGCCGACCGTGGCGCGCATCATCGAGCTCAGCCACTCGCATGGCCTGCCCGTCATCTACCACGGCTGCGGCAACGCCAACAGCTACTTCGAGGACATGATCGAGATCGGCCTCGACGGCTACAACCCGCTGGAGGCGAAGGCTGACCTGGACGTCGTGGAGCTACGCCAGCGGCTGGGCCACCGGCTCACCTTCTGCGGCAACAGCGACATCCGCGTCTGGGAGCGTGGGGACCCCGACGAGGTGCGCCGGGAGGTCCTCCATCGGCTCCGGGCCGCCGAGGGCGGCGGCTACATCTTCATGTCCGACCACTCGGTCGCCAGCGACGTCTCAGGCCAGACCTACGACGACATCGTCAAGCTCGTCCGCGAGTACGGCCAGTACCCGTTGGCGCTGCCTGCGGAGTAGGCCTCATGTCCAGCGCGTCCATGAGCGCCCGTGAGCGGGTGCTGGCTTCGGTCGAGCACCGCGAACCGGATCGCCTGGCGGTCGACCTGGGCTCAACGCCCAGCTCCGGCATCTCCGCGGGCGCGCACGCCAACCTCGTGCGGCACCTGGGCCTGCACGATCAACGGACCCGCGTCTACGACGTCGTCCAGCAGCTGGCACAGCCCTCGGACGAGCTGCTCGACCGGCTGCGCATCGATGCCGTGGACATCGGCCGCACCTTCAACGCCGCAGACGCGGACTGGCATCCCATGACGCTGCCCAGCGGCGTGGAGGTCGAGGTGCCGGCCTGGTTCCGACCCGTCCAGCAACCGGACGGCACCTGGGATGCCTTCACCGCTGACGGGCTGCGCATCGCCAGCATGCCGCTGGGAGCCGCCTTCTTCGACCAGACCTACTTCCCCTACCTGGACGGCTACCCGGACGACTTCGGGGCGCTCGCCTCGGTCATGCCCACGGTCCTCTGGTCCGGCCTCGTGCACAGTCCCTGGGACCACGCAGGTGAGGCCGATTTCTGGGCGCAGCTGCGCGAGCGGACGTCGGCGCTGCGAGCCTCGACCGACCGGGCGCTCATGGTCGTGGTCGGCTGCAATCTCTTCGAGTGGGGCACCTTCCTGCGGCGCATCGACAACTTCCTCATGGACCTGGCCCTCGACCCCGCCAACGTCGAGCGCCTGCTCGACGCCCTCATGGAGATCCACCTGGCGACCCTGGACAAGGTGCTGGCCAGCGTGGGCGACCTCGTCGATGTCATCCGCTTCGGCGACGACCTGGGCATGGACGCAGGACCCCTCATGTCGCCCGACACATACCGACACTTCTTCAAGCCGCGCCACGCGGCGCTCAACGCCTACGTCCACGAGCGCAGCCATCTCAAGACGTTCCTGCACTCCTGCGGCTCGGTCTACGAGCTCCTGCCCGACCTCATCGAGGCCGGAGTCGACATCCTCAACCCCGTCCAGATCTCCGCGAAGGACATGGAGCCCGAACGGCTCAAGCGCGACTTCGGCGCAGACATCACCTTCTGGGGCGGCGGCGCAGACACGCGCCAGGTCCTGCCCCGGGGGACGCCGGAGGAGGTCAAGGATCACGTGAAGCGCAACATCGAGACGTTCGCGCCAGGGGGCGGCTTCGTCTTCGTGCCTGCTCACAACATGCTCCCCGACGTGCCCCCGGAGAACATCGTGGCCATGTTCGAGGCCGTGGACGAGTACCGCTGACAGCGGACCCGCAGGGCCAGGTTGGACCTTCGACTACCTCACCGCCTGGCGGGGCATGGACTGGTCCCTCGACGGCACCCTGGTGCGCGACAACAGCGCCCAGCCCCTCTGGTTCCTGCGCCACGGAGAGACCGTCCGGATCGAGCGCGGACAGGCGATGAGATTGGACAGCCAGTGAAGTGCATCCACGACGCGACCGTCGGCGGAGCCAGGTCAGCGCCGGGGCGGTCTGCTCCAGTCCAGGCCTTCGAAGCGTGCGAAGTCCGTGTCGAATGAGACGAGCGTGGCAGCGTGCTCCACGGCGAGCGCTGCCAGGTGGGCATCGTTCACGAGGTTGCCGGCTGTGCCTGCCGTCGCCAGCAGCCCGCCGAGCACACTCAGGTGGCGTGAGGTCGGCTCGACGACCGCGGCCGTCGGCTGCGCCAGCCAGGAGCGCACGACCGCCAGCGCCGCGTCCGGCGCGAGCGGCTGACCGAAGACCGCAGGGTGCGTGCTCACGCGGAGGAAGGCGAGCAGCACCGCCCAGGCGAAGCCGATCGTCTCGGGACCAGCCAGGGCCGCGTCCAGCCAGGTCCGGGCTGGGCGGTGCTCAGGCGAGTCGCGGTTGACGGCGTGGAGCAGGACGTTGGCGTCCACGATGAACATGGCAGTGGCCTACTTCCGCACGGCCAGCTTGCGGATGATCTCCTCGTCCTCGAGCTCGGCGGCGAGGCGCAGGGCCTTGTCGATGGGGGTCCTCGGCGGGCCCATCGAGAACGTCGTCGTGCGGAAGGCGGGACCGCTGGACCTGGCCGTGAGGCCCTGGCGGAGGGCCTCGTTGACCGCCTGCTTGAAGGTCAGCCCACGCTCGCGCATGAGTCTCCGGACGGCGGCGTCATTGTCCGGGTCCAGGGTGACGGTCGTCCGCATGCCTGCATCGTATCATCGCGTCACGCTGCATCAGGGCATCATCTCAGAACGCCGCCGGACATCACATGTCGAAGACGGACCTCGCGAGTTCGACCCAGCGGGCGAGCCTGGTGCGGTCGCCGCCGACGTCGTAGACGTCCCGGAAGAGCAGCTCGACGTTGCCGTCGCGAGTGGCCTCGTTGGTGCGTCGCAGGTCCGCCTCGGCGCGCTCCCAGTGCGGGGTCGGGCCGCTGATGGGCACCGGGTCGGGCTTGCGCGAGTAGACGTAGTCGCGGCCGAGCATCTCCGCCACGCGCTCGAAGTCGGCCCAGGGCGAGACCGAGACGGAACGCAGGTTGGGCATGGCCGCCATGATCATCTCGAGCCGGTCATGGACGGGCTCACAGCAGCCGTAGTAGACGAGGCCGAAGGGGCGGGTGGCCCTGGCGAGGTAGGGCAGGAAGAAGTCACGGAACATGGCCGGCGACATCATGGTCGTCTCCTGCGACTCGGCCCAGCACCACAGGTCCGTGAGCCGCGCCGGGCCAGCCGTATCCGGGTCGGGCAGGTCTGACACGTAGCCGTAGGCACGCGGACCAGCCAGCTGGTTGTCGGTGTTGGGCGCGATCAGACCCTCCGACTCGACGAAGTCGAACATGCGCTCGCGGTCGCTGACCATGTACTCCATGAGGGCGTGGATGGTCTCCGGCGACTCGTAGACCCAGGACAGCAGCCCGTCGTTGCCGATGAAGCGGTAGATCTGCCAGGTCAGGCCGATGAAGTAGTTGCCGGCCCAGCTCTCCGCGCCCGACTCGACCATGAAGTGGTCGTAGTTGCCGACGCGGAGAGGCAGCAGGTCGCCGAAGGCGTCCTCGAGCAGGTGCTGGCGGGCCAGCGTGCCCTCGCGGTCGACCGAGAAGGTGCGCGGCTGCAGCAGGCCCACGTCCTCCGGCCGCTTGATGGGAAAGTCGAACGTATAGCCCAGCGGGATCTCGTCGTCGCCGACTTCGGCCGGCACCTGCACGACGTTCACGCCCCAGGTGGAGGTCAACAGGTCCCAGCCGATGCGGTAGTAGGGCTCCAAGACGATGTCGTCGCCCACCTCGTCGACGTGGCGGATATGCTCGCGCATGGTGGCTTCCACGGCGCGCAGGACGGGATGCTCACAGCGCAGCTCTTGGGGGGCCACGTACTCGTGAACGGTGGCCGGCTCGACGAGGATCATGGGTCGCTCGGGCCGCAGGTCGTGGAGCGCGCGCCACTGGCGCTTGCGCTCGGCCATGACGGGCAGGGCGGCGACCTCCGCCCATCGCGCCGCCAGCCCGCGGATGGCCTCTCGGTCGGCGGCGGTCGGGGTGGTGTGGGTCATGGATCGATGCTACGCCCACCCGATCGGCCGGGAGGCGTTCCCTCCACATGATGGCCGAGAGGCAGTCCCTCCACCTGGTGGCCGCGAGGCTCGACATGCTACGTTCGGGCCGACATGCGAGCCCAGCGACCAGCCATCGCCGCTGGCCCAGACACCTCCGACGCGGCCCAGCCAGTCAGCCGCACCGTCGTCGTGCGCGCCGGGGAGCATCTGGCGCTGAACGTCGTGGCGTGGGCGCCGGTCTCGAGGGAGATCCCCGTGGCACCGGCTTTCGTGCTGGTGCACGGACTGGCCTCCAACGCCCGCACCTGGGACGGGGTCGCAGCCGAGCTCGCCCGCCGCGGCCATGCCGCCTATGCGGTCGACCTGCGGGGTCACGGGCGCTCGGACAAGCCGTCCGGCGGGTACGACGTGGCCACGGTGGCGGAGGATGTCTGCCGCCTTCTGGACGGCCTCGTGCAGTCCTTCGGGATCGGGCGCCCGGTGCTGGCCGGGCAGTCATGGGGCGGCAACGTCGTGCTGGAGGCGGCGACCCGCTGCCCGGATGGCGTCCTGGCCGTGGTCGGCGTCGATGGCGGGACCATCCACCTGGCAGAGGAGTTCCCCGAGTGGTCGCAGTGCGCGGCCGTACTCGCGCCGCCGCCCATCGCGGGGATGTCTGCCGCCGACTTCGAACGCTGGCTGCGGAGCGCCCACCCTGACTGGCCGGAGTCGGGTATCCGGGGGACCCTGGCCAACATGGAGCTGCGGCCTGACGGAACCGTCGCGCCATGGCTGACGCGCGACCGCCACATGGCCATCCTGCGAGGGCTGTGGGAACACGACCCAGGCGCGACCTACGGGCGGCTCTCGGTCCCCGTGCTGCTCGTCTCTGCGCGCAACGACCGCGACGACCACGCTCGTGCGGTGACCCGTGAGCACCGCGTGACAGCTGCCGTCGCGGAGATGCGGCACGGCGCAGCCCGCTGGTTCGACGGCGCCGACCACGACATCCACGCGCAGCGCCCAGTCGAGCTCGCGTCGAGCCTGCTGGACCTCGCGGCCAGCCTGCCCCCGGCCGCTTCGGCCGCCACGTCCGGGGCGGAGGCGTGATCACCACGACCGATCACGACGACCATATCAATCGATTGGACAGGCAGCCCTGGCTCGCGTAGCGTCAAACCTGCGGGGAGCCGGTCGCCCTGGTCCGGCGTGGCCAGGCCGGATGCGTTCGGCAGGGTCAGGCGGCCCGAAGACCGGACCGAAGGCAGGGAGGACCCGATGCTGACCGAGGGGGCACGACCCACCAGGGCCGACGCACCGTGAACGCCTCCGCACGATCGGAGGCCTCGACCGCCCCTGCCCCGTGGCGCGAGGAAGCCGCTCGCCTGGCGGAACGCATCAGCCTCGTGGGCCACGGTTTCCCGGTCAAGCGGGACGTCGCCGCGTTCACGGACGAGCTCATCGGTGTCCTCTTCCCACAACTCTCCAGCGAGCCGCCCTTGAGCGCACGCGACGCGGCGACGCGCCTGCTGCGCGCCAGGGACGAGCTCGGCCGCATCGCCTGGCCGATCCTCGCGGGCACCGAGACGCCGGGCCCCTCTGCGATGGTCGTCGAGGCGGACGTCGAGTGCGTCATGGACGGTTTCGTGGCCGCCTTGCCGGACGTGCACGAGCGCAGCCTGGAGGATGCCGCGGCCATCCTGGGCGGTGATCCTGCTGCCGAGTCGCTCGACGAAGTCATCGCCGCTTATCCGGGCTTCCTGGCCATCGCCACGCACCGCATCGCCCATGCCATCCACGCTCTCGGCGTGCCGCTCGTGCCGCGCCTCATGGCCGAAGTCGCCCATTCCCGGTCGGGCATCGACATCCATCCCGGAGCCACCATCGGCCGACGCTTCTGCATCGACCACGGGACCGGCGTGGTGGTCGGCGAGACGGCCGTCATCGGTGACGACGTGAAGCTCTACCAGGGCGTCACGCTGGGCGCGCTGTCGGTCGCCAAGACGTTCGCGGGCACCAAGCGCCATCCCACCATCGGCGACAGGGTCGTCATCTATGCCAACGCCACCGTGCTGGGTGGTGACACCGTCATCGGCGCCGACAGCGTCATCGGCGGCAACGTCTTCCTGACCACGAGCGTGGCGCCCGGCTCGCTGGTCTACCAGACCAGCAGCCATCGGGTCCGTCGCCAGAAGGACGATTTTGACGGCGCCGACTTCGTGATCTAGAGCACCCGGTCGTCCATCGGCCCCCACGACAGCTCAGGAGCCCCCATGCCCTTCGATAGCATCCTCGAGACCATCGGCCGCACCCCGCATGTCCGCATCCGGCATCTCTATGACCCCGCCATCAGCGTCTGGTCCAAGCTCGAGCGCGCCAACCCTGGCGGCTCCATCAAGGACCGCATCGCCCTGTCGATGGTGGAGGACGCCGAGGCCCGCGGCGTGCTGGGACCGGATTCGGTCATCGTCGAACCGACCTCCGGCAACACCGGCATCGGCCTCGCCATGGTGGCCGCCGTCAAGGGCTACCGCCTCATCCTGGTCATGCCCGAGTCGTTCTCCATCGAGCGACGCAAGCTCATGGCTGCCTACGGTGCGGAGTTCGACCTGACCCCGCGCGAGCTGGGCATGAAGGGCGCCATGGCTCGCGCCGCGGAGATCGCCGCGGAGACGCCGGGCGCCTGGATCGCCTCGCAGTTCGCCAACCCGGCCAACCCGGCCGTGCACCGTAGCACGACGGCCCAGGAGATCCTGGACGACTTCCCGGAGCAGCTCGACTTCCTCGTCACCGGTGTCGGCACCGGCGGCCACATCACCGGCTGCGCCGAGGTGCTCAAGGAGCGGTGGCCGACACTGAGGGTCTACGCCGTCGAGCCGACGCTCTCGCCAGTGCTCTCCGGCGGCACCCACAGCCCGCACCCCATCCAGGGCATCGGCGCCGGCTTCATCCCGGACGTCATGCGGCCGGAGCTGCTGGATGGCATCGTGCAGGTGGCGCCGGATGATGCCATGGCCTATGCGCGCCGCTCAGCACGGGAGGAAGGCGTCCTTATCGGCGTCTCATCGGGCGCCTCGCTGGCGGCCGTGGCCCAGCTGCGCCCCCAGATCCCCGATGGCTCGCGGGTGCTGACCTTCGACTACGACAGCGGCGAGCGCTACCTCTCGGTCGACGCCCTCTGGGGCGCCGCCTGAGCGACGCCGTCCCGGAACCTGAACGGCGCCGGTTACCCTGTGTCGGAGATGGAAAGCAGCGCCGCTGAGACAGCCCACCCCCGGCCTGAACGGTCGGTCGGTGGATGGGGCAGCCTGGTCATCATCAACCCAAACGCCTCTCAGGTGCGCGACGCGGCGACACGGTCGGCCGTCATCGCCGATGTCGAGCGAGCGCTGGCCCGCCGGGATGGCGTCACTCCACGCATCGTGGTCACGAACGCCGAGGCTGACACACGCCCCGCGGTGGAGGCTGCCCTCGCCCAGGGGGTCGCGTCCGTGGTCGGCGTGGGAGGCGACGGCACGCTGCGGGACATCGCCGAGTTGCTGCTCCGTTCGGGCGTACCACTGGGCATCGTCGCAGCCGGGACCGGCAACCAGCTGGCGGCGGTGCTGGGCCTGCCGCTGGCGGCCCGGTCGGCTGCCGCCGTCCTGGTGGAGGCGCAGCCACGGACCATCGACCTGGGCGAGGTCACGCTCCGTCTCGTGGATGCCCCTGAACGGCAGGGCGTCTTCACCATCGGCTGCGGCGCCGGCTTCGATGCTCGCCTCATGGCCACGACGCCAAGTGACTGGAAGCAGCGCATCGGCAAGGCCGCCTACTTCGTCCAGGCCATCAAGCTGGCAGCGACCATCGGAGTCGTGCCCTACCGCTTCACGGTCGATGGCGAGGTCTTCGAGACCGACGCCTCCGTCGCCATGGTGGGCAACATGGGCCAGCTCGTGCCGGGGGTCCTGGATCTGCGCATGCCGCTCCAGCCTGACGATGGCCTGCTAGACCTCATCGTCGTCGGCGCACGTGGGCCCATCCACGGCATGAAGGGCCTCGTGGACCAGCTGCGGCGCACCTCGCTGGGTGGCGGAGCCGGCTCGGACAGCCTGCGGATCCGCGGGCGCCAGATCGTCGTCGAGGCGGATCGCCCCGAGCCCCTGCAGGTGGATGGTGACTACGTCGGCGAGGGCAGCCTGGCAGCCAAGGTGTTGCCGGACGGTCTCCGGGTGCTGGTGCCGACCCTCGCGCCGGTCTAGCGCCCCGACACCTCGCGGACGTTGTCGGCCACCACGAGGAGCGCCAGGCCGGCCACGGCGGCCAGGATGAGCTCGAGCCGGAAGTCGAAGACGAGGATGACCGCAGCGACGATGGCCAGCACCAGCACGAGGCGCAGCAGCAGCAGGGTCAGGCGGCGGCGCAGGGCTGACTCGATGAGGATGTAGCCCACGACGCCCACCATGAGCGCGCCCCACCAGGGCACCAGGTGGAAGAAGACGAGCCCGGCGACGAGCAGGAGCAGGACCCCCACGCTGATGGCCGACCAGACCTCGACGATGACGTTGTAACGGGTCTCCTCTGGCGGTACCGGGCGGTGCGGATGCTGGAGATGGCGCTGTGGATCACCCAGCTCGCCGGCCACGATGGCGGCCCGTTCGCGGCGCAGCGATGCCACGGTGTCCCGGATGGCCGCCTGCCTCGCCTTGAACCGGGCCAGCTCCCTCTCACCGGCCGCCAGCTCCAGGGCCCGAGCCTCGAGCAACGCCGCGGTGGAACCCGACTCCGACAGGGCCTGCACCTCCAACGTCAGCCCGGGCAGCTCGGAGGTGAGGCGGTCCACGTCGGCCGCGACCGCCGAGGCTTCCGCCTCCAGGGCAACGATGCGCTCGCCGATCTCCTCGGGCTGTCGGGAGGGCGGAGCCATCTTGCCCAGGCCGGCGAAGCCGAGCGGATCGTTCCAGGACTGGCGCACCGTGCCGGAGCGGTTGTACTTGGGCCCGGCCGGTGCGCGCTCGCCGGCGAACCGGTCATACGTGTCGAGGCCGAACAGCCCGCGGTAGCCATCGACCCAGTCGGTCGCGTCATCGATGGGCACCGCCGACCAGCCCTCCGCCTGGTCCGGCCCGATGGCCTTGCCGTCGCCGCGTGCGTAGTCGACGAAGGGCACGGAGAGGGCGCTCGAGAGCTTCGCTCGCAGGTCACCCGGGTCGGGCTGCCGCAGCGTGTCGCGCCAGAACTCGCGCAGCACGTCGAGGAAGCTGCCCAGTCCCCGGAGCGCCGGGATGGGCACCTGCGTGAGGTACTCGCCGCGCTCGAAGTACGAGGCGTGCGAGCCGGCTCCGGCGTTGATGACGACGTGGTCGCCGATCTTCGCGAGCGTCGGGTCGTCCCAGCGTCGGCGCAGTTCGTCGCCGCTGTAGTCGTGCGCGGCGGCCGCGATCCAGACCGGCACCGGTCCCTCCGGTGTCTCCTCGAGGTAGATGAAGACCTGCTCCCAGTCGGCCTCGTGGTCGTTGACGCCGTTGAACGTGGAGCGGTAGTCGTTCATGAAGTAGAAGTAGAGGTAGTGCAGGCACGTCCAGCCGTTCTCTCGGACGACGCGGCCGTGGTAGACGTAGCGAGGATCGGACTCGCGTGCACCGGCGTACTTGATCTGCGCTGCTGCGGCCGTGCCGCCGGGCACCGAGCCGCGCAGCAGAAGCGAAGCCGTGAAGCCGGCGTCCAGGAGCCGAGCGAAGAGCCCGACGCGGGCCAGGCGCCCAGGCGCACTGAAGGTGACCCTGTCCGGCCGGCTGCGCCAGCGACGCAGCTCGAGGCCGTTGAGCGGCTTCTGGACGAGCCGCAGGTAGAGGCTCTCGCCGGGCGGCGCGATGAAGGTGGCCAGCGATGCTGGCGTCAGCTCGCCCTGCGGGACGAGGACGCGCCGCTCACGCTCCGAGGGGCCCACGAGCAGGTCACACTCGGCCAGGTAATGCTCCACGCCGGTGGGGAAGAAGAGCTCACCATTCGTGTAGCGAACGACAGGCTCGAAGGCCCGCAGCAGGTCGACATCGGAGAACGGCTCGGCCATCACGAACGCGTCCCGGCGTCGTCGCTCTCATCTGGGTTCTGGTCATGGGACCGCAGCGCACCAGGCAGACCTGGGTCGACCGAGGCCAGTCCTGGTCGACCCTCGAAGTAGTCGCGGACGATGCCCTGGTTCAGGTAGAAGGCGATGACGATGTCGATGGCCAGTCGAGCA
This sequence comes from uncultured Chloroflexia bacterium, assembly GCA_963825995.1. GTDB lineage: Bacteria > Chloroflexota > Limnocylindria > Limnocylindrales > CSP1-4 > JAFMJV01. The sequence goes on from CAWGVH010000004.1 coordinate 232,331, forward strand.
TACGGAGGGTCTCCGAGAGCGTAGAGGTACAGGGAGAAGAGCAGGCCGGTGCCCACCAGGAGCATCGTGAGCGGCCACGCTCGTCGCCAACCCAGCCAGAGACCGACGGCAGCGATCAGGCGCAGGACAGCCACCGCGAAGACGACGGCCGGCATCGCCTCGTTGATCTCGAGCAGGGTGTTGGTTCGCGTCATGAGCGGGGAGTCCGCGATGAGCGTGGCGAATGCCACGACGGCATCGAGCACCAGGAAGACAGCGATGACCGCGACACCCAGGGGTCGCTGGCGGCGTCTTCTCGGCATCCTGACCATGTCGGCTGAGCCTAGTGCATCACTGGACCGCCTCGTCGGCCGGATCGATCGGGCGGCCCACCGAGCGGCGCGCGTCCCAGGCCACCCGGAGGAAGTTGGTGACGTGGGCGAGCGGACGGATGTGGCTGCCCTGATCCGCGTAGATGGTGGGGATGGGCACCCAGTCGATGGCCAGGCCCGCCCGGATGGCCAGCGTGATCATCTCGACCTCGAACTCGAAGCCGGCCTCCTGGCTCTCGAGGAGCCGTGGCAGGAGCGGGCAGGCGATGAGGCGGTAGCCCGACTGGTTGTCAGGGATGCGGCGGCCCACGGCCCAGGAGAACGTCCACGTGCCCAGGTTGTTGGCCAGGCGCCGGCTCAGGGGCATCTGGCTGAAGTCCCGCTGCCCGATGATGAGCGGCGCTTGGCGGCGGCGCCAGGCTTCCAGGAAGGCCGGGATGCGGGTCGGGTCGTGCTGACCGTCGGCATCGAGCGTGACCACCGCCGTCGAGCCGGCCTCCAACGCTCGCTGGAAGCCGGCGCGCAGCGCGGCACCCTTGCCCTGGTTGGGCAGCTGGCGCAGGACGTCCGCGCCGGCCGCCTCGGCCACGGCTGCCGTCTCGTCCGTCGAACCATCGTCGACGACGAGCACCGGCAGGTGGCGGGCGGTCGCCTCCACCACCGCGGTGAGCGTCCGAGCCGCCTGGAAGGCGGGGATGACGGCGACGATGTCGTGCGTGGAGCCAGACACGAGCACAGCCTACGTGGCCGCAGCACCCGCCGCGGGCAATGCGGCGAAGCCGCCGACCCGCCAGCGGTCCAGCCAGTCGTCGCCCTCGTCGACGGCCGTGATGACCGCCGCCGCCTCGGCGGCATCCACCTCGTCCTGCCAGCAGTCCCAGAGCAGCGCGGCGGTCTCCCGCCCTGCGGCGTCCCTGCGGGTGGCGTCCAGCTCTCGACGCAGGATCTCCAAGCCAGCGGCCACGCCCATGGCGTAGCGCGGCGTCGGTACGCCCTCGGCCAGCCCGAGCCGGATGAGGCCCACGAGCCGGTCATCCCAGCCAAGCTTGCGACGTGGGTCGCGAGATGCCCGCTCGATGGTGTCGGCGAGGTGCGGGTTGACCATGCGGGCAAGGAGGTCGTCGGCGAAGGCCGCGTAGCCGTCGGCTGTGAAGAGCGGGTCGCTCCCGGTGAACCGCGCCTGGAGCGTCCGCCCCGACTCCTCCAGGAACGCCGCGCGCAGGAAGGCCATCGCGCCCGGTACCTGCTCGAGGTCCGCCACCCGGTCCAGGTCCAGCAGCGTGCCGAGAAAGCCGGCCAGGGCATGGGTGGCGTTGTGTCCCAGCAGCTTGGCGGCCTCGAAGGGGGCCAGGTCATCCACCTCGCGCAGCACAGGGATGAACGGGTGGAGTGCCCCGCGACCGCCACCCGGATCGACGCGTGAGACGAGGATGCGGTCGAAGGCCTCGACGAGGAAGGCCTGCGGGAGTCTCGGCGTGATCGTCGTCAGGCCCAGCGCCGCGATCTCGGCGGGGTCATCGATGACTCCGCTCATCTTGCCGATGACCGTGTCCACGAAGCACGCACGAGCGATGACGGTGACGCGCTCGGCCGGGTCCAGCACCTCGAGCACGGTCTCCTTGAGTCGGGCCGCCGCCTCGCGGTGGTTCTCAGCACAGAACACGATGAGGGGGTGCTCAGCGGTACGGCGGCGCAACGCGTCGGCGATGAGTCGGTGCGGGCTCCAGGGCGCGGCGGTGCGATAGAGAGCGATGCTGGGCAGGGCCGTGGCCAGCTCGTCGGCGGCAGCGACAGCGCTGACGACGGCGGCCCGTTCCTCCTCCACGGTCGAGTCGGCGATGGACACCGGACCGATCGCGGCGACCTCGATGCCGTCAGCATGGGCGATGTTGACGACGAAGCGGCCGGCTCCGGCGCGCAGGCCGGCCACCAGGTCGGCCCGCACGTCCACGACGAGCGGCGGGGCATAGGCACCAGTCCGCTGCGCCTCATAGACGAAGAGGCCGGCCTGGATGGGCCCGAAGCCCAGGCCGACGAAGCGCCGCGGCCCGCTGAAGGTCATGACCTCATCCGGCAGCGAGGTAGCGCCGCTCGTCCTCGCCATCCCAGCGTGGGACCGTGGCGATGGCCTGGCTGCGCCGATGGGGGTACACCACGGCCTTGCCGGCTACCTCGTGCTGCCGAGCCATGCGCAGCAGCACGGGGGCATGCTCGAGATCGCCGATGTGTGCGATGTGGGCGCCCGCGTCGATCTGGGCCTCGGTCATGAGCCGCAGCGTCTCGAGGATGTCCCAGGGACCGCCACCTGACGAGCCCGTGATGTTGACCTCCTGGTAGTGCACGAACCGCGCGTCGATGGCGACGTACTCGCTGCCGGGCGCCAGGCCCGCGAAGAGGTCCAGCACGCCGTAGCGCGCCAGGTAGTGCTGTGCGGCTTCGACGACCTCGCGGTCGGCGGCGGTGACGATGATGTCGTCGGCGCCATGCCCCATGCTAAGGCGCTCCACGACGGCGGCCAGGTCGGCCTGTGACGTGTCGACGAGCTCCAGGTGGACGCCCAGCTGCCGGGCGCGCTCGCCGAATGTGCGGCGCAGCCAGTCGAGCCGGTCGTCGCGTCGGGCCGTGGCGATGATGACCCGCGGTCGGGCAGCGAGGGCGAGGTCGACGTGGATGCGACCCATGGGTCCGGCGCCGATGACGACCGTGATCCCGCCCGTCAGCAGGCCGCTGCTCGCGACGCGCGGCTGCGTGCGGTCGGGCTGGGTCAGGTGCACGTGATGGGCGTGCGAAGAGATGATGCAGGAGATGGGCTCGGCGATGGCGGCGTGCGCGGCCGGCACGTCGTCGTCCGGGAGCGGCAGGAGACAGCCGGCAGCCAGCACCTCCTCTCCGATGAGCATGTACTCGGCAAGGAGGCCCGGCAGCGTGTAGCCGACCGCGATCTTGGCCACTCCGCGACCATGGTCGCGATAGCGCTCGCGGTGCTGGATGGGGGCGATGTCCACGGCCGGCTGGACCGCCATGCGCATGCCCGGCTCGAACTGGCCGCGAAGGCCCGCACCCACCTCCACGAGGGTGACGACACCCTCGTCACCGACGATGACGGGGTGTACGGCCGGGTCCCAGCCGTGCATGAGCGGATGCTCAGGGCCCTGATCGAGGAGCTTGTTGACCGACGTGCAGATGCCCGCCGCGTCCACCCGGCAGAGGAGCTGGCCGGGACCCGGTCGCGGCACCGGGACCGCGCGCACGACCAAGTGGCCGACGCCCGTGCCATCCAGCACGGCTGCCCGCATCGTGTCCGGGATGGGCTGGCCGGCATCCCCGGGTGAGATCGTGGTCATCGGTCGGGGGCCTCGGAGCCCCGCGCCGCCGGACTGGATGCCTCGGGGGCCCGTCCAACCGGAGCGGCCGACCCGAGGCCGGCCATGCGCCAAGGCAGCCCCTTGTCTTCGGGTCCCGCGAAGGTCCCGATGGTCGTCGTGGCCAGGGCTCCGATGGCCGCCCCGAGCTTCGCAGCGTCCTCCGCCCCCAGCCCATGGATGAGCCCCACGAGCACGCCGCCCGTGAAGGCGTCACCGGCGCCGGTCGTGTCGATGGTGTCCACGTGGAAGGCCGGGATGTGGCCCACGAAGTCATCGTGGTCCACCCACGCGCCCCGCGGACCGTCGGTCACGATGGCGAAGCGCACGCCGCGCTCCCGCAGCGCGGCCGCCGCAGCCGCCGGATCGCCGACCCCGGTGATCTCGGCCGCCTCGATGCGACTGGGGATGAAGAGGTCGAGATGCGGCAACGACGGCAGGACGCGCTGCCAGCGCGCCGTGGAGTCGTGCACCACGTCCAAGCTGGTGTGGATGCCCTGCGCCCGTGCCCGCCGGAAGAGCCCGGCCATCGGGGCGCCGTCCGGATCGTCCAGCCCGGGCAGCACGAGGGCACCGCCGACGTGCAGGAAGGGACCCTCCATGCGCGCCTCGATGGCCTCGGCCGTGACCGACGCATCGGCCCCGATGTTGTGCAGCATCGTGCGCTCCCCCGCACGATCGACGAGGACCATCGAGGTGGACGTGGGGTGCGGTGAGTCGATCCAGTCCACGCGCAAGTGCGGCGCCGGTACCGTCCGGCGGAACGACTGCCCGAAGATGTCGTCACCGGCCGGGATGATGAGCCTCGACTCGACGCCCATGCCGGCCAACACCCGGCCCGTGCGCAGGGCCGGACCACCCTCCGCGGTCGAGAACGAGTCGACCAGGCCCAGCACACCGATGGGCAGGCTGTCCGCCGAGGTCTTGGCCAGGATGTCGAAGACCGCGCTGCCCGCGCACGTGACCTGGATCGTCGTCATGCGCCCAATGGTAGTCAGGTCGCGAGGTCGCAGGTCGTGGTCGTGCCCGAGATCGGCATGAGCATCCCTGAGGCGCCTGCCCGCCTGTCGACCAGGTCAGTCGATCATGATGGCGTCCGGGGCGGGCAGGCCGGTAGCCGTGGCCAGGATGGCTGGGGGCCGCCTGTTCAGCGCGAAATCGCGCATGGCCACCGCGCCAGAGAGGTTGTAGACCTCCCGGAAGCCGTGCTGGGCCAGGATGCGGGTGCCCAGGTAGGAACGCATCCCGGAGCGACACGCGACGACGGTCGGCTGGTCAGGGTCCAGCTCGCCGAGCCGCTCACGCAGCGCGTTGAGCGGGATGTTCACCGCCTGCGACGCGCCGGCGATGGGCAGCGTCCGCACCTCGCGCGCCTCGCGCACGTCGACGACCTGGTAGGCGGACAGGTCGGCATCCGGGGCGATGACCGGCGCCAGGCCGTCGAGGTCGTTCTGAGCCGTGAAGGCGGCCATGTGCAGGGGATCCTTAGCCGAGCCGAAGGGTGGCGCATAGGCCAGGTCGAGCTCGGCGAGGTCGTGGATCGTGCCTCGGAAGTGGAGCAGCGTGGCCGCCACGTCGAGGCGTTTGTCCACGCCCGCGCCACCCACGGCCTGGACCCCCAGCACGCGTCCGCTGCCAGCCTCGTAGACGAGCTTCAGGACCAACGTCTGCGCCCCGGGGTAGTAGCTGGCGTGGTGGTTCGCGACCACGTGCACGGCCCGCGCCTCGAAGCCGAGAGCCAGCGCGGACCGCAGGGAGAGGCCCGTGAGGCCGGCTGAGCAACCGAAGCAGCGCATCACGGACGTGCCCCACGCCGCCGGCGCCCGTCGCGACGTGCCGGTCGCGGCATGCTCGCCGGCCAGGCGGCCCGTGCGGTTGGCGGGACCGGCCAGTGGCAGCCGCATGCGTGTCCCGCTCACCCCGAAGGCATACTCGGCGGCGTCGCCGACGGCGTAGATGTCCGGGTCGGAGGTGCGCATCCAATCGTCCGTGGCGATGCCGCCGCTGGCCCCGATGGCCAATCCGGCGTCCCGGGCCAGGCCGATGTTGGGTCGCACGCCCACACCCAGCAGGACGAGGTCGGCCGGCAGGTGCGTGCCGTCGGAGAGGCTGACGCCGGCGACTGTTCCGTCCTGCTCTTCGATGGCCGCCAGGCCGCGTCCCAGCTCCAGGCGCAAGCCGTGATACTCGAGCTGGCGGTGCAGCGGCTCAGCCATCTCGCGGTCCAACAGTGGCATGACCTGCGACTGCATCTCCACCAGCGCCACCTCGAGCCCGCGGCGATGGAACTGCTCGGCGGTCTCCAGGCCCACGTAGCCGCCGCCTATGACGACGGCGCGTCGCACGCGGGGCATGGCCTCCGCGATGCGGTCGGCATCGTCCAGCGTGCGCAGCGTGAAGACGCCCCGGGCCGCGGTGCCTGGGATGGACGGCACGAGCGGGCTGGCGCCAGGGGCGAGGATGAGCTTGTCGTAATGCTCCTCGTAGCGGCGGCCGGCCTCGAGGTCCTGCACGCTGATGGTGCGGGCGGCACGGTCGATGGACATGACCTCGTGGCGAGTGCGCACTTCGATCCGGAAGCGACGCTCGAAGAGCGCCGGTTTGGCGATGAGGAGGCGCTCGCGGTCGGTGATCTCGCCACCCAGGTAATAGGGCAAGCCGCAGTTGGCGAAGGACACGTAGGCGTCCTTCTCGAGGATGACGATGCGGGCCCGCTCGTTCATGCGGCGGGCGCGCGTGGCCGCTGAGGCGCCACCTGCCACACCGCCGACGATGAGGATGGTCGGGGCGTTCACGGTGGCTGGGACCATGCGTCGGACTCCTCGTGCTGCCAGTTCTCAGGTCGAGCTCGGCGCCGAGGACCGGGAGAGGTGCGCGGCCCCACGAGGGTACCCTTGCACGACGGCGTCGAACGGTTTCGAACGGCATCGAGTGGTCAGTACGGGGAGACGAGCATGCTGGTGTACGGCGATTTCACCCAGGACGAGCAAGTCCTGCTGCGTCGCAGCCTCCTGGCGGCCGCGGTCGCCGTCTCGGCGGCGAGCCCGGGTCGGGAGGAGGAGACGGTCAGCGAAGGCTTCGCGGCCGCCTCGTTCATCCTCGACCGGCGCGACGACTACGTGCGATTCCCGCTCATCACGTCGGTCATCGCGTGGCTGCAGGAACAAGCCAACGCGGAGCAGGCCTTCCCTGACTTCGTCAAGGTGGCCAAGGCACCGGATGCGCTTGCCCAAGCCATGGAGACCCTGCGAGGCGTCACCGCCCTACTGGACGTCCGCGTGGATCCCGCGGAAGCTGCCGCCTACAAGGGCTGGCTGATGAGCATCGCCGTCGAGGTCGCAGGGGCCGGCAAGGAGGATCAGGGCTTCCTGGGCAGGGGCGGCGTGGCCGTCAACGACAAGGAGCGCCAGGCGCTTGCCGCCATCGCCGGCGCGCTGGGAATGGCATCCGACCCCGACGTGAAGACGGACGCTAGTCCTCCGGGGCCGCCGGCACCGGTCAGGCTGGAGGTCGCGACGGACTCGCGCCGCGACCTCCGAGATGCTCAGGGCTTGTACTGCCACTCCACGAGCAGGAAGCAGCCTTCGTCGTCGGTGGCTGTCCTGGCCGCTCCACCGATCGCCGAGCGGCGGGTCGAACTGCAGGGTGTGATCGCCGCCGCTCCCGCAGCGCAGGGCCCCGGTCTGCTGGGCCCGGATGGCGATGCGGTCACCCTTGTCGACGCTGAAGTTGGTGCCGATCGATTCGACCTGGTAGACGAAGTCGTCCTCGTCTCCGCAGCCCTGCGGATCGCCCTGGTAGTTGATGACCGGCCCGTTGCGTGACGGCGCGGAAGGTGTCCGTGCCGGGCACCTGGCGGACGACCTGCACGCGGAACGTGCCCGGGGTGCAGGAGATGATGCGCACCTTGCCGATGGTGCCCGCCTTGGGGGCCTTGTGACCACCGGCCGGCCGGCCGTAGGCCTCGTTCATGACCCACGTGCAGGTGGGATGCGGGGTCGACGTCGTTGGGTTCGTCACACCACAGCGCCGGCTGCGGCTGTGTGTCGGTGGTGAGCTTGGCTCCGAACCTCACCGGTGCCGCGCTGGCAGTCAGCGCCAGTGACAGCGCCAGCCAGGCTCCGATGATCGTGGCCAGGACTCCGATCCGAACGCCTCTGAGCATCCTTCACACCTTTCGCCCCCCATGGGCCGACCAGGTGGCCGGACACGACGGCATCATGAATGGCAACTGGGGTGGTATGCAATACCCAGCGAACGGCTCCGCCGAGCGGCCCACGGGCCCGTGCCTCAAGCCCCGACTACCCAGCCGACCAGCTGCGACCACATGACGGCGTAGCCCTCCCACTCCATGAACGGTGGCGGGCACCAGTGCGGCCCACAGTCCGATGTGAAGGCGACGGCCCGGCCTTGCCCGTGCATGCCGGCCACGATGAGGGGGTCCTCGCCCACGCCGACCACGAGATCCGCTCCATCGCGCGGCCTGACGCGGTTGTAGCCGAGCAGCTTCGGCCACCGCGCGCCCAGTCCCGCCACGATCGGGTGGTCCGGCAGGTGCACCACCGGCTCGACGCCGGACGGCACCTCCACGCGGTCGTCGGTGAGCTGCATGGTCACAGGCAAGGCTGCCTCCACGGGCGAACGTGCCCAGCGAGCCCGCCCGTCGATGCCCTGGAACGTGAGGTAGCCACCGATCATGATCAGGCCGCCGCCGCGCTCCACGTAGTCACGGATGGCGGCAGGTCGGTCCGGCATGGGCACCGACCGGTCGAAGGTGTCCGGGTGGAGCAGAAGCGTGTTGGCGCCGATGTCGCTGAGGATGACCGCGGCATACTCGGCCAGCTCACCGGGCGTGCCCGGGAACTCGCCGGCGGCCAGGTGATTGGGCAGGTGATCGACCTCGAAGCCAGCCCCTTGGAGTGCCGTCCGCAGCGGCCCCACGCCCTCGTGGTACGAGGTCGTCGTGAAGGAGTCGAAGCCCTTCTGGTGGATGCTGTGGGTGACCCACGACTCACCCGCGATGAGCACTCGGCGGGAACGCCCCATGTCCTTCCTCCCTTCAGCCAGACGCTGCCAGCAGCAGACCCAACACCGCCGTGACCGCGGCGCCCCCGGCCAGCCAGCCGTAGCGGGCCGGACTGCGGCCGGCGCCGTGCTCGCGCCACAGACCGACGCCCACCGCCGCGGGCATGGCCGCCAGGGCCGCGACGGCGAGAAGGATGTGCGCCGGCGACATCGGCCGCAAGCCCGTGATGAGCAGCAGTCCGCCGATGAACAACGCGGCCAAGACCAGCACGCTGACGACAGCGGCCAGGATGTCCGTGAGTCGGGCCAAGGCTTGACCCCAGCCCCGTTCGAGGCCGATCGACGTGGCGTCGGCCGCGACGGCGACGATGACGGCCGCGACAGCGACGACGACGGCCGCGACGACCGTCAGGTAGCCGAGCGTCCCATGCAGCCCGCTCATCGACTCACCTCCCCCTCAACAGGCGACCGTGCCGCGAGGCCGGCCGCGCCACACCTGATGATGACGGGCTCCCGGATGCCTGTCCCGAGCCCGCCGGAAGGGCCTGCGGGCGCGAGCGGGCTCGCCACTTCGGAGGTGCTCGCGCAGCGGGGCGGCGTATCGGGACCTGGTCAAGGTCATGCCGGATGGCTCCCGGACAAGCGCCCCCGATGGCCCTTGGGCCATGACCACGTCGGGCGGAGTCTGGCGCTACAAGAGAGGCCCCGAGGGCGTGCTCCGGGCTCACTGGCCGCTCGGACCGCAGCAGGCCCCGCACTGGCAGGCCAGCGCACGAGCCACGGGAGGCTGACCATGCGAAGGTTGCTCCACCCCCTGATCGGGTTGTCCGTCCTCATGCTCCTTGGCGGGGCGAGCGTTGCCACCGCCCAGGAGACGGAGGACACCACGGCGGCCGCAGAACCAGTCGTCGTGTCAGGTACGCTCGAGTGCCTCGGGGAGGTGCCGGCCGACCAGGCAGCCGGCGCGGACGCGTCCCTGGGGACGGATGTCGTGAACGTCCATCGCTGGCAGGCCAGCGATGCGCGCCTCGGTGGCGAGGCGACGTACACCGGCCAGTGGCAGCTCTACGAGCCCCCGGCCGAGGACAGCAGCTCCGGTGGTGACGCGGTCCTCTACGAGATCGTCAACGACGGCGGCCACTGGCTTTGCGAGACCTCCCGAGCGGTGGCACCCGGCGACGCGCCCGGCGCCCACACCCTCGTGTTCAACGGCGAAGGCGACTACGAAGGCATGACCGCCTACCTCAACGTCGACTGGAGCCAGACCCCCTTTGCCTTCACCGGGGTGATCCTGCCAGGCGAAGCACAGCCATACGCGGAGCCGCAGGGCTAGCGCGAGGTCGACACCGCTCCTATCTCCCCATCCGCCGTCCAGCCCGACAGCAGCGGCGGTGCGATGGCACCGCCTGCGTGCCGTCGGCGCACCATGAGCCGATGAGGCCACTCATCCCGAATCGACGTGACGACTGGACTGCGCCGTCAACTAACAGAGAGTCATAATGCCTTAGATTATCGGGCTCCCCCGAGCGACGGACAGACCAGGGAAGGGACACACATGGCATCACGACTACGGATCACCGGAGTCGCGCTCATCATCGTCGGCATCGTGGCATTGGTCGCCGCCGGCTACGCCTACATGCAGGTCCAGGGCGGGCAGGATGCCCTCAAGGGCTTCAGCGCCGCACAGAACGTCGCCCTGACGTACAACGAGGACGGCGACCTCATCGACCGCGGCTCGCCGGAGGAAGCAGCGGCCATCCTGGCCCTCCTGGAGGACACCTGGCAGTGGCCGGTCAACGAGGGTGACCTGAACCCGAATGACCCGGTCACCAACACCGCGACCGAGTACATGTACCAGATGGCCACCATCGCCCACCATACGCTGACCGGAACGCAGACCGTGGTGTTGACCGAGCCTGTCGAGTGGGACGGCGACGGTGACGGCACCGTGGCCGCCGACGCGCCGACCGTGGCGCCCGGTGAGTGGGATCCTCGACCTCAGGTCAGGACGCCATCTTCCAGGCCGGCGTCTACCAGGTCCCCGTCGCTAACCGCTACTGGACGGGTTTCAACCGGACGCACCCGCTCGACGGGCCGGCCCGCGAGCAGGCCTGGAACGGCACCGTCCATGGCCTCTTCGCGGAGCTCGGCGTGGGCGCCACCACGCACTCCAGCCTGCAGCTCGCGCTCGGCGTGGCGGCCGTCACGGCCCTGCTGGGCCTCGGCTTCCTCATCGGCGGGGCCGGCCTCCTCTGGACCGGCATGGCCAAGAAGCGCGAGGAGACCGCGACCGTCGCCTGACCCCGCGGGTCGACGACTATCGACCTGAGCAGACCGACCCAGACCGCCCGGGCGACCCCATCGTCTGGGCGTTCTGCTACCCGACGAGGGCCGGACCAGCCTCTATCGGACAGACAGGCATACTGTGGGACGCCGGAGCCTGAGCGTGGGCCACCCACGTCGACCGCCGGCCAGCATCGTCGCACGACCCCCGTTCGATCCGGACCATCACCCCGGGTCACCGAAGGAGATCTGAGTCCCGTGGAGTCCCGCGCCCCTGAAGCCTCCCTAGCCGAGCTCGATCCAGCCCTCGGGCTGCCCCAGCAACGCAAGCTCGAGATCCTGCTCGGCGTCCTGCTGGTGGTCTTCCTCTCAGCCCTCGACCAGACCATCGTGGGCGTGGCCCTGCCGCGCATCGTGGGCGAGCTGCGTGGGACCAACGAGCTCTACACGTGGGTCATCACCAGCTACCTCCTGACGGCCACCATCACGGGGGTCTTCTACGGCAAGCTCTCGGACATCTACGGGCGCCGGCTCATGCTGCTCTTCGGTGTCAGCGTCTTCCTGCTGGGCTCGTTCCTGTGTGCCCTCTCCTGGTCCATGGAGAGCCTCATCCTCTTCCGAGGCATCCAGGGCGTGGGCGCCGGGGCCATCTTCCCGATCTCGCTGGCCATCATCGGCGACCTCTACACGCCGCGTGAGCGGGGCCGCTACCAGGGCCTCTTCGGCGCCGTCTTCGGCGCGGCTGCGATCATCGGCCCGCTCCTCGGTGGCTGGCTCACGGACAACCTGAGCTGGCACTGGATCTTCCTCGTCAACCTGCCCATCGGCGCGGTCACGCTCTACATCATCGGGCGGTACCTGCCCTCGGTCCACGGCGAGCCAGCGACCCGCGACCTCGACTACCTGGGCGGGGTGGTGTTCGCGGTCGCCGTCGTCTTCCTGCTGCTGGGTCTCACGAACAAGCAGACGGCCGAATGGGCCGATGTCTCCGTCGGCGGCTTTCTGCTCGTGGCCGCGCTGCTGACACCGGTCTTCCTGTTCATCGAGTCCAGAGCTGCGGAGCCGATCGTGCCGCTGGAGCTCTTCCGGAACCGCAACTACTCCGTGACCATCATGGCCACGTTCCTGGCCTCCATCGGCTTCTTCGGGGCGGTCATCTTCCTGCCCCGCTGGTTCCAGTTCGTGGAGGGCGCCAGTCCGACGGAGTCGGGGCTCCGGATCCTGCCGCTGCTTGCCGGCGTCATCCTCAGCTCCATCGTCTCCGGTGCCCTCGTCAGTCGCACGGGCAGGTTCAAGTGGGTCGTCACGGGCGCGTTGGCCATCATGTCCGTGGGCATCCTGCTGTTCACGGGCCTGGGTGCGCGCACCGACCTGCCCGTGCTGTGGGGCTGGATGTTCGTCGCGGGCCTGGGGGTAGGCCCCACGCTGTCCGTCTTCACCATCGTCATCCAGGCGTCAGTGCCTTTCAGCCGGCTGGGCGTGGCGACCGGCAATCTCGTGTTCTTTCGTCAGATCGGCGGATCGGTGGGGCTGGCGGTGGTGGGTACGATCTTCGCCGAGTCCTTCGCCTCCCGGCTGCAGCCCTCGCTCGTGGAGGCGGGCGTGCCGGCTCAGCAGGCGGCTGCCGTGGCGGCCATGTCCGCGTCGGGCGGCGACCTGACCCAGGTCGGAGGCGTGAGCCTGCCCGACCAGCTGGCGCAGGTGCCAGCCCTGCAGGGCATCGTCGACCAGGTCGTGGCCGGTATCTACCAGGCCTTCTCGTTGGCCATCGGTGACACCTTCTGGCTCGGCCTCGCGGCGACCCTGGTGGCGCTCGTGGTCGTGACCATCGGCCTTCGAGACGTGCCGCTCCTCGGCCGAGGCGAGGTCGGTGGACCGAGTGATGAGCTCGCGGGAGACGTCCTGCCCACGGCCTTCGCCGGCTAGCGAACCTCGCCTTCGTGCCGAACGCCCGTTCCACGGCAGGGTCGGATGGCGCGACGGCGTCGCGCGCATGCGGCATGATGCGCGGATGCTGTCGTCCTTCTGCGCCGCGACCGTGACGGCCCGAAGCCCGGGATCCTGATGGACGTCTCCACGGTCACCCTGCTCTATGGCGTGGCTGCCATCGTCGGCATCGTCACGCTCATCTGGCTGGCCATCATGTTCGTGGTCTCGCGCGTCTCCGAGCCAGTGCGCTTCGGCTTCGAGGGCATGCGCGAGCGCTTCACCCCCTCTGCCCTCGTGGCCGCCTGGATCCCGGCGCTGCTGGCCATGATCGGCAGCCTCTACTTCTCGGAGTTCGCCCACTACCAGCCCTGCACGTTGTGCTGGTACCAACGCATCGCCATGTACCCCTTGGTGCTCATGCTGGGCATCGCCGCCTGGCGGCGGGACCTGGGCGTTCGCGTCTATGCCATCCCGCTGGCCGCCGTGGGCGCCGCCATCGCTGCCTACCACTACTTGCTCGAGTGGTTCCCGGCGCTGGACACGGGCGCCTGCACCATCGGCATCCCCTGTACACAGGTCTGGTTCCGCCAGTTCGGCTTCGTGAGCATGCCGCTGCTGGCCCTCATCGCCTTCCTGCTCGTCATCGCCCTCCTGTTGATGGCGGCGCCGCCCGACGCGACCGGGGACGACGAGCCGGGCTAGAGGTCGCGGCGTCCTGGCACGAACGAGGCGAGCGCCAACGGCGATGCGCTCCGCCTTGCCGGTCATGGTGTGCTCAGGGCTCGAGCAGGACCTTGCCCCGGGCGGCTTCTGTGGGCGCTGCAAGGGCGTCGAGCGCGGCCTCGAACTGGTCGAGCCGGAACCGGTGGGTGACCACGGGCTGCAGGTCGAGGCGGCCGACGTTGAGGAGCGCCACGACCTGTGCCCAGGCGCCGGCTGTGTAGCCGAAGCTGCCGCGGAGCCGGAGGTCGTTGTTGACGATGTCGTCGGGGCTCAGCGGGACCGTCTTGCCGTGCCCGCAGATCCCGAGCAGCAGGACCTGGCCGCCACGTCGGGCCGCTTCGAGCGCGCTGCCGACGGCCGTGATGGTTCCAGCCGCCTCGATGGCCACATCGAAGGACCGAGGCTCGGGAGGGTCCACCGAGTACTCGTCCGCCCCCATCGCGTACGCCAGCTCACCCTGTGCGGCGCGGCGACCCGTCACCGTGACCCGCGCCGGCGACCACAGCCGGACGAGGTGCGCCGTGAGCAATCCGAGAGTGCCGGCACCGATGACGACGACGCGGGCTCCGGGCTGGAGGTCCATCACTGAGAGCCCGCGAAGCACGACGGATGCAGGCTCGACCAATGCACCGGACTCAAGTGGTACCCCGGCATCGAGCCGGTGGACAAGGTGCTCGCGCGTCGTGACGCTCGGCCCCGCGGCACCATCCCGCATGAAGCCCAGCTCGTCGTAGACCTCGCACAGGTTCGTGTGACCCCGACGACACGCCTGGCAGACGGAGCACGGGATGATGCCCTCGACCACCACGGTATCCCCTGGCACGACCCTGGTGACCTGCTCACCCACTGCCGCGACGATGCCGGACCACTCATGGCCCAGGACGAGGGGATAGCGGATGTAGTCCGGATCCATCGAGCCGCCCACGATCTCGAGATCCGTGCCGCACAGGCCGACGTGGCGAGGCGTGACGCGCACTTCCAGTCCGGAGGGAGGGGCCCAGGATCGCGGCTCGATCCCGACGTCGCCGGGTCCGCGGACGACGAGTGCTGGCCCCTCGCCGGTCGCAGGTGCGCCGTGCGGCTCGGTTGCTGTCACGTCTCGCGGCTGCGAACAAGCTCAATGAGGTGCAGGGCGCGCGTGACCTTCTTGACCTCGTACTCCACCTGCCTGGGTGAGCGAACCGCCACGTTGTTCGTCGTGTCCGAACCAATGACTGCCATCCCAGACACAATAGCCATCCGGTCAAACCCGCGCGCGAACTACCGGGGAGTGTGGTTTGACGTGCGTCTTGCGAGTGGCTACCGTCGCTTGCGGTGCGATGCCGAATGTCATTCGGTACGTACGGACAGTAGAAAGGTGGAGGGCGCAGTTGCTTACCAGGAACGCAGGCCCTAAGGCGTCGAACCGCCGAAGCCCGAGATCCGTGGCGCTCATGGTGTTGACAGCAGCGGTGGCGACAGCAGCACTTGCCTCCTCCGCCTCCGCGGCCGAGGCGCTGGAGCCGGCCGAGATCACGCTGTGGCACAACTACGGCACCGAGGCGAACGCCACGGCGACCGAGGCGCTGATCGCGGCGTTCGAGGCCAAGAACCCGGGCGTGACCGTCAAGGCCGTCTCCCAGCCGGCTGACCAGTACTTCGACCTGCTGCAAGCCGCCGCCATCTCGAAGACGGGGCCCGACCTCGCCACCCAGTGGACCGGCCTCTTCGACCTCAAGTACAAGGACTACCTCCAGCCCCTCAACGACCTCGTCCCGATCGACGAGCTCAAGAAGATGAAGGGCATCGACTTCGCGTCGCTCAACTTCAACGCTGACGATGGCGTCCTGGTCGTGCCGCTTGACCTGCAGTTCTACAACGGCTTCTACAACCAGGAGCTCTTCGACCAGGCCGGCATCACGTCGTTCCCCACGACTTGGGATGAGCTGTTCGCCGCGTGTGACCAGCTCAAGGCGGCCGGCATCACCCCGTTCACGTACGGCACCGGCGGCCAGGCGCTCGGCGGCGGCTTCTATCCCTGGTATGACGTCAGCTACCTGATGATGTACCTCGCCCCCGAAGAGTGGAAGAAGCTGTACACGGGCGAGATCCCGTGGACCGATCCGGCCGTCCAGGCCCAGTTCGACAAGTGGGCATCGCTGTTCACCAAGGGCTGCACGAACACGGACGTTCTCACCAACCAGGACTCCGTGGCGCAGTTCGTCAACGGCGAGGCCGCCATGACCATGGAAGGGACCTGGAACATCGCCGAGTTCCAGGAGAAGATGGGCGACAAGGTGCAGGTCTTCGTCCCACCCTTCTCCGACGAGCCGATCAAGGGCGTCGTCGAGTTCGGCGGCGACGGCTTCGGGATGACCACCTACTCAAGGCACCAGCCCCAGGCCGCGGCGTTCCTTGCCTTCATCGCGTCCGATGAAGGCCAGCAGATCATCGCGGACAACGGGATCATCCCGACCAAGGAAGGCTTCTCCAGCGATCAGCGGATGGCCAAGGACCTCCTGGCGCTCGCCAAGGACCAGGGCTTCACGCGCTACCCGATGATCGACAACGTGCTTCAGCCCGAGGTCAGCGACGTGGGCACCAAGGTGCTCAACGCGGCGTTCGCCGGCTCGCAGTCGATGGCCGACGCCCTGAAGTCCATGCAGCAGACGCTCGAAGGTCTTCCGGCCGAGTCCAAGAACCAGCTCGAGTAGGACCGCCGCGAGAGTCGGGGCCAGCGGACCGTTGGCCCCGACTCCCTGCGATATGGAGCCGCCCGCGTGAGAGACGCCGCCGCCTTCGACGAGGCCCTGGCCGCCGCGAAGCACATCCCGCCCCGCCAGACGAGTCGGCTGCGGCGTTCCGAGCAACGCGCGGGGGTCATCTTCGTCATCCCGGCCGTGATCCTCTACGCGCTGCTCCTGGCGCTACCGATCATCCAGACCTTCTACTACAGCCTGACCCGCTGGAACGGCATCAACTCCACGTTCATCGGGCTTGCCAACTACGAGCGGCTGTTCACGGACCCGACGTTCATGCGGGTCCTGCTCAACAACGTGATCCTCCTGCTCGCGATCCCGTTCGCCATCCTCATCCCCCTCGGCGTGGCCTTCCTGCTGAACGAGCACGTGTTCGGCTGGCGCTTCTTCCGGTCCATCTACTTCCTGCCGACCGCCATCTCGTGGGTCGTGATCGGGGTCGTGGCGGTCCGCTTCTTCGCCCAGCGGGGGATGCTCAACGGTCTCCTGTCGTCACTGGGGATCCCGGTCCAGACGGACATGCTCGGGGCCGAGCTGTCAGCGATGATCGCCGTCGCGATCACGTTCATCTGGTCCGTCTTCGGCACGAACACCATCATCTTCATCACCGGGATGGCGACGCTCGACCGGGACGTCTACGAGGCGGCTCGCTGCGACGGGGCCAGTGGCCTGGCGACCTTCCGCCACATCACCATCCCGCTCCTGATGCGCTTCATCCAGTTCGCGTTCGTGCTGACCCTCATCACGGGCTTCACGGCCCTGTTCAGCCTCATCTTCGTGATGACGCAGGGCGGGCCTGGCTTCGGGACGACCACGCTCGAGTTCTTCGTCTACCAGACGGCCTTCTCCCAAGGTGAGTTCGGGTATGCGGCCGCCGTTGGCGTCGTCCTGTTCGTGATCGTGTTCGGGATCAGCGTCATCCAGCTCCGGCTCCTTCGGGACCCCAGCACCTAGGAGGATCCGTGCCCCTGGCCCGTCGCCTGAAGCGCCTCGGCATCCTGACCATCCTGTCGGTGGTCGGCATCGTGATGCTGTTCCCGTTCGTCTACATGGTCGTGGTCTCGTTCCGCTCCCCCGACCAGTACCTCTCGGGCGAGGGCTTCTCGCTGGACAGCTGGACGGCCCTGTTCGACCAGCTGCCCGTCCTGCAGCAGATGGTCAACTCAACGATCGTGACCGTCTCTGCGGTGGCGCTCATCGTGCTCGTCAGCACGATGGCCGGCTTCGCGTTCGCCAAGCTTCGGTTCCCGCTGGCCCCGCTCCTGTTCGTCGGGATCCTGGCCGGGATGATGATCCCGGTCCAGTCGATCATCATCCCCGAATACGTCAACATCGCCAACGTGGGGCTCATCAACCAGTTCCCGGGCCCGATCCTCGTCTACGCGGTCCTCGGGATCCCGTTCGCCACCTTCCTGATGACGACGTACTTCCGGGGCATCCCGAACGAGATCATCGAGGCATCGCTGGTGGACGGTGCCACCTACGGCCAGATCTACCGGACGATCATGATGCCCCTGGCGATCCCGGCGGTCGTCACGGTGGCCGTCCTGCAGTTCATCCAGATATGGGGCGACCTCCTCATCGGCCTGCTGTTCCTCCAGTACCCCGAGGTCCGCACGATCACGGTGGGGCTGGCCACGCTCCAGAGCTCCCGGACCATCCCGGTCACGCTGATCATGGCCGGATCCATCCTGAGCCTCCTCCCAGCAGTCATCATCTACCTGTTCTTCCAGCGCCAGCTGATCGCCGGCCTCACGATGGGGATGGGCAAGTGATCAGCCGATCCCCCTTTGGCGAGATCGATGGCGCGCCCGTGCACGCGTACACCGTCACCATGGATGGTGGCATCCGTGCCAGGCTCATCGACTTCGGGGCACGCCTCGTGGAGCTGCACGTCCCCGACCGTGCCGGAACCCTCGCCGACATCGTGCTGGGTTTCGACGAGTTGTCCAGCTACTCGGCCTCCGATGCCTACTTCGGGGCGACGTGCGGACGGTATGGGAACCGCATCGCGCGCGGCCGCTTCGACTTCCACGGTCGGCAGGTCCAGGTCGACTGCAACGAGGGGCTGAATCACCAGCACGGCGGCAGGGACGGGTTCGACCGCAAGGTCTGGGATGCCGTCTTCGACCCGGGGATGACCACCATCCGGTTCGAGACGACCTCGGCCGACGGCGATATGGGCTTTCCGGGGGCCCTCGAGATCAGCACCACCTACGAGCTCGACGCGAGGCAGGTCCGCGTGACGATGGAGTGCCGGACCGATGCGCCGACGGTCGTGAACCTGGTCCACCACTCCTACTTCAACCTCGCGGGTCACGACGCGGGCGATGTCCTCGGACACGAGGTGACCCTCGAGGGCGACTTCTACACGCCCGTCGACGATGAGCTGCTCGCCACCGGCGAGATCAGGTCCGTCGCCGGCACGCCCTTCGACTTCCGCCACGGCCAGACGATCGGCTCGCGGATCGCCGAGGTTCCGTCCTCCAGCGGCGGCACAGGGGGGGAGGGGCGCGGCTATGACCACAACTGGGTCCTGCGCGGTGTCCCTGGCGAGCTGATCGACGTGGCTGCCATCCACGACCCGGTGTCGGGGCGCGTGATGCGGCTGCGCTCCACGGAGCCCGGTGTCCAGTTCTACACCGCCGGCGACCTGTCGGCGGACGTCATCGGCAAGGGCGGCGTGCCGTACGCCGCGTACGCGGGCTTCGCGCTCGAGACGCAGAAGTTCCCCTGCTCCCCGAACTTCTCGCATTTTCCGACGACCGAACTCCGGCCGGGCCAGCTCTATCGCCACCAGATCGTCTTCGATTTCTCCACCGACACCGACGAGGGCGCCCCGTGGTGACCCGTACCTGCAGCCACAGCCAGAGGAGTTCCACACCATGACGATCCAGACCCCCCCGCCCGGCGCACCGCTCATGGGGGCCTCGTCACAGGAGGTTGGCCTCGCCGGCATCGACGCACGCCAGGAAGGACTCATCCGCCACACGTTCATCGACTTCAAGCAGACTTCCGATTTCCTCAACCGGCCGCTCGTCTTCGAGCGAGCCGACGGACTCTACGTGTGGGACCAGGACGGGCGGAAATACTTCGACGCCATCGGCGGGATCTTCGTGGCCGTGCTCGGTCATCGCCACCCTCGGGTGATCGAGGCCGTCCGGCACCAGCTGGACAGGATGACCTTCGCCCCGCCGCTCCATGGGACCACGGACATCGCCCTCGACTTCATCGAGAAGCTCGCGTCCGTGACCCCGGGGAACCTCAACTACATCAAGGGTTTCAGCGGGGGGTCCGAGTCGGTCGAAGCGGCGATGAAGTTCGCCCGTCAGTACTTCAAGCAGACCGGCCACCCGGACAAGCACAAGTTCATCGGGAATTACCTCAGCTACCACGGCTCCACGCAGGGGGCGATGGCGGCCGGCGGCGGGGCCCATCGCAAGGTGAAGTTCCAGCCCGAGCCTTCCGGCTACCTCAAGATCCCGTCCCCGATCCAGCTGCGTGACCGCTTTCCCACGTGGGAGGAGACCAACCGGTTCTGCGCCCAGCTGTACGAGGACGTGATCGTCAGCGAGAGTCCCGACACCATCGCCGGCGTGATCCTCGAGCCGGTCTGCAACACCGGTGGGATGGTCACTCCGACTGCCGAGTACTTCGCGATGATCCGGGACATCTGCACGCGACACGACGTCCTGTTGATCTTCGACGAGGTCCTGACAGGCTTCGGGAAGACCGGCGATATGTTCGCGGCACAGACCTACGGCGTCACGCCGGACATCATCTGCGGTGGCAAGGGGCTGGCGACGGGCGTGATCCCGGCCGGCGCCATGATGGCTCGGGAGGATCTCGCGGACTGCTTCTACGGCCCGCTTGCCTCCAACGTCCAGTTCCAGCACGGTCACACCTTCGCGGGCAACCCGCTCGCCGCAGCCGCCGCCATCGCCACGCTCGACGAGCTCGTCGAGGGCGACTACGCGGCCAGGGCACGCCGGCTCGGCGATCGCATGCGTCTCCGGCTGGAGGGCCTCAAGTCCACCGGCGTCGTCCGCGAGGTCCGCGGCCTTGGGGTCCTGCTGGCCGTCGAGCTGGTCCAGGACGCCACGACCAACGAGCCATATCCGGCCGATCGGAAGCTCGGGGAGGCCCTCCGCATGGCGGCGCTCGACAACGGCCTGATCCTGCGGATCGATCCGGACTGGTTCGCGGTCTGCCCGCCGCTCATCGCCGAGGATAGCGACATCGACGACCTGGCTGACCGGATCGAGCGAAGCCTGGAGCAGGCCATGGCCACGGTGGGGGCCTAGGCGCGTCCGGCACGGATCTCGCGATGACCACACCGATCGCTCGTGCGCCAGCCGCCGGCTGACGCTCTCGAGCGCACACCGTTCACCGGGAGGCAGACGTGCCATTCGTATCTGGGACTGAGGCGTTGAACCAGGCCATCGTGGACCTTGAGGCGATCGCCCAGGGATCCGGGGAGCTGCCGTGGCGTCGTTGTCTGGTCGGCACGGCGGGCCTTCGCGTCGTCCTGCTTTGCTGGCCGCCCGGGTTCAGCAGCGTCCGCCACGTTCACCCTGCCGCCGAGGAGATCTTCAGCATCGTCAGCGGCCGGGCGCTTTTCACGATCGGTGACGAGCCGGAGCGCGAGGTCGGCCCTGGGTCATTCCTGTTCGCCGAGAGGGGCGTCAGGCACCTGATCCGGGTCCCTGATGGCGGCGAACCGCTGCTCCTGCTCGCGGCCGTGGCCCCGAACGAGGACTGGGCGCAGGAGACGATCGAGCCCGCCTGATCCGGCATGGTGCACCATTCGCGATCCTGACCCCGCTCGCCAGGCTCGACACGGTCCGGATGCTCCCGGAGTGCGCCAAGGGAACACCATGGCATGACCCATCGACTATGGTTGCCGTCAGAGAGGCGTACCGGCTCGGGATGCCAG